>NZ_JBRFKD010000018.1:0-937 GCF_053098325.1 Providencia sp. PROV_01 | reverse complement strand
TTCTACGGCACGTTTGAAGGCGCGCTGAAAGGTCTGGTCATACATGTGATGGCGACGCACGACACCGCTCCGTGGATCGGTCGAATGCGTGTGCTGCGCAAAAACCCAGAACCACGGCCAGGAATGCCCGGCGCGCGGATACTTCCGCTCAAGGGCGTCGGGAAGCGCAACGCCGCTGCGGCCCTCGGCCTGGTCCTTCAGCCACCATGCCCGTGCACGCGACAGCTGCTCGCGCAGGCTGGGTGCCAAGCTCTCGGGTAACATCAAGGCCCGATCCTTGGAGCCCTTGCCCTCCCGCACGATGATCGTGCCGTGATCGAAATCCAGATCCTTGACCCGCAGTTGCAAACCCTCACTGATCCGCATGCCCGTTCCATACAGAAGCTGGGCGAACAAACGATGCTCGCCTTCCAGAAAACCGAGGATGCGAACCACTTCATCCGGGGTCAGCACCACCGGCAAGCGCCGCGACGGCCGAGGTCTTCCGATCTCCTGAAGCCAGGGCAGATCCGTGCACAGCACCTTGCCGTAGAAGAACAGCAAGGCCGCCAATGCCTGACGATGCGTGGAGACCGAAACCTTGCGCTCGTTCGCCAGCCAGGACAGAAATGCCTCGACTTCGCTGCTGCCCAAGGTTGCCGGGTGACGCACACCGTGGAAACGGATGAAGGCACGAACCCAGTGGACATAAGCCTGTTCGGTTGGTAAGCTGTAATGCAAGTAGCGTATGCGCTCACGCAACTGGTCCAGAACCTTGACCGAACGCAGCGGTGGTAACGGCGCAGTGGCGGTTTTCATGGCTTGTTATGACTGTTTTTTTGTACAGTCTATGCCTCGGGCATCCAAGCAGCAAGCGCGTTACGCCGTGGGTCGATGTTTGATGTTATGGAGCAGCAACGATGTTACGCAGCAGGGCAGTCGCCCTAAAACAAAGTTA
>NZ_JBRFKD010000017.1:0-418 GCF_053098325.1 Providencia sp. PROV_01 | reverse complement strand
CAAGCAGGCATCACGAAGCCCGCCACACCGCACACCCTCCGCCACTCGTTCGCGACGGCCTTGCTCCGCAGCGGTTACGACATTCGAACCGTGCAGGATCTGCTCGGCCATTCCGACGTCTCTACGACGATGATTTACACGCATGTGCTGAAAGTTGGCGGTGCCGGAGTGCGCTCACCGCTTGATGCGCTGCCGCCCCTCACTAGTGAGAGGTAGGGCAGCGCAAGTCAATCCTGGCGGATTCACTACCCCTGCGCGAAGGCCATCGGTGCCGCATCGAACGGCCGGTTGCGGAAAGTCCTCCCTGCGTCCGCTGATGGCCGGCAGCAGCCCGTCGTTGCCTGATGGATCCAACCCCTCCGCTGCTATAGTGCAGTCGGCTTCTGACGTTCAGTGCAGCCGTCTTCTGAAAACGACA
>NZ_JBRFKD010000016.1:0-491 GCF_053098325.1 Providencia sp. PROV_01 | reverse complement strand
ACCTCTGAGGAAGAATTGTGAAACTATCACTAATGGTAGCTATATCGAAGAATGGAGTTATCGGGAATGGCCCTGATATTCCATGGAGTGCCAAAGGTGAACAGCTCCTGTTTAAAGCTATTACCTATAACCAATGGCTGTTGGTTGGACGCAAGACTTTTGAATCAATGGGAGCATTACCCAACCGAAAGTATGCGGTCGTAACACGTTCAAGTTTTACATCTGACAATGAGAACGTATTGATCTTTCCATCAATTAAAGATGCTTTAACCAACCTAAAGAAAATAACGGATCATGTCATTGTTTCAGGTGGTGGGGAGATATACAAAAGCCTGATCGATCAAGTAGATACACTACATATATCTACAATAGACATCGAGCCGGAAGGTGATGTTTACTTTCCTGAAATCCCCAGCAATTTTAGGCCAGTTTTTACCCAAGACTTCGCCTCTAACATAAATTATAGTTACCAAATCTGGCAAAAGGGTTAA
>NZ_JBRFKD010000015.1:0-9756 GCF_053098325.1 Providencia sp. PROV_01 | reverse complement strand
TTGCTTTATAGCTGAGTCTAGCTAAGAGGCACTAACAGCCTGCTCACTTGCTGTCACCGCGGTCAGACTTCGTTCTTGATACTGTTTATGTCAAAGGAAAAGCTGACTTGCCATCACACCATGTTGTCGATCAACCATGGAAACACTCATACCTGACTTAAAACTTTGCTGAGTAATGGCCATTTTTTTTGTGGGGAACGTCATTTTCTGCATTCAGGACCTAATATCTCGAATATGTTATATTTTTTTTAAGTTGCGACAGATTAAATAATTACAAAAAATTCATACATATCACTCATTATATACCCACTATCATTAAAGCATAGATAATACATATTATTATGTGTATATCCCCATGAACTATAGTGATAATTTAAGTTTTTATTCTGTGATGGTTGGGGATTAATAGTATGATGTGTGGTCATTTTATGATGTAAAAATTGGTGAGTGTAAGATAAAAAGCAAATCACATATAAAATATGTTAGATAATATTTCATTTTTACTCGTTTGGTGGGTTTGAAATAAAATCTTGATAATTAATAGTTATTTTTCATTTTTTCAGATTTTTGCTTTTTTGTTAACGCTTAAAAGGCGTAAGTCCTGATTGTTTTTCATTTATTTATTACATATTAATATAAAGTATTAATAAATATTAATTTCAGGTTAAAATTTTGTTTTTTGTTTGCTTGTTGAATTATAACACTATGGTCATGTTATCAAATTGTGACTGTTTAAAATTTAAACAAATGAGTTTTATTTTTTAATTGCATGATATTTAAGTGAATTTTTTGATTATTAAAAACTGTAACATTTAAATATTTAAGTAAATGTGCGAGGAGTGGGAGTTTGCTTTTAAAAGTTCACTCTTTATAATTGTACCCGTTCAGCTAAGTCCGTTACGGATATTATATATGTTTATTTAATTACTAATTTTAAATTGGTAATTATTTTCATTTATTGGAAAGATTACTAATATGAATTTTGAAGAAAATAGAATTAATAGTCAGTGCGACAATCAGGATAATCAAGTTTCAACTTACTGTGGGACTGTTATTAAAAAGATTAGAAGAGAGTGTGGAATGACTGGCGCTGAACTGGCAAAGAAATTAAATGTTTCGCAGCAACAGATGTCTCGATATGAGCGAGGTATTAATAAAATCTCAGTGGATATGTTATTTAATTTATCAATAGCATTGAATGTTCCATTTGAGAAAGTAATTAAACATGTTTTACTTGAGATGGAAAAATCAAATTCTGATGACGTATCAATGTTGAAAAAATTGATAGCGGCTTCTGATACTGTCTACTTTTATTAATTATAGTAGAAGAAATATTTTGTAGTAATAGAAATAAATCAAGTTGTTTATTTATAATTTATTGAGGAATATATGAAAAAATTATTTTTATTAGCACTAGTTTCTAGTGCTATGAGCACCTCTGTATTTGCTGCAGATATGGGTCACGGAAAAGTGAATTTTAAAGGTTCCATTATTGATGCACCGTGCTCTATTTCACCAGATTCAATTGATCAAACTGTTGAACTTGGACAAATATCAAATATGGCGTTAGTGGATGGTGGTAAATCTAGTCCACGTAGTTTTGATATTGCTTTAGAAAACTGCGATATAACTGCATTAGAAAAAGGTGTTCAATTAACATTTAGTGGTGCTGCAGCTTCATTTGATAATACGAATAAAACGTTAGGTATCGTTGGTACTGGTTCAGGTGCTGGGGTACAAATTACGAATGGTAGTGGGAATATTATTACGTTAGGTACACCAACACCATTCCAAAATATTCAAGATGGCAATAATACTCTGCGTTTTTCTGCGTATTTAATGGGTAATGGCGGTGATATTAAAACGATTACCGCAGGTGAATTTAGCTCCGTAGCTGACTTTACGTTGTCATACGAATAATTGTTGTTTAGTAGCCAGCAAAAAAAGGACATTTTGCTGGTTTATTTCAAAGGGAAGCCTGCGTAGAAGAGGAAGCAATGAAATATTTAACGCTCAGTAAACTGCTTTCATTGAGTCTCAGTATCTGTGCCCTCATCGATATTTCCCCTGCCAATGCGTTAGGCTCAGTAAAGATGAATGGCAGTATCATTGAAACGGCCTGCGCTATTGATGTAGGGAGTCGTGATCAGACTATTAATATGGGCAGCCTCTCTCTCAGTGATATTCGTCGAGATGGACAAGGACCTACACATTCGTTTGTTATTAAGTTAGTTAATTGCGTTCTTGAACGTCAAAACCCAAATAAACCTAATTGGCAATACTTTAGAGTCACCTTTGATGGTGCACATCAACGCGGATTATTTAGTGTGAATGGACAAGCCAAAGGTGTCGGATTGCAAATTCAGCGCAATGACGACGGAGCAATTATTGTTCCAGGACAGGCTCTGTCTGCTCAAACATTAACACAGGGCTCCCATGATTTAGCTTATGAATTAAAGTTGGTGGCTAATCATGCTCCATTAGTTTCAGGACAGTATTACAGCCAATTACGCTTTAAATTGGATTATGAATAATCCATTAATTGATTTTAGATGCCGAAATCCACACTTGGTTTTGCATGAAAATTAAAAGCTAAATGATTTTATTAATAAAAAAAGAAATAAGAAGGTCGAGATGATGGCCCTAGGTTATATTCATATGCCGTTGTTACGGATAAGCCGTCCTCGGTTGATGGGACTGCTTGTTGCTGTGTCCTTAAGTTGTAACAGCTATGCTGAGCAGATTGAATTTAATACGGATATTTTGGATGTTAATGACCGCGCAAATATTGATTTAGCCCAGTTTTCACGTCCGGGCTTTTTAATGCCGGGTGAATATCGTTTTTCTATTTTTATAAATAAACATCAATTACCGGAACAAACCGTATTTTATTACGTCCCCGACGGCCAGCCAGATGAGAGCGTTGCCTGTTTAAGCCCTGTGTTAGTTGAGCAACTAGCGCTTAAACCTGATTTATTGCCAACATTAAAATGGTGGCATGATGGTCAGTGTTTATCACTCGATAGCTTACCGGGTACGGAAGTTAAAGGGGATTTAGCCGCTTCTGCTTTGTATATCAGTTTACCCCAAGCCTATTTGGAGTATACAGCCGAAAACTGGGATCCGCCTGCTCGTTGGGAGGATGGATTACCCGGCGCCCTTTTTGATTATAACCTCAATGCTCAGGTTGGTCAGCAAACTCGGGGCGGACAACGAACAAATGCTAATGTTAGCGGCAATGGTGTTGCCGGTGTGAACTTAGGTGTGTGGCGTATGCGGGCGGATTGGCAACTACGTTTAGACAAGCAGCAAGGTCAAGGTACTTCCCGTTCATTAGATTGGACGCGGTATTATGTCTATCGTGCAATTAAATCTCTCGGAGCAAAACTCACCTTAGGTGAAGATTATTTAGCTTCCGATATTTTTGACAGCTTTCGATTTACGGGGCTGAGTTTGATCACTGACATCAATATGTTACCGCCCAATCTACGGGGATATGCTCCCGAAATAACGGGGGTAGCCAAAAGTAATGCTACCGTTATCGTGAGTCAGCAAGGCCGTATTATTTATCAAACGCAAGTTGCTGCAGGTCCTTTTCGTATTCAAGACTTAAATGATGCACTATCCGGTGAGATTAATGTTGAAGTTAAAGAACAAGATGGAACGATTCAAACGTTTACAGTGAATACAGCCAGTGTTCCTTACCTCACTCGCCCTGGGCAATTGCGTTATAAGCTTGCCGCTGGACGCCCAACTGATTGGCGCCACCAAGTGAGTGGTGAAACATTTGCGAGCGGTGAGTTTTCGTGGGGAGTGAATAACGGCTGGTCATTGTATGGTGGCGGTGTTGCTGCGGAGAATTACGCTTCTGCAGCGGTCGGTATCGGTCGAGATCTAATGATGTTTGGCGCGTTGTCTTTTGATATCACCCATGCGCGTTCACGGTTAAAAGGGTTAACTGAAGTCGGCGATAAAACGTATCACGGTAATTCATATCGTTTGAGCTATTCAAAACGATTTGATGCCTACAATAGCCAAGTGACATTTGCGGGATATCGCTTTGCTGAACAAGGTTTTATGAGTATGTCTGAGTACTTAAATGCGCAGTCTACGGGGGTCCGCCAGTATAGCAGTAAGGAAATGTATACGGTTTCCTATAACCAACAATTTCCGGAGTTGGGGCTCAGTGCTTATATAAATTATTACCATCAAACCTACTGGGATCAGCCTGATAATGACCGTTATAGTCTGTCTTTAGCGCGCTATTTTGATATCGGTAAATGGAAAAATCTAAGTGTTAACTTGACGGCTTATCGAAATCGGTATCGGCAGACTAATGATGATGGCGCCTACCTTTCCCTTTCATTGCCTTGGGGAGAGAGTGGTTCGCTTAGCATGAACAGCAGTTGGGATGAGCGTGATAACTCTCAACGAGTTAGTTATTACGACCGATTAGATGAACGTACTAATTACCAATTAAGTACCGGATGGTCTCGTTCTGGTGGGTTAGTGAGTGGTTATTACACGCATCAAGCGGATTTAGCTCAAATCAATGCAAATGCCACTTATCAGCAAGATAGATATCGTTCTGCTGGCTTATCACTTCAAGGTGGTTTTACGGCGATTAAGCAAGGTGTGGTGATGCATCGTGGTAATCAGCTTGGGGGGACTCGAATTTTTGTTGATACGGATGGGGTTCCTGATATCCCATTACGAGGTTATGGCTCAACCATCCGAACAAACTATTTTGGTCAGGCGGTATTAACAGACGTGAACAGTTATTACCGTAATCAAGTCAGTGTCGATTTAAATACATTACCTGAAGATGCTCAGGTATCACAATCGGTTAAGCAAGGTACTTTAACAGAAGGTGCTATTGGCTACCGCCAGTTCGATGTTGTGGCTGGGCACAGTGCAATGGCCTTATTGCGTTTATCTGATAATAGTGTTCCCCCATTTGGGGCACAAGTTTTCAATGTGAAAGGTCAACAAGTGGGAATGGTAGGGGATGATGGGAGTACGTATTTAACGGGGCTCAACCCTAACGATAAGTTACAAGTTCGTTGGGATGATAAAGCACAATGTGAAATCACCTTACCTAAAATATTGCCGAAGAGCGACACATTGTTAACGAATTGGTTATTACCGTGCCATGCGACTGACATCTTACCTCTTGAGCAGACTGAGACGGTTGTTGAATCGGATGCGGTAAGTTTACCGTCATTCTCTACGCCTCATTCATTAACTTCTGGGGCATCGGATAAGCCAGATTTGGTCAGCTCAAAGAGCTGGTTAAGAAAATAAAAATGACATGATTGAAGAGGTTTATCTCTTCTTCATACTAAGGTAAAAGAATATGTTACAGAGCAATAAAATTAATAAAAGAAATCATCATCCTATTGCCACTTTTTTGGTTGGAGCGGTGTTGATATCTACGACACTGTCTTCCGCACAAGCTGCAGTCGCTTTAGATCGCACTCGTGCAATTATGACGGGTGAAGATAAATCCATTAGCTTAAATATCAGTAATGAAAATAAGCAATTACCTTATTTAGCACAAGGTTGGATTGAAAATGCCCAAGGTGAAAAAATCACGGAGCCCTTTACAGTATTACCTCCCGTTCAGCGTGTTGAGCCTGGCGCTAAAAGCCAAGTAAAAATCCAAGCACTGCCGAGTGTCGCGTCACTGCCGCAAGACAGGGAGTCCGTTTATTATTTCAATTTACGTGAAATCCCACCTAAGAGTGATAAACCCAACACACTTCAGTTGGCGTTACAAACGCGAATTAAGTTGTTTTATCGCCCAAAAGCGATTATTCCAACTCGCCAACAGATGGAAAATCCATGGCAAGAAAAAATCACACTTACTCGTCAAGGTGATCAATACAGTGTAGAGAATCCAACGCCATATTTTGTAACGCTTGTTGATGCCGCTTCAGTGAAAGACGGAAAAACGGTCTCGGGATTTGAACCGTTGATGGTTGCACCTAAAAGCAGTTTGCTGATGGGGGGGAGTGCAAAAGCCTTAGGAAGTCAGCCTGTGCTTACTTATATCAATGACTATGGTGGGCGACCAACGTTGACATTTACTTGTCAAGATAATCGCTGTCATGTGGTATCAGATAAACAGTAACTTCAAACAAGATGACGTTAAAGCAGATTTCAACGCAGGAGAGCATCATGAAAGAAGCCAATAAGATACCTCATTATATGATGGCGTACGGTTTAGGATTGTGCTTATTCAGTAGCACAGCGCTCAGTACTGAACTTGACAAAGTGGATAACTGGGATGTCGATGGGGCTAATGGCACATTGTATGTACACGGGGCTTTAACGGAAAGTGCTTGCCGATTAGCGATGTCCTCCGCATATCAAACGATTGAACTGGGGACATTAGGCACGGGGCAATTACAGAAAGTCGGTCAAACAGGTACTCCTGTCGCGGTACAACTGCGTTTAGAAGATTGTTTAAGTGGTGAAAGTCGTAATCGTAATAAACTCGGCAACTTATTGTGGAGTCCTGATATGCCTGCGATGAAAATTCGTTTTTTGGCTGCGGCAGACAATCAAAACCCACAATTAGCGGCCGTTACGGGGGCGAAAGGAATTGCATTACAATTGAGTAATGCTTCTTATCATCCTCTTGCAATAGGGCAATATAGTACTCCTGAGCTTGTTTCTCCGGGACAGAATCAATTGACTTATTATGTTACCCCGATCCGCACTACAGCAGGTTTAAGTTCGGGAGCTTATCAGGCAATTATTCGCTTTCAGGTAAGTTATGATTAGGAGTCAACGATGTTATTGATACAGCATGTGACCGTAGGAATTAAAGGCCTTATTGTGTTCAGCGTTCTTTTTTTTAGCACGCTATTGTTTGGAAGTTTATTCTATGTCGTACATGCCGATACCGCAAATCTGAATTTAACGTTGACCATTACGATGCCCCCACAGTGTACGTTTAGTAGTGGCAGTTCAATACAAATTGTGCGTTTTGAAGAGGTACAACAAGGATTAATTGATGGGGTGAGTTATAAGCGAACCCCCATTGATACGGGATTATCTTGCAGTGCATTAGAAAAAAATGCGTTGAACATGGCGTTGTCATGGGATCCAGTAACCTTTAATGGTGTTTCTGCTATCAGCACAAACCGAACAAATTTGGGTATTGCCATTTATCGGGATTCGACTCGCTTAAGTAACGGAGCGTCAATTAACTTTACTTACGGTAATCCGCCGAACTTGTATGCGGTACCGATAAAACCTAGCGGTATGATGCTCAGTGATGCGGGATCTTTCACTGGCACAATGACCGTGACGTTAAATTATCAATAAACGCGGGACTATTTCATGAATAATACTCTCTTTGTTAGGTATTTTATCGGCCTACTTTGTTTATTGAGTCCGGTATTATCACGAGCATTGGATGTCTATTTTACAGGAACGCTGGTTGTCACGCCGCCAGAATGTACCGTGAATAGTGGTACGGTGGCAGATGTCAATTTTGGCGATATCCATGAAACACTAATTGACAATAGTAGTTATAAACGCACACGTATTGATTACACCTTAAATTGTACGAATGTCTATAGCAATGCATTAAAAATGACGGTTAGTTGGAGCCCGATTACCCTCAATGGACAAAATGTCATTCGTACTGGTCGGACGAATCTCGGGATAGCGGTTTATCAGGATTCGACTAGATTAAGTAATGGTGATGTTGTGAATTTCACTTATGGTAGCAATCAGCCTGCGCTTTATGCGGTGCCAGTAAAACCATCGGGAACGGTATTAACTGATGGCGGAAATTTTAATGGGACATTAACTTTTGTGGTGGATTACCGTTAAGGAGAACAAGATGAAATTTATTCACCGACAACAAGTGGCACTCGGCTTTTTTTGTGTAATAAACTCTCCATTTACATGGGGGTTAGGGGCAAATCTTTATGGTAATTTAATTGTGACGCCACCTGAATGTATTCTAAATAACAATAATCAAGCGACGATTCATTTTGGTGATATTTTATTAACGCGCATTGACGGTAATAACTACTTACAAACATTGCCATTGAGTCTATCGTGTACAGGATTAGCAAAAAATAATCTGACATTGACCTTAGAAGGCGACCCTACATTGTTTAATAGCAATGGCGCATTAAAAACAAGTAATGATAAATTAGGCGTTATTTTTTATGTTGATAATATCCGGCAAGCAATTAATCAGCCGGTGAATATTAATTATACCTCTTTGCCTTCTTTAAAAGCCGCGCCGATTAAAAATATGACGGCGGGCTTTAATGATACAGATGGTGGTAGTTTTACTGCGTTGGCAACATTAAAGGTGAACTATCAATGAAAAAATTACTGATAAGCACAAGTCAACGTTATTGTTATTTATGCAGTTTAGGGGGGCTATTCATTATGATGTCCTCAGTGGTGGAAGCCAATTGGGTTTTTGATGGTACGCTAGTACTGCCCCCCGCGTGTGAATTAGGACAAACAAATCCTATACGCGTTTCTTTTGGAAAGGTGGGGGTGCGTAAAGTGGATGGGAATCTATTTAAACAAGACATTCCGTATCAATTGAATTGTCAAGGTGACTTAAATCAACCATGGAATGTGACATTGACGTTCAGTGGAACTCTGGCGGGTACGGGATTTGATAATGCGACATTACGAACAAGTAGCCCGATGAATAACGGAAAATTAGGCATTCAAATTCAAAAGGACGGGATACCGTTAGAGCTGAATAAGGCGTTTGCCATTGATAGTTCAAATCCACCGAGATTATCGGCGGTGCCGGTTAAGCGTGCTGGAACGGAACTGGTTGGTGATAATTTTTCTGCGACCGGGACATTGACCATCGATTTTCAATGACACGATAAAAGGAAATGAAAAAAATGCAAATACCATTACATCAATTATGGCCTTTAGTCTTGTCATTAAGTTTATTGGCTGTGCCGCTTTGCGCGCAGTCGGAAACAGTACAATTTGATGGAACGTTGGTTGAGGACGCTTGCGAAGTATATCCTGGCGATGAAAATATCGAATTAGATTTTGGCACTATTGTAGATAAATATTTGTATTTGAATACTCGAACACACAGTCAGCCATTTACAATTCGGTTAATTAATTGCGATTTAGTGCTGGGGAAAGAAGTTCAAGTGACCTTTATGGGGACTGAAAGTGCGGCTTTACCGGGGTTGTTAGCGCTTAATGCTGGGAGTCAAGCGAATGGAATCGCTATTGGCTTGGAGACTGAAAATGGCACACCAATTTTATTAAATAAACCCAAAAACTATATTCAGCAATTGCATATGGGGAATGGTAATAAGCTTAATCTGAAAGCTTATGTACAAGGTGAGCCGAATGCCTTATATACTAAAACAGTAGGGCGAGGCGCCTTTGAGGCAACAACAACCTTTATGTTGGAATATGAATAAAACGAATAGGTATGAAACCAAAATTATTTATAGTTTCTTATCCATTTTTTATATTGCTAATGAATTAATGTTTCTTTGGTATATATTTTTAATTTTCTAAGTTAGATAAATAATCTTAACAATGTGAAATGAAAAATTTAATAATGATTTTTAATCATATAAGGAAAAAATCACTAAAACTTATGAAGTTTAAACTTTTGAATCAATATTTTGACTGTTATGAATTAATTGGAATTGCTAGATAAATTGCTATCTATAAAAAATTACATTTAATATGGAGGCTGTAATATGAAGAATGTTTATATTAAATTAT
>NZ_JBRFKD010000014.1:0-8712 GCF_053098325.1 Providencia sp. PROV_01 | reverse complement strand
CTTGAATATAACCGACGTGACTGTTATATTTAGGTGGCTAAACCCGTCAAGCCCTCAGGAGTGAATCATGACCGTAGTCACGACCGCCGATACCTTCCAACTGTACGCACTTGCAGCCCGACATGGGCTCAAGCTCCATGGCCCGCTGACTGTCAATGAGCTTGGGCTCGACTATAGGATCGTGATCGCCACCGTCGACGATGGACGTCGGTGGGTGCTGCGCATCCCGCGCCGAGCCGAGGTAAGCGCGAAGGTCGAACCAGAGGCGCGGGTGCTGGCAATGCTCAAGAATCGCCTGCCGTTCGCGGTGCCGGACTGGCGCGTGGCCAACGCCGAGCTCGTTGCCTATCCCATGCTCGAAGACTCGACTGCGATGGTCATCCAGCCTGGTTCGTCCACGCCCGACTGGGTCGTGCCGCAGGACTCGGAGGTCTTCGCGGAGAGCTTCGCGACCGCGCTCGCCGCCCTGCATGCCGTCCCCATTTCCGCCGCCGTGGATGCGGGGATGCTCATCCGTACACCGACGCAGGCCCGTCAGAAGGTGGCCGACGACGTTGACCGCGTCCGACGCGAGTTCGTGGTGAACGACAAGCGCCTCCACCGGTGGCAGCGCTGGCTCGACGACGATTCGTCGTGGCCAGATTTCTCCGTGGTGGTGCATGGCGATCTCTACGTGGGCCATGTGCTCATCGACAACACGGAGCGCGTCAGCGGGATGATCGACTGGAGCGAGGCCCGCGTTGATGACCCTGCCATCGACATGGCCGCGCACCTTATGGTCTTTGGTGAAGAGGGGCTCGCGAAGCTCCTCCTCACGTATGAAGCGGCCGGTGGCCGGGTGTGGCCGCGGCTCGCCCACCACATCGCGGAGCGCCTTGCGTTCGGGGCGGTCACCTACGCACTCTTCGCCCTCGACTCGGGTAACGAAGAGTACCTCGCTGCGGCGAAGGCGCAGCTCGCCGCAGCGGAATGAGCGAACGTCGATATAGCCCGCTCGCGACGCTGTTCGCGGCGACCTTTCTCTTCCGGATCGGCAACGCGGTGGCGGCCCTCGCGCTTCCATGGTTCGTCCTGTCTCATACAAAGAGCGCGGCCTGGGCGGGCGCCACGGCCGCTAGCAGCGTCATCGCGACCATCATCGGCGCGTGGGTTGGTGGTGGCCTCGTCGATCGGTTCGGGCGCGCGCCCGTCGCATTGATCTCGGGTGTGGTGGGCGGCGTGGCCATGGCGAGCATCCCACTGCTCGATGCCGTTGGCGCCCTCTCGAACACTGGGCTGATCGCTTGCGTGGTGCTCGGTGCCGCGTTCGACGCACCCGGTATGGCCGCGCAGGACAGTGAGCTGCCCAAACTCGGCCACGTCGCCGGGCTCTCCGTTGAGCGCGTCTCGTCACTGAAAGCGGTGATCGGGAACGTCGCGATTCTAGGTGGCCCGGCCCTTGGGGGGGCCGCAATCGGCCTGCTTGGCGCTGCGCCAACGCTCGGGCTGACGGCGTTCTGCTCCGTCCTTGCAGGTCTGCTCGGCGCGTGGGTGCTTCCCGCGCGTGCCGCTCGGACGATGACCACGACGGCGACTCTCTCCATGCGCGCCGGCGTCGCTTTTCTCTGGAGCGAACCCCTGCTGCGCCCTCTCTTTGGTATAGTGATGATCTTCGTGGGCATCGTTGGCGCCAACGGCAGCGTCATCATGCCTGCGCTGTTTGTAGATGCAGGACGCCAAGTAGCAGAGCTCGGGCTGTTCTCCTCAATGATGGGGGCTGGTGGTCTCCTTGGCATTGCCATTCATGCGTCGGTCGGCGCCCGGATATCAGCGCAGAACTGGCTGGCGGTGGCATTTTGTGGCTCTGCGGTGGGCTCGCTTCTGCTTTCACAGTTGCCAGGCGTGCCGGTGCTGATGTTGTTGGGCGCGCTCGTGGGACTGCTGACCGGCTCAGTCTCTCCCATTCTCAACGCTGCCATCTACAACCGCACGCCGCCAGAACTTCTCGGCCGGGTACTCGGCACGGTCTCGGCGGTGATGCTGTCAGCCTCGCCCATGGTTATGCTTGCGGCCGGCGCGTTTGTCGACCTTGCTGGTCCGCTCCCTGGCCTCGTTGTATCGGCCGTGTTTGCGGGGCTCGTGGCTCTACTCTCGCTCCGTCTTCAATTTGCTACAATGGCGGCGGCAGCCACAGCCTCCGCCCCAACCCATACAGAAGGTGAACACTGATGCCCCGCCCCAAGCTCAAGTCCGATGACGAGGTACTCGAGGCCGCCACCGTAGTGCTGAAGCGTTGCGGTCCCATAGAGTTCACGCTCAGCGGAGTAGCAAAGGAGGTGGGGCTCTCCCGCGCAGCGTTAATCCAGCGCTTCACCAACCGCGATACGCTGCTGGTGAGGATGATGGAGCGCGGCGTCGAGCAGGTGCGGCATTACCTGAATGCGATACCGATAGGCGCAGGGCCGCAAGGGCTCTGGGAATTTTTGCAGGTGCTCGTTCGGAGCATGAACACTCGCAACGACTTCTCGGTGAACTATCTCATCTCCTGGTACGAGCTCCAGGTGCCGGAGCTACGCACGCTTGCGATCCAGCGGAACCGCGCGGTGGTGGAGGGGATCCGCAAGCGACTGCCCCCAGGTGCTCCTGCGGCAGCTGAGTTGCTCCTGCACTCGGTCATCGCTGGCGCGACGATGCAGTGGGCCGTCGATCCGGATGGTGAGCTAGCTGATCATGTGCTGGCTCAGATCGCTGCCATCCTGTGTTTAATGTTTCCCGAACACGACGATTTCCAACTCCTCCAGGCACATGCGTAAACGGAGGTGTGCAGAGTCCCTGCGGCAGGCGACGAACACGACCGTCGTCGATTAGTACCGGTACGGTCGGTGGTATCGAAGTCTTGATCACCACTCAGGTCTACGGCTTACAAATGGTGACCATCCCGATACTTGCGTCAGAGCACCGGGCCGATTCTTTGACAGTGAATCACTCCCGTAAGGTTGTGCCGGTGTGGGTGTCCCGGGTCGAGACGATACTCCGCCAATGCGCCCAGCAAACAACCTGGCCATCGCAGGTGGTGGGGAGCGGTGTGGCGGATGAGTTGGACAAGTTGGTGTAGCAGCACGAGCACGGCGAGATAACATCGCAGGAGTTCGACATGCTCAAGAGACAGCTGATTGCGAATCGCGATGCAGATTCATAACCCGATTGCGGGTTGGCTTCACTCCACCATCACCGAGCAGACTAGCACGGCGGGCTCTGTTGCAAAGATTGGCGGCAGTCAGAGGTAGGCTGTCGCTCTGCGCCGATCAGGCGGCTGCTGCGAAATGGTGGTTGAGCATGCCCATGGCCTCCGTCAGCGCCGAGGGCCCAATGCCAAAAGCTCTCTCCACAAGGCGCACCTCGCCCCTGATGCCGGGCTGCAGGCACCAGGGGCGAGCCTGTCCTTTGCGCAGGGCTCGCATGACTTCGAATCCCTTGATCGTGGCATAGGCCGTGGGGATCGATTTGAAACCGCGCACCGGCTTGATCAGTATCTTGAGCTTTCCGTGATCGGCCTCGATCACGTTATTGAGATACTTCACCTGCCGGTGGGCCGTCTCCCGGTCCAGCTTTCCTTCGCGCTTCAATTCGGTGATCGCTGCACCATAGCTCGGCGCTTTGTCGGTATTGAGCGTGGCAGGCTTTTCCCAGTGCTTCAGGCCTCGCAGGGCCTTGCCCAGGAACCGCTTCGCTGCCTTGGCGCTGCGGGTCGGCGACAGGTAGAAATCGATCGTGTCGCCCCGCTTGTCGACTGCCCGGTACAGGTAGGTCCACTTGCCCCGCACCTTGACGTAGGTTTCATCCAGGCGCCAGCTCGGATCAAAGCCACGCCGCCAGAACCAGCGCAGCCGCTTCTCCATCTCCGGGGCGTAGCACTGGACCCAGCGATAGATCGTCGTATGGTCGACCGAAATGCCGCGTTCCGCCAGCATTTCCTCAAGGTCGCGATAGCTGATCGGATAGCGACAATACCAGCGCACCGCCCACAGGATCACATCACCCTGGAAATGGCGCCACTTGAAATCCGTCATCGTTCCGTCCGTCCAATCTCCGCCAAGCATGCTCAAGCTTCACGATTTTTGCAACAGAGCCCACACGAGTATTGAGCATAGTCGAGATTGGTGCAGATCACTTCTGATATTGAACTGTCAGGAGCTGGCTGCACAACAGCCATTACGCCCAATCAACTGGTGCAGTCGTCTTCTGAAAATGACATTTGGTATCTCTCATAAACGGATGTTTTTGAGAGAACTATCTTCGGCCTTCACACGCACGAAAGGCGGCGAAGCTCCGCCGTTAATCCGTCCGCCGGAGATCTCGCCCAGGCAGGCTGAAGGCCGAGCAAGCCTGACAGGCCCGAAAAGCCCGGCACGGGCGTCGGCGGCGATGACGGCGGCGGCATTATCCAGGGTTGATGATGGAAGTGGAGGATATCGACAACCTCTCGCGCAACCAAGACATCGCGGTCGGACTGCAAGTGATCTTGAAGCCACGGGCCCGTCCCACCCCGACATGGACCTCGATGCCCGAACGGACGTTAGATTTCGAGTTCTAGGCGTTCTGCGATGAAGGTTGGATCCCAGCCGGGATTGAAAGTGTCGACGTGGGTGAATCCGAGCCGCTCGTATAGGCCACGCAGGTTCGGGTGGCAGTCGAGCCGCAGCTTGGCGCACCCCTGCGTTCGCGCGGCATGGCGGCAAGCCTCGATCAGCGCGGAGCTGACACCCCGGCCCGCATGTGTCCGTCGCACCGCGAGCTTGTGCAGATATGCGGCCTCCCCCTTGAGGGCGTCGGGCCAGAACTCGGGATCCTCGGCCGACAAGGTGCAACAGCCGACGATGCCGTCGCTGCAACTCGCGACTAGGAGCTCGGATCTCAGGACGAAGGTCTCCGCGAATGTCCGGTCGATCCGCGCGACGTCCCAGGCGGGCGTTCCCTTGGCGGACATCCACGCCGCAGCGTCGTGCATCAGCCGCACAACCTCGTCGATATCACCCGAGCAGGCGACCCGAACGTTCGGAGGCTCCTCGCTGTCCATTCGCTCCCCTGGCGCGGTATGAACCGCCGCCTCATAGTGCAGTTTGATCCTGACGAGCCCAGCATGTCTGCGCCCACCTTCGCGGAACCTGACCAGGGTCCGCTAGCGGGCGGCCGGAAGGTGAATGCTAGGCATGATCTAACCCTCGGTCTCTGGCGTCGCGACTGCGAAATTTCGCGAGGGTTTCCGAGAAGGTGATTGCGCTTCGCAGATCTCCAGGCGCGTGGGTGCGGACGTAGTCAGCGCCATTGCCGATCGCGTGAAGTTCCGCCGCAAGGCTCGCTGGACCCAGATCCTTTACAGGAAGGCCAACGGTGGCGCCCAAGAAGGATTTCCGCGACACCGAGACCAATAGCGGAAGCCCCAACGCCGACTTCAGCTTTTGAAGGTTCGACAGCACGTGCAGCGATGTTTCCGGTGCGGGGCTCAAGAAAAATCCCATCCCCGGATCGAGGATGAGCCGGTCGGCAGCGACCCCGCTCCGTCGCAAGGCGGAAACCCGCGCCTCGAAGAACCGCACAATCTCGTCGAGCGCGTCTTCGGGTCGAAGGTGACCGGTGCGGGTGGCGATGCCATCCCGCTGCGCTGAGTGCATAACCACCAGCCTGCAGTCCGCCTCAGCAATATCGGGATAGAGCGCAGGGTCAGGAAATCCTTGGATATCGTTCAGGTAGCCCACGCCGCGCTTGAGCGCATAGCGCTGGGTTTCCGGTTGGAAGCTGTCGATTGAAACACGGTGCATCTGATCGGACAGGGCGTCTAAGAGCGGCGCAATACGTCTGATCTCATCGGCCGGCGATACAGGCCTCGCGTCCGGATGGCTGGCGGCCGGTCCGACATCCACGACGTCTGATCCGACTCGCAGCATTTCGATCGCCGCGGTGACAGCGCCGGCGGGGTCTAGCCGCCGGCTCTCATCGAAGAAGGAGTCCTCGGTGAGATTCAGAATGCCGAACACCGTCACCATGGCGTCGGCCTCCGCAGCGACTTCCACGATGGGGATCGGGCGAGCAAAAAGGCAGCAATTATGAGCCCCATACCTACAAAGCCCCACGCATCAAGCTTTTGCCCATGAAGCAACCAGGCAATGGCTGTAATTATGACGACGCCGAGTCCCGACCAGACTGCATAAGCAACACCGACAGGGATGGATTTCAGAACCAGAGAAAGAAAATAAAATGCGATGCCATAACCGATTATGACAACGGCGGAAGGGGCAAGCTTAGTAAAGCCCTCGCTAGATTTTAATGCGGATGTTGCGATTACTTCGCCAACTATTGCGATAACAAGAAAAAGCCAGCCTTTCATGATATATCTCCCAATTTGTGTAGGGCTTATTATGCACGCTTAAAAATAATAAAAGCAGACTTGACCTGATAGTTTGGCTGTGAGCAATTATGTGCTTAGTGCATCTAACGCTTGAGTTAAGCCGCGCCGCGAAGCGGCGTCGGCTTGAACGAATTGTTAGACATTATTTGCCGACTACCTTGGTGATCTCGCCTTTCACGTAGTGAACAAATTCTTCCAACTGATCTGCGCGCGAGGCCAAGCGATCTTCTTCTTGTCCAAGATAAGCCTGTCTAGCTTCAAGTATGACGGGCTGATACTGGGCCGGCAGGCGCTCCATTGCCCAGTCGGCAGCGACATCCTTCGGCGCGATTTTGCCGGTTACTGCGCTGTACCAAATGCGGGACAACGTAAGCACTACATTTCGCTCATCGCCAGCCCAGTCGGGCGGCGAGTTCCATAGCGTTAAGGTTTCATTTAGCGCCTCAAATAGATCCTGTTCAGGAACCGGATCAAAGAGTTCCTCCGCCGCTGGACCTACCAAGGCAACGCTATGTTCTCTTGCTTTTGTCAGCAAGATAGCCAGATCAATGTCGATCGTGGCTGGCTCGAAGATACCTGCAAGAATGTCATTGCGCTGCCATTCTCCAAATTGCAGTTCGCGCTTAGCTGGATAACGCCACGGAATGATGTCGTCGTGCACAACAATGGTGACTTCTACAGCGCGGAGAATCTCGCTCTCTCCAGGGGAAGCCGAAGTTTCCAAAAGGTCGTTGATCAAAGCTCGCCGCGTTGTTTCATCAAGCCTTACGGTCACCGTAACCAGCAAATCAATATCACTGTGTGGCTTCAGGCCGCCATCCACTGCGGAGCCGTACAAATGTACGGCCAGCAACGTCGGTTCGAGATGGCGCTCGATGACGCCAACTACCTCTGATAGTTGAGTCGATACTTCGGCGATCACCACTTCCCTCATGATGTTTAACTTTGTTTTAGCCACCAATGATGCCCTCACTTTCCATGATTTTGGTGGGAATGGATTTTCTTAGCGGCAACTTACTTTCGTTGTCTATATCCATGTTAAAGGCGAAAAAGTAAACCTCTGTCTCCTTCTCAACCCACCCAACCCACCATGCGACACCAGGATTTGACTCAGTTCCCACACCAGAAAAACCAGTTTTTGAATGCACTAGATATTCAGGTGCCGCCTCCGTTACCAAAGCCTCTTTTACTATTAGCTGGTTTTCTTTAGATGCTGACAATTTATTTAAATATAGAGACTCTAGAAACTCCACTTGATTAACTGCGGAAATTCTAAGCTGGCCTTCCAACCAGAATTTGTCAATGCCACCACTGATATTCTGGTTGCCATAGGAAAATTTTTTAAGGTATTTCTGCATTCTTACTTCGCCAACTTCTCTGGCGATTTGTTGAAATACGGGAACAGCTGAAACTTGTATTGCCCCTCTTAAGGTCAAGTCTCTTTCCCATTGCTTCATGGCTCTTGGCTTTCCGTCCCATTTGAAAACCTGATGCTCATTCTTTATGACACCAGTTTCTAGGCCGATAATTGCGTTGGGGATCTTAAATGTTGATGCTGGAAGATATTCCTTTGATGCACGAGCTAAGTCATTGGTAGCGCAGGATTTACTGCTACTTTTACAAAGCACGAAGACACCATTGACGGCTTCGGCAGAGAACTCTTTGTTCCAAGACGTATTTTCTGTAATTGAACCAGCTAATGCCGTACTCGAAAGACACGCGATAATTACATATGCGGCAAATGTTTTCATGGCACCTTCTTGGTGGCTAACGTTAATTCGACCTCAGAGGCGTTTAAGTCAAAATACCTCTGACGTCTAACATGATTAATCAAAGTCTGATTTTTTAACAAAATCAGAAAGATAGACGCGAAACTTTAAAACAAAGGCGTCAACACTTCAAGTAGCGATCTTTCGCTTCGGCGAGGCCTAACACCTGAGTTAAGCCGCGCCGCGAAGCGGCGTCGGCTTGGACGAATTGTTAGCGCTCAATGCGCCAGCTTCAAGGTGGCAACCCCAGCCACGATCAGAGCAACACCGACGTAACGCAAGAGGGATGTTGGATCGCCGTAGTACATAACCCCAACTAGAAAAGTGCCGGCGGCCCCAATCCCCGTCCAGACAGCATAGGCGGTGCCAATTGGGATTGTCTTCTGGGCGAGAAATAGAAGCGCGCCACTTGCACACATGAACAGCACTGCGACTGTAATGCCAGTCCAGCGAGTCTCGGGTACTTGGGCCATTTTCAAGCCTACAGGCCAGCCAATCTCCAAGAGCCCAGCGAGTAGAAGATAGATCCAGCCCACGACGAATCTCCCAGTTGAGTGC
>NZ_JBRFKD010000013.1:0-6434 GCF_053098325.1 Providencia sp. PROV_01 | reverse complement strand
ACGAAAAAAACTCATAACGAAAAAATTCCAGCACTAAATCAGTACTGAACTAAAAAGTACTATTACTGACCTTAGAATATGCCCATGTCGAGCGTTAGTGAGTACATGGTTAAGTGAGCTAATTTAGTACTGGGTTAGTACTGAACTGAAGAGAACTATCATTGATCTCAGAATATGCCCATGACGAGCATTAGTGAGTACATGGTATTTCAAAGATTATATGACCTAATACATTGATCGTTATCTCCTATTGATTGAATAGTTATCGATAGGTTTAATAGATTTTAACGATCGTTTTTGTTTAATTGATCGTTTTTATCGATCAATATTTTAGTGTGTGATATAATTGCTTCAATTAAATGTAAAAATCTAATCAAGGAGAATTAGGTGCCTCAATTAATAGCTATCGTTATCACTACATTTTTAGCTGTATTAGTCTATAAAAAAATGTCTAGATACTTTAAGGGGAAAGGATTAGGCAAAGGTTCCATATTTTTTGTGGCTTTTATTCCGTCTGTATTGTTATATATTGTAATGTATTCAGTACTTCATACTCTTACATCTCATACTGTCGTTCTTCAGTATAAGAATATGAATAATGAAAATGTATATTTAGAATTTAATGATAAAGATCCGTTAGAAATGTCACTTTATAAGAGTATAAAATCTTATCCTATTGGTAGTTTTGAATTTGGGAGAGCGGTTAATATATATTTAAGCTATGGAATAAGTTTGAAAGATTTTGATGAGAAAATTCAACCTAATTGTCAAAAAGATTTTAATAAATTAAGTTCATGGTATGGTGAGCAAGTGAAGTACTGGCAGCAATTTCCTGTACATGTACGAAATGTTGAAATAAAAAAAGCAGGGGAAATACTAAGAAAAAAACAGAAAATAGTTATACCGAAAATGGAGGCGTGTTTCTATACTGAATCTCAAAAATTAACTAATCATATACCCAGAAACCCTGACCCTTTTGAATTTAAATATATGCCAAAGACATTTTAGTTGGATTTAGTCTGAACAATAGTTAAGTGGGTGTCAATACATTTTATTTAATTCATTAAATAATAAGATGATATAAGTTAATTGATTGATATTTAACCAGTTAAGAAACAATTTTATCTAATAACCACTGTTAATAGTCATTTAATATAGAATGGGGCTTTTTATGAATCCGTTAGTGCTATTTTTAATTAGTATGTTAATAGGAATATATTGTTATATAAAGTTGAATAAATGGTGCATTAAAAGTAATATAAATGGATTTGTTAAATATATTTTTTTGATTGGAATTAGCTTTATTGGATTTATACTAACATTTGTAATGTTAGTATTGGTATTCAATACTAATAAGAATACAGAGAATAACATACCAAAAAATAATTTGAATAATTCCAGTAAAGTCCCAGTATCTAGGGAAGTTGAGCGTTCGATAGTAAAAGGAAGCTCAGAATATGAAAAAGAAATATTTTATGTTGCTTACTGTTACGGCTACTCAACTGCGGTTCCGAATAATCGAAAAATGGCTAAATTTTATAGTGAAAAATTTGATATATACTTTTATCAAGTTTTAGAACAAGCAGATAGTAATCCATATCAATTTATCTCATGGCGAGATGGAATGGTGAAATATAAGAATATAGGTATAAGATCATATTCTAGTAATAAAAATAAAACAGTAGATCAAAAAATGTGTGATACGTATTACGATCTTGCAGGTAATATACAATAGTATTCCAATAAATTGGAGTGAGATACATAAACTCACTCTTTACTTAAAGTAAAACCTTTTAATGATATGATATCAATAGGATTTTTCTATAAAGATATAATAAGTAAAAAAATTGAGCTATGTTTATTGGTTAACTGATCGTAATTTCTTCACTCTAAAAACTGTAGCTCGACCACAATCACAAAGCTTAGCTATTTCATCAGCAGTATATTTTCCAGTTTCTAGCATTTCACTTATTTTACTATGCAGTACTGCATTTTTTTGTTTTCCTTTGTATTTTCCAGCCTTTTTAGCAATAGCAATACCTTCGTCTCTTCTAGATGCAATAATACCTCGTTCAAACTCTGCCACTGCTCCCATCATGGTCAAAATTAGCCTTGAAGCGGGAGAATTATCAAAACTCATGTTATTGTCTAAGAATCTAACAGTGATTCCTTTTTCTACTAACTCATCCACTAGCGATAAGAGTTCTTTAGTATTACGGGCTAATCTATCGATAGACTTTGTAATGAGAGTATCACCTTCCCTTAAATGTGATAATAGTAATAGTAGTTCTGGTCTATCGTTAATATATTTCCCTGATACTTTCTCTTGGATCACTTTGTCGCAAATAGGCTCCAGTACTGAAAGCTGCCTTTCTAGATTTTGATCTTTTGAAGAAACTCTTGCATATGCAAATATCATATAAGCCCTTTAGTATCATTTACAATATCCAAATGATACCGAATCATATAGATGGGATCAAGTGCTAAATGATACTATTTTAGTTGAATTAGGTGGGTATCATTAGGGAGTGGCTTTAAGATATTCCATTTCCTATAAATGAGACTTGCATAACTGTATTTTATTTTTATATATCTATAGTTTAAGTGAAATAAATCTAAATATTTTTACACTGTAAATATTTTACATGGAAATATTTTCTATTATTCACTATCTGATATGAAGAGCAAAAAATGAAGTTAAGAGAAATAGAAATTCAAAATTTTAGAGGTATTGGGCGAGCAGTTGTATGTTTAGAGGATTTTACTACGTTGATTGGCTCAAATAATATTGGTAAGTCAACAATTTTAAAAGCTATAAACATACTCTTAGATACGAGTAATCCTACTTTGGAGGATTGGCCTTTTAGAAAAGCTAATGATGATGAAATGATTATATCAGGTACATTTTCAGATATTCAAGAATGGGAAGCTAGTAAACCAGCAATTTCAAAGCTTATACATAATGGTCAGTTAAAAGTTAGAGTTAAAACTCGTTGGAATGTAGAAACCGAAAATATTGAGCCTCCTGTTTATGAAGCTTACTATAGTGTTGAAGATATTGATGATTTCTCCGAAAAGATAAGTGATGCTAAAAAAATAGCATATCTAAGTACTATTCTTGATGAGTTAAATATAAATTCAGCGGCTGACTATAAAGCAAAAATAAATGAAGTTATAGATAAGATAAAGGAAAAACATCCTGAAAAAATAAGTTCTACAGAAAAATGGTCTAGTGATAATATAAATTTTAAAAATAGCCTTCAACAAGCTCTACCTCATGTATTATACATTCCTGCATGCTTCAAAATTGAGGATGAACTAAAAACTCAAAAAGGAACTCCATTTGGTTATCTTTTTTCAAATCGTATTTTTCCAGAAATACAAAAAGATTCTGCTTTTCATGAATATAAAGAGTCTGCATCAGTTCTACAAAATAAAATGAAAGGTGATATTGATGGGGAGGTAATTACTGGATTAAAAACTGTCATGGATTCAATTTCTGAATCATTAAATCAAGTTATGGACTTTTCATCCAAGGTAAAACTTTCTGTCGGTGATATCGACATTGACCAAGTATTCATGAAAGCAGCTACTCTTGTTATAGAAGATAAACTAGAAACGCAACTTGAATATCAAGGTAGTGGTGTTCAAAGAGCCCTTGCTTATTCCTTGCTTGAATCTAATGCTATC
Organism: Providencia sp. PROV_01; assembly: GCF_053098325.1. Taxonomy (NCBI): domain Bacteria; kingdom Pseudomonadati; phylum Pseudomonadota; class Gammaproteobacteria; order Enterobacterales; family Morganellaceae; genus Providencia; species Providencia sp. PROV_01. The sequence goes on along the minus strand of NZ_JBRFKD010000013.1, from coordinate 2,744 downwards.
TATTCAGTGTCAGAAAGTAGACGTTCTACAGTAGTTCTTTATGAAGAACCAGAATTATATATACATCCTCATTTGATGAGGATATTACGAAATAATCTTCGTGATAAATCAAAAAAGATTGAATGGCAAGTCATTGCAAGTACACACTCACCATTTTTAATTGATATAGCTGATAATCCGTCATCATTAAAGCTTATAAAAGATGCTGAACATGGACTTCGTACTGTTCATGAGGTTCCTTCTGATATATTTGACGAAGATGGAGAATATAATGAAAGAGATATGCTGAGAGCAGCATTAGACTTTCATCCTACTGTATGTGAAGCTTTTTTTGCAAAACGAGCAGTTATCGTTGAAGGTGATACAGAAGTAGCAGTATTACGATTTTCAAATGAATTATGTCAAAAGCTAGGACTTGATAATTCATTAGTCAAAGATACTACAATTGTTTCAGCAGGAGGAAAGTGGACAATTCCAGCAATTGCTAAGGTTCTAAAAAAATTAAATATACCTTTTAAAATAGTTCATGATTTAGATAAAAAAGGCAGAACGCAAGTAGAGTTGGATGCGTTACCTCCAATTAGTGAGTATAATGCCAATAGGGTTATAGAGGATATTGCCGGCCCAGATAGAGTTTTTAAAGTTGATGACACATTTGAGCATGTTCTATGGGATAGAAATACAGAAGAAAAATCACCGAGTAGTGGCGGTAAGCCATTTAATGCATGGAAAAGAACCAAAGACTATATTGATGATGAAGTATCATTAACTTCCAACTGTGAAAATCAGTTGAAAAATATAATGAGATTTATTTACGATAATTGATTTTTTAGATAAAATTGGATGAGATAAATTACATTAATACCATATTTTTATTTTAGAAATTACATGTAGCCCTGTTTATGTTCAGGGCTAAGCTAATATTTGATATTTTTTCTTTAGTATTTACTTAGAATTTATATTTTTGAATACCTCCAAATATTTAACTGATTCGTTTGAATCAGTCGTTCCTGCTAATCCTGTATTAACATTTGAAAATATACAATGAGATGCTTCAATTAATACTGCATTTTTTGTCTGAGGGTCATCAGATGCTTGGCTAAAGGCTAAAAATGTTTTTAAAGCATTAGCTTTATGTTTATTTGTTACTGATAAATGAATTGCTGTTTTATATAACTTGCTTGACCATAATGTTGCGGTTAGCATAATAATTATAATAGTAATTTTAGATGCCATTATCTGAGCATTTTTGTCACTTGAATAATCCATGTATAGGGACATGCCACCTAGAACTAATGAAATTAATAAAGTTAGAGATGCCAATACTATTGTTACTACTAGCCATTTTTTAGCATTAGTATTGTGACTATTAGCTTCTTCAGAAAAATCTGTAGTAAAAGAACCTACACCAGCAGATATTGCGGCCTCCCTTGCTGCTGTTACAATACCATCAATTTCTGATTGGCTTTTTTGGGCTTTTTCTAAAATATTTTCTGTTTCTTTAGCCGTTTGGTCAACTTTGTCAACCATTACTTTTATATTACGTTCAACATCTCCTCTTTGATATGCTAAATATGGTATTATTGTAAACGTACTATTGAATAAATTATCATATTTATTCTTCACATCAGTTGATAGTTGTGTTCTTACAGCACTAGGATTAGCTTGTTCAATGCTAAAAGATTTTATTTTTTCAAATAATTCAATTGACTGAGTGAAGCTCGTATTAATTTCTGTTACTATTTTATCTGTAGGTATTAATTCAATAGGTAATGTTTTTAAATGTGTTGCGATCTGCAATATGTTAGCAATTTCACTCTCAACATCTTTAAAGTTTAAAGATCCCCACTCAGGATTTTGTAGTAATTCATCCTTCATATAAGCTGAACATGTTTCTATTGTTTTATTCAATTGCGTAATAGTGCTTTCAGTTGCCATTTTATGCTGTCCATTTTAAGTTAAGTTACCTTATGTCATTTCTATATAACTAAATTTTTTTTGAATTTCATACCTATATATTAAAATAATTACTTGAAAATCACTAGCTATATTACTCTAACTGAAATATTTTTTAGTGTAAAAATACATAATTTTTTAATTTGATAAGGATTCCTTGGGGTTTTCTAGCTTATAAAAATTCGACTAGAGCCCTAAATTTTGAGCTCTAAAGGCTAGAGAATTTACTGAAATCTCAAAGTGCTGTTTAATTTTAGCACATATTCTTAAAGTAAATTCTTCATAAGATCGTATTTTTAACTAACATCATATAGAGCTCAAAGTAATCTACAATTTTTCATACAAAACATATCCAATTCCATTATTTTATCATCGAGATTATTTTTCAAATCTATTTTATTGGAGAATAAGGCTTAAGTTACTGTGATTACAATGTTAAATTACGCAACTCACATTAAATATGCATACACTTAATGTGAGTTCTTATCAGGGGGTGTTTTTTTAAATAGTAGCTTTTTTCTTGCTTTAATTAAGTCATCACTAGGAAAGTCCTTTGTTCTAGTGCTAAGTCCAAAACCATTATTATTCAAAATTCGTTCACCAAGTGCTATTTGCTTATCAACGCATTCTTTTACCATCACATGTATGGGCTTTATTTTTTTATTTGATTGTTTCATTTTAAACTCCTAAATTTGTTTTCATATACTATTTATTTGTTTTTAATTTAATTATTGTGCAATCTACAATTACTTTACTTTTAAAAGTAGTATAAATTTATAATTAAGTTG
>NZ_JBRFKD010000012.1:0-351 GCF_053098325.1 Providencia sp. PROV_01 | reverse complement strand
TCTTCGGGTACTATCAGTACTGGATCCTAATCAAAAAAAATTAGTTATTACAATGAATTATAATTCATACTCACATGCTAATGAGTTTAGTTTTACATGAATATTACATGATTATATCAGGCTCAAGTACTGATATGGTAGCGTTATGATAAGTACAAAACTGAAGCTCAATGTGTTCTCGCGACAAAGTTACTTGCCTTTAGTACTCGAATTGTTTTGGGTCAGGGGGAATATACTGATTTTATGAATACTTAAAGTAATCCCTTACTGAAGTAAAAAATGATGAGGTTTTTATATCATTGAAGTAAAAGTTCAGTACTTTATATAGATAATTAGTAATGAAGATAAAAA
>NZ_JBRFKD010000011.1:0-3566 GCF_053098325.1 Providencia sp. PROV_01 | reverse complement strand
CGTCAGACTATCTCGGCTTCGATCTGGTGATGGCGGATAATCTGCCCCGCCCGAGTGTGCTGCTCGCGGATCGCGGCTACGATGCAGACAAGATCAGAGACGGCATGGAGGGGCGCAACGTCCTGCCCGTGATACCGATGCGCAAGTCTCGCAAGAAGCGGATTGGTGTCGATCGCTCCCTGTATCGCCTGCGTAATCTGGTCGAACGCTGCTTCAACAAACTCAAAAACGCCAGGCGTGTCGCGACCCGCTACGACAAAACCGCGGAAAGCTTCCTCGGCTTCATTGACATCACGTCGATCCGTCTCTGGATCCGCCATTTGTCAACATGACCTAGAATTTCTTAGAGTTTTAGCCGAATTCATAGGTAGCTGGCGGGCGCGAAGTTTGGCGCGGTGTGAGCTCTTCTATGCGAGCGATAGGCTTCTCAGTGACATCGGAACAATGCGCGATACAGCAGGCGATTACACCGCTCGGCGCCCGTAAAACGCCAGTTTCGTTCAACAAATCGTCGACCCCCGCAAATCAACTGGACCGCCCCAGCCTTGAAATGGAAATCACCGTAGCGCCCGCTTCTCAAATACCTCAATTGTAACTGACGCGACAGTTATATAGAGTTTGCGCATTCCAACAGTCGGGGTGATTGCGTGCCGAGACCCAAAACCGTCGATGACAATACCGTCCTTGATGCGGCTCTGAAGATCATGTTGCGCCCTCAACGTGAGGCGTTCACCCTGTCTGACGTTGCCACGGAAGTAGGCCTCAGCCGAGCCGCCTTGATTCAACGCTTCCAGAATCGCGACGGCCTGCAACTGCGGGTCGCAGAACGCGGGCTCCAGATGCTCGAAGAGTACTTGCAAGAGGCGCCCTCTCATCAGGGTGTCGATGACGTCTGGACTTTCCTTCGTACTCTCGTGAATTCGATGGGTAGCGACGACCGGTTGCCATCTCTGCTGATGATGCTGCGCGACGACATGGTAGACAAGGAACTCAATACCATTGCCAAGGCCAGGAACCGCCTTATCAGAAACGCCATCTCGGAGCGACTGCCCGACGCTTCCGAGGGGCAAAATGATATGCTGGCAAGTCTTATCCAGGCCACCATGCAGGGCGCAGCACTTCAGGCGGGTGTGGACAGCCCAAGCGAACTCAAACGGCATATCCTCGATCACATACGGCTTCAGCTGGACCTGATCTTTCCCGGCAATGGCATTGCGCCAAACGATTGACAATTGCTCCATCAGTTTATAACATACGCGCAAGTTATAATTATAAATGAGATATGCGATGCTGCACGACACGGACCGAATACTGAAGCTGGCCAGGGAGGCAGGCTTGGAGCTTGCGCCCGATTCCCTTAGGCTCAACGAAATGGGCCTCGATTTCCAAGTTGCTTTCGGCAGGGATGGGGACGCTGTAGAGTGGGTTTTGCGGATGCCGCGCCGGACGGACGTGGCATGTGCGGCAGTCAAGGAAGCGAAGATACTCGACTATTTCCGCAGTCGGCTGCCAGTCGCTGTGCCGGACTGGAAGGTCTTTAGCGATGATCTCATCGCCTACCCCTCCCTGCCGGGCAATCCGGGGCTGACATTTGACGCCTCGACCTATGAGACGACCTGGCACTTTGACCAGAATTCTCCGGTCTATGTTGAAACGCTGGGCGCGGCGCTCGCGCAATTGCATGGGCTCGACACCGACGATGCAATTAGCGCGGGGCTAAGCAATCTCAGTATCGATGCCGTACGAGAGAACTGGACGCGCGATCTCGAAACTGTCGAGAAAAGCTTTGAGGTACCGGCAGCAAGACTTGCCCTCTGGCGCGCTTGGCTTGCTGACTTGTCATTCTGGCCTACCCATGCCGCCTCAGTGCACGGCGATCTTTATGTCGGGCATGTCATGGTCAAATCGGACGGTACTGTCTGCGGGATAATCGACTGGAGTGAGGCTCATATCGGCGATCCTGGAATCGATCTGGCTGGACATCTCAAGGTGTTCGGCGAAGCTAGCCTGCGCGACCTCCTCGGTCACTACGAGGCGGCGGGGGGACAAACCTGGCCGCGTATAGTTGAGCATTGCAAGATGCTGCAGAGCGCCGAGGGCATCCGATATGCTATGTTCGCCCTTAAGACGGGCAGCGCAGAGCATCTGGAGGGTGCCCAGGGGCTTTTGTCGGCGCCAGGGATTTGACGCTCCGTCGGTCCGCGGCCCCGCTCCTGGGTGTACTTGCCGCAGGGTGCCTGTTTCGCCTGGGCAATGCGTTTGCCGCCGTCGCCCTGCCGTGGTTGGTACTCGATCTCAGCGGCAGCGGGCTCTGGGCCGGAGCGATTGCAAGCGCGAGCCTTATTGCTTTGGTTATCGGCGCTTTTTTCGGAGGGGCGCTGATCGATCGGCATGGCGCGCGCAGGGTCGCGATCATCGCGGGATTGGCGAGCGCTGTCTGCGTGGGTGCGGTTCCTGCCATAGTGCAGCTCGGGCCTGAAGCGCTGCCTTTCATCGCCGTGCTGGTGGCTGCGGGCGCGCTACTCGACAGCCCCGGCATGACGGCGCAAGATAATCGCATTCCAGAACTGGCGCGGCTTGGCCAGATCCCGCTGGCGCGTGCCGTTTCGCTCAAGTCGCTGATCGGCAATGCGTCCTTCGTGGCCGGTCCGGCCCTTGCTGGTATCTCTATCGGCTTTGGCGGTGCGAGCGTGGCCCTGGTCATCGCCTTCACATGCAGCATGCTTTCGGCGCTTCTGATTGCCGTCTGGCTCCCAGAGGCGCGCCGACGCACTAAGCGTAATGATGGCGGCATGCTCTCGGCGTTCGGCTTTATATTTCGCACTCCTCCGCTCGCCTATCTGACGTTGCTTGTCATGGTGGTGGTGGGTTTTACCAGCACTACTACGAGCGTGCTGCTACCCTCCCTTTTTCATCAGGCTGCCAGAGCGCCTCAGGAATTCGGTTTGGCCGCTTCCTCGATCGGCGCCGGATCGCTCTGCGGTGCCTTGCTGCTGACGATCTTTCCAAAGCTGGCCGGGCAGTTCACTGCACTTCTCGTGATTGTCGCGTCATTGGCAATGGTGCCGGTGGCGCTTCTTCCGCCTCTCCCAGCCATCCTCCCGTTGGCCTTCATCTATGGGCTTCTGCTGGCCCCTTTGGGTGTCGCCCTGAACACTATGCTCTTCATCCAAGCGCCTCAGCATCTGCGCGGACGGGTGCAAAGCGCGAGTGCAGTTCTGACTTTGGCGGCAGGGATACCAATTGCCCTCCTAACGGGTCTCCTGGTCGAGACGCTGGGAAGTGGCATGGCGCTGATGGCCTGCATGCTGGCTACGGCGTTGGCTACCATGTGTACGCAGTTGTGGTCGCGGTCCGCGGACGCCGGGCCGCGCTGAGCCTCAATTCCCTCGGCATAAGGAGAAACCGACATGCATGCAGCACTGAAAGAGCAGATTGCCGGGTTGGAGCGTAGGCTCTGGCTGGAAGGCTCCGAGGCTTTCGATAAGATCATGGCACCGGAGTGTTTCATGGTTTTTCCAAAGCCGATCGGTATTTTGACACGGCAGGAAATTTTGGCCAGCCTC
>NZ_JBRFKD010000010.1:0-881 GCF_053098325.1 Providencia sp. PROV_01 | reverse complement strand
CTAGGGCCTGTTGATCTTTGCTGTTCATAATTCAGCCAACCCACATTGGCAGCCATATAAGGCAGCAAGCCAAGGCCAGTGTACTTGCATAATTCCGGGCTAATTTATCATACCTTGTTGCTACTGAGCGGTAATGTTTTAGCCTGGCAAACACGTTCTCAACCAGATGGCGATATTTGTACAGACACCAGTCAATATCGCCATTACCAATCTTCGAATTACGCTTGCGCGGTATGTTAGGGACGCCCTTTTTTTCTCGGATCTGCTCTCGTATCTTCTCGCTATCATAGCCCCGGTCAGCGATAACGTGTTCGGCATCAGGCAGTTGTTTTAGTAATTCTATGGCTGCTTTACTGTCATGAACCTCACCGCCTGTCACAATAAAATCTATTGGCAAGCCGCAACTATCCACTGCCATATGGATTTTCGTCGTGTTACCACCACGACTTTTCCCAATCGCTTCTTTATCTTCTGAGCGAGCACCTGTCGCATGCTGATGCGCTTTGACGATGCTTCCGTCTATAAATTCCCACTCTAAATCAGCCAATTGCCTTAACTCTGCGAATAGCTGCATTAGAATGCCTTTTTTAGACCACAGGTTAAAACGCCGGTAGATGGCGCTCCAATCTCCAAAAGCTTCTGGCACATCGCGCCAAGGGCAACCGACCCGCATCCGATACAAAATGCCTTCGAAAGTATTTCTGTGTTCCGGCTTGTCATATACGCGGCCCGTTTTAAGCATCAATCTGATTAGCTTTGACCAGTACTCGTCTGTTAACATTGTTCTTGGCATGATGGGTTGTCATGGTTAGTTTTTGGCGAAAGTAATTATACCAGCCCATCATGCTGTCTAATAATCCATCACGAAAGATCAACAAGCC
>NZ_JBRFKD010000009.1:0-2796 GCF_053098325.1 Providencia sp. PROV_01 | reverse complement strand
CTAGACTTCTTTTAACAGTAAAGTTATCATAAAACTGAATTTTATTTTTTAGGTAAGTTTATGCATTCTATCCGCATTCGTTAAGACACAACTATTTGCATAGTGACACTATTTTATAATGGTGGGCTTTTGTTGTGTCTTTAAGAATATATGCGGATATATAAAGTAAAAGTATGCTTAATTTATAAGTATGCTTTTAGTGCATAGTTTCCAGTTATAACTTAATTGACTAGCTATTTGTCCACCCTGTGGATGAATAGCTTTTTTTTTGGGAGGACACTGTGATGCTAGCTTTTGTTTTCACCTAAATCCTGTTTGCTGCATAAAAAATTTCAAGAGCTAAACAGGAGTAAATAAAAATGAGTTTAATTATTAAAGCGAGAAACATACGCTTGGATTATGCTGGGCGTGATGTTTTGGATATTGATGAATTGGAAATTCACTCTTATGACCGTATTGGTCTTGTGGGTGATAACGGAGCAGGAAAGAGTAGTTTACTCAAAGTACTTAATGGCGAAATTGTTTTAGCCGAAGCGACATTACAGCGTTTTGGTGATTTTGCACATATCAGCCAACTGGGCGGAATCGAAATAGAAACGGTCGAAGACCGGGCAATGTTATCTCGCCTTGGTGTTTCCAATGTACAAAACGACACAATGAGTGGCGGAGAGGAAACTCGTGCAAAAATTGCTGCCGCATTTTCCCAACAAGTACATGGCATTCTAGCGGATGAACCAACCAGCCACCTTGATCTCAATGGAATAGATCTACTTATTGGTCAACTTAAAGCATTTGATGGAGCATTACTTGTTATCAGTCATGACCGATATTTTCTTGATATGGTTGTAGACAAGATATGGGAGTTAAAAGACGGTAAAATTACGGAATATTGGGGTGGTTACTCGGATTACTTGCGTCAAAAAGAAGAAGAGCGACAACACCAAGCCGTAGAATATGAGCTGATGATGAAGGAACGGGAGCGATTAGAATCTGCTGTGCAAGAAAAACGCCAGCAAGCTAATCGATTAGACAATAAGAAAAAAGGAGAAAAATCCAAAAACTCTACCGAAAGTGCTGGACGACTTGGGCATGCAAAAATGACTGGCACCAAGCAAAGAAAACTGTATCAGGCAGCTAAGAGTATGGAAAAGCGTTTGGCTGCATTAGAAGATATTCAAGCACCAGAGCATTTGCGTTCTATTCGTTTTCGTCAAAGTTCAGCCCTAGAACTGCACAATAAGTTCCCGATTACGGCAGATGGTCTGAGCTTAAAATTTGGTAGCCGTACTATCTTTGATGACGCTAACTTTATAATACCGCTTGGCGCTAAAGTCGCTATAACTGGATCGAATGGAACAGGGAAAACGTCCTTGTTAAAAATGATATCAGAACGTGCTGATGGATTAACCATATCTCCAAAAGCTGAAATTGGCTACTTTACACAAACAGGATATAAATTTAACACGCATAAATCTGTGCTCTCCTTTATGCAGGAAGAGTGCGAGTACACAGTTGCGGAAATTCGTGCAGTATTGGCTTCAATGGGGATCGGAGCGAATGATATTCAAAAAAACTTATCCGACTTATCGGGAGGTGAAATCATCAAACTGCTTTTATCCAAAATGCTTTTAGGAAAATATAATATTTTGCTTATGGATGAACCAGGAAACTATCTTGACCTAAAAAGTATTGCCGCATTAGAAACAATGATGAAGTCCTATGCAGGAACTATTATCTTCGTATCTCATGACAAGCAATTGGTCGATAATATTGCTGACATTATCTACGAGATCAAAGACCACAAAATCATCAAGACTTTTGAGAGAGATTGTTAATGATAGCCAATCTAATCCGAACATTAATTATTGAACTCTTTAAAGGAAATTAAAAATGACAATTCAAGATATTCAATCACTTGCTGAAGCACACGGCTTGTTGCTTACGGACAAAATGAATTTCAATGAAATGGGCATTGATTTTAAGGTCGTTTTTGCTCTTGATACAAAGGGGCAACAATGGTTGCTGCGTATTCCTCGTCGTGATGGCATGAGGGAACAAATCAAGAAAGAAAAACGCATTTTAGAATTGGTAAAAAAACATCTTTCTGTAGAGGTTCCTGATTGGAGAATTTCATCTACAGAATTAGTGGCTTATCCCATACTTAAAGATAATCCTGTTTTAAATTTGGATGCTGAAACCTATGAAATAATTTGGAATATGGACAAAGATAGCCCGAAATACATAACATCTTTGGCAAAAACCTTATTTGAAATCCATAGTATTCCTGAAAAAGAAGTTCGGGAAAATGATTTGAAAATTATGAAACCTTCAGATTTAAGACCTGAAATAGCAAACAATTTGCAGTTAGTAAAATCTGAAATTGGTATAAGTGAGCAATTGGAAACCCGCTACAGAAAATGGTTGGATAATGATGTTCTATGGGCAGATTTCACCCAATTTATACATGGCGATTTATATGCTGGGCATGTACTAGCTTCAAAGGATGGAGCTGTTTCAGGCGTTATTGATTGGTCAACAGCCCATATAGATGACCCAGCGATTGATTTTGCTGGGCATGTAACTTTGTTTGGAGAAGAAAGCCTCAAAACTCTAATCATCGAGTATGAAAAACTAGGGGGTAAAGTTTGGAATAAACTATATGAACAGACTTTAGAAAGAGCAGCGGCCTCTCCTTTGATGTATGGTTTATTTGCCTTAGAAACTCAAAATGAAAGCCTTATCGTTGGAGCAAAAGCTCAGTTGGGAGTTATATAATTTAAAAATATGATTGCTGAG
>NZ_JBRFKD010000008.1:0-1702 GCF_053098325.1 Providencia sp. PROV_01 | reverse complement strand
CGTGTACATCGAAATACGGCTTATCAGGCGTTAAAAGATGCTTGCGATGACTTGTTTGCAAGACAATTCAGTTATCAGAGTCTTAGTGAAAAAGGTAACACTATTAATCACAAATCAAGATGGGTGAGCGAGGTGGCTTATATTGATAATGAAGCTGTCGTTAGACTTATTTTTGCCCCTGCTATTGTGCCTTTAATTACTAGGTTAGAAGAACAATTTACAAAGTATGAAATACAACAAATAAGTAATTTAACAAGTGCTTATGCTGTTCGTTTATATGAAATATTGATTGCATGGCGTAGTACTGGAAAAACGCCTCTCATAACTATGTATGATTTTAGACAAAAAATAGGTGTACTCGAGACTGAATACAAACGAATGTATGATTTTAAAAAATATGTTTTAGACATTGCATTAAAACAAGTAAATGAACATACCGATATTATTGTCAAAGTTGAACAGCATAAAACAGGTAGATCTATTACTGGTTTTTCATTTAGCTTTAAACAGAAAAAATCAGCCACGCATTCAGTCGAATCTAAAAGAGATCCGAATACATTAGACCTCTTTTCAAAAATAACAGATAAACAACGCCATCTATTCGCCAACAAGCTCTCAGAGCTTCCTGAGATGAGTAAATATTCACAAGGCACAGAAAGCTATCAGCAGTTTGCTGTACGTATAGCTGCCATGCTGCAAGATGCAGAGAAATTTAAGGAATTACTTCCTTTACTCAGAAAATTAGGATTTCAATGACATTGTTAATTGAAATTGTTAAGTTAACAGTCAGGTATTAACACAAGTTGAAAACTGGTTTACATAATGAAAAAACTGTCAGTTTCAGAGTTAGCTAAGCTTTATGGATATTCAAGACAAGCCATATATGCACATATAAACAAAGGAAATTTATCTAAAGGATCTGATGGATTAATTGACTTTTCAGAGGCCCTAAGAGTTTTTGGGGAACCACAAAAAAAAGAGGATACAGTCAATCAAAGTCAATCAATTAACAGTCAAAACTTGACAGAAGTTGACTTACTAAAACGTCAAGTTGACATACTGGAAAAACAATTAAATCAGGCAATACAGAGAGAAAATCAATCTTTAGAACGTGAATCGTTTTATCAAGAAGAGATTGAAGCTATGCAGCGCTTACTAGAAGCACCAAAAGCCAATATGACTACCTTTACCGATCAGAGCTTTAAACAGGATATAGCAACGGATCCTCGGTCGGAACTAGCAACGAACTATGACGAATTGACTACTCCTCAGCAAGACAATAAGCGTATTCCTATCCCGGAGCATGTTGAACCAGAACAGAAGAAGAGAGGCTTCCTAAGCCGCTTTTTCCTTCCATATGGTTAGCCAAGACTCCAGTTTTTTGAAGAGCCAATTTCAGTGCAAGCACTTGAAATAATGACTCCTCAAAAAACCGGATGATGTTTATTAAAACTGAATAAAACCGTGGAACATCGCTCAATTAGTGATCGTGGAACATGAATAATCAATAAAAAGCCGTTCTGGTGCCCTATACTCCAGAACGGCTTACGTTAATATAATGATATTTAAAGAGAAATATCAAGCATTTCGTATAAGAAATTTTATGTTAAATGATTGTTAGAAATGCCCCTTGATCGAGGCATTTTCTATAAAGAATACTAAAAACTAATTAAAGCCAACCAAGTTTCAAAACAAGGCAGTT
>NZ_JBRFKD010000007.1:0-271 GCF_053098325.1 Providencia sp. PROV_01 | reverse complement strand
GAAAAAAACGAAATAAAAGAAGAAATACCAGTGATTGCTCTCGCTAAGAGAGTAATCTTCTGCGAAGAAAAACAAAATTAATTCACTTAACCATGTACTCGCTAATGCTCGTCATGGGCATATTCTAAAGCCAGTAATAGTACTTTTTAGTTCAGTACTGATTTAGTGCTGGAATTTTTTCGTTATGAGTTTTTTTCGTGAAAAAAACGAAATATAAGAAGAAATACCAGTGATTGCTCTCGCCAAGAGAGTAATCTTCTGCGAAGAAAAA
>NZ_JBRFKD010000006.1:0-289 GCF_053098325.1 Providencia sp. PROV_01 | reverse complement strand
TGCCACGGGCAAAGATCGGAAGGGTTACGCCAGTACCAGCGCAGCCGTTTTTCCATTTCAGGCGCATAACGCTGAACCCAGCGGTAAATCGTGGAGTGATCGACATTCACTCCGCGTTCAGCCAGCATCTCCTGCAGCTCACGGTAACTGATGCCGTATTTGCAGTACCAGCGTACGGCCCACAGAATGATGTCACGCTGAAAATGCCGGCCTTTGAATGGGTTCATGTGCAGCTCCATCAGCAAAAGGGGATGATAAGTTTATCACCACCGACTATTTGCAACAGTGC
>NZ_JBRFKD010000005.1:0-2613 GCF_053098325.1 Providencia sp. PROV_01 | reverse complement strand
TAATATACATTCTTATTCCTTTGGTAACTGAGTCTAGTCTCTTGCGAGACCTAGACACGCAATAAATTCCTTTTATTGCTCACATAGCTCACCGCAGCGAGCTTGCGGTTTACTAAATGAGCAATAAAAAGAATTTAAATTGCCCTCGCTAATTGGTATGTCTGAAATTTATTCCCTTATATATAATTATAGGGGTTATTTTTCTGACAAGTTTTGAATGTCTGATGGTGTTTCTGACAAAGAGCAGTGTTATTTCTTTTTAATTGCTTTTTCGTACTTATTGTACATTTCTTCTCTTTCTTCTTCATTGAGATCTTTATTGGTTTGACTTGAAAGAAATTTATTAAATTCCAAAAGATTAAGCTCTGGATTATCTGCTCTCCAGCGGCGGAACCGAGCAGCTTTTGTATCAGAAAGAGTAAAACGTTTTTCTTTGTTTGTAGAGCCTTTTGGTCTTCCTCTCGGTAGGCATTCATCATCATCAAGACCAAGATCTATATACTCAATATTATCAGTGAGATAGCTTGCCTGAAATTTGTCGAAAACATAAACCGTCTGTACCTCAGTACTATTATAATCTCTTGATATCCCTCTAAGTACAAATTGATGCAAACTTTCATATTCTCTAGCATGATGAATTTCTGCCATAGATAGTTCAAAAAATAAATTGCATTGAGTAGCTTCTACATCTGATGGTCTCATACAAGCAAGCCATACACAGGTTTTAATCTTACTATACTGATTTAAGCCTCTAGGATCAGGGCTTATCTTTGAACCGTTATTAAGCTCTTGAATATCAGATCTGTTTTTTGTCCAATAAAACTCTTCACCTTTAAGTTTATCATTTAAGTAATTATATATTTTTTTTAATTTTTCAGGGTGATTTTTCTTCCAAGTTTTCGAGAGTTGTACCTTTTCTGAAAAATAATAAACCTTAATTCTATCTTTAAGGGGAGTGTTTCTAACCATTAAACCGTTAATTTTTATCTCTTCAAAAATATCTTTATGTGCTTTATATATCAAAGTTTTCTCAAAGTTAGCACTAAAGAATGTTATATTCAAATTAGTATATTCACTAAGTTCTTTCCAGCTTGTTATGTTTAACTGTGATTTTTCAGCGTCCGAGAAATAATCAAAATTCATTATAAACATATGATTTTCCTTTGTAATTGAAAAATTATTGTTTATTTCATTCATTATATCACCTTTAACATTTGATTTACTCTTTGCTGTTATGTACACTCCTTCATTACCTAAGCCTTTAATATTAGTTATCAATTCGTTTTTTATTATATTCTTTATACTAGAACTACTTTCATTTATTGTTTTAAATCCATGAAAGTTAGTTACGTCATCTAAATATATAGTCCATCCAGATAAGAGTTCAATAGGTATTTTAAAAAAAGTTTTATCTGTAATGATTAGTGTTCTACTAATTGGATTATTCATGAAATCTATAACATGATCAATAACTCGCTTACCATTAGATATTGAATCAGTAGTGATATATTTACAATCTTCAATCTTTTTGGCTGTATCTCGTATTAGTTCTTGAGTACATTGAACAATTAAAAATTTATCATTACTATTGTTAATTTGATTACATATGTAATGCGTTTTACCTGCTCCACAAGGTGCAGATACGTATTTAAGTTTATTCAACTTTTTTATCCTTATTTTTGTTAAATAACTTTTACAATCCATTTCTAACAAAAAAGATTGTAAAAGTTATATGTTGAAATGTATTACATCAAAAGTACTATATGTACTTCCTTATAGAATACATAGATTTAGCTTTGGCATACCAACCCGAGTATTTGGGGATTTTATTGCTAATCAGATCACGAAAGAAAGCTTTACTTATATTCATCTTAAGAACATTACAGATCCTATAGTAAGATATGTCACTGATTATAATATTCAGGTACTGTTCATATGTAAGAGAAATAGAATCTAATCTTTTCTTCTTTCTTACGCTTTTGTTTAGTGTTTTTCTATTTGTAAGTATTTTATTCCTTCTTCTATTATAACGATTATGTTCTATCATATTTTCTCCTTGAGTAATTTTGCCATTAAATATTTTGTTTCTATTTTCATATATTCCTCCAGTGAAAGTTTTATAAAAATAGTGTTGTTAAAATGCCATCTGATTCTTTATGATAAGATCAATTTCACATATCCATGTTACCACATGAACTATTAATTATGCATTTCACTTAATAATATGTTACTTAAAAGCCATTTTTTAACTAACTGTACAGAGTGAATTATAACGCATGCTTTTAAATTTTTCACATCATTCTTGAAAATAATTTCATTACATAAAACCATTTCTCAAATAATCGTTCTAACGACCTTATTATAACGCATAGTTTTCATTTTTAGCATAATTTCTTTAAATAAATTTTCTTGCATATCAATTTTCTTATCACGATAATATCGTGAAATAATTATTAACAAGCATAAGGTACTGAATTCTAAACTCAATAAAATAAAAGTAATACCGAAAGAATGTAATTCAAGTTCTATTTAAATTATTATTCATTTCATTTAAATAGAATAAGAATACAATTACTTTATTTTTAATAACAGTATAAATTTATAATTCAGTTA
>NZ_JBRFKD010000004.1:0-2683 GCF_053098325.1 Providencia sp. PROV_01 | reverse complement strand
TGACGCTAACGCCTTAAATTTTTCACGCCCTTGATTATATTTTTCTGCCCCGATCACCGGATCTTCACAACGAACCCCTTGAACCGGTCGCTTATCAAATGACAATTCCCATAAATTTAATTCTTCGATGTATTCGTAATCTTCTGGCGATGCCAAACGAAATAATTGAGACATAGAGACACCCTCCGATCATGTGTGAACGGAGACAGTATAAGGCTTTCGAGAAATTCCGCTTCCTCGACGTGAAACAAGTTCACGCCTTGCGGCGAGCGTTGCGAATTGAATTTATGAGGTTTACCAAGCTCCAGATGTAACAAAGCCCCGTGACAGCATCACAGGGCTCTGGTACTCTAAATCTTGTGCATTCGTTGCTCAGATTAGACGTCGCAATCCAATCTTAGCAACGTGAGAGGCGCTTGTCACGTTCTCATTAAATACCAGCCAACGACATTAACCCAAATGCACCACTTGATTGACTCGGACTTAGCCCGGTCTCCGAAAGGATAAACAGGCAAATTGTGGTAGTAAAACGTACCGGAAAACGAAATTCCGGCTCTACCTCCGAATCACGCTGCGGTATCGAAAGATTACAGTGCGTACCTGATAAGAGCACCAATCAACGGACTAGGGATTTCTTGGATTGCGAAGTGTCGAAAGAAGCCCAACCTAACCAAACTTAGCCAGATTAACGAGCTAAGAGACCATGACCCAATAACTGATCATGGAGAAAAGCAAAGACAAGATGAAGATGTCGCTTCGCTCCGTTTTGATTAGTACCACATTGGGGCATTAGGCGTTTTTTACCTAGATTTTATCGGTGAACAATAACACCTAAACTCTCAACAAGCTGAAGCGCCTGCTCTCCATCCAACTTCACTCCATCTAAATTAATTCGCCTTGCATCAAGCTCGCCAAGCGCCCCACCCGTTAAATCACAACCAGTAAAATCAGCCAAAGACCAATCAAACGATGAAAACTCCCCACAAGAAAGATCGGAGCCACGAAACACGGCGCCAGTTATCACAGTGCCATTCCAGCGATTTTCCCACAGTTCGCACTTTTCTAATATGACTCTAGAAAAATTAGCGTAACTAAGATTTGTCTTGGTTATATAAGCACTACAAAACCATGACCTTGTAGTTATCATATTCATAAAATTAGCCCCTCGAAAATCAGCTCCTTGAGCTAAACACTCACTAATTTCAAGACCTAAGGCGCTAATGTTTTTAAAATTACTCATTGATAAATCGCAGCTTTTAAAGCTAGCGTTTTTTAGTTTGGCTCTATTAAAATCACACCCTTCCAAGCTATTCCTGTCGTAAAAACTACAATCAACAAATTCAGTATCAGTTAAATCAACCCCTGAAAAATCACAATTTGAAAAGGCAATATTTTTAACTCTATTCCCCGTAAATTGATCTCGTGAAAACTTTTCATTGATAAAGTGCTTTTCCATACATGCTACACCTGGTTATTTATACAGTGCAATCATTGTACATTAATTTGAACAACCTTAAACTCTAGCTAAAATTGATTCATACAATCCCTTTTATGTTAAACGGGCGAGTTAGTTAGCAAAAACCTCCCGTTCATCCCCATTAAAGCCCCTCGAAACGATTTTAAGACACGATCACCCTATAAAACACCCAAATCTACGCTGAAAGTTTAGAACGGTTTTGCGGGCTTCTGAGTGCGTTTTTAACATCGTGCAAACTGACAAGTAAAACGATGCGAAATCGCTGAAAGTCACAAACTTGTTTTGTGGCAAGAAGCGATTTGACCAACCGAGTAAAACGAGGGCGGTAGGCTTTTTGTTTTTATCCTGATGAGCGTCCAGCGAAGAAAGGGAAAAACAGGGGGAGCCGAAACGAAATGACACGCCCCAGCGATGGCAAGTGAACCCCAGTGAACGTGTTTCGTTTTGGGGGCAAAGCCCCCCGTCAAGCGAAGCGTCTGACCACCACATTTTTGAGCGACCAAATACAGGGGCGAAAAAAGGGGGTGGTCAGACGAACGCAGTGAGTTTGACGGGCTTGGGTGAATGGTTTTTTTCGCAGGCGTCCAGCCGAAGAAAATAGCCAGAGGGCGGAGCCTTATGTCATTCATTTTCGTCCAGAAAATGAGTGGCATTGATACTGAAAGTATCATGGGGTGCAAGTTAGTAAAACTATGATTCTACCCATTATTTCACCCGTTATTCTGCCCGTTATACCTAAATTGGGTGCAATAACGGGTAAAGTAATAGGTAGAATAACAGGTGGATTAATGGGTAAGAAATAACACAACGTCATCTTGTGTCTATCTATTATTCTGTATCTTATTCTATGTATTATTCTACCTATTACAGACGAAATAGATAAAATAAGAGATAGAATAATAGATAGGATAATACATAAAATAATAGGTAAACCTAACGTCAGCGCACCTTTTCTTCGAGCTGTTTTAGCATCGAAATATCACCTAATAACCGTTGATTTTTACCTGTGAAAAAGATGATCGGACTGACATTTGCATTATCAATACTTCGGCTTAACTGAATTCCCATCGCCTGATAATCATCATCGTTTGTGCAATGGTATAACGCTAAAACAAGCTGACATTGTTCTGGAGTTCCGCATTCTATTGCCCAGCGGATCAACTCCGAAAAGGTCAATCCGTTCGGTTTCCAGTGTTTTTTATGCCG
>NZ_JBRFKD010000003.1:0-530 GCF_053098325.1 Providencia sp. PROV_01 | reverse complement strand
CATGGATGAAACCTACGTGAAGGTCAATGGCCGCTGGGCGTATCTGTACCGGGCCGTCGACAGCCGGGGCCGCACTGTCGATTTTTATCTCTCCTCCCGTCGTAACAGCAAAGCTGCATACCGGTTTCTGGGTAAAATCCTCAACAACGTGAAGAAGTGGCAGATCCCGCGATTCATCAACACGGATAAAGCGCCCGCCTATGGTCGCGCGCTTGCTCTGCTCAAACGCGAAGGCCGGTGCCCGTCTGACGTTGAACACCGACAGATTAAGTACCGGAACAACGTGATTGAATGCGATCATGGCAAACTGAAACGGATAATCGGCGCCACGCTGGGATTTAAATCCATGAAGACGGCTTACGCCACCATCAAAGGTATTGAGGTGATGCGTGCACTACGCAAAGGCCAGGCCTCAGCATTTTATTATGGTGATCCCCTGGGCGAAATGCGCCTGGTAAGCAGAGTTTTTGAAATGTAAGGCCTTTGAATAAGACAAAAGGCTGCCTCATCGCTAACTTTGCAACAGTGCC
>NZ_JBRFKD010000002.1:4112438-4335551 GCF_053098325.1 Providencia sp. PROV_01 | reverse complement strand
TTGTATGCTCCCAAGGCCTCAATTGCTTGCCGCCTACCTACAAACTGAATTATTTAGGGTATAGCGTAAATTGCCATACTTCAATTTGTAGGGGTGTTGGTTAAGTTTTTTGGTGGCATAGCTCAAAATTATTTCTATGTTGAATTATAACCTTTTTTATTGCTGCCTCAAAATGGCTTCTATGTGTATCGAAAAGCCAAAAATAATATCCCGAATCGCATAAGTGCTCATCGGGATATTTTTACGAGTGATGTACAGCTAAAATGCTAAATCGGGTTATTCATCACCATTAAGGCCTACACGGTTCAACAAGAACTGCGCTAGCATGGAAACAGGGCGGCCAGTGGCCCCTTTCGCTGCACCTGAACGCCAAGCAGTTCCTGCGATATCAAGGTGTGCCCAGTTATATTTCGTCGCAAAGCGAGACAAGAAACAACCTGCGGTGATAGCACCCGCTGGACGTCCACCGGTATTGGCTAAATCAGCAAAATTTGGTGTGATTTGGTCAAAATATTCATCTGCTAATGGTAAACGCCATGCACGGTCGCCTGCTTGCTCAGAAGCATTTAATAGCTCGTGAGCCAGTGGATTATGGTTTGACATCAACCCAGTGTAATGGCTACCTAATGCAATCACACAAGCCCCTGTTAAAGTGGCTATATCGATAACCAGCTCTGGCTCAAAACGCTCAACATAGGTGAGTGCATCACACAGAACTAAACGGCCTTCGGCATCGGTATTGAGGACTTCAACGGTTTGCCCAGACATGGTAGTAAGGATATCACCTGGGCGATAAGCACGGCCACCAGGCATGTTTTCACAGCCAGCAAGAACCCCAATCACATTAATTGGCAATTGCAATTCAGTGATAAAGCGCATGACGCCATATACACTTGCAGCACCGCACATATCGTATTTCATTTCATCCATGCCTTCGGATGGTTTAATTGAAATACCGCCGGAGTCAAAGGTTAGGCCTTTACCAAGTAAAACGATAGGTTTGCTTTCTGGGTCTGGACTGCCTTTATATTCCATGATGGACATTAGCGATTCATTTTGTGAACCTTGACCGACCGCTAGATAGGCATTCATTCCAAGTTCTTTCATTTGCTCCTCACCAATCACTCGAGTGGTGAGTTTACTGTCTGAAATATCAGCTAATTGACGAGCTTGAGATGCTAAATAACCTGCATTACAGATGTTTGGCGGCATATTGCTTAAATCTTTCGCCGCTTTAACACCTGAAGCAATCGCTAAGCCGTGGGAAATAGCACGTTCACCACTAGTTAATTCACGGCGAGTTGGCACGTTGAAAACCAGTTTGCGTAGCGGACGGCGATGCTCTGTCTTATTACTTTTCAGTTGATCAAATACATACAGCGACTCTTTGGCTGTTTCGACGGCTTGGCGCACTTTCCAGTAATTATTGCGACCTTTGACGTGTAATTCAGTTAAGAAACAGACGGCTTCCATTGAGCCAGTTTCATTCAGTGTGCTGATGGTTTTCTGAATAATTTGTTTAAATTGGCGCTCATCTAATTCGCGTTCTTTACCACAACCGATAAGCAGAATGCGTTCAGACAGAACGTTGGGTACATGATGGAGTAGCAGGGATTGCCCTACTTTACCCTCAAGTTCGCCGCGGCGCAGCAGGGCGCTGATATATCCGTCACTTATTTTGTCCAGCTGTTCAGCAATTGGGGACAGACGGCGTGGTTCAAAGACTCCGACAACAATGCATGCGCTGCGCTGTTTTTCCGGGCTACCACTTTTTACACTAAACTCCATGCGTTCTCCTGAATCTTAAAGACAAAGGCCGATGCTCCCGCTAAAATTAGCGTTTCGCATGATCTACCTCATAGAGAATGAACTCTTTATGTTAAACTAACCATCTATACGCGAAATAGCTCACATTGTATGCTGTTAATCGCGATACACCATGAAGTATGGCGGGTATATCTGGTTTCTCGAATATTAAGCATGTTCTGATATTTCAATCAGTATAGATAATGCTTTTATATCATTCTAGCCATACAATAAACTAGAGTATATGTTAGTAAATGGCAGACATCGAACGAACTTAGCCATTTTCTTCCCAAAAGACAAGTTTTCACAGGCGTAATAAGCGTGATCATTATTAGATATTTGGTACGGGAAACCCTGAAAAGTCAGTTAGCCATACTTTTTGTATTGATGCTAATCTTTTTTAGTCAGAAGTCGATAGATATTCTTGGCGCTGCGGTTCAGGGCAATATTCCTTCAAACTTAGTACTTCCTTTGCTGGGGTTAGGTGTGCCTGAAATGGCTCAGCTTATCTTACCTTTGAGCCTATTTCTTGGGCTTTTGATGACCTACAGTAAACTTTATACTGAAAGTGAAATCACGGTAATGCATGCCTGCGGTTTAGGTAAAAGTGTTTTAGTGAAAGCTGCGTTAGTCCTTGCAGTCATTACCGCTATGGTCGCGATTGCTAATATTACGTGGATGTTGCCGTGGTCATCTCAATATCAAGAGCAGGTATTGGCTGATGCGAAAGCCAATCCCGGGTTAGCTGCAATGGTCGAAGGGCAATTTAAAACCACTAAAGATGGCAACTATGTGCTGTACATTGGTGATGTAAAAGGTAACAACTTCAAGAATGTATTTCTTGCACAACTACGCGCCGCTAATGAACAACGGCCTTCTGTTGTGGTTGCTGATAGCGGCTATATGAAAGAAGATCCTGATGGTCGACAAGTCGTTGTTTTAAATGAGGGTACTCGTTATGAAGGAACCGCGTTACTGCGTGATTTTCGCATAACTGACTTTGTTAATTACCAAGCCATTGTTGATCACCAAACTGCAGAAACGCGTAGTGACCGAGTCGAGCAAAAAAATATGCTGCAACTGTGGTCTGAAAATACGCCTGAGGTGAACGCTGAGTTTCATTGGCGTTTAACCATTGTTTTCTCCGTTGTCGTCATGGCTTTGATGGTTGTGCCGTTAAGCGAGGTTAACCCACGTCAGGGGCGGGTACTCAGTATGCTTCCTGCAATGTTGCTGTACCTCATTTTCTTTTTATTACAAAGTACATTGCGTAACAGTGCTGATAAGGGCGACCTTGACCCAAGGTATACCATGTGGGCGGTGAATGTGGGGTATTTGGTATTAGCGATAGTCCTAAATGCGTGGAATACCGTCCCAATGCGCCGTATACGTCTTAAATTGAGTAAAGGGGTTGCCTGATGTTTGGTGTTTTAGATAGGTATATCGGTCGAACCATCTTAAATTCGATTTTAGTGACGTTATTTTTGCTCGTTTCCCTAGCTGGGATCATTAAATTTGTCGAGCAGCTTCGCAAAGTGGGCGATGGCGACTATACGGCATTGAGTGCAGGTGTATTCACCTTATTAACTGTTCCAAAAGATATTGATATTTTCTTTCCAATGGCGGCGTTGTTAGGTGCGCTCATGGGGTTAGGGGCACTGGCCTCACGTAGTGAGCTAGTCGTTATGCAAGCTTCTGGTTTTACTCGCTTGCAAATCGCATTATCGGTGATGAAAACGGCGGTTCCATTGGTCATTGTCGCCATGTTTATCGGTGAGTGGATCGCACCAGCGGGAGAGCAGTGGGCAAGAAATTATCGCGCAGAAAAAATCGTGGGTAATTCATTAGTTGTGACAGATGAAGGTATGTGGGCAAAAGATGCCAACGATTTTATCCATATTCAGCGGATTAATAATGCGACATCGATTCAAGATGTGTCGGTGTATCGTTTTGATGACCAACGTAAATTGAAGTCAGTGATGTTTGCTGCGAATGGCGAGTATGACTCGACAAATCAGCTTTGGGTATTATCTCAAGTGGACGAGTCAATTCTAAGTAGTGAGAAAAAAATTACAGGTTCACAGCGATTAACGGTTGATTGGAAAACCAATCTCACCCCAGAAAAACTAGGAATAGTTTCACTGAATGCTGACTCGCTTTCCATCCGTGGCCTATATCAATATGTCTCGTACTTAAAAGAAAGTGGCCAAGTTGCCGCGGTTTATGAGCTCAGTATGTGGAAAAAAATACTGGCGCCATTATCCGCAGCCGTCATGATGTTAATGGCAGTTTCATTTATTTTTGGGCCGCTGCGTACCGTTCCGATGGGTGTTCGTGTTATTTCAGGTATTGTGGGTGGGTTCTTGTTTTACGTACTCAACCAAGGGTTTGGTAACTGGAGCCTAGTTTATTCGGTACCACCCATTGTTGCGGCAATTTTGCCAAGTTTACTGTTTTTGATTGTTAGTATCGTATTATTAGTCAAACGAAAATAGTGATAGAGGAATGAGAGATAAAAAACGGTAGTATATTGAAAAAACTACCGTTTTTTATTATCCAAATAACGCATAACCTAATGCACTGATAAAGGCTACTATCCTTGTTTGCGGTTGAAATAACTTTTTTCTGGCACCTGGGATATTACTTTGGTCATCAATAGCTAAAATATTTTGGCGACTCCGGTTTGCTAATTGCTGAGCAAGTGAAAAAATTCCACCTTTCATACTATTTTGTCGTTTAAATTTAAAAGCCATCTGGCACTTTTCCCGATATATTCGTCTTTCTTCTTGTCGGCAAGCTTTGATAGCTTGTAATTCTGAGCCTTCGAAATACTTGTAGGGATATTGAATAGCAATAGACCTATTTTCTACATACTCTGGTTTTTTAGTACAATGGCCTTTAATACTATTTAAAACTTCTATCAATTCAAATTGGCTAATTTTGGGGTATTGTGTAGCCTGACAACTTGATGTTATCGCGTGGTTTTTTGTTCTCATTTTAGCTCCGCATGTGTTAATGGAAGACTAAAAGATTATCGGTAATCTGAATGAATTGATTTTAAAAATGGATAGTAAAATTATCAAAAACAGCCTGAATTTATCAGGCTGTTGTCGCAATTAATGAGATAACACGGGTAAATCCACGTTTTAGGGTCGGGGTGTAACTCGCCATTGTTTGTAACACTTCGGCGGTACTCCTTCAATGTTTCCCATACGCATGGTTAGTAGATAATGAGGCGACTAGTTCATTAACACCAATCGTTAATTTACTGAATTTACTGTTATCTTTGCGGGTCATTACCACAAATACCCCAATATTTTGCTGTGGGATCATCGCCATATAGGTGTTAAACCCGCCACCGCCACCTGTTTTTTGGTAAATACCAGGAATGCCATTTTTCGGTTTCATATACACCCACCCAAGGCCTAATCCATCAGCATGGCCTGCAACATCCATCCCTTTAATTTCTAAAAGTTTTTCACGGGGAAAATAGATGCCTTGTTCACGGGCTGCGGTGACTTTTCTTAGGTTACTGTCTGTCGATAAAAATTGCTGCATCCATTTTTGCATATCTGCAGGGGTGGAATACACACCACCACTTCCTGCTGCTGCAAGAGTGTTATGGCAAGGGCTGGGTTTCGTTCCTTCCATTAACCGCGCGCATTGTGCATTATTGGGGGTGTAAGTGGTATTCGTCATTTTGGCGGGAGAAGTAACATAGTGGTTAAATAGCTGAGGGTAAGAGACTCCTGAAGCTTTAACCATCGCATCTGCCAATAAGTCATACGCTAAGTTGGAATAAGAAGCTTCTGTTCCCGGTGTTGCATCTAACTTACCTGTTTTTAGCCAGGTCCAGCGGTTATCTTGAGTTGGCCAAATAAAAACAGGACGTCCCCATTTCCCACCGGGTTGTTCGCGAGGTAAGCCACTGGTATGGCTTGCTAAGTGATATAAGCGAATAGGTTGCCCGCTGGCATTATCAGGAACAGTAACGCCATGGTAAGCGTATTGTTGTAATGGGTCCGTAATTAGTAGTTTCTTATCTTGTTCAAGCTTAATTAATATTTCGCTTGTCATTAATTTTGTAATTGATGCAATGCGAATTAATGAGTTTGGACCAGGTTTTTTACCATTACCCGGTGCGGTTTCACCATAATAACGCGATAACGCCTGATTATTATCGATAACAATGATAGCCATGCCCCGTGCATTGCTTTCATTAAAAATGCGATTAGCGTATAAATCGACAATCTTAGCGACGCGCTCGTAAGTCCTTCTATCTCCCTCAAAAACTTGCCAGTCAGAGGATTCAATATCATTACTTTGCAAAAACTTTGGTGCTTTTTCTGTCTTACTTGAACATGCCATTAACACTAAGGATAATGCAGATACAGACAGAACTTTTAGAAATGATTTCTTCATGTTGGAAGCCAGCCGATATGATTGTTTGCAAATGGCCTTTCAGCCATATTATTTTTTCTTCGCGAAAATCTTCATTACCACACCAATTAAGATGCCAATAAAGATACCTGTTGCTATCCACCCAACAAAACCCATGATTAAACCTTAAATATTGACATTAGATTGCAGATAAACTAACAAAAATAATGACCTGCCGCCAGTCACAGAGCCTCGTGATAAGAAAAATAATTTGGGAGAAGTTAACATACTCATTAATAGATATATAAACAAAAGAAGCTTTCCTTGTGATTTTATAAGATCTAAGGAATATGCTTTTTTTTTAATCGAACAAACCGTATCTTCACGAATAAGTGTTGCCAGTAGGCACAAGGCAAGTATAATGGCAGCGTTTTCCAAGAAACACATCACTTCGTGCCGGAGTGGCGGAATTGGTAGACGCAGTTGATTCAAAATCAACCGCCTTCGGGTGTGCCGGTTCGAGTCCGGCCTTCGGCACCATAAGAACATCAAGAGACGTCAACAGACGTCTTTTTTTGTATCTAAAATCCAGTGTTTGCAAGGTTCCTCTCGCATTTTAACTCTACCAACGTATACTCAACTCAACCGATATCAAGTTAATGATGTGGGTACATTTGCGGGTATATGTCGATTCGATAAAGTTTTGTACCCGCAATTCGGCTGCGAGGATAGTTAAAATGGCACTTTCCGATACTAAGGTTCGTTCTGCAAAATCTGAAGATAAGGCGTATAAGCTGACAGATGGTAACGGACTATTTCTTCTGATTCACCCTAATGGCTCTAAATATTGGCGCTTCCGTTATCGCTTTGGCGGTAAAGAAAAGATGTTAGCATTTGGCGTGTATCCTGATGTTTCCCTAGCGAATGCCCGCGAAAAACGAGATGAAGCAAGAAAGCTTGTCGCCAGTGGGGTAGACCCTAGTGAGAAACGCAAAGAAGTTAAAGAAGAGCAACAAAAGGAATTCAATACCTTTGAGAAGGTTGCTCGTGATTGGCATGTAACCAATAAGAAGTGGTCTGAAGGTCATTGCCATCGAGTCCTCAAAAGCATTGAGGACAATATCTTTACGGCTATCGGTAAACGTAATATTGCTGAACTAAAAACTCGCGATCTACTCGAACCGATTAAAGCCGTAGAGATGTCTGGACGTCTTGAAGTGGCGGCACGTTTACAACAACGTGTAACAGCCATTATGCGTTACGCAGTACAAAGTGGTTTAATCGACTATAACCCCGCGCAAGATATGGCTGGCGCAGTTGCCACAGGTAAACGAGTTCATAGAGCCGCATTAGAGCTTAAACGCCTACCTGAGTTCTTACAACGCATCGATGATTATAAGGGAAGACCTTTAACTAAACTTGCAGTCAAACTTACCTTATTAGTCTTCATTCGTTCTAGTGAACTGCGTTTCGCCCGTTGGGATGAAATCGATTTTGAGAATGCCATGTGGACGATCCCTGCGGAACGCGAAGCGATAGAAGGGGTTAAGCACTCCCATCGCGGATCAAAAATGCGCACTACTCACTTAGTCCCTTTAAGCCGACAAGCCATTGAGATCTTAAAACAGATCTATCAATTCAGTGGTAACCACGAGCTGATCTTTATTGGTGATCATAACCCTAGAAAACCAATGAGTGAAAACACGGTAAACAATGCATTACGTGTGATGGGCTATGATACGAAGACAGAAGTGTGTGGACATGGTTTTAGAACGATGGCGTGTAGTTCGCTGATTGAGTCAGGGCTATGGTCGAAGGATGCAGTAGAAAGGCAGATGAGCCACCAAGAACGTAATTCAGTAAGAGCTGCTTATATTCATAAGGCTGAGCACATTGAGGAAAGGCGGCTGATGGTGCAGTGGTGGGCTGATTATCTGGATGCGAATAGGGAGAAAACGGTAAGTCCGTTTGATTTTGCTAAGTTGAGTTCGGGCTGATTAAAAGGGATACAGTAAGGCATGCCAGTGCATGCCTTACTTTTTGCTAATTGTGATATTTGTAGGCGCATAACTCAGCCTACAAATTTCTATAATTGCTCGAGTAATCGGTGAATGATAAGATATCTTTATCTTTGTTTTCTAACAGTTTGACTTAACTGCTTTGCTTCCTGTGATACTAAGCAGAACATGGAAGGCGCATGAATAAATCCAACTTCGATTTCCTGAAAGGCGTTAATGACTTCATTTACGCTATTGCCTGTGCAGCAGAAAATAACTACCCAGACGACCCTAACACCACACTTATAAAAATGCGCATGTTTGGCGAAGCTACAGCCAAACACCTGGGTATGTTATTGGATATACCTCCTTGCGATAACCAGCACGACCTGCTGCGCGAACTGGGTAAGATCCCCTTCGTTGATGACAGCATACTCTCGATTTTTCATAAGCTACGCCGCATCGGTAACCAAGCTGTTCATGAATATCATAATGATCTTGATGATGCGCAGATGTGCCTGCGGCTTGGTTTTCGTTTGAGTGTTTGGTACTACCGTCTGGTAACTAAAGATTATGACTTCGCGCTTCCAGTATTTGTTCTGCCTGAAAGGGGGGAGAGTCTCTATCATCAGGAAGTTTTGGTACTCAAGAAGCAACTGGAGCAACAGGCAAAAGAAAAGGTACAAAGCCAGGCCGAGATAAATGCTCAGCAGCAAAAAATGATTGCGCTGAATGGTTATATTGCCATTCTCGAAGGTAAACAGCATGAAACAGAAGAACAGTCCAAAGCGCGTATTTCTGCCCTGGAAGCACAGCTAGCGACAAAAAATGCAGAGCTGGCGAAGCAGACTGAGCAGGAACGGAAGGCTTATCATAAAGAGATAACCAACCAGGCAATAAAACGCACGCTAGATCTGAGTGAAGAGGAAAGTCGTTTCCTGATCGACGCTCAACTGCGTAAAGCTAAATGGCAAGCTGACAGTAAAACATTACGCTTTTCTAAAGGTGCTCGCCCTGAGCCTGGTGTAAATATGGCGATTGCTGAATGGCCAACCGGTAAAGATGAAAATGGTAATCCAGGCTTTGCAGATTATGTATTGTTTGTCGGACTCAAACCTGTTGCCGTCATTGAAGCCAAACGTAAAAACACCGATGTTTCTGGTAAACTTCCTGAATCATATCGCTATAGTAAATACTTTGATAATGCCTACCTGCGTGAAGTACTACTTGAGAACAATTCACTTGATGAGGTTCACGAAGCAGTTCCAGAGTATGAAGTTAGTTGGAAGGACAGCAGCGGTAGTCAGCGATTCAAAATACCCTTCTGCTATTCGACCAATGGGCGTGAATACCGAGCTGCAATGAAAACAAAAAGTGGTATTTGGTATCGTGATGTTCGTCATCAAGCCAATATGCCAAAAGCTCTACCAGAGTGGCATCAGCCGGAAGAACTTATGGCTATGTTGGGCTGCGACCCTCAGAAGCAAAATCAATGGTTTGCTGATAATCCAAGTATGAGTGAATTAGGGCTTCGCTACTATCAAGAAGATGCTGTTCGCGCGGTAGAGAACGCGATTGTTGCAGGGCAACAAGAAATTCTTCTGGCAATGGCAACTGGTACTGGGAAAACTCGTACTGCGATCGCACTAATGTTTCGCCTGATCCAGTCCCAGCGCTTTAAGCGAGTGTTGTTTCTTGTTGACCGCCGCTCACTTGGTGAACAGGCTCTGGGGGCATTTGAAGATACACGTATCAACGGAGACACTTTTAACAGTATTTTCGACATCAAAGGTCTGACGGATAAATTCCCTGAAGACAGCACTAAAATTCATGTTGCTACAGTCCAATCACTGGTTAAACGAACTCTACAGTCAGACGAACCGATGCCGGTGGGACGTTATGATTGCATCGTGGTGGACGAAGCGCATCGTGGTTACGTTCTTGATAAGGAACAAACTGAAGGTGAACTGCAGTTCCGCAGTCAGCTAGATTATGTATCGGCCTATCGTCGTATTCTCGACCATTTCGATGCAGTAAAAATTGCCCTTACCGCCACCCCAGCCATACATACAGTTGATATCTTCGGCGAACCGGTTTATCGCTATACCTACCGTACTGCTGTGATCGATGGTTATCTTATCGATCAGGACCCGCCGATTAAAATTACTACCCGTAATGCCCAAGATGGTGTGTATTTGGCGAAAGGTGAACAAGTGGAGCGCCTAGATCCGCAAGGTGAAGTGATTAACGACACACTAGCAGACGATCAGGATTTTGAAGTCGCAGATTTTAACCGGGGCCTGGTTATCCCTGCTTTTAACCGTGCGGTTTGCGGTGAGCTGACTAAATACCTGGACCCGACGGGTCAACAAAAAACATTGATCTTCTGTGTCACCAATAGCCATGCAGATATGGTAGTAGAAGAGCTACGTATAGCATTTAAAAAACAGTACCCGCAGTTGGAACATGATGCAATCATCAAGATCACCGGCGACGCCGACAAAGATGCGAAGAAAGTGCAAACGATGATCACACGCTTCAATAAAGAGCGTTTGCCAAATATTGTTGTCACGGTTGATTTGCTGAGCACTGGCGTAGATATTCCGTCGATCTGCAACATCGTGTTCCTGCGCAAGGTAAAAAGTCGCATCCTCTACGAGCAAATGAAAGGCCGTGCTACTCGTCTTTGCCCGGCGGTGGGTAAAACCAGCTTCAAAATTTTCGACTGTGTGGACATCTATAGCACGTTGGAAAGTGTAGACACGATGCGCCCGGTGGTGATACGCCCGAAGGTGGAGCTGAAAACACTGGTCAACGAAATTACCGACTCCGAAACGTACAAAATCACCGAAGCAGATGGTCGCAGCTATGCCGAGCACAGCCATGAACAGTTGATCGCCAAATTGCAGCGTATTATCAGTCTGGCAATGTATAACCGTGACCGAAGTGAGTCGGTGGATAAGCAGATTCGCCGACTGGATGAACTCTGTCAGGATGCCGCAGGAGCCGGTTTCGGTAGCCTGGCAATGCGCTTGCGTCAAAAGGGGCCGCAGTGGAGTGCAGAAGTATTTAACAAGCTACCGGGACTTATCGCCCTGTTGGAAAAATTGAAGGCAGGTATTAATGCCCTGCGGGATGCACCCATCTTCCTCGATATTGATGATGAAGTGATCAGCGTGAAATCCTTATATGGTGATTACGATACACCGAAGGACTTCCTGGAGGCGTTTGATGAACTGGTCAAACGAGCCCCGAATGCTCAGCCTGCGCTTCAGGCCGTCATCAATCACCCAAGGGATCTTACCCGCAAAGGGCTCGTTGAACTTCAGGAATGGTTTGACCGCCAGCACTTCGAAGAATCGTCACTACGTAGAGCTTGGAAAGAGACTCGTAATGAGGACATCGCCGCAAGGCTTATTGGCCACATACGTCGTGCTGCTGTCGGTGATGCGTTAAAGCCGTTTGATGAACGAGTCGATCATGCTTTGGAGCGGATTAAAAGTGAAAACGATTGGAACAGCGAGCAGAAGGCCTGGCTAGACCGTTTAGCTGCCGCATTGAAAGAGAAAATCGTGCTTGATGACGATGTGTTTAAAACCGGTAATTTCCACCGTCGTGGCGGTAAGGTGATGCTGCAACGCGCCTTTGATGATGACCTCGACAGTGTGCTGGACAAATTCAGTGATTATATTTGGGACCAGCTGGCCTGACGCGTTATCATCTACGGCAATTAAATCTTCTGCGGTCCTAAATGAGGGCCGCTGCTTTTTAGGGAATTAAATATGAATAATAACGATCTGGTCGCTAAGTTATGGAAACTTTGTGACAACTTGCGTGATGGCGGCGTTTCTTATCAAAACTATGTCAATGAGCTCGCCTCGCTGCTGTTTTTGAAAATGTGTAAAGAGACTGGTCAGGAAGACGATTATCTGCCGGAAGGCTATCGTTGGGACGACCTGAAATCCCGTATTGGTCAGGAGCAATTACAGTTCTACCGTAACCTGCTGGTCCACTTGGGTGCAGATGAACAGAAGCTCGTGCAAGCGGTATTCCAGAACGTTAATACCACGATCACCCAGCCTAAACAGTTGACCGAGCTGGTCAGCAATATGGATTCACTTGACTGGTATAACGGCAGTGATGGCAAATCTCGCGATGACTTCGGTGATATGTACGAAGGGCTGCTGCAGAAAAACGCCAACGAAACCAAGTCCGGTGCAGGTCAGTACTTTACTCCGCGTCCGTTGATTAAAACTATCATTCATCTGTTGAAGCCGCAGCCGCGTGAAATTGTCCAGGATCCGGCAGCGGGTACGGCAGGTTTTTTGATTGAAGCTGACCGCTACGTAAAATCACAAACCAACGATCTGGACAATCTTGATGGCGATACTCAGGATTTCCAAATTCATCGTGCCTTTATCGGCCTTGAACTGGTACCGGGTACTCGACGTTTGGCGCTGATGAACTGTCTGTTACACGATATTGAAGGCAATCTCGAACACGGAGGTGCTATTCGCTTGGGTAATACGCTGGGTAGTGACGGCGAAAATCTGCCAAAAGCGCACATTGTCGCCACCAACCCCCCGTTTGGTAGCGCGGCGGGCACCAATATTACCCGCACCTTTGTTCACCCAACCAGCAACAAACAGCTGTGCTTTATGCAGCACATTATTGAAACGTTGCATCCTGGCGGTCGTGCTGCAGTGGTGGTGCCGGATAACGTGTTGTTTGAAGGCGGTAAGGGTACCGATATCCGTCGTGACCTGATGGATAAATGCCATCTGCACACCATTTTGCGTCTACCGACCGGTATTTTTTATGCTCAGGGCGTGAAAACCAATGTGTTGTTCTTTACTAAAGGCGCGGTGGCAAATCCTAACCAGGATAAGAACTGTACTGACGATGTCTGGGTGTATGACCTGCGTACCAATATGCCAAGCTTTGGCAAGCGCACGCCATTTACCGAGCAGCATTTACAACCGTTTGAAACCGTCTACGGTGATGACCCGCACGGCTTAAGCCCGCGTACTGAGGGTGAATGGAGTTTTAATGCCGAAGAGAGTGATATTGCCGACAGCGAAGAGAACAAGAATACTGACCAGCGCCAAGCCACCAGCCGTTGGCGCAAGTTCAGCCGCGAATGGATCCGTAGCGCCAAGTCTGATTCGTTGGATATCTCCTGGTTGAAGGATAAGGACAGCATCGACGCTGACAACCTGCGGGAGCCGGATGTGTTAGCGGCAGAAGCGATGACCGAGCTAGTACAGGCGATGGGAGAGCTGGATGCGCTGATGCGTGAATTAGGCGCAGACGATGAAGCCGATGCTCAGCGCCAATTGCTGAAAGAAGCGTTTGGTGAGGTGAAGGTATGAAGCTTTTTTCCTCTCACTTCAGTTGGAGTAAATCTTCTCTAGAAGATATTGCGATTCATATCATCGGTGGTGACTGGGGGAAAGATCCAGAGTTCAGCGAAGAAGGATATGAATCTGTATCATGTATCCGTGGATCTGAATTTAAAAATTGGAAAAAAAATTTCGGCAATACCGCTGTAATACGAAAGGTAAAGGTTTCGAGTTTAACATCTAGGAAGTTGCTTAAAAACGATATATTAGTTGAAATCTCCGGAGGGGGACCAGACCAACCGGTAGGTAGAACTGTATTAATCGATGATAGAGTATTAAACAACCAAACATTACCTTTGGTGTGTACAAACTTTGTTCGTTTGGTTAGGTTAAGTTCAGAAGTAAGTGCATCTTTTATTAATCGCTACTTAGAGTTTTTCTACAGTTCTGGTGAGGTTACTAAATACCAAGGAGGAAGTAATAACCTAAGGAATCTTAAATTTAAGGATTACTCAAAGATCGAAATACCACTACCATCACTTGCCGAACAAAAAATCATTGCCGAAAAACTCGATACCCTGCTGGCGCAGGTAGACACCACCAAAGCACGTCTTGAGCAAATCCCACAAATCCTGAAATGTTTTCGTCAGGCGGTGCTAACTATGGCTGTGAGGGGGGATTTAACGAAAAACTGGCGGGATAAGAATAATATTCTTGTTGACTCGTGGGCAAACCAAAAAGCAAGCGATATTTGTACTAAAGTACAAAGTGGCTCAACTCCAACAGATAACCCATTTGAACAAGATGGAAAAATTCCTTTTTTGAAAGTATATAATATTGTTAATCAAAAAATAGATTTTGATTATAAACCTCAATTTATAACTGGCGAAGTCCATCGTTCAAAATCTAAGCGTTCCATTGCATTCCCCGATGATGTCCTAATGAACATTGTTGGACCTCCTCTAGGGAAAGTAGCCATACTGACAGATCAGTACCCTGAGTGGAATTTGAATCAAGCGATAACTCTATTCAGAGTTGAAAAAGAAAAGATTTTATCTAAATTTCTTTACTATGTATTATGTGAAGGCAAGTTAGTCAGAGATGTCATGCACGATACAAAAGGGATAGTTGGTCAAATAAACATCTCTTTGACTCAATGCAGAGAAGCTGTAATACCTCGCCCATCACTCTCAGAACAATACGAAATCGTCCGCCGCGTTGAGCAACTCTTTGCCTACGCTGACACCATTGAAAAGCAGGTCAATAATGCACTGGTTCGCGTCAACAACCTCACCCAGTCTATTCTAGCGAAGGCATTTCGTGGTGAACTAACCGCCCAATGGCGCGCAGAAAATCCAGACCTGATTAGCGGTGAAAATAGCGCAGCTGCTCTACTTGAGAAAATTAAGGCCGAACGAGCCGCCAGCGGTAGTAAAAAAGTCTCGCGTAAAAAGAAATAATAGACAAACGCTCCCGACAGCGCATCGGGAGCGATAATCCCTTAAGGTTCTATCACTTCAACTACCACATCCGTTGACCAGTTTTCCTCTCCGTTAACCACCTTTCCTTCCATACAAGCTTTCGCCATTTTATGGAGCTGAGAAGCAACATCATCATTGAAATCAAATCTGTGCCAGGCATATGGGAAGTCGATACGCCAGTAGCCCATTCCCTGATCAAAGCGGATTTTTAGAACCTGGCCATTGTCAAAATTCACCACCAATTTACGATGATGTGGAATATCTCGCGAGTAGTTGAACACCGTTATATCGGTCGCCTTACCCATTGATGCAGCAAACCACTGATCAGCAAAATTCTGAAAATCAGCTTCACTCATCCAGTCGTGGAACGGTCGATTTCCTGTGCGATCTTTGTTTTTGAATAAGGTATCAATCGCTACTTTTGCATCTTTGGTCATTAATGTTTTCAACGGCTTAAGTAATGAGCTCAGCAGCGCCAGCGCAACCGGGTTTTGCAGATAGCGATCGGTATAATGAATATGTGTAATTTGATTTGTCTTCATCAGGTTTTGTGCTTTTTCATGGCTGTTAGAAAGCACATCCCAGAAACGTTGGCCAAACTGTGAAAACGGGCTATTCAGCTCTTTATGAATTTGAAGGTCTTTTACTAAGTCGCTGAAGTTTGCTGTAAGTTCTGGCAGTATAAACTCACGCAGTTCGGCAGGTTTATAGTATTGGCTGCGAACCACCAGTTCACCATTTTGATGCCAGTGTGGACCTGGTACCGTTGCTTGCTGACTGCGTGATGCCAGTGTTATGACTCGATCGGTGAAAGCGATCTGCGCCACAATGGGGAATGACTCTTCCTGTTCGGCATGGCACAACCTCACCCCAATAGCTGCAAACTGCGCCAGTTCGTGCAACACTTCCGGATCATCAACGTCATCGGGAAGGACAATCTCAACCGCGACATTGTCTTTTAGCCGGTAGTTCAGAATTGCCGAGCGGAACTGGCGAGCATATAAATCCCACTCGTTGAGTGGCCCGTTCATCCACAGCGTAAGTTTATCGGCACCTTCGTTAATTGCACGGCGTACTGCATCTTCGATGGTACCAGGGCAATACTGCGCATCGGGTAGTGAGAACTTCTCCTCGTCTGGCAAACCAATATAGTGGCCGAAGTCATTTCCCAGCCAAGCCAGTGCGGCTTTGCGATCTAAAAGGTCATGATCGTGACGCGTTTGCGAATCGAGTAAACAATCGCTACAGGCGGTATCGCAGTGGGTGCACCTTAGCTGCTTTACCATTCCCTGCAGTATCGCTTCGATATGTAATGGTGCACTGGAAGCGAATCCAGCACCGCCGCTAATGACATCGTAAAGCTGAACGGCCAGTACTGATTCCTCGTTCTCTAACCTGACAGGACGCACCGCATAGCCTAACTCCGAAGCAGAAATACCCAATACACCTGCGAGTGCTCGACGTAATGCAACAGCCAGTGTCATAGCAACAATACGTCCTTCCTCTGATCCATCTGGGATATACTCACCTTCCTGTGGGCGACGTAAAATCAGTTCAAATACATCAGTACGAGCTAATGCCCCTAACGTGACTTTTGTATTTAATGCGGTAGAACCAGGGCAAATAACTCTCTGATTCTGGCTGTCGCGATCGGCTTTTCCTGGGCGCGGCGGGTAATGGGCTTCCATTGATTTTGGTATGTCTTTTTCGCTTATCATCGATTCAGCACGACCGCAGCTTAGGCACAGTGCATAACCATGTCCACCTTCGCCCATACTCTGCTGGAATACATGCCCGTTAGCGCCTGAAGCCATAAAACCCATCTCTGGGTTTGGTAGCGGCAAACGCTCTGCCTTAACAAATACCCAGGCCGGAACTACAGGGATATACTTCATCGTTTCAATGTTGTTCGTTACTGAATCATAAGCATCTGTGACAAACCCGGCGGGTTGCAGCACTTGACGTGTGTTGTCACGAGTAATTCGCTCACCACAGTCGCCATTGGTACAAAATAATTCTACAGAGCTACCAATACCTTCTTCATAGCCTAACGTACCGCATTTGTGGCACCGCCAGGCGCGGTCCAACCGTTGGGCTTCGTTAGTATCTGCATTGATATTGTGCCAGTGTAGTGATACACCAGCAGAACGGAATACTCTTCCATCTAGAATGATTTCCGCTCCTGGCGCATATTCACGAATGGCAACAGACAAGTTGCGTGAAGGTAGTCCTTTATAACGTGAAACGTTATCTTCACGGTCACTCTTGTTACGGATTTTATGCGTTTTCTCGCGGATATAGTCTTCCATAGTGAAGTTATCAAAGTTCACGACATCCGTCGGGAAACCATAGCCTGGTAGGAAGGTTCGTGCTGCCAGGTCGCGCAACAGGTATTCATCACAATGTCGTTTTTTCTCCAGCTCTAAGCGCTTACGATATGGAGTATTTGGCTGAGAGTCCTTTTTCTGTTTTTCTAGATCGTGGTAAATTTCTAGCCAACGCTTTTGTAATACTGTAATTGCATGGAAAGTTTTTTCTCGCAATAATTCAGCTCGAGCACCATGTAGCGCGGTGCCGTTTACTAGACGCTCAAGCGCATCATCAATTTTAAGGGTAGGGCGTTCAAGCCAAATCTTAAAGCTGTTACATACAGACTGCCCAAACTCTTCACCAAAGAACCACTCGCTATTTAGATTGGTTTTTTCTTTCTCAGTTTCTCCCACTACATGGCATAAATATTCTGATAGTAGTAGTGAATTAACATGGCGTTGTACCAAACGTTCTGAGTTCATTGCCACCATCGGTGCAGGGATCACTGTTTCAAACGGCCAAAGTGGATTGGCGAAAACCTGTTGGTCGTGTGGGTTCCCTTTACACAGGGTGTAGGAGATTGCACGGGATTCTTTACTACGTCCGGCTCGTCCCGCACGCTGTAAATAGTTTGCCGGATGAGGGGGGACGTTATTCATCACTACTGCGGAAATACCGCCAATATCTACACCCATTTCCATGGTAGTGGAACAGTTAAGGACGTTAAGCTGACCGTTTTTAAACATCTTTTCGTAACTTTGTAGGCGATCTGCTGATTGCTGTGCTGAATGCTCAGCAGTACGGTAGTAAAAGCCACCCTCTACCACACGGTCGTTAATATCCGTCCAGAGGTTTTGCGAACGTAAATGATCCACAAGTGGATCTTGCGCTACCCATTCCCGGACTTGTGCTAACCCTTCGGCATAATCCAACTGTGAATAGTCGTGTTTCCAGACTTCAGGCAGTGTCACTTCCTGTGCCATATAGGCACTATATTGTGTATTATTTAGGTGTTCAAATTGGATATGTCTAGGTAGGTAAGGAGTTAGTCCTTTGAAAGTAGTATCCAACAATTTATTGGTAACAGGGCAAATACTCGCCTTTTGAATCAAGGAGAATGTCAGATGTTCTTTCGGCAAGTAAAAACGGTTACCATCAGGTTTTAACACAGCCAAAGGGCCGGTTAATTGGAGCCAAGCTTCTTTCAACCATGCGTTAACTATATCGATAGTAATCGTATTTACAGTGCTGAATTTTGCTCCAAGTATTAGCAACTTAACTAAACGATGGGTGGTATTGCCGTGACGGATTTGAGGCCAACGCTTGACTTGGTTATCGTCAGGATCTTTTGATTCAGGGTTGCGTACAAATTTTGCAGAGAAACGGCTGCCAATCCAGTTCTTCAGTTCTAAATCCAGTTGGATGAAGTTGTTTTCTCTGACATAAAAATCCAGTGCGACTTTCAGAAAATCACGCCAATCATCCAGAGTTAGCCCCTGTTCATGCCAGTGAATAGGGGGGGTATGTAGCTTTTCCAACCCTTGATAACTAATCTGCACCAGCCCTTGTGTTTCAAGGCTGTTGGTTCGTTTTGGACGGCGCATAAACTCACGAAATAGAAGCATTTCTGAAAGCTTCAGCGGTCCACTGTTCTCAGTGAAAATCTCAGGTTTAAGATAGTGGTTGTATTGCAGAATCGAGCCTTTGATGTCTGCCTTATCTTTAAGCTCATTAATCATCTCCTGCCAAGTCAGT
The DNA here is from genome assembly GCF_053098325.1 of Providencia sp. PROV_01. Classification (NCBI taxonomy): domain Bacteria; kingdom Pseudomonadati; phylum Pseudomonadota; class Gammaproteobacteria; order Enterobacterales; family Morganellaceae; genus Providencia; species Providencia sp. PROV_01. The sequence goes on along the minus strand of NZ_JBRFKD010000002.1, from coordinate 4,316,480 downwards.
GAAGCTAAAATGGTATTAACTATTTCGCCTGTTGCTTTTTTTATAGCCTGTTCCATGCGTTCCGCTCTTTCTTCAGAACGAATTGCTTCTTCCGGCATACCCCAGTCACGAAATTCTTTTGCTGCATCTCTGGCTTGTGTCGCCATTTCTTCCAATTTTGTTACATCAACCTGATCGTTAGGAGTATTTACAGCCTGTTTTCTCTGATGCCAGGAAAGTATCTCCACTACACTACCGCGCAAACGACTACGTTCAGCTTCTTGCTGCATTCTTACTGCCATTCTTGCCGTTCCTTGGCGGCTATCGGTAAAGGTAATCAGCCGTCGCCCTCGTCCGGGTAATGATAGTGGACCAACCCCCTCTTTACCTTCATCGTTGGCAAAATCCTGGCAGTATTCCAACACGGTTGGCACAATATTCGTGACATAAAACGGCCCCCCCAGCAAAGCGCGTCTAAAGGGGGACTGACCTTTTCCTCCTTTATGGCCACAATTGCTAGCGCTACAAATTTGTTCATTTTCGTTCATTGCCAAAGGAAGACTGTCTTTATGAACAACGCCAATGCTCCGGGTATTACGATCGAGTCGCTGAATTATATATCCGGCTTCAGTATTACATTCCGGCGCAATAATTTGCGGAGCCTGAAATGTATGTTCTTTTTGAACTTTCTCTCCCGATGTTTCAAAATCATCAGGGATATCATCATGAAGTGAGAATTCATCCCCACCCTTATTATCCCACTGTACGAGTTTACCTTTTTTATCCTTCGCTAACAGATGTGGTTCGTTACACTCATTACAGAACGCAAGCTCAAAAACAGGGCTACCACACTGGCAGCTTTGTCGTTGATTCACATACACGTAGCCAAATGGCCAGTTTTCTTCCAGTGTGGTGTTATGTTTTGCTGAACAATGTTTATCTGCACAGGACCATATACCTTGGGTATTACGTTGAAAAATATGTGCTCTTACTTTGAGAAAAGCAGGATCTTGTTTATTGGGGCTTGTGCCCGTACAGAGATCGATCCAGCGTAAAATTTCTTGTTGTGTGTAATGATTCTTTGTCAGTTCGTTTAAGCGTTTCGTTATTACATCCAGTTTCACTGGGTGAGGTTGGCTAACTAGCATCTCGCGTATATAGCGGGCTTCTGGGGAATGTGTTAATGCACTATAACGCTCAAGGCTAATTCCTTCGCTATCGGAGTCTGGTATTTGCTCAAGCTCATCCAGTGTGACTGGATAATTTTTGCATGCATCAAGTTCAGGAATAACGCGATTACCTCCCAAAACATCTATACGTTCTTGTGGTATTCCTGACAGTTCTGATAAGAATTTTTTTAACTGCTTTTCTGAATCGCTTCCTGCAATAGTGGCTGACGTTGCAACAAAACGAACATCATCAGGCGTAACACCGAACGCAGTCATTACACGACGAAGTTGTAGGGCAAGCTCGGCGGCTTGAGACCCTACATAAGTATGCGCTTCATCCAAAACTATCCAGCGTAGTGATTTTTCTGCTTTCGATTGCTGAATTATTGGAGCATCAACCTGACGAACCATCATGTATTCCAGCATGGTACCATTTGTCACTAGTATTGGTGCTGGCTCTTCACGCATTTTCTCACGTGATAAAACTTCATTAGGCTTGTTTGCCTGTTCGCTGTTTGTTAAGGCATGCAATTCTTTTGTGTTGCCGTTATATAGGCAGTATCGAATCCCTGAACCAAATCCACTAGTCCATGCATCCAGGCGTTCACGCTGCGAATTAATCAGAGCATTCAGTGGATAGAGGAATAGTGCTCTTACTCCTACTAGCGGTTGATTGCCGCTATCGCGTAACTCACGATAAAGATCCTCTAGAACTGGCACCATAAAGCATTCTGTTTTACCGGAGCCTGTCCCGCTGGTAACAACAACCGAATGCTTTTTCTCAAGTAACGCTTCCCAGCTAGCTAACTGATGAGTAAAAGGTTTCCAATTAGCGCCAAAACGATAACGCCCATTTTTTTCACTATCCAGAGAGTCAACTACCTCTTTGCTCAGCAATAATTTCTCTGTAGCTAGCATTCTCATTGTGTAGTTTGATTCTTCCCAGCCAAATGTTTGCTCAAATACTGGGGATGCAAGGAAAGAACCAGCTGTGCCACAATCAGCCCCCATCTGCTGGGCTAGATGCGCCCGGAGTTGAGGATTTGTAACTCCCATGATGCTAAGTGTTGCTTCTGTTGAGCGAGAGAGTGATTGTTCAATGAGTGAAGAAAAATAGCGTGTAGTCATTCTTGTCCCTTTTTATTTTTCGGCAATATTACGCAATAAGCTGTATTGAAAAATGGCGTTAAACCAACGCGAATCAAAATCTCTGACTTGTCTTAAGAAAAAAACGGTACTTGGTTCATTGCCAAAAACACTTTCAAATGTTGTTTTGCCACTAGCGACAGCTGCAGAAAATACGGGTAACCAGGCAACGGAATAGCGGTATTTTGTATCGGGAGAGACATCAATTGCAGAGTCTGTTTGCGACAGGATCCAGTTGTAAAGACGAGAACCACCATATTCAGGCCAACGTGATTCACTATGCTCACGCAGAAGATCCTGATACCAGCCATGAACAATTTCTCTCATCATCTCATGAGGTATTGAATGTGGTTGTTTACCTAAACTTAACCACTCCTGCACTTCATTGGCATAGGTAGGAAAAATAGTCCCTAGCTGTTGATACATTTTATTCAGCAATTTTTTCTGCATTTCTTCCGGTGCCCCTTTATGGGCTAGGAAGGCCTGAAATCTTTCTGCTGCGCCTTTAATCTCAAGAATGGGTAAAAATTCCCAGAAAATAGGAAATTCATTTTCAATGCGGTTGAGATATTCAATAGACATTTCAAATTTAAACAATGACATTGCTAACGCTTGCGGATGTTGAACAAGTGCTCTCCATATTTCGAAGGTAGCAAGAGGTAAATATCCGTACTGTTCATATAAACTTCGTAGGAACTGCCAGCCTGAATGCGCCGGACTATTAGCCATTTGGTCGAGAACCAAGGCGATTGTATTCACGTCTGAACGAGGGTCAAAAAGTTGTGTCGCTTTTTGCATAGATTGGATGGTGTTAACTTCAGTTTGTAAGGGGGGTTCGCCGCGAATAAAACATGGTCGAAATGCGGTTTCTTCACCTTTTACTGGAACTGCCAACCAAGGCCCATTCCTCTGTATTACCGAACTGAGCTCAAATTCACCAACAGGTACACCTTCGCTCATTAGTGAAGTGAGAAAAATGGGTTTTCTTTCAGGCTCACTTAGCAGCATGATGGCTGGTGATGGAATCTGTCCTGAACGAGTAGTCATTGAGTTGCTAGAAAGAATCTGTCTTTCATAATCGTAGTTAAGGCTGTATTTATATCGGCGAATTTGCCAGGTATGTATACTTCCAGAGCCATCTATACGCATTTCCACAACTTGGTCAATACCAGTTTCCAGAGATAGTAAGTTCTCAATATGTTCTCTTAGACTATACAAATTGAGTTCAACTGGACGTTCGCCTGCGGTATAACGCCACTCATGCAACGCTTGCTGTTTCGCTCTGGACATTAAGCGTAGCTCAAGGCGGAATCTTGCTGGTTCGCCATTTCGTCCAAAGAGGAATGCTCTGGTTCCCAACAGGTCATTAATAGTTATATTTTTAGGTAGGAGTTGGCCATTAACATCTAGAACTAGGCAGCCCTTAGTAGGGAAAGGTAGAATAATTTCAATGGGATTACCAGCAAGATTAGGCGTCACCTGTAATATTAAAGAGGTTGGAGGAACCCCCTCTGCTTTAATCATTATTTCCGTTTTATTTACTGATTTTTTGCGTCCAACTTCGAGCTCTTTATCTTTTAATCTATACCAACAAGAGTGTTGGGTAGAAATAATTATTACACCCTCGTTTGGCTGTTCTCTGCTTTTAATTTCTAGTTGAAAATCTGAAGGTAAAATCCCTATCTTTCGGCGTAATAGCGTTTCATTATTTTCATTTCGAATTGAAATATAATGCGCCCCCATCGTCTCATGTAAATCACATATGTCAGTATTTTTGCCACTTAGGAAACGTTCATAACGAATACTCTGTGCTACGGCAAATTTATGAATGACTTTGGGGATACCAACAAATGTTTCATAGGGGCTACATGGCCAGGCGAATTGATTACCCTGTAAAGCTAAATAGGTATGTTTAGCCTGTTCCCGACCGGTTTGAATTCGATACGTTTCATTACCTTCGAAAATGACGTCCTGACGTCCTTTTATAGACAAAGCAGGGTATCCCAGCGCTTGAGTATTAGAAGAGCAATCATCATGATTCGAAACTAGATGACCTTCTGCAGGAAAAATGATGAGCACGTCACTGTTACGTACGCTACAGGATGCCTGACCTTGTAATAACCAGCCACTTTCGTCACGTACAAATGTTAAAGGAATATCTCCAACTGCAATTTCTCCTCCATCCAACTTGATCTTGCCGACAATGATGCCTCCAGCTCGAGCCACTAATGATAAGCTGGCAATTGGTTGCTGTCTGACAAAACGAATCTCGCTCTTGCGAAGCCTCACAGTTGCCTGCATTTTCTCTAGGCTTGCATATGCAGGCCCCAGACTGGTTACTTCTTCATCACCTTCATAAACAGCGAGTTCAAAACGAGTCGTTGATGGCTCACTTGAAATAGCAAACATTAATTCATTAGGAAGGAAAATATGTGCATGAATCTCATCAGGATGTTGTTCTGACCAAAAGAAATTACAGATAGTTGTTTTATTTTTTTGTAATCGAGGTTTAGTTTCAACAGTGGCGGTGCACAAAAGGCCATTAAGGAAACTGGTGCCAGTTTCATCATCAAGAGGCATTGGGAAACTATCCCGCCATTTAGGATGAACACGGTCAAGTTCTTTGACGGGCTCTGAGTGATTACTGAGTTCGTAAGTTTGAACAAGAGAGATAAGCTGCTCAGCCATACAACTAATAAGTTCAACTGAGGTGTCTTCTTTGAAAGCAGCTGGAAGCTGTGATTTATCGACAACTACTTGCACTAAAGATAAAGCTGAATATCCTGATGAATGAGATTGGTCGTAATGATTAAGAATTTGAGAAAAAACAGAGTGGAAACGGCTACCGGATTCGTTCAAGAGCTTGAAGGGTAGGCCCCCTTCACTAAATAGAGATCCTAAAAAGTTACGCCGTTCTGAATCATAGAAACGAACAGGGCGTCCCCAGTAGTCTTCAAGGCCTTTTGGTACAATATGACTCAGTTCCGAAGGGGATAGAGATAAACCAAGAGCTTTATAGATAGGCTCCCAACTCCAGCCATGAATTCGTTCGTATTCCCTTCGATACCATTCTGCGCAAAATAATGTAAAGCATGCTGCATAACTTTTATCGTTTTTAAATCCTTCAGGCAGCCCAACACCGCAGAGTAACCGCTTTAATTCTTCATACTCCTCACTGGTTGCATGGTATTCAAATAACGGTCGGCTATCTGTTATTTTCAATCCTCGGTGGGTCAGAAATTTAGTTAGCCAAGAAGTACACTTAATTAGATAAATGTATTCTGATTTACTCACAACAAACCTCTCGTTAATTAGAATTTAGTATAAGGTTTAAATATAATACTTAATAAATATTAAACATTATTAGATTAACATAACAAACAACTGATGCGATGGAGTAAATCACATTTTGTGGATTATCAAGGATAGAACACTATTTTCGTGGTTATTCATTACAACATATTTGTGTTCTCTGGAGAGGAACGAAAATTAATATCAGCTCATGTTGAAAAAATAGGGCAAGGAGGAACCGATTTGTTTATTGGTGAATTAGAGTCTTCAGTAATTTATTGCCATTATTGCGAGCCTATAGAAATCATGAAATCTTATGTTTGTTAAAAGATTTGCTATTAATTTGGGAAAATTTTTTTGAATTTTGACCATACATTAATTCAGAATTTATTCCTTATGGAAGATTAATCTGTTACTTTGGGTTTATGTTCATCTGTAACATTCCTCGTAGGAATACACTAAATCCCCTCATAACATTTTGGGCAACATTTTTGATTGCTTGTAAATTAGTCACGACACTGCATGAAAAACCAATCCATAACCTTTAAAATTGGTGAAACTGACTGAACGTGTGTATTCAGCCGTTCCTTGCCTCGTAAGCTCTTGAGCTTGCTGATGAGCAGTAGACAGGGTTCTGCTGTTTGAGGCTCTGAATGGGTAAATCATGAATCCGTCGGTGTCTTATGCAGTGTGGCAGGATCACCGCAGTGAGAACAGTTATAATTTCCTCGTGAATAACTCGGTTCTTGGGTAGTACCGGCGAAGAGATTATTTTGTGTCAGGATAACCCGTATTTTGACTTTATGTAATTTAAGAATGTATTTAACCCTTCAGCAAAATTCAAATGGATGTCCTGAGTAGTGAACGCTCAGGTCAATCTGGCAACCCACCTTAAAATTAGAATGCCCTCGGGTAGTACAGACTGTACGTTTAGTGCATACGGCACCTAAAACGCACTCAATCACGTTAGGTATGGTTTAGGGAGCTGTGAATGAGTCATGGATGGGACATCGAGTGGTGGATATGGAAATTGAGCTGTCAGTAATGCTAGTGTCTTAAGATATAAGAGAAGGGGAGGGGCCTCTAGATTCAGCAATACGAGTTTGTAACCATTGTTCAACTTCACTCCGTAACCAACGTGAACTACGCCCTAGTTTGATAGGCTTAGGAAACTCACCATCTTGGATCAACTTATAAAACCACTTATCCGTTAACCCCGTTAATTTAGTGATAAATTTCATATCAATGAATTGGTCGCTCAGTAGTGGGGTGCCAGTTGTTTGAATAGTCATTGTTTGTTTCTCCGATAATTGAAAAGGAGAAGGATTCGAAAAGGGATAATGGGAGTTGCGGGAATCCTTCAAACAATAACTGACTGGCGTTATTTTTGACTCAGCATGAAATATTAGGTCGAGCTTAATGACTGTTACCCATGTATAAAGAATTCCCCCCTGAGTTAGGGGGGATTAAATTATGATGTCAGTTTTCACTCACCTACTTTTTATTTCGTTTTCTTCCAATTTGTTTTGCAGTCGGAATATCGCTGAGCTGATAAATACGGCGTTCTGTACGCTGGCTGTCTTTGCCCAAATAACTTAATATATATTTCATATCACTACGACCATCCTCATCGAAATATTCAATAACACGCTCACCAGGAACTGGATAATATGGTTTAGGTTCACAATGGTGTGCATAGCCTTCACCTTCAGTAACTTCGTCCCATATATCGCGAATATCTTCCCAGAAACTCCATACCTTCTGATGACGCTGGCCATTAATGTAAAATGCTGCGTGAATATGATAGCGATGTTGTTCTCCGTATTCTAATGCCCAGGCAAAACCCACAATGCCAGAAATACCGTTTACCTGTTCAATCAGCCATGTCATATCAGCTGTAATTTGATAAGTATCGGCATATTTAAATGATTTACTGTCTTTACGATAAGCAAAATCGATACGCAACATGAGGAGTTTTGAATAATGCTCAAATAGTTCATCTTGATGATTAAATAAATCATGTTGTAATAAATAGTCCGGTTTGTGATTAAAATTAATTGTGCTTTTCATAATAGTTATCCTCAGTGATTAATGTTTCTCATGGGATAACGGAATTATTTAAATTTTGAATGAAATAGGTCATGATAGTTCTATGAGGGAACTTATCATCAATCATGAGAACACTAAGGAATTTTATTCAATCAGTGAAAATTAAAAAATCAGTAGGTAATGATTCAAATATTTCTTCGAGTTTAGTTTAATAGCATTGAGATAAGAGCGTGGATGCTGCACTCATCTTTTATTAATCTGATAATTATTATTCATAGTAATGGTAGTGAATAAGCAACTAGATTGAATTCACCATTATTTGGGGTAGATAGATTAGTCAATTACCTTCTTTATTAAATAATACTAATTAACCTTAATGAAATATTTTAACTAAAAAATGGATAGGAAAAGCATTGATTGACTTACCTAGGATTTGAGTGCTTTGAATGTTCAGACTTTGACTAAGCGCTCCTTGATGACAAGTAGGTACTACATTAGAATTGTTTTCTCCCATAAAAAGCATTTTTTGTGATGGAATACCTGGGCTTTAGCTTGTTTTCATTAAAATTAGTCATGAATAAATCATGGAAATTTGATGTGAAAAATAAGTATAAATCATGAAATTTTAATGGTAATATCTTGTCATTATCACGGCGTGATTTGGTGGGTGTAATGAATTCAAATGAAAGTAGTAAACAATTGAAATACGATTGCAATAGACTATTGCAAGGAAGCGAAAGAGAGTTAATTTATTATCTTAATTATTTGCAGGAAGATATAAAAAGTTGTAAGTATATATCAGGTGTTAACTATAAGAATTTAAAAGATATAAAGATTAAGATTCAGAATGCATTAGATAAGCTTTTTATACATAAAATAAATGTGGAAAATTTAATGAATGACATGCAGGATGATTTTCTGAATTTAGCATTTGAAGAACAGTATTTTTCGTGGATAAAGAACAGTGATCGTGCCTGTTATTGGTTGTTGCTTAATATTTTAATAATTTACTCAAAAGAAAATGAAAGAGAAATAAATAAACTAAAAAATGAAGATTATATAAATCTAAATTCTGGTTCGATGTATTATTCAATAATTTCATGGTTTGATAAAATGGTAAGTTCTTATGATGATTATGATGATAGTAAAAATAACATCAAATTACTAATGGATGATTGGTATCATATCACGGATCATTCGGCCTTTATATGGGTTTCTAAAATTAACAGCCCAGTTGAAATAGACTATTGTTTTAATTACATACAAGAATTAGGTATAAATACGATTGATGTTTTTATATTGCCTGAGCATATTGATGCTTTTATTCTTTTAGGTAAGAAAGAGCTCATTGGAAAAAAAGATATTATAATCGCTTTTTTTGACTATTTATTTTTATCATCAAGAAACGGTATTCTTGCGGCTGAAAATTTAAAAATGAAAATGGCTAATGCGCTTTCCTCTTGGAAAAATAGAAGGAATAAAGAAGGTTATGTTGATGTGCATTTTGATATTAAAAAGGAAAATATTCCAAAGTTAGAAGCACTTAAAAAACGCTTTAATTTGATGTCAAAAAAGGAAGTCGTCAATGCCTTGATAGAGCGTGAGTATGATAAAAAAGGGTAGTCTTTCTATTTATATTCAATGGCTAATTTAAAATTTTTTCAGATATATATCATTTTAGTGATATCTCATCCTTGATATCTCAATAACCACCAGCCATTCATTGTGATGGCTGATTTATTTTGAGGTTAATATGAAAAAATTATCGGGCTATGCCCTTATTCGCCGACATCTGCGACGCTACCCTCGTTCACTGCGCCAAACCTTATTAAAAGAGCTCAATCAGCTTGTTACCTATCAGCCTGTGATTGGTATCATGGGCAAGACAGGTGTCGGGAAATCCAGTCTGTGTAATGCCTTATTTCGCAGTCAAGTTTGTGCTGTCAATGCTGTTGAAGCTTGTACTCGGCAGCCCCAACAGATCAAATTACGCTTTGGACGGCATACATTAACGTTAGTTGATTTGCCTGGAGTGGGGGAAAGCCAAGCGCGTGACGAGGAATATCGTGAACTCTATCGTGAGTGGATACCTAAACTCGATATGGTGCTTTGGGTTCTGAAAGCTGATGATCGCGCATTTTCTATTGAAGAACAGTTTTATCAAACAGTATTCACGGAGTATAACGGAGAGCTACCGGCTATTACTTGGATTTTGAATCAAGTTGATAAGATAGAGCCTGTAGAGCAGTGGCACTGGGCATCCGCACAACCTTCAAAACAGCAGCAAGCTCATATCACATTGAAACGACATGCTATCGCCAAACAAATGCATATCTCTGCAGATTCCATCATTCCGATATCTGTTAAAGGCCGATATCATCTCCCCCAATTGGTGGAGGCGATTATTACTCGTCTCCCAAAGCAGGCACGTAGTCCCTTAATCCCACATCTACAAAATGCCTATCAGACCACAACGGTTATCAATCATGCACGTAGCTCTTTCGGTGATACGGTCGTAGATATCATTGAGCGCGTGATTGATTTCGCTCCACTTCCCCAAGTCGCTCGACATGCTCTCAAATCAACAACTCATCATATCGCTCAAGCAGCGCGCTCTGTTTGGTCATTTTTCTTCAATTAATTCAATTGCATCCCTGAAATACTAACCTATATATAAATGATTTTACGTTGTCATGATCGAATTTGTCGATCGAACCGATCGGTTTTTTTCATTATCCATACGGAAATGATGGCTATACAATCTCTCAGAGGTATCAATGAATTAAATTTACTTATAAAAATCAATGCGATAAGTCGCAGGCTTTGTCACGTTATTAAGAATGGAAAACCATCAGTCTCTTATTTAGAGCTCACTCTTTGTTCGCATTAATGAGTTCTTACGGTCCTATATCTGAATAGGAAAAATAGCTAATTGGAAAATATCATGAAAACAAAACTCATTATTTCTGCATTTTTTATTTCGGCTTTAACACCGACATTTACTCACGCTTTTGGTAACCAACACACTTGGATGAGTAACAAAACACAAGGCGTGACCGAGTTTGTCATTCTGGGGCAGGGCCAGTCTCAGCTTTATCTGTCTTGTGAAGACAAAGGGGATAAACCCATTCAAATTATGTTTACGGATAGCAATGGTCATCAAACCCGTATGGATACGGGGCAATATTTGGAAATGAAATTTGACGGGGAGGAGACGGCTCAAATCAGTGAAAGCGCAAGCCGAGCGGGCTCAAGTCATCTAGCCTCAGCTTGGTATAATTTACGTACAGCTAAACAAGTTACAGTGTCCAGTGATGAAGGTGAGCCCGTGACTTTTACGCTTAATGGCGCTGCATCAGTTCTTCCTGAATTTGGTGATGATGGTTGTCTCGCTGAATTTTTCCTTTAGTCATACCTCATGATGGCAAATGAGCCATATTGCATCATTTGCCAGATACGGCTATGGCCTTCTTTTCTATTACTCTTCTATTTACGACTAGGACAATAATTATGAAAAAACAACTTTGTGCGCTCTTATTAGGGCTCAGTGCTTTTTCCGTCTATGCTGAACAAGCACCGATTCAACTCAAATCAGGCCCCAGTAATGCAGGGCGTACATACAGTAAAGTGTATATTACTTCGAATGTCGATAGTGTGATTATCAAGAAAATCATCGTTAATCGAGGCAATTGTAAAGATGCAGAGTATCTCCCTTGGAAGCCCATTAGGCTGAATTTTGGCAGCACCTATGAACGTATTTTCACAGGAAAACGAGCGGGAACACCCTGTAATGTGCTCGAAGTGGCTGTTGATACTAACCAAGGTACATGGACATTTAATTTCAAATAATCATTCTTATTTTACCTTAATCTTTTATGGCCTGCTCAACATAGCAGGCTACCTTATTTTGTTTATCAATGACTCCCTTCTCTGGCATCTAATGTAAAACGCACTGCTTCACGTTATTTACCAAACGCATTTTTATTCTTATTTATACCCCTCAGCCTATTTATTATTCAATTATTACATGGAGATATCACATGTCATCCCCTTATTCAGCCTCAAAACCCGACACACTTATGCAAGCTACTGTTGTTCCACTTTCTGCCCGTTCAAATTTCTGGCAAAGTCACTTCGGCACAGTAAAGGGTTTCGCCACGTTTGAAGTGGTGATTTTCACTATCATGGGGCAGTTTTGTGATGAGTACACTGGCGGCTATTGAGAATACTGCACATTACCCAACGGCGGTGCATTTATTTATCCTGATTTGGACCATGAAAAACTCACGCTATTCAATATGCATAATGGCAACGAAGCGAGTCTCAGCCCTGAAGCGGCAGGTGTGGCTGTTTGTTTGATGCTGTATAGCCAGTGGTCATTTAGAACGGAAAGTGAGCTACTCGTCGAGCGTTTCTACCAGCTTCGTGATTACGCTATTCAACACCCTGAAAGTTCAACCATTTTCCATCTTATCGATTAACTCTCTCTTAATTCATTCTTTCAGTTTTACCTATCTTATTTATATTCAAGGAAATTCATTATGACTCGTTTAGCTTCTCGCTTTGGTGCGGCGAATAGCATTCGTCGCGACCGCCCGTTAACTACAGAAGAATTATTTCGTACTGTACCGAGTGTTTTCTCAGAAGAAAAACACGAATCCAGAAGTGACCGATATACTTACATCCCAACCATTACCTTACTCGATAGCCTTCAAAAAGAAGGTTTTTATCCGTTCTTTGCTTGTCAGACGCGGGTACGTGATACCAGTCGTCGAGAGCATACTAAGCACATGCTACGACTCAGGCGACATGATCAAATCACAGGAATCCAAGTGCCTGAAATTATCTTACTTAACAGCCATGATGGCTCAAGCAGTTATCAAATGTTGCCGGGATTATTTAGAGCGGTGTGTCAAAATGGTTTAGTTTGCGGTGATACCTTTGGTGAAGTGCGAGTGCCCCATAAAGGTGATGTGGTAGGCAAGGTGATTGAAGGAGCATATGAGGTACTTGAAACGTTTGATACGGTGGCCGAAAAACGTGAAAAAATGCAATCTCTCATGTTACCTCCACCAGCACAGCAAGCCTTAGCGCATGCGGCTTTGACTTATCGCTTTGGTGAGCAACATCAACCGATTACCGAAGAACAAGTGTTACAGCCTCGCCGTTGGGAAGATAAGAAAGATGATCTTTGGACGGTATATCAACGGTTACAGGAGAATTTAATTAAGGGTGGATTATCGGGTAGGAATGCGAAAGGCAAGCGTGCTCGTACTCGTTCAGTGAATGGTATTGATGGTGATATTAAATTGAATAAGGCGCTGTGGGTGATGACTGAAAAGATGCACGAGCATTTTTCTTGCAGAGAAAGAATATAGATAATAGTAGCACATTGTTTTTGCATAAAATGATGTGCTTACTACCTATTTACTGGTGGCCTTATTTTTTTGATAAATATGCTATATTGTTGTTCATAGTTTATCCATAACGTATAGAAAGCGGAGGCAATTTGGTGAATGATAATCTTCTTGATGCACCACCGGGTGAATTTGTTTTGTTCCGCAATGAAGATGGTCAAACTCACGTCGAATGCCTCTTTGAGTCGTATACGCTGTGGTTATCTCAATCATCAATTGCTGAGCTGTATGGAAAAGATGTTCGTACAATTAATGAGTATCTTGTTAATATTTTCTCTGAAATTAATTTGCTAAAAAACTCACTGAATACAGGCAATGGAATAAGTAATATGTTTACAGGGTTTGTTCTTAAAATATAAGTGAAACTACTGTATAGAGATAATGTTCACAGATAAAGTTCTCTGAACTACATTATCGAATATATTTGTGGATAATCAGGTTAACTATGAACATATTCTCTTGGTCTATCTATTTGGTTTCATTGTCTGAAGATAATCTATCAAAGGGTATTTGTTTATTGAAAATAATGTACAGGGTTTATTAGGAAAGTTAAAAAAGTATGCGTGCATATTAAAAAATTAATAGGAAGACTCGTCCAAAGCGCTAAATGGGATCATGACGGGAGCTGATATATTTGCAGGAAAAAACTCAATATTTTAGTTATTAAATTGAAATTATTGCTATTTTTATTTCTGACAATCTATGATTAAGAGATTATAAATATGTATTTGAGAAAGCTGGCAGTCCGTAATTTCAGAAGGCTACACGATGTTGTAATCGATCTTGCTTCAGACATTTCAATTTTTGTAGGGGCGAATAACAGTGGTAAGACTTCTGTCGGTCATGCACTTCAACTATTCACCGGTAAAAGCCGATTCAATATTCATGACTTCAATGCTGAATGTTGGACTGACATTGTCACATTTGGAGAAGGGGCGGATGCTGCGTCGCTACCTTCACTGGAACTTGATATTTGGTTTGAAGTAACACCGAACGATGTTCATCGTGTAGTCGATCTTCTACCCAGCCTATCGTGGTCAGGTTCTCTAGTTGGAATGCGCATTGCTTTTTCCCCCATCAATCCTGAAGAAATCCGTTCGCGCTTCCTCGCAGTACGTCAGCTTGCTATCGATGCCACACCCAAAGATGAAAATGGAACTCCCAAATACGATCCTTCACCTCGTAATCTGTGGGAATATCTTCGCGATAGACTCAATGATGAATATGAACTCCGCTATTTTGTTCTTGATCCCGCACGTTTCAATGCGGAAATGATATCCGAGGAAGGCTATGAGCCTACTCCGCTCACAGGGCGTGATCGAAGTGGCCGCGAAATACTGAACAGCCTTATCCAAATCAACTTTTTGAATGCTCAGCGTCATCTTTCAGATGGTTCCGGAGGTTCTCGTTCGGAGGATCTTTCTCGTGTTCTCAGCCGTTTTTACGGACGAAATCTTGAACAAAAAGGTGAAGATTACGAAGCATTAATTGCTTTAGCGGCATCTGAATCAGCTTTCAATCAGCATCTTGAACGTGTTTTTGCACCTACGCTGAAAAGTCTGGCGAAACTCGGATACCCTGGACTTTCAAATCCACGCATGATGATTCGTTCAGCCTTAGACCCAGCGCAGATCATGAACAACCAAAATGGGGCCGTAATACATTATGCGCTGGGGGAGGATGACGGTAATCCTACCCCACCAACACTACCCGATAGTTATAACGGGCTTGGTTTTAAGAATCTGATCTTTATGGTTGTTGAATTACTCGACATCCACAATCAATGGTTAGCAATAGAAGAGAATCGACCACCAGTTCACCTGATTTTTATTGAAGAACCAGAAGCTCATCTCCATGCACAGTTACAGCAGGCTTTTATACGCAAGATAATGGACCTTCTTGCCATGGGGAGTAAGGAGCTTATTCACTATACCACTCAAGTGGTGGTTACTTCTCATTCAACTCATATTCTTTACGAACGTGGTTTTCGGCCGATCCGTTACTTTCGGCGGAAGCGTTCATCAAATATGTCCGCAACAGATGTGCTCAATCTCTCTGTTTTTTATGATAATACTGATCCTGAAATTCGAGACTTTCTTGAGCGTTACTTGAAGCTGACCCATTGTGATTTGTTTTTTGCCGACGGGGCTGTGCTTGTAGAAGGTAATGTTGAGCGGTTACTGCTCCCGCAAATGATTGCTACCGCCGCACCTAGATTAAAATCCTCTTACCTTACAGTCCTCGAGATTGGCGGTGCTTTTGGTTACCGCTTCCAAAAACTAATTGAATATCTTGGGATTACTACACTCATTATTACTGATCTGGATAGTGTGTACTGTACCCCTCCAGTACAAGATGCAACAGAAGCTCGAACAGATGAGTTAGATGGCCTTGCAGAAAATTCGGCTGCGAATGATGATGGCGAGGAGCTTGACGATGATGAGGAAGAACAGGCCAACACAGAAACACCAGGAAAGTCTTGTATCGCCAGTCACCCTGGAGCTATGACCTCTAATCAAACACTTCGGCAATGGTTGCCGAAATGTGACTCTGTTGCCGCTTTATGGGAAGCAACGGAGGAAATGAAAATACAAAGCCGCACAACTGAGTGTGACGCTTTGGTTCGTGTTGCTTACCAGTGCCAGACAAATGTTACATGGAAAGAGGAAACACAGGCACTTGCTGGTCGTACTTTAGAGGAAGCTTTTGCACTTGAAAATCTGTCCTGGTGTCAAGATGTGAGCTGTAAGCCACTCAAGCTACGCATTGCCAGAGCTGTAAGTATGGATCTACTGCAACTGGCCCAGCGCATTCACAAGCGCGTGCAATCAAAAAGCTTCAGTAAAACTGATTTTGCTCTGAATTTACTTCTTAAAAAACCGGATGAATGGTCTGTCCCAACATACATTGCTGAAGGATTAAAATGGCTTGAAGCTGAAATAGCCCCACCGGAATTAGAAACTGTAGAAGATCAGGAAGAGGATGTTGAAGATATGTCCGTCGTTCTGGCTGAAACAGATGGTGGGAGGGGTGCATGACCAGTCGCATTGGTAGCCCTGATACACAGGCAGATATTGATGTTCGTGTTTGTCTGGATAGCTCGCCACCACGTTCATTTGTCATGGTGGCTGGTGCTGGTTCAGGTAAAACAACATCTCTCATTAAAGCCCTGGCACATTTGGCTGATACCCGTGGTTCTGCTTTACGTCGTGCCGGGCAAAAAATATCCTGTATAACGTATACTGAAGTAGCTGTTGGTGAGATTGCCGCTGACGTTGGTAACTCACAGTTATTTCATATTTCAACTATTCATAGCTTTCTTTGGTCGGTCATCCGACCTTTTCATTTAGATATCGCAAAGTGGGTTGTAACGAGAATCCATGAAAAAATAGCTGAAAAGCAAGCCCATTATGATAGACCCAGAACACAAGCTAAAACAAAATCCCGCCTTGAAGATGAAATTGCCTATCTCTCTGCTCAACTTGAGTGCATTGATGATGTTGATAAATTTATTTACGGAACAGGAAGTAACTATACAAAGGGTATTTTAGGGCACGATGATATTCTTAAACTCGTACCTGCTTGTATTGAGGCTCATCCACTTTTGAGAAGGATTGTAGCCAAGCGCTTTCCATTTGTTTTTGTCGATGAAAGTCAGGATACCGATCCTGATGTGATCTCTGCGCTTCGAACTATTTCTAATGACAATCCTGACATGTGCATAGGATTTTTTGGTGATCCGATGCAGAAAATCTATATGAGCGGAGCTGGTGCCATTACATTAAGTGATGGATGGTCTGAAATTACAAAACCAGAAAATTTCAGATGTCCGACGTCTATACTTGGTGTTATCAATTCGATTCGTGCTTCAGGGGATGGCCTCCAACAAATTCGTGGCCGAACAACTATCGTAGATGGTGTTGAACAGACTGTATCAGGCACAGTGAATCTTTTCATCTTGCCTTCAAATGTTGAACGAGGTGCTTATCTCACATCTGTCAGACGTTACCTTGCAAATGAAACAAACGATGAACAATGGTTAAGTGATACGCGCGAAGATGATGTTCGTCTTCTGGTTTTGGTACATCGTATGGCAGCTAATCGACTGGGATTCCCTAATTTATTTGCTGCTCTCACTGATAAAGCCCCGATGAGCTTGAGTGAAGGGGTGAACGATGGGTCTGCTTGGCCGCTTCGCCCATTTGTCCAGCATATCCTTCCAATTTTTGCTGCGGCTCAGGCAAACGATCAATTTCAGATTATGTCGATTATGCGTAACGAGAGCCCAAAGCTGGAGCCATCACGACTGCATGGTCAAGCTATGGTGGCAGTTTTAAATGAACTACAACAAGGCATCAATGACCTGCTTGCACTGTTGGAAGAAGGATCGCAAGCAACAGTTCGGGATATATTGCTACACATTAGAGGCTGTGAACTGCTACGTCTTGATGAGCGTTTTGATAATCATTTACGTGATGAACCTGTGAATGATGGTAATGATGACTTCGAAAATGTTCAAAACTATCTAAAATGTAATGCACGTGAACTTTGGGCATACAGGCGCTACCTTTCAGAGGAATCACCTTTTGCTACTCATCATGGTGTAAAAGGTGCACAGTTTGAGCGTGTATTGGTTGTTATTGATGATGAAGAGGCTCGCTTCAGCCAATATTCGTATGGAAAATATTTTGAATACATTCCCCTTTCCAAGAATGATATCGCCAATATTGAAGAAGGCAAAGAGTCAGTACTCGACCGTACTCGTCGTCTTTTTTATGTTTGTTGTTCGCGAGCTTTGAAAGATTTAGCTGTTGTCATTTTTGTTCCTGATGAAATTACTGCTAGAGAAGCAATTATTGATCAAAAATTATTTCCTGAATCTGTAATTTTAGGGAAGAAGGACCTAATTTCGTTTGAATAATATAAGCCAATAATTAGTTAAAAACTATGTATACACTTGTTTTAATTTCAAATATTTAATTGAAAATAGGTGCTTCTGAAGCACTTCGGGTGTAGATAGTATTCTTGAATGAAACATTATTACGACGAGTCTCTGTGTATTCGTCGTTTTAGTTTATTTATCTGAAAAATCAGCGGGGCTATAAAATGCTTGTATAAGTACCATGGAAAATTGAAGTGGCTTTTTTTGAAAATTATTTATAATTAATAAAGTTATCTTCGCTCATGTTAAACATCCACTACTTCAGATTTGACCAAAAGGTTAGTTTTACCATTAGGACATTATCAGGTTAGAACTAATACAGCTTATTACTCTTTTTATACTTTCATGTCTCAAAAAACTGCAAGTGATTAAGTAGCTTTAGAATTCAATAGCTGATTATAGCCAATCTCCATTCTTTCTATGAAACTATTTTTAACTGTTGGAAACCCGGTAGTAAACGTAACTTTCTCTTTAATTTTAAATAGGTTATATAGATAGCTTTGAGTAATGTGTTCAACATGAACTGAAGGAAAAGGTCTATTTTTAATGATCTTTTTGTTTAGCTCACAATCATCAATCATATTGTATTGATCGCCAGTTATATCGATTACAATATCGTCGATCTCTAGCCAATAATGGCTTATTTCTTCCTCTTTGCCTGTTGCTGCGGAGACACCTTTTAGTTCTAGGTTTGGCCATTTTTTTAGAAAATGGTATGCTAAAAGCATCGAGGAAAGCTTACAGCTCATAATCGGAAAGCAATCTATTACAAGTTTCGTATTTGATTTATCACAGTTATTAAGTAGTTCTCGAAATTTTAATGCTTCTTTTTTGAGCTCGTTTATCGTTTTCATGGTTTTGACTTATTAGCATGTTTAGGCTGAAAAGTATAAACCAAGTGTTGCCCTAATTTTTATATCTATCAGTGTAATGTTTTCAATATGGGTATATTTAAGGGTATAAAAATAATAAATAAAAATATATTATTTAAAATTCATGTTGTTAGTATTTATTTGCGAGTCCGGCCTTCGCACCATAAGAACATCAAGAGACGTCAACCGACGTCTTTTTTTGTATCTGAAATCCAGTGCTTGCAAGGCTTTCCCCCGCATTTTCAGTCAATGCATGTCAACTTAACTCAACCCACATTAACCTCCGAGTGAGTATATACGTCGCTTCGATAATGAATGTATATTCGTCATACTTCGAATTACATGGTTGTTGGCTTCGTTCAGCTATCCGAGTCACATAGTTATCTATGCTCCTCGGCTATCTTCACTAGCTGCCTACACGTAATCCGAATTATTTATAGTATATGCCTGCTCAGAGGTGAGAGGATAAAGAATATTGCACAATCCACCCGCAGCAGCGGATTGATTATTTAGCTCAGCGACTACAGCGCATAACGCAGCATATGCCATGGCATTCGCGGCTTTATTATCTTCATCTACTTGCTGTTTTATCAATGTCGCTTAGTACGGCGGCGAGGCATTTGCCAATGCACCTGCTAAATTATCAACTGCCAGGCCTTGTAGCTGCCTCGACGCTGACCTCTTGTTGTTTGGCATCATAGCCCGGGTCGATTTGGACGCTATCGCCCGTGAGGTTCAAGTCTTTTTGAGCAATCAGCTCCGCCCACATGCAGTTTGTTGCCAGCGGTTAAGCTGACATCGTTTTCTGCGACCACCGAGGAGCCTTTAACGTTCAGGTCGTTCCCTGCGGTAATGGTGACTTTTTTGCCACTGAGCAAGCAGCCTTTTTCACGAGTGGTCTCATCGTGTTGGATAGTGTGCTCACTGCTGGCGCTTAAAAAGCCTTTACTGCTACGCTGTTCTTCGACGGTTTTTTGTTTTCTTAATTCTGCAAGATTAACGTGTTATGGCGGATATTCAAGTGGCCAAATTTATTATTAAGTAGCTACAATTTAGAGCCAAACAATTGAGCTCTAACATAGATTCTTTAAGGCTTTTTTCTTAGTATGTAAATTAAACACTCTTGTTTAATGATATCTTATACCTTAAGAAAAGAGATAACTAAAATGCCAGCTGCTAAACGCCCTATTTTTAATTTGGAGCTTGATTTACTTCGTACTTTTATTGCGGTTGTTGATGGTGCAACTTTTGCCGCCGCTGCAGAATCTGTTTGCCGAACGCAATCAGCGGTGAGTCAACAAATGCAAAGGTTGGAGTCACTCATTGGCAAGGAGTTATTTGTGCGGCAAGGCAGAAACAAAGCATTGACAGATTCTGGTACACAGCTATTGAGCTATGCCCGTCGTATTCTGCGGCTTAATGATGAGGCATGTTTATCGCTAGTTTATGAAGAAATTGACGGGGTATTAAAAATTGGTTCGCCAGATGACACAGCGAATACCATATTACCTGATTTACTAGCCAGATTTTCAGGGGCTTATCCAAATTTGATCATGGATATTATTGTCAAACGTAGCCCATTTCTTATGTCAATGTTAGAGGATAATGAACTCGATTTGGCCATTTCAACCGAGGAACATGTTGGTTACCCTAAAATTGTCTTACGTGTTTCCCCTTCGCTATGGTATTGCGGGAAGCATTTTACCTTTAATTTAGAGCAGCCACTGCCATTAGTTGTGCTAGATGAACCGAGCACTTACCGTGAGATGATGATCAATCACCTCGATCAACAGCAAATACCTTGGCGAATTGCGTACATGGCAACAACATTATCTGGTGCACGTGCTGCGGTTAGGGCGGGATTGGGCATTATGGCGCGTTCAATTGAGCTTTCAGGGGAGGATTTACGCATACTCGGTGAAGATGAAGGGCTACCAGCACTTCCGGCAATTCGATATAACTTGTACCTCAACTCAAAAAGTCCAACTAAAGCCGCCCAAATTCTTTTTAACTCATTAAAAAATGAACAAACAGACGTTATCTCCCATAACAACTAAAATTAGGAGTGATTATGACCCATTTTCACGGTATTTTTCCTTATCTTGTTTCACCAGTTGACCAAGCTAAAGGGGTTATTCTTGAATCATCCCTTCGTCATCTAATTGAACATCTTATTTCGAGCGGAGTTCACGGGTTGAGTCCGTTAGGGAGTACAGGTGAATACGCATATTTGTCACAAGAATTGCGAAATGAAGTCGTTCGCATTACGGTTGATCAAGCCGCGGGGCGGGTACCCGTATTAGCGGGGGTCGCCGGTTTCTCAACATCAGATGCGTGTTCACAAGCAGAGCAATATGCCAAGTTAGGTGTGGATGGTATGGTACTGATATCCCAAAAAATGTACCCTCTGAGTGACAAAGCTCAATTGAGTTATTTCCAGACAATAGCAGAGTCTTTTCCTGAAAAATCGATGACGGTCTATACCAATCCTGGTTTATTAGGGGATGTGCTGTCAATTTCTCTTTTGAATGAATTAAGTTATATCCCTAATATCGAATATGTTAAAGATGCATCGAGTAATACTGGAAGGTTATTAACAATGCTCAACACCTTCGGTGAGCGAGTTAAAATTTTTAGTGCTTCAGCTCATATTCCTTTATTAGTCATTAAATTAGGTGGCGTGGGCTGGATGGCGGGTCCTGCCTGTGTATTGCCAAAACAATGTGTTGAACTATATGAGTTGGCCACTAGAGGGGATTGGGATACAGCGTTAGCAAAACAGAAAGAAATGTGGCAAATCAACGAAGCTTTTACGCAATATGCATTAGCATCATGTATTAAAGCATCTTTAAACATTCAAGGATTTAATGTTGGTGACCCGATCCTTCCACAAGAACCTCTCAATGATGTTGCTATTGCTCATTTACAGCAAATTATTGCTCAGTTAAATGAATAATAATAAGGGGAAAGAAAAATAGAAGCCCATTTAGTGTGGGCTTCTATTCGTTAGTCGGTATTATTAAATACCGACACGCAATAACTGTGTGATAGCCTGTATAGTTTTCGTTTCGAAGGACAATACACTTTTAGCAAGCTGCGCAGCTTGTTCATTTTTCATTACCAACTCTGCATTGTCATAAAATTTGCTCACAATATCCTCCAACGACATTGGATTTTGTGGGTTACCGTATTGGATATCTAGTCGTTCCGTTATTGTCTCACCATTAGTTAATGTGACAAAAATTAAGCCGGGAAAATAGGTTGGAAAAGGAATTTCATTTTCAGTGGGATAACGATAACTGACTTTTTTCGCGAGGTTTTGGATATCTGTTCGCTGTAAATTTTGGGCTGAGAGCAAACTTAATGTTAATTTGTCTTCGATAAAGCCTGCGGCAAACAACCACGGGAGGCTAAATTTCGCTGCATAGGCACTCTGAGGAGCCCATTTTTGTTCTGGTGGCTCACAAATTAAGGCAGCTGCAACGGGATCGACAACGCATTCTACTTTAGCAATTTGCTCGAGGGTTATTCCTTGTTGTAATAATCGTCTCCCACAATCGACAGTGGCATGAGCAAAATGGCAAGCAGGGTAGGGTTTAATGGAAACATTCATGAACTGCCAAATATTACCTAAGTCTTGGGTGACTTGCTCGGGATGCGCATTTTCACGAAGACCATGTGTTTGGTACAGGCTATAGCGCCCTTCAAAAATAGTTTCTGGCCCTGTCATTCCGCCTTTAGCTAAACAAGCTGCAATAATGCCTGATTGCGCAGCCCAGCCCGCATGAAAACATTTTGCAGACGAGCTATTGGTTAGGTATTCAGCAACACCACTGGCTTGGCTTCCTGTTAGTCCAAGAGCATGAACCGTTTGTTCCCGAGTTAATTTAAGTAATGAAGATGCACAAGCTGTCGAGCCAAAAATACCAGCTATGGCTGTAGAATGGAAGCCGCGTTGATGGAACCCGCTGTGGCTTGCTAATCCCACTCTGGCAGCAACTTCCCAGCCAATAATCCATGCAGTAATGAGCTCTTGCGTTGTTGCTTGTAAATGTTCGCCGAGTGCAAAGGCGATAGGGGTAAGTACGGCACTACCGTGAGTGATTGAGTCGGTGTGTGTATCATCAAAATCTAATGCATGTGCAGAAATACCATTTACTAAAGCGGCGGTGGTAGTTGAAACGGTTTGGTTACTTCCCCAAATTGGGATTTTTCCTTGATGATCAGGTAAATAAGCGACTCCCTTACGGCATTGTGTTGCACTTTGTTGGAGACTTCCGGCAAGTGCAACGCCTAATGTATCGAGTAAATGATACTTGGCGCGTTCAACAACCTGCGGTGGAATATCAGAAAATGATAGGGATGTGATAAATTGGCTTAGCTGTTGGCTTAATGTCATAGATACCTCCGGTGAATGAAAAAGCCAGCACTTGACTGGCTTTAAGAAAGTAAAGATTTAAACTTTGCTAAAATGAATTAGTCATTAAGCCAACCGGATGCTTTGGTTTGTTCTATTACTCGAGTGACTTGTTCAGGAGCATTTCCCACATAGGTCGTTGGATCTAATAGGGCATCAAGTTCTTCTTGCGTTATATGGTCACGAATGCGCGTGTCACGGTTAATGGCCTCAATAAAAGTGATGCCTTCTTCTTGGCCAGACATAGAAGCTTCATAAACAATTTCATGGGCAGTTTGTTTACCCGCTTTGTCTGATAAAGCAAACATGACGCGCTCAGCGAGCATAAATCCACCTAAAATATCTAAATTTTGGCGCATCTTATCGACATGCACGTTTAATCCCCCTAATACCGTTTTCATGTTATCGAAGATCACCGAAAGCATCAGGCACATTTCTGGCATCACTTTCCATTCCATCTTCCAAATCGCACCATCTCTTTCGTGTTGGTGTTTCATCATGTCGGTAAGCACTGAAAGATTAGCTTTCAATGTATTACTGACACATGCCGCATTTTCGACAATGGCAGGATTACGCTTGTGTGGCATCGTTGAGGAGCCAACTTGACCTTTACTAAAAGGCTCTGAAAGTTCATCAATTTCATTGTGAGCTAATAATAAAATTTCATTGGCAATTTTTCCTAACGTGCCGCTAATTAAACCAATCAGCATGCCATATTCACTAAATCGGTCGCGAGCGGGTTGCCAAGAGATTTCAGGGGTGCCTAAACCGAGCCGATTTAATACACGAACTTCAAGCTCATCTGCTTTGTCGCTCAATGAGGCCTTAGTTCCAACAGCGCCAACAACGCTACCAACGAATAAGCGAGGTTCGATTTCTTTTAATCGTTGATAATGGCGTGCTAATTCCGTTAACCAAATTGCAGTTTTGTGTCCAAAGGTAATCGGTAAGGCTTGTAAGGCTAAGGTTCGTCCTGCCATTGGTGTATTGCGATGCTTTTCGCTTAACGATAATAAAGAACGCCCTAATATTTTGATATCACGTAAAAAAACGTTATGAGCCTCTTTAAGTTGAAGCACTAAGCCTGTGTCCATAACATCTTGTGTCGTGGGGCCAAAGTGGACGTATTCACCAAAATGTTCAGGACAAGCATGTTCTAAACCACGGATGGTTGGAACAAGTGGGTGACGAGTTAAACGCACTTGCTCTAAGATGAAATCCATATCTAATTTTTCCAGTTTTGCTGTATCAGCAATGATCTTCGCAGCTTGCTTTGGAATCAAGCCTAATTCAGCTTGTTCAATTGCTAATGCTGCTTCGTAATCAAGCCAATTTTGCATTCTGACTTTATCAGAAAAAATAGCTCGCATTTCTTCTGTAGACCATAAGTTCTTTAATAATACCGAATCAAAAACACTAGTACCCATAATATTCCCCTGTGTAAGAATAATATTGAAAATTAAAAAGCAATTATTTGTTAGAGAGTTTCTTTATTTATGCAACAAATAATAAAAATAAACACCTTAATAAGATTAATGTTAATTAAAGGCTTTCTTATGTGTTTATAATTTCATTAAAATCAATGTGTTGTATTTTTATTTATTGTTTATTATCTATCGATTTTAATTCTTAATTTTCTCTTAAGTTTTCATTAATTTAATTAATGCTCATTTGTATGATGAAGATCATCTTTTTAAATAAGACATGTTTTAAAAGAAAAGTAATTTGATATACATAATATGAATTAAAAATTATTAAAAATAAATAATCTTCCTTTTAATTATCAGGGGATCTATTCCTATATTTGGAGAAATAAATAATGACATTAAATAAATATACAAAATTGATACATAGTGGACGACAAACTATTACAACATCAGGACCAATCAATCCACCAGTAATGCGAGCGAGCACTATTGTTTTTGATTCAATTAAAAGCTGGCGTGATGTTCGCGATCGCCGCGCAACGGAACGTGTTTTAAGTTACGGTGCGCGAGGTACAGAAACAGCATTTGCACTTGAAAGCTTGGTGACTGAATTAGAAGGAGGTTATAGAGCACAGTTATTTCCTACAGGTCTAGCCGCGATTGCCGTCACTATTATGGGCTATGTACATAGTGGTGGGCATGTATTGTTTGTGGATTCGGTTTATGAGCCTGTGCGCAAAATTGCCGATGCTTTTTTAAAACCAAACAATATTGCCTATAGCTTCTTTAAAACAGATGGCTCAGATTTTGAACAAAAAATTCAGAGTAATACACAGCTTATTTTTGTTGAGTCCCCAGGTTCATTACTTTATGAAATGTTGGATTTACCCGAAATATGCCGCATCGCACATGAACGAGATATCCCTGTCGGCGTTGATAATACTTGGAGCTCAGCATGGCTTTATAACCCACTAGAATTAGGCGCGGATGTTTCTGTAATTGCAGCAACAAAATACCTCTGCGGGCATTCTGATGTGATGATGGGAATTATGGTCGCGACAGAAAAAGCTTGGAAACAAATTGGTGCCTTGCCAGAAGCTTTAGGTCAAGCCAGTAGCCCCGATGATGCAGCTTTAGTTTTACGAGGAATGCGGACTTTAGGGCAGCGATTAGCTGCGCATGGCAAAGCCGCGTTAGCGATTTCACAATGGCTGGAAACGCGTCCTGAAGTGGAAAAAGTCTGGTTCCCTGAATTACCATCTCATCCGCGACATGATCTATGGAAGCGTGACTGCAAAGGTAGTAACGGTTTATTAACCATTGAATTCAAAAAACAATATACCGCGAAGCAAACAGAAAACTTTATTGATGCTTTAGCCCTGTTTGGTATCGGTGCATCGTGGGGTGGGTTCGAAAGCCTCGCACTACCCGCTAACGTAGTCGGTGCAAGAACAGCATCAGATTGGCGTGAAGGCCACGGGCCTTTTGTTCGTTTACATATTGGCTTGGAGTCTGTGGATGATTTGATATCCGATATTACACAAGCATTTTCAACATTAAACCAATAACAATAAAGCTGCACCAATACTGGGGAATTCTTCTATGACAGGTTTAATCATTGCCGCGCTAGTTACAGCGCTGGTTGTTTACCTGCTGGCTCGAGGTTATAAGCCTCAGCCAGTCTTGTTGCTAGGGGGCTTGCTTTTGCT
Source organism: Providencia sp. PROV_01 (assembly GCF_053098325.1). Taxonomy (NCBI): domain Bacteria; kingdom Pseudomonadati; phylum Pseudomonadota; class Gammaproteobacteria; order Enterobacterales; family Morganellaceae; genus Providencia; species Providencia sp. PROV_01. Next base: position 4,290,062 of record NZ_JBRFKD010000002.1, on the reverse strand, counting down.
GCTCCTAACCGCATCTTTAGATCTTAATTCATTGTTACCAGAAAACAAAACTACGCATTTTAAGTACTTTGATATCTTCCAAATTTTTACTGATATCATGAGTTCTAGATTAGCAGGTCTAGGGTTAACATTAATGGCGATTGCTGGATTCTCCCGTTATATGGAGCATGTGGGGGCAAGTCGCGCATTATTTGCCATTTTTGAAAAGCCACTAAAGACTATTAAATCACCTTATTTGTTATTAGTGATTTCATTTTTAGTAACGCAAATTCTCGTTATTTTCATTCCAAGCCATGCCGGGTTGGGGATGCTACTAATGGTGACTATGTACCCAATATTAATTCGTTCAGGTATCAGCCCGCTTTCTGCTTTAGCAGTTATCGGTTGTTGCCAATTTATTGACCATGGACCCGGTTCCGGTAATGTCATTATGGCAGCGAAAACAGCAGATATTGAACCCGCCGTTTACTTTGTTCAGTATCAATTACCCGTAACTATCCCTATTATTATCGCAGTGGCAATCACCCATTTCTTTATCCAGCGTTGGTGGGATAAGCGTGAGGGGTTTGTTTTTGACTTGAGCAAAATTGATTCTATTAAAGAAGATAGCGGTAATAAAGTTCCATTGTCTTATGCGTTGTTACCAGTTATTCCATTGATCTTAATTATCGGATTTAGCCCATTATTACATCCATACATTAAGTTGGAAGTCACCACTGCGATGATCATCAGCACTGTCATTGCACTGATTTTTGAATACGTCCGTTTACGTGATGCGAAAGCCGTCATGGACAGCTTTATGTTGTTCTTTGAAGGCATGGGGAAACAGTTTGTTTTAGTGGTTTCTTTGATTGTTTCAGGGGAGTTTTTCGCAAATGGATTACTCAAAAGTGGAGCGGTGGATACGTTAATTAGTGCTGCTCAAGATGCTGGCTTTGGTATCGGGGCGATGATTATTGTTATGAGCGCCATCCTTGCACTTGCGGCGTTCCTAATGGGCTCAGGGAATGCAGCATTCTTCTCTTTTGCTGCATTGACACCGAAAATTGCTGCTTTTCTCAAAGTGGATGTGGTGACGCTCATTTTACCAATGCAGATCATGACAAGCTTTGGACGTACAGTTTCACCTATCACTGCAGCAATTGTTGCAATTGCAGGGATTGCAGGGGTTTCACCGTTTCAAATAGTAAAACGGACGGCAATCCCAATGGCAGTTGCCGCAATAGTTAACCTTGTTGTAACTTTCTACTTCTTATACTTCTAATTAGACTCGCGCATTTATCCCTTAAACTTTTCGTTACTCTTCGGTTTAAGGGATTTTTTTATTGATTGGAGGGCTATTATTCATCCTTTTATCAAAAACTATCATCAATGATAGTATGGGTATGTGAATATTTTTGTCGCAGTAACCGTTGATTGGATTATTAGTAATAAGGTTGATAAATCAGGCACTGAAAGAAATATCAGTGCCTAGATATGAAAAGCAAAACTAATTAATATTCATAAAAGTAGCGTATTTTATTAAAAAATACGCTACTCAACTATCAAGTCAGTGAATTGGGTTAGAAGGTTTTGATTAACTAATTAAATGCAATAATGACGACTGCATTTCCAGTGTAATACCCAGGTGTTACCGTTCCTGATGCATGTAATTCAGAAGTGAATGTAAATGAATTCGCCGCATTATTCCCAGAAATGTTCATGTTCGCGCCATTCCAGCCATTTTGATTATTAATTAATGGATTTGAATAAAAGTTAGAAGTCGAATTTAAATATACATAACGCTCACCCGTGGTTGAACGAGCAAATAAATTGATATTTGTCGCCTGTGTACAAGTGATATTGCCAGAAACTGAGTTTGTTTTACCATTTAAACTCGTGTTACTGAGCGCCCCGTGATTAACAAAAGCAGGCAAAGAAATACTACATGTTTGATTTGTAGGTGGAATTTTACCACAGACGCTACCTGGCCACTGGATTGCATTCCTAACTCCCGGGGTTGGTTTATGGTTAACATAGAATAATCCAATACAAGTCGCATTTGGGCTATCAATGACAAACGATGCACGATAAGGAATTCCTTTTGCACTACGAAAAGCCGCTGCGACTTCTTCCGCTGTTCGATACTGGTTAATTCGAATGCAGTTACCATAATCTAAGCAAGATCCACTCAACGATGGCGCACCAGATGCATACAGAACATCAGGGCCTACCCAGCACTCGGTTGATCCATAACAAGGGTTAGTAACACCACTTGCTTCACTCCAAGAAAGAATGTCCATCTCAACACGAGGCCAAGCTCCAGAGGTCATACTCACAGGCATTACATACGCAATCGCATTGGCAGGGCGAGAAGGAAATAGAGACGCTAATGCGATGATTAATAATAAAATACTCAAACGGCTTGTATTTAACATTCCGTATATTTTTGCTTTTTTCGCATACATAATGATTTACTCATAATCTAATTTGAACGTGGCACTCGCAGCCCATGAACCGAGCACAATTGATTTATTTTGTAATGCAACTGGCTCAGCTCTCACATACGCTTGAAATCGTAGGTCATTATTATTTCCGGTATACAACCCTTGGGTATAACTGCCACTATTAATTTTGATTGCTGTACCGGAAATACTTTCAATACCAACCGCCACACCTGTTGCTTGGCTTCCAGCATCTAACGCTAATAAACCAGGTAAAGCCAAACTTTCTGCGCCCATAAATGTGACTTTCACTTCATGGCCTAACGCTAAATCGCAATTGATTAAGCGAATGGTAAAAGGTTGGCTATTTGTTTGAGTATTCAGATACAGGTATTTATCCACGATCGTTCCGAAATCTAATTCAATCGATTCGTCGCCAGGATAAACGTCACAAGCATCTTCAATTAGCGTGCCATCAAATTCCACATTTGCAGAAAAAGCGGCAGTGGCACCCAAAAACCATAAGCCAAAGGCAAAGCTCATATTACGTTTAATATTCATAGTTATGACTGCCGCCTCCTATTCAAAAATAATGGTTAACGTGCCTGATGCAGTAAAATTATCCCCTACGAGTTCGCTTCCTGAGCGCATGACAGGAACCGCTGAAAGGGATGGTAGTGAAGCCGCATTAATCAAAAAGGGTTCATTCAATGGTTGAGGTTGGCCATTTTTCTGAATTTGAATGCCTAATTTGCCATTATTCAACGGTGTCACCGTTCTTAATGTCGCATTATCAAATCCACTTCCCGCAGGTGTTCCTCCGAATATCAAGCTGATATCCCACGGTTGTGTCATATCGCCAACACAATCTAATTGAAAAGGAATAGATTGCTTGAAGGCGGTACCATTGATTTTTCGTACACCGACTTTACCGAATGAAACCTTTATCGGGTCGTCATGGCTTAATTGGCAAACAGGAGGAATAATTAACGTACCATCAAATGCCCAATTTGCTTGCGCTGAAGATATGGACATCACCATTATAAATCCTGCCATCCAATGCTTAATTTGATTGTTATTCCACATAATCATTCTCACTGATACTCAATTTTCAGTGTTGCCAGCGCTGTAAAAAATCCGCCATCGGTATTGGTAAAATTGGCATTACTGTTTTTTACTGGAGCAACCTCCAAGGTTGGCAGCGCTGTATATAACACATTGAAAGGCTGGTTAATAACTTGCTTAGCATTGTTCACATAAAAGGAAAGCCCGAGTTTTGGGTTACTCGTTTTTAATGCGCCATTGCTATTAAATGATGTTCCATCGCCGACAAGCGTGAGCTTTATAGCGTTTTTCGCTAGATTTGTGCAGCTGAGTCTCATCGGTACAGTACGCTTGTATTGAACTCCATCAATACGCGGAAGCAATATATCGCCAAAATGTATAGTTTCTTGTTGGTTGTTATTCAAAATGCACTCGGGCGGTGTTACCAATAATCGACCTTTTAGCTGGATACCAAGTGTTGCTGCTTGGCTTTGGCTAAACAGGCTAAGCATCATGCAGACCGAGAGAAGATAACGGAATAATTTCATTGATATCATCCTATTGGTAATCCAATACCATCGTAAGATTGCCCGTAAAATCCCCACCTGATGTTAAGTTTACTCCTGTAGGCTTAACGGGGACGGCATACAAAGCAGGCGAACTTCCATAATTAAAATTGAATGTCGCACCATTACTAAGGCGGGTTCCATCACGGTAAATGGCAATACCTAAATTCGGGAGATTGGTTGTCACGGATGACTCACCATTAATTTGCCTATCAGTCCATTTCAGCGTCATCTTTAATGTATTCTTATATAAGCCATTACATATCAAGTTGTAATTAATAGGTGAGCGCCCATAAGCACCATCAATCTTTGCCTGATGTATATCGCCAAAATCTACCGAAGTCGTTGTTGCACCGCCAAGGGTACATTCCGGCTCACCATATACCGTCACGCGGATTTGGATATTAGTGCTTAGGTTTGCAGCGATAGCATTGTAAGAAAAACTGAGTGAAATCAGAGCACCAAAGAGAATTACCCCAGCGAGGACAAGCGCTTTAAAGCATATCGTAAGAAAATAAGTTCCTCTCATCTCCATGCTCCTATTCATAACTTACCTGAAATCTAATTAACGCCTGATAAGCTCCAGCATTTAGTTGAGCGGAGGTACGTACCGGCGTTACATAGTAAGTTAATTGGTTTTGTCCAGGTGAAACCAACTGTGGTGTACTGTACTCACCTAAGTTAATTGGTGAACGCGCTGCATCACTTAATTGCAGGCCAATCCCCTGAACACCGATAACAGCTGCCAAGCGCGGGTCTTGAGTATCTATAGGAGCCAAAAAGCGGATCTTCATTGAAGGCATTTGTTGGCTCCACAAAAGATTCCCCTGTGCAGTGCGGCTGCGGCTTTCACCACTTAGACAATCTTCTAAACGTAGCTCAATCGCAACAGGATTACCTGTTTGCCCGACATGCTGAAGCTGTCCGGTTCCCACAGTACCTAAATTAATAGTTTGATATGCTGATGACATTGCTAAACGACAAGCACTTTCCGTCAAGGCCCCATGGACATATAGCGTGCCATGTGAACCATCTACATCCCAGTTATCAACTTTATTTAGAGCTGTTCCCATCGCCATGTTACTGAATAAATTCAGCGCTAAACTTCCTAAGCCCACATAACGGAGCATCCTGCTTGTGTTTGCCATGATATTCTCCTGCTATCTCATCGCACATTTCAAATCAGTCTATTTTTTTTCAGGTACCACATGGCAGCTATTTCCCTGACATGTAAACGACAGTGTTGGACGACCACCGTAATCATTGATATAGGTCAGCACAGGTTTATTACCTAATGCGTCTGCACTGACGTTCAGTGCTTTGCTGCTTTTTGGTGCCACCATCACTGGCTCAAACCCTGCGACCGTTTGTCCATTTTTGTTGGGAACAGCATCGACAAAAGAAACGTAATAGGCAGTTGGGTTATTAATCGTATACTGGTTACCTTGGCGAGTAAGAGTCACTTTTTCCTGCCATGGGTTATCCATTTGCTCACGTGTCGGAATGATTGCTTTCGGTCGATAAAACAATTTGATACGTGTCTGTAACGCCAGTTGCAGTGTATTGGGCTTATCACTTTTTGGTGGGATCTCACGCAAATTAAAGTAATACACGGATTCTCTGTCTTGCGGCAGTGCCGCTGCACTTGGCAGTGCTTGGATTTTGATTTGGCTTTTTGCCCCTGGCTCAACACGTTGCACCGGTGGCAATACCGTAAATGGATCGCTTATTTTTTCACCTTTCTCATTTTCCACCCAACCTTGAGCGAGATAAGGTAATTGTTTGTTTTCATTGCTGATATTTAAACTGATCGATTTTTCGTCTCCCGTAATAATCGCTCGAGTTCTATCTAATGCAACTGCCGCTTGAGCAGAAGATAGCGTTGTTGAAGTCAACACAACGCCAGCCAATGCGAATACTGCTCTATGGGCATTTTTTTTGTTCATCAATTTGTTTTTCATCATGTTATTCATCATATTGTTATCTTCTATGGTTAAGGAGCACTCATCGCTCTTTGCGTACCACCATTTTTATTATTTTTGTAACCAGCGACTTGGTTCCTTTGGCGCCGTTCTTTCAACTGCAGGCACAACAAGTTCTGCTGCTTTCGGCATTGCTTCTAATGCACGACTCGCTGATTGTGTCTTTATGGTCGCTGGCGATGCGGCTTTTGCTCCCGGTTTGTGGCATGGTAGTAACCAGCTTGCCTGTAAATATTCATCTTCTGGCAAGGTATTAGGGAGTGTGATTTCACACTGCACTTGGTCATCCCAACGAACTTGCAAGGTATCTTTTGCATTTAAACCAGTAAGATAGGTATTTCCATCATCACCCACCATACCGACTTGCTGACCACGACCGTTTAAGACTATTGCTCCGAAAGGTGGTGTGCTATTGTCCGATAGCCTTAACAACGCCATCGCACTGTTTCCTGCGACAACATCAAATTGACGGTAGCCAATTGCCCCTTCTGTTAAAGTGCCTTGCTTTATAGATTGAGACACTTGCGCTTCATCTGGTAATGCATTCAAATCAACGCTAATTTGGTTACGGTAATAGCTATTCACGTCACTAATAACGGCTTGTCCAAAGCGGTTGGTACGCACAATAGAGCCGTAACCACGTAGTGGAATATTAGGTACACCATCGGTATCAACAAATATGCGAGTACCGCCAATTTGACTACCACGATGCAGTACGGCACCTTTCTCTGTTGCGGTGAAACCACCTTGCAAAGAGAACCCCGCAGACCGATAACGGTCTTGTTGGTACGTTGCGTTTGCGTTGAGCTGTGCTAAGTCCCCCTGATGAGTGTAATAGCCACTCACGAGCGCACCTGAACGCGCCCATCCGGTACTTAGCTGATAGTTATTTCTCTCATCGATGGTGCTGTAGTAACTCACACGTTGTGAGTTATCATTTTTATCCCAACTACTGTTATAACTAACGGAGCTTTTTTCACCCCAAGGCACGGTGAGTGACGCATATACGCCATCATCATTACTTTCACGATAACGATTTCGATAGGCCGTCAAGTTGAGGCTAAGATTCTTCCATTTACCAATATCAAAGTAGCGCGCTAACGAAATACTATAGCGGTCGTTATCAGGTTGATCCCAATAGGTTTGATGGTAATAGTTAATGAACGCACTTAGTCCTAACTCTGAAAATTGTTGGTTATAAGAGATGGTATACATTTCTTTGCTGTTGTATTGGCGAGCACCTGTTTCCTGCGCATCCAAATACTCAGACATACTCATAAAACCTTGCTCAGAGAATCGATATCCTGCAAATGTCACTTGGCTGTTATAGGTATCAAAACGTTTAGAGTAACTTAAACGATATGAGCTCCCACGATACGTTTTGTTGCCAATATCACTTAAGTTGGTTAGATGCGCCCGAGCATGAGTGATATCGAATGACAATGCACCGAATACCATTAAGTCACGACCAATCCCTATAGCCGCGGATGCATAGTTTTCCGCACCAATTCCACCCCCATACAGTGACCAGCCGTTGTTAACTCCCCAAGAGAACTCGCCACTTGCGAAGGTATCGCCACTAACATGATGGCGCCAATTTGTTGGGCGCCCAGCGGCTAATTTGTAACGCAGTTGTCCCGGACGTGTTAAATACGGAACACTTGCAGTATTGACAGTGAAATTCTGTGTTGAGCCGTCTTGTTCTTTAACTTCAACATCGATTTGCCCAGCTAATGCATCATTCAAGTCTTGGATACGAAATGGACCCGCAGCGACTTGAGTTTGATAAATAATTCGTCCTTGCTGGCTCACAATAACTGTCGCATTACTTTTTGCGACCCCAGTAATTTCTGGTGCGTATCCACGTAGATTGGGTGGAAGCATATTGGTATCGGTAACCAGGCTAAGCCCTGTAAATCTGAAACTATCAAAAATATCAGAGGTTAAATAATCCTCACCTAAAGTGAGTTTTGCACCTAATGATTTGATTGCTCGGTAGACATAATAACGAGTCCAATCTAGTGATGTGGTCGTGCTTTGTCCTTGCTGCTTATCAATACGCATTTGCCAGTCAGCGCGAACACGCCAAGCACCCAAGTTAACACCAGCAACCCCATTACCGCTGGTACTGTAGTTGGTTTGTTGTCCAGAGCGGGTTTGCTGGCCCACTTGTGCATTTAGGTTGTAATCAAACAATGCGCCGGGTAACCCTTCTTCCCAGCGTGCGGGAGGATCCCAATTTTCAGCGGTATATTCGAGGTAGGCTTGCGGCAAACTAATATACATAGCCGAAGTCGCAAGGTCGGCTTTAACCTCAGTTCCGGGTAAACTTTCAAGTGATAGACACTGTCCTTCGTGCCACCACTTCAATGTCGACATCAATTCAGGCTTGATACCGAATTTTTCAACTAAAGCAGGGTTCAGGCAAGGGAGGCTTTCATCCGACTCACCTTCAGGCGCATAGTAAAAGACAGTTTCTTCCGGCATGCTTTGCTTGTTTAAGAAAACCGTAAAACTGTATTCACCAGGCATGAGATAGCCTGGACGCGCAAATTGGCTTAAATCAATGTTGTTACGATCATTGACGTCTAGCATATCCATATTAAATGTAATATCGGATGCGTGACCACCAAAGCTAATAGCCAACGCGACTAAAAGCCCTAATCTGCAAGGCCGAGTTATCCGTAACACAGGCGTGTGAATGAAATTCAGGGTCATCATCTCGACCTTCTTTTGCGTTCTTTTATCCGTAATGTCATTTCGCTCACGAAGCTCGTCCTACAAAGGAGATCTTCATTTCTTAGAGGAACCGACTATTCATAATCCAGTTTGAAACGTAATTGACTGTAGTATTGACCTGATGCCAATGGGCGGTTATTCGCCACCAACCGTAGCCGATAGGTGAGATCTTTTGTTCCAGCTGTTAGTGCGCTCATTGACATTCCTTGGCCTGGTATGGCAATTTCACCATCTCCCTCACGTTGAATTTGTAATCCAACACCTTGAGCTTGTCCGTTTACACCAAATAACCCCCTATCATGGGAGCCATCGAATGTTACGCGAAAATATTGCCAATTCGGTTTGTCAGGATTTTGGCGTTCAAGAACACAATTCACTAATCGGATAACAAAAGGGCGAGCAGGTCCTTGCCCATCACGGCGAATTTGAGTCAGCGCAATACTTCCCATATCAATAGTTTGATCACGGCTGCCGACATCAATTGCACATGCTGTTTCAATAATGCTTCCATTCATACTCACTGAGCCTTGAGCATGTGCAGTTGATACCGCAGGCAACGTGCCTATACTTAAGATCAATGAAAACACTCCACTGGTTATCGAATTATTCATTGCTCCCTCTCTTACACCCAATTCAGTCGGAATGAGCCAACAAATTAATTTGTTGGCTCAAGATGAATTACTCGTAAGACAGAGTGAAATCCGCTACTGAGCTAAAGTCACCGGCAGTGATAGTGTCGATATCGCCACCATTACCTTTTAAGTAAGCAGCGAAATTCAGTGTGTTGTTACCATTTTGAACTTGTTGGAATGGTGCAGCTGTTCCTAAAGTCACCACATTGCCGCTACCATTAGTGATCTGAACACCAGCGCCAGCACCAGTACCAACAATACCCAGTGTTTTATTGGTATTGTCGAAAGATGCAGCAGCACCACTAAAGGTTAATTGAACACCTTTAGTCAGTTTAGTGATATCACAGTTCTCTAAAGTGATTTCGAATGGACGTGGAGTTGATTTACCGCCATCAACTAATGCCATGTTAGAAATTTGGCCTAATTCAACTGTTTGGTCGATTGAGCTAGGAGAGATTGAGCATGGAGCATCGATAATAGCGCCTTTGAACGTTACTTTACCGTGGCCTTGATCAGCAGCATTTGCTGCAGAAGCTAAACCCAGAGCCATAAAAGTTGCCATTGCAATAGATTTCATTTTCATGAATATAAAGTCCTATGTTTTTTGTTAAATAAAGAATGAGTGTCAATTTTCATTGCTCATTGCAGACACTCTATTTGCAATGAACTGGAAAAAACAAAGCACTAGTATTTGATTTAAAAAAATCAAATACTAAAAATTAAATTTTAATAATTAAAAAATATATTTAGTCTTCTATTAAAAAAAATTGAATTGGTACTTTAAATAACTCAGATAATTGAGAAAGAAAATCAATATTAATATGATTAATTCCTGATTCATAACGGGAAATTTGCTGTTGACTTACGCCGATATATCTCCCTAACTCCTCAGTAGTTAATTTCATTTCTTTTCTATATCTTTTTATTTTCTTTCCTACAATAATATTAAATGTTGGTTTTATTATATTTTCTGACATAAGGTTAAGCCTATTTCATAAATTGACTAGATCCTGAAAACCATCCTTCAGCTTTAAAATAACATTCCATATTATGGATATAATTTACTGAGTTATTTTGAAATCCAACGCCATCTAATAAACAATTAATATCAATATCAAGTGAGTTCGCAATTTGCTTAATTTGCTCTAGGTGTAGTCGAATAACGCCGCGCTCAATACGTGAAACATGCTGCTGTGAGCATAAAAGTAAGTCAGCTAGCTCAGAACCACTTAGCCCTTTAGCTCGGCGAGCTTTATGTATATTGCTCCCAACAATTTCTTTAGGAGATAAGTTAGATTGCATAAAATCCTCCTCATGAAACTGAATGATTTATTAATTTAACTGTTGTCAAAATGCACCAAATTGACAATAGTTGTATATTGTTAGTTAAATATTTCGTTAATTACTTATTAACTTATATTTTATATTTTATTTTTAAAGCTATCGGAAGATTATTCCAAATAAAACATTTCAGAATATTACAATGTGTAAGTTTGAGATGTTACGGAGAGTTTTAACGTGTGAAAAAATTAATAAATTCAATGATCTTTTAATAATGGAATGTGCTTATTTTTAGTAATATATACATAGCGTTATTTACACGCTACGTATTTGACGTGTATTTTCATTTAACTTAAGATGCACCTAATTCATTACGTTTGTCAATTTGGTGCATTTTGACAACTCTTTTAACGCCTTTATCTCACCATACTCCCCGAAATCTTGCTGGGTTACTTGCTGTGTATCGTACGGTATGTTGTATATTTGTGTGTCCCAAATAATCCTGAATTAGACGTGTATCGGCGCCTCTATCCGCTAATGCATAACCACATGCATGTCGTAACATATGGGGATGAATACCTAGGGTTAGCTCAGCTAGCTCACCAAGTCGTGAAAAAAGTTGATAAAAGCGCTGACGAGTCATCGCAGTCCCTCTTTCAGATAAAAATAACCACTGACTTTCTTTCCCTTTCCATGTATTTCTAGTTTTTAGCCAAGCTTTAATGAGTGGGATCTCTTCATCAATCAGTGGGTGATTAACTGAAAAACCATTCTTTAAACGATGTACATAAAGCTCATTACTTTCTAAGTTAAGATCAGATAATTTTAGTGATAGGGCCTCGCTTGCCCTTAGACCATGTATAAAGCACATATAAATTAAGCAAGAATTACGTTCGGGATGTCGCGACAAATGACAAGCAGCTAAAAGTCGAGATATTTCCTGTTGAGTTAAATACTTACGAGTGGACATGAACGTTTCCCCATTTAGTCAAAAAAGGTCAATCATATCTAAATTAATCGGCCTAACATATTAATTTTTTTAGATAAATATAATGCTTTTATTCTATAGGTGAAATAAAAAATTATTTATTATCCGTCAGGTCAGTAATCAAAGATTAATTAACTAAAATTTTATATTTTATTAAGCAGTTTTTATTCTGCTTTATAAATGTGAGAGAAAAGAGATTATTTACTTGTAAAACAATACTTACTCGTCGATGAAAGCAGCTAATTTCCATTTTTCGTACCGAGCTATTAATCATTCTACGAGTTATTTTTAAGGAGCTAGTGTCATGTTTTCTCTGAGTATTTTATGGTTAAATTCCTACCCATATCTTTAAATTGAAAATTTCTTTAAGATGAAATGAAATTAAGTCAAATAAAGTCACTGTTAGGTTCTCATGAGAATACTATTAATTGAAGATCACCTAAAAACCCAAGGGTGGGTCAAAAATGGGTTAGAAGAAGCAGGTTTTCTTGTGGATGTGGCTGATGATGGTCGCGACGGTCTCTATTTTGCTTTAGAAAACAGTTATCAGTTGGTGATCCTCGACATCATGCTGCCCGGTATGAATGGCTGGGAGATTTTAAAAATCTTACGCACAGCAAAAAATATTCCTGTTATCTGCCTCACTGCACGGGATGCCGTTGATGACAGAATTAAAGGCTTAGAGCTGGGTGCTAATGATTATCTCGTTAAGCCGTTTTCATTTTCTGAATTATTAGCTCGGGTTAAAAACCAATTAAAAGTTAACCAGCCAGTCTCAACCACCATGGTTATTGCGGATTTAAAAATCGACTTAACTCGCCATGATGTTGAGCGGGCTGGAAAGAAAATCATCTTAACTCGGCAAGAGTTTTCCTTATTACTGTTCTTTGTTCTACATTGTGATGAAATTTTACCTAGAACCTTAATTGCTAGCGAAGTTTGGGGGATCGATTTTGAAAGTGACACGAATATTATTGATGTGGCAATCCGTCGATTGAGAAAAAAAATCGATGATGAATTTGACGTTAAACTCATTGAAACTATTCGTGGGATGGGATACCGCTTAAATAGGCCGATAGAATGAAAAAGAAGTCACTTCGTTTTAAACTTATTTCTTTGTTTATCATTCTTATGATTGCTAATGCCGGAGTGGTGACATGGGTTTTGTATCATTCACTCAAAAATGAATTATCTGAACAAGATAATAACTTACTGGTTAACCGCGCGGAGCAACTTGCTAAACTCATTGCTGGTGGCATTGATATCAAAACACTCCCCATGTATTTTCAAAGCATGATGGATATGCGACAAGACTTAATCCAAATTTCTGATGCGGCAGGGCACATATTGGTCACCACCAATCGCGAATTACTGGGTTCTCAACCTCTTCAGTTAGTCAAACTTGAACAGCTAAATATTAATGCCATCAACCATTGGCAAACCGCTCAAGGTATCCCTATTTCTGCGGTTTATTTCTCGATGAATTCCCCAAAAGGGCCGCTCCATGTGGTACTTGGTAAAGTATCTGTCGACCGTAGTGGCGTGTTGACTCAATATCTCACCCAAAGCGTAGTGATTTCTGTCCTCTCAATTTTGTTGATGGGGCTGCTCAGCTTATGGCTGTTGAAAAAAGGGTTATCCGACATTCAAGCATTGAGCCAGATAACGGTCAAAACAGACGTTCATGCGTTAAATGACCCAATCGATATTGACCAGCTACCACAGGAATTGAAAGAGCTGGGCGAATCGATGAACACGATGCGTCAGCGCTTAAAGCATGATTTTGTCAAACTTACTCAATTTGCCGATGACTTGGCGCATGAACTGAGAACCCCAATTAATGCGATTCGGGTACAAAATGAAATTACACTCCAGCGCTCGCGTAGTGTTAGCGAATATGAAGGGATGATAGTCAGTAATATTGAAGAGCTCGATAAACTGTCACAAATGATCCAAAGTACTTTGTTTATTGCCCGTGCTGAAAATAAAAATATTACCTTAAATCGAGAAAACCTTTCTTTATATACGTTAGTTAACGATGTCTATGAACTCTTTTCTGCCTATGCAGAAGAAAAACAGATTGAACTGTATAGCGAGCCCTCATCCCTGACGCTTGATGCTGACCCTGTATTACTCAGCCGAGTTTTAGTGAATATTGTCTCCAATGCGATTAAATATTCTTACCCGGGCACCCGTGTCGTTACCCAAATTAATACGCTTTCGCAACAACGGGAAATTAAAATCACTAATCAAGGAGAACTTCTACAAAACAGTGATGAAATTTTCACCCGTTTTTGGCGTGGGGATAATGCTCGAACCACAGAAGGAACTGGGCTAGGGTTGGCGATTGTGAAAGCGATAGTGGAATTACATGGCGGGTCAGTGAGTTTTGAACATCATACAGGAACCAGTACTATTACACTGAAATTTCCTACAATTAAGTAAGATGACAAATTTGTCATCTTACTGTCAGCCATTTTTACTGCGCTTTCAGTATAACTGATCTCATTTCCCTTTTGCTATGGAGCGCATGATGAAAAAGTTACCTAAAATTCCCGCATCTCAAATCACGGATGAATCCCTCTTTTTTATGAAACGCCGTCAGTTACTTAAGGCATTAGGCATTGGAGCCGCTGGTTTAACCGTTGCGGCGACGGCCAATGCGGGGCTGTTTTCTTGGTTCAGTGACGATACACCAGCACCTCCGATGACGCCAAGAAAACCGCTGACATTTATTCAACCTGAAGAGTTTCAGCCATCATTAACCCTCACACCTGAAGATAAAGTGATTGGTTATAATAATTTTTATGAATTTGGGTTGGGTAAATCCGATCCTGCCGAGAATGCCCATACTTTAGTGACGGATGAGTGGACGGTAACGATTGATGGAGAAGTAAATCGTCCCCTGACCCTTAATTTAGATGATATAAACACTAAGTTTCCCTTAGAGGAGCGTATTTATCGTATGCGCTGTGTTGAGGCTTGGTCGATGGTCATTCCATGGGTTGGCTTTCCTTTAGCGAAATTATTGGCTTTAGTTGAACCCACTAGCAAAGCCAAATATGTGGCTTTTGAAACACGCTACGCTCCAGAACAAATGCCAGGACAAAAAAGTCGTTATATTGGTGGTGGCTTATCGTACCCCTATGTTGAAGGGCTACGCTTAGATGAAGCCATGAACCCACTGACTTTGCTGGCGACTGGCGTTTATGGCAAAACATTACCCAACCAAAACGGAGCACCGATCCGGTTGGTCGTACCATGGAAATATGGCTTTAAAGGAATTAAATCTATCGTCAAAATTCGCCTTACTGAGCACATGCCTGAGACTACATGGAACCTATCAGCACCGAGCGAATATGGCTTTTTTGCCAATGTGAATCCAGATGTAAGCCATCCTCGTTGGTCACAAGCCACCGAACGTTTTATTGGTGCAGGAGGCTTAGGCCAAGTGACTCGCCAACCAACATTGTTGTTTAATGGATATGGTGAACAAGTGGCAAGCTTGTATCAAGGAATGGACTTGCGGAGAGATTATTGATGCCCCAAGACAATAAGTTTATTGTTGGATTAACCAAAGGGAGCTTTCATCTTCTTGCTTTGCTCCCTTTGGTATGGCTGATTTTTTTAGTCGATACCCAACAGCTTGGAGCTGACCCCGCCAAAGATATCCAACATTTTACAGGAATAGCGGCTTTACGTTTGCTCCTCGTTATTGTATTGATCCCTCTGGCTGCAAAACTATTGCGATTTACGGCATTGTTTCAAACGCGAAAATTACTGGGGTTATGGTGTTTTTTCTGGGCTGTGCTGCATTTAAGTAGCTATCTATTACTGGAAATTGGTGTAAATAATTTAGCGCTATTTTTCGAAGAGATTTTTTCGCGACTCTATTTAGTGATTGGCGCGGTAGCTTGGTTGTGTTTATTGTTGATGGCGGTCAGTTCATTCAACCGTATACGCCTTTATTTGGGCGTATGGTGGAAAAGAATTCATATGCTGCTTTACCCAACGATTTTACTCGCATTTTGCCACTATATGCTGTCATTAAAAACCTTAACACCTGAACCATTTATCTATTTAGCCGCCGTTGGGAGTGCATTTGCGTATCGCATGTGGAACCAGCAATCACAACGAATAAAACCTTCATAAAGGTTGGCGTGCTTAAATTGTATTCTTACTTGGTATTATAAAATGCCTAATACTGCGGTTTGCTAGGATTAGGCATTTGGTGTGCATTACAATATAGTGTAAAGCAAATCTATGCTTCGTTTTATGATAATACTTTACCACCTTACTCAACCCCTTCTTACGATAACCGTTAAATCGTCACTCTTTGAATTGATCTTAAACTTAGTGTGGCTAGCAAGGCTCTCACCTTTCTATAGATAAAAATATTTAAAAGAAGTTTTCATTAGAATTTCTTTAAAGCTTAAAGTTATACATTGATATATAATTTTTAAATACTCGTTATTTGTGTAATTAATATCCTTATTTTTGGGTAATATCGGGATTTATTATATGTGGGTGATGATTTTTGTGAGATATAATTTCGTTGATAAACTTTACAATTATTTATAATTAATTTGTTGGTGTTTGTAAATAATGAAGTTAAGATAAATCTTAAAAAAAATATTTAATAATTTACAAACTCAAAATTCGAGTAATACTACTTTTTTAAGTTGTATTTTATGGTTGAAATTTAACCATAAAATACATCTGATTAGTAAAAGATATGTTTTAATATTTTCAAATGTATCAAAATGTAATTTGAAAGGTGATTGGCTGAAGTTTTATGTCTATAACATGCTGTTATTTATATTATAAATTTCAGTGTGGTTATTTTCTGTTACATTTATCCTATGTTAATAGAGCGATAAATGATTTTAATGGTAATCAATTTGCCCTATCGATTATACAAAATAAATAATCAGACATATAATCATCAAAAATTTTAGGACGGTATCTATGGTTCAGATGGTGCCTATAATTAATTTTTAATATAAAGGTTAAATTAAATGACTTATTTTTCTAATGAGATAAATAAAGAAATAGGGCAGTATTTGAGAGGAATTAGAAAAGAGCAAAACTTAACAGGGGAAGATTTGGCAAAAAAGTTGAATATTAGCCAACAGCAGATATCCCGATATGAAACGGGAAAAACAAAGCTGACATTTGAAATGATGGATACAATTTTAGTGATATTCAATAAGTCATGGAGAGACCTTTTTAATCATGTAATAGATAGATACGATAATGAAAGATTACAGTATACCATAAAAAATGAAAATAATTATTTTGCTATCTTAGATAAAGACACTAAAAAAATGTGGCGTTAATTCGGCCAATAAAAAATCAAATCTTTTTGGTGAAGTGTAATTAGTAAATATAATAAATTTAGCCTATTCATATGATAACTTTATTAAAAGTAATCATTAATTTAATTAAAATAATGATTACTTTTATCTAAAGTTGTTATTAACAACTCTTATGGCGAAACATACATTATACAAGTATTATACAGGATTAAATAATCATGAAATTGAATAAATTTGTAATGGGTGCTGTATTTGCATCAGGCTTTGCTTCGTTCGCAGCAATGGCAGCTTATACGGGTACACCTACTAACGGTACTATCGAATTTTCAGGTGAATTAGTGAATTCTGCTTGTGGTTTAAGTGAAGAATCAAGTCCTGTAAAAGTAAACTTTTATCAGATCCCTGTTTCTAATTTAAAAAATGGTGAGCGTGCAGGTAATATTAAGAAAGATATCGTTCTGCAAGGTTGTGATACTACAGTTGCACAAACTGCAACTGTAACTTACACACCATCAACTATTAACCCTAATGATAAGACATTAGCGGCGTTCACTTCAGGTACTGCAAGTGGTGCTGGTATTGGTTTAAGAGACAATGGAAATAAAGATGTTGTTTGGGGACAAGCTTCTACTGCAGTTAATCTAACTGAAGGTAAAACTGCTATTCCATTCGTTGCTTATTTAAAATCTGATAATGCATCTAATGCAGTGACTCCAGGTAGCTTTGATTCAACTATCAATTTCAAAATTGATTACCAATAATTTGTAATTGGTTTTATATCAATATGCGGAGTATTTAATACTCCGCATTAATAAAATCTACCAATAACTAAATGGTATTGTCCATGATAATTCGGGTTGCAAAAATAGCACTAGGCTCTAGTTTGTTATGGCCTCTATTAAGTTGGGGAATGACCGGCAATAACACCCCTGGTGATATTGTAATGCAAGGTGAATTAATAGAAGCTTCATGCACGATTGATCCTGAAAGCCGAGAGCTTTGGGTTAATTTTGGGGAAATCAGTGCCCGAGAAATCACGCCTGAAGTCAATATGTTGGTGAGTAAGAATTTTGCTATAAAACTTGTTGGATGTACGTTGCCTTCTAATGACAAAGGTAGTGCATCGCGCGCGCAAATAACCATGATGGGAACCTCTGTTAATGATGATCAACTTTTACAAGTGAGTGGTGATTCAGAAGGGTTTGGAATTCAATTTAGGGACTCTCACGGTGAAATACTTAAACTTAATAGAAAAATGCCGGATTACACATTATTAGAAGGGCGTAATAGATTAGATTTTACTGCAATTTTAGTTGCTTATCAAAAGCATATTAAGGCAGGTGATTTCGCAGGAGTTCTACGATTTAGAATGGATTATTTCTAAAACTAATAATAATTACATATAAAAGAGAATTGAGCTAAATCTCTAGCCTAATGAGTGAATACTGAGTAACTAAAATGATTATTTTAAATGGAAATATAAATAATATAAAAAAACTATTTGCAATATATATTGCAGTACTTTGCTATTCACCAAATATGTCTGCAAATGATCTTGTTGAGTTTAATGTTGACGTATTAGATGTTGGTGATCGTAACAATATTGATTTAACTCGATTCTCTAAAGATAACTTCGTATTTCCAGGAACTTATTTATTGGATGTCTATATTAATGGACAATCATTGTCGCAGCAGAAGGTCACTTATATTACCGATCCTCAAGATAGTGAAAAATCATTAGTCTGTTTTACCCCTAAGCAAATTGAAATGTTAGCGCTCAAAGAAGATGCGTTAAAAAAAATCCAAGCCATATCTCCTGAATGTTCAAATATTTTACCTATTTCAGGTGTTAAAATTAATAATCATGAAGGCAAACTGGATATCACTATTCCACAAGCATGGATGAAATATTCCGATCCTAGTTGGGTGCCGCCTGAGCGTTGGGATTCAGGGGTTTCAGGCCTTATATTTGATTATAACCTGACAGGGTCAATTTCACGTTCTTTGACGACACATACGAATAAGCATTCATTGTCAGCATATGGCCAAACCGGGTTTAACTTAGGAGCGTGGCGCTTTAGAGCTGATTATCAAGCTAATTATAACGAGCGTGGCGATAGAAAATTCGATTGGAACCAGTTTTATGCATATCGCCCTCTGATCCACATGGCGGCTAAGCTGACACTGGGTGAAATTTATTTAAATTCTCAAGTTTTTGACACGATTCGTTTCACTGGCTTTAACCTTGCCAGTGATGAGCGTATGTTACCGCCAAATCTGCGAGGATACGCACCACAGATTAATGGTATTGCGAAAAGCAATTCAAAAATTGTTGTAACCCAAGCTGGGCGTGTCGTTTATGAAACGACGGTACCTGCGGGGCCATTCAGTATTCAGGATTTGCAAAGTTCAATTCGTGGAACCCTAGATGTCAAAGTTGAAGGTGATGACGGTGAGGTATCGACTTTTCAAGTTGATACGGCAAATATCCCTTATTTAACGCGTCCGGGCTATGTGCGTTATAACGCTTCGGTCGGTAAACCATCACGATTTAATCATAAGCCTGAGGGGCCAATGTTTGCCACGGGAGATTTCTCTTGGGGGCTGAGCAATAACTGGTCACTCATTGGTGGTCTACTTTTTGCGGGTAGGGATTATACCGCTATATCTGCTGGATTAGGCCGTGATTTATCTGTATTTGGGGCACTTTCTGCGGATGTCACACAATCCATTAGCCGAATGCCAGGTGATAACACGCAAACGGGTTCTTCTTATCGCCTGAGTTATTCAAAGTCATTTGATGAACTTAACAGCACGATTACTTTTGCGGGTTACCGCTTCTCGCAGGATAAGTTTAGAACACTGTCGCAATATTTAGATGAGCGTGAAAACAAATATCTGGGTATTGGCCGTCAAAAAGAGATGTATACCGTAACAGGGAATAAAACTTTTTGGGCTGATGATCCTGATTGGAGAACAACAGTATTCTTAACGTATACCCATCAGACCTTTTGGGACCAGACATCTCAAGATAGATATGGCTTATCTGTGGGTCGAACATTTCGTTTAATGGGCATCAATGGTGTTTCAACCAATATTGCGGCCTACCGTTCTGACTATCGGGGTCGACGTGACGATAGCATTTCACTTTCGGTTTCAGTGCCTGTTGGTGATAGCCGTTGGGCGGGATATGACTTGCAAAATAGTGGTAGTAAGACCAGCCACATGCTGTCTTACAGTGACAATAGGGATATGAATAACTTATGGCGAGTTAGAGCCGGTCGAAGCAGTGATGATCGCGTACGGTTTGATGGATATTATCAAAAACGGACGCAACTTGCTGAAGTTAATACTAATGTCAGCTATCAAGAAAGACAAACGGCATCGATCAACGGGACATTGCGCGGTGGTTTCACTGCTACCAAGCATGGAGCTGCATTACATAACAGTACCGGTACAACGGATACAGCAAGAATTATGGTCGATACCAACGGTGTTGGTGGCGTGCCGTTTAACCATGAAAAAACACGAACTAACTGGGCCGGTATTTCTGTTGTGCCTGATATTGTCAGCTATTACAGCTTCGACACGCGTATTGATGTCGATAAGTTAAAAAATAACGTTGATACCAATAAGGCGATAGCAACATCGACATTAACAGAAGGCGCAATAGGTTATCAGCGCTTTGATGTTGCAGAAGGTGAAAAGCTCATAGCAACTATTCGTTATAACGATACGGTACCTCCATTTGGTGCTGATGTGACAAACGCTGATGGCATTAACATTGCCATGCTGATGGAAAATGGATTGGCGTATTTGATGGCAGTAAATCCTAAAGAAACATTAACGGTATCTTGGGGCGGAAAAGCGCAATGTAAAATTCAACTGCCTGAAAAAATTAATTCGGGTATGTCAGTTTTGCTGCCTTGCCAATAATGTAATGACAGTTTGAAAAAGTATTCTATAAGGTAGAGAAAATGGCGATTCGTATAAATAAATGGGTAGGTGGTTTGCTAGTTATGATGGTTGGCGTAGGGCAATCATATGCGGGTATTTCACTGGATAGAACACGACTGATTATTACAGGCGATGAAAATTCTGCGAGTGCTAATTTATCAAACACCAGCTCAAGTATTCCTTTTCTTGCTCAGTCATGGGTTGAAGATGCCAATGGGAAAAAAATCACATCGCCATTAGTTGTATTGCCACCATTACAGCGCATTAATGGTGGGCAAAAAGGGGTTGCCCGTGTTTCAAAAACAGCCGAGATAGATAAGTTACCCCAAGACCGAGAAAGCCTGTTTTATTTAAATGTGCGCGAAGTTCCGCCAAAACCCGATAAACCGAATGTTTTACAGTTAGCGATGCAATCGCGCATTAAATTATTTTATCGGCCGACAGCCATTATTCCTGAGTCTAAAAGTGCAGTTTGGCAAGACCAAGTCATATTTTATAAACAGGGAAATAATTGGCGTGCTGAAAACCCAACCCCTTATTTTGTGACCATTATTAGCCTTAATAATAAACCGGTGGCAGAAGGTGGAAAAAAACTAACTGATTTTCCAGGGGTGATGATTGCACCTAAATCGCATCTCGATATTAAGGTCAATAGTTCAGGCGAGAGTTTCACCATGATGTATGTGAATGATTATGGTGGTCATCCAGAACTTAAATACAGTTGTAGCGGAAATACGTGTAAAGCGTTACCACCAGAGCAACAGATTCGCTAGGAGTATTGATATGAACATTAGGTGCTTAGGGATAGTGTTATTGGGGCTAGGAAGTTTCTCCGCAGTTGCAGAAATTGCGGATGAAAAGCTGTCCCGCCAAACATTGCTAGACGTACATAGTACTGTGCATTTTACAGGGAGCGTCTATGCATCGCCTTGTGTTCTTGAATTAGAAACACAAGAGCAGTATGTCGATTTAGGTGAAATCAATGCTAGAGAGTTTCATCGTATTGGCGATAGAAGTACTCCTGTTGCATTTAATATTCGCCTCAAAGATTGCCAACGCGGAGCATCCAAGTCATTTGTGAATTCTGCCGGAGAAGCAACTCAAAATGCGCAGCGTTATTACTTGACGGGAGAAAGCGCTGTTTCATTGAGCATTGCGGGAGATACGGATTTTTTTAACCCTGATCTGGTGCGAGTGACAGGTGATATTCGAGGTGCCGGGTTGCGTATTTCTAGTAAAGAACATCAAAACCTAATGGTCAACCAGCCAACAAGTTCATGGGTGATCAAACCTGGCGATAATAACATCACACTTAATGCATCATTGGAATCTACAGCACGGTCTGTTTCGGCGGGAACCTTTAGCGGATTAGTTAGGCTAAAACTGGAGTATTTATAACCATGTTTGTATCCAACAACAAAAAACTAAAAGATATGACTATTGTGGCTGGTTTACTCACAATAGGGGTCTTGCCGTTATCTGCTTTAGGTTATCCTCACGGTTCCGCTATACCGGACGGGGGAACTTATACATTCGAAGCGAGAATGAATAATCAATTACTCGTTAATGAGAAGGATGCAGAAACGGTATTCAATTTTGATGTGGGTAACTGGCCTTACTTTGATATTTACTGCCAAAGCTACATGAATCCAGGAGGGGTTGGGAATACCGGTCCTGATTCAGGAATGACATTTGATTTAATGTCAACTATTCCTACATCAATGCAAAACCCGGGGTACCTGAACCTTAATGAATATTTTGATGTAAAAGTTGAAATTCAAATAGGGGGAAGGGTTGGTCAGAAAGTCACTGTTCCAGTGAAGGATATGTGGAATGGGGGTTCTGACCCAATAGAGTGTAGACCACCGAGTGTTAATAGCCGTGATTATGGTGTCGAGCTACGGACAGGGTCGAGTGGAACAATCACGTTTAGACTGAAAAAACCGATTATTAATGGCATTACCATCAACCAAGCGGAACTGGTGCAGGTTTTTGCTAAAAAAGGCAGTCCAGCGAATGGCAGTACAGCTTATGCGCCAATTCCATCAACTCGAGTCGTTTTAGGGGCAGGAATTATCACGGTTGCTGATGAGTGTACGATTAATGAAGGCAACCCAATAGATATTAATTTTCTTGATGTGGCAAACACGAGTGAACAGTTAAATGGCACTAATTATGCTCAGCCCTTTAAGATCCCAGTTAAATGTACCGGTGGCAGTTTTACGACAGGTGATTTAAATATTAAGCTGTCATTGTTGCCAGGAGCGTCAGGCAGCGCGGATTTTAACCCTGATTATTTCGGTACGTTAAAGAACGGTGTGAAACGCACAAATCTTGGCATTGTGGTGACTGATAATTTGACCGGAACCTTGGTAAGACCAAACCAAGCTTATCAAGTGCCTAATTTTATCAATAACCAAGGCACTTGGAACTTAACGGCTGCGCCAATAGCTGCGCCTGGTAGCAGCGTGGAAGAAGGTGAATTTACAAGTACCGGGACAATTCTTGCTGAATTCCAATGAGGCCGATCATGCGAAATAATAATCAGATAAAGCGTAATAAATATTTATTGTCGATTGGCTTATATTTACTAATCTCAGGGTCGGTGAGTGCAAGTGTGATCCCGAGTAATATGGGAAGCTATTCATTCAGAGGCATGGTTGTTGCTACGCCATGTCAGATAGCGCCGGGAAGTGAGAAGGTCCCTGTTGATTTTCAACAAATTTCGGTTAAAGACCTTTATAAAGAAGGTAAGTCGAAACCTTTAATTTTCTCAATCCATTTAACGAATTGTAATACGACCATATTTAAATCGGTGACAGTGACTTTTAATGGAATTGAAAATAAAAATCTTCCTGACCATCTTGCGATTAGTGACCAAAGTGAGGCAAGCGGAATCGGTATTGGGTTATTAAACTTAAATGAAACACCCATAGAATTGAATACGCCATCATTAGCGCAAAATTTGGCAAAAAATGATACGGAAATTCAATTCAAGGCTTATGTCGAAGCTGAGCCAGAAGCGAGAATTAACGAAACGATTACCTATGGGAATTTTTATAGCACTGCATACTATACATTAAATTATCAATAACGAATGAAACATGATGTTTGCAATCAAAATTAAAGATAATAAAAAAGAAAGTTATCCATGGGTACTTTTAGTTTTTGTCGTTATATTTTTTGGCATTATATTGCATATTTATCTGCCGAATATGGGCGGAACAGGTTTGTCATTGCCATTCAATATAATTAGTGGTTTTTTTATTGCTTTTTTTATTGTGATGATTAGTATTACACAAATTAAAAATTTAACCTTATACTATTCTAAGTCGAGTAATTATATTACGATTGGGTTAGTCTTATTATTAGGCTTGTGTTTTTTTGCGCCAGAAAATTACCAGCTTAATGCGTACTTGACTGCGTATTGGTTATTGGGGGCGTTGTTTTTTTATCAAGCTTTATTGCAAATAAATATTTCAGAAACTGTATTGAAAATAATTGTTTGCAGTGTATTATTTGCTGCTATTATTGAGAGTCTATATTCAATAGCACAGGTTTTTAATTTTTTTCCGATATCAGGGGATAGGCCATATGGTGTATTCCAACAAGTTAATGTTCTTTCTAGTTTTATTTGTGTTGGTATTGCCAGTGCAATAGGCATGTTTATTTTAATGAGAACTGTCACACGGTATGCGTTTGCCATTATCATTGTGAGTCTCATTTTAATGAGCATGGTATTGCCATTGTCCCAATCATTAACTGGATATTTAAATTTATTATTAATTGTTATTGTTTTTTATTTTTTCGCAAAGTATCATCGTCAATATATTGTTTACTCTTTAATAGCGATTGTTATCGGTCTTATTATTGGCTATGGAATAAAAGTTAGTTTTAATATTTCTGACTTTTCTGAAAGTAAATTACAAACATCACATATTAGATGGGTGCTATGGCAACATAGTTTATATTTATTTAGCGAAAATATTTTATTTGGTTCTGGGGTTGGTAGTTTTGAATCTGTATTTTTAGAGCGTTTTGGTGGTGGTTTGCTAGGAACCAGTGAAAAGGTTATTTCACATCCACACAATGAGATATTGCGTTGGATGGTTGAAGGTGGGTTAGTTGGTATTGCGGCAATATTGTTAGTTATTATTGGTGGTGTGCATCTACTTTATTCTTCATTAAAAAATAAAAATAACAATTATGTTTTTTTAGTTATTGCGTTACCAATTGTTTTTCATATGATGACAGAGTTTCCATTGTGGCTATCCATACCTCATGGTGTGGTATTGATATTGTTAATACGTTGTGCCGATGTTCCAACTAAAAAATATTCATTGAATAAGTTTGTAGGGTATTTTTCGAAAACAATTATTGCGTTAGGTGGTTTGTTATCCATGGGGTTATTGTATTTTACTTTGCAAACACAGCAATATTTAACATATATAGAAAAAACAGGACAGCAGTATCTTCTTTCAATGAATGAGCCTGATTATAGTGAATGGAAATACTATTTAATCGATGACCGTTACAAATTGGATCTCAATATGGGGTATTTATTACGCTATAACGAGACACAAGACCCTTATTATTTGAATTTATTTTCATCTTGGGCAGAAAACTATTCGCGTTCTTGCCCAGATCTTAATGTTTATTTTTCTTGGATCCTTGTTTTAAATGAATTAGGTGAGAAAGAGAAAACAAAAAGCGTCAAAGAAAAAGCGATTTTTTTATTTGATAATAATGAGAAATTAGAAGGATTGAATTTTTAATTATTCATGCGGTAATTCGTGTGTTAATTAAAAATATAAAGGATTTATTGGTGTTAATTATCAATAAATAGGGCGTTTTATTAATTAAAATCTATATTAAAGGAAATAACATGAAAAAGTTAAATGCTATCGAAGCTGCTGCTGTAGTTGGTGGAACAAAACAAGTTTGTACTAATTCTTACGAGAGCATCACTGTTGGTGGTGTTAAATCTTGCCAATTAGTGACCACTTGTACTGATAAGCACGGTAATAAAACATACAAAGCAAAAGCTGTTGGTGCATCAAACTGTGATGTAACAGCTCCATAGTATTAAATTTGATTTTTATTAATTGATACATGGGGAGCTATCCCCATGTATTTTTCGTACCGGAATGGAATTAACTGTTATGAATACTCGTTTTAAACCAATAACTATTACACTTTATACTCTATTTGTTATTATCGCTTCTTCACTCATGACGGTTTTGTTCTATCATATTTTTGTTTTTAACACTTTCTCAAATGATGATGCACAAAGCTCTTCTTTTATTGAATTTAATAGTGAACAAGTTTTATTGAGTCCAATAAAAGAAAATAACAGTATCATAGAAGTCCTTTCTTATGGTTGCCATTATTGTGCCGTAAATCATGATAATGTCAGTCAATTCGAAAAAACACTCCCTGAGAACGTCAACTTTAAAGTCGTGCATTTAGCCATGGATAATAATATGGGGCTTGCTGCCTATGCGCCTATTTTTGCGACATTGGAAGAGATGGGGGTGGAATCTCAATACCGTCAGGATCTTTATACCGCAGTTATCAATGATAAGCTTGATTTAGCTAATAAAGATGTCTTAAACCAATGGTTAAAACAGCACAATGTTGATTCAACCCAATACCTAAAAACCAGTGAGAGCCAAGCGGTTCAAGAACGCCTGAAAAACATGCTTGAAATTAGCAAGTTTTATCAAATTACTGGAACACCTGCATTTATTATCAATAAACGCTATGTCGTCTATCAAGACCGTGATTTTGCAGACTTTACTGCTTATATGCTTGAGTTATTAGACAAAAGCAATAAGGAGTTACGGTGATCCGGTTTTGCATTGTCTGGACGGTATTTACAGTGAAAAACTGTTTGATGCCGTTTAAAAAAGGATATCAAAAACTTAATCATAGTGGACTTGCCTTTTTACGGTTGTTATTGCGCCGAGGCTATATCACATCGGTATTATTTGTCTCCAATTTATTATGTCGCGTCGGCTTATTAGGTCGTCAATATCGTAATCGGAATAAAGTCGCCACGGAAAACTTTCGTAGTTTAATGGAAACGAAAGGGCATATTGATATGAGCTGGATAGCTGTTCGACGCTTCATTTTGGAAGAGGCAGCCACATGGGGACAAAACCAAAAAATCATGGCGCAAGTTCGAGTTTGTACCCTTGAACTTGATAGCGTCGTTGCGCCTTTGCACCAACAAAATAACCCCGTTGTACTTGCTCCATTGCATATGGTTTCTGATGTTTTAGCTACCATGGTTGGCGCGGGGGTGACTCCAGGCAATGCGACGGTGGTGGTTTCGTTGAGTGCAGAACAGCAGAAGTATAACGCCTCGGCACGTGAGTTAGGGCAGGTGAATTTATCGTATTGTTCTATTCATCAAGGGAATAAAGTATTAGCTAGCCAGTTAATGACTGCGATGACAGAAGCGGCGACAGGGCAAAAGAATATAATTGTTTTTCCTGATATCACCCCTGATTACACGGTTCAAACAGAAGAAGGGGCGTCGAGCAAATTATCGTGCCATTTATTTAACCGTGCAGCAAAGCTGCACAATGGTGTAGTGCGTTTATCCAGTGCGATTTCGGCACAGGTGGTTTTTTATCATCTGTACTACCAAAACGGTTTAAAAATCAAGGTTTATCCGCCTGTTGCAGCAAAAGATGTTGCAACTCAAATGCCCGCCATCATTGAAAATGCGGTTCGTCATTATCCCAATGATTGGCTTTTATGGCATAGCCATTCACTTTATTTTATTAGCCATTAAATAATAATGAAAAATATTATTCCAAATTTTGTTTCTCAAGAAGAAACCAATGAATGTGGCTTAGCATGTATTGCGATGTTAGCACAAACTCAAGGTCTCAATGTTTCTCTTGAAACGCTGCGAGAGGTGTATCCAGCATCGGATCATGGAACTTCTTTGATTGACCTTTCGTCCATTTTAGCTAATTACGGTGTTGCGACGACACCAGTGCTATTTGAGCACCAAGAGCTCAATAGCTTACCACTTCCCGCTATTTTACATTACGGAGCAAGCCATTTTGTACTGCTTGCTTATCGCAAAGGAAATAACGTGTGCGTGATGAACCCTGCAATTGGGCAGCAGTGGTTACCTTTCTCTGCATTAAAAGCGGAAATCAGCGGTTACGCATTAATTTTAGAACCAGATACTGCGCTGGAAAAAATTGAATCACTCGCACCAGAAGACAGAAATGATGGGACTACAGGGAAAAAAGCCCCTCATGCAATGAGTCTGAAAGAAACCTCAGAAATTCGTGGTGTTTATTGGTTGATGATATTCGCTTTTTTGGTTTCTTTAACGCTATTTTTAATGCCAGCAATGGTGAGCAATGCGATCAACCAAGCTTTTTCCGACGCTAAAAATGCCATTTTCCCTTACGGCTGGTTCATTGTTGCCTTTGTGGTTGCAACACTGTTAGCACTCGGCGTGAGAATACTAAGCGAGCGTTTCGTAAAACACTTTGTGTTGATTAAAAGCGGGGTGGGTTTTTCACGTTTATTGAGTAATCCATTGCGCTTTTTTGAAAAACGCGCCCCCGGGGATGTGTTTAGCCGTTTTGTTGCTTGGCAGGGGGCATTAACCGAAAAAATCGAGCTGGATAACGGGCTACGAACGGATTGGGTTATTTGTGCGATAGCATTAGGTACCATGTTTTGGATTGCGCCCGTATTAGCGGCTATTTCAGCTGCGGGTGTTACCGTGATGGGCTTAATTAGTGTATGGGCGATAATTCGTGATCGGTGGTATACCCAACAGTTACAGTTAAAATCAGCAGAATTAAATGACTTTTTTATGGAGACGCTGCAGGGCATTCTGACCATAAAAACAGCAGGGATAGAAAATCAGCGTAAGGCGCAATTTGCATGGTTAAGCCGTGAATTGTTTACCTGTATGCAACGCAGAAATGTGTATCAACAAATTAAAGATGGCATCTATCAATTAACCGGTAGTTTGGAGATGGTCATTTTTATGTTAGTGGTTTTACCCATGGTGGCCAATGAGTTAATTTCTTTGGGGGATTTCTTTGCTTATAGTTTCTTGCGTCAAATTTTCACCAATTATGTGACGCGTATTTTTTATGCGATTATCCATAAGTCGCAACTGCATATTATTGATACACGTGCCCATTCTTTATTCCCTAAGAAAAGTGAGCAGGACACCGCGCCATTCCACGAAAAACAAGCCGCAGTGCTAGGAAAAGCCCCTCACTTATCTTTCAATGGGATTCATTTCAGTTATGACCCTGCGAAACCGATTTTAAATAATGTGTCATTAGACTTACCTTCAGGTACGCAGGTTGCCATTGTTGGGGAGTCAGGAGCAGGAAAAAGCACATTATTACGGACAATCGCGGGTTTATTCAGTCCACAGCAAGGAGTATGCGAGTCCAACGGTGAGGTTGTCAGTGTGCAGCAGCTTACGCAATTGGTTTGCTTGCAAAGCCAAGAAGATATTTTATTTAATGCGACCGTCTTAGATAACATCACGCTATTTGACCCTAACTTCCGCGAAAAAGATAAAAAAAGAGTCGAAGTGTTGCTTGATAAACTGGCTCTCGGTGCAGTGATTAATCAATTACCTGGTGGGGTTAATGCGTTAATAAGAGAAAGCCATGCGGCGCTGTCACTTGGGCAACGTCAACGTTTGTTATTGGCTCGTTCGTTATACAGTGCCCGTCCTATTTTGTTATTGGATGAGCCCACCGCCAATTTGGATGAAGAAACGGCGAAAATAGTCATGGCGACCATTCAGTCACATTGCCAGAAAACAGGTAAGACATTGATTGTTGTCACTCACAGTGAAGAGCTGGCGGCTAATTTCGATGCACTTTACCGAATAGTTGATGGGAAATTAAGTCTTGAGAACAGCCCTAATAAAGCCCCTTGTGTGACAACAGGTACGCCTCAACCTGAACCTTCTTTGTTAGCGGCAATGGAAGGAACTCCCTCATGACCTCTCGCCACGTAGCACCAAAATTGGGTTTAACGACTCAACGATTACGCATTTTAGGTGGGTTGGTAGCACTACTTGTGCTGATCGTGGTGATCGGCCGTTTTGTTTGGCAATCACCCGCGCCAGCGTTGCATGAAAACGTAATTTTATCGGTGGAACGTGGCGATATTGAAAAAGTTGTCATGGTCACGGGGACATTAAAGCCCTCAATACAAGTTAACGTAGGGGCTCAGGTTAACGGGCAAATCAAAAAACTGTATGTAAAACAAGGCGACAAAGTAGTTAAAGGGGAATTGTTGGCAGAAATCGACCCAACTATCCAGCAGTCTGAGCTCAAAAATGCAACCGCTCGGTTATCCAGTGCTCAGGCGCAAAAACGGGCTGCAGAAGCGACATTAATACAGTATATCAAAGCCTATCGGCGCCAAGTGGTGATGCAGAGAGATGGCTCTGGTATTCGCAGTGAATATGAACAAGCACAAGCCCAATATGAGGCGCAATTACAGCAGGTTAATGTCAATGAGGCGTTAATCACGCAATCAGAAATGGACGTGCAAACTGCACAAGCTAACCTCAATTTTACACGGATCATCGCGCCGATTAGTGGCGAAGTACTGGGTATTGTGGCGAACGAAGGGCAAACCATCGTTTCTTCACAGACAGCACCGACCATTTTAGTGCTGGCGAACCTAGATAAAATGCAGGTTCAGACACGAATTTCGGAAGCGGATATTCAAAAAATTCGCCCAGGTCAACCCCTCACATTCTATGTGATTGCGGACCCTGAAACGCACTACGAAAGTACCATGGGGTATGTTCAACCCATTCCTCCCGAAGCGCTTGATGAAAATAACAATAATTCTGGGGGGCAACAGAACAGTGCAATTTATTACAATGGAACATTTGAGGTCGATAACGCCGATCGTGCATTAAAGACATCAATGACAGCTCAAGTATTTATTCGTGTTGCACAAGCGAAAGATGCGTTACGACTCCCCGTTAGCGCACTGGGGCGAGCGGTAGGTGCAAACCAATATGAAGTGACCGTGATCAACAATGAAAAACCGGAAATTCGCACTATCAAAGTGGGGATTAATGATCGCCATTTCGTCGAAGTACTTGAGGGGATTAGCGAGGGTGAACACGTTGTTATTCAATCAGATAATGTGGCGAGTTAATGATGGCGACGACACGAAATGTATCTTTTACCCGCCCCTTGATTGAACTTCATCATGTTTACCGTGAGTTTTCAGCAGGTACGCAAACTATTCCTGTTTTGAATGATATTTCGCTATCAATTAACCAAGGAGAAATGGTCGCTATCATTGGCGCATCAGGTTCAGGTAAATCGACTCTGATGAATATCATTGGTTGTTTAGATAAGCCTTCTCAAGGAGAAGTGTTTATCAATGGGATTGCGGTTCATGAGGTGAACAGTGACCAACTGGCGGAATTACGTAGCCAATATCTTGGATTTATTTTTCAACGTTATCACCTGATGCCCTACCTGACTGCAGAGGAAAATATTGCTATCCCTGCTTTGTATACGGCAATGCCAGAAGATGAGCGGAGCGCACGAGTTGCTTTATTAGCAGAAAAGTTAGGGTTACAAACACGCTTGGATCACAAACCTTATCAGCTATCTGGTGGGCAACAGCAGCGTGTTAGTGTTTGTCGCGCCTTGGTCAATGGTGCACAAATAATTCTTGCAGATGAACCTACAGGGGCATTAGATAGCGCCAGTGGCCATGCATTGATGGATATTTTACATCAGCTTCATCTCGATGGGCACACTGTTGTGATTGTGACCCACGACCAAAATATCGCTCAGCAAACTCAGCGAATTATTGAAATTAGTGATGGAAAAATTGTTTCTGATAAGCAGAACCAAGCACAGACAGACACAAAACAACGGCACCAGCTTCCTTCTGTTGAAGATAATGGCCGTGCATCGGTGTGGCGCAATATTATTGAGTCCATTCGTATGGCATGGCGGGCCTTACTCGGTCATCGTATGCGTGCATTTTTGTCGATGTTGGGAATTATCATTGGTATTTCTTCTGTGGTGTCATCAATGGCCGTGGGGGAAGGTGCAAGACGCTCCATCATGGATGAAATCGGGAAGCTTGGTAGCACAACACTGGAAATTCGCCCCGGTACTGGGTGGGGGGCAAAGCGGCCTGATATGGAGCGTGCGTTATCGTTAAATGATGTTAAAAGCCTAAAGCAACTGCCATGGATTGAGTCTGTTTCTCCCGTCGCGAGTAGCATGACGATGGTCGTTAATAAAGGCTTGGATAACTCCATCATGCTTAATGGTGTTTCAGAAGAGTATTTTGCGGCACAAGGGTTTCAGCTTTTACATGGCAGTTTATTCAGTACGCTCGATATGGCTGACAGTGAGCCCGTTATTGTATTGGATGAAGGAAGCCGAGAAGTACTTTTTCAGCCAGAAGAAGAACCGTTAGGGCAAATTGTGCAGATTGGCCATTCACCATGGCGAATTATTGGTATTGCCCGTAAACCGGGGCCCAAAATGTCGAGTGGCTTTGTTATGGGATGGGTACCTTACTCATCGTTACAGCAACGTGTGGTCGGGGACAAACCTATTGAGTTTATTTCACTGCGCTTCCCTGAAAGCTTAACCTCTCAGCAAGCTGAATTACAGGTTGAGCGTTTGTTATTACGCGAACATGGTAAAAAGGACTTTTTTATTCAGTCGGATGACCAACTCGCCAATGCATTACAAAAAACATCCGATTCTATGTCATTACTGATCACTTCGATTGCCGCTATTTCCTTATTGGTTGGCGGCGTTGGGGTGATGAATATCATGTTGGTTTCTGTAACGGAACGAACTCATGAAATCGGGATCCGCCTTTCCGTCGGTGCGCGTCCTCAAGATATTATGAACCAATTTCTGATAGAAGCTGTGATGATTTGCTCGCTTGGCGGCTTAATTGGTATTGTCGGTTCATGGTTAACGGGGTGGATTTTCTCTTATTTCACCACTGAATTTACGATGGTGTTTACTCTGTTCCCTGTTTTATTAGCGTGCGGTTTCTCTGCTTTAATTGGTTTGGTTTTTGGTTATTTTCCTGCCCGTCGAGCTGCCAAACTCAACCCAACGGAGGCATTGGCACGCGAATGAATATCAAATCACTTTATATTATTTCTGCTTTATTTTTGCTTAATGGCTGCGGCAGTTTTACGCGTACCGAATACCAACGCCCTGAACTCACATTGCCTCAGAAGTGGGATGATAAAATACGCCAATCTGGTGCGAATGACGTGATTACGTCAGTGCAGGGGGGGAATGTTGCTGGAAATTGGTGGGATAAGTTTAAAGATCCTCTGCTATCCCAACTGATCAATCAGGTACTAGAAAATAATAATGACTTAGCTACCGCGGCAATTAAATTAAAGCTTGCGCGAAGTACTGCTGGGTTAGCAAATACCAATATAACCCCGGATTTCTCCCTTGGCGGCTCAGCAAGTAATACGAAATCCATTCGCCATGGCACTTCCCCTCAAGAAAGCTATAGCTCAAACCTAACCTTAAATTATGAAATCGATTTATGGGGAAAACTGGCACGTATTCGTGAAAAGAATGAGTGGGAAGCTATAGCAACCGAACAGGATTACCATGCAACAGCATTAGTGGTTATTAATACGACAGCACAATTATATTGGAATATTGCGCTGTTAAATCAACAGATTGATAACCTGATAGCAAGCCAAAAGATTGCAGAAAAAAGTCAGCAGCAAATTAAGTCATGGTATTTGGCAGGAAAAGTTAGCCAGCTGGATTTTTTACAATCACAGCAAACGGTGATTAGTCGAAAAAATGAATTGCGACGACTCATTAAAGAGCGTGATAGTTCCCGTAATGCATTAGCACTATTGTTAAACCGCCCTGCAGAGCAACATGTGCGTGAGCTTAGCGCACTTAATCGAAATCAACGGATTGAAATTCTTAACGCGACACCGTTGGCCGTATTAGCACAGCGGCCGGATATTCAAGCCGCCGAGTCACGTTTACGTTCCGCGCTTGCTGATTCTGACGCTGCTAAATTGAGCTTCTACCCGACACTGTCTTTGCAAGGTGCGCTTAATGCGGGTAGCCAGCTGTTTTCTCAATGGTTTAGTGACCCGACACGGGTTGTTGGGGGTTCGATTTCTTTGCCATTTATTCAGTGGAACACAGTGAAATTGACCATTGAACAATCCGACTTACAAGTGCAACAAGCTGCGGTGGCATTTCGTAGTGCGGCTTATACCGCCTTGTCAGAAGTCGATAATGCGATGGAGGCCCGTTTTGCCGCGGATGAAATTCGTCAGCAATTGCAGCAGTCATTATCACTTAGCCAGCAGCGACTAAAACTAACCAACAGCCGTTACAGAGCCGGTGCTGTGGATTATCAAACACTGCTTAATGCGCAAGATGACCTTTTAACTATTGAGAACTCATTAGCGCAAAATCAATACGATTATCTTTATGCAACGCTACAACTTTGGCTAGCACAAGGTGGCGGTAGCGCTCGACAGGAGGACAACCCATTATGAACCAAAAATCTCACTTTAAACGCGTTGTTGTCACAGGCTATGGGGCTGTCACTCCTCTGGGTGATACGGCTTCGGCATGTTGGCAAGCAATTATGGATAAAAAGCTCGGTTATCGTTACGTTGATAAAACCGCGCAAAATATCCACAGTCATTTTTTAGGGCTTATTGATAATGAACCTAGCTTAAAAGGGGTTCCCGCGGCTATTCGTCGTCGTTTACCACGCCATACGCGTTTAGCCTTGGGGGCAGCGCGGGAAGCCATGGATATGGCCTTCGCAGGCACGCCATTAACTGATTTTTATGACCCACTGATGTGCGGTGTCATTATGGGAACGGGATGGGCAGGGCTTGATGAAAGTTATATGTCAGTAAGTGAATTTGAAGCGACAGGGATGACCTCGCCTTTCAACTGTTTTTATGCAATGCCAAATGTGACAACGGCGGCTTGCAGCCAGTTTTGGAATTTGCGTGGATATCAAAATACCACCATCGCGGCTTGTGCGACAGGCACTATTGCGATTGGTGATGCTTTTGAAGCGATTCGTCATGGACGAGCCGATATGATGCTCGCTGGTGCAGGGGAGTCCTTGCGGACAGATTGTGCTGTATGGAATATCGATGTTCTTGGTGCTTTAACACGTGAAGCGGAAGACCCGACTCGTGCCAGTTGCCCATTTAGCGCAGATCGCAGTGGTTTTGTCCTTTCTGAAGGTGCGGCCGTGTTGTGTTTAGAAGAGCGTGAGAGCGCTATTTCTCGTGGCGCCACCATTTTGGGCGAGATTACAGGGTATGCGAATTTTTCTGATGCCTTTGATTTTACATCACCAGCAGAAGATTGTGTTGCCCGAGTGAAAACCATTGAAATGGCTTTACAACAAGCGGGAGCTGCTCCTGAATCTCTCGATTATATCAATGCCCATGGAACCTCAACGGCTCTTAATGACTTAAATGAAACAGAATCATTGAAAAAGGCATTAGGTGCGGCAGCTTACCAAGTCCCAATATCCAGTACGAAATCCTATACGGGACATTTAATTGCCGCTGCTGGCAGCTTTGAAACCATTATTTGCTTGCAAGCGATGGCGCATGGTGTGATGCCTGCAACTGCGAACTTGCACCACTCGGACCCGCAATGTGACCTCGATTATATCCCTAATGAACACCGCATTGGTGAAGTTAAGCGTGCATTAAACCTAAGTTTTGGTTTTGGTGGGGCAAATGCGGCACTGATTTTAGAGAAAGCGTCATGAGGACTTTACGCTATACCCTTGAGGATGCAAAACAGTGGGCCTCATTTTCTGGTGATGATAACCCGATTCATTTCGACCTTGAATGGGTCAAAGCAAAGGGTGGAGATCAACTGAGTGTGCATGGCATGCGTGCATTACTCGATGTGAAACAATTCGCGAGTGAATCATTAAATCATCCATTATTGGCTTCAAAAGAGGTTACCGCCCCTGAGTTTATCAAATGTGTTGTGCGACTGCGTAATCCCCTGTGGAACGATAAAGATTATCAATTAGTTGCACGAAATAAAGCGGGGTCTGTAGCTTTACTTTCTTCTGATACACAACAAAATTGCTTAACTTGCCAATTGTCGAACAGTCCTCCACCTGTATTACATGAAATCGCCAATGAGATAACGATTTCGGCCGCAGAGATGGTGAAATTGCAGTCAATATTTTCTCAGTTTTCCAACGAAATGTATGAATGGCAGTTTATTGACGCAGTTTTGTTCTGGTACTTAATTCATGATAGCTCGTTATTTGAACAACAAGAAATCGCACAATGGCTGCCGGTCGGCTCAACATTGAAAGATATTTTTTGCCGTTATCCTATCGTACAAACCCATCAAGAGGTGGTGTTTGACCGTGAACTTCTGACTAAATGGGTTCCTATCACCTCTCCTGAGCCTATTTACCTACGTATTTTGCCGGCCTTAGTGATCGCCGATAGTGAGAGTGGTCGATTAGTGAGTATTAGTATCGCTGCTCGTTACAGAGAAAAAATAATAAATAATTCAATAACATTGAAAGTTAATTCAATAACTCAATAAGAATGCAAGGATAAAACAAATGAGCCAATATCAAGAAATTTATACCAAAATTAGTGACATGATCTGTGACGCAAAAGATTTAGAAGCAGAAGAGCTGAATGCGGAGATGACTTTAGTCCAGTTAGAGTTCGATAGCTTAGATTATGTTGAACTTATGGTGCTGGTTAAACGTGACTTTAATGTTGCTTTAGATGCGGAATTTTTCCTAGAACATCCAGAAATTTCGGTGAAAGCGTTGTGTGAACATATTGATAAGGAGTCGAAATCTTAAAATGGCAAATAATCAATGGATACTCGTGACGGGAGGAAGCCGAGGAATTGGACTTGCACTGGTTAGCGAATTGCGACGCCATTGGAATGTAGTTTTTACTGGGCGTAGCGTTGATGGTGTTAATGAAACTCAAGCGAATCTTGAAAACCCCGATTTAGATACATGGGTGAAAGGATCCCCGTGTGATGGTAAAAATGAAGCCCAAGTTGATGCGCTTTCTAGCTCGTTATTGGAACAATTTGGAGCGCCTACGGCGATTATTCATAATGCAGGTATCACTAGGGATGCCTTACATATTCATCAAGATGCTGAAATCTGGCGAGACGTGCTAGAGAACAACGTCATTTCCGTGATGAATTGGCACCGTAAATTATTACCTGCCATGTTGATGGCGGGGAGTGGCTCAATCGTATTGATGTCATCAATTACTGGGTTAAAAGGCAATATTGGTCAAACAGCTTATGCGGCGAGTAAATCGGCGATGATGGGGTTGACGCGTTCATTGGCTCATGAAGTTGGGCGTTTTGGATTACGTGTGAATTGTATTGCTCCGGGGCTTATTGATAGTGATATGACCCGTGCAATGCCTGAAGCTAAATTAAAAGCTATGTGCCAAAACATCCCTTTACGTCGCTTAGGGCAACCTCAAGAAGTGGCAGAGCTAGTTGAATTTTTGATTGGTAATAACAGCCAGTACCTAACCGGGCAAACATTGGTCTTAGATGGTGGGTTAACGGCATAATCGACAGTTTAAGTGCTGTTAAAAGAAAAAAGTCACTAGATAAGGTTAGTTTCTATGTTTCCCCTTAAACGCTTTAGTCAATTTTCGTTTAAGGGGATTTTTTATGGATAGAGACTCGGAAATAAATGAAAAACAGTAAACTCAAGTTAAAGAAGAATGGAATTATATTATTTCAATTTAATTCATAATTAAACATTAAAAATAATTATTTTAATTTTAGTCTGGCTTGAATGACTCGATATAACGTATCAAAACCACACAATTTGTATTGGATTGTTGATCGTGCACAATACCCCACGGTGCCTCGGTTATAGAATGGTAATTGGAAGTTGATAAATAAATTAAAGATAAAAATAAATTTCAGAAAACCATTTTAAAACGCTGAAGCAATGTAAAGTGAGGCAGATATGAGTAAAGCATTATCTGAGGGAGTACTCCAATCGGAGATCAGCCGCAGGAAGCTAATGCAAACCAGTACCGTCGGGGGACTCGCACTTGCAAGTGGAGCGCTAAGTTTACCTTTTAATAGTGTTGCTAATACCAGTGAAACCGCATCCAAAACAACCATACCTGAAGAGAAAATAGTTTGGAGCGCATGTACTGTTAACTGTGGGAGTCGCTGCCCACTGCGTATGCATGTGGTTGATGGTGAAATCAAATATGTCGAAACCGATAATACCGGAGATGATGTTTACGGCAATAATCACCAAGTTAAAGCCTGTTTACGTGGTCGCTCAATGCGCCGTCGTGTCTATAACCCTGACCGCTTGAAATACCCAATGTTGCGCGTTGGGGCGCGTGGTGAAGGTAAATTCAAACAAATCAGTTGGGATGAAGCCTACGATCTAATCAGTGGTAACCTAAAACGAATTATTGCCGATTATGGTAATGAAGCAGTGTATTTGAACTATGGTACTGGCACATTAGGTGGCACAGTCGCACGTTCATGGCCGCCAGCGAATTCACCCATCGCCCGTTTGATGAACTGTATGGGCGGCTATTTAAACCATTACGGAACCTACAGTACGGCACAAATCAGCTGTGCAATGCCGTATACCTATGGTAGCGGAGCGGGTAATAGCGTTTCCGATATCGAAAACTCAAAGCTGGTGGTTCTCTTCGGTAACAACCCTGCAGAAACCCGTATGAGTGGTGGTGGGATTACTTATCAATTAGAACAAGCTCGTGAGCGTTCTAATGCAAGAATGATAGTGATCGACCCGCGTTATACTGATACAGCAGCAGGGCGTGAAGATGAGTGGATCCCAATCCGCCCAGGAACAGACGCCGCATTAGTGGCAGGGATCGCCCATGTGTTGATCACTGAAGATATGGTTGATCAACCCTTCTTAGACCAATATTGTGTAGGTTATGATGAGAAAACCCTGCCAGCAGATGCCCCGAAAAGCAGCCACTATAAAGCGTATATTTTAGGCCAAGGGGATGATGGCGTAGAAAAAACACCACAATGGGCTGCGCAGATTACCGGTATTCCGGCTGATAAAATCATTAAACTCGCGCGTGAAATCGGTTCTGCAAAACCTGCGTATATTAGCCAAGGTTGGGGGCCGCAACGTCATTCGAATGGTGAACAAACCGCACGTGCGATTGCGATGTTACCGATTTTAACCGGTAATGTTGGCATCAATGGTGGTAATACAGGGGCTCGTGAAGGGAATTATGATATTCCATTTGAGCGGATGCCAACGTTAGAAAACCCAGTCAAAGCAAGCATTTCCGTATTTTTATGGACTGATGCAATAGAGCGCGGCCCAGAAATGACCGCAACTCATGATGGCGTACGCGGCAAAGATAAACTGGATGTTCCGATTAAGTTTATTTGGAACTACGCCAGCAACAGCTTAATTAATCAACACTCTGATATTAATAAAACGCATGACATTCTTCAGGATGATAAAAAATGCGAAATGATAGTAGTGATTGATAACCATATGACCGCCTCAGCGAAATATGCGGATTTAGTCCTACCAGATTGCACCGCCTCTGAACAAATGGATTTTTGTTTGGATGGTGCCGCCAGTAATATGGGGTATGTCATTTTCGCCAGCCAAGCTATCGAACCGCGTTTTGAGAGTAAAACAGTGTATGAAATGTGTACACAAATTGCGCGTCGCATGGGCGTTGAAGAGAAATTCACCGAAGGGCGAACCCAAGAAGAGTGGCTACGCCATTTGTATGAAATCTCACGACAAAAGTTACCTGAGCTACCTGATTTTGAGACATTCCAGCAGCAAGGAATTTATAAAAAAATGGACCCGCAAGGGCATTTTGTAGCACACAAAGCCTTCCGTGAAGACCCTATTGGTAATCCATTAAATACCCCGTCAGGAAAGATTGAGATCTATTCATCTCGCTTAGCGGATATTGCGAAAACATGGACTCTAGCGGAAGGTGATTTGATATCAGCACTTCCAATGTATTCCCCAGGCTTTGAAAGCCATGATGATAAGCTCACCGAAAAATACCCACTGCAATTGAGTGGTTTTCACTATAAATCACGAGTTCACTCCACCTACGGTAACGTTGATGTGATCAAGGCGGCTTGTTTACAAGAGATGTGGATCAACCCTATTGATGCAAAACGTCGCAATATTAAAGATGGCGACATGGTGCGAATTTACAACGATAGAGGGGAAGTACAGATCACTGCCAAAGTGACTCCACGCATCATCCCAGGCGTTGTCGCAATGGGGGAAGGGGCTTGGTACGCACCTGATGAAAACAAGGTAGACCATGGTGGTAGCCTAAACGTACTGACGACTCAACGCCCGTCACCGTTAGCGAAAGGTAATCCGCAACACAGTAATTTGGTTGAAGTGGCAAGGGTATAGGGGGATAAATCATGACAACACAATATGGTTTTTATATTGATTCCGCACGGTGTACGGGATGCAAAACATGTGAGTTAGCGTGTAAGGACTACAAAAATTTATCTCCTGCGGTGAATTTTAGGCGCATTTATGAATATGCAGGGGGAGATTGGCAAGAAGATAACGGTGTGTGGCATCAAAACGTATTTAGTTATTATTTGTCGATTTCATGCAACCACTGCGAAGACCCTGCTTGTGTCAAAGTGTGCCCAAGCGGCGCGATGCACAAACGTGAAGATGGCTTTGTCGTTGTAGATGAAAGCGTGTGTATTGGCTGCCGCTATTGTCATATGGCTTGCCCATATGGTGCACCGCAATTTGATAGCGAAAAAGGACATATGACCAAGTGCGATGGTTGCTATGAGCGTGTTGCAGTTGGTAAAAAACCGATTTGTGCCGAGTCTTGCCCATTGCGTGCATTAGACTTTGGCCCCATTGATGAATTACGTGAAAAACATGGCAATTTGGCCGAGATTGCGCCACTACCTGAAGCGCACTATACCAAGCCCAATCTTGTCATTAAACCAAATGCCAATAGTCGCCCTGTCAATGATACGACAGGCCATTTAGCCAATCCTCGGGAGGTATAACATGGGCAATGGATTACATGAATGGCCGCTAATTTTATTTACGGTATTAGGCCAAAGTATTGCAGGTGGTGTGATTGTAACGGGGCTTGCATGGTTATCGACAGACGATAAACCCCAAAAACAGCGTATTGTGAATGCGATGTTGGCATTATGGGTATTGATGGGCTTAGGTTTTCTCGCTTCTATGATGCATATGGGCTCACCGATGCGTGCATTTAACTCGATGAACCGTGTATTTGCCTCGTCACTGAGTAACGAAGTGTTATTCGGCTCTATTTTCTTTGCTTTAGGTGGTTTATGGTGGTTGTTCTCCGCAATCAAAAATATGCCAACAGGACTCGATAAGGTGTGGTTAATCATCACCATGTTGATGGGATTGCTATTTGTTTGGGCAATGACACGAGTTTATATGATAAGCACAGTACCGACATGGAACACGCCACATACCACTATCGGCTTCTTTATGACTCTGTTTGTTGTGGGGCCAATTTTAGGTACTTTACTATTACGAGTTGCTAAATTTCCATTTAATAGTGGTAAATTAGCGGCAATTAGTGTCGTTGCTTATATCGTGACTATTGCATCAGTACTACTGCAAAGTGGTGAGATTGCGCTTATCACCACCTCAGTACAGAAAGCTGTGGATTTAGTCCCTGACTTTGGTGTTTTACAAGTGGTACGCATCGTGGTGACAAGTATTGGGCTGTTGTTATGGATTTTGCCTGTTGTGCGACAAAATCAGCCTTCGGTTTTGAGCTTACTTCTTGGTACCGTGCTGGTACTGGTTGGTGAATTTATCGGTCGTGGGCTATTCTATGGTTTACATATGACAGTCGGCATGGCTGTAGCTTAATTAGTAAACTTTCAGCGCAGGGTGTGATTTCCCTGCGCTGATAATTTCAGAGACAATCAATATGCAACAAGCGCACTTTCTTGAACACGTCGCAGTGACAGGGCGGGTTTTGGGATCTTTATTTTATTTCTCCCCAGAGAATGAAAACAATACAGAAATTATCGCGATTTTACAGGAGCCGACTTGGCATAACGAATGGCCATTTGCTTTACCTTCCTTAGTAAAAATTAGCCAGCTTTTGCAATCCAGTGCTCAGGGGAATGAACCACTGAGTGAAGCATGGCAGCGCTTGTTTATTGGGCCTTATGCTTTACCTGCTCCCCCTTGGGGTTCGGTTTGGCTAGATAAAGAAAAGATTGTTTTTGGCGACTCAACCGTTGAATTGCGTCAGTGGATGCGTATTAAAGGTGTTGAACCCGTAACGACACAAAAAGAGCCTGAAGACCACTTTGGGTTGATTTTGATGTTAGCGGCTTGGCTGGCTGAGCAAAATCGCAGAGCAGATTTAGAAGAGTTGCTCGCTTGGCACTTATTACCTTGGTCGGCACATTTTCTCGAAGTATTGATAGATTCGGCTAACAGCGATTTTTACCGCGCATTGGCGATATTATCGAAAGAAACACTGGATGGGTATCAACAGCAATTGACTTTACCTATATCAGAGAAAAACGTGTACCTCACCAGAAATAGTACCCTGTAGCATTCTGTTTTTCATTGGTAATAAATTTATCTAATTCAATTGCCTGCAATAAATCTATGGATAGTGGTACTATTGATTATTGCTGCGATTTTTAGGTGACTAACTCAATATGAATGATGCGCATTTATCTCTGATCCAACAACTTTGTACCCGTCTTGCTGAAATAGACAATACACCTTTGTATGTAAATTTGCTGAAACGGTGAAATTTGCTGTGCGAACAGGGGTTTTGCATCAAGGTGATATGCTACCCAGTGAAAGGGAATTAGGTCAGCAGACAGGGGTGTCACGTATTACCGTTCGAAAAGCGTTAGAGCTACTTGAACAAGAAGGCGTTATCATTCGGTCACAAGGTTATGGCACCCAAATTAGTGATAAGTTTGAGTATTCACTCAAAGAAGCTAAAGGTTTTTCACAGCAA
Source organism: Providencia sp. PROV_01 (assembly GCF_053098325.1). Lineage (NCBI taxonomy): Bacteria > Pseudomonadati > Pseudomonadota > Gammaproteobacteria > Enterobacterales > Morganellaceae > Providencia > Providencia sp. PROV_01. The sequence goes on along the minus strand of NZ_JBRFKD010000002.1, from coordinate 4,247,030 downwards.
GTTGTTTTACTTGGAAAAAAACCAAACACACTTTGGGTCAATAAAAGTATCGTGCCTTGTTCACAGGAGGTGGCAGAGTCACTCGCGCTCCCCATCAATAGTAATGTATTTATGTTAAAACGTATTCGCTATGTGGATGAACAGCCGGTCTCTATTGAGGAGTCATATGTTCCTATTGGGCTGATTGGTGATGTCGATGATATTGGCTTATCTTTGTACGATTATTTTCGCAGCCAAAATATTTATCCTACACGAACAAAGAGCAAGGTGAGTGCTCGAATGCCAGATGAAGACTTCCAAACGCACATTAAATTGGAAAAGACCGTACCTATTTTAGTGATTAAGCAGGTGGCTTTCGACCATAAAAATGTGCCCATTGAATACAGTTTTAATCAGTGTCGCAGTGATATGTATGTATTTGTCTCTGAAGAGTAAAAAAGAGGCTAGGCCTCTTTTTTCTCTGATGATTAATATTGCTGTAAATATGCGGTGAGTTGCTCAGACGAAGGCGCACAATCCCCTCCGCGATGGCTAACTACATAGGATGCGACAGCATTTCCGAGTAACACGGCGTCTTCTAGTGCCCAGCCGGACGCCAATGCCGCAATCACGCCTCCTGCATGGCTATCTCCTGCTCCAATGGTATCGACAACGGTGGTTTCAAATGGTGCCACCCAGCCTGATGAACGACCACTTTCTTGAAAGAACGCGCCTTCTTTGTCGACTCTAACAATCACGGGAACTAAAAATTGAGAATGCCAAATATTGGCTAATGCTTCTGTATCCATTCCTTGATGCGCGATATCAGGGAATAATGTGACGATATGTTCGACTTCTTGGCGGTTCAACGAAATGATTGGTTTTAAAGCCATTAATCGTAATAATTGTGTTTTCGAAAGGTCGGCGATCCGAGGGCCAAAATCGATAAATAAAGTGACGTTATCGGAGAGCGACTCCAGCCATGAAAGCAGAGTTTCGCCACATTTTGCGGCTAGTTGGTAGCCAGAAAGATAGATGATAGTGTTAGATGTAATTGGCAATTCATCTAGGGTTTGGCGTTCCCATTGGTTTTCTACACCGCTAATTGAAAGAAATGTCCTTTCTCCATCGGGTTCAACCAAGGCTAAACACCAGCCATTATCACCTTTATTCGTTTCTATAACGGAACTCACACCTTTTTTATTGAGTTGGTTGCGGATGATATCTGCCCATACACCTTGCCCAATAGGTAATGCATTGAGTGACTGGATACCAAGACGTTGTAAGGCCACCGCAATATTCAGAGCACATCCACCGATATTGACACTCTGCTGGTGCAATTCGATGTCACTTCCGCGATAAGGCAGTGAATATGCATCTGCAATCACATCAATAACGGCAGCGCCAATCAGGCAGACAGGACGATGCTCTGCTTGCAATGGAAGATGGGCAATAAGTTCAGCAGTTTTCATAAGCTTTTTCTCTTGCAGTTCTCAATGCCATAAAGGCTTGGCTATACTGTGTAAAATCAAGTTGATTCACATCATCTAATTGTTTTTTGAGCTGTTTATCGATGGCATCAACGCCATGGAGGGCGCCACAAATGGCGGTGGCCATTGCCCCTATGGTATCGGTATCTCCCCCTAAATTAGCACACAGAATGGCACAGCGGTTGGGATCAGTTTCCGCTAATTCAACCATAGCAATGGCGGCAGGAACTGACTCAATGGTGCTCGTACCAGCGCCAACGAGTTGATAAAGCTGTTCCATTGCTTGCTCGGCGCCAATCGTGTTTTTCACCGTGTGTAAAGCAAGTTCAATACGTGCAGCTATTGATGGGCTAAAGGTTGTGACATGCTTTTCTTGTGCTAGCTTCGCAATAGCAGGTAATTGGTCGCGAATTTGCGGCCAATTTTCGCCATCTATCGCTTTAGAAATTGCCCAAGCAATAGCGACCGCCCCCGCAATTGCCACATCCGATTTATGCGTTGGCGATGAGGCGAGTGTAATTTCATCAATAAATTCATCAATAGAATGAGTTGGCAGCAAACAACCGAGTGGGGAAACTCGCATTGCGGCACCATTTGTCATGCCATTGTTTTCTAACTGAGAAATCGGAGTCCCTTGTTTTATTGCCTTTAATGCAATTTTAGAGGTCGGCCCTAAGACATTTTTATTAAAGGCATCAAATTGCTCTGCCCATTTTAAAATATTACGGCCAATAAGTTCAGGACTCACTTTGCCATCACATTCTATAATCGCGTCCGCAAGTGCGAGCGCCATTGAGGTATCATCTGTAAATTCTGCCGTATTGAAGTAGCAAGCTGCATTATTTTCTTTTGGCCCAGGTAAGAAGCGGTCTATCCAACCAAAATGTGCTTTAACACGAGAGCGAGGCCATAATTCAGAAGGCATTCCCATTGCATCACCTAAGGCTTGGCCATAAAACGTGCCTAAAATACGGTTCTCTTTGTTCATTATAATTCCTTCAATTTTGGCTAAAAACAGCGCCCTTATGTGTTGGCAGTCGGTCAATAAAGGCGTTTAATTAATGATTGCTTAACTAATTGGATGTGGGTTTTATGCCACTTTTATTAATATCAATTTCTTGAATATCACGGCTCGACTCTTTAAACATCAACATGAAAACAACCGTGATTACGACGATCATAGCAGCGCCGAAGCCCCACATACCGGCCCAGTTAAAGGTCTGGCCGTTGACAGGTTCACCGTAAGAAAAAAGTTTTTCCATCATTTGCCCACCTAGGCTATAACCCAGTAAGCTACCAAAGCCTTGGCAACAGAGAGTAATTAAGCCTTGAGCCGCTGTTCGCATATGCACAGGCGTCTTTTTGTCGACATAAATATATGCGGTGACATAGTAAAAATCGTAGCTAACACCGTGTAATAAAATACCGAGGAAGAGTAATCCGTAGGTGAATAGGTGGTCTGCATCGCCATAGATAAAGAAAGCATAACGGATAGCTGCAGTGATTAAACCAAGAAGTAATACCTTTTTGATACCAAAACGTTTAGTAAAGAAGGGCAAAGCAAGCATGAAGAAGATTTCAGAGAATTGCCCCAAGGTCATCCATCCGGTGGCATTTTTCATCCCAACTTCAGTAAGGTAGCCGTTAGCAAAAATATAGTAAAAAGCTAAAGGCATGGCGAAGAGGAATGAACACACGAAAAATACTAAGAAATTACGGTCTCTTAACAGCACAATGGCATCCAATCCGAGCATGACTTTAATACTCATTTTGCCAGTTCCTTTTGGTGGGGTGTCTGGCAAGAAATAGGTAAAAAAGCCCAGTAAAGCGGAGCTAGCGGCTGTCACTAAGAGCGGGATATTAGTCGCAGAAATATCACCAAAGCCCATCATGGAAGGTAAAAATCCACATGCAATGCCTGATGCAATCCAGCCGATAGTCCCCATTACACGAATACGAGGATAGTCACGTTCCACATCTTCCACATTGGAAAAAGCGATACTATTGGTGAGCGCAATGGTTGGCATATAAGTCAATGCATACGCCAAGAGTAGAGGGAAAAAGCTAGAAAATTCAGTTTGCTGAGCTGCGAAAAACATAAAGACTGCCCCTGCAAACATCAGTACCGCCAGGACTTTTTGCGCGGCAAAAAATCGGTCAGTAATTGAGCCTACAAGGATGGGAGAGATAATTGCAGCAATGGCTGTACAGGCGTAAGACCATGCTATTTGAGAAGGGGTGAAGCCACTTTTATTCAAAAATAGCCATAAGGGAACAAACCAAGCCCCCCATATAAACCATTCAATGAACATCATGAATGAGAGTTTTGCTGTTGTTTTTTTCATCTTTCATTCCTTTATACGGCTAATTATAGGTATTGTAGGGTACAGCAATGACAATATCACTTAATAATACCTTTTAAATACCATTCAATGAAAACTTTGAGCTAGTTAACATTGTTTCGTATAAATTGGGAAACTGGGATCGTTTAAGTAATAACACAGTGGGAAAGAGATACGCGATAACGTGAATTGCTTTGAATATAGATTAAGTCGGGGTTGTAGGTAGCCTATACGGCAGTTTTAAATAAAAAAATAGCACCGCTATTATTTGAGCGGTGCTATTGGTTTTTCATATCAATTAGCTATTGATATTTACTGTTGTGATTCACCTTGTTGTACATACGGTGTATACACACCCGTTAAGCTTTCAAGAAAGGCAACAATATCATCGACATCTTTTTGTGGCAGTTCTTTACCGACTTGATAACGTAGCATCAGTTTCACTGCTTCATCTAAGGTAGCCACATCTCCACGGTGGAAGTATGGCGCGGTTAGCTCGACATTACGTAGTGTTGGGACTTTTTGGCGTAACTTATCGCGCTCATCAGAGGTGACATTCATGCGACCAATATCTTGTGCGGTAATTTCACCGAACTCATAGTCTTTTTTCAGGCCCAGAGGTTCGAAGGAACGACCACCTAAGATCACGCCACCATGGCAGGTTGCACATTTGTTCTCTTTAAATAACTGGTAACCATGGAGCTGTTGTGCGGTTAATGCAGTTTTGTCGCCTCTTAACCAATTATCAAACGGAGAGTCTGGGGTGATTAAGGTTTTTTCGAACTCAGCAATCGCATCTGTGATGGTGTCACCCGTAAACCCTTCTGGGTAAACTGCATTAAAATCTTGTTTTAAGACAGGGTCTTTATCCAATTTTTCAATGATTTCATCCCATGATTTTGATGCCATTTCGATAGGATTTAATGGTGGGCCTCCGGCTTGCGCTTGTAAATCAGGCGCTCTACCATCCCAAAATTGCTCGACATTAAATACAGAGTTAAACACCGTTGGCGCATTGATTGGGCCTACTGCGCCACCAACACCAATTGATGTTTTACGGCCATCAACACCACCTGCATTGAGTGCGTGGCAGTGAGCACAAGAAATCGTGCTATCCCCTGACAGGCGCGCATCATGATACAAGCGGAAACCTAATGCGACTTTTGCATCATCAACATCCAGTGATTTTGGAATTGGTTGAATTGGTTCGTTACGGTGCTCAGCAGCGGTATCTTGGCTGGCATAGTGCTCTTCTCGCTGTTTAGCTATCCAATTCAAAAGGTTATTACGCTCTTCATCACTGACGCTACTTGCCCAATGAAGTGCAACATAACGAGTTGGCGGCATGGTGTGGTTCTGCATAACCCACTCAATTTTATTTAATTCACTTTGTGGTACAGGTTCTCCTGCGATGAGTGCAGCGCGAGCAGCCTCAAGGTTGAATGATTTATAACCTAGCTGAATATCGTATTCCATCAGTTGCTTAGCAATGGGGAACGATGCGTAGGCAGGTAAATCAGTTGACGGCGTGTGACAGTAATCGCATCCCTTTTCAGCGAAGAATTTGAGAACTTGATTATTTTCTGCAATTTTAGATGTCTGAATGTCATTATTTTCTCTTCGTTGATTATCGTGATACCACACATATCCAGATAACCCAAAATAACCGAGTAAAAGCAAAAATATGACAGCGACCGTAATGCGAGTAAGTTTTTTCATTACACTATCCTTGAAAGATTGCGGTCAAATATATTTAAATATTTTTTAATTAATATAATTCTACAGCCGGACTATCATGTATAAATAAGGTCGAGAGGTTCTTGATTTTTATCAATGATGGCCATCGGTTTAAGCAATTGCTGAAATAAGATTTGCCTATCAATAAGAAAAAAGTTAAAAATTAAACTTATAATTAATTTTTATTTAATTGAATTTAAAGGGTATTATTTGTTTCTGATCTTATTGTAATAAATTTTTAGTTCAATTTAATTGGTGGGTATTTATAAATAATAAATTCTGAATTATTCAAATAAATTAAGTAAAACTAATCAAAAAATTTAGTTTTATACTTTTTTAATTGTTGTGGAATAAATGCATATTATAAAATGAGTAAAATATAAATTATTCAAGAAAGCAATATTCGGAAAAATTATTGATTTTAGATAACTATAATATTAGTAAATGAAAAGTAATGATCTACATCATCATTTTTGTGCTTTCACCATTTTGTCATAAAATAAACATATTGTTGTTATGAGTCTGACTTAAGTTCGTCGTAACTCAGTTAGGAGATAGCATTATGTTTAGTGTCGATACCCTGCTGCACGATATTTTTCCTCATCAAACACCAGGCAAATGGAAACGTCGTTTATTAAAAAAGCTGCTGTTTGAACAAGAATTTCACCAATTTGCCCAAGATTATCCGCACTTAAAGGGCTTGGATCTTATTGAACAAATCATGGAGTTCTTTGATATTTCTTGCGAAATGGTTGAGGGAGACTTAGAAAATATTCCAACTCAAGGTCCTGTTGTCTTAGTTGCTAACCACCCGATAGGCTCACTCGATGGTCTTGCACTATTACGTGCAGTTGCTGCCGTTCGTCCTGATGTCAAAATCGTGGCAAATCAGTTCCTCAATTATATAGAGCCACTAAAAAGCTTATTTATTTCAGTGGACAACATGAATAACCGAACCAGTCGGCAGCAGGTTGAAGCAATACAACGGCATTTGGACAAACAAGGGGCATTAATTGTGTTTCCTGCGGGTGAAGTCTCTCGGTTTGGCCGTAAAGGGGTTCGTGATGGCCACTGGCGTACAGGTTTTTTGCGTTTAGCCGCAAAGGCCAGAGCACCTATTGTCCCCATTCATATTCAAGGGCGAAATAGCCATTTATTCTATTTAACCTCGTTGGTTTACAAGCCGTTATCGACTTTAATGTTAGTCAGGGAAATGTTTAAGCAGCGAGGAAAAAGATTAAAAATTCGTATTGGTGGCAGCATCCCATTTATTCATTGGCATGATGGCCATACAGCGGCTCATGAGCTAGCAGGGCGCTTTCGTCGCCATGTCTATTTGTTGGGAAAAGGTAAGGAAGGGCTATTTACCAGCGAATCACCAATTGCTTTACCAGAAGACAGAATTGAATTAAAAAAAGCGTTGGTGGCATGTGAGCGGCTAGGAACATCCCCTGATGGGAAAGCGATTTACCTTTATCACCGAAACCAAGAAGTAAGGTCGCCGATTTTGCGAGAAATAGGGCGATTACGCGAAATTGCATTTCGTGCTGTAGGGGAAGGCTCAGGTAAGCGCCGTGATTTAGACAGCTATGATAACGATTATTATCATCTGGTATTATGGGATGAAAGTGAACTTGATATTGTAGGGGCTTATCGGTTTATACCCACTAAAAAGCAAATTGAGACCAAAGGTTTGCAGGGTATTTACAGCTCTAGCTTATTTCATTATGACCAAGCCATGATGCCAATATTAGCGCAAGGTATTGAGCTTGGTCGGAGCTTTATTCAGCCTAAATATTGGGGAAAACGGGGTTTAGATTATTTATGGTTAGGTATTGGCGCGTATTTGGCGAAATACCCACAATATCGCTATCTTTTTGGTCCTGTATCTATGTCTGGCTCAATGCCGATTGCGGCGCGTGACTTACTGATTACTTTTTATCGGCTCTATTTTTCGGCGCAACACAGCATTGCACAGTCACATCAGCCGTATCCAGCTTCTTTGCCACAGGTATTAGCCCAATTTTCAGGGGGCAATTACCACGAAGATTTAGTTAAATTGAAAAGCTTACTCAATAACATTGGCTGTTCAATTCCGACGCTTTATAAGCAATATACTGAATTATGCGAGCCGGGTGGCGTACAGTTTATGGATTTCGGTACAGACCCCGCATTCAATGATTGTATCGATGGCTTGGTACTGGTGGACTTAACCAAATTAAAACCCGCACGTTATCAGCGATATATAGGGGTACATTTGGTTTCACAAGAAGAGTATAAAGGGCAAGTGGAAGAGGGGGACTAACCCTCTTTCACTATTGGGCCATTAAGGTACAGGAACGGCTTTGCTTTTATAGGTAACTATCAGTTAATAAAGTTATTATTGGCAGTTCTTGCTGTGCTTTATTTATTTAACATTCATATTAGTAATGTGTTTGCTAATTGAAAGAAAACAAAATAACTGTATTAGCGTTAAACTTACCTGCAGATGTGAACTTACCTGTTGTGGTTGCCTTAAAATTAAGTGGTGCTATTTGCCCTCTAGCAACGCTCTTATTATTGATATCCAGTGAAACTTGATTGACTGAAATATCAACAGGAAGATTACTTAAATAGGGAGTAGCTAATAAGCTAGCCCTTATATCAACAATATTGGTGCAGCTAAAAGCCCCTGTAGCTTCTCCAGACCAAGAGCCATTTTGGCCACTAACTGCGGAACCCAGATCAATACTCGTAGGGAAGCTAAAATTACAAGAAGTGTTTGATGGCGGTACTACCCCACAGGCAGCACTAGGCAATAAAGTGCCATAAGAAGTTCCCCAAGTTGAGATTTGAAAAACTTGGAACCCGTAACAAACCGATGAGAAGTCTGTATTTGGATAATTACCCCACATGCCAGTAACTGTTTGTGTATTGGCGGTGCCGTATTGTAGTTTCCAAGCATTAAAAGCATCCAGTGCCGTCCCATTATTGCGGATGATGACTTTTTGTTGCATGCCATAGGGTAAATTTATACCTCCAAATGTTTTAGGATCAGCGCTAGATCCCCGGTAATCATATGGGCCAACGGTTACAACACAACCTGATGGATTAAAGCAAATTACACTATTGCTATCTTCATTAGGCCATCCCCATTGAATAGTAACATCATTACCATTTCTTTGAGTAAATGCGCCCCAACTTACAGAATAAGCATTTATATTATAAATAAAGATTGATACAGTAATAAAAATTATTTTTATTACTGTAGCTTTATAATCGCGAATTATTGCTGAGATTTTCATTTTTGAATACCTATGATTTAAATGTAGCTTTTATACTTTTAGTTGTATTCTAAAAAGAATGTTAACGTTGATATAAATGTTCCATATGAAATTGTTTTATTTGCTAATGCAGAATGCTCTCCTTGGATAAAGGCTTTAAGTTTTATTTCGTTATTACCTGCTGACAATTTTTGTGTGTGATCTTTTTTGTTTATATCGATTTTTTCTCCAGTATCTGTTTCTAAACCAATAGCAATACCATTAGCTTGGCTTGCTGGGTCTAGTGCAAGATATCCAGGTAAAAAAGAGTTTTCATTGCCATTAAATGAAGCATTAATTTCACGACCTAAAGATAAGTCACAGTTAATTAATCGAATACTAAATGATTCACTTAGCGTGCGGCTATTTAAATAAAGATATTTATCTGCGATTGTTCCGAAATCTAATGTAATTAGTTCATCTCCGGGATATAGGTCACAAGTATCTTCAACAAATATACCATCAAAATTAATTGTTTCGGCCATAGATGGTAAGGAGTAGCATATAAATACTGTTAAAAATAATAAATTATAATATTTTATTGTCGAGAACATCATAATTCCTATTGAAATGTAATGGTTAATGTCGCTGTAGCATTGAATGTGTCTCCAATAAGTTTAGTTCCTGCTTTTTTGACAATAACAGCGGATAAAGCGGGTAATGTCTTTTGATCAATTACAAATGCTTTATTTAAAGTGATAGGTTGTCCATCCTTTTGAATTTGGATACCTACATTATTTCCATTTTGATCAGATTTAACTTGCAGTGTTGCATCATCAAAACCTGCACCTGCTGCTATACCAGATAATGTTAAAGAGATATTCCAAGGTTGTGTTAGATCGCCATCGCAAATAAGTTCATAAGGAATTTTTTCCTTATAGTGTATTCCATCAACCTTATTAACACCGACTTTACCAAATGAAACTTTGATAGGATCGCTATGACTTAATCGACATTTTGGCGGTATAATTAACGAACCATCAAATCCCCAATTAGCATAGGTTATATTTGCTAAGAATATTAAAAGAAAACAACATATCTGATACTGAATTTTATTATTTATTGAGTTGTTTTTCATTATTGATAGTCCACATTAAGAGTTGCTAGTGCAGTGAAATCTCCGCCATCGGAACCATCAAAACTTGTTGCAACATTTTGTACAGGACTAACCTCTAATGATGGTAATTCTAAATAATTAAAATTTATTTTTTTATTAATATCTTGTTTTATACCATTAATATAGAAGCTTAATCCTAGCTTTGGGTTACTGGTCTTGAGAATGCCATTATTAAAATTACTAGGGTCACCTTGAATACTTAACGTTAGGTTATTCATGGCTAAATTAGTGCAAGTTAATTCAAAAGGTAATTTATGCTTATAATTTACTCCATCAATCCTGCTTAATAAGATATCTCCAAAATGAATCATTGATTTTTGACTGTTATTTAAAATGCATTCAGGAGGCGTGATAATTAGATTTCCATTAAACTCCACAGTGAGTGAAGATGAATAAGAAAAAGCACTAAAAACTATTAATATATATAAAAATTTAATTTTCATATTGGCTCTTAATTTATTGATATTCAATTGTCATAATCATTTCTGCATTAAAATCCCCAGCGTCACTTAGCATTGAACCACTTGGTTTTATGGGAACAGCATAAATAGATGGCATAGCACCATAAATAAAATGAATATTTGAATTGTTGGATACTATATTATTATCTTGATAAATGGCGATACCAAGGTTATCTCTATTCGTTTTTATTGCATCAACACCATTAACTCTAAAGTTAGTCCAACTCAATTTCATTTTTAATAGATTAGTAGATAAATTTGTGCATTGTAAATTGTAGTTAACATTCGTTTTTTTATATGATGCCCCATCGATTAAATCTTGCTGGACATCGCCAAAGTCAACATTTAATGTATTTCCTCCTACAAAACTACAATTAGGGGGTTCTATGACTGTAATTGTTAAACCAATAGAAGCCATTGAAGCGCTGGCTGTATTAAAACATATTAATATAGAAATAATGCTAATAAAAACCTGCGATTTAAATAATAGGTATTGATATGATGGTTTCATATTTTTATCCTAGTCATAGACTAATTGGAATCTTATATTTGCTTGATAGTTACCAGCATTAAAATGACTATTAATTCTCACCGGAGTAATGTAATAGGTTAATTTATTATTTCCCATTGATAATAGTTTTGGCCTAGTAAAAACACCTGGTTTAATTTTTTTAAAATTTTCATCATTTAACTCAAGAGCAATGCCTTCAGCACCATTTACTTTTATTAATTTGCTATCTGTATTATCTGATACAGCAAGAAAACGAATTCTTAAGGTTGGCATGTCAGAGCTCCAAGTTATATTACCTTGTTGATCATGATTACGACTTTCACTCCTTAAACAATCTTCTAATTGAATATTAAAAGGAACAGGTGTGCCTTTATGCCCTAGAAATTTAAATGCTGAAGAACTATTTGTGCCCAAATCTACTGTTTGAAATGCAGATTGCGTGGCTAATCTACATGCACTTTCGGTAAGCACACCTCTAACCTGTAAAACACCATTGGCACCATCAACATCCCAATTATCAACTTTACCAATATCAGTAGCTAATGTCTGAAAGGCAAGTGTACTGAAAATAATCCCTATTAAAGGAGTGCTATAACTCACTATTTTACTCATACCTTCCTCTATTACTATTTGATAGATAGATTATTTATTACTTGGAGATACCTTGCATTCATTTGCTTGGCAGTTAAAACTAAGATTAGGACGGCCACCATAGTCATTGATATATGTTAGTACTGGGGTATTACCTAATGTTGCAACATCGACACCTAACGGCTGGCTATTTTTGGGAGCGATCATAATTGGCTCGAAGCCTTTTACGGTATCACCTTTAATTTTCTTTGCTGCATCAATAATGGTTATATAATAAGGCGTCGGATTAAATGCAATATATTTGCCGCCTTGCTGTTTTAAAACCAATTTTTCTTGCCATGGGTTATCGATATCATTCTTAGTTGGAATGATAGGTGTTGGCCTATAAAAAAGTTTTATTCGTGTTTGTAATGCAAGTTGCAACGTATTTGCTTTATCACTTCTCGGTGGAATCTCACGTAAATTAAAATAATATACTGACTCAATATCTTGCGGTAATTTTTCTATGCTAGCTAAGGGTTGAATTCTTATTTGACTTTTATCTCCAGGCTCAACACGTTGTACTGGAGGTAAAACAGTAAATGGATCATTAATTTTTTCACCCTGTGCATTTTCAATCCAACCTTGAGCAAGATAAGGTAATGTTTTATTTTCATTACTAATATTCAGGCTAATCGATTTCTCATTACCATTAATAATTGCACGAGTGCGATCTAAGGAGATAGCCGCATTTGCTGTCGATATACTCATCAAAAAAATAGCTGCCAATATAACTTTATAACTATTAACTAATTTTTGGTTAGGATGGGTATCCTTTTTATTTATATTTAATTTTTTCATAAACGATATAATCTCTTTAAGTTTAATTTGATAAAATTTATTATTGCTTACTTTATTGGTTTAAATAACTAGCATTAATGGTTTTATAATGACATGTGTGAAATGTTATTTTATACATGGTAATAGTAATGTATTTGCTAAATTTATTTCTGATGAAACACTATCCGGTAATGTTATATTGCACTGTATTTCATTATCCCAAGAAATATTCAATTTTTCTTTAGGATTTAAACCTGATAAATAAACGCTACCTTCATCACTAATTATTCCAACTTGCTGTTTACGTGCATTTAATACAATAGCGCCAAATGGAGGAGCACTATTATCCGATAAACGAATAGTCGCCATTGCGCTGTTACCTGTTATAACATCAAACTGGCGATAGCCAATAGCGCCTTCTGTCAATGTCCCTTGTTTTACAGAATGGGTAATTTCTGCCTTATTAGGTAAAAGATTCAAATCCACATTAATATTGCTACGGTAATAGCTATTAACATCAGCAATGACAGCTTTGCCAAAATAATTTGACCGTGTCACAATTCCATTACCACGCAAAGGGATGTTCGGGACACCACTGGTGTCAACAAAAACACGCGAAGCACCCAATTGGTTACTTCTATGGAGTGCTACCCCATGTTGTGTTGCCGTTAATCCACCTTGTATTGATAGCCCGGCGGAACGGTAACGATTCTGTTGGTATGTCGCATTTGCATTAACCTGAGCCATATCACCTTGATATGTATAGTACCCGCCAATAATTGCTCCTGACCGTGCGACCCCAGTATTAATTTGGTAGTTACTACGCTCATTAATGCGGTCATAATAATTTACATTCTGCGTTGTATTACTTTTATCCCAGCTACTGTTAAAACTGACTGTAGAGGTTTCACCCCAAGGCACAGATAACGCAATATAAACGCCATCATCATTTGTGTTTTGGTAGCTAGTACGGAATGCTGTCAAGTTAACGCTTAAATTTTTAAATTTTCCGAGATCAAAATATTTAGCTAATGATAAACTATAGCGGTTATTATCGGGTTGATTCCAATATGTCTGGTGGTAAAAATTTAAGTATGTGCTCAATCCACTGTCGCTAAACTGTTGATTATAAGAAATGGTATACATCTCTTTGCTATTATATTGTCGAACGCCACTCATTTTTGCATTGAGGTATTCAGACATACTCATAAAGTCTTTTTCTGAAAAACGATAACCCGCAAAGGTAACTTGGCTGTTAAAATATTCAAAACGCTTTGAATAACTCAATCTATAAGAGTTTCCGTTATAACTCGTTTCGTTATTTGAAGTGATTTCTTTAATTTTTGCATGTGTTCTTGTCGCATCAAATGAAAGAGCTCCAAATTGCATGAGATCGCGACCAATTCCCAACGTTGCTGAGATATATTTTTGTGAAGCAATCGTGCCACCATATAAAGACCAACCATTATTAATTCCCCACGAATACTCGCCGCTAGCGAAATTATCACCATTAATTCGATGATTGGAATCACTAGGTCGCCCTGCAGCAATTTTATAACGAACTTGCCCTGGTCGAGTAAGGTAGGGAATACTCGAGGTATTTACTGTAAAAGTTTGCGTTTTACCATTTTGTTCCTCTACTCTTACATCTAATTCACCCGATAAAGCATCATTGAGATCTTGAATGCGAAAGGGGCCAGCAGCAACTTGAGTTTGGTAAATAGTGCGGCCTTGTTGGCTAATAATAACGGTTGCATTACTATTGGCCACTCCTGTAACTTCAGGAGCATATCCCCTTAAATTGGGGGGCAACATATTAATATCAGTAACTAAACTGAGCCCTGTGAATCTAAAACTGTCGAAAATATCGGAATTTAAATAAGATTCACCAAATGTTAGCTTTGCTCCTAATGATTTGATATCCCGAAAAATATAAAAACGATTCCAATCAAAAGAATGTGTTGACTCAGAAGATGGACGCTTCTCAAACCGCGTTTGCCAATCAGCTCTGAATCTCCATGGACCTAAATTTATTCCTGCCACTCCGTTACCATTAGTGGTATAGCTTGTACTTTGGTGACTACGTATCTGTTGATTCGCTTGCGCGTTTAGATTGTAATCAAATAAAGCTCCCGATATACCATCTTCCCAACGAGTGGGTGGATCCCAATTATCTGCTGTATATTCTAAATAGGCTTGAGGAATATTAATATATAGCGTTGATGTCGATAAATCGGCCTTTGTAGTTGCACCAGATAAGCTGTTTAAATCTAGGCAGGAGTCATTATGCCACCAGGTCAACGATGATAATATTTTGGGCTTTAGTCCAAACTTATCAACTAAGCTGGGATCTAAACATACTTTACTGTCATCAATATCTTCATCTGAGTTATAATAAAAAATACTTTGCTCAGATAATATATTCTTGTTTACATGAACACTAAAAGTGTATTCTCCTGGCATAAAATAACCAGTTTTAGAGAAACGGCTTAGATCAATATTAGCACGATCATTTATATCTAAAATATCTGTATTAAATTCTATATTAGTAGAGGCGAATCCAGTATTACAGATGATAGTTATCATGCCAGCTAATATATATAATCGATTAGCTGATGATAATTTAATATGGATTTTATGATGCGCCATTATACTTGACCTTATTCAAACTCATTTATAATAAGAGAAGGTGTCTCCTATTTGGAAAAATGTTCATGTGGACAGCGTTATTTTCGATATTACTCATAATCTAATTTATACTTTATTAGACTAAAGTAATTACCTGGTTCTAAAACTTTATTATTTCTTATTAATCGTAGGTTGTAATTTAAATCACGATTGCCATCAGTTAATTCTTGCGATGACATTACCTTTCCTGGATAAACGACTTCACCATCAGCACTACTAATTTCAATGCCAAACCCTTCTGCTTGTCCATTGACAGTAAACAAATTACCATCATGAACTCCATCAAATGTTACTGTAAAATATTGCCAGTTTGGTTTTTTTGTTTCAGTTCTTTCGAGTACACAATTAATTAATTTTATTGAAAATTTTTTTTTGTTACTTTGGCCATCACGAATCATTTGCGATATAGATAAGCTTCCCATTTCAATGGTTTGATCTCTGCTACTTATATCAATAGAACAGGCGGTCTCAATAATACTTCCATTCATTGTAATTAATGATTCAGCCGAACAATATGATGACAAACTAGTTCCTAATAATAGAATGAATGTCAACCATGAAAATTTATATAGCATATTTTCGCTCTATCATTATGCCCAATGAACCTAAAAACCTATCCATGTGTTTTTAGGTTAAAATTAGAAGGTGGCTAATTTTATTCGTAAGATAAAGTGAAGTCTGCTACGGAACTGAATTCACCAGCAGTAATAGTTGAAACATCACCACCATTACCTTTCAGGTATGCAGAGAATTGTAATGTGTTACTACCATCCTGAATTTGTTGGAATGGCGTTGCTGTATTAATCGTAACAACTTCACCGTTACCGCTAGTGATTTGAACGCCTGCACCACTACCTGTACCTACAATACCTAACGTTTTATTATCTTCATCGAATGCAGCAGATGCACCAGTAAAGGTTAATTGAACACCTTTAGTTAAGCTGCTAACGTTACAGTTTTGTAGTGCGATCTCAAATGCCTTAGGTGATGATTTTCCGCCATCGGCTAAAGCCATATTAGAGATTTGGCCTAATTCAATTGTTTGGTCAATACTTTCTGGTGCAATTGAACATGGTGCTTCAATAATCGCACCTTTAAAAGTAACTTTACCGTGGCCTTGGTCAGCCGCATTTGCTGCAGAAGCGCCGCCTAAAACTAATAAGGTTGCCATTGCAATACTTTTGATTTTCATCAATCTTTTCCTTTACTGTTAAATATATAAATATGATTATTGTTAATCTCATTATGTTAATTTCATAGTGAGATTAATTAATAACAATCAGAGTTAATTGCTATTAATTAATAATAATTTCGTTTGTCATTGAATATTACAATAATGCTCTTGAATCATTGATATATAAGATTTCTTTTTCAATTTCTGACTTTAATTTAGATAAATCTAGGTCAATATGGATTGTTAACTCGATTAATTTTTCAAAACTTAGTTTTGTTGCTCCTCGCTCATATCTTGATACTTGTTGTTGACTTACATTTAGTTTTTTTGCTAATTCAGCTCCACTAATTCCTTTTTTCTTTCTCAATCTTTTTATTAAATATCCTAATTTTATATTTACATTTTCTTCATCATTCATTTGCTTTACCTAAATGTGAGGATTGAAAATATGATGAGTTAATCTTTTTTAAAGAAGTAACAGACATCTACCTTAAAATACACGGATATCAACATGATTTTAGATGTTGATATATCACTAAGGCCATTTTCGTAACGTGATAATTGTTGTTGAGATATACCTATAATTCTGGCTAAATCAGATCCACTTAACTGATATTCTGATCTTAGCAATTTAATTTTTTTACCAATATTCTTGGCAACTATATGCGTAATGTTTTTTTTGTTTTCTAAAACAGTTAAGCAAGTAAAAATAGAGTCCTTCATTTTATTAGGATACCAATTTAAATTTCAATTTTTGGATTGCTGTTTAATTTGTGAATATAGATTACTCTTGATAAAGGTATTTTCTAAATATAAATAATCAGTATGCTAAATCGATAAAATCGATTAATTACAATACATGTATCTAATTACAAGCTAAATAAGTGATGCTCTAATAATGACTTGTTTAATAGCTTGAATCTTAAATAAAAATAAAAAACATTATCAATTGAATGGTTATTTTTATAACATATTGTTAATATGATTTTTTTTGAAACAAAATATCAATATAAGATTATTCTTACTAAAATGGTTGTGAATTTTGCATTTATTAAGATATTTCTGTTCATTTTGGAACATTATTTTTGGAGGGATACTAATAGAATTAGTATTAATTGTATAAATAAGACTATCTGAATGTGATTTATTACCTTCATATTTAGATATTTTAATGGGGATATGTTATTTAAACAGTTGTGACTTTAACCAAGGGTATTTGGTTTTAGGGGAATAATACTGTGCTAGTTGGGGAATACTGAGACTTAAAATCGATAAATCTCAGTATTGGTAATGGTAATAAACTTAATAACTAGCTTATATCACTCGCATCGTGGCGTTCGCGTACTTGTTGTGCAGGGTCACCTTGTAGGCGATTAACCCGGCGACCTCGCTGTACTGCTGGGCGTGCATAGATTTCATCAGCCCAACGAATAACATTTTTATATTCATGGACAGATAGAAATTCTGCGGCATCATAAAGCCAACCTTTCACTAATGCACCGTACCATGGCCAGATGGCGATATCAGCGATGCTGTAGTTTTCCCCTGCAACATATTTATGTTCTGCTAAACGCTTGTCTAACACATCTAATTGACGTTTAGTTTCCATGGCAAAGCGGTTAATTGGGTATTCAAACTTTTCAGGTGCGTAGGCATAAAAATGCCCAAAACCGCCACCAGCAAAAGGTGCTGAGCCCATTTGCCAAAATAACCAGGATAAGGTTTCAGCTCGTTCCGGCTGAGTTGTGGGTAAAAAAGCAGAAAATTTTTCGGCTAAATAGGTCAGAATCGAGCCTGACTCAAATACTCGGATAGGCTCCTTGCCGCTTCTGTCGACTAAAGCGGGAATTTTTGAGTTAGGGTTAATTTCAACAAAACCAGAACTAAATTGGTCGCCTTCACCAATGTTAATTAACCAAGCGTCATATTCTGCCTCTTTAATGCCAAGGGCTAATAACTCCTCTAACATGATAGTGACTTTTTGCCCGTTCGGCGTTCCTAAGGAATATAGCTGTAGTGGGTGCTTACCTATAGGTAAAGATTTTTCGTGAGTTGCACCGGAAACAGGACGATTAATATTGGCGAATTTTCCGCCGTTACCTTGCTCCCATTGCCAGACTTTTGGGGGAATATAGGGGGTGTTTGCCATGAGTTATCTCCTTAACCGTTTGCAAAGGTGGCGATTTTTTTCTCATCAATTTTTTCATTATGAAGGTCTTACACTGTAGCAATCTCTAGTGAATTCTCCACTGTTTTTATCGTATTTGGTTTGGTGGGAGGGCTAAATAGCACAGAGTGCAAGAACATATAGAGGATAAGCAGATGAGTTAAGTATTACTGCTGAGCGACTTTTTAGTCTGGGGGTCATTGTTTATACGCACAATCATAGTTGAGTTATTCATCGAAATTAATATGCATTTTGAATGGTTAGATAATAACAAAAGGTAAATATCTTCATGTTCAATAAAAACCAGCGCTTAAAATAAGACGTAAGTAACAAAATTGTTAACAAATTCGTTGTGCAGATCACTAATTCAAATAAAAAAAGGGTGTGAATAATTTGTGAAGATTGGCACTAATTTGCTGGAGTGTATTTTATACATTGATAGCATATCAGTCATATTCAGGTGTATCGGAGTGTGTCCATGCTTGCGCCAAATTCAAACATCTACCAAAGCTTATTACAAAGAGCAAAAGTGCAGCCAGACGCTGTTGCGATTGTATTTGAAGAGCAAAGTTGGAGTTATCACCAATTACTTGAGAAAGTAAACCAAACAATGTTGTGGCTAACTACAGCCGCACAGTTGAAAAAAAGTGATCGGATAGTACTCGGCTGGGGAAATACGATTGAATTTTGCCAATTATTTTATGCTGCTGTAGGGCTGGGCATTCAGGTCATTCCTTTAAGTACTAAAATGAAAGAGTTTGAAGGCAAAGAGCATTTATCTTGTATTAATGCGGATGCTATTTTTTGGGATGACACATATCAGCCATGGTTAGCTCAGTTCAGTACAAAAGGGATGAGTCTTTCTCAGTGGCGTAATCTAATACTTACTGAAGAAATTAACTTTACCAACCAAGTTAATGAGGAAGACCCCGCGGTTGTGATATTTACTTCGGGTACAACAGGTGCACCAAAAGGTGCGGTGATCACACACAAGAATATATTGTCTGCAGTATATGCCTATCAGGAAACATTAAAGTTATCTGAACACGATAAAACAATTTTAGCAGTACCGATTTATCATATTACTGGGCTTTCTGCTATTTTAGCGTTATTTATTCATATTGGTGGGACGGTTTATCTTCAAAAGAAATTTAATGCAAAAGATATTATTTCAACAATTGCAAAAGAAAAAATCACATTCTTACATGGTTCTCCAACTGTGTTTATATTATTAATTCAAAAAATAAAAGAAAATAAAAGTATTAATCTGGAAAGATTTAATTCATTAAAAATGATTGCTTGTGGTGCAGGTCATTTGAATGAAGGCACGATTAAAGAGCTTTCTTATCTATTCGCTAAAACATCCATTCATTCTATTTATGGTTTGACAGAGACATCATCCCCAGCCACCGTATTTCGTGAAGATATTCGGTACAGTGATAAAAAGGCGAGCTCAGGCACTCCGGTTCCTGGGTTACAGGTGGCCATAAGAGATGATAAAGGTGAAGATAAACCTGCTAACAGTACTGGCAATATCTGGGTTAAGGGGGATGTTGTTATCCAACGTTATTGGCCTGATAGCCCTGCGAATAGCACGTCGTTTAATGATGGTTGGTTTTTTACCGGCGATATTGGTTATAGGGATGATGATGGTTTCCTTTATATTCAAGATCGAATTAAAGACATGATTAACCGTGGTGGAGAAAAAATATATTCTATTGAAATCGAAGATTTGATTTCTAATTACCCAGGCGTTAATGAGGTCGCGGTCATTCCAATTGAAAGTACAATATATGGCGAAGAACCCATTGCATTTATTATTCCTGAGAACCAAGTATGTTTAACCAGTAAAGAAATTATTGAATGGTTAAAAGATAGAGTGCCAACGTATAAAGTTCCAGTAAGAATTATGTTTACACGTAATTTCCCTAGAACTTGGAATGGGAAAATAAGTAAGAAAGATTTGAAATTACGCTATTACTCTTTAAATAACTAAAATCTAAATTAGTTTTTAATTAATCAAAAAGGGGCTATGAAATATTAGCCTTCAGGTAGGTTTTATCATGAATAATAAATTTATTTCTAAACAAGATGCCGCTAAATTAATTAATAATGGCGATACAATTTGTACTGTGGGAATGACATTAACCAGTGCTGCTGAATCTATTTTATCGGCAATTGAACAACGTTTTTTATCCGAGGGCGTACCAAATCAATTAACTCTCGTTCATGCGGCTGGGCAATGTAACCGTATTCGCGGGAATCAACACTTTGCCCATGAAGGAATGGTGAAACGGATTATTGGTTCTCATTGGGGGTTAGCGCCTAGATGGATGCAGATGATTAATGACAATCAAGTCGAAGCGTATTGTCTTCCGCAAGGGCAAATGGTGCATTTATATGGCGCAATGGCCGCAGGCTTACCAGGACGCTTATCCAAAGTGGGGTTAGGGACATTTATCGACCCTGATCTTGAAGGCGGGAGGATGAACGTTAAAACGTTGGCGCTTCCTCCTTTAGTTGAAAAAGTGAATTTCAAAGGGGAAGAATGGTTATGGTACCCAGAAATTCCTTTAGATGTGGTGGTGATCAGAGGAACCCATGCGGATAGTAAAGGTAACCTCACCACCGATGAAGAAGCCATGGCGTTAGAAGTTTTACATGCGGTACTGGCTGCTAAACGCTTTGGTGCCAAAGTAATTGCACAAGTGAAGTATTGTGTTGAAGAAGGGACTTTACATCCTAAGCGTGTCACGGTTCCCGCCAGCTTTATTGACCACATTGTCGTGTGTGATAACCCTGAAGAAGACCATCGCCAATCCTCAAGCTGGTTTTTTGACCCAACGCTATGCGGTGATATTCGTACGCCTATCCAACAAACTACGCCATTACCTTTAGATATTCGCAAATTGATTGGGCGAATTGCATGCCGTTATCTATATGAAAACTGTGTGATTAATTTAGGAACGGGAATTCCAAACGATGTTATTGGTTCAATTATTCAGGAAGAAAATGCAACCAAGCGGGTTGATATTACCGTGGAGTCAGGGATCTGGGGGGGCGTTCAAGCCGGCGGTATTGATTTTGGCATAGGCCGTAACCTGTCAGCGATGATTAGTCACCAAGACCAAATGTTGTACTACAACGGGGCAGGCGTTGATATCACCTATATGGGCGCAGGGGAAATGGATGCCAGTGGTCATGTCAATGCGACATTGTTAGGCAATATTTGCCCTGGTGCAGGTGGGTTTATTGATATTACCCAAAATGCTCGGCACGTAGTGTTTTGCTCGACGTTCACGGCAAAAGGGTTAGATATTCGTTGTGAAAATGGGCAATTAACTATTGTGCGGGAAGGGGATATTAGAAAGTTAGTTAACCAAGTACGGCAAATTTCATGGAATGCGGATGTCGCACGAAATATCAACCAAACCATGCATTTTGTCACGGAGCGTGCGGTGTTCACTTTAGGGGGGAAAACACCAGTACTGGTTGAAATTGCCCCCGGTATTGACCTAGAGCGTGACATTCTTGCCCATATGGACTTCGTACCTGAAATTTCGCCTGATCTGAAAGTGATGGACTCTTCATTATTTGAAGAGGCGCCTTTTGGTCTGATTTCGTATTTGTAGTTTCAATATTAAAGAGGAATTTATCCATGTTAGTAAAAGATAAAGTTGCCATTGTGACGGGTTCTGCAAGAGGTATTGGTTTTGCGATTGCTCAGGTACTTGCAGAAGAAGGGGCAAAAGTTGTTATTTCTGATTTAGCCATGTCATCAGGTGAAGAAAGTGCAAAACAGCTACAAGAACAAGGCCATCAAGCCATTTTCATTCCTTGCGACATTGCTAAACGTGAAGAGGTGAATGCCTTATTTTCTAACGCATTAGCACATTTTGGGGTGATTGATGTACTGGTGAATAATGCGGGGATCAACCGAGATGGCATGCTGCATAAATTAACGGAAGATGATTGGGACAAAGTGATTGATATCAATCTGAAAGGGACATTTAACTGCATGCAAGAAGCGGCAAAATTAATGCGTGAGCAAGGAAGTGGCCGAATTGTCAATATTTCCTCGGCGAGTTGGCTTGGGAATGTTGGGCAAGCCAACTATGCCGCGTCCAAAGCTGGGGTTATTGGTCTGACTAAAACGGCTTGCCGTGAACTAGCCCGTAAAGGTGTCACAGTAAATGCGATTTGCCCAGGATTTATTGATACAGATATGACTCGTGGTGTACCTGAAAAAGTTTGGGACATCATGATTAGCAAGATCCCTGCGGGTTTTGCTGGCGATCCACGTGATGTCGGCCAATGTGTTGCATTCTTAGCCTCTGATAAAGCGCGTTATATCAATGGGGAAGTGATCAATGTTGGCGGCGGAATGGTGTTATAGGGGGAAATAATGAAACAAGCGAATGATATTGTCATTGTCAGTGGTGTGAGAACAGCAATTGGCACGATGGGAGGAAGCTTTGCAAATACGCATCAACACGACCTTGGGGCCGCGGTTATTCGTGAAGCCGTGAAAAGAGCTGGAATTGCTCCCGAAGATGTCGATGAAGTCATTGTGGGTAATGTTGGGCAAATTGCAGAAAGTGGTTTTATCGCCCGTATTTGCCAGCTGCGAGCTGGGCTACCAAAAGAAACTACAGCATATTCGGTTAACCGCCAATGTGGTTCCGGGTTACAAGCTTTAGCCGATGGCATGATGTTACTGCAGACTGGTCAATCCGATGTTGTGGTGGCATGCGGTACAGAAAATATGACGATGCTGCCGTACTACTTACGCAAAGCGCGTTATGGCTACCGCATGGGGAATGATGTGCTCGAGGATGGATTAACGTCCATCCTAACTTGGCCAGAGGGCCCTTATCACAACGGAATGACTGCAGAAAACGTTGCAGAACAGTTCAATATTACCCGCGAAGAGATGGACGATTTTGCATGGGACAGCCAGCAAAAAGCGTTAAAAGCGATTCAAGCGGGTTATTTTGCTGACCAGATATTGCCAGTAGAAATACCGGAAGGCCGTAAAGGCACACGTATTTTTGATACCGATGAACATCCACGTGATACACCACGTGACAAATTGGCTAAGTTGCGCCCTGCATTTAAAGCCGACGGTGTGATCACGGCGGCAAACTCGTCAGGGATTAATGATGGCGCTGCGGCATTAGTGATGATGCGACGTGAAGAAGCAGAAAAACGTGGTCTGAAACCAAAAATGAAAGTGGTCGATTGGGCAGTTGCGGGTTGTGAAGCGGCCATTATGGGCTTTGGGCCTGCACCAGCGACGCGCCGACTCATGGAAAAGCTCAAGATGAATGTAAAAGACATTGACTTAATTGAGCTAAATGAAGCATTTGCGGCACAAGCTATCGCAGTTATGAATGATTTATCTCTTGATAGCACTAAGGTGAATGTGAATGGTGGCGCAATTGCTTTGGGTCACCCAGTGGGTGCCAGTGGGGCTATTTTGCCCGTGAAGTTAATGTATGAAATGGAACGCCGTCAGGTTGCCACCGGGTTAGTCACGATGTGTATTGGTGGTGGCCAAGGGATTTCAATGTTGTTCGAAAGAGAATAAGAAAAACTGCAAGCAGAAAGCCCGACGTGGGGCGTCGGGCTGTTGCTGAAGTAAAAGCTACAGGTATGGGTCACTTAGAACCAAGAGCCGTACCTGTTTCACTACAACATGAGGATCTTATCTATGTTTTCTACAAATGCAAAGTTAGATTATGCGGCTCAGGGGAAAAAAACCAACGCAAAGATATACCGTAACCTGATGCCGTTGTTGATTTTAGCGTACATTATTAGCTTTATTGACCGAACGAATATTGGCATGGCAAAAAATGCGATGTCGATTGATTTAGGATTATCTGCAACCGCATTTGGTATCGGAGCAGGGCTTTTTTTCCTAACCTACTCAATTCTTGAGATCCCAAGTAATTTGATCATGGAAAAAGTAGGCGCGCGTTTTTGGATCACGCGGATCATGATCACGTGGGGGTTATTATCTGCGGCGATGGCATTTGTGACAGGGCCGACTTCTTTTTATATCTTACGGTTATTACTGGGAGCAGCTGAAGCGGGTTTATATCCCGGGGTTATTTTATATATGACATATTGGTTTAGCCAAGAGGAACGAGCTAAAGCAACGGGGTTATTTTTACTTGGGGTCTGTCTTGCGAATATTATTGGAGCACCGCTAAGTGGCTTATTGCTGAGTATGGATGGCTTATTAGGTTTCCATGGTTGGCAATGGATGTTTGTTATTGAAGGTTTACCCGCGGTGATCCTCGCATTTGTTGTGTGGTTTGTGTTGCCGAATAAACCGGAAGATGCGAAATGGTTAGATGAGGATGATCGGAATTATATTAAATATAAACACGACCAAGATAAAAACAGCATTAGTGTGAGTAATAGTAAATTCTCACTTAAGGCGGCATTTAAAAATAAAGCCTTTATGATGATTGTTGCTATCTATTTTACTCACCAGTTCTCCGTCTATGGTTTAAGTTACTTTTTGCCTACTATTATAGGTGAGTATGGCAAACTGACACCGATTCAAATTGGCTTATTAACGGCGATCCCTTGGATTTCAGCTGCAATTGGTGGCATTTTTGTGGCGAGAAAAGCCAATACACCGCGTCGTTCATCACGTATTTTAATTTCAGGTTATGCCGTGATGGCGGTTGGATTAGTGATAGGTGCACTGGGAGGCCCAGTTGTCGGCTTAATAGGCTTTTGCTTGACTGCATTTATGTTTTTTGTGGTTCAATCGATTATTTTCTCTCTTCCACCCACTTATATGAGTGGCAGTATGCTGGCGGGAAGTTTAGCATTATTGAACTGCTTAGGATTATTTGGTGGTTTCCTCGGCCCGTTTATTCTTGGTTTTTTTGAGGATTACACTGGAACAGCGACTTCTGGATTATGGTTTGGTGTCGGTTTGTTAGTTATCGGAACGATTATTGCTTCACGAGTGAATACTAACGGTATGAGCGAACCTCAACCATTACAAGTATCGGCTTCAGAGGAAAGCAAATAATTCAACATCGCCATTTACAATAGGAAAGTCTGCATGAAAATTGTTATCGCACTTGATTCCTTTAAGGGAAGTTGTTCTGCAAGGTTAGCATGTCAAGCCGTTGCTGAGGGTTTCAAGCGTGTATCCTCTGAATTAGATATGACGTTAGATATGACGTTATTACCCATATCTGATGGCGGAGAAGGTTTGTTGGAGTCACTGGAACATAGCCCGGCGCTTTCTGGTGTAACACCTTATATTTTTAGCTGTACTGGACCTTATGGTAGTAAGGTTGATGCAGGATTATTAGTGCTGGAGGAAAAAACTGCTTTTATTGAAATGGCACAATGCTGTGGGCTGGAATTAGTTCAACGCGAGCACCGTCGCGTTGAAAATGCCTCGACTTATGGTTTGGGGGAAATGGTCAAGCATGCACTCGATATGGGTTGCTCTCGTATTGTCATAGGGATAGGAGGAAGTGCAACTAATGATGGTGGTGCAGGGTTTGCTCAAGCATTAGGTGCTTTGTTTTATGATAAAAATTCTCAGCTTATTGAGGCGCCAATTTGCGGTAAAGACCTCATTAATATTGCAAAGATTAATTTTGATAAATTTGACTCGCGAGCCGCTAAGGTTGAATTTAATGTTTCTTGCGATGTTGAAAACCCTTTATTAGGCAATAACGGCGCGACTTATATTTATGGTCCTCAAAAGGGAGCGGACAAAGCCACACTTGATCAGCTTGAAATGGGAATGGCTCACTATGCGAAATTAATGTCAGCAATAACGGGAAAAGATGTTTCGCTGGAGGCGGGCAGTGGCGCTGCGGGTGGATTAGGTGCGGGGCTTCGTTGGTTTGTTTCGGCAAAGCTCGAAAAAGGAATCGATCTCGTTTTGGGGCTCCTTGGTGCGAAATCCTATATTCAACAAGCGGACTTAGTCATTGTAGGAGAAGGGCGGCTTGATAGCCAAAGTGCGAACGGTAAGGCTCCTGTGGGAGTGGCTCGTATGGCCAGTCATTATGGTGTGCCTGTTATTGCGCTTTGCGGAGGATACAGTGAAGATAGCCGTATCCTATATCAACATGGTATTAGCGCAATGTGGTCATTGTGCCCTGGGCCGATTTCCCTTGAGCAAGCCATGACAAATGGTGAGCGTTACTTGGCAGATACAGCAGAAAATTTGCTGCGAACCGTACTAGCGAATCCGAATAAGCAAATAAAACCCTAAAGTGAGGCGGTAAGATGCTACTGACTGAAAAATTAGCCAATGATATTGTCACGCGTGCAATGGGGATTATCCATCACAACGTCAATGTGATTAATAGTCAGGGCGTGATTATCGCCTCAGGGGAAAAAAAGCGTATTGGTGAAATTCATGAAGCCGCAGTGGAAGTGATTCGCTGCGGCAAACGGATCACTATTTACAATGAAAATGAAGCACGAGCTTATTCGAATGTAGCTCCGGGGATAAACCATCCGATTGTTGTGGCAGATAAAGTGGAATTAGTCATTGGGGTGAGTGGTGACCCTGTTGTGATCCAGCGTTATGCTGAGCTTGCCATACTGACGGCTGAGCTGCTAATTCAACAAGAAATTGAGCGGCGTAGTATTAACTGGCAGCACCGTTTGCGAGATATGTTATTTGTCCAGTTTATAGAAAGTACAACGCAAGCTCAGGGGCGCAGTGCGTTACTCAAACTGCATAACTCTGGTTTTGCATTCACTTTACCGACTATTCCTGTGATTATTAATATTGAAGCTATTCAGTATCGTCCTGAAATACTCGATACGATCATTACTGAATTATCAGCCATGGAAAAAAGTGATGTGTTATTGCTTAATAGCCGCGAAATTTTGATGCTATTTCCATCAACTCATTATCAAAATGAATCATTTATTCCTAATCTTCATTTCATTCTAGATAGCCAGCTTAGCCAATATTATATTGGTGTTGGTGTCCAGGCAGATACGCAGGAACATGTGAGGGATGCCGTTCATTTCGCACGTTCAGTCATTGAAGTTGGCCGGCTAACTGTGCCCGATAAACAAGTTTTTCTATTTAAAGAAATGGCATCTTTATGCCTCTTTAATGAATTGGAAAATAGCTATCTATTTAATTTCTTTTTGGATATTTGCCATAAAATATTGTTGCATGATTCGGGGGATATTTTAATTGAAACCCTTGAGTTATTCCTATCGCAAAATGGGGAAATAGGCAGTACCGCACAGCAATTAGGCATTCACAGAAATACATTAAGTTATCGGTTACAGCAAATTAAAAAGCAAACCAGTTTGGACCCGACAAGGTTTACGGATCTGATTCAATTATCTGTTGCTATGCATGGCTATCGTCGACGTTACCCAAAACAACAGCCATGGCTTGATGCATTAAGTTAAGGTGCAGTGTCATTACTTTTGTTGTAAAACCCAAATAGCCGCTTCAACGCGTGATTTTAAATTGAGTTTCTTTAGTAGGTGTTTGACATGGACTTTGACGGTGCTCTCTGTGATTTGTAATTTATTAGCAATCATCTTATTTGATAGCCCCTGAGAGATTAAATCTAAGATATGGGTTTCTCTTGGGGTTAATGCCGATAAATTATGCTCTGTAGAGGCTCGGTTATCTCTTAAGGATTCAGCTAAAATAGAGGCGAGCGTTGGGCTAACGACCATTTTACCACTTGCTGCTTCTTTTAATGCAATAATTAATTTTTCGGGTTCCATGTCTTTCAGTAAATAGCCATCAGCACCTCGTTTTAATGCATTAATTAAGTCTTCACCGTAATTGGATACTGTAAATAAGATAATACGGCCTGAAAGTTCGCGGCTACGTAAACTATCGAGTACTTCAAAGCCATTCATACCCGGCATATTGAGATCTAATAGGATTAAATCGGGGTCTTGCTCTTCAGCAATTTTAATACCCGTTATTCCATCGTCTGCTTCACCAATTACTTTTAATGTGGGTTCTAAACTAATTAATTGTTTAACTCCGTTACGTAGCATCGGGTGGTCATCAATCAGTAAAATGGTGGATTGCCCAGTTAGTTTATTTTCATTTTTCATTAATGAGTTACTCCAATTCAATTAAGCCACAGTCAGTGGAAATTCGACATTAACAGTAGTGCCTCCTTGAACTCTTGGCGAAATTTGATATTTCCCATTTAGGCTCAGAGCTCTCTCCCTCATAATAATCAATCCGTAATGGTTATTTTTTGTTGGCTGAGGCTGAATCCCTTCCCCATTATCTTCTATCGTCATGGTGATTAATCCGTTATTTTCAATTAATGAGACTTGTGACCAGTTTGCATTAGCATGTTTGAGAATATTGCTTAAAGCTTCTCGGATTATCTGGATAATATGGATAGATTGATGTGGGGAGAGGCTTTTTGCTGGAATTTGGTAATTTAATCCAATTTGAAAACCAAGGCGCTGACTGAATTCTTGGATTGTGCTTTCTAAAGCCGGGAATAAGCCGGGTTCAGTTAATTTTAGCCTGAAGGTTGTTAAAAGTTCACGTAATTGGCTATAAGCGGAATTTATTTCATTACGCATTTCGTTTAATAGTTCTTGGTGCTTAGTTGGCAATGTTTTAGGTTGCATTTGCAGATAACTAATTTGCATTTTGAGACAAGATAATGATTGTGCGATTGAATCATGCAATTCTCTCGCAATCGCCGAGCGTTCATCCATAATCAGTAACTGCTGTTGTTGTTCTAATTGGTGCTCCATCGCTAACATTCCCGCAATTTGTTTAACTAGCATCAGCACTAAATTATTTTGCTCTTCAGATAATGGCTGATTTATATCTATTTCAGCCAAAATCATGCCATAACGCTGTAAGTTATCGGAAATCTCCCATGATATTACTTTAAGTTGTTCAGTTACCTTGGGTGACTTGAGAGAGTGCTCTTCGTTTTCTGGGCAATGAATTTCATGAAAGTAGGTATCATTATTTTCTTCGTATAGTCTCAAGCTGATATTCTGTAGCGGTATTAAGCTTTTAAGCTCAGATAATACTTTTTCTAACCTGACTGATAATGGCCCAATGGCATGTAAGGTGCGATTAGATTGGTATAAATAGAGTAATACTTTATTTTTATTTTGCAGGTCAGCCGTTTTTTCGATAACTCGGGATTCTAATTGATGGTAACTTTGTGCAAGCTCATCCGACATTTGATTTAACGTTTGGCCCAGTGAATTTAGCTCATCTTGTTTTTTGCCTGCAGGAAAGCGCTGACTAAAATCTTGGTGACTAATCGCATTCACCATATGAAGTAACTTAAGCCAAGGTGTATAAATTTTCTTTCTAAAATGGCAGATAGCAAAAATAAGTAGCAACGAAACGAGGCTAATAAATACCATTTGAGTGATTGCTACATAGGTTATCTTTCGTTCTGTTTTTTCATCAATATTGCGAACTAATGCATCAAGCTTATTAACAAAAGCAACGACCGCAAGCCGTGCATCATTAGGCGAAACTGCATGGTTAAGTGCAGGTTTTAATTCTGTAACCCAATATTGATAAATCTCAGAAAATTGCGGTTTTAAATCTTCTATTTCGACGACTTGTGTCAGTTCATCGCTTAATAAATTTTTCTCAAGTTCACTTACATATACGTCAGAATATTGGTTGAGTGGTACTAATGAAAGTAAATGATAGCTTTGCATCCGCAATGAGCCTGATTTATTAATTGCATGTGCATTTCCTTGCACACTAATGATCATACTATTTGAGATTGTCATGCCAATAATACCGAGTACGGCAATCAATAACATTAAACCAATAACTTGGTTAATGATTGAAAATCGGTGATAAGCAATAGACATAAATAATCCTTTCTACGGTACATGTTTATTCATTATTTTTGATAACGTAGATATTGTTTCTCTATTATATAAAATTGAATATGCCACTTCGGTATTACTCCTTAATATCCCATTGAAATATTCGCTTTAAATTCCAATACATAAAATTACCGAGTAATAAATTTTTTTGTTTTAATTCAATTTGTTATTGGCTTGTACTCCTAATACCCCTCTAGTGGTTAACGAAAAAAAACGCGAATATTTCATTTAAGTCTCTCTTGATTTAGATCAGCTTCACGGTGGTCTATTCGCCACACACTGCGAACAGAAATTGTATTTATCGGGGTGATTTATGTCTCAACGAGATAATGTTAATAACGTAGTTGCACCGTCAAATAACGGAGTTATACAGGATTGGCGTCCTGAAGATACTCGGTTTTGGCAGCAAACAGGGCAGCGTATTGCAAATCGTAATTTATGGATTTCTATTCCATGTTTATTGCTCGCATTTTGCGTATGGATGTTATTTAGTGCAGTTGCAGTTAACTTAAATAAAGTGGGTTTTAATTTTACGACAGACCAATTATTTTTATTAACCGCATTACCTTCCGTTTCAGGCGCTTTATTAAGAGTCCCTTATTCATTTGTTATTCCTATTTTTGGTGGGCGTCGCTGGACGGCGATTAGTACACTATTTTTAGTGATCCCATGTATTTGGCTAGGTTATGCGATTCAAAACCCTGCCACGCCTTATCAAGTCTTTGTCATTATTTCCCTACTTTGTGGTTTTGCTGGCGCTAACTTTGCGTCCAGTATGGCCAACATCAGCTTCTTCTTTCCTAAAGCTCGCCAAGGCGGGGCACTTGGTCTAAATGGTGGGTTAGGCAATTTAGGGGTCAGTGTCATGCAATTGGTGGCTCCTTTCATTGTAGGTGTTGGCGTATTTACTTTTGTGGGTGGAGCTGGAGCGGCTCAGCCGGATGGCTCAACGTTGTGGTTAGAAAATGCCGCTTGGATTTGGGTGCCATTTCTGCTGCTTTTTACTGTGATGGCTTGGTTTGGCATGAATGATTTAGCGGCGAATAAGGCATCTCTTAAAGCGCAGTTACCTGTTTTGAAACGGGGTCATCTATGGGTATTAAGCCTGTTATATCTGGCAACATTCGGCTCATTTATCGGTTTTTCTGCCGGTTTTGCTATGTTATCGAAAACGCAGTTCCCAGACGTCATTATTTTGAAGTTTGCCTTTTTTGGCCCTTTCCTCGGAGCTCTAGCTCGTCCAGTCGGCGGCATGTTGTCTGACCGTTTTGGTGGTGTGAAAGTCACATTACTGAACTTTGTGGTCATGGCGGTTTTCTCCGGCTTGCTATTTTTTACGTTACCAGAAAACGGCCAAGGAGGCTCTTTTGGAGCATTTTATGGCGTATTTATGGTGTTGTTTTTAACGGCAGGGCTAGGTAGTGGCTCAACCTTCCAAATGATTGCTGTCGTTTTCCGTAAATTAACTATGGACAAAGCCATCTTAAGAGGAGCTTCAGAGCAAGAAGCCCAAAAAGAGGCGGTAACAGAAAGTGCTGCGGCTCTAGGGTTTATTTCTGCAATTGGGGCAATAGGTGGCTTCTTTATTCCAAAAGCGTTCGGTACATCACTAACACTGACGGGGTCACCGGCAGATGCGATGAAAGTGTTTTTTGTATTTTATCTTTCCTGTGTGTTTATCACATGGCTGGTATATGGCCGTAAACACAAATAATAACAAGTCATAAAAATCAATTTTAGCAATGTACGGCGCCGGTCGCCGTCTCTTTGGAGGCAATCCGATGAGCAAGTTTTTAGACAGATTTCGGTATTTTAAGCAGTTAGGCGAGACCTTTTCAGGTGATCACGGGCAAGAATTAAATGTAAACCGTGATTGGGAAGATGGTTATCGTAGCCGTTGGCAGCATGACAAAGTCGTGCGTTCCACCCATGGTGTTAATTGTACTGGCTCTTGTAGTTGGAAAATTTATGTCAAAAATGGGTTAGTCACTTGGGAGACCCAACAGACGGATTACCCACGCACTCGCCCAGACCTACCTGATCATGAACCAAGAGGATGCCCTCGTGGGGCGAGCTA
Source organism: Providencia sp. PROV_01 (assembly GCF_053098325.1). NCBI lineage: Bacteria > Pseudomonadati > Pseudomonadota > Gammaproteobacteria > Enterobacterales > Morganellaceae > Providencia > Providencia sp. PROV_01. Next base: position 4,214,692 of record NZ_JBRFKD010000002.1, on the reverse strand, counting down.
CTCTTGGTATTTATATAGCGCAAACCGTGTTAAATACCCAATGATGCGTAAGCGCTTACTTAAATTGTGGCGTGAAGCAAAAGCAGAGCATCAAGACCCTGTTGCAGCGTGGCTATCTATTATTAATGATCCACAAAAGGCACAAAGCTATAAACAAGCTCGTGGTCGCGGTGGTTTTGTTCGTTCAAGTTGGCAGGAAGTGAATGAACTGATTGCAGCGGCAAACGTCGCGACGATTAAAGAATTTGGTCCTGACCGCATTGTTGGCTTTTCACCAATTCCTGCGATGTCGATGGTTTCCTATGCCTCGGGCGCGCGCTATTTATCATTAATTGGTGGCTCATGCTTGAGCTTTTATGACTGGTATTGTGACTTGCCACCTGCATCCCCAATGACGTGGGGCGAACAGACTGATGTACCTGAATCTGCGGACTGGTACAACTCATCCTACATTATTGCTTGGGGTTCTAACGTTCCGCAAACCCGTACGCCAGATGCTCACTTCTTTGCAGAAGTCCGCTACAAAGGGACTAAAACAGTCGCGGTGACGCCGGATTACGCGGAAATTGCCAAATTATGTGACCATTGGTTGAACCCGAAACAAGGAACAGATAGCGCCATGGCAATGGCGATGGGGCATGTGATCCTCAATGAGTTCCATGTAAAACGTGAAGCAGAATACTTCCGTGAATATGTGCGAACTTACACCGATATGCCTATGTTGGTGATGCTCGATAAGCACGAAAATGGTGCCTATGTTGCTGGGCGTATGCTGCGTGCTTCGGATCTCGTTGATTCTTTAGGCGAAGAGAAAAATGCCGAATGGAAAACCATCGCGATTGATGAAGAGACGGGCGAATTATGTGCTCCACAAGGTTCAATGGGGTTCCGTTGGGATGGCGGTCAAAAATGGAATTTAGAGCCGCGTGCGGGACAAGATGCACATGACATAAAAATGAAACTCAGCTTGGCAGATAGCCATGATGAATTTGTTGAGGTTGGCTTCCCATACTTTGGTGGTTTAGAAAGTGAGCATTTTCAAAGCGTTGAACTGAAAGACGTCTTACTGCATAAATTACCTGCGAAACGTATTCAGCTTGCCGATGGCAGCGAGTCACTGGTTACTAGTGTGTATGATTTGATGCTTGCTAACTACGGTATTGACCGTGGTTTTGGTGATGAAAACTGTGCGGTTGATTACGATGATATGAAAGCGTATTCACCGGCGTGGGCAGAAAAAGTCACTGGGGTTAGCCGCCAAAATATCATTCGTATCGCCCGTGAATTTGCGGATACCGCAGAGAAAACTCACGGTCGTGCGATGGTGATTGTCGGGGCAGGGATTAACCACTGGTACCACATGGACATGACCTACCGTGCGATTATTAATATGTTGATTTTCTGTGGTTGTGTTGGGCAAAGTGGCGGCGGCTGGTCTCACTATGTTGGGCAGGAAAAATTACGTCCACAAACGGGTTGGTTACCTTTAGCATTCGGTTTGGACTGGCAGCGCCCACCTCGTCATATGAATAGCACCTCTTTTTTCTATAACCATTCAAGCCAATGGCGTTACGAAACGGTGGGAACAGAAGAGTTGCTGTCGCCTCTAGCCGATAAACACGCCTTTAGCGGCAGTTTAGTTGATATGAATGTACGTGCAGAACGCATGGGGTGGCTGCCGTCAGCGCCACAATTAAATGTAAACCCATTAAATATTGCGAAGAATGCACAAAATGCAGGTATGTCACCCACAGACTATACTGTTAAGCAATTGAAAGAAGGGAATATTCGCTTTGCAGCAGAGCAACCTGATGATCCTCAAAATTTCCCACGTAACCTGTTTATTTGGCGTTCAAATTTATTGGGGTCTGCAGGGAAAGGTCATGAATATTTATTGAAATATTTATTGGGTACTGAAAATGGTATTCAAGGCAAAGACTTAGGCCAACAAGGCGGCGTCAAACCTGAAGAAGTGGAATGGCAAGATAAAGCGGCAGAAGGGAAAGTTGACTTAGTGGTGACTCTCGACTTCAGAATGTCGAGCACCTGCCTGTTCTCGGACGTTATCTTACCGACCGCTACTTGGTATGAAAAAGACGATATGAATACCTCGGATATGCATCCATTTATTCACCCATTGTCAGCTGCGGTCGACCCAGCTTGGGAATCCAAAAGCGACTGGGAAATTTATAAGGGGATTGCCAAAGCATTTTCTGAGGTCAGCGTTGGGCACTTAGGCAAAGAAACGGATGTGGTGACGTTGCCGATTCAACATGATAGTGCAGCCGAGATGGCACAACCGTTTGATGTTAGAGATTGGAAAAAAGGGCAGTGTGAGCTTATTCCAGGGAAAACAGCGCCACATATTATCTGTGTTGAGCGTGACTACCCAAACACTTATGCACGTTTTACCTCTCTTGGCCCACTCATGGATAAACTGGGTAATGGTGGTAAGGGCATCAGTTGGAATACGCAAGATGAAATTGATTTCCTGAAAAAGCTCAATAAAACTCAGCCTGAGGGGGCTAATGCAGGGCGACCAAAAATTGAAACAGCGATTGATGCCGCAGAAGTCATTTTAACACTCGCGCCTGAAACTAATGGGCAAGTGGCAGTAAAAGCATGGGATGCGTTAAGCAAAGTAACGGGCCGCGACCATACTCATCTTGCTCGTTATAAAGAAGACGAAAAAATCCGTTTTCGCGATATTGTTGCGCAGCCGCGTAAAATTATATCGAGCCCTACATGGTCAGGGCTGGAAGATGAACATGTTTCCTACAACGCCTGTTATACCAACGTACATGAAATGATCCCATGGCGGACGCTCAGTGGTCGTCAGCAATTGTATCAAGATCACGAATGGATGCGCGCCTTTGGGGAAAGCCTTGTGGTGTATCGCCCACCGATTGACACTCGAGCGGCTCAGCCTCTTATGGGGAAAAAATCGAATGGATTTCCTGAAAAAGCACTGAACTTTTTAACACCGCACCAAAAATGGGGGATCCACTCTACTTACAGCGACAACTTATTAATGTTGACGTTAGGCCGCGGTGGTCCAGTTGTTTGGCTTAGCGAAGAAGATGCTCGTGAACTGGGTGTTGAAGATAACGATTGGGTTGAAGCTTTTAACAGTAATGGGGCATTAACCGCCAAAGCGATCGTTAGCCAACGTATTCCTGATGGCATGATCATGATGTACCACGCCCAAGAACGGCTGATCAACTTACCCGGCTCTGAAATTACGGCTCAACGTGGTGGAATTCATAATTCGGTCACGCGTGTTTGCCCGAAACCGACCCATATGATCGGTGGCTATGCGCACCTTGCCTATAGCTTCAATTATTACGGAACAGTAGGTTCTAATCGTGATGAATTTGTGGTTGTTCGCAAAATGAAACAGGTTGACTGGCTGGATGGTGAAGGTGATGCCTACCAGCAGACCTTGAGCGGAAAGGAGAAAGCATAATGAAAATTCGTTCTCAAGTCGGCATGGTGCTAAACCTTGATAAATGTATTGGTTGTCACACTTGTTCAGTGACCTGTAAAAACGTGTGGACTAGCCGCGAAGGGGTAGAATACGCATGGTTTAATAACGTCGAAACCAAACCGGGTATTGGTTACCCCCAAAATTGGGAAGACCAAGAGAAATGGAAAGGCGGTTGGATCCGCACCATTAAGGGTAAATTGGTTCCACGGATGGGAAACAAAGTGGGTGTTTTATCGAAAATCTTCGCTAACCCAGATGTACCTGCCTTGGATGATTATTATGAGCCATTTAATTATGACTACGGCCATTTAAAAAATGCCAAAGAAGGTAAGCACGTACCGACAGCACGTCCTCGTTCATTAATTACGGGTGAGCGAATGAGTAACGTCAAAATGGGACCAAACTGGGAAGATGATTTAGGTGGTGAATTCGCCAAGCGAGCCCAAGATAAAAACTTTGAACATATTCAAAAAGAGATGTATGGGCAGTTTGAAAATACATTCATGATGTATTTACCACGCCTTTGTGAACATTGTTTAAACCCAGCGTGTGTCGCGACCTGCCCAAGTGGGGCAATTTATAAGCGCTCAGAAGACGGTATTGTGTTGATTGACCAAGATAAATGCCGCGGCTGGCGTATGTGTTTAACCGGTTGCCCGTATAAAAAAATCTATTTCAATTGGAAAAGTGGTAAATCAGAAAAATGCATTTTCTGTTATCCACGTATTGAGTCAGGCATGCCAACGGTCTGCTCTGAAACCTGTGTTGGTCGTATCCGTTATTTAGGGGTATTGCTGTATGACGCGGACAAAATTGAGTCAGCGGCCAGTGTAGAAAAGGAAACTGACCTTTACCAGAGCCAACTTGATGTTTTCCTTGATCCTCATGATCCAAAAGTGATTGAAGAAGCGCAAAAACAAGGGATCCCATTAAGTGTGATCGATGCGGCACAGAAATCCCCAGTGTACAAAATGGCGATGGAATGGCGCTTAGCTCTGCCACTGCATCCTGAATATCGCACGTTACCAATGGTGTGGTATGTGCCACCTTTGTCACCGATCCAGTCAGTGGCAGATTCAGGGCTCTTAGCCAATAACGGTGTATTGCCGGATGTAGAAAGCTTACGTATTCCAGTGCAATACCTTGCGAATTTGTTAACGGCGGGGGATACCGAGCCGGTGTTATTGGCGTTAAAACGTATGTTAGCGATGCGCCATTTCAAACGGGCAGAAACCGTGGAAAACCAATGTGATACCAGCGCGTTAGAACAAGTTGGCTTAACACAAGCTCAGGCACAAGAAATGTACCGCTATTTAGCCATTGCTAACTATGAAGACCGTTTTGTCATTCCATCCAGCCATCGAGAATTGGCACGCGAAGCGTTCCCTGAAGCCAAAGCTTGTGGCTTTAGTTTTGGTGATGGTTGCCATGGCAGCGATAGCAAAGCGAATTTATTTAATAGCAGGCGCATTGATGCCATTGATATCACACCAAAAAATAATCAGGAGAAAGCACTATGATGACACTAAAAGTGATTTCTCGGTTATTGGAATACCCTTCGGAAGCGCTTTGGTTACATCGCGATGAGCTCATTGAAGCACTAGAACAGGCTGATGAGCTGCCTGTCACACGGGCTGTTCAATTGATGGTGTTTGTGCGCGAGTATCTCAACGAAGACTTACTTGATATGCAGGCGCAATATTGTGAGTTGTTTGATAGAGGCCGCGCAACATCATTATTGCTATTTGAGCATGTGCACGGTGAGTCCCGAGACCGAGGACAAGCGATGGTGGATTTAATGGCTCAATATCAGCAACACGGTTTGCAAATTGATTGCCGTGAATTACCTGACCATTTGCCCATTTATTTGGAATATCTAACGGTATTACCGACCAATGAAACTATCGAGGGGTTGCAGGATATTGCGCCAATTTTAGCGTTGTTAGGGGAAAGGCTGAAACAGCGAGAAAGCCGTTTCTCTGTTTTATTTGATTTTTTACTTGAGCTTTCTCATAGCGATATTGCGGCGGAGCAATTAAGCAAACAAGTGGCAACCGAAGTACGGGATGACACCCCAGAGGCATTAGATGCGGTTTGGGAAGAGGAGCAAGTGAAATTTTTTGCCGATGAAAAAACATGTGGTAGCGAAGTGGCGGCACATCAACATCGCTTCGCCAATGCGGTGGTACCACAGTATTTGGATCTCAGTGTGGGCAGCAGCCATGTAGGAGTTCAAAAATGAATTTTATCAATCAATTTTTCTTCGATATTTACCCCTATATCGCTGGGACGGTATTTATTGTCGGTAGTTGGTTACGTTACGATTATGGGCAATACACGTGGCGAGCGGGTTCCAGCCAAATGTTGGATAAAAAGAACATGCGTTTGGCATCAAACTTATTTCATTTGGGGATTATTGGGATTTTTGTCGGCCACTTTTTAGGCATGCTAACGCCTCACTGGATGTATGAATCTTTCTTGCCAATGCATATTAAGCAGTTAATGGCAATGATTGGTGGGGGCGCAGCAGGTGTGATGATGTTAATTGGTGGTGCGATGCTATTGAAGCGCCGCCTAACAAACCCACGAGTGAGGGCAACTTCATCCTTCGGTGACATCATGATTTTAACCTTGCTGGTGGTGCAAGTTTGCTTAGGATTACTTACCATTCCATTCTCAGCACAACATATGGATGGCAGTGAAATGCTGAAATTAGTGGGATGGGCGCAGTCTATTGTGACATTCCATTGGGGGGCATCCAATTACCTTGAAGGTGTTGGCATCGTTTTTAAACTGCATATTGTGTTGGGGATGACGATATTTTTACTCTTCCCATTCTGCCGTTTAGTGCACATTTGGAGTGCACCTATCGAATACCTGACTCGTCGGTATCAATTGGTGAGAAATCGCCATTAGGTTGGGTTCCACAAGGAGGTGGGCCAGTACATTGCTTTTGTACAACTTGTTCTTGTGTAAACAACAAATATTGCTATTTTGGCACCCCATCTCATATGAGATGGGGTTTTTTGTTTTATTTAGTGCTGGTTGGCTCGATATAGCCAAGGCGGCGGGAAATCAGTAAGCAAACGTGGGCAAGTTCTTCATTAACACGGTCTATTTTGGAAACCATTCTGTGAGTCGGCCCAGCGACACTAATCGCGCCGATCACATTACCGGTATAATTAAATATCGGCCTAGCTACACAGGTAAGCCCTTCTTCATTTTCTTCATCATCTAAAGAAAAACCTTTTATACGGATATCAGCCAAAACTTCATACAGTTTCATGCGGTCGATAACTGTTTTTTCAGTGTATTTGGTTAACGGTTTATCCAGTACTGCATCAATTTCTTCTAACGGTTGGAAGGCTAATAAAGCTTTCCCTATACCAGTACAATAAGCGGGTAGTCGAGCACCCAGTTTTGCGGAAGTTTGAATGGATAGCGTTCCTTCACTTTTATAGAGATAGACCACATGGCCACTGTTATAAACCCCTAAAAAGCAAGTTTCAAACGTTGAACTCGACAACGTTTTTAAATAAGGGATTGAAACTTCGACTAAATTAACATTCATTAAGCCTTTAATGCCTAATTCGAGGCTTTTTAAGTCAAGGTTATAGCGTTCTGTAAGATGGTCTAAGCTGACATATTGGCGTTCTTTTAGTGTTTCTAATACGCGAAAAGCCGTGGTTTTTGGAATTTCCGTATTCTTGACCAATTCGGCCAAAGAAATTCCGTCAGAATGGTTACTAATCTCTTCAAGTATGGTCAGTACTCTGTCGATACTCGACGAGTTTGCTTGACTTTCTTTCGTCATCGTAGGCTCCTCACTCACGCTAAGCTCTTTCATTGTACTCATTATTTAAACGTCGTTCCATTTTTACCTCGATGCAATTTTTTTCTCTGAAAAAACATGCAGTACGTAATGTATTGATCTTCATTGAATTTGATTTTTTGATTGTGATCGCTGTCGTTATTCTTATAAAAACGGAACGACATTCCTATATTTTAATGTATGTTATTAAAAAAGGAACGACGTTCCGTTATTTTAAAGGGATAAACATGTTGATAGTGACCATTGATACAGGGACAACGAATACCCGAGTTAGAGCATGGAAAAATAACGCGGTTGTTCGTGAACAAAGTGTTGAAGTTGGTATTAGGGATTGTGCAAAAAATGGCGATAAAACGCTGTTAATTCAATCAATAAAAATAGTACTAGATAAGCTGTTGTTAGGAGTGAGTGCTGAAGAAAGAGAAAATTATCAGCTCGTTGCATCTGGCATGATTACATCCGAAATTGGGCTGTGTCACTTACCTCACCAAGTGACCCCGGTTTCAATGCAGCAACTTGCTAAAGCCACAATGCCTTGTGTTATCAAGGAGATCAGTGAAAAACCGATTATTTTTATACCAGGCGTTAAAAATAACGTGGCAAATATGACGTTTGATTCAATTGAAAGTATAGATGTAATGCGTGGTGAAGAAGTTGAAGTTTTTGGCATTCTAACACAGCAACCGGATCTTGGCCCTGCCTTAGTCATTTTGCCCGGCTCGCATTCTAAGTTTGTACGTCTTGATGAAAATAATAATGTGGTTGCATTGGCAACAACGATGGCAGGGGAAATCTTCGATACATTAACGCACCAGACTATCTTAGCCAGTTCTTTAGAACACCAATTTGTTCAATGTTTAGATAAAGAATATTTACGCAAAGGTGCTGAGCTTAGTCTGCAAGTAGGGATTGCGAGAAGTTGTTTTTCGGTGAGGCTACTAGACCTTTTCACGGAAGCGACACTTGACCAACGCTCAAGTTTTTTATTGGGCGCTATTTTGGCGTCAGATTTACTCGCAATAAAACATAGCCAAGCTCTTAATATTACTAGCGATATAAAAATTGTTATTAGTGGAAAACCTATTTTAGCGGATGCACTTAAAGAGTTAATTAAAAATGATAGTTACTTCACTGGGGAAATACACCTATTAGACGATAAAAAGGAACAGCCTTTTTCTGGATTGGGTGCAATTTCAATATTAAAAGAAACGCAATGCAAATAAATATTATTAATGGTTTTTTATTAGGTGATTGTTATGAATTCTAAAAATGAAATACCGCTTATTGCAATATTACGGGGAATAAAACCTGACGAAGTTTTAGAACATATCGCTATCCTTGCAGATGAAGGTTTTAATTATATAGAAATTCCTCTTAACTCTCCCGAGTGGGAAAAAAGTATTCCATTAGCGATTGAAAACTACGGCGATAAATTAAAAATCGGTGCCGGTACTGTGCTCAATAAAAGCAATGTTGAAAAGTTGGCAATAATGAACGCTAAAATTATTGTCACACCTAACATTAACGTTTCTGTGATCACGACTGCTCTTGAAAATAAGATGGAAATATTTCCAGGTTGTGCAACAGCAACAGAAGCTTTTACCGCGATTGACGCTGGTGCTGTTAATTTAAAAATCTTTCCTACTGCGCCTTTTGGGGTTAATTATGTGAAATCGCTGATGTCAGTGATCCCAAAAAATATTGCCATTTATGCGGTAGGAGGTATCACGCCGAATAACTTGCATGAATACCTAAGTATTGGCTGCCATGGTGCAGGGTTGGGAAATGATCTTTATCGAATAGGCCAAACACCAGAGAAAACCAGAGAAAAAGCGAAAGCATTTATATCTGCATATATCGCATTTAAAAATCAAACTAATTAATCTTAAAGAGATATTCAAATGAAATACGATTATGTTTTTAAAAATGCCACTGTAATAGATGGTAGTGGTAAAAGTGAGTTTGTCAGTGATATTGCCGTTAAAGATGAATGGATTATTAAAATATCAAAAAATATAAGTGAAGATGCTGAAAAAATAATTGATTGCTCAGGTTTAATTTTATCACCTGGATTTATTGATGTGCATACTCATGACGATTTAATTGTGATTGATAAGCCTGAATATATCGAAAAAACATCACAAGGTGTAACGACAATTATTGTCGGTAATTGTGGTATCAGTGCAGCGTGTGCAACATTAAAGGACGAAGTTCCTGACCCAATTAATTTATTAGGTGAATTAAGCGAATTTCAATTTGCTGATTTAGCCAGTTATAAACAAAAAATTAATAATGTGAAGCCAACTGTTAATGTCGCGACATTAATAGGGCATACAACTTTAAGAAATAATTGTGTAACAGACTTATTAAAGCCCGCGACGCCAGACAATATCGCTCATATGAAGCAAGTATTGGCCTGTGCGTTAGATGAAGGGGCTTTAGGGCTAAGCACTGGTTTATCTTACGGTAACGCGATTAATTCTTCGACCGAAGAAATTTGTGAGTTGGCTGAATTATTAGCAGAGCATCAGGGAATTTATACCACTCATATGCGAACTGAATATGACGGTATCATTGATGCGATGCATGAAGCCTTCCATATTGGTCGTCATGCAAAAGTTCCTGTGCAAATTTCCCACCATAAGTGTGCTGGGGCAAAAAACTGGGGACGCACAAAAGAAACGCTGGCTCTCATTGAAAAATACCAAGTCATGCAGGATATCAATTGCGATTGTTATCCATATCGTGCGGGTTCATCAAACTTAGATATTACACAAGTTACTGAAGACTATGACATTCTAGTAACTTGGTCGACACCATTTCCTGAAGTCGCGGGTAAGACATTAAAAGAAATAGCCGCAATGTGGAGTAGCGATATTTTCCAAGTTGCAGAAAAAATTGTTCCTGCGGGAGCTATTTATTTCCAAATGCACGAAGACGATGTGCGTCGTGTGTTACAGCACCCAAGCAGTATGGTGGGTTCTGATGGCTTACCACGTGACCCTAATCCACATCCTCGTCTTTGGGGAACTTTCCCTCGAGTTATTAGCCACTATAGCCGTGATGAGCAGCTTTTCCCAATGACCACCGCGATTTACAAAATGACAGGCATGTCAGCACAACGTTTTTCTTTAAAGGATAGGGGCCTTATTCAAGAAAATTATTTCGCAGATATCGTTGTATTTGACCCTGAAAAAATTAATGAAACAGCCACATTCCAAGACCCAAAACAAAAAGCAGATGGCATTGAATATGTGTTTGTTAATGGTGTTCTGACCTATACCAAAAAAGAAATGACAGGGAATAGAGCAGGTAAATTCTTAGAAAGAAATAAATAAAAGAGAGATAAAAATGATTAAAAGATTCGGAATTGAAGGCTCAAAAGGTACTGGCGGGCAATCATTGCCTTTTGCTAAAGCGGTGTTAGCTGACGGATGGCTGTATGTTTCAGGGCAAACACCCATGATTGACGGGGAAGTGATTGATGGCGGAATTATCGCGCAATCTAAATTGGCTATCGAGAATTGTTTAAACATTATGAAAGATGCGGGATTTGCTACGCAAGATATTGTGCATATGAAAGTGGTATTAAGTGATGCGCGCTATTTCCAATCTTTTAATAAAGTATTTCAGCAATTCTTTGCAGATAACCCACCTGCGCGGGTGTGCTTTGTCGCTGACCTTGTCGTCGATTGTATGGTTGAAGTGGATATCACCTGCTTCAACAGCAAATTCAAATCTTAATTGCTAAGGCGATGAGAGGCTACTATGGAACATAATAATTTCTTAATGTGGTTTTTGTTATATGCATTTGTGATGATGTTTGTGGGTTGGTACGTCACAAGGCATCAAAAAACCGGTGAAGACTTCATTCTTGGGGGCAGAAAGCTCCCTATGCTACTCACTCTCGGTTCAACTGTCGGTACGATGGTGGGAACGGGCTCAAGTATTGGTGCAGTCAGTTTTGGTTATTCCAATGGTTGGGCGGGAATGCTGTATGGGATTGGTGGAGCGACGGGGATCTTACTAACGGCTTGGTTATTTGCGCCAGTAAGAAATTATCGCTTTATGACCATGAGTGAAGAGATCTGCTATTACACAGGCGGCAGCCGTTTAGTGAAAAACTTGGTTGCGTTATTAATATTTTTAGCATCGATAGGCTGGCTGGGCGCTCATATTCTTGGCGGCGGTTTATACCTAGCATGGGCGGCAGATATTGATATTACTGTTGCGAAGATCATTATTGCAGTTGGCTTTGTTTTTTACGTGGGGATTGGTGGCTATAAAGCGGTTTCATGGATTGATACACTGCAATCAATTGTTTTATTCCTCGGGTTTATCATTCTAGCGGTTGCTTCGGTAAGCTATGTTGGTGGTTGGGATGTTGTTGTTAAGAGTACAGACCCTGACGCCTTTACTTTATTCGGTATTGGTAAATTAGGCGTTTTACCTGCGATATCATTGGCTGTGGTCATTGGCATTGGTGTATTAGCGACACCGTCATATCGCCAACGTATTTATTCAGCAGCATCAACTAAAGCTATCCGCCAGTCCTTTATTATTACAGGGTTACTGTATATGGGGTTTTCGTTCCTACCTGCGATTATCGGGATGGCAACGCATGTGATGGAGCCGAATTTAGAAAACAGCAGCTTTGCTTTCTTATATGCAACTAATGCTTTACCGCACGTGTTAGCGATGGTGGTATTGATTGCAGGTATGTCTGCCAATATGTCATCAGGCAGCTCAGATGCTATCGCGGGTGTTTCTATTATCCTACGTGATATCTATACGATGGTAACAGGTAGGATGCCTCCACCTGAGAAAGCGATCAATTTATCTCGTATCTTCTTACTTGGCGTCATCTTGTTAGCACTTGTCTTTGCATTAACTTCGAATGACATTATCGGCTACATTACCAAAATGATATCAATGATTATGTCAGGCCTGTGTGTAACCGTGTTATTGGGTAAATTCTGGCATCGTTTTAACTGGCAAGGCTGTATTGCTGCATTGGTTGCGGGGAGTTCAACATCATTAACGATTATCTTGACGCCAGAGTGGTCTGCAAAATTAGGCAACCCAGTAATCCCTGCATTAGCCATCAGTTTGGTCTGCGCGGTTGTTGTGACATTGATAACACCAAAAAATAAACTCAGTCGTGAAGAAGTACTAGAAAATATTACTCACGAGAGAGAAAACACAGCCAAAAGCCAGTAACCAGCAAGTTGAGGGAAGAAAATGACGAAACTGAATGTGTTAGCAGGTGTAGGGCATAAATCAGCCACATTAAATCAGGAAGGTATTTCGGTAAACATTCTACATGAGGATGTGTGTTTGCCTGCGGTGGTAGTGAAGCGTAATGAACTGGAAAATAATATTGCATGGATGCAGCATTATTCGAATGTGGCGAATGTTTCGTTGTCTCCACATGGTAAAACCACCATGACGCCTGCCATTTTTAAACGACAAATTGCTCAAGGTGCATGGGGGCTAAGTGTAGGAACAGCTTATCAAGCCAAGGTGGCAGTGGAGTCAGGTGTTCAGAATATCATTATTGCGAATCAAGTCGTGGGTAAAACCAATATTCGATTACTTGCAGAGTTAGTGCAATTAAATCAAGCCAATATTTATTGTTGTGTTGATAGCGTGATGCATGCAAAACAGCTGGCGGCTATTTTTTCATCGTTAGATTTAACCATAAATGTGCTGATTGAGTTAGGGGTTAATGGTGGACGCTGTGGATGTCGAAGTGAAGAAGAAGCCATTACATTGGCAAATGAGTTAACCAAACTTCCTTCTTTGATGATTGCTGGCATTGAATTCTATGAAGGTGTTATTCATAGCGATGATGCCCAACAGGATATTGAAGAGATACAGCAATTTTTACAGCGAGTGTTAACCACCAGTCAAAAACTGGATAACTTAGGTGTATTTGCACGTTATTCAGGGGAGCTATTAATAACTGGGGCAGGTTCAGTTTGGTATGATCTGGTCAGTAAAAAAATGGCAGAGTTTCATCTTTCTAAACCTATTCGGTTTGTGATCCGCCCTGGATGTTATATTACACATGACCACGGTATTTATGATGAAGCTCAGAACGCATTGAAAGTTAGAGATAGTATGGCCTGCCAGTTAGATGGCGATTTGATGCCAGCGATGGAAATTGTGGCATTAATTCAGTCAGTACCTGAGAGGGGACGAGCGATTGTTAATTTTGGCAAAAGAGATGTCGCCTTTGATGCAGGTTTGCCTCAGCCTCTAATGCAATACCGAGAGGGGAAGCCAGTCTATTTTCAAACTAATAGTGCGAAAACAGTTGGTTTAATGGACCAACATGCCATTTTATCTTTTGATGAAAATTGTGATTTCCAAGTTGGTGATATACTGGTATTTGGGACATCTCATCCCTGTATTACATTTGATAAATGGAAAGTGATTTATCTTGTTGATGATAAATATGATGTTATAGAGGAAATGCCAACCTTTTTCTAATGTTGAGTTATTAACTCACTTTATTTTAAATCGGTCACTTGTTTTAAGTGGCCGATTTTTTATTCATCACATTCTTGTGATCGAATTCATAACAAATTGTGCATATGCACAATTATATTCAATTTTTTACATTGAAAACTAGTCATTCTTACAATGCCTTCCTGATAAGTGAATTATATAATTTTATTAAATCAAAAAGTCTAATTGATATTCATTTTGTTGGTTAATTGGGTGGTAATAAAAATGACAGTTAAAATCGTGTTTCTCGATCATGAAACTTTCCCCGAAGGAATAAATATTAAGAAAATAAATAAAGAATATAGTTTAGAACTGTATGGGAAAACATCGGAAGATGAAATTATTGAGCGAGTAAAAAATGCAGACATTATTATTACCAATAAAGTAAGAATAACTAAAAAAGTTATTGAAGCTGCAAAGAGACTTAAATTTATTTCTGTCGCTGCAACAGGAACGGATGTGATTGATATTGGTGCTTGCAATGAGCGTAATATATTAGTTTCTAATATCAGGAATTATGCAATAAATACAGTTCCTGAGCATACGTTTACCTTGATTTTAGCCTTACGTCGTAGCTTATTAGCCTATGCACAATCAGTACGAAATGGTCGCTGGCAAGAATCAGGTCAATTTTGTTATTTTGATTATAAAATTAATAACTTAGCTGGATCGACGCTTGGTATTATTGGTGATGGTGTCTTAGGTAAGGCAGTTGCTGATATCGCAAAAGTTTTTGGTATGAAGGTGTTATTTTCCACATACAAGGGCACGAATAATATGGGCCCACTATATACACCTTTTGAAGATGTTATTGCGAAAAGCGATATTATTTCTATTCATTGTCCATTACTCAAATCCACCAAGGATTTAATTAGCTTTCCAGAATTCGAACAGATGAAACCGTCTTGTATTTTAATTAATACTGCACGAGGTGGGATCGTTAATGAAGAAGCATTATATGGCGCTCTAATAAATAATAAAATATTAGGTGCTGGGTTTGATGTTTGTATTTCAGAACCACCTGAAAAAGAAAGTTATATGATGAAATTAACTCAGTTATCAAATTTTATTCTTACTCCTCATATCTCATGGGCTAGTTTTGAAGCCATACAAACCTTATCAGACATGATGATGGACAATATCGAAGCCTTTTTATCTGGCCATCCTCAAAATTTAGTTAATTAATTCACTCATTGATTTAAAGAGGTCATCAATATGTTTTTAGGAAAAGAAATCCGTTTAAAAAGATTATTAAATAAAAAATCTAGCCGTCTTCTTGCAATTACCATGGATCATCCGATTACACGTGGTGTATTACCGGGAATTGGTGATATTAAATCCGTCATGAAACAGGTTGTTGCGGGTGCACCTGATGCTATTACGATGCATAAAGGTATTATTGAAAAAGTTTATCCTCCATATGTTGCTTCCGATGTTTCTATCATCATGAAAGCGACAAGTTACTCCATACCTTACCATGAAGCTTATGACACACCCGTTGCTGACGTTGAAGAAGCCATTCGTTTAGGAGCAGACGCAATTTCAGTCGGCTGTATTATGGGCGGGCCAGAACAGGCACAGCAATTGACATTTTTAGGCCAAGTATCGAAAGCCGCTGCTTCCGCAGGACTGCCTTTAGTCGCACACATTTATCCAAAAGGCCCAATGATTGAAGACAGTTTTGATGCGAAAAATCTCGCTTACTGTGTTCGCGCAGGCGCTGAGCTAGGTGTCGATATCATCAAAACACTCTGGTCTGGTTCCCCTGAGACATTTAAATCTGTCGTTGATAGTTGCCCAGCTATGGTTGCTTTAGCTGGTGGTGATATGGGGAGCGATCTTGTTAGCTTCCTAACAAATACACGTAAAGCATTAGATATTGGTGTTGGTGGTGTGACATACGGGCGCTTTGTATGGCAGCACGAAAACCCAACAGCAGTCATTAAGGCTCTGAATGCATTAATCAATGATGATTGTTCGGTTGACCAAGCTATCGCGGAATATAAGCAAGCGGGTGGCAAATAACCAACGGTCATAGCTGTCATGCATGGGGAGGAAAAAATGAAAGCAGCGGTATTGTATGCGCCTAATGAACTTAGAGTGGCAGACGTTAAATATCCACAAGTTGGTAAAGGCGATGTGGTTATTAAAGTCAAGGCAGCCGCGATTTGTGGAACTGACGGACGGATTATTTCCGGTAAAAAAACCAAAGGCGTGCGTTACCCTTCTGTAATAGGGCATGAATTTTCAGGGGAAATTGTCGAAGTCGGTGAAAATGTGACTGACCTAAACGTCGGGGACGCAATCGCTGTTGACCCTGTCGTGCCATGCCGTTCTTGTGTTTATTGTCGTATCGGTAAAGAAAATGTCTGTTTAAACCGCCAAGCAATCGGTTATGAATTTGATGGCGCTTTTGCGGAATATGTTCGAATACCAGAGGTTGCTTTGTCATCGGGTAATGTCTTTAAGATACCGAAAGGGATGTCTTTTGAAGCCGCAGCATTAGCTGAGCCGTTAGCTTGCTGTATCAATGGACAAAAAAATGTGGGTATTGAGCTTGGTGATACGGTGGTCATTATTGGTGCGGGGCCTATCGGGTTAATGCATGTGCAACTTGCGCGTTTCTCAGGTGCGACAAATATTATTGTTAGTGAACTCAATGAACAACGCCAACAGGCTGCGTTAAATTGCGGTGCCACACGTGTCATCAATAGCCAGCAAGAAAACTTACTGGATGTAGTAAAAGGCTTGACGGAAGGGGTGGGCGCAGATGTGGTGATTATTGCTATTGGCATTCCTGGATTAGTTAATCCCGCATTGGAACTCGCTAGAAAAGGAGGACGAGTTAACTTGTTTGCCGGCTTTTCAAAGGATGATATGGCGCAAATTGATGTCAATATTATTCACTACAACGAGCTTATTCTTACAGGAGCCAGTGCGTTAAGTCGAGAAGGCTACCAGCAAGCCTTGACACTGATTTCTTCGGGCTTAATTGATATCGAGAAATTAGTGACTCACCGATTTGCTTTAGATGAGATCAACGAGGCCATGGCAACCGCTCAAAAAGGTGACGCGATTAAAATTATTATACATAACAATTAAAAGCAGGCGTTGGAGGCAGCATGATGGACAGTGTCTATTTGGGAATTGATGCAGGTAGCAGTAGCGTGAAAGTTTGTGCATTTAATTTCCATGGAGAATTATTGGCAAAGGCTTCACGTGATACCAATATTATTTCCAAATCTCCCAAAAATCATGAAATTGACTTAAATGACTTTTGGAAAAAGACCGCAGATGCAGTTAAAGAAGTGACTTCTCAAGTAAAGAATATCGTATCTGTGAGTTTTTCTGTTGCTTGCCCAACGCTGGTTTTATTGGATAAACATCATAAGCCTGTTGCAAATGGGATTACTTATCTTGATGGGCGTTCCGAAGGTTTCATACAGCAAACACTCGGGGAAAATATAACGCATGTTCGGGCACTTTCTTGTAATAGTCCAAGTCCGTCTGCATGTTGGGTGGGAACGTTAGGATGGCTACAAGAACAACAGCCGGAATTAATGCAAAAAGTTCATAAGGTCGTTCTACTTAATAGCTTTTTATCTTTAAAGTTAGGAAGTCAAAAAGCCGCCATTGACCCGACCCAAGCCGCGTATTCTGGCGCAGTCGTTTTGTCTAAAGCACCTAAGTGGTCAAAAGAACTATTAAGGTATTGGAAGTTTAATCACGATATTTTACCGCCAATTTACCAGTGCACTTCTGTGGTTGGTAAGGTGAGTAAAGAAGCCGCTCAAGAAACGGGGTTGAAAGAAAATACGCCAATTATTTTAGGGTCGGCAGATACTGCTGCTGCTGCATTTGCCGTTGGGTTACTTGACCCTGAAACAGCTTTTGAATCAACAGGAACATCAGGAGTCATTACGTTTTGCTTAGAAGAGCCGAACTTTGATCCTCGTTTTATGAACCGATATCACATCGTTCCCAATCAATGGTTGGCCCATGGAGCGATGTCGACAACTGGGGGGACATTCAGTTGGCTAAACCAGGCGGTTTGGCCGGAAGTTAATGACCATGAACAGTTGGAGATATTTTCAAAATCATCAGTACCTGGTGCTAATGGCTTAATTTATCTGCCTTATTTAGCTGGAGAACGTAGTCCTATTTGGGATGTTAATGCATCGGGGGCATGGATAGGCTTACGGCTAAATCATACTCGCGATGATATGGTCAGGGCGGCATTTGAAGGTACAGCATATGGTTTAAAACAGATTTTGAATATTGCTAATGAAAAATGGGGAGTGATATTAGATGAATTACTCAGCGTAGGGGGAGGATCACGTAATACGTTATGGACTCAAATTAAAGCGGATATTCTTCAGGTTGAATATAATATTGCCCAAACAGCAGATGCAGCGGCTTTTGGCGCGGCAATGGTTGGTGCGACAGGAGCCGGTTTTTTCTGTGGCATTAATGACCCTGATTTACCGATTATAAAAACAGAAGATATCACATTCACACCAAATCAAGATAAAAAAATACAAGATACTTATAACAAACAGTTTAATATTTACAATGGGCTGTATCCTTTATTAAAAGAAACAATGCATAGCTTGTCGAGTAAATAAAATTAGTTGAAGTAAGTTTAAATTAAATAACGTTCCTAAATGTTAATTTTAATGAATTAGCAAGGATCGTTTCATTCTTAAAAAAGCAGGTAATAAAACGTGTATTAAATAATAAACTGCTCTGGAGCGAAAATAATGATAAATTCAAATCCGATTAGGCCAAAGACGAATTATCGTTGGGTGGTATTAGCCCTGATTTTTATCGTCTATGCTGTAAATTATGCAGACAGAAGTAATATTGGTGCGGTTCTACCTTTTATTACTGATGAGTTTAAATTAACTAATTTAGAAGCGGGCTCTCTCGCGAGTATGTTTTTCCTCGGTTATGCTTTATGTCAAATACCCGCAGGCTTTTGGATGGCGAAACGTGGGATAAGAGGTATGGTGTCATTATCCATTCTCGGTTTTTCTGCCATGACTTGGTTTATTGGCTTAGCCCAATCTGCCTTTGCAATTAAGTGGTTGCGTCTTGGCCTAGGTATGGCCGAAGCACCAACTCCTGTCGGGCTAACGTCGACAATTAATAACTGGTTTCCAGCAAAAGAAAAAGCAACCGCCACTGGCGTTTATATTGCTTCAACGATGTTTGCTCCGATTATTGTTCCACCATTAGTTGTTTGGATTGCATTAACTTATGGATGGCGTTGGGTCTTTATTCTGTTCGCTATTCCCGGTATTTTTCTTGCAATTATTTGGTATTTATTTGTTAGAACAAAACCAGAGGAAAGTCGTTTTGTTTCGCAAAGTGAATTAGATTATATTCGTGCCGATAATTCAGAAATTGCAGAAAAGAAAATAGAAGGCAATATTGTTCTGAGTCCTAAATTTAATACGCTAGATAAATTTATTCGTGTTAAATCAGTCACTCCATTAAGTTCAGCTTCCCAAATATTTAAATCTAAAAATATTTGGTGTAATACTATTTCTTATTTCATGATGGTCAGTATTTTATATGGAATATTAACCTGGATACCTTCTTATCTGGTAAATGAAAAAGGCTTTTCATTTATGAAAATGGGCTTTGTTGCATCAATGCCATTTGTTGGTGGGTTTATCGGCTCGATTTTTGGTGGCTGGATCTCTGATAAAGTTTTTGGTCGTCGTCGCAAACCCACCATGCTTTTTACCGCAGTAGCGACGATTGCGATGATGTTAGTGATGTTGAATGTACCCGAAAGCACAAGCGCAGTTGCACTTGCCCTTTTCTCGGTTGGTTTGTTCTTGAATATTGGCTGGCCTGCATTTACTGCTTATCCAATGGGAGTCGCTGATAATAATAACTATCCAATTGCGATATCTGTTGTAAATAGTGGAGGAAACTTAGGTGGCTTCGTTTCACCTATGATGGCAGGGTTATTGTTAGATATGACTGGTAAGTTTGATGCTGTTTTCTCTTACTTTGGTATCTGTGCGGTGATTGGCTTAATTATGATCCTCTTACTCGATGAACCGAAATAATAAAAAGTCGTATCAGGTGGGCGAGTACCCACCTGAATTTTTAACTTATTGATAATAAAAATTTCTAAAGGATTATTTTTATGAAAATAGTCATTGCACCTGACTCATTTAAAGAGAGTTTATCTGCATTGAAAGTCGCAACGGTTATTGAAAACGGGTTCAAAGAGGTTTTTCCGCATGCAACTTATGTTAAGTGCCCTATTGCGGATGGTGGTGAGGGTACAGTTGTCACGATGGTTGAGGCTACCAATGGGGAAATCTATCATCTTGATGTTATTGGTCCTTTAGGTACGAGTGTTCAGGCATTCTATGGTTTATCTCAAAATAAACAGCAAGCATTTATTGAAATGGCTGCGGCAAGTGGGCTAGAGCTAGTCCCTATTGAATTAAGAAATCCATTACTAACGACATCATATGGCACAGGAGAGTTGATAAAGGCCTGCCTAGATACTGGGGTAAAGCAGATTATTATTGGTATAGGTGGAAGTGCAACCAATGATGGCGGAGCAGGAATGTTGCAAGCACTTGGGGCCAAATTATTAGATTCTCATGGGCAACAAATCAAATTAGGAGGGCAAGCACTTGCCGATTTAGCGAGTATTGATGTCAGCATAATGGACCCGAGGATAAAAGCGTGCCAATTTAGTATTGCTTGTGATGTTTCGAACCCATTAATAGGGAGAAATGGCGCATCTGTGATATTTGGCCCTCAAAAGGGGGCGACAAATGAACATGTTGAAATGTTAGACAAAAATTTAGAACATTTTGCAGATATCATTAAGCGAGATTTGCATGTTGAAGTTCATTATATTGCAGGAGCCGGTGCTGCAGGAGGAATGGGAGCAGCCTTACTTGCTTTTCTCAAAGCGGAACTCAAGCCTGGCTTCGATATTATTGCACAAACCTTGAACCTTGAATCACACATGGTAGGAGCAAATTTAGTTATTACAGGTGAAGGGCGGTTAGATAGCCAAAGTTTAAATGGCAAAGTGCCTTTTGGCGTCGCTCAGTTAGCGAGAAAACATAAAATACCCGTTATTGCCATTGTTGGAAGCCTTGGTGATGATCTCAGTCATTTACAACAATATGGTATTGATTCAGCGTTTAGTATTTTGCATAAAATTAGTTCACTAAAAGAAGCTTTAAATAATGCTGAAAGTAATTTATTTAATTGTACTAAAAATATTGCGAATACGCTGAATATTAAAATAGATAATAAAAATTGAAATAATAGTTTTAAAATTTAGCTTTGTTTGCTGTATTTTAAATGAAATTTATTTTTCTTGATTTTTTCAAGGAATATTGAATACTGGAGTTAATTAAATTAAAAATAAACATTATTGAAATTTATGATTGGAAAGTTTATTTCTATTTTACAGCACCAGTAAAAGAGGTTGAAATATGTATGATTATTGTCTTACCTCCAAATTAGCGCAAGAAATTGTTGATAGAACCATGAAAATTATTGATTGTAATATTAATGTTATGGATGAAACTGGATGTATTATAGGAAGTGGAGATAGTAATAGATTGGGTGAATTCCATGAAGGTGCATTACTCGCAATAAAGCAAAAGCGAACAGTTGTTATTGATGACGCCACTGCGAATCATTTACATGGGGTTAAACCAGGTGTTAATTTACCTCTTTATTTGAATAGTAAAATTATTGGTGTAATAGGATTAACCGGAGAGCCAACCCAAATTAAACAATTTGGGGAGCTGGTTTCCATGACGGCAGTAATGATGTTAGAGCAGGCAGAGATTTATAACCATTTGAATTTAAAAGATCGTTTTAAAGAAGAAATTATTCTAGCGTATATTGAAAATGGAACCATTCCTGATAACATAACTGAATGGTCTAAAAAGCTTAATATTAATTTTTCTATTCCACGAGTCGCTATTATTATTGAAGTAGATAGCGGACAATTAGGTGTAAATAGTGCATTTAGTGAATTACAAGAAATTAAAAAATTAATAGAGTATAATAATCCTGATAACTTAGTCGCTATTCAATCTTTGACGGAAATTGTCTGCTTAACTCCTGCATTAAATAAGTTCAATCGCTGGGATATTGACACTGCAAAAAAGAAAATTTTAAAATTAGAATCGGATATTCTTAAATTATTTAAATTACAAGTGAAAATATCATTAGGTAATTTCTTTTTAGATCCTGCAGAGGAATCAATTAAAAAATCATATGAGACAGCTAAAATTACCATGCAAGTAGGGAAAGCTAAAAAACCCCAGTTAAAAATTTATTGTTACCAAGATATCATGCTACCGGTATTATTATACGGGTTAAATTTTAAATGGTCTTCAGAAGAACTATTAAAACCATTGAATACATTATTACATGAAGATTCTAATGGTGTATTGATTAAAACATTAACAGTCTGGTTTAAAAATAATTTATTATCTCGTGAAACAGCTAAAGAATTATTTATTCATAGAAATACATTAGATTATCGTTTAAAAAGAATATCTGAGATAACAAAATTAGATCTACAAACGATTGAAAGTAAGGTTCTATTGTATGTTGCTCTACAGCTGAAAAATTAATCCAATAACACTATTGATGATCATCTCTCATGGAGTAGGAGAAGAATATGTTAGCCTTGTTGGCAATCGCCTCAAACTCTGACGCCACGAAGTGGCAGTAAAATTTCTACTTCTTATCTTATATTTTGACTAGTTAGAGACTATCTGCCTACCCACCGATGCTTAGAGCATGATATGGCTTCTTGCCTACTCACATGTACCATCTCAATGAATACCCTATCAAGAAAATAAAGACGTATTGACATCAAACTAAGCTAGCATAGATTGTTCTTAATCTGATTGAGATCAATCTATTTTATATTTGACTCAATAATATCTACTTTCATCATATTTTAGTTCCTTTGTTCTTGAGTAGTACATTAAGTTTTTAGCTACCTACAAATGCGAAAATAAGTATGTCGATAATGTTAAAAATAAAGATGAATTATGTTTTACTTGATTAGTGTTTTTACTTAAATGTAGGGTCTCTATATTTAATTTCACTATTATGTCAGTGATGTAATTATCGATAACAATTTAAGATATCATACTTACTCATTGTGAGTTTTCTAATAAATTATTTTATCTAACTTATCTTAATTAAATGGGTTAATTTCATTATAAAATAATTCAATTGTTATTGAAAATATTTTTTTTGAAATTTTCAGGTCTTAAGATAAGGTTTTTGTATTTATAAATTAATTAAAAATTACCTTTAATTACCTTTTGAAATATTTTGTAATGCCAAGGTTTTTCTCGATCATGCCTTTTTTTAAATTTTCACTTAATTGTTTCTATTTTTATTTTAATTTAAAAAAATGTTTTATGATATTGTTCTTTTTTCGCTGATTTCTATATTTTTATGTATGTTAATTGTTGGCTATATATTTGATATTTCTACCATTATTTTTATTTTTTAATTTTCAAGATAAATGTAACAATTAATGAATTAAGAAATATTATGAAATTATTTAATTCTTTTTTTTGGGATATTTCTGATTAATTATCCACCGATAAAAATTTCGTTTTAATAATTTAGGCTTGTTTTAATGTTAGCGTTATTTTCTGAACCATTTTTTTTCACTAATAAGAACCCGTTTTATGAGTATAAAAAACTTTATTAATATTGAATGGGTTTATTTTGTGGTTTTTTATTAAGAAAAAATCAATTTAATTAGGTATGCATCACTTGTTTATCCTGTAATGGTGTATTCAAAATAGAGTATATTGTGGATATTATATATATATCACTAACTTACAGTGAAGGTTGTTAATTAATTGGTGGATTTGACATAATTAAAATGAGATATAATAATGGCAACGCATTGATACATTGTTTAATTGTCTTATTTATTAATGGAGTTTGATAAATAGGAATGGTTATTAGTGTCAATCCTTAATGTTTACTAACCGAATATATTTTAAGAAAAAAATTAAAATAATCAGATTAATAATAACTTGTTATTTTAATTTGTATTGTCTTTTTATCTAATGGAAATGTATAAAATGAAATTAAATAAACTTGCTTTAGTATTAGGTTTAGGTCTGGCAGTGGTTGCTGGTTCTGCTTCTGCAAACCAAGGTGGCGGCCAAGTCACTTTTAAAGGTTCAATCATTGATGCTCCTTGCTCAATTCCACCAGGTTCTCAAGCATTTGAAGTACCAATGGGTGCTATCGCAACATCTGCATTAAACGGTGGCGGTAAAAGTATTGCTCGCGATTTCAACATCCAATTAGAGCAGTGTGATATCACGACTCTGAAAACTGTTCAAACTACATTTACTGGTACGCCAAGTGCTTCTGTAACTGATGGTTTAGCTATCGCTGGTACTGCAAAAAACGCAGGTATCGTGATCACTGATTTCAACGGTACTAAAATTGCTTTAGGTGCTAAATCTCCATCTCAAGCTTTATTCACTGGTGCAAACACACTGCGCTTCCAAGCGTATTTGCAAGGTGATGCTGATGCAACAAATAAACCAGCTGTACCAGGTGAATTTGACGCAATCGCAACATTTGCTCTGAGCTACCAGTAATTGGTACCGCCCGTACAAGGATGTATGGGCACTAATTTTAATGCGTTGAAATTGGTTATTAAGTTGAAATGGAGTCGCTATGAATCACTTTGGCATCATTGTCATGGTGCTTTCAGGAATGATATTTGCCCCGATAGCGAGTGCGCAAAATCAAAATTCTCGGGCACAAAGTCAGTTCAAAGGAACTGTCACTATGGGTGGTTCAATTATTGAGAGCCCTTGTGCAATTGATGCAGATAGCCGAGATCAATCAGTTAACATAACAACTGTACCGGTTAGCCAGATAATTAACGATAGAGAAAGCCCTGCAAGTAATTTCTCTATACGCCTTATCAATTGTGTTCTAACACCGGTAACTCCTGGAACTCCTAATTGGCAAACTTTCAATATTACATTTGATGGCCCGACAGATGGCCGCAGCTTCGATGTTTTCGGGCATGCAAATGGATTGTCAGTAAAAATTTCTGACACAGCTGGAAATGTTGCAATACCTGGTAAGGCAATGCCGGATTTACCCATCAGAGCAGGGGAGACAACTCTGCACTATAAGGTGCAGGTAGTACCTAATAATAAACGCTTAAAACCAGGAAATTATCAGACAACTATCCGTTTTAAAATGGATTATTACTGAGTTATTACTAAGGGACTATTATGGCTCTGCGATTAAAAAGTAAAAATAAAGTATTTAATAACTCAGTAAGTTATTTTTTAACGCCTGTTGCTACCATGGTGTTTATAGCTATTGCTCATATAAATTTAGCTAATGCGAATAATGATAATATTGAGTTTAATACGGATGTTTTAGACCTTCAGGATAAAAGCAATATTTCCTTAAATGAGTTCTCTCGAGCAGGCTATGTCATGCCAGGGAAGTATCCATTTAAAATTAATTTAAATAGTCGCGACTTAGCTGACACTTTTGATATTGAATATATCGCGGATCCTAATGATCCAAGTATGACAGAGCCTTGTTTAACGCCAGATGTTGTCGACCATATCGCTTTGCGCGATGAATGGAAACAGAAGGTTGAGTTTTCTAACAATGGCCAATGTTTAATTCCAGAAACGATTCCAGGAATGACAATAAATGGCTCTTTAGCTAAAGAAACTATCACAATTACGGTACCTCAGGCTTATATCGAGTTTACTTCTGATAACTGGGATCCACCATCTCGTTGGGATGAAGGGGTGCCCGCTCTAATTTTTGACTATAACTTGAATGCTAACGTGACAAGGCCTGCGGATTCAGCCAATACCCAGTCGGTTACTGGTAATGGTACAACAGGTTTTAACCTCGGCGCGTGGCGTTTTAGGGCTGATTGGCAAGCTAGTTATAATCGGACTAATAGGCAGTCAACCGATCGTAAATGGGATTGGAGCCAGTATTATGCTTATCGAGCAATCAAAGAGTTAAATGCAAAGCTAACGATGGGTGAGCAATTTTTACGCTCAGGTTTGTTTGACTCATTCCGTTATATGGGGGTGAGCCTGATCTCAGATGAGAGAATGCTACCACCAAATCTACGTGGTTATGCACCTGAGGTAACAGGTGTTGCAAGAACCAACGCAAAAGTGATTGTAACTCAGCAAGGGCGCGTTATTTATGAAACGCAAGTCGCTCCGGGACCTTTCCGTATTCAAGATTTAAGTGATGCGGTTAGCGGTAAGTTAGATGTACGAGTAGAAGAGCAAGATGGCTCTGTACAAGAGTTTCAAATGAATACCGCCTCTATTCCTTATTTAACACGTCCAGGCTCAGTGCTATTTAAGATAGCGGGTGGTCGACCGAATAATATGGAACATGAAACCGAAGGGCAAGGGTTTGTTACGGGGGAGTTTAGTTGGGGGGTTTCTAACGGTTGGTCATTATTTGGTGGTGGTATAGCAGCGGGTGATTATAACGCGTTATCACTGGGTGTTGGTCGAGATTTACTTGCCTTCGGTGCAATTTCATTCGATATCACCGAGTCACGAGCAAAACTGAAAACAGATAACAAAATCTATACGGGTGCATCGTATCGCTTAAGTTATTCAAAACGTTTTGAAGAATATGATAGCCAAGTAACCTTTGCTGGATACCGATTCTCTGAACGTGACTTTATGAGTATGAACCAATACCTCGATCGTCGTTATAGAGGTGTGGAGTTCGATAATAGTAAAGAGCTATATACGATTACATTTAATAAGTATTTCACGAATGCAGACCTAACCGCGTATCTGAACTATAACCACGAAACCTATTGGAATAAGCCAGCGGCAAAACGCTATAACGTTTCTATTGCGAAATATTTCAATATCGGTCGTTTTAAAAATATCAATTTAAGTTTAACGGCATTCCGCAACAAATTTGATAATAGAAATAATGACGATGGGCTATACATGAACCTCTCTTTGCCATGGGCAGATAGAGCATCAATTAGCTACAACAATATGATAACGAGAGATGGTAACTCACACACTGTCAGCTATTTCGACTCCGTTGATGATAAGACCAACTATCGTGTTGGTACTGGGGTGAGTAGCCGAGGTCGTGGAACTATTGATGGCTTCTATACGCGTTACGCTGATTTAGCAACAGTAACTGCAAGTACCAGCTATATCAATGGTGATACTTCTTCAGCCGCCTTTTCTCTACAAGGTGGTGCAACAGTCACAGGGCATGGTGCCGCACTGCACCGTATTAATACCCCAGGTGGTAGCCGTGTGATGGTGGGTACTGAAGGTGTGAAAAATGTGCCTATTCAAGGTTTCGGGCCGACCACGGAAACCAATATTTTTGGTAAAGCGGTAGTTGCTGATATCAGTGATTATTACCGTACTAATACACATATTGATGTGACTCAATTGCCTGACAATGTGGAAGCTATTCGGACATCTCAGCCAATTACGCTGACCGAAGGGGCGGTTGCTTATCGTGAGTTTGAAGTGTTATCGGGTATTAAAACTATGGTGAGATTGGCATTGGCCGATGGAAGTTATCCGCCATTTGGCGCCACAGTGAGAAATGAAAAAAATAGAGAGCTCGGTATCGTGACTGATAATGGCTCTGTGTATATCTCTGGTGTCAATCCAAATGAAGTTTTAGATGTGCATTGGGATGGAAGCACGCAGTGCAAAATTCAGGTTCCAGAAAATATTACAACGGCTGAATTTAACTCACTGTTATTACCGTGTACAAGCAGCCCCAGTGTTGAACCTGGGTATATGCCAGCAAAAGCCGTTCCTGTTGGGCAGCCAGCACCAGTTTACAAGCCTGCACCGATTAAACAGGGCGTAGCACCCAGTCAGCGTTGGTTATTGAAACTACCGGATATTGCTTACAGCGTAGATTATACCGAGTAACCCAAATTGCTTGATTTTATAACTAGTTGGTACATATGAACATTAAGAAAATTGCATTTTTTACTACAACAATCACGTTATCCGCGGTGCTATGTGGGCAGGCTTTGGCCGCGATTGCCCTCGATAGAACACGCGTCATTTATAATGGGGCTGAAAAGACCATTAGCTTGAATATTAAGAATGAAAACACAGAGTTACCATACCTTGCACAGGGGTGGATTGAAGATGCAAATGGTAACAAAATTGAAAGCCCACTCACAGTTTTACCCCCGGTTCAACGTGTAGAAGCGGGTGAAGGTAGCCAAGTTAAAATTCAAGCTCTTCCTGATATCGCGACATTGCCTCAGGACAGAGAGAGTGTTTATTACTTTAATTTACGTGAAATTCCACCACGTAGTAAAGAAGCGAACGTATTACAAATTGCATTACAGACGCGAATTAAATTGTTTTATCGACCAAAAGCGTTATATGCCACACGCACGGATTTAGAGAATCCATGGCAAGAGAAAATTACGCTAACACGTAAAGGTGATGCCTACGAAGTCACGAATCCAACCCCTTATTTCGTCACCATTGTAGACGCAAGTACAAAAGTGGGCGGAGACACGGTGAAACAGTTTGAGCCTGTCATGATCTCACCAAAAAGTAATGGAATGCTTAAAGGTAGTGCAAGTGCGATGGGGGCAAAACCCGTTCTAACTTATATCAACGATTATGGTGGAAGGCCTAAACTGACGTTTGGTTGCGCTGGTACAACTTGCAAAGTTGAATCTTCGACGGATAGATAACGGGGAATAACGTATGAAAAGGACTCTCCTGTTCAGCACTATCTTATTCGGTTTAGTTCCAGTGTTCACCTTTGGAGCAGACAGTTGGGATATTGATGGATTACATGGAACATTGACAGTCAATGGCATGATGACCGAAGCACCTTGTACGATGGATGTGACTAATTCAATGCGCCAAGAAGTGTCTCTAGGGGAGATTCCTTCTTATTCACTGCGTAAACCTGGTGATAGAGCTGAGCCAGTTTCATTCGAATTAGAATTTAGACATTGCATTCGCACGGAAAGCCGAATGAAAGACACAAGAACGGGAAGATCGCTTTGGGATGCAATGCAACCGGTGATAACTGTCTCTTTTGTTGCCGTATCGGATCAACATTTTCCAGAAATGTTAAGTGTAAAAGGCGTCTCTGGCTTGGCGTTAGAAGTGACAGATGCACAACGAGAAGATATCAGACTAGGAAGCCGAGGTCGTCCTCAATTTCTCGATGCACCGCAGGGTACTCTTCAATACTTTGTAACGCCAGTGAGAACCCCTGAAAAATTGACTGAAGGAAGTTTCAGCGCCGTAATGGACTTTAAGGTGGATTATGAGTGATTTAAACAAGCAGCGGTACCTGCTGGCATCTTGTCTCGCTGGACTATTTTTTACATCGGTTTCTTATGCAGGATTACCTGATTCGCGTATTAGCCCATCGGGAAATACACGGGCAACAGTTACACCCGGTATGATAACTGTACCGATTAAAGGGGTTGTTTTGGCTCCACCGCCTTGCAAAATTAATGGTGGAAATATAATCAAAGTTAATTTTGATGAGATCATGAGTACCCGAATTGACGGTAATGCCTATTCGAAGCCCATAAATTACAATATTAATTGTGAAAAAAGGCCAACATCACAAATGAAAATGACGTTGATTGGTATTCCTGCATCTTTTGATAGTGGGGCAATTGAAACAGATCTTCCGGGTTTAGGGATTGCTTTTCGTTATAACGGAAGCAAGCTTCGATTGAACCAAGAGGTCAAGTTTGTGTACCCAAATGCGCCTCAATTTGAAGCCATACCTGTTCGTGATTTATCCACAACTCTGACAAAGGGTGGGGTTTTTCATGCAGGCGTCACTATCAAACTTGATTATCAGTGAGGGAAAAATAATGCAAAGAATAATGAAAAGACTTCCTCTGATAATGAGTTTGTTAGTTATACCTAGCAGTGCCGTGATGGCAAATGATGTGGAGTTTACTGGAACCTTGCTAATTCCACCGCCTTGCACTGTTTTTGAAGATAAAGTCCACGTTATTGAATACAAAGATATTGGTTTACATAAGATTGATGGTATCAGATTTACGAAACCTATTAATTACGCTTTGAAGTGTGAAGACAATTTAAAAGGTTGGGACTTAATGCTAACTATCAAAGGGACAGCAACAGATTTTGATAAGTCGGCACTGGAAACCAATATTCGAGATCTTGGCATGCGTATTACCCAAAATGGTTTAGGTTTTGAAATCAATAAACCATTGAAAATTACTTATGGGCAACCGCCTGTTTTAGAGGTTGTTCCTGTCAAGCGATTGGGAGTGACGTTGCCTGAAGGGGGCTTTACTGCAACAGGCACATTGCTAGCGGAGTACCAATAATGAACAAAGTAATCCAATGTGCAGTAGCAGGCGCCTTACTTATTAACTTTAATGCTGCTTTTGCTGTGCCTGATAATTTAAGAGTTATCGGTAATTTAGTGGAGGAGCCTTGCACTATTTTACCGGGTGATGAAAACATTCCGATGGATTTTTTTGATACACCGGAGAAAAACTTTTATGCCTATGGTGAAACTCCGCCTAAAGAGTTTGTGATTAAGTTGTCTGACTGTGACACGACAATAGGCAAATTTGTGGAAGTGACTTTTTCAGGGACACCTAATCTTGCACTTCCTGGTTTTTTAGCATTATCAACAAGTAGTGTTGCATCGGGTTTCGCGGTGGGGCTGCAAAATTCAGATAAAACACCACTGGCTATTGAACAGAAAGGCTCGAAGCTAACGCTACAAGATGGCGCTAACCAATTGCGGTTCTATGCCTATTTAAAAGGTGAACCGGATGCTATTGCTGATAAGACAATAAAAGTAGGGCCTTACAGTGCTGTAGCAACATTTAAATTAGATTATGAATAATAAGGCTGTGAACTAATATGAAAGTATTTTTATCGCTATTAATTGGTGCAGTCATGTTTTCGCCTTCTGCATCAGCTTATATTTTTTCCTATATCACTGAATCAAGACCCGGTAATAATCCAAATAACGGAGATGCAGATTATAAATATGTGATTGCTCGTTGGGATCCTGAATCGCCGAGTACGCCTAATCCTTGTTATGGGTGGTCGACATGCTATCTCACCATAAGTCATAAGCATACCGCTGATGGAACACCGGGGGCTGCAACAGTCAATTTGGCCGAAATTTCTAAGTATCGATATATGATAGATGTTCAGAATATCCCCGGGGTTTTGGCAAGAGCGACAGCTCCAGCAACACAGTGGGCTGTTCATACCGGAGTTAGGTTACAGAATAATCAAGAGTGTGTGGGGCTGTTTTACCAAGATCGCACTGGTGTTACAAGCAGAGGAGGTCTACTTCCTGGTTCTCAATGTGGTATAGCTCCGCCACCAATAGGAGCTTGTAAGATCAACAATAACATCCCGGATATTAACTTTGGCCCAATTAGCGAAGCTGATCTCGCTGGCCAATCAAAACAAGTGAACGTTAGTGTGACATGTAACTTAGCGATGGATGTTTTGGTGATTGCCACTGGTGTGAACGTGACAAATGGACGTGTAAATTTACGAGCAGATAATAGCTTATATGCGAATTTGTATTTAGGTGGGAATGATACTCCAGGGGAAAATGGTTACAAAATCCATGTGCCTGCAGGTGGAACAAACTCGGTATCCCTAAAAGCCGTATTAGGTACCAATGGCCGAGTTCAAGCTGGTCAGTTTGAAGGTGCCGCAGCCCTTATTTTAACTGTGCCTTAATAAATGGTGATAATATGTATTCAGAAAATGGCAGCGAAAAAATCCATTATATGGTAGGTCAGAGGATCTTAGAAAAACGTAGAGAACTGGGATATACAGGGTTTCAGTTAGCTCAATTGTTAGGTGTTAGTCAACAGCAAATCTCACGCTATGAAAGAGGTAAAATCAAGATTGATTTGTTTCATTTATTTAAACTTGCATTTTTGATGAAAACGCCAATTGATTGGTTTCTTGAAGATATTAGTTCTCAGCTCAATGAAAATGGGCAATTAGATGACATGTAATCATGCGCATTTAAATGGGAATTAATGGTATATAGGTTGAGATTACGGATTTATATCGTCTGCTGTCATAAAAATAGTTAAGCAAACAAATACAGTCGCAGGCTCAACCTATTTATTTTACCCAATGAAGTGCAGTCAAATCACGTTTTACTCTATTTTCCTGATTTTCTATATCTATCCTCTTTGTTTAAACATTAAAACCTACGTGGTCAATTCATTGAATTGATGTTTTTGTGCGTTAAGACAACTTTTTAGTGAATGCAAATGCAAACTAATATCATTTGCGCTTGTTTGCGTGTAATATACGCCAAATTGTGAATCACAAAATTTAATCATCAGTACTTTTATCGATGGACGGAGGAAATTAGATGTTTGCAAAATCATTAGTTTCGGGTATTGCTTTGTTATCTGTGTTAGTATTAGCCGGTTGTGATAACGCGAAAGACACGACAGAAACAACACAAGTTGCAGAAAAACAAACTATCACGATAGAACATGCCCAAGGCAAAACTGAAATTCCTCGTCATCCTCAAAAAGTCATTGTGATGAACATGGAAACATTGGACATCATGGATGCACTTGGAGCCCCAGTTGCGGGTGTTCCACAAACCAACGTTCGCTTCCCTGAATTCTTAACGAAATATAGTGGTTCTGAATACGTCAATGGCGGAACATTATTTGAACCCGCTTATGAAACATTAAGTAATGCTAAACCTGACCTGATTTTAGGTGGAAGCCGTGCCCGTGATGCTTATGACAAACTCAGTGGCGTTGCTCCAACTATCTCATTAGACATTGATAACAAAAACTTTATTGGTAGCTTAACTGAGCGTACTAATGAACTTGGTGCATTGTTTGGTAAAGAAGAACAAGCCAAAAAATTGATTGCTGACTTCAATACTAAAATTGAAGGTATCAAAACTAAAGCACCTACCGCGGGTAAAGCGATGGTGATCTTAGTCAGTGGCGGTAAAATTTCCGCATACGGTCCGGGTTCTCGTTTCGGCTTTATCTTTGATGTATTAGGTTTTGAACCTGCTTATGTATTTGAAGAAAACACGGGTCGCCACGGTAACATCGTTAATGCAGAGTTACTGGTGAAATTAAACCCAGATTGGTTATTTGTTATCGACCGTGATAGCGCGATTGGTAAAACAGATGCACAGCCAGCAGCAGAAGTATTAGATAACGCATTAGTGAGAAAAACCGCAGCGTGGGAAAAAGGCCAAATTACATACCTTGACCCAACTGCCGTATATATTGCAGGTGGTATTCAAACTTACTCTAAGTTAATGGACGATATCAATACAGCATTAGAGAAGAGCCAAGCAAAATAACCGATGAAAACGCTTTATCTTTTTTGTGGAATTATCGCGTTATTGGTTTTAGCGGTATTAAGCTTGTTTATTGGAGCGGGTGACGTGTCACCCGTTTCGCTTTTCACCGACCCAGAGATGCAAGACATCTTTTTTATTAGCCGAATTCCCCGAACCGTCTCTTTGATTTTAGCAGGTAGCGCCATGAGCGTTGCTGGGCTAATCATGCAATTATTAACACAAAACCGCTTTGTTGAACCTTCTCTTGCAGGGACAACCCAGTCAGCCAGTTTAGGTTTATTGGTCGTTATGGTGCTTTTCCCTGCAGCAAGTATTATGACTAAGATGGTGGTCGCTAGCGGTTTTGCGCTTCTTGGCACCATGTTGTTTATGGTGCTATTGCGTCGTGTCATTTTAAAATCCGCCCTGATAGTCCCATTGGTAGGGATTATGTTGGGAGCAGTGATTAGCGCATTGACCATTTTTACTGCTTATTATTTCGACTTATTACAATCACTTGGTGCATGGATGAGCGGTGACTTTTCTAGCATCATTCAAGGCCGATATGAACTATTGTGGTTAGTAGGAATATTAACGTTAATTGCTTGCTGGATTGCCGATAGCTTTACGGTTGCCGGTATGGGGCGTGAATTTTCAATTAATGTTGGCCTAAATTATCGCAAAGTAATGACCATCGGTTTATCGATTATCGCTTTAATTAGCGGCGTAGTGGTCGTGGTGGTCGGCGCGTTACCTTTCCTAGGCTTAATTATTCCAAATCTCGTGAGCTTAGTGATGGGGGATAACATACGTAAAACCATCCCTTGGATTTGTATTGCTGGTGGTGGTTTAGTTTTACTGTGTGACATTATTGGGCGTTTAATTCGCTATCCATTTGAAATCCCTGCAAGTGTGATTTTAGGTGTTGTTGGCGCGGTGATTTTTTTATATTTATTGTTGAAGCAACAACGTTATGCAAAAAGTTAATACATCAATAGCGTTACCGAAGAAAAGGGTAACGCCGTTGCAAAGAATATGGATACTACTGGCTTTGTCATTGTTATCCATTATTCTTTATATGACGGTCAATTTGGGCAGTAACCTTGCCTATATTTTGCCGCATCGAGGCTATATTGTTCTCACGATGATCGTGGTGGCTTTCGCTGCTGGGGTTTCAACAGTTCTCTTTCAAACCATTGCTAATAATAAGATACTGACCCCATCTATCATGGGGTTAGAAGCATTATTTATATTATTACAAACCATTTTTGTCTTCTATACCGATAGCTTTCCATCCTCTTGGTTATTGAATATTGGTAAATTTTTATTAGAGTCCACATTACTTGTGTTGTTCTCTGTTCTGCTTTATCGCTGGTTATTTGTGTCAGTTAAAATGAATATCAACCTAGTATTGATGGTAGGTATCATTCTTGGCACATTATTTCGCAGTGTAGCGACATTACTACAGCGTTTAATGGACCCCAATGAATTTTCCATTTTACAAAGCCGGATGTTTGCCACCTTTACGAAGGGGACGCCTGAGCTGATTGTATTCACACTGCTGATTACAGCGGTGGTAGGGGTTTTGTTGTGGCGCATGCGCTATTGTTTTGATGTTATCGCGTTAGGGCAAGCCAATGCGGTGAACTTAGGGATTAATTATCGCCAGCAAGTCACGGTTATTTTGTTACTTATTTCAATCTTGGTTGCTGTTTCTACAGCACTGGTTGGCCCTTTAACATTCTTAGGCTTGATGGTCGCGAACTTAGCTTATTTAGTGGCTGGCAGTAGCCAACACCGCTATTTGCTCCCCGTTTCCTTTCTACTTGGTGTCATTGCGCTGATTGGTGGCCAGTTGATTCTTGAGTACGGTTTAAATATGGCGGGAACATTATCAGTCGTTATCGAATTTGTCGGCGGAATTTTCTTTATTTATATGGTGTTAAGAAGGTTTTAGTATGATTGAAATTAGTCAGATATCGAAAAGTTATCAGGATACTAAAGTCTTAGATAACGTGACAACAACAATTAAAAATAGCGGTATTACCTCAATCATCGGGCCTAATGGTGCAGGTAAATCAACACTGCTGTCGATTATTGGGCGTTTGTTACAGCCCGATGATGGCGGTTATGTCAAAGTGAATGAGCTTGATGTTTCAACAACACCCAGTGATAAATTAGCAAAATGCTTATCGGTTTTGCGCCAAGAGAACCAATTTGCGAGTCGATTAACCGTCGAGGAGCTGGTTGGTTTTGGGCGTTATCCGTACACGAAAGGCCGTTTAACTATTGATGATAAAAAGAAAATTGATGAATCACTCTCTTTTCTCAATTTGTCAGATTTGCGCCACCGCTATTTAGATGAGTTATCGGGTGGCCAGCGCCAACGAGCTTATGTTGCAATGGTTTTATGCCAAGATACAGAATATGTTTTACTGGATGAACCACTCAATAATCTCGATATGAAGCATGCGGTGATTATGATGAAGTTATTACGTAAAGCGGCTGATGAACTAGGGAAAACCATTATCCTAGTGATCCACGATATAAACTTCGCTTCTGTTTATTCAGATTACATTGTTGCACTGAGAAACGGGCGTCTGTCTTATCATGGCAAACCAGAAGAGATCATGAAATCTGAAATTATTGAGGATATTTTTGATACGCCAGTGGATATTAAGCGGGTGGATGATCAGTATATTGCTCTCTACTACTAAATTTGCGTCATCTTTCGCACTGTAGTTGTGTTGGCTACGTTTAGCTACTCCGGGTCACATACTTTTGTATGTTCCCAATTTTCGTCATCCTTCGAGCTGTAGCGGTGTTGGCTACGTTCAGCTACTCGGGTCACATACCTTTGTATGCTCCCCGAGGTATCTTTTCTTGCCGCCTTGCTGCCGTTCGAATGGTTTAGAAAATTAAATTTTCGTCATCCTTCGAGCTGTAGCGGTGTTGGCTACGTTCAGCTACTCGGGTCACATACCTTTGTATGCTCCCCGAGATATCTTCTCTTGCCGCCTTGCTACAGTTCGAATGATTTAGAAAATTATCGTGAATTAGAATATTTTTCTTGAGAAGAAAATAAAAAACAAAATATTTATGGTGAAATTTCAATATCTTCATCGGTTGTCAGTAAATCTAGTGACTGCAACACTTCTAAGCGTTTAATTCCATCGGCATTCACCACTAAACGAGCTAGCTCATTATAAGTTTTTTTGTTAATTGTGACGCGACGGCAAAGGTAAATGTGATACACCTTTTCACCAATAATCGCAGGCTCATCATCATTCACAGTGAGTTCTTCATAGCTAATATCAATATATTTTAGGAAATCCGAAATATTAAAACGCGTAATATCTGCGATTGATGATTGGTTTTTTTCAAACACGGATTGGCGGTTATGTAGCAATACATCTTTGCGGTAATACAGAATATCTTCCATTCGCTGGACGTTAACTAAATTGACCCAATGCGATTTTTGCCGCATTTCACGGATATCTGGGGAAAGCATATTTTCATTAATAAAACGAAAAGACTCTTTACAAATACCGACTGGTGCTTTCACTCCTTCGCGGTAAATACGTAATTGCCGGTCAGGGATCCATTTTTGAAATAAGCGATACAGCTGCTCTCGACCTACTTCTTTCAGCCTATCTTTGAAGATATAGCCGATGACCATAGCCAAAAATAAGTTGGCACTTAAAGCCCCATATTTTCCTTGCCAGAAAAAGGCGATAACAGTTGCGAAAAGCATTGAAATTGCAGCAGCAATACCATAAATAGAGTGCAATAACAGGGGAAGTCCCCGCTTGTGGCGAATTTCTAAATAGAGATAGCGATTGATATATTTTTTCAATAAATTACGGCGATATGTGACTAATTCAGCATCCGTCTCATCACTAGGAAAACAATCAGGGTATTGTTTCTTTAGGTAACGCATTTCTTGATACCAGAAATGACGTATTTCTTCGCGCAATGGCATTTGCTTATCGGCTAATAAATCACGTAAATAATTCATGGTGTAATACGTCATGAATTCGTCACAATAAGAAAATGCATTGGAATGGATTGCTTCTTCAATTTTGGTTGACTGTGTTGCTAATTCCCGATAAGTACAGAGACATTTTGCGATGTTTGCCATGAACTCAGCTAAGTATTCAGGCGTTTGCCGTTGGGGATTTTGGCTTACCATTTTAACATTCAAACGAACGGTTCTTTTGAAGGTTAAAGCATAGCGCTTTAGCCTATTTTCATACTCGTCTAATGAAGGTAAGTTTTGTGGCGTACATTGTTGTAACCACTGTTTTAGTTCATCTAATGCCCCGTTTTCATCAGTCAGTGATGATAATTTTACGGTCGGTGGGCGCAGCCGAATATAGTTTTTGAGGCTGCGCTGGAGGTTTGATGCTGTGTAGAGGTCTGGGTTAATCTGTAATGATGAAGGCAAAAAGAAAAAGGTCTCTACTTGGTAACGGATCTCTTTAGACTTACGTGGAAACAACACTTTTTGTTTGATTTCAAACTGTTTTTTTCCATGGATCTTGAGAGATTCTTTAATCATATTTTCCTTCACACTGTTCTTTTGGCCAATATTCTATCTTTACCAAAGATAACTATTAAATCCCATGAGTGGCATAATGTAATGTGTCCATAGTATTAGTAGTATCCAGATAAGAATGAGTTGAATCATACCATATTTAAATGAGTCACCGGTTGAATATTGGTCAGTCAAATAACTGATATTAGCAGGCTTAGAGTTAAAATAGAGAACATAAACCTGATTAATCATAAACGCCATTGGTAAACAGAAGCCAACTAAATCCCAGTTATATCGTTGAGCAATGGCAATAATAATAGGGAATAAAATAATTGTACGTGCTGTTTTACTTTCACTAATCAATGTGGTGAGTGCAAATACTGCGCTTAATACAGCGAAAACAAGCAGTTTTCCAGCACCTTGAGGGTCTATGTTCCAATGGTCAAAGGCTTTGTGGACATAAAGGCCGACAATATCCGTCTGGTCCATCATACCGCCTAATACGTAAGCACCAAAACTAAACATTAACATGTGCCATGGAATATCAGCATCATTCCATTTCATGACACCCATTGCTGGCAGCCGTGAAAAAGAGGGCATCAGGACAATACAAGCACCTGCTAATGCGACAACTTCAGCTCGTAAGCCTGTCCATTTACCCGTGGACCATAATAGTAAAACAAGAATAAATACGACCCCTGCTTTAATTTCACTGATTTTGACTTTACCTAATGCATTATATTCCGAGCGTAAGCGGTCCATGCCACCTTCGAGTTTCGGTGTTTTTTCTTCATCTGTAATCCTAAAAATAAACCGAGTCCCAGTCCACCATGCGACTAAACATTGAATGACAGCCAATGGGAATAGTGCAATAAACCAATCTTGATAAGTGACTAATGCACCTGCTTTTTCTAGCATTGCTGCCGCTAATAAATTGGCCGCAGAACCTGTTAAGAATGCGCTAGCGGAGACATTATTCGCCAGTAAGTTAAGGAGCACCATATTACGGCCAACATTGTTACGCTGAGCACCACCAGTGGCACCGTAGATAGCCGAAATCACCATAAATAATGGCAGCAGTAGTGCCGTTTTTGCCGAGGTTGCACTAATAAATGCACCAAAAACCAAGTTTAATGCCACAAAGCATAGGAATAACATGGTTAAATGATTTTTAGTTTTGAGTACTAGCATGAGTGAAATACGTTTTGCCAAACCTGTCGTAACTAATGCGCTCGCTAGGATAAAGCTGGCAATATTTAGAATCATGACGGGTTCACCCAGCATCGCGAAGGCAGGGCGCATTTTCATCACACCAGTAATGATAACGACAACAACGACAATTAATGACGTGAGATAATTTGGAATAGCTTCAGTGAGCCATAAAATCAGTGAAGCAACAAAAATCCCCATTGCACTATAGCAATGAGCTGCGGGAACTTTTGTTTGTGCTTCAAATACATCGATTGTCCCACACCATTGTAATTCGAAAAATAGAAATGAGAGAATAGCTAAAGGTACACCAATGAGTTTGAGATTTTGCATTAGTGCGCCAGCTTTGATATCACGGAATTTTTCTAATGAATAATTACGCATATCAAGTGGGTCAAAGCTTGGCTTACTATTTGCTGACATACATATCTCCTTTTATTATTATCATTCAAGGGTCGGTGTTATTTGACTCGACCCATATAGATGAACAACGATATGCATTACATAAAAGAGTTACATGCCAACAACACGCTTGGCGGCTTTCAAATAATTTGTATTAGGTAATTTGTTGATACCTAAGGCATTAACGACGGCTTGCATTTTTTCGTAATCTTCACTTTCACAACAAGCGGTTTCCATTAGTGCCCCATTGAACCAAACGCGTGCAAACTCACAAATAATGCCATCGACCATAAAGCCATAGCGCATTTTTTCAACGGTGACTGCATTGAGACAAGAGTGTTGGCGCACAATAGCTTTGAATTCCTCAATTTCATAGCTGTCTTTATCGAGAGGAATATCAACTTCAAGGTGAGATAAAATAATATTTAATTCTTCTTTTTTTACTGGAAATTGGAATTTACCTCTCGGTTGGAATATTTCATAGCCCTCTTTTGTTTCACCAACTTTAACTTTAATATCTAATAATCCATCACGTACTTTTACATTGGCATCATTCGTTTTTTCAGATAAAAAATAGGTTTCTATTGGCATTTTTCGCGCAGCGTATAAGGTTGCTTTGACATCCCAAATTTTAGTTTCTATTTCGTTAATAAGGTCATGTCCAAATATTCTAAATTCTGCTCTAGGTACTATTTTACTTGCATCTTCTTCTGATATCGCAATATTTTTAGTTAATGTATTCATAAAATTCCCCTTATTTTTTCCATGTGGTATAAGGATTAGCAACAAGATTAGAATTAAAATATTTGGGGTCTGAAGATATTTCGTCGCCTACCCATTCGGGTTTTTTAAAGGATTGGTTTTCATCGCTAAGTTCGACTTCAGCAACAATTAACCCTTCGTTAACACCAAAAAATTCATCTACCTCCCAAATTAAGCCATCGAAGGGGATTTTATAACGTTTCTTGTCGATAATGGGTTGTTCTGCTAATTGCGTCAGCATAGCAACACAATCAGCATGGGGAATTTCATATTCATATTCAGTTCGAGTAATACCGACGGTAATTCCTTTAATTGTTAAGAAGGCTTTATCATCGATAGTTCTTATTCTAACGGTACGTTCTTTCTGGCTATTTAAATAACCTTGGGTGTAACGAACACCATTGGCTAATTCTCTCCATGAATCACCCGATACTAAAAATTTACGTTCAATTTCTTTAGCCATTATGATTACTCCTGAGAAGAACAAAGTGGTTAATTTTTATTATTAACCATGCATTTTATTTAAAACCATCTTTGCACATTCATAGAGGAACCAAAAATCAGCAAGTTGTATGCGTAATATAAGTAAATATTATAGTTGCTTATCTGTTGTATAATTGATGCGATTTAGATATTTTCGGTATGAATAAGTTGCGCTATATCACTATTTAATGATATTTCGTCAGATATTTCGCGTAATAGCATAATAAATTGAAAAGCAGCTGCGGAAAGCGAACGATTAGTTTGATAAGTTAAATAATAATCTGCATCAACATCAAAGGCATTAATTTGTAGCTGGATCAATTTTCCAACACTAATATCATCGATAACACTTAAATAAGGCAACGCGGTAATCCCAAAACCACTTGCGACTAATCTTTTTGTCGCCTCTAAATTAGTGACAGTAATAATAGGGGGAGGGGAATCATGGAGTGCAATATGTGCTT
The DNA here is from genome assembly GCF_053098325.1 of Providencia sp. PROV_01. Lineage (NCBI taxonomy): Bacteria > Pseudomonadati > Pseudomonadota > Gammaproteobacteria > Enterobacterales > Morganellaceae > Providencia > Providencia sp. PROV_01. The sequence continues at coordinate 4,173,587 of NZ_JBRFKD010000002.1, read as the reverse complement.
TTAGCCAATCTTCAATTTTAGCACGAGTGCGTGTTCCCTTTTCCCTCATCACGAGAGAAGCGTTTGTGAACTCTTCTATTGTTAATGGACGCTGAAGTTGTAGAAGTGGAGAATTGGGACCGACAACGGCGATATAGGGCTCCCGGTGTAAGAATACTTGGTTTACATTCGGTACAATAGGGACTCGGCCTGCTAAACCAATTTCTGCCTCTTGTTCTGCTACCCAATCCATCACTTGCTGTGAATTGCCAATTTTTATTTTTATATGAATCAGCGGATAGCGAGTATTAAATTGTTTTAGGATATCTGGCAAATAATAACTGCCCATAACAGCAGTTGCTGCAATTGTTAGCGTTCCAGTTTGTAATAAATTTAAATCTTGAAAGACATGCTCTATCTCATCAAATAATGAAAATAACCTTTTGGTATAGCTATAGAGTACTTTTCCTTCACTGGTTAAGGTGATTTTTTTTCGGGAACGATCAAATAAAGCAACCCGTAGAGAATTTTCTAAACCTTGGATTTGTTGGCTAACAGCTGGTTGGCTCAAAAATAAAATATGTGCTGCTTGAGTAAAGCTACCACTTTTAGCCACGTAATGAAAAGTTTTAAGATGGTCTAAATTCATTCGACTGACAGTATTGTGAGTCATTTTTGTTTACCCGCGATGTCATATTTTTCAGCCCTGATCCGTTCTTTGAAATTATAAGTAGGTGTGAAACGGTTGCACAGAAAAGGAGTGATAATTTGTGACCGCACAGAGGATAGGGGGATAAATAATAGCGGTAGCGTGAAGTAATGTATCAAAAAAAGAATGGAATAGGGTTATTAGCGGGAAATATAATGGGGCATAATGATTATGCCCCATTATTGATTATTCTTCGTTAGAAGAACTTATTTTTTTGCAGCAGGGCGTACCGCTGTCACTTCGATTTCTACTCTCCAAGCTGGGTTAGCCAGTTTAGCGACTTGGAAGGTAGAACGAGCTGGCAGATTAGTAATTTTCTCAGACTCATAGAACTTGTTGTAACCAGCCATAAAGCCAGCGAAGTCCATAGTACCTTGAGTTTCTTCACCACCAACTAAGAATACTTGCATTTTAACAACGTCATTCATCGTCAAGCCCATACCTTCGAGGTTAGCTTGGATTTGTTTTAATACGTTGATTGTTTGTGCTTCGGTATTACCATAAGACTCTAAAACGCCTTCTTTTGCGTCAGCAGAGATTTTAGAAGGAACTTTTCCGCTTAGGAAAATGAGGTTGCCCGCGTTGATTTCTACTGATTCAGAGATAGGGAATCCTTTCACTGGAACGCGTTTAACATCATCGGCTGCATTCGCACTTGCTACACCTAAAATCAAAGGCAGAGAAAGCAATAAAGTTTTATAGCGCATGTAAACTCCTTAACATTATCAAAGTAAATAGGATCTATTAGTTTTATCAAAAATTAAACTTTCATGTAACTTTAAACTATTCGCTAATAGATCCACAGTAAAAATCGCTTTTTTTCCTGTTTTTTAGCTAAAACGGGAAAGTTTATACGGCGTAGGATCGATAAATGGTGTTTCGCCCATTAACAATTCTGCCGTTAATCGACCAGATGCAGGGCTTTCCGTCATACCCCAGCCTGTGGCGGTGTTGATGACTAGTCCTGGATACTGCTCGATTGTTGAAATAATTGGAATTTCATCATCTGTTGGTGCAACGGTACCACCCCAACGTTCAACCACTTTAGACTCTTTAAATACTGGGAATTCTTTTCTCAGTCTTTCCAGAACGCCATCTAAGTGTTCGTTGTTTGGTGTATTAGTTGCGGTACGGAACTCTTCAAAAGGTGTTTTCTCGTCTAAGTTCCAAGACGTTGCCATCATGAAGGAGTTGAATAAATCTTTACCAAGAGAGAACTCTAATGGTAATTCCCCGCCGCCTAATACGTGTAGGAATCTTGGTCCTAACAGGAAGCTGTCTTTTACGATAGAGCTAGTAAAGATACGTGGCGCAACGGCGTAGGTACCATCAGCTTGTTCACGGAAGTGAATACCGTTAGGTAAGTGGACGTTACCTTTTGGTGCGCCTGGTACGCCAGTAATACGCTGTTGTGATAGGTAAACGTTCAGTGTTGGAACATCAATGCCTAAGTTACCCATGAACAGACGCGACCAAATACCGCCCGTCAGAACAACACGAGAAGTTTTGATTGCACCTTTTTCTGTGACAACATCAGAAATTTTGCCGCCCGCCGTTTCAATACCACGTACTGCGCAATTGGTGTAGATGCGAATACCGATTGATTTTGCGTAGTTTGCCATGGTTGGTGTGACAACTTCAGGGTCAAGGCTACCTGAGTCTTCTTCAAATCCACCGATTTTCCATGGAGTTTGTGCATCAACCAGACGATTCGCCAGTTCAGTTCCTTCAATCATACGGGTACGTAAAGGTGTATCGAAACCTGGATTTTCAGATGCAGATTTAATCCACGCTCTTGAAATTTCTAAATCTTCTTCGCTTGAAGGTACTTCAACACGGCCTTGAACACGGTAGCTGGTATCAGCACCGATTTTTTCGTTCATGCCAAGCCATTGAATTTTTCCGTAATGGTGTAAAGGGAAAATAGCTGGGGAAGTCTTATAACTGATAATTTGGCTATATGCACGGCCTGATTGCTCACCACCGACAACACCTTTTTCACAGATAACAACATTAAGACCTTTTTCAGCAAGGTTAATTGCAGTCATGATCCCTTGAAGGCCGGCACCAATGATGACTGCATCTGCAGACTCTGGTAATTTGCCTTCTGTGCCAGCAACAGCTGGTACACGTGATTTAGTCGATTCAAAACGACCTTCACGATTGATCATAGGAACAACCGCAGCACCCCCTGCTAAAACACCAGCAGCACCAACCCCTAATAATAGCTTTCTTCTCGAGATTTTCATCTATAACCTCAATAACAATCTTGTTTTTTATATAGTAAATAATTTCAAATTGAGATTATGATCTTATCATATATTTCATAATTATTAAGTATGGGTAGCATTTGTTAATAAAGTTGGGTGAATGATTCGCGAAAGTAAATTGATATTGTCAGTGTTGTAAAGGGTTTGTCGGAGATTATGCTGTTTTTCTAATTTATGATTTATTATTTTTTATAACTAACTGTCATGAAAAGTGTACAGGTGTAAATATAAATATTTCGCTTAAATAGTGTTATTAAGAGTGAAACCAAAATAAGGGATGAATATTTCATCACAGAAGAAAGTGCTGAATATCCCTTAAATGCTAAAGGGGGGAGTGAATATAAAAAATATGTTTTAAATGAAATAAATGAGTTATTTTTTGTTCGTTTGATTATTAATTATACGTAGAGTCAGAGTAATATAATTCATATTGATTTAAAAATACTCACTTATTTGTATGTATTTTATACATCTAGGTGGTGTTTTTTAATTTATTGATAATTATGATTATTTTGTTTTCATCTATTTTTTAGCGTAGTAATTGAGTGAGGGTAATAACCTAATTGTTATTAAGGTTAATAATCTTGATAAATTAACAAAGTGCATTTGTAGATTACGAAAAACCAGTCGCTGTGATTACTTTGAGTATTATAGCTAAATAATTAGAGACTTTGGTTTCCACTACTGTGCAGCAAATGATTAAGATGCTGCAAGATAGAAATCAATTATTAAGAATATATTATAAAATAGTTTTTTTGGATGAATGAAAGAATTAAGAATAATAAAAAAATACATAATTATTCATTGAGTTAATAATAAAATGATTTATTAACCATTTTGTTTCAGGGTGTATATCATTAAATTATTTTACATTATTAGTCGATACACACCTAAATAGCATCAATTACGAGTGATATATTCATTTCCTGTAGGAATTTGTGCAAAAAAATCAGCATAATCTTCGGAACGAACCTGTTGAAGAATGATGGAAAGCGCTGATAGCGGTGCTTCTGACCAGTCACTGCGAATATCGATATCTGGATATTGTCGGTTATTCCATACTTTTAATGCAGCGGAACGGATCCCTCTGTAGTCACCACCTTTATCTGCACCTGCTTGCATGGCGATGAGTAATCGATCAGCCAGAGCTTGATGTGAGTTGTTATGGTAGCTCTGATAAATGGCATTCAGGACTTGCTCTCCAACTAACATATTTCCAGCAATGGCTAAGTTAGGCTCCGATAAACTTCCGCACCAAGGTAAGCAATTTTGGCCGGTCCAATCAGCTGTACCTCCATGATTATCAAGAACAATCAGCTGTCGTTGCTTCCGCTCAATATCTTGCGTTACAAGGTAGTCTAAGCTGTTATTTGCATTATGGCCTTGCTGCAAATATTCAATACCGGTTAAGCCTGCAATTGGGTTTGTCATTGCTTGAGTGGCGATGGCTCCCGTTTGGCTTTTACCGTGTAAGACTAATGCTCCAACCGCAGGACCACCTGTTGCCGTCGCTGCACCTATTTTTCCTGTCAATGGGCAGCGCGCCACAATTGAAAATGTCATTTTGCACCTCATAAATTAGACCTTGATCAAATTTATCATTATAAATTCTTGCTTGAAATATAATTTATCATCATAAATAAAGAAAAAGATAAAATTATTAACAAAATTGACACAAATCACACTTCACAATCATATGGCAATGTCAGTACTCGGGGAGGAGCGAATGAATATGCGTTTATGTAGGTGGATAGCCAGTTTTTGGCTTTTATGCTTTATTTCGCTACCGACATTGGCGGTGAACCACCCGAATGTTTTGTTATTAGGGCAAGTTGCAGAGCCGCAGTCATTAGACCCGCAAGTTGCAACCGCTGCGAATGATTCCCGAATTTTGGTTAACTTGTACGAAGGGTTAGTTCGTAATGCTGATGGCACATTAACGCTTGAACCTGCTTTAGCCCAATCATGGTCTATTAGTGATGATGGCCTCACATACACTTTCCACTTGCGTGAGAATATAAAGTTCCATGATGGCAGCCCCTTCAACGCGGATGCAGTCAAATTCACGTTTGAACGAATGTTGGATAACCAGCACCCGTATTACCATACTGGGCCATTCCCATTATCGTTTTTTTTCTCTGCGATAGACAAGATTACAACCCCGAATGACAAGACTGTGGTTTTTACCTTAAAAGAACCGTTTGCCCCGTTTTTATCAAACTTAGCCACACCCGCAGGGCTGATTGTTTCACCCGCAGCAGTAAAGCAATATGACAAAGACTTTAGTCGCCATCCCAGCGGAACAGGCCCCTTTAAATTTGATGAATGGACGGCAAACCAAAGTGTTGTCATATCCGCTAATGAAGACTATTGGGATGGTAAACCCAGCTTACAACATGTTGTTTTTCGGCCTATTACTGACGCCAATACCCGGGTAGCCGAAATGTTATCAGGGGGGATTGATGCCATGGTTGAAGTCCCTGCTGATAATGTCCCGTTATTTGTTAATGACAACCGCTTCCATGTTTATGAAGCTGTAGGACCTCATGTTTGGTATGCCATGCTTAATGCGTCTCAGCCACCGTTTGATGATGTGCGTGTAAGGCAAGCAGTTAACTACGCGGTAAATAAAGAAAATATTGTGAAATATATTCTTCAGGACTCCGCAGGCGTCGCACAAGGTCCGATTTCATCAGCTTTCGATTGGGCATTTGATGAAGAAACCAACGCTTACCCTTATGACCCTGAAAAAGCTCGCCAATTGATAGCAGAAGCGGGGGCACAAGGGCAAAAAATTATTTTTTATGTCACCGAAGGGGGCTCAGGAATGTTAGACCCGATTCCTATGGCTACTGCTATTCAAGCTGACCTAAAAGCGGTTGGTTTAGCTGTCGAAATTCAAACCTTTGAGTGGAATACCTACTTATCCAAGGTCAATGCAGGTCTCAAACAAGCGCATATGGCCGAAATGGCGTGGATGACGAATGACCCAGATACCTTACCTTTTTTAACCTTGCATAGCGCTTCTTGGCCGGATAAAGGCGGATTTAACTCCGGTTATTACAGTAACAAGCAACTGGATGAATTGTTAGATAAAGCGCGGGTCACAAATAACCTTGAGGAGCGCGCTCAGTTATATCGACAAGTTCAAAAAATTGTTCATCAAGATGCACCTTGGTTGTTTGTGGCGAACTGGAAGCAAAATGCGGTCGCTAATGAGCATGTTAAGCATTTCAAATTGCAGCCTAATTTTAACTTATTACTTAAAGACGTTCGTAAAGATTGATTAATTAATGTGAGTTAGCTATTCAATTAATTATTTGATTTTATGGGGAAAAACTATGTGGTTATACTGTTTGAAACGCATTTTAGCGACCATACCCATACTGATTGGTTTGACGTTAATTGTCTTTTTTATCATGGCAATGATCCCTGGAGAGCCAGCTCAAGCACTGCTTGGCCCTTGGGCGACTCCTGAAAATGTGGCTAGAGTAAAAACAGAGCTTGGGTTGGATAAGCCGTTATATCAGCAATATTTTATTTGGATGAATAATTTGATTTCGGGAGATTTTGGCCGCTCATTTGTCCTTAACCGACCTGTTGTTGATGAGGTTTTAGAGCGATTTTCTGCCACATTAATTTTGGGCGGAAGTGCGCTGTTACTCAGCTCAATTTTAGGGCTATTGGCCGGGGTTCTTTCTGCCATTCGTCAATTTAGTTGGAGTGACCGATTTATTACACTCGCCGTTTTATTGGGTATCTCAATGCCATCTTTTTGGATTGGTTTATTGATGATTATGCTTTTTTCTGTTCAATTACAATGGTTTCCGGCATCTGGAATGTACGATATTTGGCAAGGCGGTGGCCTGAGCGATTTATTGCATCACCTTGTTTTACCTGCTGTGACGCTTTCATTGGTTGCGACAGGGGTGATAGCACGTTTGACGCGCACAGCAATGTTAGAAGTACTGCGACTTGATTTTATTCGCACCGCAAGGGCAAAAGGCTTAAGTGAGCGCAAAGTGATTTTCCGCCATGCATTTCGTATGGCATTAGTTTCCGTCATTCCCGTCATTGGTATCCAAGCGGGCTTTGTTTTTGGTGGGGCGGTATATATTGAAACCGTTTTTCAATGGCCGGGGCTAGGCGCCATGTTGGTGAAGGCTGTGGCAACTCGTGATTTGTTTTTAGTCCAAGGGGGCGTATTGATTGCCGCGGCGTCCTATGTCTTTATCAATTTACTTGCGGATGTTGCGCAAGCCATATTAGACCCGAGGTTGAAATCATGAGCCAATCTGTGACCCCTGTTATTCAGCATCGTCATCGCCAATCGGTCGGCTCGTTACTGCTAGCGAACCGCCTAGCAACTTTGGGGCTATTTACTTTATCTATCATTATGCTCTTGGCATTCTTAGCGCCTTGGCTCCCCCTTGCTAATCCTGATGAAACTGATTTAGTTAATCGGCTACTTCCCGCTTTTTCGTCTGGTCATTTATTAGGTACTGACCATTTAGGGCGAGATATTTTATCTCGATTGCTGTGGGGAACGCGAGTGTCTCTATTAGTCGGTATTTCAGCAACACTAATCGCTGCAATATTCGGCACCCTGATTGGTTTAGTGGCTGGGTATGTCGGCCATCGCACCGATACATTATTGATGCGTTGTATTGATATGCTAATGGCATTTCCATACATTCTATTGGCATTAGCCATTGTCGCGGTACTTGGGCCAGGGTTACTCAATGCGTTATATGCGATCGCATTAGTGAATATTCCCTTTTTTGCTAGGAATATTCGTGGGTTAACAGTGGGTTTACGCGATAGGGATTTTATTCAAGCAGCTAGGTTGTCAGGTAAAAACCATTTACAAGTCCTATTAACGGAAGTGTTACCGAATGTCTTGCCAATCATTGTGGTTACTATGTCAACGACCATCGGTTGGATGATTTTAGAGACGGCAGGTTTGTCATTTTTAGGGCTAGGTACTCAGCCACCTAATGCAGACTTAGGTTCAATGCTAGGACAAGGGCGCGCACAGATGTTTGTCGCTCCTCATGTGGCATTGGTACCAGGTATTATGATCTTTCTTATTGTGATTAGTTTTAACCTGCTAGGGGATGGCGTGCGTGACATTCTTGATCCCCGGTTAAAATCGGGAGCCTTACAGCGATCACAACCAATGACACAAACCGATAGAGTTAATATTCCTGCGAAAACGGGAGGTGAACAAGCGGTATTAGAAGTCAAAGATTTGTCGGTTGCTTTTCGCCAAGGAAATCAATTACGTTCAACTGTAAAAGGGATCAGTTTTACTGTTGGGGCGGGGGAGTGTCTAGGGTTAATTGGGGAAAGCGGCTCGGGTAAGAGTGTCACCGCTTTATCTGTGATGGGGCTGCTCGCATCACCTCCGGCATTGATTACGGCGGGGGGAATTTATGTGGAACACGAAGAAATGCTGTCATTGCCGCTATCTGTTATGCAGCGCCGTCGCGGTGCGAAGGTTTCATATATTTTCCAAGACCCACTGACGACGCTCCATCCCCAGTTTACCATCGGTGTGCAATTACGTGAGGCCATCACCGCTCACCAATCTTTGTCACTCTATGAGGCGAAAAACAAAGCCATTGAATTGTTGGACAGCGTCGGGATCCCAGATGCGCGAGAACGTTTCGATGCCTATCCCCATGAGCTTTCGGGCGGACAGCGCCAGCGGGTAGGGATCGCAATGGCTCTGGCTAATGACCCCGTGTTGATTATTGCTGATGAGCCGACCACCGCATTAGATGTCACAGTACAAGCGCGAATTCTAGAATTACTTGACCAGCTACGCCGTGATCGCGGTGTTGCGCTCTTATTTATTACCCATGATTTTGCGGTCATTAACCAAATTTGCGACCGTGTTGCGGTGATGCAGCAAGGTGAGATAGTCGAAACCGGTGATACGCAAACGGTATTACGGCAGCCTCAGCATCCTTATACACAACGTCTGATCGCCAGTGTACCTAAGTTAGGGGAAGGACGTGGGTTTTTAAAACAAGTCCAACAACTCTATGGTCATCAGCCCGATAGTAATGATTTGACATCGGCACAGGAGGTTTAATGAAAAAAGTGATTGAGGTTAATCAGTTAGTGAAAACCTTCGGGCAGCCAAGAAGCCTATTTCACCCTCGAGGGCGCCAAGTTCATGCATTAAAAAATATTTCTTTATCACTTTATGAAGGTGAAACTCTGGCGGTGGTTGGGGAGAGTGGCTCAGGAAAAAGTACGTTAGCACGTATTTTAGTTGGCTTGGACCGCGAGACCTCAGGAGATATTACTGTCTTAGGACAAACTCGTGCAGAGTGGCAGCAGCAAGGTGCGCGAGCTTTTGGGCAAGCCATTCAGTATGTTTTTCAAGACCCTGTCGCATCTTTGAACCCGCGAAAAACCGTTGGAGAAACTTTGTCTGTTCCGTTGAAATATTTAAAACACATGAACTCATCACAAAGAGCGGCTCGGCTGGCGGAATTACTTGAGGCCGTCAATATGCCAATCGATGCTTTAGCTTGTTATCCCCATGAGTTTTCGGGAGGGCAAGCACAGCGGTTAGCCATTGCGAGAGCTTTAGCCGCAGATGCACGAATATTAGTACTAGATGAGCCGGTTAGTGCGTTGGATGTTTCGGTACAAGCGCAAGTTTTGTTGTTACTAGAACAACTTAAACAACAGTTTTCGTTATCCTATTTATTTATTAGTCACGATTTAGCGGTAGTGGAATCAATAGCAGATCGAGTCGCCGTACTCTATTTAGGGGATTTGCTAGAATGTCGAGATACCCGCAGCTTATTTGCCGCACCGGAGCATGAATATACGCGAAATTTATTGGCTAGTGCCCCTCGTATTCGTGTTGATTCAGTCGCTTAGAAACTTATTTAAACCAGTTGAGAACCTAATATGAGCACCAATAAGCCGACAACGATAGAACCAGTACGTATTAAGCGGACTGATGAAATCGTCAATGCAATAAAAGAAACTATCATGGCCGATAACCTCATACCCGGTGACCGTTTGCCACAAGAAAAAGAACTTATTGAACATTACAACGCCAGCAAAAGTACTGTGCGAGAAGCACTGAAATCACTGGAAGTTCAAGGGTTAATTAAAACGAAAACCGGGCCGGGTGGTGGTGCGTTTATTGATTCCATGACTGAATCGCGAGCAATGAGTTTGTTATCGAACTATTTGTTTACGCGGGATATATCAATCAAAGATATTTATACGTTACGTAAATTACTAGAACCGGTGGTTGCGGTTAGTGCGATTGACAACATCGATAATGACGGTATCCAGAAGCTATACGATACCATCGCCATTTATGACCATGAACCCGCAGATGAAAACGAACGCTGGCAGCAACGGATGGCAGAACTGGATTTTCATGCGGTGGTTGCCAGCTATTCCGATAACGTTTTATTAGTGTTTATTTGCCACTTTTTACAGCGTTTACTCAAAGATTTAGCTGTTTGTAAGGACATTTATTTAAAACCTGAGCCCGTCGACAGGCGCCAAGGTATTGAATACCAATATCAATTAATCGAGGCTTTACGCCGTAAAGACGCCGAGAAGGTTCAATCGGTGATGGAAGCACACATGGCCTACGCAGAAAAAGCTATGTTAGCGCTACAAGCCACATTGCAAGAACGTTTTTTAAGTGAAGATAGGTAACGTAATGATAGATAAAGCATATCTGACCTCTGTATTAACAACATTGTTATGTACGCCTAGCCCGGTTGGGATGACTGAACAAGCCGTTGCGCGGACACATCAATGGTTGACTGAGTTGGGATTCACGCCGAAATATACACGCCGTGGAGTGCTATATATTACGCTTGGCTCTGAAGAACCTAAACGTGCATTAGCCGCACACCTTGATACGCTTGGGGCGATGGTGACACAACTCAAACCAAATGGGCGCTTGGCACTGCGTAATACAGGCACATGGGCAGCACGCTTTGCGGAAGGTGCAAGAGTGACGGTATTTAGTGACAATCACCAATATCGCGGCACTATTTTGCCATTAAAAGCGTCTGGGCATCGCTTTAATACTGAAGTTGATACTCAAATTGCGGATTGGGATAATTTAGAAATTCGCCTTGATGCCCCTTGTTATAATTTCGCTGATTTACAATCCCATGGCTTAAATGTCGGTGATATTGTTGCGGTTGATGCACAACCCGAATTTATTGATAACGGCTTTATTGTATCGCGTCATTTGGATGATAAGGCTGGATGTGCGGTGATGTTAGCCGCATTAAAATCACTGGTGGATGATGGCGTTGTGCCCGCGGTACCTTGCCAAATGATATTCACAATTTCAGAAGAGGTCGGAATTGGCGGAACACACGGTTTTGGTCCGCAAGTTCAAGAATTGCTAGCGATTGATAACTCAGTTTCTGCCCCAGATCAAACCACACGAGATGACGCATTGACTTTAGCCTTTCGTGACAGAACCGGCCCGTTTGATTTGGCAATTACACGACATTTGCTGCAATTATGCCAGCAGTATGATATTCCTCACGTCCGCGATACGTTTAAACATTATCGTTCTGATAGTGCTGCGGCCATTGATGCCGGATGGGATATTCGTGCGGCTTTAGCGTGTTTCGCACTAGACAGCTCCCACGGCTGGGAAAGGACACATTTGGACTCGTTAGTGGCGCTCGCGACCTTAGTGAGACGTTATATTGAAAGTGATTTAGTGCCATTACCGGGGCAATTATTACAAAGCTAATAAGGTGTGGTTGATACTAAAAAGCCCTCTTCTCATTGAACGCGAAGAGGGCGTTGAATACATTAATTGTTAACTTAGGTTGGCTTGTGATAAATATTTTTGCATCTCATTCACAGGCACCATACCGCCCCCCGTTGCCCATACAAGATGTGTTGCGTTGGCCAGTTTCGTCGGCGTGAGGGATTTGGATTGCAAATAACCCGTGTTTTGCGTGACATGTACGCAGCCAGTCATACCTGCCAAGGCTGACGGTTCTAATTTAATCGACTCAGTTTGGTTGAGTAAACCTAACAGGTTATACATTTCGCTATCGTCAATGGTGTAATAACCATCAATAAGCCGCTCCATTGCACGCCCCACAAAACCGGATGCACGGCCAACTGCCAGCCCGTCTGCGGCGGTGATATTATCAATACCAATTTCTTGGACTGACACACCATCATGTAGGCCAGTATGCACTCCTAGCAGCATACAAGGCGAGTGCGTTGGTTCGGCAAATAAGCAATGGACGGCATCACCAAAGGCCAGTTTTAACCCGAAAGCGACACCACCGGGGCCACCGCCGACACCACAAGGTAAATAGACAAATAGCGGGTGGTCGTTATCCACAGTAATCCCTTGCTCTAAAAATTGTCTTTTTAGACGAAGGCCTGCGACAGCATAGCCGAGAAACAGGGTGGTTGAGTTTTCATCATCAATAAAAAAGCAGTTAGGATCTTTTTCGGCTTCTTTACGGCCTTGCTCAACTGCGATGCTGTAATCTTGCTCATATTCCACCACATTCACACCATGTGAACGCAATTTGTCTTTTTTCCACTGTCTGGCATCAGCGGACATATGCACGCTGACGCTAAAGCCGAGTTTAGCGCTCATAATGCCGATGGACATACCAAGGTTACCGGTTGAACCGACTGCAATACGGTATTGGCTAAAAAACTGGCGAAATTGTTCAGAGAATAAAATTTCGTAATTATCATCTGTCGATAATATACCGGCGGCTAAGGCAAGTTTTTCCGCATGAGTGAGTACTTCATAGATCCCCCCTCGGGCTTTAATTGACCCCGAAATTGGCAGGTGACTATCTTTTTTCAGTAACATTTTTCCCGTGATTGGCGTTTGATAACGTTTTTCCAGCGCGGCTTGCATGTTTGGAATATCGATAACTTCAGATTCGATAATTCCTTGTGTTGCTTGAGTTTCTGGAAACGCTTTCATCAAATAAGGCGCAAAGCGATTTAAGCGCGCTTCTGCATCTTGCACATCTTCAATGGTTAGCCCGACATAAGGCAAACCCGCTTGTGTCGTCGTGACATTTGGGTTGAACCACGCAATTTGCTTTAAATCGATTAAGTCCTGAACTAAAGGGTAGTCAGCAATTAACTTATCAACATTTATCTGAGTCATAATTACTCTCTTTTAAATCACAAATGAAAGTGCAAAAGTCCCTGCCAGCGCGACGAAAGATGCAATCAACGTGGCGACACTGTAAAAACGGAATGTTTCGGCTAAAGTGGCATTACAGTACTGTTTGACTAACCAGAACAGCGAGTCAGTGACGATAGTGCAACCAATTGCGCCTGAACCAATGGCTAATGTCATGATTTCTGGGCTAATATGCGGGTACATTGGCATTAGCGGAGCCACAATCGCAGTTGCGCCCATCATCGCAACAGTGGCAGAACCGACTGCGGCATGCAGGATGATTGCCACTAGCCAGGCCAGTAAGATTGGGTGCATATCAATACCCGATAGCACCATCGCTAAGGAGTCACTCAGCCCACTGCCTTTTAAGATACCGTTAAATGCCCCTCCCGCACCGATAATCAATAAAATATTAGCGATTGAGCTAAAACTCTCTTCGGTTTTGCTGAGTAATACGCTCATTCCCATATTACGTCGGATCCCTAACATGTAATAAGCGACAAAAGCGGCAATAAACATAGCGGTTATTGGGTTACCAATAAACTGTAAAAAGGTAAATAACTGGTTATCTTTGCTCATGTTTAAATCAGCGGCTGTTTTGATCAACATGAGGATAATTGGCAGTAAAACGGTAAACAGTGTGGCACCGAGAGACGGTAAATCTTTCTCTTCTCGTACTTCGAGGTCAGAGAAGGCTTCTGGCACCGTTTTAAATGGTAAGCGGTCACCTAAGAACTTAAGGAACAGCGGCCCACCCACTAATGACGCGACTAAGCCTACTGCGAGCCCTGCCACAATCACTGTACCAATGTCAGCACCTAATTCATTTGTGACAAAGAGAGCCGCAGGGTGTGGTGGTACAATACAGTGTACCGCCATCAGTGCGGTACATAATGGGATAGCCAGTTTTAATAACGAGGTATTGGTTTTTTTCGCAATAGAAAAAGCTAATGGGATTAGCAGGACAACGCCCACCTCAACAAACAGCGTAATACCGCAGATTAAGCCAATCAGCACCATGGTAACGTCAGGCGTTAACCAACGGCTCTTTTGTAATGTCACCCCAATGCGCTCTGCTGCACCGGAGATTTCCATCATTTTACCGAGTATAGTCCCCAAACCGATAATAGCGGCTAAAAACCCAAGTGTACCCCCAATGCCATTTTCGATGGCGCTGACCATCTCTAATGGGTTCATTTGCATGGAGATACCGACAAAGAAGCTGGCGAGTAAAAGTGCTAAAAAAGGGTGAAACTTAAACTTAATAATTGAAACGATGATTAGTAAAATACTGATAACTAAAGTACCAATCATCCACATTGTAGAGTCCATATCCTACCTCTGATCATCTTGTTGTTGTTCTTCTATTGGATAATAAATATTCAGAGGTGACAAACGATGAAACATGCAGTTTAGATGAACTAAATTAACCCAAGGCTGTGATATTAGTCATGTAAATTGGATTTTAGAGTCTTTGGGACACCTAAATTCATCTTAAAATGGGTATTGTAGGGATTATTAGGCATCATGGTTTTTATTGGGGGCATTGTGTCGGAAAATTTCAATCAATTTGAGCAATCTGGATTTATTCAATGGAATAAACGGCTATCAAGTTATCAACTATCGCGCTTGCATACCTTTGAAGCAGCAGCACGGCATCTTTCTTTTGCCTTAGCGGCGCAGGAACTTTCGTTAACACCAAGTGCAGTTAGTCACCGAATTAACATGTTAGAAGGGGAATTGGGGTTTAAATTATTTGAGCGTTTTCATCGGCGTATTGAGCTAACCTCTGACGGGGAACGAATTTACTGGGCTCTACGTAAAAATTTGGATGATATTAACCAAGAAATCATTGATATCAAAAACCAAGAAATCTCGGGTGAACTGACGGTGTATTCACGGCCATCTATCGCTCAGTGCTGGTTAATCCCCAAAATTGCAGATTTTGCTAATCAATACCCCTCAATTCAGTTGAATCTCTTAACGGGAAACGATGATGTTAATTTTCGTGGGTATGGTATTGATATTGCTATTTATTATGATGATATGACAAGATCTAATCTGTATTGTGAGGATTTGATGACTGAATCTATTGTGCCTGTTTGTAGCCCGCAATACGCGCAGCAATATGATTTACTTAATAATATTCATCAACTAAAAAATTGCACTTTATTACATGACCGTCAGGCATGGAGTAGCAACTCCGATTATGATGAATGGAAAGCGTGGAGTGAGCATTACCAGTTGGCACTGTTTCCACATCGTCGCAACCTGTGCTTTGATCGTTCCGATTTAGCGATTGTTGCCGCAATGAACCATGCCGGTGTGGCAATGGGGCGTAAACAATTGGTTGAAAAACGGCTGAAGCGACAAGAACTGGTGATGCCATTTGGCGATATTTCGCTGAAGTGCCAACAACGCTATTATTTTGCCATGTTGAATGAAAAACGAAACCCAAAGGCAGATATATTTATTCAATGGCTAAAACAGCAAGTTAACGCAATACCGCAAGTAAAATGACACTTATTCGAGTAAGATAACCACTTGGTGATGTTTTTAGAGAATGGAAAAACCGAAAGCTATGGCCCCGAAAACGCAAAAAGTTGCCACGATCAAAGATGTCGCTGCCAAAGCTCAGGCAGGGAAAACCAGTATCTCACGTTATTTGAATGGTGAATTTCATTTGCTTTCAGATAATTTGCGTCAACGTATTGAAAGCGCTATTCGTGAATTAAACTATCGGCCAAACCAAATGGCGCGTAGCTTGAAACATGGGCGGACAGGCTTGATCGGTTTGATTATTGCCGATATCGGTAATCCATTCTCTGTTGAAGTGCTAAAAGGGGTGGAAGCCGAGTCAATCAAACAAGGTTTTATGACCGTCGTTTGCAATGCGGATAACAGCATTGAACGTGAATGCCAATTTATTCAACTGTTAAAAGGTTACCGCGTGGATGGGCTTATCATAAATTCAGCGGGTGTTAACGAACAATTTATTGACGTACTGAAAGAAACCACCCTGCCTTTTGTCTTATTAGATAGAAAAATCGACAATTTTCCCAGCGATATGGTTGGATTAGATAACCCCGCATCCGCACAAATGGCCTTTAATCATCTGGTTGAACAAGGGTTCGAAGCGATTTGCTTCGTTACTGAGCCTATTGTGTATAACAGTGCACGCCAAGAGCGCTTACAGACATTCCAAGCGTTATCGCAGAATCATCAACATATTCAAAGCGAATTTCATGAAGTCACCTTGCCTGATCCGGCAAAATTAGAAGCCATCGTTGCTGATTTTTGTACTGCACATCGTGGTATGCGTAAAGTGATTGTCGCCGCCAATGGCGTACTGACCTTGCAGCTGGCGTATGTCATGAATAAACAAGGGTTACGCTGGGGGACAGATATTGGCTTTTTAAGTTTCGATAACCTCGAATGGGCTGCATTAGCTGGGCAAGGGGTGACCTCGGTGTCTCAACCGACAGCGGAAATGGGGCACAAGGCGGTGGAGTGCTTATTAGAAAAACTGGAAAACCCGGATAAACCTCCAATGCAATACTTATTTAATGGGGAATTGCTGATCCGTAAATCGACGACATTGTAGCTTTTGAACGCTAAATTGTTCGGCTCTTAAGATTTGGTTACCATTTTTCAATTTAGCTTAAGGTGTATTGCAGGTATATTGGCATGTAGATTACGTTATAACCATTTTGAGAGTGTAGGGAACATATGAAAAAGATAGGGATATTATTGCTAGCTAGCCTTATTTTAGCGGGGTGTAGCACCAGAAGTCAGGTTAAAGAATATACCTGCCAAGTTGACCAAAGTTATAATCACATCACGATAGAGCGTAATGGTAAGTTTTTCTTCCCCACCGGTGCCAGTAAAGTTCAAATCTTTTTCAATAATAATCAAATTAATGTTGTTGATTTTGTTGGCTATGAGTATATGAGTTATCCGCTAGTGAAAAGCACAGAGCAGCAACGTGTTGAGAAAATAAAAGATTTTAATGTTGTGATCAACAAAGGTGATTTTTATTCTGATGTCAATGGCATGTTGGAGATTTACTCACCCAGCCAAAAAACCATCGGATTATATTATTTAGCGCCGTCAACCAGTAAACTTAATTCTATCCAGTTTCTGACGGAGTGCGAGCGAACAAATTTTGCTCGTCAGGGCAGTACCCATAGCCACTAACTCTTTATTTAAAAGCCCTAATTTATATGATTAGGGCTCGATAGTATTTCTGCTATTTCCTAATTTCAGGATTTACACAGTTCTTGCTCAGATCGCCATTTAAGGCTGCAATCAAGTTATCGACGGCACATTTTACCATCGCATAGCGGGTCTCATGGGTCGCAGAACCGATATGCGGCAGTGCGACCACATTAGGTAGCGTGAGTAGTTTAGAGTTGCAGGGAAGGGGTTCAACTTCAAACACATCTAAACCTGCACCTTGAATTGTGCCTCTTTCTAATGCGTCGATCAGCGCGGCTTCATCAACGATCTGGCCTCTTGAACCGTTGATCAAAAATGCACTGGGTTTCATTTTTGCCAACTCATTTTTACCGATCAACTTTTCGGTTGATGCTGATAATGGCAGCACGACACAGACAAAATCAGATTCTGCCAGCAACGTATCGAGGTCACAACGGCGTGCGTTAAGTTGGTTTTCTGCATCAGGATGGGTATGGTTATTGTAATAGAGAACCGGCATTCCGAAGCCTAAATGAGCGCGTTTGGCAACGGCATAGCCAATGCGTCCCATACCTAAAATGCCGATAGTTTTACCATTCACATTACTGCCGTATGCATCTTCACCAATGCTTTTTGTCCATTGGCCATTTTTTACCATTTCAGCCATTTCGATAATGCGGCGTGCACTGCAAAGCACTAACGTAAAAATGGTATCCGCAGTTGTTTCGGTTAATACATTAGGCGTATGCATCAAGGCGATCTTTCTGGTATTCATTGCATCAATATCAAATTGGTCGATACCAACGGAAATGGTCGATGCCGCTTTCAAATTTGGGGCATTGGCAATGTCACCCGCGGTAATAGGATAACTGGCCCCGATAATGCCGTCAGCGCTGGATAACGCTTGTTTAAAGTTAGCGAGATTCTCAGGTGTAATGCTGTCAAATGCAGTGACATTAAAGTGCTGTTGTAGCCGCTCAAGTTGATCCGCGGGAATGGATTTATATAAAATAATGTTCTGTTTCATAGTATCCCTTTTAAGCATGTTTCGTGATGACCGCATCACTATTTTGTTCTTGGCTTGGTTTGACAATTAAGGTAAAGAAGACCGAGGCTAATAGTGCGAGCCCCATAAACATATACGAAGCACTTGGGCTACCGGTCGCCCCATTTAAATAGCCAACAAACCATGAACCAAAGAATGAACCTAATGCGCCCATACTATTGATTAATGCCATTGCACCACCTGCAACGTTCTTTGGCAACATTTCAGGAATGATAGCGAAGAAGGGCCCATACGGAGCGTACATTGCAGCGCCTGCAATCACCAATAAGGTATAAGAGAACCAGAAATTCGTGCTACCGAGCAGATATGAGCCGAGGAAACAAACCGCCCCAAGCAAAAGCATTGGCCAAACGAATAGTTTACGGTTATGCATACGGTCAGATGCCCATGACACGAGGATCATGGCTAAGGTTGCAGCAAGGTAAGGCACGGCAGAAAGCCAGCCTGTTTCTACCATTCCAAGGTTGGATGCCCCACGAATAATAGATGGCAACCACAGTACAAAACCATACACCCCAATGCTCCAACAAAAATATTGAGCGCATAGTAAAATCACATTACGAGACTTAAAAGCTTCGCGGTAATTGCGAACAGGCTTGATATTTTTTTGTTCGTCACTAAGAATTTTATCTAATGTCTCTTTTTCAGTCTGGCTGAGCCAGCTCACTTGGCTGGGTTTATCACGTGCAGTTCTCCACCAGAAAAAAGCCCACAAAATCGCAGGAACCCCTTCAATGATAAACATTTCCCGCCAACCGAATGCCTGAATGAGGTAACCGGATAGCACAGACATCCACAGCACTGTAACTGGGTTGCCTAAAATTAAAAAGGTGTTGGCGCGTGACCGTTCTGACTGAGTAAACCAGTTACTGATATAGATAAGCATCGCAGGCATGACTGCGGCCTCAACGACTCCAAGGCTAAAGCGAATAATTACCAACATCGGAATATTGCTGACCATCCCTGTTAGGCTAGCAAAAATTCCCCAGAGAAAAATACAGGCAAAAATCAGTTTGCGGACACTGCGCTTTTCCGCGTAAATAGCGCCAGGTATTTGGAAAAAGAAATAGCCAAGGAAAAATAATGAGCCGAGTAGCGACGACATCCCTTTGGTAATACCTAAGTCGGCATTGATACCTGCGGCGGCGGCAAAGCTGTAGTTTGCTCTATCTAAATAGGCAAGGCTATAGGTGATAAACACGATTGGCATGATGCGCCACCAACGTGACATTGCTGGAGTATTCATTGTCATAATCGATTTCCTTTTAACATACCGCTTTAGTGGTGGCTGCGTAGAGTAATGCCATTTCATGCTGCAGTTGCGCTTGGGTTGGTAAACCTTCACTATCACCTATAACTTGAATGGCTCTTGCTCCAACAAAATTACCTCTTGCAACAGCTTGCGGTAATGTTAAGCCTTCAAGTAAGGCGCTAATGACGCCAACGGCAAAGCCATCGCCAGCTCCAACGGTATCAATGACGTGTTTAACATGAACGGCAGGAGATATGCCCTGCTGGTTATCCGCTGTTTTATAATATGCGCCGTGTTCTCCGGTTTTAATCACAACGGCTTCAACACCGTGAGCGAGATAAAAATCAGCAATAGACTCGGGTTGGTCGAAGCCTGTCAGAATTTTGCCTTCTTTTAAGCCAGGTAAAACCCAATTAGCTTGAAACGCGAGTTGGTTGAGCTGTTTCACCATTTCTGTTTCACTCTTCCATAGAGAAGGGCGCAAGTTTGGGTCAAATGATAGTGTTTTACCTGCATTTCGCATCCATTTCGCGGCATACAGTGACAGTTGGTAGCTGGTGGGTGAAAGCGCGGCTGCCACACCACTTAAATGCAAATGGCGTGCGGATAAGAAATAATTTTCATTAAAATCGGTTAAATCTAAATGGCTTGCCGCAGAGCCTTGACGGAAATACTCCACGATGGGATCGGTTCCATTTTCAGCTTTAGATTTAAGTTGAAAGCCTGTTGGGTAATGAGAGTCTACCGTAACACATTGAGTATCCACATGTTCATTATCTAATGTGGCTTGGATAAAACGCCCGAAAGAGTCATTACCTAAGCGGCTTATCCATCCTGTTCTTAACCCAAGGCGTGAAAGGCCAACAGCAACGTTGAGCTCTGCTCCTGCAGCACGGCGAACAAAGTTTTCGACCTCATGCAATTTTCCTGTTTGCGTGGCGACGAACATCATCATGGCTTCGCCAAGAGTAACTACATCTAATTGATTTTTCATTAAATTAATTTCCCCTTTCACTGAGAGAGCTTTTAACAGAGAAGTTCTTTAATAGAGAAACATAGTATTCAGTGACTGCGCGTAAATCATGCCCTTCGAGCGGAAACTCGATACCACAAGGAGCGTCATTTGGTAGAAGGTTGAGTACTTCTTTCCATGTGCCGTCGCTGTCATCAAGTGCTACAGCAACGCGTTTATTGCTACGCAATTGGCAGGCTTTAACGTGAATGTAAGCGACTTGGGAAGCAAAAATATGTGCAGCTTTTAACGGATCTTCCCGATGCCAGTACCAGTTCGCCATATCAAACGCCATTTTTATAGGCATATTTTGGTGTTTTACATCAGCAAAAAAACGTTCAAGAGGCGCAATATGGCCACCGACTTCGGTTTGGTCATTCTCGATCACTAACTGCGTGTTGTATTGATTGAGAAGATTAATGACTTCCGATAAATCATAATTTTCTGGTAATTCACCGAGTGATAGTTTTAAAAAGCGAGCATTAAGTTGTTTGGCATCTTCAAAATAGCCTTGTAGTTTAGTGATAGCGATAGGGCTACGTTGCTGAAATAGCGTGTCAGGCACGGAATAAACGGCGGTGAGCTGCCTTGATTGTAACCCTTTGGCAATATCCGAAAGATTATCGCTTGGTAGTAAGAGTTCTTGGCGAATTTCTGCGCCATCCGCATGGCTGTTTTGAATAATATCTAATACAGCCTGTTGGCCACCTAATTGTTTTACGGTTTGTGCCCCATAGGCGGCGGTGATAACAATAATGTGTTTGCTCATGACTTTCCTCTCTCTGAATAGGGCATTAGCCTATTTGTCATTGCGAATAACTCATTATGGAACCGGTTCCATTGTGCTTTCTAGTGACAAAAGAGCAAAATCAGAGCTATATCACTAACCCAATAGCGACAAATGTTTAATTGCCGATCTTTATCACAACTCTAGATGTAATGGGTGTAACGCCTATTATTCTTTCTGATCAATACATTTATATTCCATAACTAATTGATTATTATTTTTTTATATACAGGCAATATGAAAATGTACCTAATAAATGCGTGATTCTTCATAATTAATTATTGTTATCGGTATCTCAATTTCGTCTTCTTCGCCTTTCAATGAAATAATATTTCAATATATTAATCAAGGTGTGAAATTTTAGTGCAATTACTGCATTAATTTCACAAACTCTACCCTGACTACACCACAGCAACTCATAAAAAATAATAAGTTACGAAGATGAGGTTCTGAATATGAAAGTAATGAAATTAACCGCACTTTGTAGTGCGCTTCTGTTAGCTAGCGTTACATGGGCTCAAGCAAATACTAATGAAAGTGCGGGAGTCTATAAAAAAGCCTGTACACCAGAGTTAATCCAAGCAGCAAAAAGCAATGCAGATCTTTGCTATGGGGTGAATACGGCTAGTGATATTCAAATTACTAAAAAAAATGATGATAAATATAAGATAAAAGTCGTCATTATTGGTGAAAGTACCAATAAAAATTATATGAATACTTATGGTTATCCATTAGAAAATACACCATTTCTTTCATCGGTAAATGGACGTTTTTTCAATAATTTTATTAGTGCAGCATCCAATACGGTACCGACCTTAACGCGTGCATTAGCGAAAAATGATTTAAATACAATCACACAGCACCATGAAAAGCCGTATTACAATAATAATTCGGTTGTTGATTTAGCCAATAAAGCGGGTTATGAGACCTATTACATCGGTAATAATGGCAGCTTTGGTGATGATGAAATTGGCTTTACAAATTATTTTCTAAAGGCGAATTATTTTTTACCGGTTAGAGACAGCAAGCCTGGTTTTGACAACCTTTTCGTGCAAGAAAAGGTTGTCGTTGATGACAGTGTGAATAAACTCACCAATGATTTTAAAATGTTACCTGCCTTTAAAGCCGCGTTAAATAACCCATCCGATAAAGAAAAAGTCATTTTTGTTCATATGTGGGGGCCTCACCATGATGGTTGGCCGAAAGGAGCTTGTGAACTCGTTAAAAATAATTACAACATTAACCCTGAGCAATTTGATACGGGCTGGGGAAGTATAGCGAACTGTTATGTTTCAGCGATTAAACTGAGTGATGATTTTATTAGCGATATTTATAGTATCTTGCAAGAAAATAATAAAAATGGGGATAACCCATTCTCCATTTTATATTTTTCTGACCATGGGCAAGGGCTAGTCAAAGCTAATAAACAGCACGTAAAAGCACTGGAAGCAGAGTATAAAGGGTATATCAAAGAAGGAAATCTATACTTACGTCATGGTCAACTCGTGAAAGGGGCATATCAAGTTCCATTAGTGGTCATCAATTCGGATGATACTAAACGTGAATTTCGCGATGAAACGTTAAGTGAGTGGAATTTATTTGATTATTTCGCGTCGTGGTTAGGCGTAGAAACTAACCTAACATCCCCAGCGAAAAGTATCGTAGCGGAGACTATCACACCTGAAAAAGATATTGATGTCTTTGTTTTCCCACGGGATGAGTTTGTGAAGTACGATAGCTTGCCGCAGGATACCGTATTATCACCAGCCACAGTTAATACCCAAGCCGTCGCTGACAATTAATTTGTCAAAAAATAAGGCAGAACCGAATTATCTGTTCTGCCTTTATTATCTTTATTCAATAGGTTATTGACTCAATGCATCGGCAACCGCTTTAAAACGGGCAAATTTATCACGTAACTGTTGATACCCAACGGTGTTTGGTTGGTAAGTGGTGATTTTAGGGGTACTTGCTGCAATGGCGACATCAAAACCTGAGTAGTAACCTGTTCCGACAGCGGCACAAAGTGCTGCAGCTTGGCAACCTGATTGCTGTACGTTGACGACATCTAACGGCAAGTTACTGGCATCACAGAACATTTGCATCCACAATGGTGACTGTGTTGGGCCACCCGTGAAGCGAATAGATTCAGTTGTATTATCAAGTCCAACGATACGGTCTTGGTGCAATAAATGTGAAAATACAATCCCTTGATAGATAGCATAAACAATATCGGCATCCGTATGGTGTGAACTTAATCCGAGTAGACCACCGTGCAAATTACTGTGGTAGTTAGAACCGTACAGCCAAGGGAAAAATAGAATATCGTTTGGCCGCGTTGCCCCTTCAGCCACACAGTGATTTAGTACATCATAATCTTGCAAACGTTGATTGAAGAAGTGACGAGTGAACCACGCGAGGTTACTGGCGGAAGTCGGGCTGCCTTCGTGGACAAAATAGGTACCTGGAATACAGTATTTACTCCATACGTATGGGTAATCTGAAGGCACGATTTCATCGAAGACACGTGTTGAAATGGTCCAAGTTCCGGCTACGGCGCTGAGTTTATCTTTTTGACTCACCCCTGACGCCAACGCTGCACCCACGACATCAAAGAAGCCACCAAATACAGGGGTTCCTTCCACAAGCCCAGATTCTACAGCAGCTTTGTGGGTTACCGTTCCTGCTAATTGCGCTGAGTTAATTACTGGGGCCAGCTTGTCATTTGCTTCATCAATACCAAATAGTTGGCATAATTTAGGATCATAGCTCGACAGGGTTTGGTTAAATAATTGGCTACCAGAAATATTGGTTTCTTCGCAGGCAATTTGGTCGGTTAGACGGTAGCGGATGTAATCGTGGACCATCAAAACATGCTGAGTATCACGATAATTATCAGGCTCGTATTGTTTTAACCAGCGTAGTAGGGCCACAGGATGAGAAGCCCATAATTGCTGTAAACTCAATGGATAAGCTTTATCCGCAGTGCCGTCTTGGTGCCATTCATCAACAATAGATTGAGCGCGTGAATCAGATGACACAATCCCATTTCTAACCGGTTTTCCTTGGCTATTGAGTAAATACAGCCCTTTGCCGTGAGAAGAAAAGCTGACACCGGAAATTTGGGCGGGACTGAGTTGGCTATTTTGAATCGCTTGGCGGATCACGCTGCAAGCCGCTTCCCACAGCATCTCCATATTACGTTCACTAAAACCTGCTTGTGGACTCTCAGTGGGAAAAGAATGTTCAGCAACGGTAATTTCTTGGCCTTCTGCGGTGTAGATACCCGCTTTAATGACGGTACCACCAAGGTCAACACCCATAAAAAATGCATTCATTATCGGCTCCTTTAGGCGTTGTACCAGCCTGCTTGTTGCATTTTGTCTTCCATCCAATGACGGGCTTTGATAATTTCAATCAGCGGCTCATCGGCTTTTTCTGTCCACATTTCAATCAGGAAGGAACCGCGGTAATTTAAACGTTTTAATAATTTGAATAAATTAACAAAATCTACGCAGCCTTCGCCGAAAGGCACATCACGAAATTGGCCTTTGCAGGTTTCGGTCACTGCATACGTATCTTTTAAGTGAATCGCTGCGACGTGTTCAATTCCTTGGGTGAATTCTTTTTCGACATCATTACCCCACGCGGTTAAGTTACCGACATCAGGATACACACTGAACCAAGGTGAGCGAATCTTATCGGAAAGCGTTTGCCATTTGCTAATGGAATTCATAAAAGGCGTATCCATGATTTCCACTGCACACATCACTTGAGAAGCGGCTGCAATTTCACTGACCCATTGCATGCCTTTTTCGAAATTAGCAATCGTTTCGGCATCTTGCTCTTCATAGTAAACGTCATAACCCGCAAGCTGTATAGTACGAATACCTAAGTCTTGAGCGAGCTTAATGGCTTTTTCCATTAAGGTATAGGCCATCATACGGGTGGCTTCATCATGGCTACCGAAAGGAAAGCGGCGATGGCCGGATAAACACATACTTGGAATGCGAATGCCTGTTTCTTGAATGGCGCTAACAACTTCCAGGCGTTCTGCGGTGCTCCAGTCTAACCGAGCTAAACGCTCGTCAGTTTCATCTACTGACATTTCCACAAAATCGTAACCCGCAGATTTTGCGATAACTAATTTTTCTAACCAACTGCTGTTTTTCGGTAATGCTTTTTCATAAATACCAATTGGATGCTTGCGCATGGTTTTCCCCTTGAAAAATTAACTTTGTGTCGATGCTTTATTAAGGCGTTGGTTGCGGTTCATCGCACGTTTAGCACTCCATTTTTCTTTGAAGAACTTGAATGCTAATGCCAAGATGAGCGTGATCCCCCAAACAGCGAGGTTAAAGTGTAGGCTCACGCCTAGCAGGCTTAAACCTGTCGCAATGACCTGTAAAACCAATAAGGCACAGAACACTCGGCTAACCTTACCAACCCCCCCAAATGGGTTAGTTCCACCTAATACGATGGCAAGAATGGTGAGCAGTAAATAGGAATCTCCGTAGCCCATACGTGCAGAGTTAAAGCGAGCCATCATGATTAGCCCAGCTAACACACATAACAGACTAGAAATGGTGTATATCGCAATCATGACACGGTCGGTACGAATACCGCTGAACCACGTTGCATTGATATTACTGCCACTCATATAGATATTTTTACCTAGCCGAGTACAGCCTAGAAAAAGCGCTAAGAGAATTGCGGTAACGATGAAAATAATCATCGCGATTGGCACCCCAAGCACGGTATCGGAACCAATGGCACGAACAATGGGCGGCATGCCACTCAGTGCCGCTCCTTTGGTGAGGTAAACACCAATACCGCTGATAATCGTCATGGTGCCGAGAGTGACTAGAATAGGGTGTGCCCCGATGTGGGAGATCATCAGTCCCGTTAAGCTACCAATAATGACCGCAATTACGGTTGCGCCAATTAATGCGAAGACTAACCACATCAGCTGTGTACCCGTTCCTGCATCCACCGGAAGGTAATTGATAAACACCCAAGCCATAAACAGGCCGGTTAAGTTAGCGGTACTAATAATTGCAAGGTTTAAGCCGCCACTTAACATAGGTACAAACATGGCAAAGGTAAGTAAGCCCAATTCAGGTAACTGAAAAGTGATACTTAAAAACGTGTTTTGGGTAAAAAAGTGACCTGGCATGGCAATACTAAATGCGGCGATAGCCAGAACAAAGATTGAAAGCAGTCCGATAACAGAGCCATCAATTTTAAAAAAAGCATTTTTTTTCATGGTGATATTCCTGTTAAACAAAACCTACGTCCGTCTCTTTACGTTTTTTGTAGTGAGTAATACAAATCGCAATGAGAATAACCAGCCCAATGACGATATTGACGAAGTAGTTTGAAACACCAATCAGGTTTAGGCCGTTTTTCAAGATACCAATCAGGAAAACGCCCATTAGTGTACCTATCACAGAGCCTCGTCCACCGGATAAACTGGCGCCACCTAATACAGCTGCAGCAAGCACATCCAGCTCTCCGCCCACAAGGGCACTCGGTACCACTTCGCTCATTCGGTAGGTTTGCAACATGCCGCCAATCGCCGCCATTGCACCAAGGTAGCTATAGGCAAACAAGTAAATCACTGAAACACGGATACCAATACGAGATGCAGATTCTTGACTTCCTCCTACAGCGTATAACTGACGGCCGATGTGGGTTTTATTCATCAAAATCCACGTTAAGAAGGCAATGCCAAGCATCACAATTAACGGCAAGCCAACTTGGTAATATTCGCCATCCACTTCAAAAGGCAAGATAGTCACAGGGTCAACCCACCAATCAGGCAAGTCATAAATACTGTGCCCATTGGTTAACCACATCAGCATCCCAAACAGCAGTGATTGCATACTAATGGTGATAATGATCGACACAACATTCAGCGAATAAATTAAAATGGCATTGATTAATCCAAAGGCGATACCGATGATAATCGCTAATGTGATACTGACCGCAGGGCTTGCAATAAAACCTTGTAATAACCAAGTCGCAATCACGTATTGCACTACGGAAGCCACAGCAGCAAACGAAATATCAATGCCCCCAGTGACAAGAACCACAAATAAGCCCAAGGCGAAAATACCCGTCACCGCATAGCTTTCACTGAGGTCGAGTAAATTTTGAATAGTCAGAAATTGCGGGCTCATCAATGTGAAGAACACCACCATGATAAGAATGACCCAAGTCAGCCAGCCTTCGACAGATTGTGGTCGTAATTTTTGCCAATTAGCCATTGATGATTTCCTCCAATTGTTGCTCATTGATGGAATCTGTCACAATTTCTTTGACGATAGAGCCTTGTTTCATATGTAAAATTCTGTCGCAATTGTAATAAGCTTCGGAGGCTTCATCGGTAATTAATAAAATAGAGATACCGACACCTGACAAACGGTGAATGAGTTTGTAAATACTGTCTTTTGCACCGATATCGACGCCAACGGTTGGCGAATCTAAAATCAGTACTTTAGGGCGTGTTAAAATCCATTTGGCAAGTACCACTTTTTGCTGGTTACCGCCTGAAAGTGTTGAAAGGGCGTTATTTGGGTCGGTGACTTTAATATCTAAGTCGGCTATCCACTCTTGTACGATGTCTTGGCACTGTTTTTCATCGATTAAATGCCATGGTGTTTTGAGTCGATCAAGAATCGAAATCACCATATTGTCTGCGATGGATTGCTGTAAGATAGCGCCTAAAGTCAGGCGGTCTTCAGATACATAACCAATACCACGCTTAATAGCGTCGGTGTTATTTTTTAACTTAACAGGCTTGCCTTCGATGAATAATTCGCCGCTGTCTGGATGGGTAATGCCAAACAACGATAGCGCTAATTCGGTGCGGCCTGAACCAAGCAAACCACATAAACCTAATACTTCGCCGCGTTTTAAATTTAAGTTGATATCACGATATTGCCCAGCTCGACTGAGGTTTTTTATCTCGAGTACAGTGCGTCGGTCTTCCGCGTTATTTGGTGGCTTACGTTCATGGACAATGTCTAAGCCAGTCATTAATTCAGTAATTTTGCGTGTAGTTAAGCCTTCAGCAGGCCATGTCCCAATTTTTTGACCATCACGGATCACTGTGATGCGGTCAGAGATCTCTTTGACTTCTTCTAGTCGATGACTCACAAAAACAACGGTAATTCCCTTATCTTTTAGGTAATTAACTGTTGAGAGTAGTTGGTTGACTTCTGTACGGGTCAATGAAGCTGTTGGTTCATCCATAATCACCAGACGTGCATCGGCGACTAAAGCTCGGCAGATAGCAACTTGTTGGCGTTGAGCAATGGGTAAGAATTGTACCGGTGTGTCAGGGTCAATGGTGAAAGCCAACTCATTGAGGATTTCTAACGCTTTTTCGCGCAGTTGTTTTTTGCGAAACCAGCCAAAATAGCCTTTGAGATTCAGCTCAAAAGCGATATTTTCGGCAACGGTTAAATTTGGAAATAACGACAAATCTTGGTAGATAACTTGTACACCTAATTCACGGGCTTTATCTGGCGTCAGCCGATGATAGCTTTTTCCATCAATTTCAATTTTGCTACCGTCATCAGGGGCATAGACACCACTGATGGTTTTAATTAATGTGCTTTTCCCACACCCATTGGTGCCTGCTAAACAGTGCACTTCACCTTTGTTGAGCGTCAAATCGATATTGCGTAATGCACGGTGACCACCGAAGCTTTTGGAAAGGTCTCGCAAGGTAATGAGTGGATCGGATTTGTCAGCTTTTGAGGTGCTTGTCATAAGTACAATTCCTACTGCAAATAAATTGGTGTTGGCTTGTTCGTGATGAGTTCGAGCTGCTGTGTTAGTACAGGCAACTCGAACTCAAAGAACATAAAATTTAATATATTGATAAATATTGTATTTTTGTTGTGAATGTTATTTTAACAGGGTGAAATTACAGACCGACTTCGACTAATTTTTTAGTATTTTCAATATTCAAATTAACGGGGTTATCACTCAAAATGGTGTTACCACTGACTTTGATTTCACCCATATCACCAATAGACACGCCATCTTTAATTTCTTCACCATTCATCATGGCAGTCGCAACCTGTACAAATACTTGTCCTGCGACTTTTGGATTGGAAATATAGCCGCCATCAATTGCACCTTTTTCCAGTAATTTGATGCCTTGGCCTGGCGTAAATGTCCCGAATACACAGGTTTCATCATTTTTGCGGCGTTTATCAATGGCACGGCCTGCACCGATAGGGCCTTGTGAACCAAATGACATGATGCCTTTTAAGTCTTTGTGTTTAGATAATAAATCATTGGCTGTGCGCATTGAGTCATCAACGGATTCGGCAACACCAAAGCGGTCATCGACCATTTGCATTTTCGGGTAATTTGCTTTTTGGTAAGCAATTGCCGCGTCGGCCCATTCGTTCACTAATGGTACTGTCAGGCTTCCCACAAACATGGCATATTTGCCTTCTTCGCCCATGCATGCCGCCATATCTCTCATATGGTTAGCCCCCATACTTTGGGTATCAAGTAATTCAAAGTCCCAATCTGCATTTTTTTGGTTTGGTGATTCGTGGGTAATGACTTTAATTCCAGCGTCTTGAGCTCGCTTTAATACAGGTTCAAGAACTTTAGCGTCGTTAGGGACAACGCCAATGACATCTACTTTTTTGGCGATTAAATCTTCGATAGCACGAACTTGTTCTGCAGGGTCAGCGGTTGTTGGGCCAACTTGGAAGGCGTTTACTCCCAGTTTTTTGCCTTCTTCAGTAATACCTTGTTCCATAACATTAAACCAAGGAATACCACCGACTTTCACGACGACACCCATGGTAAAGGGCTTTTGTGCTTTTTGTGATTCAGCCATCGCGACATTTGAAAATAGTGCAACGCTCATTAAACAAGGTAAAACTAGCTTCTTCATGTTCATAGTTGTATTCCTTAGTGTAGATGGATACTAAATCAAGAATTTTCATTTTTAGAAATAATGAATTTCTCATATTTAGATATGCCTATAATTAAGTGCTAGGAATTATGAGTAAATAATATCCCTGCACTTATTTAATACAGAAAATAAAATGGAACTTATTATTTTTACTTACATTACAGCTATATAATTTTTATTTTTATAAATTATTTGTCACACTCGATAATTTTAAGATTAGAGAATTGTTTTTGAAAATTATTATCATTTAGTTTGTTTGTAATTAATACGTCAATATCATCAAATGTACAAACCTGACTAAATGCATACTTTCCTAATTTACTATTATCCGCGAGCAAAACTTTATTTTCAGAAACCTGTAACATAATATTTTTTAATTTTGAGTTTATTTCACTGCCATCGCGAATACCATTTTCGATATTGAATCCTTGGCATGAAAGAAATAAGGTTTTTATCTGAAAGCTACGAATAATACTTTCTGCAATTGGGCCATGAAAATCATCATGACGTTCTGAATATTCCCCACCAATACCAATAACACGAACTCGGTCACGGCAGGCCAACGCTTGGATAATTTTGACCGAGTTTGTCACCACGGTGATGTCGATATCGGGTATTTGCCGCGCTAGAAACCAGCAAGTACTGCTGTTATCTAGCATAATACAGTCACCAGGCTGGATTAATTTTAGTGCAGCCTTCGAAATTTTCATTTTGGCATCAGGATGCTCTTCAGTTCTTTTACGAAAAGACTCTGCGCCATCAACCATTTGACTGAGTTTGACCGAAGATGGCATAACATTCACCATCGGCATTTCTTCTTGGTCGATGGCCACCGCGCCTCCAAAGCTACGGATGATCCTATTTTCTCGCTCAAGAGTCGTTAAATCGCGACGAATAGTTTCTTGAGACACGAGACATAATTGGGCTAAATCACGTACCAACGCCGAACCATTCTGCGAAACATGAGAACATATTAATTTATGGCGTTCGGCTTGTAACATATTTAGCTCCTATTATTTCCATGGTATTCATTCTGCCCGTGTTGCTTTTTTTTTGTCGTGATTGGATTCAAGTAATCTCTTTTTGAAAAAAACAAAGCCGATTAAAGTGACTTTGATCTTCATTTTATGAATTTAATATAATTTTATTACATAATAATTAGACTCATATCACTATATTGGCGGTGTCTTTTTGTTTTTCTCACAATAAACAAAAAATATTGGGCTAACTCGGTCAATTAACCACATCTTGGTGGTGACTTTATTTGACTGATCGTGACCGATTATGCCCGAATTGGGCTGTTTTGTTGCGAATTTGTAAAGTGAGGTGCTTTTTAAATGGCCTAAATCTGTTTACCTTAATAGGTAGATATAGGTTATCAACACACAAAAAACATCACCATAATAAATTTTTGTTGTTGATATTAAGCATATTTTAGCAAGCTAGGGAGTTGTTATGTTAGAACAATTGAAACAACAGGTTTTTGAAGCGAATCTCGCCTTACCCAAACATAACCTAGTAACTTTTACTTGGGGTAATGTGAGTGGTATTGACCGTGAAGCTGGGTTAATGGTGATAAAACCTTCTGGCGTTGACTATGAAACCATGAAAGCAGAGGACATGGTGGTGGTCTCGTTGGAAAGTGGAGAGGTGGTAGAAGGGAAATATCGCCCTTCTTCAGATACTGACACGCATTTGGCGCTGTACCAAGCATTCCCTGAAATTGGCGGTATTGTTCATACTCACTCCCGTCATGCCACTATTTGGGCTCAAGCAGGGCAGCCATTGAGTGCCTTAGGGACAACCCACGCTGATTATTTCTATGGTGAAATTCCTTGTACCCGTAAAATGACAGAAAGTGAAATTGAAGGGGAATATGAAAGAGAAACAGGCCATGTGATCATCGAAACCTTCAAGGAAAAAGGGCTGTCAGCAAAAGATATTCCAGCGGTATTAGTGAATAGCCATGGCCCATTTGCTTGGGGAACAAGCCCCGATAATGCAGTGCATAATGCCGTGGTATTAGAAGAAATTGCCTATATGAATTTATTTACCCGTCAATTAAGTTCACAAATAGGTTCAATGCAACAAGTATTATTAGATAAACATTATTTACGTAAACACGGTAAAAATGCGTATTACGGGCAAAAATAAAGCAGTTAAAAATTTATTGAATAAAACTGGCGAATAAAAGTAATTATTGATTTTATAACCAATAACGGATTTTTTCGTCAATAAAATAGCCACAATAAATAGGCTATGTGGCTATTTTACTATTTATTAAATACAGCCATCACTCAGGTTTATTTTATTAAGCCTGTGGTTGTTTATATAACAAGTGAATTTATTTAAACTAAGTATATTTCTCTAAGTTGCTTAATATCATTATTTGTGAATTTAAGTTCATTTTTAATATAGTTTTCTACAGAGCCGGATATTTCTTCCATCGTATTAAATACCTCTATAATAAATGATTCTTGAGTATCAATCAGTGAAAGTAAATAATCCAGTACATTTTTGTCTTGAGTTATTTTCCGATATCCTGCCATTTTAATTTCGTTACGTTCAAGCCGGTTAAAATGGGTGAGCATATAGTCCTGCACAATGGTTTCTTTCGGAACACCTAACATGGAAAGTACCAGTAATGCGCCATAACCGGTTCGATCTTTTCCGCCGCGGCAATGCTGAATATTTGGGGCATTATGACTATCTAATAAGACTTCTATCATTTGCTTAAAGGCGGATTTTGACTTATCACTCACTACAAATTGGCGATATTGTTCTAATATTTGTAACCCATCGCCGTTAATCATCTCTTTCGGAATATGCTGGATAACACTTTCGATTAACGCTTTATCTTCATTATCTGGTGATGCGGCAAATTGTGCTGCTAATTCAGCAGTTTGAGCCGTTGCATCAAGATGGTAGGTTTTCTTTTCACCAACATGGCAATTGGGCGATTTATTAATTTCATTTTGAGTACGATAATCGATAATGCTGTTAATCCCTAGATGGGAAATATAATTTACCGCTTGTTCATTCAAATTAAATAGATGGTTGGAACGGTATAACATTCCCCATTTCACCTGTTTTCCGTCTGTTGTGGTATAACCCCCAAAATCACGGAAGTTATTTAATCCCTCAATAGGTAATGTTCTTTCAGCGAATAATTTACGTCCATTGGCATTTTGTAAAATAAAATAGATGCGTTGTTTAGCATTTAATGGGTCTTGAACTGTAATGGTATTCTCTAATTTATCTGTAATGAAATTCTCAGGATAAACCTGAGTATCAGGTTTATCCGTCCAATATAATGCCAGAGGAGAGGATGGAATTTCACTAAACTTTATTTCGAGTGTTGATTCATTCACTCTGTTGACTTCGATTTCCATATATTTCCCTTTATCATCCTAAAATTCCGAACACGGAACAAACAACACCTAAAACCATAATGGCAACAATGAGTGCAACGGTATGTTTTCCTTGAAATTTACGAACAAGGAAGAAAATACCGAGTGCAAAGAGAAGGGTGAGTAAGTTAGGTATTACCTTGTCAAACATCTCTTGTACTTTGATAGATTGTTCACCGACGGCGATGGTTAGCGGAGTGGAAAGCTTGACGGTCGTCGCTATCAAGGAACCTAGGACCATGACCCCGACAACGTTCGCTATATTAGTAATTCGCTGAATAATATTTGATTTTTTCGATTGCTCGATTAAATCAACGCCTTTGTTATAGCCATAATGAATAAAGAAATATTTGGTACCGATATTGACGATATTAAACAGAATAAACATTAATATAGGGCCGATAATATTACCTTGCAGCGCAAATGCGGCTCCGATGCTGCCGCAAATGGGCAGCCATGTAAATTTTAATAAGCTATCACCAAGACCTGCAAATGGCCCCATCAAACCAGCTTTTACAGAAATGACTGCCTCTTTTTCTTCTTCTGTTGTTTTTTCTTCTAATGCTGCGGTGACACCGAGAATTAATGCACCTGCGTTAATTTGTGTATTAAAAAACTCGAAGTGGCGTTGCATGGCTTTAATACGTGTTTCTTGATCTGCTTTTTCATAAAGTTTATCGAGAACGGGTACCATACAATGAGCAAAACCAATTGTTTGCAGTTTTTCGTAGTTGTATGAGAATGACATGGTTTGAATTCGCCAAAACATACCATTAAGCTCTTTTTTCGTGAGTTTTTTATTTTCAGAGGTGGTTATTTCACTCATAGGTCATACTCCTCTTCTTCATTTTTATGGGAAGTTGGTGCTGTTTTTTCTTCTGGTGTTTGGCGCAAGCTGTTGGCAAATGCCATGTCATAAAGCACAGCAAATGCCAGAGCGATAAAAGTAATTGGGATAATTGGTAGTTTTAAATAGGTTGTGAGCATAAAACCGAGCAGAAAGAAAAACCACATTCTGCCTTTAAGTAACATGAGTAACAGAATACAGATACCGACAGCAGGGATTAGTTTAGATGCGACACCCATACCGGTAAGAATACTTTCAGGTACGGCATTTAATATGCTATTGACTAAGTCACTACCAAAATAAACCGCAATAAAGCAGGGAATGGCACGAATAAAAAACCACAGTGGCGTCGAGAAATAATGCACTTTTGTTAGGCCACTGTAGTTGCCATCAAGAATGGATTTACTGGCCCAGACATTTAAAAAACTAGCAAAAGAACGCCAGATAATCAGTAATTGCTGACATAGAATAGAGACTGGTACGGCAAGGGCGATACCCGCTGCAATTCCGCCATTGGAAGCAATACCGAGCGCAACTCCAATAATTGAACCGGCGATAATATCGGGTGCAGAATAAGCACCAACATTACCAATTCCCATCCACATTAATTCTAATGTGGCGCTAATGGCTAACCCTTGCACCATATCGCCCATGATAATACCGGCCACAGTACCGGTGAGTAATGGGCGTCTTAGCATTTGCGGACCGACATCATCCAATGAGCAAATACCTGCCCAAATCGCAATTAAAATGGCCTCTACCAACATAATAGGCTCCTCACTTATTGAGTGAAAATAAGTATGATTAGATGAATTAATTGAGTAATGTTTTTAATTCAACAATGGGATCTTTAGGAACCATTTGAATTTCAACAGTAACGTTATTGTTGATGAGCGACCTAAAGGCTTGTTCTTCATCCGGTGTCACAGCAACCGCACGAGATAAATTACGACGGCCTTCTTGCATGCGCATTCCGCCGACATTCAGTTTTTCCAATTTTAAGCCACTTTCGACGAGCCTATTCACATCAATACTGTTAGTAAACAGCAACATAGTACGACGTTTAATTTCTGCTTTTTTTAAGACTTCAATGAATTTATCGACACCAAAAACGACGACTTTTAGATCTGGTGGCGCCGCCATAGTAAGAACGGATTGTTGAACGGTGTCATTGGCAACTTTGTCGTTGACGATAATCACCTGCTCAATATCAAAATTTTTAACCCAAGTAGTAATAACTTGGCCGTGGATAAGTCTGTCATCAATTCGGGCAACATTAATTGGCATGGGATTCTCCTAAAGTTCGCTATCGTTTTGTGCTAATGGTTTAAGTTGTTCACCGACATTAATGCAACTATCAGGGAATACATCATTAATGACTTGATGAAGTTCATGTAAAGGAAGGTCTCGGTTGCTGAGTATTTCGAGAAAAGTCGGAACGTTGATTCCGCAGTACAGCACGACATCATTTTGAGTAATAACGAGCTCACTGGCTAAATTGCAAGGAGAACCGCCTAATAAATCGACCAAAATTAAAACGCCATTGCCTTTATTAACATGCTGATATGTTTCAAATAAATGTTTTTTTACCTCATTAATATTGCTTTCTCTTTGAATCGAAATCACGCTGATATCTTCTTGCGAGCCGATCAGCATTTCAGCACATTCCAGTAATCCTTGTGCAAAAGGCCCATGGCTAGCCAGTATGATAGGTATTTGAGAGCTCATTTTTTCCCCTTGTATTTATCTTTTTTATTTTAGTAATAAAATTACTTTTATATATTTATTTTAAAGTAACAATATCACAAAAAATAGGAATGAAAAGAGGGAGCTCCCTAGAAAGGGTCATTTTTGTGAGCAAGATCGAAGTGGCTACTCAGAGCCACATAGGCGATATTAAGAAGGAGAAAGCTGATCAGTTATTGCTATTTAGACGAGTAAAGCGTTCCGCACGAGTGTTAATTTGTTTTTGAATTCTTTCATCATACTGTTTGATAAATAAGTTAGTAATCAACATATTAATTACAGTGAGTTGGGATATTTTTGAGCGAATGGGGATGATCCTTGAAATATTTTCAGTCGATATTGTATGCAAGATAGTCTCAGCTAAGGTTGATACTGAACTTTGTCCCATTTTTGTGATAGCAATGGTCGGAACTTTCAATTCTCTGGCAAGAGTGAGTAGCTTGATACATTCGTGGTTTTCACCGGAATGAGATATGACAATGACAAGATCGTTCTGATCTAACGTATTCACGATACTAAATTGAATGCTGTAATCAAGGTGACAATTAACATCTTTTTTTATTTTAATTAATTGATATTCAAATTCTTTTGCAACTAATCCACTACTACCAGCACCATAAATTACAATTTTTTTACTCTTGCTAATTAACTCATTTGCTTGCTTAAAGGCATTTAAATTAACCAAAGCACAAGTTTCTTCTATGGATGATTTTTCAATCAGTCCTACTTTGTGATTAACGGTTTCCATCGAGTCATTAATATCAATATCTTCTTGTAATAGGGTGCCGTAAGATTTGTGATTAATCGATGAAATTAAATCAATTTTTAGGTCACTAAAACCTTGGTAGCCTAACTTATGACACAGGCGCAAAATAGTGGTGGTACTGACCTTATTTTCTTGGGCAAGGGATTGAATGCTAATACTTTGCATGTTTTTCTTATTAGCAATAATGTACTCAGCGACTTGTTTTTCTTTGGTGGAAAGGCTGTCTCTGGCCTCTCTAAGTTTTAGGTCTATCATTATTTATCCTGCTAATAAATTAAAATTTGCCATCAAGAAACGGATCCTACCATATCCTAAAAATAGGGAAATGGTGACTTTTCTTTATTGGGTTCATGTCACGATAAATGAATTTATGGCTCAGGATAGAAAGTCAGGTCTGTAGGGAAAATTAATAAATATAAGTAGTTAGTTATATCCCTATTGCTTAACGATGGCCTAAGCAATAGGGAATAGTTTGTTTTTAAAGTGTGACGCCCATTTTGAAAATTGCTAATTCACGAAAGTCATTGATTTCATTTTTGGTGTGCTCACCATTAACGGTTTTCACAACAAGCTGAATGAAGTCATCTAATAAATGATCCATAGATTTTCCTGTTAATAGGGCGCCCGCATTGAAGTCAATCCAATGGGGTTTTTTGGCGGCTAACTCATTATTAGTCGCAATTTTCATGGTGGGAACAAAGCCACCGTATGGTGTACCGCGACCGGTTGTAAATAACACCATATGACAGCCTGCTGCACCTAAGGCACTGGTCGCAATGGCATCATTACCCGGTGCACTTAACAAGTTGAACCCTGGGGTTGTCAGGCGCTCTCCGTATTTTAAAACATCCATTACTTGGCTAGTGCCTGCTTTTTGTGTGCAGCCGAGGGATTTTTCTTCGAGTGTCGAAATACCGCCTGCTTTATTCCCTGGAGATGGGTTTTCATAAATCGGCTGGTCATGGGCAATAAAATATTGTTTGAAGTCATTGATCATATTGACCGTTTTCTCAAACGTCGGTTCATCATGGCAGTGGTTCATTAGAATTTGTTCTGCGCCAAACATTTCAGGGACTTCCGTTAACACCGTGGTTCCGTTATGGCTGACTAAAAAATCAGAAAAACAGCCCAACAGTGGGTTAGCGGTGATGCCTGAAAGCCCATCAGATCCACCACATTCAAGGCCAAATTTCACTTCACTCAGTTTGCCTGCTTCACGTTTGTCCTGCTGTACGAATTGATAAAGCGTATTAAGGTGCTCGACACCGGCTTCAATTTCATCATCTAATTGTTGGCATACCATGAATTTTACACGTTCATCATCATAGTCACCTAATGTTTCTTTAAAGGCGGCTACTTGATTGTTTTCACAGCCTAAACCAATGACTAGAACACCACCTGCGTTAGGGTGCTTAACCATATCTTGTAAAATAGTACGCGTTGTTAAATGGTCATCACCGAGCTGGGAACATCCTAAAGTATGGTTATACAGATAAACGCCATCAATATCAGAAGCACCATGATGTTGTTTATTAAAGCGCTCGATCATTTTTCTAGCGAGTGCATTCACGCAGCCAACGGTTGGGATCACCCAAATTTCATTGCGGATCGCGACATCACCGTTTGCTCGACGATAGATTTGCACATCTGGATCCGGCCGTGTAGCGGTAATTATGTTGTGTTCAGGGTGGTATTCATATTCATTTAAGGCACTTAAATTAGTCGCTGTATTATGTGTATGAATATGCTCGCCAACGGTTATTTTCGTTGTTGCGTGGCCGATAGGCGCACCATACTTCATGACATTTTCACCCGCTTCAATCGTATCTAGGGCAATTTTATGGCCGCGACCGATGTCCTGCTTTAATGTCACGGATTGGCCATCAACGCTGACAGTATCACCCGAGAGTCTATCGATTAAGGTAATGGCGACATTGTCATTCGGATGTATTTTTATTATATCTTTTATCATATTGCATTCTCTGGGTTGAAAATCGGATTCAGTGCGATCGGCCACTTAGTGTCGATTTTTGGGTTGTCTAAATTTCAAACATTATACGATCCGGTTTATAACTTTTAAAGATGTTATACCAATTTATTGTGATTTATTTATGGGAGCACTTCTATTTCACCCATCACCATAAAATTTCGTTATACTGTGAGGCATTAGTGGCCAATGAGTCGGGTTGTTATATGAAAGGAGAAAATAATGAGCTCACAAGAGAGTGAACCGCGCCTATACCAACAAGTTGCGGCTTTGGTCAAAGAACGCATCGAAAATGATGAATACCCAATTGGCACTAAATTGCCTGCAGAACGGTTACTTGCTGATGAAATGAAGGTGAGCCGTACGGTGATCCGCGAAGCTATCATTATGTTAGAAGTGGAAGGATATGTGGATGTACGCAAAGGATCTGGCATACACGTCATCAGTAATCGGTCTAATAACTCAGTCAATACAGAAACCGGATTAGAATTTAGTCGTTGTGGGCCATTTGAGCTATTACAAGCAAGGCAACTGATTGAAAGCCACATCGCCGAATTTGCCGCAAGCCAAGCCACGAAAGAAGATATTTTAAAATTGGTTGATATTCAAAAGCATGCTCGTAAAGAGGATGGTTTTCGCGACTCAACATGGGATCTTGCCTTTCACATGCAAATTGCCGCGTCGACCCATAACAGTGCGATGGTGGTAATTGTTGAGCAAATGTGGAGCCAACGCTTACGTAATCCTTACTGGCTCAAGCTTCATGAGCACATTGATAACCGTTCGATTGAGAGCTGGTGTGATGAGCACGACCAAATTTTACAGGCGTTAGCGCGTCGAGACCCGAAAGGGGCGCGGCAAGCCATGTGGCAACATTTGGAAAATACCAAAAAAATGTTGTTCAATGCGACCAGTGATGACTTTGAATTCACTATGGATCGCTACTTCTTCGCAGATAGCCCAACGATGGATGATAACAGCTAGTTATTCTTCATCATCCTCAGAGATCTGCTTCAGCGCGGGGAGATTAACTAAAATAATTTTCCCGTATTTTGCATCAATCCAACCGAGTTTTTCCCATGCAACTAAACGCTTATTGATAGTTTGCCGTGTGGTATTAATGATGGTCGCCAAGTCATCTTGTGTCAGGTATAGGCTCAATTGAATCCCCTTTTCATGAGGTTCACCATAACCTTCCGCTAAGCTCAATAAGCGCTTGGCCAGCCGGGCGGAAACAGACAATAAGGCGCTGTCATTGATAATAGTAAAGGCGTTACGAATCACTTTGCAGAGCAAAATATTCAGAAATTGGTAAAAAACGGGGTGCTTTTCCAAGATCATGGCTAAATCTTTCGGTGATATCGTCAGTAAAATGGTTGGGCTGATTGCTTTAGCATCATGGGTGCGCGCTGACTTATCTAGCATGGCAATTTCGCCAAACCAATTGCCAGGTGAAAGATAGCGAAATACACATTCACGGCCATCTGAGGATATCGAACTCACTTTTACTGAGCCTTGAATCACCGCATATAAACCACGTGCAGGGTCACCTTGATAGTGAACCATTTCACCATCAGGATAGAAGCGTAATGTGGCGCATGTCATTAAGATGGAAATTAAATAATCGGGTAAGTTACTAAACCAACTATTTGTTTTTAATATTTCAAGAATATTTTCATGCGTTAGAACTAATTGACTGTTTTGTACCGCAATGTTCATCTGAATGCTCCCTGCATGATTAGCTAACTTTATCATGACATTTGGTAGGGTTATGTTCAATCATGAACCGCCGTAATATTCGAGTAAACCTCACAAATAAGAAATAGAGTAATAGAAAACCCGAGCCATTTATTGCGGCTCGGGAGGGATTCAAAAGATCATTAATTAATCTTCAAATCGTTTTTCAATACCTAATCTTCTTAATGTCAGAATCAACAGACCACCGATAAAGGCGACTAAAGCGATAAAATAGAGCCCTGCACGGGCAGACTCAAAGGTGGTTTCTGCCCACACTCTTAAGTTTGGTGCCACAAAGCCACCTAAGTTACCCACAGAGTTAATCAGGGCGATTCCTGATGCCGCAGCGGTACCGCCTAAGTATGCAGATGGGAAGCTCCAATACAGAGGTTGCATGGCTAAGTGGCCTGCTGCTGCGACACATAACGCAATAATGGCAATAACTGGAATGCTATCGAATAAACCAGAAACAGCGATCCCAGCAGCCCCTAACATAAAGGTAATGGCAGCAACTTT
This sequence comes from Providencia sp. PROV_01, assembly GCF_053098325.1. Classification (NCBI taxonomy): domain Bacteria; kingdom Pseudomonadati; phylum Pseudomonadota; class Gammaproteobacteria; order Enterobacterales; family Morganellaceae; genus Providencia; species Providencia sp. PROV_01. Next base: position 4,132,164 of record NZ_JBRFKD010000002.1, on the reverse strand, counting down.
ACGGCGTTCTTTTAGACGTTCTGAAATACGAGGAACGTAGTAAACTGCAATGGCTGCACACAGTGGTGGTATGGCGGTGACAAAGCCTACTAGTATGCCGACTTTACTGCCTAATAATGTACCAATTTGGGTTGGTAAGAAGAAATAAATACCGTAACCACAGACTTGAACGGTAAACCAAATCAGACACAGGTAGAGAACACGCATATCTAATAATGCTCTCAGGGCACCTTTCGGGCTATGACCTGCTTTGGCGTCTTCTTCCAAAGCTAATTTAGCGGAAAGTGCATTTTTTTCCTCAGCCGTCAGCCATTTGGCTTTTTCTGGGCGGTCATCAAGGTAAAAGAATACCCAAATCCCGACAATAGATGCCAATAAGCCTTCTACGACAAACATTAACTGCCAGCCGTATAAACCGAAGGCAAATGAAGTTCCTTCTAGTGACAGGAGTGAGCCTGATAATGGGCCCCCAATGATAAATGCCAGTGGTGCACCAAATAAGAAGTAGCCTGTCACCCGTGCCCGGATATTTTGTGGGAACCAGAAGGTTAAATACAAAATAACCCCCGGAAAGAAGCCAGCTTCACTGACACCAAGCAAGAAGCGCAGCACAATAAAGGTGGTTTCATCATGGGCAAACATCATGGCGGCAGAGACTAGCCCCCATGTGACCATAATGCGCGATAGCCATACTCGAGCACCAATGCGGTACAGTAGAATATTACTTGGCACTTCAAACAGTGCGTAGCCGATAAAAAAGATCCCTGCGCCAAATGCGTATGCAGCGTCACTTAACCCAGTCGTTAACTGAAACTCTTGTTTTGCGAAACCAATATTAGAACGGTCTAAATAAGCCAATATGAACATTAATACCACCATTGGTATTATTTTTCGTATTGCTTTGCTGGTAGCCGATGATAAATGATCCGTATTGGTGGACATGGTTCACCCCAGTTTTTTGTAAGATAGTAATGTTATCTATTCATTTTTATTATGTGTTTAGCCCGCCGCTGAATAACCAGCAGAGTAGAGTATAGAGCTAAAATACTCGCCATACTTCAAGTTGCAGTGTTGTTGACCGCATCATGAATTATTTAGAGTGTAAATAAGTAATTTAAAATGAATAATTCTTGTTATTAATTTCCCTTTTTCATGTTGTTAGAAATGAAATATTGAAAAAGGGAATGATCATTATTTCACGTTAAATTTAGCTAATGCTTCAGGTTTTAACGTTGTACCTGCCCCAGGCGCGGTTGGTGTGGTATAAACACCATCAATAACTTCGACCGGGTCAACAAAGCAGTCCAGTGTCCAAGGAATGAATTCTAGTAAAGAGCAGGCTGGATGCGCCATGACCAGATGCAATTGTGCCTGCATCATATCGCCATGGTGTGGTGTCACCGGTAAATTAAAGGCCATACCTAAATCAGCAATTTCCCATACTGCTGTTAAACCACCACAGCGTGTGGCGTCAGGTTGTAAGTAATCAACGGCACCTGCCAAGACAAATTCCTTAAACGAATCATTGTGATAAAGTAATTCACCTAATGCGATAGGTGTGTCCATATAAGCGGCAAGTTGTTTATGGCTGGCGACATCATCATGCCACAACGGCTCTTCAAACCACTTAATATTAAAATCATTTAAACGGTGGCCATATTGCTTGGCTATACTGATATCCCACTTACCATTCGCATCTACCATTAAGTCGATATCATCGCCAATTGCGTGGCGAACCGCTTCAATACGTTGTAGATCTTCGCGTGGGTCTGGTTTGCCAATCTTCATTTTTATTGCTTTGAAGCCTTCTTCGAAGATCATTTTTTTACAATCATCGACTAAGTCTTCTTGGCTACGCACTAACCAACCGCAGTCGGTGTTATAGGCGTTAACTTTATTGTGTTTTGAACCGCCAAACAGTTGCCATAACGGCTGATCTGCGGCTTTAGCTTTGAGATCCCAAAGGGCGATGTCGATGGCAGAAATTGCCATTTGCATTAAACCACCGCGACCAACCCAAATATTGGTTGAGCTGCGAGTGAGTTTTCGATGCAAATAACGTACTTCTGTTGGGTCTTCACCGAGTAACATTGGACCGAAAACATCTTCAATAATGGTGGTGATTAACCGGTCGGTAGTGATATCGGCGTGTGTTCCGGTGTGGCCATAGCCGACTAACCCACATTCTGTTTTGATCATGACACCCGGCATTCCCCAATGGGTAATACTGTGAGTTGAGTCACCAATTAGGTCATTAGTGACAGGTACGTGCATGATAAAAGTACTAATTTCTTTTATTTTCATTGTTGTTCCCAGGTGTTGTAAGGTGGTTGAATGCCAATCTAGCAGTGGGAAATGGATTAAACTGTCAAATGATTTACAGATTGTGCCTTGATGGCGCCTTTTACTGATAAATATGAGCTAGATCTCTTTATTTTGTATGATAGATCACGATGGAATATCTAAATTGGTATAACAACTTAAGGGGTTAAGATAACAACCATACATTTTAAGTATTATTTTTCGTGATAATAATAAGAGTGGGACAATAAAAATTTTTATTGGGGTATGGGGTTCAATCTAGAGTAGGTTTAGAATAATTGCGGAAACCCAGCGTTATAGCGGATGAAAAATGTCTAAACGATTACTTTTATTACTGTGTATTTTATTTACGAATTATCTCTCTCAATCTATGGCTTCTGAAATCGTCAATGATACAGATGATTGGCAGTTGGCAGACATCCCCCCCAAGCTAATTCAAACAAAACAGCCTGAAATTATTTTTGCGATGATTGCTGGAGAAATGCGCGCTGTCGCAGAACTGAACGCAGAACACGGGTTTTACGCTTATTCTCCCTCAGGGGATTATTGTGCGATGCAGTTTGGCAATGACTACGCATTTGTGAAAACGATATCATTTTCTAACAAAAAGCCGCGCTATGTACCTGAAGTAGATAGGCTAAATGACTTACAAAATCCCATTTATGATTATTTAGTCACACACCAAAAAACAGCGGTATACAACTCAACTCAAAGTAATCGTAAGCAAATAGCCTCTTTATGGGAAAACCTGCGTTATCCTGTGTTAGCGCGAATGATTAAAACGGATAAAACAGGTGAAAAAACGGCATGGTTAACCATTCGTATTGGGGATAGGCTAGGCTATGTGCGTTTAGATGATGTTTCGTTGGATAAAGGCATTCCGATTTTAACTTATCACCATATTCTCAAAGACAATGAAAATAAGCATTTTCGTGAAACATCCACCACGACATCGGTGGAAGCATTTCGCGAACAAATGAATTATTTAAAACAAGCGGGCTACCAAACCCTTTCGCTTGCTGATGTGGAAGATTATTTAAATAAATCTGCAAATCTACCGGGTAAGGCTGTTGTGTTGACATTTGACGACGGTTTAAAGTCAGTTTATCGCTATGCATTACCGATTTTAAGGCATAACCGCCAGCAAGCAACGCTGTTTATTATTTCTTCCCGGATTAAAACGCAGCCACAAAAATGGTCAGCGGATGGCTTACAATTTATGAGTAAGCAAGAAATTAAAGATAGCCGAGACGTTTTTAACATCCAATCTCATACTCACTTTTTGCATCGTTTAGATAACCATAACTCACCAATTTTATTTAGCCGGAAAGAACATACCATTATGTTGGACTTTAAACGGTCGATGAAAATTTTGAGTCGCTTCGAACCGGAACAACGCTATTTAGCCTATCCTTTTGGTGGATATAACTCCGCAGCGATGGACGCGGGGGGAAAAGCTGGCTTACATTTAGCACTGACAACCATTCAAGGAAAAGTCAAATTAGGGGATAACCCATTTGCCCTCAAACGTTTGTATGCTTTTCGGACTGACCCATTAGAGAAATTTGCTCAGATGGTTGGAAATAGTGAAAAAAGCGTCATAAATCAAAATATTATTATCGATAGATAATCAATATAGCGAAGTAAGCACTGGGGTGTTTGGCTCAGTGCTCATCCGCTTGCTTACCCTTTCCCATTTCTTTTAAAAACTTCTGTTGGTAAATAAACAATTCTTTCGCGCTAATACAATGATAATCCATCGAAAACTGCTTGGCAGTTTGCTCAATGATTTTAGCAAGGGCAGGGTAATGGCGGTGGTTCCAATTGGGAAATAAATGGTGTGTAAGATGTAAGTTTAATCCACCTAACCAATAAGTTAACCAACGAGGTGTAGTTTGCCAATCATAAGTGGTTGAAAAAGTGTGAGTATAAAAACCATGCGGCATATTGCCTTCTTTGGGGGGCGTATAAAAAGTCGCTTTCGCCCAATGGGTGCCAAGTATCAATACAACAAATATAAGAGAGGCTAACATTTGGCTAAATAAGTAAGTGAGTAGCAAGATCGCTAAACTGATATCAGTGATAACAAAAGCGGGTATGACTATCGCCACAATCAAATGCAGTAACTTAGCCAATAAAAATGCTCCAATACCACGACGGCCTTGATGGCGCATATGAGGGGCGACGCGCGTCAAATGAAATCTATCCATCCAATCAAAGAACCAAATGAGTGCAGGGAAAGTCATTGCGGCAATTAATGGCCAATACAGATGCTGAGCTCGCATAAACGGGTACCAGCGCTGATAAGGCGTTTGCCGTAAGACAAAATTTTCTTCGATATCTAAATCATAATGGCGAATATTGGTGTGAGCGTGGTGAAAAATAATATGCCTGACGCGCCAGCATTCAGGATCTAAGCCCAACGGAATAGTGACCCAAAAATTGAGCCAATAGTTGGCTTTGGCCTGCTTGAAAATTGCATTATGGGAAGCATCGTGAACGAGATTAATGGCTAATAATAATGCGAAACAAATAAACAGAGGGTAAAAAATAAAAAATGCCCAAGACGTGTTAGCGCATAATGCTATGCCGTAACTGCCTAGGCAGCACAAAATTAAAACTAGACTTTTTAAATAAAAACGTAAGTCAGCGAACCGATGATCAGCACGCTGTTGTAAATAGTGTTTAGCGGCCATGTTCAATGCTTTTTGGAACGCTTGGTCACGGCGGTGTTGGTAGCCTAGTGGCCTTAGCGGCTCAGGGAACATCTCGCACCTGTATGGGTTTTCGGCCTATACCAAGTAACATTAACAAACTATGCAGCCATAGTGCACTGGTAAAAATAACCCAAAACGGGGTTGTCCATTGCCAAATAAATAAAATACAAATTAGTAGCAAGCAAGCGATGAAAAACCAGCTCATCAGGCCAATTTTACGTCCATCTGAAATACCCGATAGAGCTACGGTACCTAAGGCTAATAAGATAAATAAAACCACTTGCTGTTGGGTTGTACCTTGATAACCATAACCATAAATATAGACGTAACCAATAACCAAGCTAAATAGGAGAAGTGTTCCCATTACTAATGCGATTTGGTTTACGCGAAATAATGGTGCGGGTTTTGCTTTGGGTTGGCTACGGCGTTTAATGATACGCCAAAAAGGTAAGTTGCTGTCAATAAACGGGTTTTCAGAAGCGGGAGCGCCTTTGATACCAAAATGGTGTTCAGTTTCAGGTAACTTGGAAAATGTGCCAAACAGTTTGTCCCAAAAAATAAAACTGCCCCCGAAATTACGATTGGAATAATGCCCTTCTTTCACATGGTGAACTCTATGGTGCTGTGGCGTTACCATAAATTTCTCCAACCAACCCAAACGCGGGATCAGCGCACTGTGGTTAAAGAATTGAATAGTATAGTGCAATATTGAAACGGTGATAAACACCTCTAAGGGAATCCCCATTAGTGCCAGTAGCATAAAGAATGGGATTGATGTCAGTGATGAATACCACGAATTACGCACTCCTAATGATAGGTTATAGTGCTCCCCTTGGTGATGAACCACATGAACGGCCCATAGAACACGGTAGGTATGGTGCAAGCGGTGTAGCCAGTAAAAACCAAAGTCCCAAGCAAAAATCGCAAACACCCACACCAGTGCGGTTGGCCAGTTTTCAACGAGGTTGAATGAGTAGTGGGTCACGACAAAGCCGTAACAAAAAATTTCTAACCCTCTAAATAACCACAACATAATATGGCCAGAGTTCAGGTTGAACACCAATTCTTGCCAGCTAACGGTTCCTTTTTGCGTTTTGGCGATCACTAAACCTTCTGCGACCACGACCGCTAACATGAAAACAATCGGAAAGGTTAATTCATTCATCAGTGTTTCTCTTTAAGACAAATTTCGCTGTGTGAACAATCAGTAATGCACCACAAGCGGTGAGTGCACCAGTAACCACATCAATAACTAAATGGCGCTTTAGCACCAATACCGAGGTACAAATAGCAATCGCCCAAATAACGGCTAAAACCGTGCGAAATTTTTGTTGTATTGACCATAATGCATTGAGCACGATGAGAGTCAATGAGACATGTAGAGAAGGTAATAAATTTTGTGGGCTATCAATATTAATCAAAGCAGACAAAGCCTGCCCAGATAAGGCCAATAAATCGTAGTCGTGGTACAGCATAGTCGTGGGGTACCACAAATAGACCGCCCCAGAAACCAGCGCACAGAGCTGCATGGCATACATGAGTGAGTAAGCTTTTTTTAGAGGGCTGAGAAAATACCCAAGTGGGATAAACAGAAAAAAGGAGAGATAAAGCCAGATGGCATCGGGTGAAAATGGGACGGCATTATCCAGCTCACTGGGTGATAAAACATGAGCTTGCCCAGTCACTTGCCCGGTATATTGATAAACAATGCCAACGGTTCCCCAACCGAGTAGGCAATAGATAAAGCGAGTGAATAATTCTCTGCTATTCATTTCGCTTCCTTACGGGTTATACGTCGCTTTTTAACGGAGAGTGTTTGTGTAATAGTGGCAGTGGATAATTGCCAATCTAATTGAGAAATATCAACATGTTGGTTTGTAAAATAGCGTGTTAGCTGTTGCTGGCAGAGAGATAGCTCTGTAGGAGAACATTCAGCCTGTAAATATAATGCGTTGCCTTGCTGGGTTAAGCGAAAGTCAGCAGTAACAGGCAAGTGATTCACAATCACCCGCGCACAGGGATCTGCAAAAATAGTCACCATTTTGCCGTTATAGCCCGGAAGTTGAAGCAAATCATCACAGCGACCCTCAATACGTTCAATCGCCATTTCAGGAGAGCCACAAGGGCAAGGTGTATTTTTCACCACTAAAACATCATCGAGTTGATAACGTATGATAGGCTGTGTTTTGCGCGTAAAGTCCGTGATAATGGGTGAAAAACGGTCATTATCAAGCCAATTAGGCTCAATATGCACAAAAGCTTCATTTAAATGCATAGTACCATGAGAACAAGTGCAGCCTAAAAACCCTTCCGTTGCTTGGTAGACTTCCCCTACATGGGAAAAACAACCCTGTAATTTTTGTTTGTCATGGGGTTCTAGTACTTCAGCGACGGAAATTACTTTTTGTACATTTAATTGAATTTTCTGCTGGTTGATGGCGTCAGCAATCGTACATAACACTTGGGCTGGCGCAACGATAATCGAAGGCTGATATTGTTCAAGAGCGCTAAGTTGCAGATCAAAATCCGCGAAAAGGTCATAAAACCGCAGTGAAATCCAACGGTTATTGACACTTTCATACAGGTTATTATTGGCGCGTAAAAACAGAGCAACACGCTCACCATTAAACAGGCCTTGGGGTAACATTTTAGCTAACATACTGCCAGACCAGACATTTTGTTCTTCTGGGCTGACAACGAAAAGGCCTCGACAGCCCGAAGTTCCAGAGGATAGCCCGACACTGTAGCGCCCCACTTTAGGGGCAAAATCCCGAGATTGTTCACTTTTTTGCGCACATTCTAGAAGTGTTTGGCTTAACAGCCCGGCGGTATTCATCTCATCAAAATTATCCATCATGATTTGTTTATTCATTATGGGGAAATTAGATAATGGCTGATTGATATACCGCTGAAAATAGGGGCTTTTCGCTAATACTTTGCGTTTAAAATGCGCTAAACGTTTTTGTTGATAAGCTTCCAGTTCACCACGGTTACGAAACGTCAAATGACGAGCTCGCCAGTAATGCCAAAGCATCGAGAGGATCACAATAAATCCCCTTCGTGGCACAGTTGGATAACCACATTGCGCTTATCAATTTCATGTAATTTATTCAGTGTTTCATAATAAGCCTGCTTATCATCCATAATAATATTGGCAATTGCCATGGGGCCACGCAATTCGCGGTAATTAGTGGGTGACCAAGCAGCATCACCTGCGAGCAATATCCAGCCTGAGTCAGTTAGTACACACAAACCAATATGCCCTGCGGCATGCCCAGGGAGCGGCACAATCAATAACGTCTTCTGCTGATTAACTGCATAGCCTTCGCCTAAAATTTGCAATTCATTTGGTAGCGCCACCTTGGGGAAACCTTCATAAAATACAGTGCGTTGTTCGAAGTCATCTGGTAATAGTCCACTGACAAAGGCATTTTTCAATGCAGCAAACCCAGTCAAAGGGCGTGTTTTAGCCCAGCCATCTCCTGAACAAATAATGGGGATATTAGGGAAGTCACGTAGCCCCGCGATATGGTCACCATGGAAATGAGATAAAATCACACCATTGATATCATTAGGTTTTAGGCCATCATTAGCCAATTGATTGACAAGGGCATCTTTGCTTTCGAAATACACTGGAGTGACTGCTCGATATAGCCGCATAATGCCATGGCGCGTATGATCATAAAAATGAGTGGCATACCCGGTATCAAACAGCCAACGCTGGTGTTCATCCTCTATCAGCCATGCCCTTGCTGGAAATTTACAAGATTTAAAACTGGCGCCTTTTAACGCGACACAGCCCGGATGTGTGCAATAACCCACTTCATATTGATGAATAGTTAGCATGGGTTCTCCTGTTTTTTCAGCCATTTTGCGGTCAAATGAACACCTTGTTGCATACTATATAAAGGATAGTAGCCCAGCTCTTGCTGTGCCTTTTGGTTATCTAATGTCATGGTGAAATAGGCTGCACCGAGGCTATAGCGTGTGAGTAATGGCTCTTTTCCCGTTAAACGGCCAATGACTTCTAATAGACTGGCAATAGCATACAGCAAAGGGTAAGGGGCTGAACGAATTTCGCACTCTAAATTAAGTTCATTAAACAATTGATTTAATGTCTTTTTTAGTGCTTGCGGCTGTTGGTTGGTAATATTGTAAATGGCTCCGTTAGGGAGTGTTTCTTTGAACGTCGCCAGCTGCATGCTGTGAACCACATTTCCCACATAGGTGAGGTCAAAATGGTTATTTCCCCCATTAGGTAACACCAGTTTTCCCTTGCGTGATTTTATTTGGGTGAGCAAACGCGGTAGCAAAACACGATCATGAGGACCAAATAAGCCACGAGGGCGCAAAATAGTATAACGAGTTGCCGGAAATTGACTAACGCATTGCTCGATCATGGTTTCGGCTAAATACTTTGTTCTGGCATATTGGTTAGCGAAATGTTTATTAACCGTGGACTCATGAATATTTTGCTGGTGGGTGAAATTAAAATAAATGGCAGGGGTGGAAATATGGATAAAGCGTGAGATTTTTGCTTCCCCTGCTGCGATAGCCAATATTTGAGTGGCGTGAACATTTGTTTTTTCAAAATCTTGGCGTTTTCCCCAAGGCGAAGAAAGGGCGGCGCAATGCCAAATAGCATCACAACCCGCCATGAGCATTTTCGCTTCTTCAACGGTGAGTTCAGCTAATTCAACAGCAATAAATGTTGCACCTAATTGACTTAGTTGTTCTCCTGCTTGTTGGTTTCGCCCACAAGCGACCACATCAATGCCTCTTTCAAGTAAGTACTCACTAGCATTGCGTCCCAGGCCACTTGTTGCGCCTGTTACCAATATTTTCATGGCACTAATACCATGGCGCACAGCGCTAACCCAGCAGCAGTACCGATTAACATGGCACTGGGTTTTTCATAGAAACGTTCTGTAATAATGGCTTCATGTAATGCAGAAGGGATGGAGGCCGCAACCTGATTCCCTCGATGTTTATAGATATCGACTAATTGCTCCGTTGTTACCCCGACACGTTGGCGCATATGCTCTAAAGAAAGGTGACTCGCTTGGTGTGGGATCACGGTACCAATTTGCTTAAGCTGTAAACCCGATTCACTGAAAACCTGTTGCATAAAATCTTCAATCAAAGAAGACGCGAGGCGAAACAATTTTTTCCCTTGCATGTGGAACAGGAAGTCATCATCGGTCATACCCGAGCGCGGATTGCATCTTGTACCACCTGCGCGAATTTCACAAAAATCAATGCCTGCAGTATGTGTGGTGTGGGTATAAGAAATAATTCCGCTATTTCCATCTCCTTTTTCCACGACAACACAAGCAGCACCGTCCCCAAAAATCAGTGATGACTCTTTATCCCGCCAGTCAATACCGCGCGAGGCGATATCCGCAGAAACAATCACAATGCGTTGATAAGCGCTGGTGGCTAATAGCCCCGCTGCAATCTGTAACGCAGTGATAAAGCTGATACAACTTGAATTGACATCAAAGCAGGCAATTCCTTGGTTTAAATTCGATTGCTCAAGGATATGCGCTGCTGAACACGGTAGCGCTTGCACTGGGATAGCAGAGGCATTAATCAACATATCAATACTGTTTGGTGGGATATGGTTCGCCTGCAATGCATTTTGAATCGCCTGGGCGGCTAAAAGGGCTTGTGAATCGGTATGACTTGCATGGAAGCGATATTCGATACCTGAATGCTTTTCGACAAACCCTTTTGATTTATTTAACTTTTCATCCAACATGGACGAGAGAATTTTATGCTCAGGAAGTGCCACACCAGAAGCGATAATTTTAAGGGGAGTTATTGACTGGTTACCAGACATATCAATATGTGCCTATCTTACGATGATAATGATAATAAATATCAGAGTTCAAATGTTTAATATATAGGAATTACGGAGTTATTCTGATTCACTCTCTCTTGAGAATGCTCCATAAACTTCATCAATTAATTCATGGATGGTGTTTTGCCATAATTTAGGTAATGAAGCCTGCCATACCACATCAATCCGCCATTGGGCATGTTCACAATGTTGAATCGGAATAAAACGTATGTCTTTTGAGCTGATATTTTTTGCACTATAGGGTAAGAGGCTCACACCAACCTCAGCGGCGACGAGTGCAATTAATGTTTGAATATCATTTGCTTCCTGAGAAGGCGTAATTAATAAGCTTTCATATTTTAGGTAGCGCTGAATTTGTTGATGAAGCTTTGAGCCACGTTCTGCGCGTAACAATAATAAAGGAAAATGAGTTAGATATTCCTTAACTGATAATCGAGACGCCGATTTTTGTGCGACGGCTAAAGCAAGTACTTCAAATTTTAATGCTTTGCTCACTAAGCTATCTGTGTTTTTAAATGCAAATTGGCGAGTAAAAGCAATATGCAATTCATGAGTTTGTAGCTGTTTCTCCATTTCGTGAGAAGGCATGTCATCCAGCTGAATTGGAATATCAGGGAGTTTTTCACGCAGCCGTGCAACAAATAAGGACGCTTCGTGAAATGTTGATATGCCAAATCCGACAGTTAGTTTTACAGGAGGTTGTTCTCGAAGTATTGCGGATTGACGTAAAAGCTCAGTAGTGTGAGCAAGCACTTGCTGTGCATAGGGAAATAGTATTTTACCGTGTGGAGTCAATACAGCGCCATGACGTCCACGCTCAAACAGAGTCATCTCTAATTGTTTTTCAAGTAATTGAATTTGTTTCGTTAAGGCTGGCTGGCTAATATATAAACGTGATGAAGCTTCGCGATAATTTTTTGTTTCTGCAAGAACGATAAATGCGCGGAGTAGTCGAGTATCCATGATGGTTAGCCAGTTCCTAATAGTAGAAGACGCCATAGTATTTGTATTATGAATGCTATGGCGTGTCATTGACTTTAGCTATTATGGCTTTTCTTTATGATAAGGGGAATTCTGCTCCGCAAAGCGAACACTACGAATATCGGTTTCATAGCCTAGAGTTTCAGTCATAATGCGGTATAATTCAGGTCTTCTACCTGTAAGCCAACGCCGCCCATTCGAGGTAGGAAGCAAACTAAGGTCAAGATCTGCAATGACCACATCATCCTCAACCAATAAACTCTCTTTGACAATTCGGCCATAGGGGTCTATCACCATTGCATTACCTGTGCGAATTTCATCATCATCTAGGCCAACGCCATTACTAAACAGATAAAAAACGCCATTATCGTGAGCTCTTGAAGGTAACCAGCGCATTAGCCATCCTCGCCCATTTTCACCTTGGCATGCCTCCAATAGTGCTTGGGGGTTCTGTTTTCTATTTTCCCAGAGACTAAGGTTGAGTGGTTTCATTCCATAAGGGCTACTCGAATGAGTTCCACCGGTTTGGTGGGGAGCAAGAATAATATCTGCGCCAAGTAGTGCGTTTATGCGTGGGTTTTCAATTAAGTTATTATCCCAACAAATTAAAATACCAACTTTTACCCCCCATGGTGTATCGAATACCGTGTAACTATCTCCACTATGAATGGTTGGGTGCTCAAACGCATGCAATTTACGGTGAGCATGGTATTGTCCATTTGGCATGCAAGCGACCCAAGTATTGTAGCATTTGCCATCTAACCCTTTTTCAATCAATCCAACACCAATAATCATGTCTAATTCAATCGCACGCTGGCGGATCAATGCTAATGATGGGCTATCGTGCAAGGTTTCACTCAATGCATAAACGGCGTCATCTGGTAGCTTCGGCACGTGCCAATAACCAGTGATACACATTTCAGGTAACACCAGTATTTTCACTTTTTGTTGTGCAGCTTGAGTAATAAAGTCATGGATACGTTCTAAATTATAGGGTTTGTCGCTAGGGCGGTGTTGGAACTGTACAGTTGCAACACGAAGCTGTGATTGTGTTGGCATCATTTTGATCTCCTTGGTTTAAGGAGATCAAACCATGTTGTTCAAACAAAAAATAATGAGTTATTTTCTTATTCAATAACGGTTAGTTATTGAATAAAGCTTTAAGAACACTTAAAAATAGTTTTTTTATACGTAAATTAACGTAAAAAGATAGATTTGCATTATATTATACGAAATAAAACCTCACATTAAGCGTGATATTCTTATATTATCTACTTTATTTAAAGAGTGATTGGTTAATTATTCCTCAATAAATACTCTTATTTAGTGAATTAGGTATGCAAGTAGTCCTTATTCTCCGAATTAAAAGCATAAATTTAACCTAAGCTATATGAGCAAAATACAATATTCATATGCCTCCTTCTTGTCGTTTTGACTATTTTCTTGGGAAAAGACGAGGTAAAACACTTGTTTTACTCGTTTTATTATGCCTGAAGCTATAATTATTATGTTTTATTTTTGTTATATTTCATTTTTATCCTATAAGTTTGCAATATACTTTTGTGATTTGTTACAATTGGAAATAAATGTAACGCATTGTTATTTAAGAGTTATTTTTGTTGTAGACTGTTGGTTTTTACTCAATATGTGGGTTATTGAAGGTTATCAATATTGATATTACTCTTATTACGGATAATTTGTTTTACTTATGAGTAGATCGTGGCCATTAAAAAAAAATCACCATTTTTTATATTCTAAACTCTTATTGCGAGTAAGCAAAAACCTCTGTTAATTTAATTAAAATAAATAATAAAAATAAAAAAACCATTGGCAGTTGTTTTTTTGAAGCAAACATTAAAAATGTAAAAAATAAATTAATATATAAAAAATAAGTATATAAAAATACTTAGTAATCAATGAATACCATAATAAATTTATGATAAATGTCTTAGTTATATTATAAATTAAATCCTCGCCATATTTTTGTTTATTACCACTGTTAATGGTAATGAATTATTTTTCTTTAAAATCAATTTGTTATGTTATAATTAATCATTTTCATTAAAATAGTAACTAATAAGAATAATGTGTTTTTTATCCTATAAGATAATTAAAACTAAAATAATGAAATATTGATAGGTTTCAATGGCTTTAATTTATTCGATTGATCGTTATAAACAGTTTTACTTTTATATATTGAAAACTATAATTAACTCAAATTTCGTGTTTTAATTGGTTTGTTCTACTTTGATTTGGTTATATAAGCAGTGCTGTTCATTATGTTAAAGGTTTTGATCTGTAATATAATTTAGCCATTTAATATTTTAGGTTATTTTGGGCTATTGTTGATGATAAATGTAAATCGGATAGTAGGTAGAGAGATTAGAAAAAGAAGAAAGCACTTAGGGCTTTCTGGTATTGAATTAGCGAATCTTGTTGGTGTAAGTCAGCAACAAATATCACGCTATGAAAGAGGTGAGTGCAATATCAATATTGAAAATTTGCACGTGCTTGCTAATGCGTTAGAAACTGAAATGATTTGTTTTTTTATCGATGATGTTTTTATCAATAAAGAAAATAATTAATTTAAAATATTAAGAATAATCTAATTATAAATCGAAATTAATAAGATAATTATAAATAATATGTTTTAAAATTAATAAAACATCTAATCTAATAAAGATATAGCGTTTTTATTTTTCTTAATAAAAACCTAATCTTTATGTTTTTTATCATTAAATTCTCAGCAAATAGATATCAACTTAATAATTTATTGATTATTAGGTGATTGGTACGTATGTCGTCTTTTTATAGGAAAATATAAATGAAATTAACTAAAATTGCATTAGCTACAATTATCGCTTCTTCATTCGGTATTGCAAACGCAGCACCTGTAGATCAAGGAAGTGGTATCATCAATTTTACTGGTAAAGTTATTAATGCACCTTGCTCAATCCCAGGTGACGGTACAATTAACGTTGACCTTGGCCAAGTTGCAAATAAAGTATTAGAAACTGGTAACAAATATAGCCAAAGCGTTCAATACAATATCCAGTTAGAAAACTGTGATTTAGGTGAAGTTAAAGATTCTAGCGATGTAGTTGTCTTCCCTGCAGTTAGCAAAGTTAAAGTAACTTTCACGGGTACTCCAGATACTACAGCTAAAGAATTACTGGCAAACACTGGTACTTCTAAAGGTGTTGGTGTTCGTTTAATCAACGCTGATGGTGCAACAATGAAAGTTGGTGACACCAGTGTTGAGCTGCCATTAGCGGATGGTCCAAATAAATTAGTATTCAGTGCACGTGTTGAAGCAAATGGTAGTAAAGTTGAAACTGGTAGCATCATTTCTCAAGCAACTTATGCTTTAAACTACCTGTAATTTTTTATTTAAAATAACAGGCATATATTTGCCTGTTATTTTCCTTTCTTAGCTTTTATTTTTTGACAGGGAACATCATGTCTCTATTGCCTCAGTTTAAAATAAATAAAATATTATTTTCGATTGCGTTGGCATTTTCCGTTTCGGGAATATCAAATGCAGTGGAATTTAATATGAATATTATTGATGCTAAGGACAGAGATAATATTGATTTGAGTCAATTTTCAAACCCTGACTTTATTCCTGCCGGCGAATATCTAACGGATATTACATTAAATGGTAGAAAACTATCAGGGCAGTATTTAATTAAGTTCATTGAAGAGAGTAAAGATACTTCAACACTCTGTGTTACACCAGAGATGGTAAATATTTTTGCATTAAAAAAGAAGATAAAGGAAGAGCTTCTGCAAAATAATAATGGCCAGTGTGTTGAACTATCTAAAAATTTAGATATTAGTTATCGCTTTGATAAAGCGAATCAAAATATCTTATTTTCTATTCCTCAAGCTTGGCTTGAATACGATGATCCGTATTGGGTTCCACCTTCCCAATGGGAAAATGGGATTATGGGAGCATTTCTCGACTATAACCTGTTTGCTAATTATTCTGCGCCTAAAAATAACAGTGAAACATTCAGTGGTAGTAGTAACGGTACCGCTGGCGTTAACTTAGGTGCTTGGCGTTTCCGTGCGGACTATCAATATCAATATAATCGTTCTCAAGGTAAAACGAATGAACGGTTTGATTGGACTCAGTTATATGCCTTTCGTGCCTTACCTCAAATGGGGGCAAAGGTTTTACTTGGTGAGTCTTATTTGAAGACTGATTTATTTGATAGTTTTCGCTTTATAGGGGCGTCTATTTTTAGTGATAATCGGATGCTTCCGCCTTCACTACGTGGTTATGCGCCTCAGGTTACGGGTATCGCTAAAACAAATGCGATGGTGATTATTTCACAGAATGGGCGTGTGATTAAGCAAGTTAAAGTCGCTCCCGGGCCATTTAATGTTCAAGATATTACTGAAGCAGTACAAGGTACTTTAGATGTAACTATTGAGGAAGAAGACGGTTCAAAAACCACTTATCAAGTAACAGCAGCATCGTTGCCGTTTTTAACCCGTCAGGGGCAGCTGCTTTATAAATTTACCATGGGGCAATCTGACCCATTTGGCCGCTCACAGAAAATTGACCCTAAATTTATTGTCGGGGAAGTCTCCTATGGTTTATTTGGTAACACATCAATTTTCGGCGGGTTAATTGCCACGGTCGATAATAACAATTATCAAGCGATGAACTTGGGAATAGGGCAAAACATGAATATGTTTGGTGCTATTTCCCTTGATATTACTCGTACCCATGCAAATTTAGATAATTTTGGCTCTTATTCAGGTAACAGCTACCGTTTAAATTATTCTAAACGTTTTGAATCTACCAATTCGCAGGTGACATTTGCAGGCTATAAGTTTTCTGAAAAAGAATTCTTAACAATGCCTCAATACATTGATGCAGCTAATGGTGTGCTTGATTTTAGGCGTGACAAAAACGTCTATACCGCGTCTTTTAATCAATACATTAGCCCATTGGATTTAACGGTTTATTTTAATGCCTCTCATCGTCAATTTTGGAATAGCGAATCGACAACAAACTTTGGGATGAGCTTTAGTAAGTTATTCAGTATTGGGCAAATTAAAAATATTTCCGGCACATTATCTCTTAATAAAATTAAATATGAAGAGACGGATGATAACCAAATTTATCTGTCTTTCTCCGTGCCACTCGAAAACGGGGCTTCAGTGAGTTATGACGCCCAATATGCAGATAGTGACCATAGCTTTGGCCAGTCAGTGGGTTATTACAGTGCAAATGAGAATAACAACTACTGGAGTATGCGTGTGGGCGGTGACCAGCACAAACTTGGGCGTGCAGAGCCAAATATCAGTGGTAGTTATCAATATTCATCGCCTTATGGCGTGTTAAATGTTAATGCGACAGAAAATGTGAATTCATATCGCGCTGTCGGCGGTAGTTGGTATGGCTCCATGACTGCAACAAAATACGGTGCGGCCATGCACCGTAACGGGACTAACAACGAACCTCGGGTAATGATTGATAGTGATAATGTCGCAGGAATTTCTATTGATAATGGAGAATCTGTCACGAACCGATTTGGTATTGGTGTTGCGACAAGTTTAAATAGTTTTTCTAATTCAGATGTTTACATTGATATGAATACATTACCTGATGATGTGGATGTCAATGACAACATTATTGGTAAAACATTGACTGAGGGCTCAATTGGTTATCAGAGAATAAAAGCGAACCAAGGAAAACGTATTCTAGCAATTATCCGTTTGAATAATGGAAATTATCCACCGCTTGGTACCAGTGTGATTGAAGTAGGCACAGGAAGAGAAGTCGGAATTATTGCAGATAGTGGCGTTGCTTATTTAACGGGTGTGGTTCCAGAAGAAAGCTACATAGTGAAATGGGCCGCTGGCGCAAACCAATGTAGTTTGAATTTACCTAATATTGCCGAAAAAAATCAGGGTAAAGTCCTGATCCCTTGCCAATAAAGGAATGATGTATGAGTAAAAAGTATGTAGTAGCTTTAGGATTTTCATTAGTTTTTGTCGGCATGCAAGTTGCGTCTGCTGCGATTAATATCGACCGTACACGGATTATTTTTCCAGGCAAAGATAAATCAATGAGTTTGGTTATTAACAACCAAAGTAAAACAATGCCCTACTTAGCTCAATCTTGGATGGAAGACGAAAAAGGGAATAAGATTTCTGAACCTTTTACCGTTTTACCTCCAATGCAACGTGTCGAACCGAATGCTAAAAACCAGATAAAAATTATTAAAACGGAGGGAATTGACGCTCTTCCACAAGATAGAGAATCGCTGTTCTATTTAAATGTGCGCGAAATTCCCCCTATTGCAGATAAGGAAAATGTTGTCCAGATTGCGATTCAAAGTCGTCTAAAAATGTTTTATCGTCCACCTCAAATCGAAAATAATAGCGACAAAGTATGGGCTAAAGAGCTGAAATATACACATACAGGTGGGCAATTATTAATTGAAAATCCAACTAAATATTACGTGACTCTTGGTTACCTGAGTAATACCAACCAGAAAAACTTTCCTGGTTTTGAAAGTGTCATGATAGCCCCGTTTTCTAAAGAAAGTGTCCCCGTGCCATCAAGCAGTTTTAATCAGTTATATACCGGGTATATGGATGATTACGGTGGTATGAAAATGTTGACTTACCAATGCGCTGCATCAACCTGCCAGTTGTCAAAAGAGAGCCAATAGGATTTTAGATATGAGAAATTGCTACTTTTCAATATGTCTTTTTATGCTATCGCTATGCACCAGCCAAGCTTATGCAGATAGTAGCATGATGAGAGGTGATCTTAATTTTACGGGAAATGTGGTGGCATTGCCTTGTAAGATTTCATTTTACTCGATAGATCAAAATATTGAATTAGGGCCAATATCTCTGAATTACTTTAATGAAATTGGGGACAGAAGCCCTAAGCATGAAATCAAATTGAAATTTGATGACTGCATTTTTCCAAAACGTGATCGCGATGATAGAGATCCGGTTGTCCGGATCATGTTTATTTCAGAGCCAACTGAAAGTACAGACCGCAATTTATTTGGTGGTAAAACCATTCTAAATGGCTATGGCATTCGTTTGATGGATAAAGATGGCAATATTGTTCCTAATGGAGAATACCGCAGTTATCCCATCTATTTTGATGATAACCAGCAAATTACGATTTATTCCATGCTAGAGAGTTATCTGCCAAGAAATGAATTAACAGTGGGTAATATTAAAACGCAAATTACCTTAAATATTACTTACATATAAGGTGTATAAATCATGATACACACGTTTATTCAAAAATATGGTTTTTATATTTTATTTCTGTTCGTTTTTATTAGCCCAAAAACATTTGCTTTAGATTGTGTTGAAGCTGGGACTGGAGTCGTCATTAAACCTGCGGTACCGGTTGGGCAATTAGCGATTCCTTCAGATACACCTGCGGGAACGGTTATTTGGCAATCTGACCCATTAACAGTCACTGTTTATTGCGATAACGTACTCGGTAATATGGTTGACGTTGTTCATATGTATTTTAACCCGACATCACAAAAATTAGGGACAGGATTACTACTTGGAGCTAACTACCAAGGTGAACAACTTGAGCGTGATAAACAAAAAGTCAGCTTGGGAACACCGCCAATTAGTGGCAAGCAAAGCGTTACTGTGACTGTCACATTTAATTTATATATTAAGGTAACAGGTACGGTCCCGCCGTCTGGGAATTATGAAGGTGATAACCAATTTACGGTTTTCCAATTTGATGGGAGCGGGGGGATCAATACGACACCGGGAGCGAAAAACTTACGCTATTCGATATCTGGGTTACGAGGGATTCGTTTCTTAAAATGTG
>NZ_JBRFKD010000002.1:3812130-4112338 GCF_053098325.1 Providencia sp. PROV_01 | reverse complement strand
TGCGGATATTAAAGTTTTCCCAGAATCACAGCAAATTGATTTTGGCCAGTTAATGATCACAGAATTGAATCAAGGGAAAGAATTTAAAAAAGATTTTCAAGTTCAAGCAGTGAAAAGAGGTTGTCTTGATAACTTCTCGATGAATATCAATTTTGAAACAACCGATCCATTAAATGGCGAATATGCGATTGATTTGAAAAATGGAACCAATTTGACAATTATGGATGATAAAAGTAATCAGATAAAATTCAATTACTTCCAATTTTTCGGCAGTTTACCGCAAGGAAGCACATCAGTAACGCGTGATTATAGTGCAACCATTAAAAAGGCGGGAACGGTGAAAACGGGAGGATTTAACGCCTCAACCATTGTTCGAATTAACTATTATTGATGTTAGTTATGCATTGATGTGAGTGATAATAAAAGAGCGGGTTTTTGGCCTGCTCTTTTACTATGTAACTGTATGACTATGTAACATAATCATACAGGCTAACGAAAGTTAGCGCATTCCATTGCGCTAGAGTGGCAAATATTACTTAACGCATTTACTGCAAGTCTCATTTTGGACTTGTTCAAAGAAGTTATTGCCCTTGTCATCAACGAGAATGAATGCTGGCAGCCCTTCAACTTCCATTTTCCAAATTGCTTCCATGCCTAATTCTGGGTACTCAAGGCAATTTAAGCTTTTCACATATTCTTGCGCCAGTATTGCTGCTGAACCACCAATACTACCTAAGTAGAAACCGCCGTGTTTCTTACATGCATCGGTTACCGCTTGAGTTCGGTTGCCTTTCGCCAACATTATCATGCTACCACCGTGGGATTGGAACAGGTCAACGTAGGGGTCCATTCGGTTACCCGTTGTTGGGCCTAAAGAACCAGAAACCATATCTTCCGGTTTTTTGGCTGGCCCTGCGTAATAGACCATGTGGTCTTTAAAGTATTGTGGTAATTCTTCGCCGTTATCTAAACGTTCTTTAAGCTTGGTATGCGCAATATCTCGAGCGATGATCAGTGGGCCACTGAGGGAAACACGGGTCGATACAGGGTGTTTACTTAGCTCAGCCAAAATATCTTTCATTGGACGGTTGAGGTCGATATGCACCACTTTTCCTTCAGCTTGGTGACGCATAGATTCAGGAATGTATTGGGCTGGGTTATGCTCCATTTTTTCAAGCCATAAACCGCTTTTGGTGATTTTAGCTTTAATATTTCGGTCAGCCGAGCAAGAAATGGCTAAACCGATTGGGCAAGAGGCGCCATGACGAGGTAAACGAATAACACGCACATCGTGAGCAAAATATTTACCACCAAATTGGGCGCCAAAGCCAAGATGACGTGACGCTTCTAATAACTCATTTTCTAGCTCAATATCACGGAAAGCTCGGCCATATTCATTACCCGTGGTTGGCAGATTGTCGTAGTATTTCGCTGAGGCGAGTTTGGCTGTTTTCAGTGTTGTTTCCGCAGAGGTGCCACCGATAACGAAAGCAATATGATAAGGTGGACAAGCTGTTGTTCCTAAATTTCTCATTTTTTCAATTAAGAAATTTTTTAACTTAGCTGGTGTTAAGGTTGCTTTTGTTTCTTGATAAAGTGCTGATTTATTTGCAGAACCGCCGCCTTTATTGACAAACAGGAAGTGATACTCATCACCTGTGGTCGCAAAAATGTCAAACTGTGCTGGCAGGTTTGTACCTGTATTGACTTCATTAAACATATCTAGCGGTGCATTTTGCGAAAAACGCAGGTTTTCGTGTTGGAAGACGTTGTAAATCCCTCGTGACAGGTACTCTTCGTCATCACAGTCTGTCCAAACTTGTTGGCCTTTTTTCCCAACAACCGCAACGGTGCCGGTATCTTGGCAGTTTGGCAAAATACCTTTTGCAGAAATTTCAGCATTGCGAAGTAATTGCAATGCCACATATTTGTCGTTTTCGCTGGCTTCTGGGTCTTGTAAGATAGCAGCGACTTGTTTTTGGTGCGCAGCCCTTAAAAAAAACTGGGATTCATAAATTGCATGTTCCGCAAG
The DNA here is from genome assembly GCF_053098325.1 of Providencia sp. PROV_01. Taxonomy (NCBI): domain Bacteria; kingdom Pseudomonadati; phylum Pseudomonadota; class Gammaproteobacteria; order Enterobacterales; family Morganellaceae; genus Providencia; species Providencia sp. PROV_01. The sequence continues at coordinate 4,110,306 of NZ_JBRFKD010000002.1, read as the reverse complement.
GAGGGTTAATGCTTCAGGTTCAATCTTTAAAATTTGCTTGCCTGCAAATTGTTCTACAGAAACATATTTATCAGAGACTTGGAAATACTCGGTTTTATCCTCAGATAATGGATAAGGTTCTTGGTAAAAAAACGCTTTATTGGCCATTTTGCTCACTCACATATTAATTTCAGTGGAATTTCCAAAAATAATCACCCGTAGGTTTATGCTTATTCTTTAATTAGTTTAACTCGAAAGATACAAAGTAAAATTTATAGGTGTAATAATGAAACAAAAATTACAAAATAAGTCACTAAAAGTTACAGTTTAGCTTGAAATTATATCAATTTGATTATTATATTCAAAGGGATGCAAAGGATAATATGATGTTGGTTAAATTTATTGAGATAAAAAACAAGGATTAATAAAAATTAGATTTAAATCACATAATAATATTATTAACTGCGACTTTAATTATTTGTTATAGATGTTGCCAGTTATTAGCTTTTTTCATGTGTAATCAAGATATATATCTAGCAGATATAATTATCATAAAAACTTGAATTAAAGCTTATATCATTCAATATATGAATTAAAAATTTAAAATTAATAAAAACTATTAATTCCATAATTATTATTATTTTTATTATGAATCATTTTAACTCTATGAATTTCATTGAATTTAACTTAAGTTTTGCCTTCCGATTTTTCATGTAAATCTATAGATATAGACAGACTGATTCTATAGATCGCTATGTCGCTTATTTTTCTAAAAAATCTGTTTTATTTATTGATAATTCATAATGAAAGGCAAACGAAGTTGTGAAAATGGCTTTCAATTTGCAAAAACAGTGTTTATCATGCATGCCTTATGAAGTTTAAATGGCGCTACTGGTTTTGGGCTTTGCTGGGGAAAATTAGTTACTCATGTTACTTAAGTCGACAGAGTAAACCTCCGACAAGCTTATACAGTCTTTAACGGTGGCGGTTCTATCTGCATTATTCCTAGGGATAGAGTGTATAATAAATGACTGAGACAACCTCTCTGACACCACTCATTGAATTAAAATCTTTAAGTAAAGGTTTTGATGGCAAACAAATTATTTCTGAGCTTGACTTAACCATTCAGAACGGTGAGTTTTTGACCATTCTGGGGCCTTCTGGTTGCGGTAAAACGACGGTTTTACGTCTTATTGCTGGGCTGGAAGATGTCGATGATGGTCAAATTATTCTTGATAGTCAAGATATTACGGATATTCCAGCGGAAAACCGCTTTGTAAATACCGTATTCCAAAGCTACGCTTTATTTCCTCATATGACAGTCTTCGACAACGTGGCATTTGGCCTACGCATGCAAAAAACGCCTGCGGCTGAAATCCAAAAACGTGTCGATCAAGCCTTACGTATGGTGCAGCTAGAAGATTTTGCTGAGCGTAGACCCAACCAACTGTCTGGTGGTCAACAACAGCGTGTGGCGATAGCCCGTGCGGTAGTGAATCGCCCGAAAGTCCTATTACTGGATGAATCATTGTCTGCGCTTGATTACAAACTGCGCAAACAAATGCAAAATGAGCTAAAAGCGCTTCAACGAAAACTGGGGATCACGTTTATTTTTGTGACTCACGATCAAGAAGAAGCCTTAGCCATGTCTGATCGAATCATTGTGATGCGTGAAGGGAAAATTGAGCAAGACGGAACACCTCGTGAAATCTATGAGGAACCAAAAAACCTGTTTGTTGCTCAATTTATTGGTGAAATTAATATTTTTGATGCGAAAGTATTGTATCGCATTGATGATAAACGTATTCGTGCCAATGTTGAAGGCCACGAATGCGATATTTTTACCGAGCTCTCTGTCAAAGAAGGGCAGCACGTTAGTGTGTTATTACGTCCCGAAGACTTACGTGTTGAAGAGGTGAATGATGCAGATAACTATCCGGGGCTGATTGGCTACGTTCGTGAGCGTAACTATAAAGGCATGACGTTAGATTCAGTGGTTGAAATGGAAGATGGCAAAATTGTCATGGTAAGCGAATTCTTCAATGAAGATGACCCCGATGTCGACCACTCCCTTAACCAAAAAGTTGCTGTAACTTGGGTTGAAAGTTGGGAGGTAGTTCTGGATGATCATTCGTAAGCATAAAATTTTGCAGAACGTTATTATCACCGGGGTGGTCGCCTGGCTGCTGCTGTTCGTCTTTTTGCCTAATATTATGATTATTGGCACTAGCTTTTTGACGCGCAGTGACACCAACTTAGTTGACTTAGTTTTTACATGGGATAACTACATTCGCTTGTCTGACCCGATGTATGCAGAGGTCATGTTGCACTCGCTCAATATGGCGGTGATAGCAACCTTTTTCTGTTTGGTTATCGGCTATCCATTTGCCTTTATATTGGCAAGGTTACCGAAACGGATACAACCGTTGATGCTATTTTTGTTAATTGTGCCATTTTGGACCAATTCATTGATTCGTATTTACGGGTTAAAAGTTTTTCTTAGTACCAAAGGGTACTTAAATGACTTTTTACTGTGGGTTGGTGTTATCGATAAACCATTGAAAATTATGTATACACCTGAGGCCGTAATATTAGGCCTTATCTATATATTGTTGCCGTTTATGGTGATGCCACTGTATTCAAGTATTGAAAAGTTGGATAAGTCATATATAGAAGCTGCAAAGGATCTCGGAGCGAATAAATTTCAACGGTTCGTGAAAATCATCATTCCTTTAACGATGCCAGGAATTATTGCAGGTTGCTTGCTGGTTTTATTACCTGCAATGGGGCTGTTCTATGTGGCGGATTTAATGGGTGGTGCGAAAAATCTACTGATTGGTAACGTGATTAAGAGCCAGTTCTTAAATATTCGAGATTGGCCATTCGGGGCAGCAACAAGCATTTTCCTCACGGCGATGATGGGATTATTGCTGTATGTGTATTACCGAGCAGCTAAGCTTCTGAATAAAAAGGCATATGAAGAATGATCGGACGTACTCTGCGTGGTGGCTTTATGGCCATCATCTACGCTTATCTTTATATTCCAATCATCATTTTGATTGTTAATTCCTTTAATGAATCGCGTTTTGGTATTCAGTGGCAAGGGTTTTCGACCAAATGGTATGAGCTACTAAGTAATAACGATAGCTTATTAGAAGCCGCAGGGCATTCATTAACCATGGCAGTTTTATCGGCGACCTTCGCAACAGCCATTGGTACACTAACGGCTGTCGCATTATTTCGTTATCGTTTTAGAGGGAAACCATTCGTCGGTGGTATGTTATTTGTGGTAATGATGTCCCCTGATATCGTTATGGCGATTTCATTATTGGTTCTATTTATGATCCTTGGGGTCTCGTTAGGTTTTTGGTCATTGCTTTTTTCCCATATTACATTCTGTTTACCCTTTGTGGTGGTGACGGTGTATGCAAGGTTAAAGGATTTTGATGTAAAAATGCTAGAAGCGGCACGTGACCTTGGTGCGGGTGAGTTTACTATTTTAAGAAAAATCATTTTGCCATTAGCGCTACCCGCGGTTGTGGCAGGATGGTTACTGAGCTTTACATTGTCGATGGACGATGTGGTGGTTTCGTCATTTGTCACGGGGCCAAGCTATGAAATTTTGCCACTGAAAATATATTCAATGGTAAAAGTTGGGGTTTCCCCAGAAGTAAATGCTTTGGCGACAGTGTTGTTGATTATGTCCTTGCTACTTGTTTGTTTAAGTCAATGGGTGATGCGGGATAAATACTCGAAAAAAGCGAGATCATAAACGATTGGTAGCGCTGGTTTTTCTATAACAGCGCCTTTTTGATGCCATGCGGCGAGAGGGTGGGCTTCATTTAGCCTATAAGATATATGCCCTAAATAACTCAAGTGGTTACTTGATGTATATAGGGATAAAAAACACTTTGTTGAGGGAAACTCAGTAATGAAAAAATGGTCCTACCTACTGGCAGCAGGGTTAATGGCTGCAAGTATTGGCACGGCAACTGCCGCTGACGATAACAAAGACGTACTGTATTTCTATAACTGGACAGAATATGTTCCCCCCGGTTTATTAGAGCAATTCACCAAAGAAACTGGCATCAAGGTGATTTACTCCACCTATGAATCAAACGAAAGTATGTATACCAAGTTAAAGACCTATAAAGAAGGGGCTTATGACTTGGTGGTACCTTCGACTTATTTTATTGCCAAAATGAGTAAAGAAGGGATGCTACAAAAAATTGATCAAAGCAAACTGACCAATTTTAAAAATCTTGATCCAAACTTAATTCATAAAGAATTCGACCCGAATAATGATTATTCTGTACCTTATATTTGGGGAGCTACGGGGATTGGTATTAACGGTGAAGCGGTTGACCCACAATCTATCACCTCATGGGCAGATTTTTGGAAGCCTGAATATAAAAATAGCCTGCTGATGATGGATGATGCACGGGAAGTTTTCCAAGTCGCGCTCACCAAATTAGGCTATTCAGGTAATACTACTGACCCGAAACAAATTGAAGAAGCTTATAAAGAGCTACAAAAACTACGTCCAAATATTTTAGCCTTTAACTCTGACAACCCAGCGACACCATTTATTGAAGGTGAAGTGGATGTCGGTATGTTATGGAATGGCTCTGCGTTCGTTGCACGGCAAGCAGGCTTACCAATTGAAGTGGTATGGCCAAAAGAAGGCGGAATTTTTTGGATGGATAGCTTAGCGATTCCCGCCAATGCAAAAAATGTGGAAGGGGCTCATAAGCTAATTAATTTCTTATTGCGTCCAGAAATTGCGGCTCAAGTGGCTGAATCTATTGGTTACCCAACACCAAATTTAGCCGCTAAAAAATTATTACCTGCTGAGATTGCCAATGACCCATCACTTTATCCAAGTGAAGAAGTTCTGCAAAAAGGCGAATGGCAAAGCGACGTGGGGAATACCAATATCCTGTATGAAGAGTATTTCCAAAAGCTCAAAGCAGGGCGTTAATTGCTGTTTTAGTAGTAAGCCAAATAGTGTTTGAAGATAAAACAAAGGCATCACAATCGTGATGCCTTGAGGTTGTTGACAAAGCGCGATAAAAGCGTGGTTTTTCCCGCTTTGTGTTATCAGCTGAAAATCAATAAATTGATTTTCCTAATTTATTTTCAAAACCTATTAGACTTACTGCCAAACATAATAGGTTTGGCAGCAGTCTGAAAGCATCACAATCGTGATGCTTTTTTAAAGGCTAATGTTTGGCATTATGGCCAACAAATTTCACAAAGGTATCTACCCACGGTTGTAGGAAATCTTTACTTTTTGGTGAGATGTTACCTTGTTCATCGACCATACCGTCATACCATTTTAGGAAACACTCAGGCTGGTTCATGGTCGGCATATTTAAAAATGCCAGGCTGTTGCGTAAGTGCTGTTGGGCAATTGCTGTGCTGATATTACCAATAGAAACACCTAAAACGCCTGCTGGAATACCATCCCACGAGTTATCTCCCCATGGACGAGAACCTTGGTCTATTGCATTTTTCAATACGCCAGGCATTGAACGGTTATATTCAGGGGTGGCAAAAATAATGCCATCACAAGCTTTAATTTGAGATTTAAAATTGGCCACAACTGAGGGCACATTTTGGTCTGCATCTTGGTTGTAGAGAGGTAGTTCACCAATATTGATAAAGTTAAACGTGAAATTCGCGGGGAATAATTTAGTTATGGCTTTAGCGACAACTAAATTGTAAGAATCAGCACGTAAGCTACCAACAATAACGCCAATATTGTATTGATTTGACATGATAAAACCTCTTTCACGGATAGTTAATTAGGAATATTGCAAACCGATATTACTTCTTCAGAATTTTATTTCGTTGTTATCATTAAACATCATAATCTGAATGTGTGCAAAACTAAGTTAAATTAATTAAGTCAATGGGCATCAAAAAAAATTGATATTTTAAAATTAACTATGGGGATACAACAGCTCATAATTCGATATTGTGAGTCCTCTTCCACTATTTAGATTTACCCATGAACAAATCAGGGTTACTTGATTTTAGTCAAAATGAAACATACCGACTGGTCGGTATCATTCATCGCATGAACAAATCCGCGCAGCATAGAAAAAAAGACCCAATCAAGCTTCAAGTGGAGCTACTGAAAGCTGCTCGTATTATTGCGGGTAGAGAAGGGATTTCTTCGTTATCTCTCAATGCAGTAGCAAGAGAAGCGGGTGTCAGTAAAGGTGGATTGATGCACCATTTTCCCTCGAAGCAAGAGCTTATTCATGCCCTTTTCCTTCAATTGCTGGAAATTATGGATGAGCGGATAAATATCATTATGGAGAATGACCAAAACACTTATGGCCGCTTTTCTCGTGCGTATTTGCATTACATCGGTGAGTTAAAAGAGTCAGATGAAAGTTTTCAACTTGCCTTACTGTCCTTAGCGATGCCAACTGAGCCTGTATTACGCCAGTGTTGGCGAGATTGGGTAGCCAACCATTTAGCGAAGGGCGATGAGTTTGATAACAGTTATTTAGGGGCGTTAGTACGTTATGCGGCTGATGGGTTATGGCTTTCGTCATTGACTGAGGGAGAAACATTATCACAGCAAGAACGTGATGCGATTGTTAGTCGGCTAACGGCAATATCATTTGAAAAAATTCCATAAGTAAAAACAGTACATAAGTAAAAATAGTAATAATAACGGTAGTGCAATTTTATTCATAAAATAAGCACATGAGGCGACAGTGAAATATAAAATCAATGCTTTCATTCTATATGATGCAGTTGATGGCACTTTATCTTTAAAAGAAGATGAGGTGGATACACAGCTGTCGATAACTGCCAATGCATTATTATTTTATTTTATTCAACACAGAGGCGTTGTTTCTCGAGATGAGGTATTAAAAGCGGTATGGGATGATAATGGATTAGTTTCATCGAACAGTAATTTAAACCAATACCTAAGTATATTAAGAAAAGCATTTCGCCCATATGGTATTGAAAATATTATTGTGACAGTTGCTCGTGGGCGATTAGAATTTAATTCCGATGTTTCCCTTGAATTAATTGATGATATTAAAATTCCTCAAACTGAATTAATAACTAGCTTAAGTGAAATAGAAGCAGCAGCGGTTGTTTTATCTCCAATTCCCAAACCCATTTCTGTCCCTAAAGATCCCCAAAGAATAGAATCAACATTGACGCCAGAAAAAAAAGAAATTTGTTGGTATCTCGCTAGTGGTGCTTTTTTATTGTGTTCTGTTTTACTCGCGACGATGGCTTATTTATCAAACCAACCGTCAGTGCCGATTAACATGACGGTACTTGAGCATACTAATTGTGATGTGTTATCGAATGAAAAAATGATCAATAACACCGTAGCACTAAACTATGTACAAAACTTTGATAAAGTAAGAGATAACTTAAATCTAGAATGTGTTGAGAAAGAACGATTTGTTTTTTTCTATGGCGATAAACTGCAAACAAATGGACTGGGGCGAGTGTTCCTAGCGCATTGCGCAGTCAATGAAGACAATCCCTTTAGCTATTGCGATAATTACTTTTACTATTCTTGGAAACCATCATGAAGATATCAGGAAAAGTATTATGCTTACTGAGCTTTTTACTATTTATTATTGTAGTGATTTACACTCAATCGGTTTTATTTTCAAATAAACAAGATGGTTTAATGGTGTGTTCCACGAAAGGCATCATGCGTTTTGAAAACATGAAAGATGAAAACGTTAATGGCAATATTCACTTCAATTTTGGCGCGAATGGAAAAGGATCAATTGTAGTAGAAGGTTATACCGACTCCAAAGCGGGATGGTTGTATTTACAACGCTATGTGAAATTTAACTATACGACAAAGCGCATTTCGCCTACTGAACGACACTATAATATTAGCCAATGGGAAGCGAGTGCTTCTTCTATTGATGAATCTCCCGATGTAATATTTGATTACTTTATGCGAGAAATATCAGATAGCCATGACGGTTTGTTTCTGAATGCGCAAAAGCTCAATGACAAAGCCTTATTACTAAGCTCAATCAATTCCCCTCTTTATATTTGTACACTCAAGCCGGGCAGTAAGTTTGATTAATCGCAGGATGATTAAAAGGCGAGACGAGGTATTTTATTGATCCCTTCCTGAGTTATCTAGGCTATTTACCTTCCTCCATGAACTTAAATTATTGTGACACGATACAGCTTTAGCCGCCTTGTATATTTGCACGATACATCAAATTGTACTACGACTGACGGCGCTAATTTACTCTTGTCACCTAGATGTGTGTTACATTTTTTACCGTCATTAGCCCAACCGCATTTATGTGCTTTATTCTGATATCCTGCAACAGAGAATCAACTATTCTATCAACAACGGCTTAGCAAAGCTTATAAGCAGGTGAGCCGCCCCACAGTTATTACTCTCTAAATTACCCCCACTTATCAGCTCGATAATATCTTGTTAACAATTCCATTGATTAACATCAATTCTGTTTTTTATCCATTTTCACTCTCCAGATAGATACGTGAATTTTTATTTTTTTTAGCATGGTTATATGAATCGACTACTAAATTACTCTAATTTTCAGAGTAAAAAACTAATTATAATGAATGCGTGGATTTATATTTTGTTTTTATTTTTCAGCTCTATAGTGAGTTTGAAGCCAAAGGCTGCGTTCAATAAATCACCGCGCAGACACCATTGGCGTAAATGATTACCCAGATTCTTCAAGGGACATGTACTCGGACACATCAACTTGAAGCATCAGCGGTAAAGAAAAACAAAGAAGGCTTTTCGGAGGAAACAACAATGGGTGATGCATTAGGTCTTATTGAAACTAAAGGTCTGGTGGCTTGTATTGAAGCGGCGGATGCCATGTGCAAAGCGGCGAATGTTGAGCTAATTGGCTATGAAAATGTCGGTTCAGGCCTCGTGACTGCGATGGTCAAAGGCGATGTGGGTGCAGTCAAAGCGGCTGTCGATTCAGGCGTTGAGTCAGCTCAACGTGTTGGCGAAGTCGTGACTTCACTGGTCATTGCGCGTCCACACAACGATATCAACAAAATCGTTATTAAACATAAGGCATAACTTTTTCCGGAGGAAAAAACATGGGTGACGCATTAGGTCTTATTGAAACTCAAGGGTTAGTGGCTTGTATTGAAGCTGCGGACTCGATGTGCAAAGCCGCAAACGTTGTGCTGATTGGTTATGAAAATGTTGGGTCAGGTTTAGTTACCGCCATGGTCAAGGGCGATGTGGGCGCAGTGAAAGCTGCCGTAGATTCAGGTGTTGAATCTGCCTCTCGCGTTGGCACCGTCGTGACATCTTTGGTTATCGCACGTCCTCATAACGATATCCAAAAAATCGTCTCCCAGTATAAAGTCACGGAATAAAACAGGAAATTACTTATGAAAGAAGCACTTGGTCTAATTGAAACCAAAGGTTTAGTGGCGTGTATTGAAGCTGCTGATGCCATGTGTAAAGCCGCGAATGTTGAGCTAATTGGTTATGAAAATGTGGGTTCAGGGCTAGTAACAGCAATGGTTAAAGGTGATGTCGGTGCCGTTAACGCTGCTGTTGAGTCTGGTGTTGAGGCGGCAAAACGTATCGGAACTGTGGTGACTTCACGTGTTATTGCAAGACCACACAACGATATTGGCAAAATTGCACAGCAACACAAAGCCTAAGTTGTTGGCTGATTAGTAAATAAAACCACAAGTTAATGAGTTAATTTTTGACTCCGATACGGGGGAAGACATGGTTGCATTAGATAAAGATCTGCAATCCAGACAACTAGCAAGAGAGCTGGTTAGAAACGCGAAACAAGCACAGAAAGAATTTGCGACATTTTCGCAGGAAAAAATCGACAGTATTGTTAAGCACATCGCGATTGAGTCGGCACTTCATGCAGAAGAGCTGGCAAAAATGGCCAATGAAGAAACAGGGTTCGGTAAGTGGCAAGATAAAGTCCTGAAGAACACTTTTGCTTCAATACGTGTTTATGAACACATTAAAGATCTCAAAACCGTTGGCATCATTAATGATGACAAAATCAACAAAGTTATGGATGTGGGTGTCCCTCTTGGTGTGATTACGGCGTTAGTACCTTCTACTAACCCAACATCTACCATCATCTACAAAACGTTGATTGCCTTGAAGGCAGGTAATGCCATTGTCTTTTCCCCTCACCCAAATGCGAAAGCCTGTAGTTTTCGTACATTAGAAATTGTCAAAAAAGCCGCATTAGAAGCAGGGGCACCAGCGGGTATTGTGGATGGCGTCACGATGTTGACTCTTGAAGCAACGAAAGAACTGATGCACAGCAAAGACGTTTCTTTAATTTTGGCAACGGGAGGTGAAGGCATGGTACGCGCAGCTTACGCATCCGGTACACCAACCATTAGTGGCGGTCCAGGTAATGGCCCTGCATTTATTGAACGTAGCGCCAATATCAAACAAGCGGTGAGTGACATCATCACCAGTAAAACTTTTGATAACGGTGTCATTTGCGCTTCAGAACAATCCATCATTGTAGAACGTTGCATTTACAACGAAGTTCATCGTGAACTGCTCGCTCAAGGCGCTTACTTCATGAATGAAGACGAAGCGAAACGCATGGCATCCATGCTGCTAAGAGCGAATGGCACTATCAACCCAGAAGTGGTGGGTAAAGATGCCATCACATTAAGCCAGCGTGCAGGTTTCACTGTTCCAGCTAATACGCGTGTATTGATTGCTCTGCAAGACACGGTATCACCGAAAAACCCATACTCCCGGGAAAAATTATGCCCAATTTTAGGGATGTATATCGAGGAAGACTGGCAGTCAGCTTGTCACCGTGTAGTTGACTTACTGACCAATGAAGGTCTCGGCCATACTTTGGTTATTCACACACAAAACGAAGATGTTATTCGTCAATTTTCTCTGGAAAAACCCGTTAATCGCATTTTGATTAATACACCGGCTGCATTGGGTGGGATCGGCGCAACGACCAATATCACGCCAGCGTTAACACTGGGTTGTGGCGCAGTAGGTGGTGGCTCTAGCTCCGATAACGTCGGCCCGATGAACTTGCTGAACATCCGTAAAGTCGGTTATGGCGTACGTTCCATTGATGATTTAAGACAGCCCGCCCAGTCTTGTACTTCTACCCAGCCAGCGGTATCAGCAGCTGGCAATCAACCGCAAGTCAGCATTTTTGATGATAACCGCTTCCGTAACCCTGTTGCAGCGACAACGTCAGCGGTGACTGCTAACCCAACAGGCGACGACCGATTTGGCAGTACGGCAACGACGGCTGCGATTGCTGAGGCAGTGGTTTCTCAAGGTGATATTACTGAAGAAAATGTTGAGCAAATCATCAAGGCCGTTCTCGGACGCCTAAATAAGTAACTTATTGGAATAAGGCGGTATAAACCATGATCCTCGCAAAGGTAGTTGGACATGTTGTTGCAACGCAGAAATGCCAAGAACTTAGCGGCAGTAACTTATTGATGGTAACCAAGCTAGGGGATGACCTTGAACCGTTGAAAAACAAAACGTATGTGGCAGTCGACAGTGTTGGCGCAGGTATTAACGACATTGTTTTAGCTGAAGCTTACTTCGCTTTGAATAAAGACAATTACAAAGCCATGTCAGTGGTTGCCATTGTTGAGAAGGTTTATACCAAGGAGTAAAAACAGCATGAACCAGTTTTTGATTAAACCTAAAGTTCAATTCGGTGCGAATGCATTGGACTTTATCTCACACATGAGTGCTCACCATGCCTTTATCGTCACTGACAAAGCGATGGTGAAGTTTGGCTTAGCCGATGAAGTCACTCGCAGGTTAACCCAAAGTGGCATCACATTTTCAATTTACGATGATGTTAAGCCAGATCCTGATATTTCAGCCATTGTTAACGGTATGAAAATCATGGATATGCAATATCCAGATGTGGTGATTGCACTCGGTGGTGGGTCGGTTATTGATGCTGCGAAAGCTGTTATTTACTCCCTCTGGCACACAAAAAAAGACGTCAGCCGCGTTAAACCACAGTTTATTGCCATCCCAACTACCAGTGGGACGGGCTCAGAAGTGACGTCGTTTTCAGTGATCAAATCCCAGTCTGAAAAACTGGTTTTGGTTGATGAGTTCATGCTGCCAGATGTGGCTATCTTAGACCCTGCACTGGTGAAGTCAGTACCCGCTTCTATTACGGCAGACACAGGTATGGACGTGCTATGCCACGCGCTAGAAGCCTATGTTTCTCGCACTGCATCTGACTTTTCTGATGCCTTAGCTGAAAAAGCGGTGCAATTAGTGTTCGGCCATTTAATTGACTGCTATCGCGATGGTAGCAACTTAGTGGCTCGCGAAAAAATGCATAACGCGTCATGTATTGCGGGAATGGCTTTTACCAATGCCTCATTGGGAATAACGCATAGCTTAGCCCATGCATTAGGCGGCGTATTCCATATTCCTCATGGCCGTGCCAATGCGTTGTTGATGGCGCAAGTCGTGGCTTTCAATGCGGATTTAGAAGGGCGATGCGATAACGAAGCTGCAAAACGTTATGCCCATCTCGCAAAAAATTTAAGTTTACCTGCCTCAACAATACGTGAAGGTGTTGAAAGCCTAATTGTGGCAATCAACGTATTGAAAGATGAAATGAATATGCCAAAAGGCATTCAAGCAACCGGCACTAATGAATTCGATTTTAACGCCCGTTTAGGGGAAATGGTTGGGCAAGCACTGCGCGATAGTTGCACTCCGACCAATCCACGGGATGTGAGCAAGGTGCAACTGGAAGTGCTGTATAGACAGTCTTTTTAACAGTTAACGCTTTTATGTGATGAACAACAAACTAGAAAGAACATCAGGATAGGCTAACATGAATAAATATGCTTTGACCCCACGCGTAAAAATGCTGGCTGAACGCTTAAGTGCCCGCAACAGCTCAATTATTACTGAACGTGCCAATATTTTAGAAGCGCTTGGCAACCAACTGTCTGGCGCACCGCAGGCGATTAAACCTGCCCAACGTTTTTATGAATTTATCCGTCATTTTCCGGCATTTATTGCTCAAGATGAGCTGATTATTGGTAGCCAATCATCGACCCCTCGCGGAGCGATTTTTCATACTGAAAATGAAATCAATAGCCACAGTATTTATACCTTTTTAGCTGGCGATAGCACCATCGATGCGCCAGATTACTTAGCGGTATTAAACATCGGCTTTTTAGCTATCAAAGCACAGTTAGAGAACAAAGTTAGAAACATTGGTAGTGCGGTCAGTCGCAATAGTATTGATGAGGCAAATAACTGCCGTTCGGCAATTTACGCATGTGATGCGGCCATTCATTTTGCACAAGCTTTAGCTTCTAAAGCAGAGAGCATGGCAGCGGCAGAATCTAATCAATACCGTCGTGCAGAATTACAAGAAAGTGCAGCGATTTTACGCAATGTACCGGCAAAACCGGCGCAAACTTTTAAAGAAGCGTGCCAAGCTTTCTACTTACTTCAATTAATCCTGCATTTAGAAAATGGTAGCTATGCCGTTAACCCAATGGGATTCGATAAAGCGGTCTATCCATTCTACCAACGTGATATTGAACAAGGCCGTTTGACCCAAGCACAAGCTTATGAAATTGTAGAAAGTTTATGGTTGAAACTGGCTGAACTCTCTGAAGTTCGCTCAACCAAGCAAGTTGATGGCTACCCAATGTTTGATGCATTGAAAGACGGCATTTATCTGAATGACCCACGCGTATGCCTTAACGAATTATCAGCCATGATGTTATCCGCACATGAAAACATCAGCGCTATCAATAATGGATTGAAAGTCCGTTTATATTGTGGAAAAAATAGCGTTCAGCCGCAATATGCAGCACCAAATGCCAGCTATGTTGCGCCGGCAGCTCAAGCTGAAACTGAATTCAAAGTCATGGAAGGTTTAACGCCTCGCTTACAGCGCTTGCGTAACCGTTACTTAGAAGCGCGTCCAAGCGTGTCTATCTACCGCGCACTCGCTTTTACTGAAGTTGTCAAAAATAACCCAGGTTTACCGCCAATTTTATTGCGTGCGAAAGCATTCCGCCGTGCTTGTGAAACTGCACCAATCTTAATTCAACCTGAAGAGCTGATTGTGGGGCATCCATGTGGTAAAGCCCGCGCAGGTGCATTCTCACCGGATATCGCATGGCGCTGGGTAGTCGAAGAACTCGATACAATGAGCACACGTCCACAAGATCCGTTTGTTATCTCTGAAGAAGATAAAAAAGTGATCCGCGAGGAAATCGCTCCATTCTGGGAAGGCCGTTCACTGGATGAAATTTGTGAAGCTCAATACCGTGAAGCGGGAGTCTGGGAATTCAGTGGTGAAACTTTCGTCAGTGACTTGTCTTATCACCAAATCAATGGCGGTGGGGATACTTGCCCCGGTTATGACGTGTTGTTATTCACCAAAGGAATGAATGGCATCAAAGCAGATGCTCAGGCGAAACTGGCTGAATTAAGCATGGAAAACCCTGATGATATTGATCGCATTTATTTCTATAAAGCGTCAATTGAAACCTGTGAAGGGGTGATTGCGTATTCACACCGCATTGCTGCCCATGCTCGCGAATTAGCGGTGCTGGAGTCAGACCAAAAACGCCGTGAAGAATTGCTGACTATCGCACAAGTCAACGAAAACGTGCCAGCGAATCCGCCGGTGACGTTACAAGAAGCATTACAAAGCATTTGGACAGTTGAGTCACTGTTTGAAATCGAAGAAAACCAAACTGGCCTTTCTTTGGGACGTCTTGACCAATATTGCTTACCAATGTACGAAAACGACATCAAAACAGGCCGCTTAACCCAAGACCAAGCATTAGAAATGATGCAGGCATTTATTATCAAATGTGCGGAATTAATGTGGATGTCGAGTGAATTAGGCGCGAAATATTTCGCAGGTTATCAGCCATTTATCAACTTAACAGTGGGTGGACAAAAACGTTCAGGTGGCGATGCATGTAACGACTTAACCTACTTAATTATGGATGCGGTTCGCTTTGTTAAAGTGTATCAGCCATCTCTGGCTTGCCGTATTCATAACCAATCACCACAGAAATACATGGAAAAAATCGTTGATGTGGTGAAAGCCGGTATGGGCTTCCCTGCCTGTCACTTCGATGATTCCCACATCAAAATGATGCTGCGTAAAGGTTTTGACTTTGAAGATGCGCGTGATTACTGCTTGATGGGCTGTGTAGAGCCACAGAAATCTGGCCGTATTTATCAATGGACTTCAACGGGTTACACCCAATGGCCAATTGCGATTGAATTCGTATTAAACCGTGGCCGCATGGTGTTATTCGATAGCTATCAAGGTTTAGATACCGGTGACTTACGTGAGCTAAAAACATTCGAAGACTTTGATAATGCTGTGAAAGCGCAGATAGCTCATATTGTTCGCTTATCCGCTATCGGTACCGTCATCAGCCAACGTGTTCACCGTGATGTGGCACCAAAACCATTAATGTCCTTGCTGGTGGAAGGCTGTATGGAAAAAGGCAAGGACGTTGCGGCAGGTGGGGCGATGATCAACCACGGCCCAGGGCTGATTTTCTCTGGTCTGGCGACCTATGTTGACTCGATTGTCGCTATTCGCAAATTGGTTTACGAAGATGGCCGCTACACACTTGAGCAAATTCGTGATGGCTTATTAGCAAACTTTGAAGGCTACGACGAACTACGCCGTGACTGCTTAAATGCACCTAAATTTGGTAACGATGATGACTACGTTGACCAATATGCGCTGGATATTACGGAGTGGACAGAGCGTGAGTGCCGTAAGTACGACATGTTGTATTCAACACTGAGCCACGGAACCTTATCCATCTCTAACAACACGCCGATTGGTGAGTTAACCGCCGCGAGTGCCAATGGTCGCTTGGCTTGGATGCCGTTATCAGATGGTATCAGCCCGACACAAGGTGCGGATAAACAAGGTCCAACTGCCATCATTAAATCAATCAGTAAAATGAATGTTGAAACGATGAACATTGGCATGGTGCATAACTTTAAGTTCTTAAAAGGCTTATTGGACACACCAGAAGGTCGTCACGGTTTAATCACCTTGTTGAGAACCGCGTCTATCTTAGGCAATGGCCAAATGCAGTTCAGCTATGTCGATAACGAAATGCTGAAAAAAGCCCAGCAAGAGCCTGAAAAATATCGTGATTTAATCGTTCGTGTTGCAGGTTACAGTGCCTACTTCGTCGAACTTTGTAAAGAGGTTCAAGATGAAATTATTAGCCGTACTGTGATTGAGAAGTTCTAAATCAACGCTGGCAGGTATGGCTTCATACCTGCCATGTCATACCGGCTATTTAATAACAACAATAATAAATTTTGAACTGATTTTAGAGGTGCAATGATGAGCGCGGCAGAAATTAAAGGTCGGATATTTAATATCCAAAAATACTCGATTTATGATGGCGACGGTATTCGGACGCTGATTTTCTTAAAAGGGTGCAATATTCGTTGCCCTTGGTGTGCTAACCCTGAAGGGTTAAGCAGCCAGTTCCAAGTGATGTTTTCCCACGATAAATGCGTCAATTGTGGGAAATGTGTTGATGTCTGCCCTACAGGGATCCACTACAAAACCATTAATGACCAAGGTGAACAAATTCACCGTGTGAATCGCAGCATTGACTGCATTGGTTGTCGTAAATGCGAAGAGGTGTGTATTGGTGGTGCGTTAGACATCATGGGGAAAGATGTCACGGTAGCTGAAATGATGGACATCATTATGCAAGATTATGATTTTTATATTTCTTCTGGTGGTGGCGTAACAATCGGTGGTGGCGAAATGAGCCTACAAACCGATTTTGCCGTCGCGCTGCTGCGGGAGTGTAAAAAAATGATGATCAATACGGCGATAGAAACCCAAGGGACGACATCATTAGAAAATTATGAAAAGTTATCTGAAGTTGTCGACCTGTTCCTCTATGACATTAAGCACATTGATACTGTTCAGCATAAAAACCTATTCGGCATTGGTAATGAAAATGTTCGCCGCAACCTCGAAAGACTGGTTGATCTCGGCGCGAACGTCGTCGTCAGAATGCCACTCGTTCGTGGTTATAACGACTCCTTTGATGCCATCACGGGGGCGATTCACTATGCGATGGAATTGTCCAAACGCGGCAATGTAAAACGCATCGATATTCTGCCTTATCACCAGTTGGGGCGTGGTAAATACGACAAGCTGGATATGATTTATCCCGTTAAGCAAGACCCAACCTATAGTGCAGAAGAATTAGACCAACTTGAAGCATTCTTCAAACAATTTGATTTCGATATTCGACTGGTTCGTCACTAAGTAGGAGAGACAGATGAAAAGTTTAGGCGTAATTGAAACTCGGGGACTGACATCCGCTATACAGGCTGCAGATGCGGCATGCAAAGCAGCCAGCGTAGAAATTGTAGGTTATCGAAAAATAGGTTCTGGACTGGTATCCGTTTGTTTTCAAGGGGAAATCAGTGCGGTTCGTACTGCGGTTGACCACGGCATTGAGGTCATCGCGAATAGCCAACTATTAGTCGGCTCATTAGTCATTGCTCGCCCAGAAGAAAGTGTTATCAGCAAACTGCTTACCGTGAAAAGCAAAAAAGGCGAATTAGAGAAAAGTATTCAGCCGGAAGTGAAAGCCGAAAAACTAGTGGAAAAAGTGGTCGTTGAAACTAAAACGGAAGCACCAGTGGCTGAAGTCAAAACCGACATCAATGCGAAAGATGTCAAAAATGACCTGCGTAAAGGGAAAAAATCATGATGAATGAGCAATTGATGGGGAAAATACTGGCTCGGCTTTCAGCTTACACACCAGCACAAGCAGGTGTCGCTAACATTGCTATCCCTGTCGGAATATCTAACCGCCATGTTCATCTTTCACAGCAGGACGTTGAAGCCTTGTTTGGCCAAGGTTATCAGCTAACGCCATTCAAAGATTTAAAACAGCCGGGGCAATTTGCTGCGAAAGAATGCGTCATGGTGGTGGGGCCAAAAGGGTCGATTAGCAAAGTCAGAGTATTGGGACCCGTTCGCCCAAAAACGCAGCTCGAAGTGTCTAAGGCCGACTGCTTTGCCCTTGGTATAAAAGCGCCGGTAAGAGAGTCTGGTGACATGGCAGGTTCAGGCAATGCTTTACTGATTGGCCCCGCAGGGCATGTCAATCTTGAATCACAAGTCATTTGTGCTCAGCGCCATATTCATATGAGTGTGATGGATGCGAGAGCCTTAAATGTGGTGAATGGGCAAAAAGTGAATATCCGTACAGAAGGTGAGCGTCGCTTGGTGTTCGATGAGGTTGTCGTGAGGGTTGATGAGCGATTTTCCCTTGAGTTTCATATCGATACTGATGAGGCGAATGCTGCGGGATTACGTAATAACGATAGCGTATTCATCGCGGGTTAAGGGATGGTGGCAAAATGAACGAAAAACTGATTGAACAAATTGTGCAGCAAGTTTTACGTCAGTTAAAGCGACAAGTTTTGGTTGTGCTATCGCCAGTTGAGGGGTACCAGCAAGCCATTTACCAAAGGCTGGCACAGCTAGAGTCTGTGGCTTTTTCCTTTTATGCCACCGCATCCATGCTTCAGTCTTCCCAAGTTGAAAAATGGGCTGAACTGGGAAGTGTTATAAATAAACACACCTTATCAATAAATGGGTTAAGTCATTATGACAGCCTGTTTTTACCTTTTATTGATGCAAAAGTAGTTGGTGAGATAGCCAATGGTTTGTTTGCCAGTGAAGAAAGTGAATTAGTCTTGTGTGCCTTATCACAAAACATGCCTATATTGGCATTGAAATACCATTGCTGCCCTGAAAGTGAATTAAGTCAGGTTTTAGGTTTAAATAAAAATGAAAATTATAATCGTCTGATTAAAGAAAATATTAGTAAGGCTATCAAGTTAGGTATTCATTTCGATTCATTAAATGAAATAGAAAAGAAAATATCAACGAATGAACTTTCTGAATGTTTAAAACCTGAAATAAATAATGAACACCCAAGTCGCTATATTACTTTAAAAGAAGTAATGAATAACCCTAGGGGGTACTGTGCGAATGAAAATAAATTAACGGATTCAGCAATCGATTATTTAAAGTCTCTTAAAAAATAAAGCTATTTAATCAAATTAAAAATTAATTTTAATCTTTCTATTTATCGTAGGAGTATTATCTATGTCCCCTAAAGCAAAGTCATGGCTTTGGATGCTGGCGGTTATTATTTCTGAAACCTCAGCCACATCGACCTTAAAAATGTTTGATAACAGTGAAGGCATGACCAAATCATTATTATTGGCATTAATCGTTGTGTTGTATGTTATTTGTTATTACTCACTCTCTCGCGCAGTAAAATATATTCCAGTTGGTTTAGCTTATGCTACATGGTCAGGTACAGGAATTTTAATGGTTTCTACGCTGGGCATGTTGTTTTATGGTCAACATCCAGATACTGCGGCCATAATTGGAATGGTGGTGATTGCAAGTGGTATTGTGATCATGAATCTATTCTCCAAGATGGGCTCAGATGACCCAGAAGAAACAGAATCATCGAAAGATGAAACTGAGTCTTCATTAATATCCGCAAAAAATAACACTGCTCATTAAATCAACGCTAAGGGGAATATTATGTTTACTGGATTTTTATGGTTAGCGCTTTCTATTGGCTCTGAAATAACGGGCACCTCAATGATTAAAAAGACTAATAGCTTTAGCAAATTAGGTCCATCGGTATTAGTTATTATTGCTTATTGTTTATGCTATTTTGCCTTAACTCGTGCAATGGGTTATATCCCCGTCGGTGTGGCGTATTCACTGTGGTGTGGGTTTGGTATTGTCGGTGTAACTTTAGTTTCTATGATTTTATATAAACAAAAACCGGATTTTCCAGCGGTATTTGCGATGGGATTAATTATCTCTGGTGGGATCATTATGAATACATTTTCAACAATGTAATTAACAAGAAATTTTTATTTCAACCTATTTCCTGTCTTGTATCTTTTGCCCTCAATTTCTAATGAGGGCTATTTTTTGCCTATCTTCCTAACCCGTGGTGGTCTGGCTACATAAAATGACGTTCTGGCGATAAAATGCAAAATCTGTTGTATGTTAACTTATTACACATAAGTGATTTAATTCAGGAATAGATTTATGAAAATTATTGAATGGGACGATTTTACCCGTGTTGAAATGCGTGTGGGTACCATTGTTAGTGCACAAATTAACAGTAAAGCCAAAAAACCAGCTTATGTGATGGAAGTCGACCTAGGTGAATTGGGTATCAAGTGCTCAAGCGCACAGATCACCGTCAATTATACGCCAGAAGATTTGATTGGTAAGCAGGTGTTATGCGTGTGCAATTTTGAGGTTAAGCGAATCGCGGGGATCAAATCTGAAGTATTAATTACCGGGGCTCCCGATGAAACAGGGGCAATTGTCCTTGCAGAGTTTAACTTACCTTTGCCGAATGGTGCGCTTCTAGCCTAATGACTACATGGATTGATTTTATAGCGATAACCCACTAAAATATTTGTGTTAATAATTAACACAAAGGTGATCCTATGGCTCGTACCACAAGTGTGACAATCGGAGCGCAATTAGATGAATTTGTAAATCAACTGATTTCGTCTGGAAGGTATGGCTCTACAAGTGAAGTCGTTCGCTCCGCACTGCGTTTACTTGAAGCTCAAGAAAAACAAACGGCAGCATTAAAGATGCTAATTGATGCCGGTGAAAAAAGCGGTGAATCATCATTAACACTCCACGATATCGCCAAGAAAGTGAAGAATGCACATAATGTATAAACTTTCTAACTTAGCCGCTAAAGATTTTGAAGGAATATTTGAATATACTTTAATCAATTTTGGTGTCAGGAAAGCGGATGAGTATACAAAAAGTTTACATTGCGTATTAGAAATGCTTAGCTCCAATCCTTTGATAGGACTGGAGTGTGCGGAAATTTCAGTGGGAATTAGACGTTATAATCATTCTAAGCATGTCATTTTTTATCGACATAGAACCAACGATATCTTTGTTATGCGTGTTCTTCACCAGCAAATGGAACCGCTGAAATACTTCTATTTTGATGAATTTACTAAATAGGCTGGTCACTTCTTCTATAGCTATATTGCTGCCAATAGCCCTATACTCTTACTATTCATTGACTGTGGGAGTATAACCCTTTGCGATTACCTGAGCTTCATTTTCGCCAATATTCGAACGAAGTCATTTCTCATCAACATGATGGGCAGTGGCAAGTTATTCTGTCGTTATCTGGGCAAATGGAAATCAATATGTATCGCCAGCATTTTTTACTCAATGCAGGCAAGGGGATGGTGATCCCGCCAAGTGTTAATCACGCTTTTAGTGGACAGGTAGGCAATCAAAATTATGTATTAGAAATGCCAGCCACAGCACAATGGGCATTAAGTGAAAAAATGACGGAATTTACTCTGACACCTGCCGCAGTCGGTCTTTTGAATTGGCTGCAAAGTTTTCCACAAGCTCCCGAACATAATTTTACTGTTGCCCGTTTGTTATTGGCCCAGTTAAAACCTGAAAAAAAATGGATTGATGAAGTTTCTCAATGGGTGGAGCTGCGTTTACATCATCCTATTAGTTGTGAAGATATGGCGACCGCTTTTTGTATGTCAGTGAGTACGCTTCAACGAAAAATAAAGGCAGAAGCACAATTAACTGCGATGCAATTTTTATTACAAAAACGTATGGAAGCGGCAGGGAGCTTGTTATTAACCAACACATCAATAGAACAAATTGCATTAGCAGTGGGTTATGACTCACATTCCTCATTTAGTCACGCATTTCGCCAATTTTATGGCAAAACGCCGAATGAATATCGTTTGCAGAGTGTTAATTTAGAGTAGCTATTTATTCTAAATTTTATTTTACGGTAAAAATTAGCTGCCTTGCCAGCAGCCAACTTTGATTTGATCGTCACTTAAAGCATTCGGATCCCTTCAAACGGATTCCAATTATCCAATCCTTTGGTTTCTTTAATATAATAAGCATAGTTAGCAATCATTGCCCACATTGCGGACATACCGACAGATACCCCGGTATAAACTGCATTTGGGATAGTTCCACCAATCATAAAATCAATAATATTCAAAACCAGACCAACCCCAATAGTGATACCAAGCATCACTAACCCTTTTTTCCAAAGTCCTAAAATCAGGAAATAAATAATACCGAAGAAGAAAGCAAAAATGTTCATGTTAATGAGAATACGCTCACCGAAAGAGGCGGCTTTTAACGCTGCTTTGAATTCAGGTGTATTAGGTGCACCATACTTATCAAAGAAATCAAAACGTTTTTGCCATTTACTAGAATATTGTTTCTGTTCCATCTTTATCCCTTGTCTATTAATAATAAAGTCGAGGTTGATAATACTGAGATGTTCACATAAATATAGGGGGAAATAGTCTTAATATGATTATTGCGGAGCTTTCTTAAAAAAGTGTTAAGAAACTATAGAAAATGGCAAATTACTCGTATATTTACTCGGTTACTATTTGACATAAGTTTATTTGCTATTTGCTATTTGCTATTTGCTATTTGGTTTATTATTTATTTGTTCAGAAATTGAATCTGCATAATTACCATGTAAAAAATCGGTATTGACATTGGCTTGCTTGAGCTTTAATTCAAGCAAAGCCAGCTGTTTACTCATTGATGTATAATTTGGGTCATCCACTGATAGGCTTTGTAACATGTGGCTAAGTGTCAGTGCATCTTTTCTTTGCTGTAATTCTGCGGGTAAATAACCTGAATTTTTCAATATCCGATATCCAGCCCTGAGTTCAGGCGGAACCAGGCTATCATCTTCAAGCTGCAAAGCTTTACCTTCCCCTGCTAAATTTGTAAGTTCTCCTCTGCTTAGTGCTTCTTGTATGTGGCGTTCAGCCCAAAGGTCGATAACTGACATTATAGAGGTTCCATGAGTTAATTTTCTGACATTATAACCTTCCATGACAGTGTAAATAAAGTTGGCATATTATGCTTTATTAGGTTTGTTATTCCGAGTTATAAGTAAGGTTTTATCGAGTATTGATAAATAAGGGTTTTCAGATTTATATAAAATAAAACCGCTAGAAAATGATATTTAATTAGTGATAAATGACGAAAAAAAGCCATAGATAATATAAAAATTGTTATGTTGACCACACTTATCGAAATTAATTTACTAAAACTATTTTGGTTGTAATTATCTTCTTTAGCTAAATTAATAATATTAATAGCTGATAAAATGGAGTTAGTCCTAATTATGTTGAATTTTATGTCTGATTTGTGTGTATTTTGTTAATTTAAAATTATCTATTTGTAAATAGCAAAAAGCAAAAACATTGTGTAATGTCCGTTTTTCTTGTTTATAAGGAGAAAATATGGAACAAAAAAAGCAAGAGGGAAGCCGTTTTTTAAGAACGGTTGAGTGGCTAGGCAATGCTCTACCACATCCTGTTATTTTATTTATTATTTTAATTGCGATTTTATTAGTTTCCTCGGCAATTGGTCAGTACTTCGGTGTCAGCGTGCCAGACCCTCGTCCCGAAGGTGCAAAAGGGCGCGCAGAAGATGGTATTATTCATATTGTGAGTTTATTGGATGCCGAAGGGATCCGAAAAATTATTGCGAATGTCGTCACTAATTTTACAGGCTTTGCACCGTTAGGAACGGTACTCGTCGCATTATTAGGGGTGGGGATTGCTGAACGAGCAGGTTTACTTTCCGCTGCCATGCGTTTGGTTGTCACCAAAGCCCCTCGAAAATTAACCACAATGGCGATCGTGTTTGCTGGGATCATGTCAAATACCGCGGCAGAGTTAGGTTATGTGGTACTTATTCCGCTCGCAGCTATCATTTTTCATTCATTAGGTCGTCACCCTTTAGCCGGCCTTGCTGCGGCATTTGCTGGTGTTTCCGGAGGTTATTCAGCAAACTTATTATTAGGCACGGTTGACCCGTTATTGTCGGGTATCACTCAACAAGCCGCACAAATCATTGATCCAACTTATATCGTGGGTGCAGAAGCAAACTGGTACTTTATGTTTGCCAGTACGTTTTTAATCACTATTTTAGGTTATTTGATCACTGAAAAAATTGTTGAGCCACAACTTGGCCCATACACCGGCGGTGCAGTAGATGATGATGAAAATAGCCTCTATGCCTCGGCAAATGTCACTCCGTTAGAGAAAAAAGCCTTATTTTGGGCATCTGTGACTTTTTGGGGATTGGCAGCACTTTTGGCGTTAATGGTAGTACCAGAAAATGGAATATTACGTAACCAAGACACTGGGTTAGTGAGTAACTCGCCGTTCTTAAAAGGGATAGTGGTCTTTATTTTTGTCTTCTTTGCTGTCCCCGGTATTGTGTATGGCTATATTGCTAAAACCATGCGCTCTGATAAGGATATCGTGGATGCAATGGCTGGCGCAATGAGCACGCTTGGCTTATATTTGGTTATTATTTTCTTTGCTGCGCAATTTGTGGCTTTCTTTGGTTGGACAAACATCGGGCAAGTTATTGCGGTTAAAGGTGCCAACTTCTTAAATAGTATTGACCTTCATGGTGGTGTACTGTTTATTGGCTTTATTCTTATCTGCGCATTTATTAACTTAATGATTGGCTCTGCATCCGCACAATGGGCTGTCACAGCACCTATCTTCGTACCTATGTTGATGTTGGCGGGCTACGCGCCAGAAACTATTCAAGCCGCGTATCGTATCGGTGACTCGGTCACGAACATTATTACGCCGATGATGAGTTACTTTGGCTTAATTATGGCGATTGTTGTGAAATATAAGAAGGATGCAGGAATAGGAACATTAGTTTCAATGATGTTGCCATATTCAATTATTTTCCTGATCGGCTGGTCATTATTCTTTATTGTCTGGGTATTTGTGTTGGGCATCCCTGTCGGCCCTGGCTCACCAATTTATTTCACGCCGGGAAGTTAAGTACAGTTTATTTTCTTTATATAAAACTAAAAAAGCTGCTTATTAAGGCAGCTTTTTTTATGATTAAGATAAAATGTCAGTATCTCATTCTATTAATTGATTTTTTACTTTTATTTTCACATAAAAAAGAGGATGAACGAGTTTTTTTGCGAAAATAGCTTAAAGTAAATTATAAAAGAGGGTGTATTGAAATATTTAATAATAATTTAGCTTATTGTTTTATAAATGATTTATTTATATGTGGATGGATTGATACTTTATTTTTTATTGAATTGGTAACAGAACCTTGAATGGATGTAAATAAATGTCTCTATAAGTGCATTTTAAGAGTATTTATGATGTTTTAGTTTGTGTTTTTTCTTTTTTTTATTTAAATTCTTTTGTTTTTATTTATATCAACATTTAACTCCTTTTATTTTTAATCTTTCAGCTTTTAATTCTGGGTTATTCGTGTTTTTTTATGTGACCATCAGGATTTTAACTTTAAATTGGAAGGGGGTAAATTCATTATTTATTAAATTTCAATTAGTTATGGTGGTTATGTTTGGTTACACTCTACAAGTTAAATACACATTTCAGTTGTATCGTTTAACTCGAATGCTGAGTATTATTCATCTCGTTCAGAAATTAAATAAATCCCTAGAAATTAATTATTAACTAATAAGGTACGCAAGATGAATAAAACATTAATCGCAGTTTTCTTGGCACTAACAACAACTTCTATTTCTACAATGGCTGCGGATGCTGGTTCAGGTAAAATTACATTTAAAGGTACAGTTAATAGTGGTGCATGTACTATCGCACCTTCAGATATAAATAAAGAAGTTCAATTAGGTAGTATTTCAGCTGCAAACTTAGGAGCTGCAGGTAAAACAGGTCCACTAAATGCTTTTGAATTAAAATTACAAGATTGCCAGTTAGATTCAGGTACACCAGGAACGCCTTATTCTAAAGTTAAAATTGCATTTAATGGACAACCAGATGCAACTAAATCAACTTTATGGGCAAATACAGGTAGTGCAGATAATATTGCCGTAGCATTCTTTAATAATGATGGAAAAGCAATCAAACCTGGTGATGTTTTAGAGCAAAAATTAAAAGAAGCAGAAACAACAATTATTTTATCTGCCCAAGTAGAATCAACAGGTGCAGCGACAGCCGGTAGTATTAATTCTGTTGCGAACTATGTATTAAGCTACGAGTAATATCATCTTTATTTACTTGCTAATTGCTTTACGCCGTTTTGGCGTAAAGCATTTTCTCTGCATTTTTTAATTAAAAGAGTGAAATCATGTATTTTAAGAAAAAAAATATTTGTTATATCATTTCACTTCTTGTATGTGGTGGATACTCTAATGCAGAAACATTTAATATAAATGCACTGAATTTATCTGTTGATGATAATATTGACTTAAGCTATTTTGAAAAAAATAACTTTAGTGAAGGTTTGTATGAAACAGATATTGTTTTAAATGGAAAGAGAATTTTACGTGGCGAAAAAATTAAATTTATTAGCCATGATGGAATAATTGAACCTTGTATTACAGCGAGTGTTATTAAACGCTTTCCATTAACTGAAGATGCAAAAGAAATATTACTATCTTCGGAAGAAGACCATTGTATCAATATTAGTGCGTTGGATAAAAATGTCACTGTCGATTTTAATGACAGCGATCAAGTTCTGACAATCTCTATTCCACAAAAATACCTTGTAGCGGTGTATTCATCTTGGATTAGTCCTGAGCTACGTGACTACGGTATTGCTGGTTTAATTTTAGATTATACGGTTAGTGATAATAATTTTTACCGAAAAGATTCTGGTAATCGTAATAACCTCAGCGCATTTGGTAATGTGGGTGCTAACCTTGCTGAGTGGCGTTTACGTGCGAATTATCAATATGAAAATAAGCTAGTTGACAGCAGTAATGATAAAAAAAGCCGCTTTGAATGGGAGCAAATTTATGCATTCAGAGATATGGCGAGTTTATCGGCAAAATTATTTGTCGGCGAGATTTATATTAAATCTGATTTGTTTGATAGTGTACGCTTTAAAGGGATCAGTGTCTTTACTGACGAAAGTATGATGCCACCTAACCTCCGAGGGTATGCACCGCAAATAACTGGTGTTGCAGCATCGAATGCGACCGTGACTTTATCTCAAAATGGGCGAATTATTAGCCAAATTAAAGTACCCGCAGGGCCTTTTGTTATTAAAGATTTGAGCCAGTCTGTGATGGGTACAATTGATGTTACTGTGATTGAAGATAATGGTAAAGAAACCAGGTTCCAATACACTACCACGAATATTCCATTTTTGACCCGTAAAGGCCAAGTGCGCTATACCATGAATTTAGGGCAACTTTCGCCAGAAAATAATGAAAATATCGATAAGAATTTTATAACAGTTGAAAGTTCTATCGGGGTTCTCAACAACACTTCAGTGTTTGGTGGCTTGGTTGCTACATCAAACAATCAATATCGAGCAATCAACCTTGGTGTTGGTCAAAACTTAGGTTTCTTAGGTGCTCTTTCTGTTGATGTAACTCAATCATATGCCGATGTGGGTACAAGAGAAACAGGAAAGAGCTATCGTATTAATTACGCTAAAAATTTACCGAGTATTGATGGGCAATTAACTTTAACTGGTTACCGCTTTGCTGACCGTACATTTAATTCATTATCTAATTTTGTTGAAAAGAACTTTAGTGATAACTCGCAAGGTGAATTGGATAAAGATAAACATGTATTTTCACTGTCATATGCACAGCAATTACATTTTATGAATGCGAGTGCGAATATTACAGCATCACGCAAAACCTATTGGAACGGCAAACAAAATAACTATTTTAGCATTGGATTAAATAAATTCTTTGATGAAGGAATTATGAAAGGAGGGAGCGTTTCTTTATCTTTAAATCAATCGCGTAACTCCCGTGATAAAACAGATAATCAAATTTATTTATCGGTAAGTCGGCCATTACAGACTGAAAGCCAAAATGCCTCAATCTCTTACTTTGCTTCTTATAGTGATCAAGATAAGCGCTATACTAATAATGTCAACTACAGTAATTATGTGAATAAAGATACAAACTATAACCTGACAGCATCAACTCAAGACGGTTTATCTCAAGGAAGTGTGAATGCGTTTATTTCACACAGTGGTGATACAGGGCAGTTGCAAATGAGTGGGGCATTATCCGACTCAATGAATTCAGCGAGTATTATGGTGAGTGGTTCAATCACAGCGACTCAACATGGTATTTCCGCGCATCGATTAACATATCGTGACCAATCTCGCTTAGTGGTTGATGTCCCTAAAGCGAAAGGTGTCATCATTGAAAATAGCCATGCCATCACCAATGACCTTGGGTTAGCGACCATCAGTAATGTACCGACTTATTACAATATGGAATATAAAGTGGATGTTAACAACTTGCCGGATACTGTTAACGTTGAAGATAACGTTTTAGAAACGGCACTGACGGATGGCGCTATTGGTTATATCAAAATGGATGCTGACATCGGCAAATCATTAATTTCACGGATTAAATTGGCGAATGGCCAATACCCACCACTAGGCGCAGTGGTGACAAATACCTCGAATAATAAAGTTTCTGGGATCATTGCAGAATCCGGTATTGTTTACTTAACAGGGTTAAATATGGGCGACCAGTTAAGTATCAACTGGGGAGAAGGAAAGTCATGCAGCTTCTCTGCCGACAGTATTCTGGTAAAAAGCAGTGATGCCATCATGTGCAATCAGTAAAATAACGAAAAAATGGGTGAAAAATGACATTCTTTAAAAAGGTAATTTCGGTTGTTTTATTATCTGGCGTAATGACGCAAGCCCACGCAGTATTAGGGCTTGACCGGACTCGTATTATTTTGAATCAAGCGGATGGCGGTACGAGTGTAGTTGTTGATAACCAAGATAAAACATCATCATTTTTAGCGCAGACATGGATAGAAACCGCCAAAGGCGATAAATTAACAAACTCTTTAGTGGCACTACCCTTTTTACAGAAAATAGGGCCGCTACAGAAAAAACAAATTAAAATTACGCATATGGAAGGGCTGAACACCTTACCGCAAGATAGAGAAAGTTTATTATATTTCAATGTTCTTGGAATCCCACCACAAGGCAAAGAAGCGAATGTGGTGCAGTTTACCATCCAATCACGGTTGAAACTGTTCTATCGCCCAAAAGGAATTAATTACCCATTATCTGCCGATAAAGATTTTCAACAGGATCTTAAAGTCGCTAAGCAAGGGGGAAGCTTAAAATTAACTAATCCAACACCATTTAATATTATTGTTACGAATATTAATGTGGATAGAAGCAAGGATAACCAATTTCCAGAAACTGTTGTTGCGCCTTTCAGTGATGCAGTTGTCACATTAAAAAACGCATCTTTAAACAGTTTTGAGGTTGCTTATATTGATGACTTTGGCGGATTAAAATTTAATAAATACCAATGTGATTCATCACAATCTTGCCAGTTATTACCACAGGCGAAAAAATAAATGAAAAGCTTTAATCATACAAAAAAAGATCACAAGAAAAGACTGATTAAAGGCATATTAGGGTCTTTATTATTACTCTCAGGAGCGTCGTCTTATGCGGGGGTAAATTGTAAACCTGGCAGCGGGAATGCCTGGTTTCCTCTACCTTTGATATCGATTGATATGAATACAACTCCTGGTCCTATTCCTACAGGCACTGAGTTAGGCAGTGGACGCTCGATGATGGCATGGGAATGTAATTTTTCGGGGTCTGTAGCTGATAGAACGATTTGGTTTTATAACCAAACGCCAGCCCAGACTAAGGCATATCTCTTATCTAGTGGTATTCAGGTTTATCAACATTCTTATAGCCTTAGCAAGGTTGTTGAGATCACGGCACCGAACACACCGCGTTTAGAAGTAGGTTATTGGGGGGTAGGTACGCAAAATATTGGGTTATGGCATGTGTTTACGCTAAAAAGAGGATATGGTGAGCTAAAATCTTTTGATACAGGAAATTTTGTTATTGGTTATCATACAGATGGAGTAGGGAAACGTATAGGAGACTTATATACTATCCGTCTAGTTGGGAAGTTAGTTAATTATTGTCCCACTCCGATAGTAACAATGAGCGATAAAGTCGTTGATTTTAAAGAGCTTACTCCTGAGCAATTCAATAATGGTAAAACGGTTAAAGAGAATTTTAATATCACGTTAACGCCTATTTCTACTTGTGAAGCGGCACTTGAAGTTAGCGTGGCTTTTCAAAGTAACAGTGGTGTTGTGAATAAAAAATATTTGATGTTTGACAATGGGTTACAAATTGCAATTACGGATAAAAATTTAGGACAGGAAATCAACTTTGACCAGTATTACTATAAAGGTCAAATTTCTCAGCAACGACCTGGAAACTACCAATATACTGCTGAATTATCGAATAAAAGTAATGATCCAATTAAATCAGGACAATTTAGTAATACTGTAAATGTATTATTTTCATACCGTTAACGTTACCTCATTTTATTTCATGAAAGCTCATCATATTGAATATGATGGGCTTTTTTGTTTTCATGCTTTCAATCAATTTAGTCATTTATAGCTTTAAGTCTTATTATTTTATAGATGTATGTTTCACTCTATCTTGGGGATATAAAATTCCATTAAAAAGAAAATGTTAACGTCAGGTTAATTAATAACATTTTACATTGAAGATTTTTTAGATAAAAAAACTGTATTTTTAAAATATATGAGATAAGTAACTATATTTAGTGATGGTGTTTACCCGAAAAATGACGAGTTCGCTAGATAATGTTTCATAAACCTTACTTATATTAAGGGTAAATCATATATTAATAGTCAAAAATCAGAGATTTTAATAAATAAAATTAATGTTTGGTTTTATTTATTACTCGTATGTGAGTTTGTTATTTTTATTTTATTTAATTAGTATTGCTCGCAGTTAGTTATTCTTATGTTATTCAGTATCTACTTTGTATTTTTCAGAAAGGAAATAAAAATGGCAGCTAGATATCCTATTGCCAAAATAGTAGGGAGCAGAATAAAGAAGCTTAGAAGGGAGTATGGGCTAACGGGAACTGAAGTGGCAATGGCTTTGAATGTTAGTCAACAACAGTTTTCTCGCTATGAACGAGGTATTAACAGAATAGATATCGATTCATTAGTTATGATTGCAGACTTCCTTAAAGTCAGTGTTCATTATTTCCTTGAAGATATAGAACAATCAAATAGCTGGACCTCTGAATATAATTCATTATTGAGTCATGGTTTTTATTCAAAAAATAAAAAAAACGAAGGTTAGTGCTTGTTTTAAGGATCTCCTTATATTTACGGTTCATGTTAGTAGTTATATTACTTCACATGTTATCGGACATCTCAAGTCATTAAAATAATGATATGAATAAAGTTAACTGAATTCTAGTTATATCAATAATACTATTGGTATGGCTGTGTACCAACTAAGGTATTTCCTTAGTATATATTAATAATATCATGAAATAAGGGTTTAAAATGAAAAAGACGCTATTAGCATCTTCAATTATCGCATTAACATTCACTGCTGCATCAACTTCATTCGCTGCGGATGTAGGAAGTGGTACTATTGAATTTAATGGTACAGTGAATACTGGTGCTTGTACTATTGCACCTTCTTCTGTTAATAAAGAAGTTCAATTAGGTTCTGTTCCAGCGGCATCATTACAAACAGCTGGTTCACAAGGTCCAAATGTTGATTTTACATTAGAATTAACAGATTGTATTTTGGACCCTACTGCAAGTGGTACTGATTATTCTAAGGTAACAGTTAAATTCACGGGCCAAATGGATGCTGCAGGCACCTTATGGGCAAATACTGGTACTGCTACCAATGTTGGTGTGTTATTCCAAAATGCAAGTGGAACAAATTTAAAAACAAATGATACTGTTGAGCAAAGCTTAAATGCAGGGACAAATGTTATTAATTTATCTGCTCGTATGCAGGCATTAGGTGCAGCTACAGCCGGTTCTGTTAAATCTACAGTCGCTTACGTTTTAGATTACCAATAAGTATTAATATAAAAATATTAAAAAAACAATAAATCTTATATTTGCTGATTATGCTGTGTATAGCAATTGCTTCACAGCATTTTCAGTTATATGAGTTCATTCAATAAATCCATTATAGAATATTGCGGCTAATGAAAAAGAACAATTTTAATAAAAACATAGTGACTAGTTTAGTATCTAGTTTATTGTTTTACACTTACTGTGTTAATGCGGATTCTGTTCAATTTAATGAAGACGCATTATCTATTTTGGGTAATACTAATATAGATCTAAGTGCATTTGAGAAAAATAAAATTAGTGAAGGTTCTTATTTTTCTAATGTATCGGTAAATGGTCGAAGAATTAATTATTTTGATCAAATAAATTTTTTAAAAAAAGATGAAAAGATACAACCTTGTATTTCTAGAAGCTTAGTAGAAGTTATTGGGTTAAAAGAAGATTTTATTAAAGAAGTGCCTACATGGGGAAATGGTCAGTGTTATGATCTTACATCACAGGATCAAAACATTCAGGCTAGATTCGATGATGAAAAGCAAGAGTTAATGCTTTCAATACCTCAAGCTTACTTTCAGTATTCTGATGACAATTGGGTTCCGCCTATGCAGCGGGAAGTTGGGGTTAATGCGCTCGTCTTGGATTACAACCTTGTTGAAAACTATATTAAATATAAGAATACTCGAGATATTAATAATTTTAGCTCATTCGGTTCTGTTGGTGCGAATGTAGGGCGTTGGCGTGTCCGCAGTAATTATCAATACCAAAAAGATTTTAATGATAATAAAAATGATAATTTTAAATGGGTACAAACTTATTTATTTACAGATTTACCTAGCTTATCTGCAAAATTTTTTGCGGGTAAATATTATACAGTAAGCAATGTATTTGATTCTGTACGTTTTAACGGTGTTAGTGTCTTTACTGATGAGAACATGTTACCGGCTTCTCTAAGAGGGTATGCACCGAGTGTCACAGGAACCGCGACAAGTAATGCGACGGTTACTATCTCGCAAAATGGACGTATCTTGAATCAAATGAAAGTGGCACCAGGGCCTTTTTCAATTGATAATTTAAGTTCCTCTTTATCGGGGGCTCTTGATGTTAAAATTACAGAGGAAGACGGCTCTATACGTGAGTACCAAGTTTCCTCGACTAATATTCCATTTTTAACACGCCCAGGCATGGTGCAATATAAACTAAATGCAGGTCGGTTAGACCCAATGGGATATAAAAACATTAATGATGATTTTATATCAACTGAAGCCTCTTGGGGGATCCTCAACAATTTGTCTATTTTTGGTGGTGTTTTCGCAACCTCTAATGATGAATACCATGCCTATAATGCGGGTGTTGGGGTAAATATGGAACGCTTTGGTGCAATATCTTTTGATATTACACAGTCGAGAAACCAACTACAGGATATCTTTTTACATACTGGTGAAAGTTACCGTATTAATTATGCAAAACGTTTTTCAAATTCGAGTCGACTGGATTTAACAGGGTATCAGTTTTCTAACGAAGGCTTTATGTCAGTGAATGACTATATTAGTTTAAAAGAAACTCCGTTAACACCACATTATCGGCAGAAAAATGTATTTACGACTTCTTTTACACAACAACTCCCTGATATACAGGCTGATATAAGTTTAAGTTACTCGCGGGAAAGTTATTGGAAAGAATCAAAAAATAACAATACTCTTAATTTATCGTTTAATAAAACAATTAACACAAGTTTTATAAATAATGCGATTTTATCATTATCGGTCGGTGAAAGTAGTTACGTAAAAGGTAAGCGCTCTAAGCAAGCATACCTTTCGTTAAGCGTCCCATTTGGTGGTGAAAGAAATTCACGGATTCAATACTTTAGTTCTTATAATGATATTGATAAGAAATATAATAGTAATATTAATTACAACTCTAAAATTAATGATAATAACGTTAGTTTAGGTTTATCAAGTAAAGACTTTTTTGAAAATGCAACAATGAATGCATCCGTTTATCGTGATACGCAATATGGTACTGCACAACTAACGGGTTCCTATGGCGAAGACTACCATACATTAAGTGGTTCTCTAGACGGCTCTTTGACCATTACCAGTCAAGGCCCAGTCTTACACCGACGAGTTTATGATAACCAAGCTCGTATGGTTATTGATACAGATAAGGCTAAAGGGGTATCAATTAATAAAAATGAATCAGTCACGAATGGGTTTGGTTTAGCCGCAATTAGTAATGTTCCAACCTATTATAGGTCGACCCAGTATGTGGATCTTAATAATGTACCAGACAATGTCAGCATTGATGACAGCGTGATTGAATCAAATTTAACTGATGGTGCGGTTGGTTATTCAAAACTCAATACATTAGTAGGTGAAAAAGCGTTAGTCACAATTAAATTCCCTGACGGCAATACGCCTCCATTTGGTGCTTTAGTTTATGGCTCTGATAATAAAAATGTATTGGGAATGATTGCAGAGGAAGGGCAAGTTTATTTAACGGGCTTCCAGCCAGACCAACAATTAATAGTTAAATGGAGTGGTGACCAGTCATGTCGAATTATGCTAGGTAAACAAACTCATTTAACCAGTAAAAACATAACCTGTAATAAAGAATAGAAAATTATGAAAAAACTTAAATTAATAATGAGTGCTTTAATTTTAATTAGCACATACACACATGCATCAATTTCTGTTGACCGTACTCGCGTTATTTATGATGAAGCAAGTAAAGGTGTTAGCGTTGTGATTGAAAATATTGATAAAAAAGATCCTTATTTAGTCCAGTCATGGATCGAAAATGAAAATGGCGAAAAAATTTCAGAACCACTGATTGCTTTGCCTTTATTACAACGTGTTGAAGCAAATCAAAAGAAGCAGGTTAGAATTAGTTTATCAAAAAATGATGTGAAAATACCGAACAACCAAGAGTCATTATTTTATTTTAATGTCTTGGGTATTCCACCGAAAACTAAGCTAGAAAATGCAGTTGAAATTGTTATTCAATCACGTTTTAAATTATTTTATCGCCCGAGTGAATTGAAAAAATACCCTAATAATGATTGGCAAAAAGAGTTGAAAGCGGAGAAAGTGGGAAAATCATTAAAATTAACTAACCCGACTCCCTATCACATTGTTGTGATTAATGTTAATGATAATGAATCTAAAGTTCCTGATTTTAAAGAAATTGTTGTGAAGCCAAATAGCAATGCAACATATTTACTATCAGATAAACAAGTGAAATCACCAAAAATGATTGTGACTTATATTGATGATTATGGAACACCAAACTTATTGAAATATACATGTAATACAACTTGTTCCTTGTCAAATGAAAAGGATAAGAGGTAAGTTATGTTAATTTTGAAAAAAATAAATGCATTCGCTATATTATCTTTATTTTTGCTAAGTTTTCAATCAGTAGCTGCAGTTAATAATTGTGTACCGAGTTCAGGAGCTACATCTATAGAACAAGAATTAACCTTTGATATTGCAAATAGTAGTGCTTCAATTCCAAATGGTACCTTATTGACATCAGCAATGAGCTCATATATATCAATGAGATGTGAGTTTACTGGTTCATCAAGTACAACTAATGCTGTTTACTTTAAAAATACAATGCCGAATGCAATTAAAACATTGTTGATTAATAGTGGTGTCAGTGTGACACAACAAAATGCAATTTCATCGCCTAATCCAGTAACGATAACTAATCCAACTGTTCCAAATATTTATTTAGGGTATTGGAGTCAACCAGAGACAGGAATTACACGTAATATTGCTTTCATGTATAACTTCTATGTTTATAAGGGGGCTAATGCTCTTAAACCTTTTGATACTGGGTTATTTTTATTAGGAACTCATGTGGATTATTTAGGCAAGGATTTAGGCGGACCAACTTATGTGCGAATTAAAGGTAACTTAACCTTACTCTGCCCTGCGCCGGCGGTGAATATTACGGCTTCTAATGGGGGGAGTGTAAACTTTGACACGATTTCACCTAAACAAATGAATGCGGGAGATGTGGTTAGCCGAACTTTTAATTTAGGTATGTCAGTGCCACAGGACTGCGAAACAGGGCTGAATATATCAGTTCGTTTTGAACCAAATAATAATACGGTGCTAGGCGGAAAATATCTTGATATGGGTAATGGATTACAAACACTATTAACCCGTAATTCAACTGATATTAACTATAATGAAAGTTACAGTATTGGCGAAATCATGCCACAATCACCGATTAGTGTCCCTTTTACTGCGACATTAAGCAAGATAGCAGGTAGCACCATCGCTTCAGGTCCGTTTTCTAAAACAGTTCGAGTTGTTGTTTCATATTAAGAGTGTTAATTGACATTTTTTCTATGGTGTTATATTGAATATACATATTCTGATGCTGAGTATTATTAAATGAAAAAACTCAAATTAGTATTAGTTGATGATCATCCCATTGTGCTTTCAGGTTTGAAAGATACACTTTCTCAATCAATGAATTTAGAAATTTTAGGTGCCTACACTCAGGATGCTGAACTATTTTCTTTTTTGAAAAAAAATGAGGTTGATGTGATCGTAACTGATTATATGATGCCTAATAATACCCAATCTAGCGATGGCCAGAATTATATTCAATTTTTACGTCGTCAATACCCAAATATTGCTGTGATTGTATTAACGATGGTTTCTAACCCAATGATTATACAAATGTTATATGATTCAGGGGTGAGCGCGGTGGTGTCAAAAGAGGCACCATTAAGCGACCTGATGAAGGCTATCACATTAGCGGGGCAAGGCCGCCAATATCGTATTCCTGTTGCAGATATGACAACGACATTAAAAAGCCGTAATGCGATAACATTAAATGATAGGGTAAAGACATTATCACCTCGTGAACTTGAGGTATTGCGACTTTTTGTTCAAGGTAAGCCTATTGTTGATATTGCTAAGCAATTAAACCGCAGTGATAAAACTATCAGCTTACAGAAAAATGCCGCAATGCGTAAATTGGGTGTTGATAATAATCAAGCGTTAATCAGTTATTGCCTTACACACCATTTATTTGACTGATTTTTTTTATCCAATTAGCTAATTGATTGCAAATATTCTGGTTAACCTGAGTATCAATGTGTGTTGATGCCTGTGAATCTAATGTTGCCTCAAACTCACGAAGCTCATTAGCTAATTCACGTTGTTCAACACTAATTAATGCGCCACGGATACGGTGGGATAACTGTTTTATTTCATCAGTATTATTATCTTCGACAGCTCGGCAAAATTGAGCAATATCGGTAATAAAATGATGAATAATTTTTTCTCTATCCTCTCCATTTAGTGGGTTAATCATTTTTAGGGTTGCCGTTTCTAAAGTTGAGGAGGAGTAAATCGGGAATAAACGGTTGAATAATTGAATTAAGGTTTCTAGCTCTATAGGTTTTACAAGCCATGAATCCATTCCAGATTCTAGACATCGCTCTTCTTCTTCTTTTAATCCATTCGCAGTAACACCAATAATTGGACATGTTTCGCCTTCACTGCGTAGCTGTTGTGCAAGCTCATAACCATTACGATAAGGCATATTAACGTCTGTAAGGATGATATCGACAATTTCGTTATCCCAAATTACCAATGCTTCTTCACCATCATTGGCAATAAATACCTTACAACCGAGTAATTCAAGCTGCTCTTGTAGAACAACTTGGTTAATGGGGTTATCTTCAGCAATTAAAACGCGAAGCGGATATTTATGCATATGAGTTTGTATACGAGATGTTGGACAAATAAGGGGTAACTGTTCTTTATTATTTTGTAGTAAGAATAACTGCTGATTTAATTCGGATAGTCGAAAATTCATCTCAGGGCTTACCCATTGTTGTCCATCCCAATGAGTCGGCAGAGGAAACGATGGAATTAATATGCCGACAGCAATAACGGATGAGGTATCTATGGGGAGGCTATTTTCTGTGAAATAAACATTAGCCCCCCACCGTTTTAGCCATTGCGTTATATTTTCAGTCAATAATGGGTTTGGGGTTTGTAACCATATATTGGTGTTTTTTAGCGGCAGCCAATGTGGTTGCTGTATATCGAGAGCTAAAGGTAGTGTTACGAGAAACGAGCTACCAACCCCAGTTTCACTTTGTAAGCTTATTTGCCCATCCATCAATTTGATAAGTTTAGAGCAAATAAATAGGCCTAAGCCAGTACCGCCATAGGCATGAATTTCTGAATGAGCTTGATAAAATGGCTCAAATAATTTTATTTGTTGTTCAGGGCTAATTCCAACACCGGTATCACTGACACGTATTAATATATTATTATTACTTCTTTTAAGTTCAATAGTAACCGTACCCTTGTGGGTAAATTTAATTGCATTACTGAGTAAATTACCTAAGATTTGTTGCAGTCTAGCAGAGTCACCAATTCTATTTGCTTGTACACTTGGGTCAATAGTAGCAAATAGGAGTAACCCTTTTTGCTGAGCAATACCTTGATATAGTTGAACAGTTTGTTGTACTAACTCTAATAAATCAAATGGCTGATTATGGATTTGAATTTGATTAGCTTCTATTTTACTAATATCTAAAATATCGCCAATTAATTGCATAAGTAATTGGGACGTTGTTGATATTCTCTCAATAAAATGAGCTTGTTGAGATGAAAGAGAAGTATTTGCGAGTAATTCTAACGTGCCGATTAGGCCATAAAGTGGGGTTCGTATTTCATGGCTCATTGTTGCTAAAAATGTTGATTTAGCTCGGTTGGCTTCTTCTGCAAGCCGCTTAGCATCATCAAGTTGTTTTTCAGTTTCTGCTTGGATGGTAATATCAGTAAATGCACATAAAATAACAGGACGCTGTTGGTAATAAGTTGCTGTACTCACAACATAGAGGACATGCTCCCCTGATTTTAAAGTTGTTTTAACGTGTTCTGTGTCAGAAAGAACCTTGATGAGTAATTCATTATATTCATTTGAGTCGTGGGGGGGGGCTGTATTGGTTATTTTTAGCCAGTAACGAGCTAACTCATTCGCGAAGCGTAACTGCTGGGTTTCTTTATCTATTACACATAAGCCGATAGGTGTTGTTGCGATAAGCGCTTGGTTGAATGCTTCATTTTCTAAAATGGCTTGTTGGGAGTCTATTGCAGGTTGTAAGATTTTTCGCTGGTACCAGCGGTGGTATCCCCATCCACAAAATAAACTAAAGAAAAGTGCAATAAC
Source organism: Providencia sp. PROV_01 (assembly GCF_053098325.1). NCBI lineage: Bacteria > Pseudomonadati > Pseudomonadota > Gammaproteobacteria > Enterobacterales > Morganellaceae > Providencia > Providencia sp. PROV_01. The sequence continues at coordinate 4,071,056 of NZ_JBRFKD010000002.1, read as the reverse complement.
TAAGCTGATAGGAAACCACAGGTTGTCTTCAAAAAAAGCAGCATAACTAATTCTATAATATCCAGTCCATTCGTCAGTTTTAGATGAAAGCTTAAGAACTAGGCCATCTTTGGTATAAAAAATACCTTCTAATGCTTCTTCCTCAGGCGCTTGGGTTGTGCCAAGTAACTGACCATATTTTGTATGAATTAGCCAAAATTGATGTGTGAGTGTGGGGTTTAACATTCGTTCCAGCACACTTAACCTAGCTTGGCTTAACATACTGACCGCATAAATATTTTTAGGGGAAATATGAGCATTTTGCCATAAATGTTCATCAAAACCGGCTGGAATAATCCCGATGAGAATATTATCAAAAGGCACTGGGCGTAGCCAAATAATTTGTTTTAAGTCAGTTGGTTGCGATTCTGAAAACTGGGCATGGATAGCAGGTAAATTTTTCCTGACGTTATCAATAACGGAATAATATAAATTTGGAGATATCGATTCATTTCCTAACACAGTGCCAACAGAAGGCACACTAATACTAATTTGGTCGTGCTCATTGACAAAAAATACAGCGGCTGCTGGGAAATAGGATCCCCCCCAAAACGTAGAATAATAATCAGCTAAATAAGCCCCCAGAGAAAATAATATGCTGGGCACTTTGGTGCATTCTAAACTTTTATCACAAGCTAGCGTGAATGGCATTGCGACTAAAGATTCTTTACCTTCGAGTAGGTGTAATGATAGTTTGGTTGGTAGTGATTGCTCTTGTATTGCATAAGTTCGGCTTTCAACTAGCTCTGATAGGTCTTGGTTTTGCTTATTTAACGATCTTAAAAATTTCTCTTGCTCATTGATATAGCCTATTAGTGACCTAAAATCGACTTCTAACCGCTTAGTTTCTTGTTGGACAATGCGTTCTGCGCTCCAAAATAATGTTGCTATTAGGATAAACAACAGAGGGAAGGCGACAGTGAGTATGCTGTTTGTGCGTCCTGATGTGCGAGTTATCCTTGAAAATGCAGTCGGAGAAGGGGTAGGCATAGTGCTGTTCTCATCGATTATAGGCAAACTCCATAATTTTCATAATAATATAAAATAAACAAATTAAACAATATTTCTTTATGCCAAAGGTTAGACAATTGCTGAATTATAATAGTCTTTCAAATCATCTAATTCCCAACCAAAACCATTTAAATTAGTGATATGGTGTGAAAGTTTAGGATGATGGCTAACGATATAGAATAGCCTATGGTAAAAATCTGGGAAGTTAATACCGAGTATAAGAATAAATTTAAACAATACATCTACGGTTAATGCATTTTCACCTCGTTCATAACGGGATAATTGCTGTTGGCTAATACCTAGCTCTTTTGCAATGCTCTCACCGCTAACACCTAACTCTTGTCGGTATTCTTGTAGGCATTTACCAACTAGCTGGCTGATATAATAAGTTGTATTTTTTTTCTTTTTCATGTGGAAACTTGACCCTAGTATCATTGATTCATAAAACTATGTTTATCTTTAAGAGTAAATTATGGCAAAAATAAAATTTTAGAATATAAGGTATTCCTTAATTAAAAATAATATTAAGTCACTTATTTCAGATTCATATGCAGAGTCTTATTTTAAACATATAGTTTTTTCTTTTTATTTTTGAGAGCTATTTTTATTATTTAACAGTATGTTAAGCATTGGCTGTGAATTGCTCGGTAAGGTTTAGTTGACTTTATTGCATTAAGGCTTGGTTACATTCTCATTACAAATTATTATTATTTATTGTTTAATATTGTATTTGATTATTTTTTTAGCTCAATAGATGGGAATAAAAAATGATATTATGGTTTTTTAATGGTTTATTTGAATAACTATTAATATAAAAACTTATTTTTAGGTTCCTAAATGAAACAATAGGCCAGCAAATACACGTAATAAGAGTGATTAATGGCCGTTTAATGGATGAAATGAGAAAAGGGTGAGAATAATAATCTAGTTATAAGCCCTAGCGTTTGGTTTTTTCCTGTTCCTCCCTAATTATTTGGCATAAGTTAAGTTAATTAACTTTGGCTTGTGGTTATTTTTATATCTATATTCTGTTTATAGGCTTATTACTCATAGCTTGCAAACAGAGAGTATAGAGAAATAGGTGTTTAGAGGAGAGTAAAGGCCATTCCGTGTCTTTAGCCTAGTTAGCTAAGTATGAGTGTTTGAAAATACAAAAGCAAAAACCCGCCTTTTGGGCGGGTTCTTTAAATAGTGGTGCCCGGACTCGGAATCGAACCAAGGACACGGGGATTTTCAATCCCCTGCTCTACCGACTGAGCTATCCGGGCAACGGGGCGCATTAAACCGTATTCAGCCGTTTGCGTCAATGCATTTTTAATAAAAAAACACTTTTTTTTACTGAGTGTTTTCTTTTTCAACAAAAGGTGTGTGTTTAGTATGCGTTAATTGGTTTTTTAGCTTAACGCTCCTTTTTTACGGCACAGTGCGATTGTCAGGATATCCTCAGAAAGGTGTTGTGCAATCTCGACATCTTGAATGTCCCTTTGTACTAATAAGCGGTTTAAACAGCCTTCGAGCACTAATTCCATTTGGTTAGCAACTAATTCCGAGTCTTCAATATCTAGCTCATCTAATAGGCTTTTTGTGAAATGAAACGAATTATCTTTTTGTAGGCGGCTTAATTGGTGGATAGGGTGTTCTGCATCTGGATAATAATTACATGCAGAAATGAATAAACAGCCCGGAAAACGCCCTTCACTGACTTTTTCAGACAATTGTTGGTAACGAGCCATTAATTTTTGTTGCGGGTTTAGGGATTCATCTAGCAAGGTTTGGCGCTGCCATACTTCAATTTGCTGGCTATGATAGCGCAAGCAATCATAAACAAGAGCTTCATCGTCTGGCCAAAACTGCCGAATAGTAGAGAAATCAGATTCAATTTCGCTGAGTAAATTTTCTGTAGATGCGGATAACCCTTGGATTTCCAATTGATTTAACGCATGACTTAAAATAATTTCACGTTGGATAGGCATTGTTAACTCCATCACAATAATGTCTGATTTTTCTCCATCATAACAATGTTCAATTGTGAATTATAGCGGTTTGCAGTGCTATCATGAGGCGCCGTTTCTGAGGTGAAATAAAATCAAATAAGAAATTGAATGGGTATTTTAAAGTGGGGAGTTTTAAGCACACAGGAGGGGGAAGAACCCCCCTGGAACGAACTTCATGGGTTTATATCGGGCTTTAATTGATCAATTTAGCTTCTAACGCTGCATCGATATAGTAATACTGAAAGACTTTTTTCATAAAGTCATCGATGTCATGTTTTCGCAATTCGAGAGCTTGTAAAATGTCCAAAAGACCTTGGATAGTAATGGCATTTTTACCTCTTTCATAACGGGAAACTTGCTGCTGGCTGATTCTTAGGCGAGAAGCTAATTGTGCACCAGTTAAACCAACCACTTTTCTGCGGTGCTTTAAAAAGGTTCCAATATAAACGGTTACATTTGTGTTTTTATTTCGTTGAGTATTTAGCATACCTCCTCCAAATATATAAATCTTGTTAAAATAAATTATTTTTGCTATTGAAAAGTTCTTGATATTTAATTCGTATTACTCCGAGTAATTAAATTATCATTATCAGATTTTTCGGGTGTTATTAAATAAGGATGAGTTAATGATTACCAATATTTATGGCGGATTGATTTTAAATTTTTGATAGATTATTTCTATCTTTGGTGCCTTCAATTCATGTGTCAAGAAAGATGACTTAGCATTACCATCTGCTCAAGAATAAATATCAGAACTTTATTCTAATTTTTATTTATTTTTATTTTATTATTGAATTTATATTCCACCTGGTAATTGTAAGGAAAAAAACGAGATAACTTATTATTGCGTAATTGTAGTCATTATTTGTTACAATTATATTTATAGCCTTAATATATATTATTAGAAAAATTCTTATTTTGATTTGTTTATAATCTAAAGTAATATATTTAAATGCATATTATTAAAAAAAAGTTTGAGTTTTTTATCTAAATGGTTATTGTATTTTTATAATTGCCTACGTGACTTTATATGGGATAACAAAAATAATATGTTATAGGTAGGTATAAAGAACCCGTGCTATTTGCACGGGCCTGTATAAGATTAATTGTAATTAATATAAACTATAGGATCATACCGCCAAATAAGAAGCCGAATGAAACAGCTAATGCGACAGCGATAGTGCCTGGAATAAAGAATGGGTGGTTAAAGACGAATCGGCCAATACGCGTTGTCCCTGTGTCATCCATCTGTACTGCTGCAACCAGTGTTGGGTAGGTAGGCAGAATAAATAGGCCAGAAACCGCAGAGAATGATGCGATAGCAGTTAATGGGCTAACATTCAGCGCTAATGCCATTGGCATCAGAGCTTTCGCTGTTGCGGCTTGTGAGTATAGTAAAGCGGAGCAGAAGAAGAATATAACTGCTAACATCCAAGAATGTTCATGAATTAAATCCCCCGCAGTTTCTTTGATCCAGTCAATGTTGTGCTGTACGAAAGTATCACCTAACCAAGCCACACCTAAAATACAAATACATGCGCTCATACCTGCTTTAAAGGTACTTGAGTTCAAGATAGCATCAGTATTTACACGGCAGAAAATAGTGATTAATGTCGCCACAGTCAGCATGATAATCAAAATTGCATTTGTGGTGTTCATTAATGGTGTTTCAACAATCCCTAAGCTTGGGCTGTTAATGATGGCATAGCAGACAACGCCAACAACCCCAAGCAAGAACAGCAGTACAGAAGACTTAGCTCCCGCTTTGATTTCTTTAACTTGGCTACCACGCAGTTCAACTAAACCTTCAGCTAAACGTTTTTGGTAGATAGGGTCATCAGATAATTTAGAGTTAAACGTCCAAGAGATGATGAATGACATCAAAATGATAGCAAGGAATGTCGCAGGTAATAGAACACTTAGAAGCGAAATATAGCTGACTGTGTTACCTGCACCCACCATTGCTGGATTTTCCATGACGGATGCCATGTAAACCACTGCCGCAGAAATTGGTGATGCTGTAATACCTATCTGTGCTGCAACGACCGCAGTCGATAATGGACGACAAGGTTTCACTCCCTGTTCTTTAGCGACTTCTGCAATAACAGGCAGTGTTGCTAACGAGATATTACCTGTCCCTGCGAAAAGTGTCAGAAAGTAGGTAACAATAGGTGCAAGGATGGTGATGTACTTAGGATTACGACGCAGTAATTTTTCGGTTTGGGCAACTAAATAGTCCAGACCTCCAGCAATTTGCATTGCAGAGATAGCGGCAATAACAGCCATGATAATTGAGATAACGTCAAATGGAATGGTTCCTGGTTTTACGCCAATAGCTGCGAGTACCAGTACACCAAGGCCACCGGCAAAGCCGATACCTATCCCACCTAAACGGGCCCCCAAAAAGATGGCCAGCAGAACAATAATAAATTCTACGGCTAACATAGTGTTTACTCCTCGACAAAATGAAAATTAAAATTATGAAACTGTTATGTTAATTATTTGTGTGTGTATTAATCAAAAAAGGCACGCTTTCTGTTGAGAGGCGTGCCTTTATTTTTAAGTATTATTTATGATAAACATAAATTTTTAGTCATCAAAGCGTTTTGCTTTATAAGCTGGGTGTTTTAAGTTCTCAACAGAGAAAATATCATCCAGTTCTGCTTCAGTCAGTAAACCGCGTTCTAAAACAACTTCGCGTACGCTCTTACCGGTTTCAGCACAGATTTTACCCACGATATCACCATTATGGTGACCAATGAATGGGTTCAGATAAGTGACGATACCGATGGAGTTAAATACAAATGCTTCACAGATTTCTTTGTTCACAGTAATGCCGCTAATGCATTTTTCTTGCAGGTTACGACATGCGTTGCTCATCAGAGAGATAGACTCGAACATCGCTTGGCCAATCGCTGGTTCCATTACATTTAATTGTAATTGACCTGCTTCAGCAGCCATCGTTACACAGATATCATTACCAATAACTTTGAAACATGCTTGGTTGACGACTTCAGGAATAACAGGGTTAACTTTTGCTGGCATGATAGACGAACCAGCTTGTAACTCAGGTAAGTTGATTTCTTTAAGGCCAGCACGAGGACCTGAAGATAGCAGACGTAAGTCGTTACAAATTTTAGACAGTTTCATCGCTAGACGTTTTAAGCCTGCATGAACAGTGATGTAAGCACCACAGTCAGAGGTTGCTTCGATTAAGTCTTCTGCTGGAACGCATGGTAAACCAGTTACTTCTGCTAATTTTTTAACTGCAAGTTCTGAGTAACCAGGAGCAGTATTCAGGCCTGTACCAATAGCAGTTGCGCCCAAGTTAACTTCGAGCAGTAATTCAATGCTGCGTTTTAAGTTTTTCTCTTCTTCTTTTAAGAGAGTAGCGAAAGCATGGAATTCTTGGCCGACAGTCATTGGAACGGCATCCTGCAGCTGGGTACGACCCATTTTCAGAATGTCTTTGTATTCTTCAGCTTTAGCTTCAAAGCCTTTTTTCAGGTATTCAACAGACTCAATTAACTTCAATATAGAATTATACACTGCGATACGGAACCCTGTAGGGTATGCATCGTTAGTGGATTGACTTTTGTTCAGGTGGTCATTTGGATTTAAGAATTCATACTCACCTTTTTTATGACCCATCAGTTCAAGACCGATGTTTGCTAGAACCTCGTTGGTATTCATGTTCAGTGATGTGCCCGCACCACCTTGGAATACGTCAACCGGGAATTGGTCCATGCATTTGCCTTCATTTAGAACAACGTCACACGCTTTGATGATGGTATCCGCGATATTACGTGGAATAGTGTGCTGTTCTTTGTTGGCTAAAGCCGCCGCTTTTTTAACCATAACCATGCCACGAATAAATTCTGGGACATCGTTAATGGTGCGGTCGCTGATATAAAAGTTTTCAATCGCACGCAGAGTATGAACACCATAATAGGCATCAGCTGGAACTTCTTTTTTACCTAACAGGTCTTCTTCGATACGAGTATTGTTTGACATGAGAACCTTCTTAATTAGATTACAGTTACTGTCCGTTTATGCGCTTTAAAAATCGATACTTCGTAAAACAAAATTCACAGGTGATTAATATTGCAAAGTAAAACTTTACAAGCAATTAACACCGTCTACTACGTTGTCAGCATTATGATCTACTGATTTATGGGTAGATGATATGCTTTTAATCATCTATTGCCTTGAACCTAGATCACTATATAGTTTGATTTATGCAACAGATTTCACGTTGTGTGATATTCATCACAGATAAGTACCATTAATGAAAAAAATCCGTGAGTTGAAAAGCGTTATATCTGCCCCAATTATTATGGCTATACTAAAGAAAAAAGCGAATATTGATAGTTGTCTCTTAGATGCAGTTCACAAAGGTTTCCCTAGGGGCGTAAAATAATCGATAGCTTATTGAAATAAAGGAGAACTTGTGCGCTGGTTACCACTCATTCTGATATGTATTCTCGTTTACATTGAATCCGTCATTTTTGTGCGGGTTGCATCTGAAGTTGGTGTTTTAATGACGTTAATTTTAGTCGTTTTGACATCCTGCTTAGGTGTGTCACTTGTGAAAAATCAAGGTATGAAAAATGTACTGCAAATCCAACAAAAGTTAGCATCAGGTGAAAGCCCTGCAGCTGAAATGATCAAGAGCGTTGCATTGGTCTTAGCGGGTTTCTTGTTGATTGTGCCTGGGTTCTTTACGGATTTTATTGGTTTACTGTTATTACTACCGCCAATTCAAAAGCTTATTGTAATGCGCTTAATTCCTCATATTCGTTTCTACCAACCAGGTGCTGGTTTTAACCAAACGGGAAATGGCGGCTTTCAACGTGGCGATACTTTTGAGGGGGAATTCCAACGTAAGCAAGACGATCCTTCTTTTACAATCGATAATTCAGATAAAACAGATTCGTCAGATAAAGACGATCGCCCTAAACCATAAAACCATCCTATTTATGGGGAGATAAAAATGAAAAATTTTTTATCTCCCCCCTTGAAGTCCCTCTTCTTCGCCCCAATCTGCTCAAACATGGTACTAGTTTATTTAAGACATGCTGGTATCGTCCTTTTACCTAGTATGGACTTTATTTATAGGAGAACTATTAATGAAAATTCGTCCATTGCATGACCGTGTTATCGTTAAACGTAAAGAAGTTGAATCAAAATCTGCAGGCGGGATCGTTCTGACGGGTACTGCTGCAAGCAAATCAACTCGTGGTGAAGTTCTTGCAGTTGGCAACGGCCGCATCCTCGAAAATGGTGAAATCAAAGCACTGGATGTGAAAGTTGGCGATATCGTAATCTTTAACGATGGTTATGGCGTGAAAGCTGAAAAAATCGACAATGAAGAAGTCCTGATTATGTCCGAAAGTGACATTCTGGCAATTGTTGAAGCGTAATTTTCACTTAAAACTTCTCAACGAACGAAAAGAATTTGAAGGAAAGAGATAATGGCAGCTAAAGACGTTAAATTTGGTAGTGATGCACGTACGAAAATGCTTCGTGGTGTGAATGTTCTGGCAGACGCAGTAAAAGTGACTTTAGGTCCTAAAGGCCGTAACGTAGTTTTAGATAAATCTTTTGGCTCACCAGTTATCACCAAAGATGGTGTTTCAGTTGCACGTGAAATCGAATTAGAAGACAAATTCGAAAACATGGGCGCACAAATGGTGAAAGAAGTTGCTTCTAAAGCTAACGACGCTGCAGGTGACGGTACCACAACGGCAACTGTACTTGCTCAAGCTATCATTACTGAAGGCTTAAAAGCGGTTGCTGCGGGTATGAACCCAATGGACCTGAAACGCGGTATCGACAAAGCAGTTCTTGCTGCTGTTGAAGAACTGAAAGCACTGTCTGTTCCTTGTTCAGACACTAAATCAATCGCACAGGTTGGTACGATTTCTGCAAACTCCGACGAAACCGTGGGTAAATTAATTGCGGAAGCGATGGATAAAGTCGGTAAAGAAGGCGTTATCACGGTTGAAGAAGGTACTGGTCTGGAAGACGAGCTGGATGTGGTTGAAGGTATGCAATTTGACCGCGGTTACTTGTCTCCTTACTTCATCAACAAACCAGAAACAGGTGCTGTTGAGTTAGAAAACCCATTCATCCTGTTAGTTGACAAAAAAGTTTCTAACATCCGTGAATTACTGCCAGTATTAGAAGGCGTTGCTAAGGCAAGCAAACCACTGTTAATCATCGCTGAAGATGTTGAAGGTGAAGCACTGGCAACTCTGGTTGTTAACACCATGCGTGGTATTGTTAAAGTTGCAGCGGTTAAAGCACCCGGCTTCGGTGACCGTCGTAAAGCAATGCTACAAGATATCGCAATTCTGACCAATGGTACTGTTATCTCTGAAGAGATCGGTATGGAGTTAGAAAAAGCGACATTAGAAGATTTAGGTCAAGCAAAGCGTATCGTTATCAACAAAGACACAACCACTATCATTGATGGTGTGGGTGAAGAGTCTGCGATTGCAAACCGTGTTACTCAAATTCGTCAACAAATCGAAGAATCTTCTTCAGATTACGACCGTGAAAAACTGCAAGAGCGCGTTGCTAAATTAGCAGGCGGTGTCGCAGTAATTAAAGTGGGCGCAGCAACTGAAGTTGAAATGAAAGAAAAACGTGCTCGTGTTGACGATGCTCTGCATGCAACTCGTGCCGCTGTCGAAGAAGGTGTTGTTGCTGGTGGTGGTACTGCACTGGTTCGCGTTGCAGCGAAACTGGAAGCACTGACTGGTGAAAACGAAGAACAAAACGTAGGTATTCGTGTTGCTCTGCGTGCGATGGAAGCGCCAATGCGTCAAATCGTTACTAACGCAGGTGAAGAAGCCTCTGTTGTTGTTAACAACGTGAAAGCAGCAAAAGGTAACGAAGGTTACAACGCGGCGACTGACACTTATGGCGATATGATCGACATGGGTATCTTAGACCCAACTAAAGTAACGCGTTCTGCTCTGCAATTCGCAGCGTCTATCGCAGGTCTGATGATCACAACTGAAGCGATGATCACTGATCTGCCAAAATCAGATGCACCTGACTTAGGTGCTGCTGGTATGGGCGGCATGGGTGGAATGGGCGGTATGATGTAAGCCAGTTGGCGACATCAAGCTCAAGTAGTTACTAACTAGGTTAGGGCTACCCACCATAAGACCGGCATCGTTATATTTCTAGCGGTGCCGGTTTTTTTATTGATTTTTAATTAATAAATAACCATTAATTATTGATGAAGGTAATATATCAAAACAAGATACAATTAATGCGTTATATGATTTATTTTTGCGTCAATGTTGCTTCGCAGGTTATATTTAACGTAAGGTAAGTGGTTTGAATTAGCAAAGAATAGAGCAGGTTCTTGATTAATTTGTGGTAGACTCTATTCGGCTGGTGATGTGCGGCAATTATGACGCTGTATGTTAATCACCTCCTAGATATTTCAATTAGTAGGCTATTGGAACTAAAGAGATTTTCAAACCAGCTGCAAAAACACAATGAAAAATGAGGGAAAACATGCGAATTAAAGTCTTGCTTGGTGCTGCTGCATTATTGCTTTTAGCAGGTTGTTCAACAACAACTAATTTGACTGCGGCAGGCTCACAAGTTCGTTTTGTTGAGAATCAACCTGGAAGTGATTGCCAACTTCTCGGTCAGGTTGCAGGGACTCAAAGCAACTGGTTGAGTGGTGTCAACAATGAATCTAGCTCAATGCGCAGCGCAGCAAATGATTTACGTAATAAAGCAGCGGCGATGGGCGGTAACGTGATTTTTGGTGCATCAAGTCCAAGTGAAACCGTGTTATCTAGCTTCATTCCATTAGATAGCAAAATGGTTGGCCAAGTTTATAAGTGCCCCTAAAATGAATTCATAGCGCCCAAATAATTGTTTGGGCGTTTTGCTTTCTAGTTCTGTCTTAAGTTAAGGTCAAGCAGTGTTTTACTTGGCTCTCCCCCTATTTCCCGAGCGAGCTTAGGTACAAGGTACCCAGAGACCTTACTCAGTAATTGCTGTATCAATTGTCTAGCTTCGGTATCACTCACTAAAAAGTGCGCAGCGCCTTGAACTTTATCTAATACATGTAAGTAATAAGGTAAAATACCTGCATCAAATAAGGCATTACTTAAATTCATCAGAGCCGTCACGTTGTCATTAACTTGGCGCAGTAATACGCTTTGGTTTAATAATGTCACACCTGATAGTTTTAGTTTTTGTATTGCCTTGGTGAATGGCTCGTCAATTTCGTTAGCATGATTAACGTGTGTAACCATAATGACCTGTAACCTAGAGCTAGCAAGACGTTTACAGAGCGTATCTGTAATGCGTTCTGGTATCACCACAGGCAAACGAGTATGAATTCTAAGGCGTTTTATATGAGGAATCGCCTCTAATTGGCTGATGAGCCAATCAAGTTCATGGTCTTTTGCCATCAACGGATCACCACCTGAGAAGATGATTTCATTGAGTTCGGTGTGGTTTTTTATATAATCCACAGCCATCAACCAGTTATTTTTATTTCCTTTGTTGTCTTCGTAAGGAAAATGCCGGCGAAAACAGTAGCGACAGTTGACTGCGCAGCCACCTTTTACCAGCAGTAATGCGCGGTTGTGGTATTTATGCAGTAAACTTGGAATTTCATTATCCTGCTCTTCTAGTGGGTCAGTAGAAAAACCTGGATGTATATCAAACTCTGCTTTTGCAGTTAATACCTGCAATAGCAGAGGGTCTAGTGGATCACCTTTTTTCATGCGGGAAATAAAGGGCACTGGAACGCGTAAAGGAAATAATTTACGTGCCTCACTGCCTTCTTTCGATAAAAGATGATTTTCTAGGTTAAGTATTTGCAGCAATTCATCTGGATTAGTGATTGCTTCAGCAAGTTGTTGTATCCAGACTTCTCTGGATGAGGTATTTTGAGTTACAATATCGACCATTTTTTGGCTATGCCATTTTTAGTTTATAAATTAGAGGATCACCATGGCTACTTATAGTACCAATGAATTCCGCTCAGGTCTTAAAATCATGTTAGATGGCGAGCCTTGTGTCGTTTTAGAAAGTGAATTCGTCAAACCGGGTAAAGGTCAAGCATTCGCACGTGTGCGTATCCGTAAACTGATTTCTAACAAACTGTTGGAAAAAACATTTAAGTCTACTGACTCTGTTGAAGGTGCAGATGTCATGGATATGAACTTAACTTACCTATACAACGACGGTGAGTTCTGGCATTTCATGAACAACGAAACTTTTGAACAGTTAGCAGCGGACGAAAAAACCGTTGGCGATAACGCGAAATGGTTAGTTGACCAAGCAGAATGTATTTTAACACTGTGGGACGGCCGTCCTATCGCGGTAACTCCACCTAACTTTGTTGAGTTAGAAATTACCGATACTGACCCAGGCCTGAAAGGGGATACCGCAGGTACAGGTGGTAAACCTGCAACACTGAGCACTGGCGCAGTGGTTAAGGTTCCTCTGTTTGTTCAGATCGGTGAAGTTATCCGTGTTGATACTCGTTCAGGTGAGTATGTTTCACGCGTAAAATAACGGTTGATCCTATACTGAATCGTTAAAAATAAAAAGCCGTGGTACTCGACCACGGCTTTTTTTGTCTATTTTAAGTGATTAACAGCACTTAAACCCACCTTTGCCACCGTAACGTGCGTCTTGACGCTCTTTGAAAAATTCTTCATAGGTCATAGGCGTTTGGTCAGGGTGTGTTCTTTGCATATGAGCGACATAGTTGTCGTAATCGGGAACGCCAACCATCATTTTTGCCGCTTGGCCTAGGTAGCGGGCCGCTTTTCCCAGTTCTCCAAACATAAATCCTCGTCATATTTTGTGTTGTAGCGGTGTTGGCTTCACTTGTTAACCCTAGTCACATACTGTTATGTATGCTCCTATTTTCTCCTTCATACTTCACGCTGTTGCTGCGTTGGCTTCATTCGCTAACCCTAGTCACATACTGGAGTATGCTCCTAGGGATTATCTTCTTTGCCGCCTTGCTCCAACGTGAATTATTTTGGAGAAAGAGTATATGTCCTAAACAGTGACAAGCTTTTCCGCGAAAATCAATGATGGCGGGTATTTGCCACGATTTCTTCATAGTTGGCTGGCATGGGTTCATATGGTACTTCATTCGCAGTTGGTTGGTCAGATTTTAATGCCTTCAACGCGGTGCGGATGGAGAATAGAGCCAGTAATACCACGACAATCATAAAGAAAATAGTTAACCCTGCATCTAAGCGGTTATTGAAAATTAACTGAGTTAATTGAGACTCTGTATATTGAACAGGAATATTGCCGCTATCAATCATCGCTTGGAATTTATTTGCTACAGCTAAGAAACCGACGCGGGCATCTTCACTGAAGGTTTTTTCCCAGCCTGCAGTCATCGTGCAGATTAACAGCCATGCTGTTGGTACTAAAGCGACCCATGCATATCTTTGGCGCTTCATTTTGAACAGTACCACAGCACACAGCATTAATGCCATACCTGCTAACATTTGGTTCGCGATACCAAACAATGGCCACAAGGTGTTAATACCACCAAGTGGGTCGACAACGCCTTGGTGGAGGAAATAACCCCAAGCTAGCACACACAGTGCAGTTGCTATCAAGTTGGCGGGTAGCGAATCCGTACGTTTCAAAGATGGAGACACCACTCCCAGTAAATCTTGTAGCATAAAACGTGCTGCTCGGGTTCCTGCATCCACCGCGGTTAAAATAAATAATGCTTCAAATAATATGGCAAAGTGGTACCAGAATGCCACATTCATCAAGCCGCCAAGCGCACCGTGAAGAATATACGCCATCCCAACTGCCAGTGTTGGCGCACCGCCTGCCCGTGAAATAATACTGGTTTCACCCACGTCATTCGCAATGCTGTTGAGCTGCTCAGGAGTGATTTGGAAGCCCCAACTACTGACAACTTGGGCCGCAGAGGCGACCACATCTTGCGTACCTGCGGGAGCTAACATCGCCATGGGACTATTCATGGCAAAATAAACACCCGGGTCAATCACACAAGCGGCAACCAATGCCATAATTGCTACGAAAGATTCCATTAACATGCCACCATAGCCAATAAAGCAAGCTTGGTTTTCATTAGCCAACATTTTTGGTGTGGTGCCTGATGAAATCAGTGCATGGAAGCCAGAAACGGCGCCACAAGCAATCGTAATAAATAAGAATGGAAACAAATCACCTGCCCAAACTGGGCCTGTACCATCAATATATTTCGTTAACGATGGCATCTGTAAGTTTGGATTGAGAATTAAAATACCAATTGCCAATCCAATGATAGTCCCGATTTTTAAAAAGGTTGATAGATAGTCGCGGGGAGCGAGTAATAGCCAAACTGGCAAAACGGCAGCAACAAAGCCATAACCGACTAACATCCAAGTGAGTTGAACACCTGTATAGTCAAAGTAAGGTGCCCAAGTTTCGCTTTCAGCAACCCAACCCCCTGAGATAATTGCAAATACAAGAAAAACTAGCCCAATAATAGAAACTTCACCAATGCGTCCTGGGCGGATATAACGGGTATAAATACCCATAAAAATCGCTAAAGGAATAGTAAAGGCAACCGTATAAGTTCCCCATGGGCTATGAGTGAGGGCTTTTACGACAATCATGGCAAGTACGGCTAAGATGATTACCATAATCATAAAACAAGCGATTAAAGCCAGCACCCCTGCGGTATTGCCCATTTCTTCTTTGACTAATTCACCCAGTGAGCGGCCATCTCGACGTGTTGAGACAAACAGCACCATAAAATCTTGTACGGCACCAGCTAGCACAACCCCAGCGAGTAGCCACAGCATACCGGGTAAATAGCCCATTTGCGCGGCAAGAACAGGGCCAACCAGTGGGCCGGCGCCTGCGATAGCGGCAAAATGGTGACCAAATAATACTTTTTTATCTGTTGGTACGTAATCTAAGCCATCATTATGACGAATTGCAGGCGTCATTCGAGTTGCATCGACTTGGAGTACTTTTTTAGCAATAAAAAGCCCGTAATAGCGGTATGCAATCAGATAAATACATACGGCAGCGACAACGATCCACAAGGCATTGATTTGTTCGCCACGATATAAAGCGATGTAGCCAAGTGAAAAAGCACCGAGCAGAGCGAGCACAATCCAAATAAATTGTTTACCCATAGCCATCCCCATCTGTTCAATGAATGATATTTGTTATTTATTTAAGTGAAACTGAGGAAGATATAGCCATAGTTAAGTTAAAGAAAAAGTAGCTAAAACGAGACACCTAATTGAAATTTGAGATAAATTTAATAATTGTTGTCAGTATCACTAATTTAGGATTATTTATTGGATTTTATCTGGTTTTGAGCTAGCGATTATTTGATGAATTGGTTTTTTATCTGGGTTTTTGATGTTTTTTAGTGATAATGTCTGTTACGATGTTTTTGTTGATACGAGAATGGTTAAAGAAAAGAAAATAATCGGAAGCTAAAAAACTCCCGACTATTAATTAGTTAACTAGGCTCGTCTTAATTGTTGGATTATTTTTTTACCAAAAAGCGTGGTAATTAGGCCAAACATGATCAAAACGAGGCCAGCAACTTGTACGCCATTTATATGCTCTCCAAGGAATAAAGCACTGCTGCTTAAACCAAAGACTGGAACCAACAATGAAAAAGGAGCAACACGCCAAGCTTCATAACGGCCGAGCAGGACTCCCCAAAGCCCATAGCCGACAAATGTTGATAAATAAGCTAAATAGATAATGACACCAAAGACTGACCAATTAAAGCCTGATAGCCCTTCAACAATGGCTTCTTCACCTTCTAAAACCCATGAACTAATCAAAAAGGGAATGATTGGGATCAGCGCGCTCCAACTGACCAATGATAGGGCACTGCATTTCTCAGCACCTTCCTGTTTCATTATGATTCTATTGGTAATGTTGCCGCAAGCCCATGATAAACCAGCAATTAAAGTAAATACTAACCCGAGTAATGGAATATCATCTAGCCCACCGACGGTGGCGCCATTGGCTAAAACCGTTAGCCCTGCAATCGCGATAAACATGCCAATAAAATGGGTTGGTTGTAATGATTCTTTTAAAATCATTGCGCCGAGCAATAAGGTAAAAAAGGCCTGAGATTGCAAGATAACAGAGGTAATCCCCGCTGGCATCCCCACTCTAATCGCACAAAATAAGAAGGCAAATTGACCAAAGCTGATGGTGAGCCCATAGAGAAGCAATAATTTGAACGGAATTTTGGGGCGCTTGAAAATAAAAATAGCAGGAAAGGCTACAAACATGAAACGTAATGCGCCTAATAATAACGGCGGAAGTGCGGTAACGCCGAGTTTAATGATAACGAAGTTAACCCCCCAAATTACGACTACACAAAGGGCGAGTAAGATGTCTCTGAGACTCATGCTATTTTCTCGATGAACTTGCCAGATTAGACATCTACTTTACATGTGTATAATTTTGAGTGCGATGGTTATGATGCTTAATAATAAAAAACGGTATAAAAAGGTTAAGTTTTATGGTTGATTTGCGCTTATTTGTTATTTTTCGTTGCTTGAGTCTGGGTCTGTGAATATTTATAATGTATTCATACATCATACGTATTCAGGACGGCCTGAATCAACGTCATTTAAATATGGGGACGACCCCGAGTAATTAACGGGAGCAAGCAATCATGGCTTGGATCGTCCTTTTATTTGCAGGTTTATTAGAAGTGGTATGGGCTGTAGGGCTAAAATATAGCCATGGCTTAACCCGTTTAACGCCGAGTATTATTACCATTATCGCCATTATTGCGAGTATGGGGCTATTAGCCTACGCCATGCGTGATTTACCGGTCGGCACGGCTTATGCCATTTGGACGGGGATTGGGGCTGTGGGCACAGCAATTGTTGGGATTATTTTCCTTGGTGAGTCAGCAAATATGTTCCGCTTGTTAAGCCTTGCTTTGATTATTACCGGGTTAATTGGTTTAAAAGTATCAAGTTAATTTTCAAATTAATTATTATTTAATTAAAAATGAATAATAAGCGGGAGACAGAGAAAGTTACCCGCTTTATCTTCTTGATATTTTATTGGCATAAAGAAAACTATTCTTATGTTATTTTTCGTTATAACGCGATGGCCAAATTTCAGATGGTGCAACACCCAAAAACTCGGCAATAATACGCTCTCCTTTAGGCCAACGTCTTGACAAGGCGTTATTTAATGTTGATGAGTTTAACCCTGCTGAACGTGATATTTGTGAAAGAGAAGAACCTTTTTTCTTTATCGCTGCAATAATATCAGCTGAATGCCAATCTTGTTTCATACGATCTCCAATAGTGAATATATAAATATAATTGAAATTATTTAAGTTAGCTGGAACTAAATTTAGATATCAAGATAAAAAAATAATTCTTAATTTTAAATCCCTTTAAATTTTGGTCTTTGAATATTTATTTTTATGTGCTAAAGATATGGGTTAAACGCTTTTATTATCTTTATTTTTATTTAAATAACTATAAGGTGATTTTTATGGATATAGAAAACAATAAGATGGAAAAAATAAGCACTAGAGTAAAGTTAGATCTTTGCAATTATTTTAATTGGAATGATATTGATATCCATTATACGATTATTAATGTTGATGAGGAAAAGATATACACATTATCTAGTAATTATGAGTGGCAGTTAATTTATTGGCATCATGATATGGATTTATCATTAAAAGAACGGTTATTCTCTGGGGTGCAATATTGGAGTAATTATTCAGATGCATACCAGAAAATATTAACAAAACTCGATAAAGGAAATAAAAAAATTGATATTTGTAATAGGTACAATAATTTATTTGAGATATTTTCACTCAATGGAAACCATAAAGTCTCATATGAGTACTTACTTTCATTATATCAATGGCGTTCAATAGTTTCTGATTATGCATATGAAAAATGGTCTGAAAATAAAACGGTGGCATTACCGTTACGCCAAAAAATTGAATTAGATGAACCTGTACCTATTATTTGTAGAAGTAAGGAAACCCCTAATTTTATACGTTTTGGTCAGTTATCATTTTCAAACAAAGAAGCATTAACCATCCGCTTGTTGCTTTCCCACCGAAATATCAAGGAAATTAGCCGTATTCAAGGCTGTTCGGAAGAGGTGGAATATATAAGAGTTAAAAACATCAAGAAAAAATTAAACTGTGAAATGGTCTCTCAAAAGGAATGCTTTTCGGTAATGGAAGGTCACGGCATTACATTAACAAGTTTAGAAAAATTAATGCCTATTAATTAATTTAACTATTGGTTTTCTATAGGGACATGGGATCATTTTATGAAATGGAAATTACGTTTTGGTGCTGTCGCAGGGCATACCTTAGAATTTTATGATGTTGCAATTTTTGCTGCAATTTCATCATATTTAAGTGCAGAATTAACCCGCCTAGGTTATCAGCAAGCAACGGAGCTGGTGTGGGGGATTTTTGCTTTACGTTTTCTTATTCGGCCATTAGGGGGGGATGTAATTGGCCGTTATGCGGATAAAGTCGGTAAAAAACCGGCAATGATTTTGGTCAGCATTCTTACCGGTAGTGCCACATTGTGTATGGCATTTCTGCCTATTGAATTATTAGGGATATATACACCTTTAGCCATCCTATTTCTTCAAATGTTGCTATCTTTTAGTTTTGCGGGTGAAAGCCCATCACTGTCTACCTATTTATATAAAGATTCTAAACCCCAAGAACGAGGTCGAATTTCAGCGTTGTTAACTGGAAGTGCGGTTGTTGGCGTTATTGGCTCGTTAGGAATTGTGTTAATTCTTGAAAATATATTAACCCCTGAAACCATGCAAAGAGTGGGATGGAGAATACCACTGCTATTAGGTTTAGGTAATATACTGATCTGTTTCTGGTTTCGCTATCGCTTACCAGACCAACCCATTGAATATGATGGGCGCCAAAGAATAGATTGGCTTAAGGCATTTAATATTTTACTGATTGTTATTCCTGGTTCGGTTGTTTTTTATACCTTAAATTTTTCATCTTCGTTTTTACTTAAGGAGCTAGAACTCGAAGAATTTAAAAGCATATATTCAATGATATCATCAACGTTATTATTGGTTTTAATGGCAATAGTTGGTTGGCTAACAGATAAATACAGCTACTCTGAGCGGGTGTTTAACTTAGGGGTAAAGCTCGCTACGATATTATCAATTCCTATTTATTACCTAATGTCTACTAAGGTTTTATCATTAGTACTTATCTCCCAATCGTCAATTATTATTATTTCAGCGATGGTGTTATGCAATTGGAATTATGCGATGGCAAAACCAGCCAATGGGCAAGTTACGACGTTAAGTATGGGGTATAACCTTGCATCGACGATTATAGGTGGGTTAACGCCATTAATTATCAATTACTTAGTCCTCATTGATGTTTCCTTGGTGGGTGTTTTTGTTTCATTGAGCTCGTTAACGCTATTTGCGTCATTTTTATTGAATAAAAAACAAAGGTTATTAACTGCTTAAATTTAAGGGGGATGTATGAATATTGAAAATAAACACTTAGAACTGTCTTGTTCTGGTTTTGGTGATAAGTTTTTAAAATATTTCGATTGGAATGATATGGATGTGACTTACAGTAGAGTGGATGTAACAAATAACGTGGTAAAAGTTATTTCAAATCACTATGAGTGGATTTTAATGTTTTGGGATGATGACCTAGATAAAAAAGTAAAGGAACGATTAACCCCCGGTATTCAATATTGGAATAATTACTCTGCCGCATTCCAAAAAACATTATCTAAAACAGATAAGAAAGAAATGAAGGTGGATTTTTGTACCCAATATGGTGGTATATATGAAATTACCTCAATAAATTCAAGAAAAAAATTCACAAGTAATGAATTATTAGAACTCTATAAATTAAGAGCAGTTATTTCTGATTACTCCCAACATGCTTGGAAAGATAATGAAAATATTATTTTACCACTTAGGGCTGACATAAGCTTATCTCAAAAAATTGAAGATAATAACCGAGATATTTTAGATGCTCACCACTACATGCGTTTTGGTAATATTCGTTTTACCCGTAAAGAAATGATGACTATCCGATTACTATTATCACATTGCCGGGTAAAGGAAATTAGTTATATCCAAGGTTGTTCGGAAGCGACTGAAAATAAACGTATTCAACGTATTAAGGAAAAATTAGGTTGCTCTTATACTTCACCTAGCGGTTTATTTCAGGCATTAAAAGAAAATGGCATTACCCTTGCTTGTCTGGAGTCTCTGGTAAGTTACCCTTAATTTAAAATATCTATTTTAACGTATTGAATTATTAACCAAATTGAGAGTAGGGATGTGGAGCCTTTAATTCATTAACTTCCAGATGCTAATAAGTATACTGTTTTTTAAAAGTATTAATTTTAATCTAATAATTTAAAAAATAATCAAATTAAGGATAGTGTATGGATATAGAAAATAATTTATTAGAAAAATCCTGTTCTAATTTAACAAGCCTTTTTTCAAAGTATTTTGATTGGAATGATATAGATTTGTCCATAACCAGAGTTGATCTTAGTAATAAGCAAGTGAGTATTATGTCAAATAATTACGAATGGCTGCTCATATATTGGAATGCTGATTTAGATTTACGTTTAAGTGAACGGTTATCTCCAGGGATTCAATACTGGAGTAATTACTCAGAAAGCTTTATAAACACATTAGCAAAAACTAAAAAAAGAAAATTGAAAATTGATTTTTGTGCGAAGTATGGAAACATGTATGACATTGTCTCCATTAATTCTAGGAGGATAATTTCACTCAACGATATGATATCACTTTATAAGTGTAGGCCAACGATTATAGATTTTGCGTATGAATCATGGAAAAAAGGCAAAGATAATTATGCTATTTTACCCTTGCGCGAGGAAATTAAGTTTCCACAGAATAGAGTTTATAAGCTTAGTGAACAAGAGCTTGAACCTTTAGATATTCATCCTTATATGCGTTTTGGTAATATTCGTTTTACTCGTAAAGAAATAATTAGTATTCGATTGTTATTATCACATTGTCGTGTAAAAGAAATCAGTTATATCCAAGGTTGTTCAGAAGCGACAGAAAACAAACGTATTCAACGTATTAAGGAAAAATTAGGTTGCTCTTATACTTCACCTAGCGGCTTATTTCAGGCATTAAAAGAAAATGGCATTACCCTTGCTTGTTTGGAGTCTTTGGCTAGTTATCCCTGAAGGCCAGAATATTTTGCTACAAGGAAAGTCATTAATAGAAAAGGGACAAAAATGAAATGGAAATTTAGATTTGGTGCAGTTGCTGGTAATGCTTTGGAATACTATGATATTGCAGTTTTTGCAGCTATATCTACTTATTTAAGTATTGAATTAACTAAATTAGGTTATTTTCAAGCGACAGAAATAGTATGGGGTATCTTTGCATTACGTTTTTTAATCCGCCCTTTAGGCGGATATGTTATCGGTCGCTATGCTGATACGGTAGGAAAAAAGTCAGCCCTAGTATTAACAAGCTTGATAACCGGTACGGCAACATTAATGATGGCACTGTTACCCATTGAATTATTAGGGAACTATACGCCATTAGTGATATTAATTTTACAATTGGCTCTTTCTTTTAGCTTCGCAGGTGAATTTCCTTCTCTAATTACATATTTATTTAAGGATTTAGATGGAAATATTCGATCTAGAGTTTCGTCAATTATTGTTGGTAGTTCTTTGTGTGGAGTCATTGCATCATTAGCTATCGTTTTCATACTAAAGAATACGTTATCTGAAGATACTATGCAGTCAATTGGATGGAGAATTCCATTGTTAATTGGTTTGGTTAATATTTTTATTAGCTTTTGGTTTAGAGCTAAATTACCTAATTATAAAAATGAGTTAGATAAAAAAGCGATATTTAGTTGGTATCATGTATTTTGGGTGTTCTTATTTACCATTCCAGGTACTGTCACTTTTTACTCTCAAAGTTTGTCAACCTCACTAATTATTCAACAATTAAAGATAGATGAGATAAAAAATTATTATGAAATATTTTCATCCGGTTTATTGCTAGTTTTTATGATGATATGCGGTTGGCTAACAGACAAGTATAGTTCGGCTAAATCTGTTTTTGATATGGGCGTTAAAGGGATGGTGTTGTTTTCAGCGCCACTTTATTTTTTATTACAAATAGATAGTTTGCTTCTAGTCTTTTTTACTCAAGTTGTTATGTCCGCATACTCAGCGATGATATTGTGTAATTTATCAGCGGTACTGATGGGCAAATCTAATGGGCAGGCAACAATATTAGGTGTTGGTTATAATAGCGCAGCTGCCTCTATCGGTGGGATCACCCCTCTGATTGTCAGTTATTTAGGTCACTTTAACCTAGGTTATGTTGGGCTATTTATTGCGGTTTGTGGGCTTTTTTACTTTGTATCTGCTTGTTTGCCAAAACCAAACCCTGCTTAGTGTTAACCATGATTTAATCCCCCCGTTAGGGGGGAAATCATCATAAATTATAGAGCTGTAGTAATAGAAAATAAGATTGCCACCCTATTGGGTATACAAAAATTTTGCGGATGAAAAATAAAACCCAGTATTAAATGTGTTATTTGATGAGTTGGCTGAAACGTTGGTATAGGATCTCGCCCAGAGTATGTTGATCATACTCAGTACTATTGGCTAAATTATCAACAGCAGCATGCATGGAGTGATAAATCATTGTCGCCATCAATTCATGTGGCAATTCTGGCCATGCTTTGTTTTGCTCACCAAAAGCTAAAATAGCTTTAATCTGTTCAACTGCACGGGTTTCATGATCATTACTGCGGCCGTGGTATTCGTCATGAAATAGCATGTCGTGAATATTTTGTTTTTCAACATAGTATTTGACGCTATTTTCACACCACGATTTCAGCTTGGCAGTGGCACTTTTTTGTGAATCTAAAGCAGATTGAATGTAGCCTAAATACCAGTCCATGTAGCGTGTGCGTAAGGCTTCCATAATGTCATTTTTGGATTGGAAGTAGTGATAAAAAGTACCTTTTGCGACATCGGCAACGATGACAATTTCACTGACAGTTGTATTGACAAACCCTTTGGAAAGAAAGAGTTTTTCCGCTGCATTCATCAGGTCATCTAACCTTTCTTCCGCAGGTTTCGTTCTTGGCTTTTTAGGTGGTGTTGTCATTGAGTTTTTCTCTTAATGTTCTTTTCACAACAAAGATTATTCAGGCATCATAGCATTTAAATGAGTTACCCTAACATTTAGCCTGCCGATAGTTTTATTTCTTTTGTTTCTAAAGCTTTTTTAGCACAAAAAAGTAAATAAATGACGATAAGTAACGCATAAAGCATAGCCCCAATCATCCACACCCAACCGTCCCATATCAGCAATGTTTGGCCAAAAATAACGCTAAATAGTAATGGGCCAATTACCCCTGTGGCATTGGTTAAACTCACTAATACTCCTTGTAATTTACCTTGATTAGCGTGATTGACGTGAGCTGACATCAACCCTTGTAGTGCTGGTAATGCAATACTACCACCGGCGAGTAAGATTAATGTAGGGTAAATCATCCAACCTTCGGTGAGTAATGACAAAATAATAAATGCGCTTCCGTCTGCGACAAAGCCGACAATGATTGTTACCTTTTCATTGAATTTTTTGGCAATGGCGCCAGCAACAAAAGCTTGGAATAGGGTATGCATAACGCCTAAGCCAGCCAAAGATAACCCAACTTGCACACTATTCCATTGGAAGCGATTTTCGGTAAATAGCACCCAGGTTGTTGCAGGGATCTGACCAATTAACTGTGCCATAAAAAAGACAAAAAGTAGCAAAATAACGGGTTTTATCAGCTGTATGAAGGGAACTGACAGCTCTACAGTTTCATTTTGATCATTCTGTATGGCATTTTTATTTTTAAAAATAAGCCAGATCACGACAAAAGAGCACGCATTCAAAATAGCCGCAATAACAAAAGGTAAATGTGGGGAAAATTGCCCTGCAAAGCCCCCAATCGCAGGGCCGGCGATTAACCCCACGCCAAATGCTGCGCCTAATCGCCCAAACCACTTAGTGCGTTCTTGTGGGGCAGTGTTGTCGGCAATAACAGAAGCCGCTACGGCGCCTGTTGCGCCAGTGATCCCTGAAATTAAACGGCCTAAATACAGCATCCAAAGTGAGCTCGATAAAGCCAATAAACTGTAGTCCAGTACGGCTCCTGCAAGGGAGATCAACAAAATAGGCTTGCGACCGAATTTATCAGACCATCTGCCCAATATTGGGGCAAAAAATACCTGCATGATGGAGTACAAAGCCAGCAAGATACCGTAATGATTTGCCAAGTTTTCTAGCGTCACATACTCGCGGAGTAAGGCAGGTAAAACAGGCATGATCAAACCGATCCCCATAGCATCAAGGGCGGTGATCGTTAATGCAGTGATCGCAAATTTATTCATTATTCATTTCTCTATCATTGATAGATTTGGAATGTATCCCTATCAGTGATAGAGTGTCAATAGAAAATTAAGGGGAAAGCGATGGCAAGATTGGATAAAGAAACCATTATTACGGCTGCACTAGATTTGCTGAATGAAGTGGGAATGGAAGGACTGACAACGCGAAAATTGGCTCAAAAGCTCGGGGTTGAGCAACCCACACTGTATTGGCATGTAAAGAACAAGCGCACATTGTTGGATGCATTATCGGTTGAAATGTTAAAACGACATCATGACCATCCATTACCTGTTGAAGGTGAAACGTGGCAGGAGTTCTTGCGCCATAATGCACTAAGTTTTCGTCGAGCCTTACTTAGTTACCGTGATGGGGCAAAGGTACATTTAGGCACGCGGCCTAGTGCAGAGCAATACGCCACGGTGGAAAAACAATTGCAGTTTATGATTGATAGCGGTTTTTCATTAAAAAGTGGCCTTTACGCAGTGAGTGCAGTGGGGCACTTTACATTAGGTTCAGTACTTGAGCAGCAAGAACATTTGGCAGCAATGGGTGAGAGAGATGTTGAACAAGACGGAGCGATGCCATTGTTATTAAAAGAAGCTATTCAAATCATGGATAATGATGATGGAACAGAAGCATTTTTGTTTGGTTTAGAATCACTTATTCGAGGCTTTAAGCCCTAAAAAAGAAAAGGTATGACAATGTGCTGTCATACCTTTTATTAAAATAATGTGTGATTGCATTATTTACAGAGTAAATACACCAATAATTGCAATTACACTAATGATTGCTGAGCCACCGTAGAAAACCCATTTTGTCGCAGGGACATGGATTTTAAAGTCGTGCAGCGTATGGTGGATACGGTGCATACCACACCAAACTGGCAAAATAATCATCAGTAATAAGAAAACGCGGCCGATAAAGCTTTGGCTAAATGCCATAATGCGCTCATAGCTCAGCATTTCTGGTGCCACACCGAGAGGAATTAAAATTCCTAACAGAATGATGATTGCAGGGCCAATTACAGCACTCCACATACCACCTGCACCAAATAACCCCCAGAAAATCGGCTCATCGGAACGTTTAGGCGTTAGATTCATCAGATTCTCCTTAGATTAAAATAACAATGCGATTGCTAAGATTGCTGCCGTAACAACAATCGTAAGAGCCCAGAAGCCTTTAACGATAGGCTCCTCAGACATTTTCTTATCTTTTACAATAATACTGACGGCTTTTGGTGCAAGTTTGAACCACGTTGTGGTGTGCAATAATGTTGCCGCCAAAGTAATAATGTTAATGATAAGAATGATTGGGTTGCTTAAGAACCCAACAAAGCCAGCCCATGATTCTGGACCGCTTTTCAGCGCAAATACCCCATACAGGACTAAAATACTGAACCAGACCTGAAGGACGGAGGTACTTTCACGCATGATGTAAAAGCGGTAAAAACCCAGCTTTTGCCACCAATCACCCTTCATTTCTCTGACATAGGGTTTACGTTTCGTAGTCATGACTTCAATTCTCCTTATCGTGGCTTCAGCATGGCGATAACAAAGTCTTGCGCGCTGGCAACTTTCCCTTGTTGGATCGCACCCGCAGGGTCAACATGCTTAGGACAGACTTCAGAACAGTAGCCTACAAACGTACAGCTCCAGACACCATTGTCACCGTTTAATAAGGTCATGCGTTCTTTCGCACCATGGTCTCGGTTATCTAAATTGTAGCGCTCTGCCAATGTGATCGCGGCTGGGCCGATGAACTCTGGGTTCAGTCCAAATTGTGGGCAAGCTGCATAGCACAGACCACAGTTGATACAGCCTGAAAATTGATGGTATTTGGCCATCTGTGCAGGCGTTTGCTTATTTGGGCCTTCAGAAGGTTTACGGTCATTACCGATAATATACGGTTTGATCGCTTCTAAACGCTCAATAAAGTGAGTCATATCAACAACAAGGTCGCGCTCGATTGGGAAGTTACCTAATGGCTCAACTTTCATACCTTGCGGGTATTCACGCAGGAATGTTTTACACGCCAGTTTAGGTACTTTATCCACCATCATGCCGCAAGAACCACAAATCGCCATACGACAAGACCAACGGTAAGACAGGTCTGGAGCGAGGTTATCTTTGATATAGCCTAACGCATCTAACAAAGAAGTTTGCTCGTCGTAAGGGACATCATACGTCACCAAATGGGGCTCACTATCCGTTTCCGGATTGTAACGCATGATCTCCATTTTTAGGTGTTTCATATCATCCATTAGCTTGCTCCTTCTTCGCCTTATCTTGAGCTTCAGCTTCGGCACCGTAAACACGTTTAGCTGGCTGAGATTTCGTGATTTTCACGTCACTGTACTCTAAACGAGGGGAGCCCTCTGGGTTATAGAATGCCAAAGTATGTTTAAGGAAATTAACATCATCACGCTCAGTACAGCCTTCATCGAGACGTTGGTGTGCACCACGTGATTCTTTACGGTTGATTGCAGAGTGAGCCATACATTCCGCCACATCAAGGCCAAAGCCTAATTCAATGGTGTACAGTAGGTCAGTATTAAATACGCTGCTATGGTCGGTAATTTCGACGTGTTTGAAGCGTTCTTTCAGCTCAGCAATTTTATCAACGGTTTTTTGCATTAATTCGGGGGTACGGTAGATACCGCAGCCTTCTTCCATTGAAATACCCATTTCGTCGCGGATCTTCGACCAGCTCTCTTTCCCTTTTTGGTTCATGAGTTTGCTGAGGTCAGCTTCGATATCACGAGTACGGGCTTCGATAGCATTTGCATTGGCTGGTGTTGCTTCAGCAGCATGGCGAGCGGCTTCTTCACCTGCCAGACGACCAAATACAACTAATTCAGCTAATGAGTTAGAACCTAAACGGTTTGCACCGTGCAAGCCAACAGAAGAACACTCACCGACAGCAAATAGGCCTTTGATGCGTGTTTCTGTGCGTTGATCCGTTTCGATACCACCCATGGTGTAGTGAGCGGTTGGGCGAACAGGAATTGGGTCTGTTACTGGGTCAACACCTACGTAGGCTTTCGCCAATTCACAAATAAATGGTAAACGCTCATGCAGTTTTTCTGCGCCAAGGTGACGTAGATCCAGATAGACGACATCACCACGGTGAGTGCTGATCGTACGGCCTGCACGCCATTCGTGCCAGAACGCTTGGGAAACTTTGTCACGTGGACCCAGTTCCATATATTTATTTTCAGGTTTACCCAGTGGAGTTTCAGGCCCCATTCCGTAGTCTTGCAGGTAGCGATAGCCGTCTTTATTGACAAGGATCCCGCCCTCACCACGACAACCTTCGGTCATTAAGATACCTGAACCCGGTAACCCAGTTGGGTGATATTGAACAAATTCCATATCACGCAGCGGCACGCCATGGCGGAATGCGATACCCATACCATCACCGGTTACAATACCGCCATTGGTATTGTAGCGATAAACGCGTCCAGCACCGCCAGTTGCCATCACGATGGCATTAGCACGGATCTGGACTTTTGTTCCTTCCATCATATTTAACGCGACAAGACCACGGACTTGGCCTTCATCAACAATGATATCGAGAACAAAATGTTCGTCAAAACGTTGAATTTGTGGATATTTTAATGAAGTTTGGAACAGGGTATGGAGCATGTGGAAGCCAGTTTTATCAGCAGCAAACCACGTACGCTCAATTTTCATTCCACCAAAACGGCGAACGTTAACTGAACCATCTGGTTTACGGCTCCACGGGCAGCCCCATAGCTCTAGTTGGGTCATTTCTGTTGGGCAGTGTTCGACAAAATAGTCGACAACATCTTGCTCACACAGCCAGTCCCCACCAGCTACAGTATCATTAAAATGATAGTCATAGGAGTCATGAGCCTGAGTAACTGCTGCTGATCCCCCCTCTGCGGCCACAGTGTGACTACGCATTGGGTATACTTTTGAGACCAGAGCAATCTTGATATTGGGATTTGCTTCAGCGGCAGCAATTGCTGCACGTAAGCCTGCGCCCCCGGCCCCGATAATCGCTAAATCGGCATTGAAGGTTTGCACTGCGCTTCTCCATTGTTCAAGTGTAAAATTGATAAATTCTTTTAAATACTTTTGATAATTAGCTACGTCATTTTCAGTTCAACTTAAAGCTAAACTACGAAATATCTGTTTTTTAATAGTAAATAATATAATAGCTAATAATGACTTATCATGCTGTGAATTATAGCGAATAGTCCTCAAGATAAATTTGATATAGAGGGGTGTTTTGGCCAAATTTAGCGATAAAGTGTGAGATAGATCTTCTTTTTATAAATTGTTTTTACATTACTGGATTTTCTAGGCTGTTAACACCGAATAAAAAGGAATTTCAAATGATTATCATTAAATTTACATAGACTTTTAGTGTATAAAACCAAGTGAATTACTCAGGTTTTATCAATAATAAGTGATTAATACTATTATTATAGCTGAAGAGTTTAATTCATATTGAATGCTAATTTGCGAGGAGTCTCACTATTTATTATTTAGAATAAATTTAATTTTGAACAGAAAATTTTAAAATAGATTGAGAAAGCGAATCGTTTCGCTTTTTTAGTAACAGATATGTCACATAATATAAGAATTAATCATGTTTCTGGCTACTTTCATTACTCTTCCCACCTCTGTAGGATAAAGCTAAAAGTAAAGGCTTTGCCTAATCGTATAAAGCAAGAGATAATCAGGCTATCTCTACTTACTCATCATCATGCCGACAGTTGCAAGTATTTACGTTCAGATAAATATGCATTATCAGTGTAAATGCATTGTGTGTTGCCTGTGAGGTGGGTACACTGCACGACTAAGTTTATTTTGGAGTCATCTTAATGAGTGATATAGCGAATTGGCAGCCAACCGCCCCCATCGCTAACCTGTTACAGCGCGCAAAAATAATTGCGGAAATCAGACGTTTTTTTACTGATCGTTGTGTACTTGAAGTCGAAACCCCCGCAATGAGTCAGGCAACAGTCACTGACATTCATCTTGTTCCATTTGAAACGCGTTTTGTGGGCCCTGGTGCAGCGCAAGGTATTAATTTATATTTAATGACCAGCCCTGAATACCACATGAAACGTTTATTAGCGGCCGGTAGTGGTCCTATCTATCAGTTAGGTCGTAGCTTTAGAAATGAAGAAGCAGGGCGACATCATAACCCTGAATTTACCATGTTAGAGTGGTACCGCCCGCATTTTGATATGTATCGCTTGATCAATGAAGTGGATGACCTACTGCAACAAGTTTTAGAATGTGAGAGTGCAGAGCTACTTTCATACCAACAAGCATTTTTACGCTATTTGGATATTGACCCGTTATCTGCTGAAAAAAGTGAATTACGTGAGGTTGCAGCCCGTTTAGATTTGAGCAATATCGCGGATCAGGAAGAAGATAAAGATACCTTACTTCAACTGCTATTTACCATGGGCGTTGAGCCTCATATTGGTAAAGAAAAGCCTGCAGTCGTGTATCATTTCCCTGCAACCCAAGCGTCTCTTGCCGTAATTAGCACGGAAGATCATCGTGTTGCTGAGCGTTTTGAGGTGTATTATAAGGGAATGGAACTAGCAAATGGTTTCCATGAACTCACTGATGCAAGCGAACAACGCCAGCGATTTGAACAAGACAACCGTAAGCGAGCGGCAATGGGGCTACCTACTGCACCTATTGATGAGCACTTGCTCGCGGCTTTAGAGCATGGTTTACCTGATTGTTCTGGTGTCGCTGTTGGGGTTGATAGGCTGATTATGATTGCTTTAAATGCAGATAAAATCAGTGATGTGATCGCATTCCCTGTCACTATCGCGTAATTTATTTTCAAAACCGATTAGACTTGCTGCCAAACATAATATGTTTGTCAGCAGTCTGAATGCAGCCAAATGGCTGCATTCTTATTTTGTCCCAGAAAACTATTTTTGTTTCTGTTGCTCTAAGAACTTAACCCCTAAATCAGGGAAGTCGGTGAAGGCACCATCGACATCAGCTTGGTTATAAATGATGTCATAAAGCTGTTGCCCATCTTTGGCGTATTTTGGCAGCTTATCAACCCGGATAGTGAACGGATGCACTGCCATTTTGTTATCATGAGCTTCTTTAACCATGCCATTCACTTTGATATTAGTTGGCGTGGATTCTTCACTAATTAGCATATGATAATCAGGGCCAATGCCATCTGCATAGGTTGCAATTTCTTTCATTGCACCCGGTTTCATCATCCAATCATAATTATAATTAACCCAAGTTCCGTCAGGTTTTTGCTCTTGAGTTTCGTTCCAATCGGTGTAAGCAATCAATTGAATTAATTTAAGATCTATCCCCATTTCTGGCATCAAGGTATTTTTGATACGTTTTAGGTCATTAGGGTCAAATGACTGTAGATAAACGTTGGAATCCTTGGTGGTATAGCCATACTCTTTAAGGACTTCGAGTGTTTTTTTGGTGATATCTTTGCCTTCTTGTAAGTGGAACCAAGGGGCTTTAATTTCTGGGTAGATACCAATATTTTTACCCGTTGATTTGTTTAGTCCTTGAACAAATTCAATCTCTTCTTGGAAGGTATGAACGCGGAAGTCTGATTTGCCCATTGGGAAGCGGTTCGGATAGCTTTGCACTTTTTTACCATCAACAATATCAAATCCTTCTGTAAAATTGAGTGATTTGATTTCATCAAGGGTAAAGTCAATCGCATAGTAACGGCCATCTTTACGGGCGCGATCAGGGAAACGTTCAGCAACATCTGTCACGCGATCGAGATAATGGTCATGTAAGACCACGAGCTCGTTATCTTTCGTCATAACTAAATCTTGCTCAAGAAAATCAGCACCTTGTGCGTAAGCCATTGCTTTTGCAGGTAGGGTATGTTCCGGTAAGTAACCACTTGCACCACGATGTGCAATGACAACTTTACTTGAAGCTTGAGCTACAGCAGACACTGACATCACTAAAACCATACTAGCCACCAATGTTTTTAATGGAAAGCTCATGATTATATCTCCTTGGCACTTTATTTGGGTAAAAAAATGGGCTACATCATTTTTTGATATAGCCCACGAGTCTAGCGATTAACAATGAACATTTGATGAATGTTTATTGTGAGTTTGCTAATTCACGTTTATGTTTGCTTTCGCTCAACATCACGATAAACAGTAGAACAACCGCTAATGCTGAACCACCGATCATGACAGCGAAGCCACCGTCCCAACCGAAGTAGTCTACGGTATAACCAACGATAGCACTTGCTGCTACAGAACCACCGAGGTAGCCGAACAAGCCTGTGAATCCTGCGGCTGTACCTGCTGCTTTTTTCGGTGCAAGTTCAAGGGCGTGCAAACCAATCAACATAACAGGACCATAGATTAGGAAACCGATGATCAACATACATGCCATATCAACATTTGGGTTACCAGCTGGGTTCATCCAGAACACGATAGTTGCAATGGTTACCAGAACCATGAAGAACACACCAGTGGCTCCACGGTTACCACGGAAGACTTTATCCGACATCCAACCACACAGTAACGTACCTGGGATACCTGCGTATTCATATAAGAAGTAAGCCCATGAAGATTTGTCCATTGCGAAGTGTTTAACTTCTCGCAGGTAAGTTGGAGACCAGTCCAAAACACCATAACGCAGTAAGTAAACGAACACGTTAGCAATCGCAATCATCCATAACAGTTTGTTTGGGAAAACATACTTCATGAAGATTTCTTTTGCAGTTAACTCTTGCTCATCTGATGCTTTATAGTCAGTTGGATAGTCGTTTTTGTACTCTTCAATTGGAGGAAGACCACAAGACTGCGGGGTGTCGCGCATTAACGCAAATGCAATGATTGCAACAAGGATAGCAGCCAATGCAGGCATATACAGCGCAGCTTTCCAGTCGTTAAACCATGCCATACCTAACATGAACAGTAATGGAGGGATACCACCACCGACGTTGTGCGCACAGTTCCAAACCGAAACGATACCGCCACGTTCTTTTTGTGACCACCAGTGAACCATGGTACGTCCACAAGGAGGCCAACCCATACCTTGGAACCAACCACAAAGGAACAGTAATACGAACATTACCATGATGCTCGATGTTGCCCATGGCACGAAGCCCATGACTAACATCACCGCGGAGGCGAGAATCAAACCTGCTGGTAAGAAATAACGCGGGTTTGCACGGTCGGAAAACGACCCCATAATAAATTTAGAAAATCCGTAAGCAATTGAGATCCCTGATAATGCAAAACCAAGGTCACCTTTAGAGAAACCTTGTTCAACAAGATATGGCATCGCTAACGCAAAGTTCTTTCGGACTAGATAATACGCTGCGTAACCAAAGAAAATACCCATGAAGATCTGCCAGCGAAGCTTACGATAGACAGGATCTACCTTATCAGCTGGCAGCCTCTGTATATGAGGTGCTGGTTTAAAAATGCTTAACATATACGCCTCCGATGGCATGCTAATTTTTATTTACACTTCCATTCTCTACTTCAGAGAAATATTGAGTGTTTATTATTGGTGAAGTAACAAAAACGAAAATAATCGAGTAATTTAAGAGTCTTTATTTTCTTAATTGCTCTAAATTGTAGTCGTTAAAAAACAATTTATCTGTAATCTAACGCACAATTATTGATTTTGTTTATGAGGTTGCATAGTAAATGACATTTGTGAATGGAATGGAACTAGAAATGTTAATTATTTTGTGATTTTCATCACGATTTTGCTCTTTAAAACACGGAAAATGGATCTATTGCTTTCGTTTTTGTTCCTTATCAAACATTGATCGCGTTTCTGGACTATATTTAATAATAGATTATAAAAATAGAACCTATACTTATCTATTATAGAAACGTTTATTAATGTGAGGAATGCGACATGAATGGCTCATCTGTGACTGAAACGGATGTCATCATTATTGGTGGTGGCGCAACAGGTGCAGGGGTCGCTCGTGACTGCGCTCGCCGAGGTCTAAGAACCGTTTTGCTCGAAAGGCATGATATTGCGACTGGTGCGACCGGGCGTAACCATGGATTACTTCATAGTGGCGCGCGCTATGCAGTCACTGATGGTGAGTCTGCCAGAGAATGTATAGAAGAGAACAAGATTTTAAAGCGTATCGCGCATCACTGTATTGAGCGAACAGATGGCTTGTTTATTACCCTCCCTGAAGACAGCTTAGAGTATCAGCAACAATTCATTACGGCTTGCCAAACTGCAGGCATTGATGCGACGGCGATTGACCCTAAAGAGGCGATTCGTCTTGAACCTTCCGTTAACCCACATCTAATCGGTGCGGTTCGTGTTCCTGATGGCACGGTTGACCCATTTCGTTTGACTGCAGCAAATATGTTAGATGCCAGAGAGCATGGCGCGAAAGTGTTAACTTATCACGAAGTCATTGGTTTGATTCGTGATGGTGATACTGTACGTGGCGTGACGGTTTATGATCACCATGCCAAAAAACAGTATGATATTTATGCAGAAATTGTCGTTAATGCAGGCGGGATTTGGGGACAAAAAATCGCAGAGTATGGCGAATTAAAAATTAAAATGTTCCCTGCAAAAGGGGCATTATTAATTTTAGGCCACCGCTTGAATAACATGGTGATAAACCGCTGCCGTAAACCTGCAGATGCCGATATTTTGGTTCCCGGCGATACGATTTCCCTGATTGGCACCACATCGACTCATATTGAATATGATCAAATTGATAATATGTATGTCACCCCTGAAGAGGTGGATATTCTTATTCGCGAAGGTTCAATGCTGTCTCCTGCACTTGCGACAACGCGCATTTTACGTGCGTATGCAGGCGTTCGACCATTAGTTGCCAGTGATGATGACCCATCAGGGCGTAATGTGAGCCGTGGTATTGTGTTGTTAGACCACGCTAAACGTGATGGCTTAGAAGGTTTCATCACCATTACGGGTGGCAAGTTGATGACTTATCGCCTGATGGCGGAATGGGCTACAGATAAAGTTTGCGAAAAACTGGGTCATAGCGCCAAATGTACAACCGCAGAAGCGCCGTTACCGGGCTCGCAGCACAGCGCAGAAGAAGCCTTACGTAACGTTGTTTCTATTCCTGCTCCTATTCGTGGCTCAGCGGTTTACCGTCATGGCGATAGAGCTTCTGCCATTCTCAGTACGGATAGGCTCGATAAAAGTTTAGTTTGTGAGTGTGAAGCCGTTACTGCTGGTGAAGTACGTTATGCTGTTAATTCATTGACGGTCAATAACTTGCTTGATTTAAGACGTCGTACCCGAGTGGGGATGGGAACTTGCCAAGGTGAATTATGTGCTTGCCGGGCTGCAGGCTTACTCAATCGTTTTAATGTCACAACACCTCATGAAACAGAGCAACAACTGGGCCACTTCCTGAATGAGCGATGGAAAGGTGTACGTCCAATTGCTTGGGGGGATGCACTGCGTGAAAGTGAATTTACCAGTTGGGTATATCATGGATTATGTGGCATGAACGAAGCGACACTAGGTAAGGGTGCACAGAAGGAGGCTGATAATGAAATATGATGCTGTGGTAATGGGCGGCGGCCTAGCCGGGTTACTTTGTGGTATTCGTTTAACACAATCAGGCCTGTCTTGTGCAATTGTTAGCGCCGGGCAAAATGCGCTGCATTTTTCTTCAGGTTCATTAGATTTACTTACACACTTACCGGATGGGCAAGTTGTTGAAAAGCCATTAGAAATGTTAAATGCTTTACAAGCGCAGGCTCCGACTCACCCTTATAGTATTATTGGTCAGGATCAGATTAATGAATTGGCGAATCTGGCTCAATCCTTATTACAACAAAGTGGCGTTCGTTTAAAAGGCAGCAGTAAAGAAAATCATTATCGCATTACACCTTTAGGCCATAAACGCATGACGTGGCTTAGCCCTGAGTCTGTCCCAACGGTGGGTTTACACCAAAAAATGGCAATGGGGAAAATTGCAGTTGTTGGTATCGAAGGGTTTTTAGATTTCCAACCACAAATGGTGGCGGATGAACTACAGCGTGATGGGATAGAAGCCAGTTCTCATTATGTTCATTTACCTTTACTTGACCGTTTGAGAGAAAATCCGAGTGAATTTAGGGCAATTAATGTCGCTCGTTGGTTGGATAGGCCGGAGAATATGGCGCAAATGGTTGAAGAAATTCTCCCGTTAGTGGCTGATGCCGACACCATATTCATGCCTGCTTGTGTAGGACTTGATAGTGATGAGCCATTAATTGAGTTACAAAAACGGTTAGGTAAACCCTTATTCTTACTGCCGACTTTACCGCCATCATTATTAGGTATTCGTTTACATGAGTTGCTATTGCGTCAATTTCGTCGCCAAGGCGGTATTGTGATGCCTGGTGATAAAGTCACTTCAGTGAATTGTATCGATGGGGTAATTGATTCGGTACAAACTCGCAATCATGGTGATATCTCTTTAAAAGCTAAGCATTTCGTTCTAGCGACAGGGAGTTTTTTCAATAATGGGTTGGTAGCCGAATTTGACCGTGTCTATGAGCCTTTGATGCAATTGGATCTGTGTGAAATTTCAGAACGTGCAAAATGGACCAATAAAGAGTTTTTCGCTTCCCAGCCTTATATGGCTTTTGGCGTGAAAACCGATGAAAAACTACGCGCACAAAAAGAGGGAAAAGCCATTTCTAATCTTTATGTAGCAGGTGCCGTATTAGGCGGTTTTGATCCTCTTACTCAAGGTTGTGGTGCGGGCGTATCAATGATTAGCGCATTATATGTAGCGAATCAAATAATCAATGAAATGAGTAAAAATAAAGCGATGCAGGCGGAGGTGGCGCAATGAGTATTCAAGATGCAAGCTTTGAAAGCTGTATTAAATGCACTGTGTGTACTACTTATTGCCCTGTTGCAAAGGTTAACCCTCTGTACCCTGGTCCTAAACAAGCGGGGCCTGACGGTGAGCGTTTACGTTTAAAAGACCCAATGTTATATGACGAGGCACTTAAATATTGTACTAACTGTAAGCGTTGTGAAGTGGCTTGCCCATCTGATGTAAAAATCGGTGATATTATCGCACGCGCACGTAATACTTATAGCCAGCAAAAACCTAAAATTCGTGATGCAATATTAAGCCACACGGATTTAATGGGCTCGTTATCGACACCATTTGCACCCGTGGTGAATACCATTACAGGGTTAAAACCGGTTCGTCAAATTCTTGATAAAGCATTGAAAATCGACCATCGCCGTGAATTACCTAAATATTCGTTTGGGACTTTCCGTCGTTGGTATGCAAAACAAGCTGCTGAACAAGCCAAATATGAAGAACAAGTTGCATTCTTCCATGGTTGCTATGTGAACTATAACCATCCTCAACTTGGGAAAGACCTGATCAAAGTCTTCAATGGGATGAATATTGGCGTTCAATTACTTAAACGCGAAAAATGTTGCGGTGTTGCGTTAATTGCCAATGGGTTCATGAAACAAGCGAAACGCCAAGCGAATGTTAATCTTGAATCATTACAAGAAACGATTCTTGAGAAACATGTACCTGTGGTGGCGACATCATCAACCTGTACCTTTACTATCCGTGATGAATATACCCATGTTTTAGACGTCGACACTTCAGCGATGCGTGACAACATTGAGCTGGCAACACGTTATATCTATCGCCTACTTGAAGAAGGGCGTGAATTGAAGCTCAAACACACACCGTTAAAAGTGGCCTATCACACACCATGCCACATGGAAAAAATGGGTTGGACTTCCTACACGTTAGAGTTAATTAAACGTGTACCAGGTGTTGAGCTGATTGTGCTGGATTCACAATGTTGTGGTATTGCTGGAACATATGGTTTCAAAAAAGAAAACTATGAAGTTTCTCAAGGGATTGGCGCAGGATTATTCCGCCAAATCGAAGAAAGTGGCGCTGATATGGTGATTACTGACTGTGAAACCTGTAAGTGGCAAATTGAGATGTCGACAAGTAAGAAGTGTGAGCACCCGATTTCACTCCTAGCAAGAGCGTTATAGCATGTAATTAATTGAATTGTAGGGTTGTTATTCTTTGTTTTAGCTCAGTTAAACTTATTTGGAGATAGCATTTAGCTATCTCCTTTTTTGTTTAGTGCT
Organism: Providencia sp. PROV_01; assembly: GCF_053098325.1. NCBI lineage: Bacteria > Pseudomonadati > Pseudomonadota > Gammaproteobacteria > Enterobacterales > Morganellaceae > Providencia > Providencia sp. PROV_01. Next base: position 4,033,402 of record NZ_JBRFKD010000002.1, on the reverse strand, counting down.
GATTGACTAACTGTTTTTTATCTGAGTTTGCAAAGAAATATTTCAAGATAAAATTCAAAAGCACACCATAAGCAGGTAAGAAAAATAGCATGCAAATAAGTAACTTGAAAACATAGTCAACTAACGCGATTTCGACCCAGTTTGCGGCCATAAAGGGGTCGCTACTGCGGAAAAATGCAATAAAGAAGAATGCGATAGTATCAATTAAGTTACCAAAGAACATAGCGCAGGCAGGTGCCACATACCAACGTGCATTTTGGCGCAACTTATTGAATACGCTGACATCTAATATTTGCCCAAGTACGTAAGCCATAAAGCTTGCCGCGGCGATACGAGCAACGAATAGGTTGAACTCAGATAAAGCGGTAAAACCTTGCCATTCACCTTGGAAAAACAACGCTGAAATAACGTAGGAAATCAGTAATGCAGGCAACATGACCGCAGTTATAATTCGGCGAGCCAGCGGTGCACCATAGATACGTACGGTTAAGTCAGTAGCAAGGAAAATAAATGGAAAAGTAAAAGCACCCCAAGTGGTATGGAAGTCAAAAATATTAATTGGCAACTGCACGAGGTAGTTACTAGAGGTAATGATTAAAATATGAAATAACGAAAGCCAAATTAACGCAGTGGCTTTTTGCTGCGCAGTAAAATTAAACATATTGTACCTTTTTAGTCACAATGGGGTGAGGGAACCCATGAAATACATCCCAACATTTGGGAACAGCGCATCATACGCTCGTTGCGCAACAAAAGCAAAACTGTTCATTTATCAATGAGCGTTTTATTATATAATCAGTCTATTGATTCCTTTTAGAAGTGTTTTTTAATGTCTGATTTATTTGCTAATCCAACGAAAACCCTTGATACGCTAGGGTTACGATGCCCAGAGCCTGTGATGTTAGTGCGCAAAACAGTTCGTAATATGGCTGATGGGGAAACGTTGTTAATTATTGCTGATGACCCAGCAACCACACGCGATATCCCAGGTTTCTGCCGCTTTATGGAGCATGATTTATTAGCGGTAGAGGCTGAGAATGCTCCGTATCGTTATTTGTTACGTAAAAAATCGAGTTAACCGCCATTAGCTAATTGCATTGTATCAATCCCTGCCAAAAGGCAGGGGGATTATTGTAGATTTAATACTTCCTGATGAGTTAACCCAGTGAGCTGACAGATAAGCTCAATACTTGTACCGAGTTGTAAACCTTTCAGAGCAACTTCATGTTGTTTTTTGTTTGCTCCAATATCTATGCCTCTATTTACACCAATATCTATGCCTTCTTGTATTCCTTGATTTTTTAATCGTTGCGCAATGTTCATAATCGCCTCTTGGTTATTTTCAATTTGATCAATAAGTTGGTTAACCACTATTTCAAAGTGAGGTGAATCCATAGTAATAAATAAGTAATTGAAAATAGTGATGATGTCATCGCTATGATGATAATTTTGATTCATCGCTTCAGCTAGCAACTGCGTGACTTTTTCTATGTTATCTCTTAAGTCCCTATGCTTCATCGCGAGTTCCATAACCGCAACTTTGCGATGGTTTACGAGTTCATTATCATCAATGACAGTAATATCGACGAGCGGAAATGGTTGACTATATAAGTTTGATGCAATTTCTGGCCACGGAAAACAGTGTGTCCACGGCTTAGCATATGGATAAGGCGTTACCTTTCCATGATAAAATAAAACTGGCACAACCAGGGGCAAATCATGATGGCCTTGTTGTAAATGTTGATTCATGGCAAGGAACGAATAATGCATCATCCGCCAACCCATTAGCTTATCGGGTGTTGATTGGTGTTCAACTAACATATAAATATAGCCTTCACCTTGCTGTGTCTCGACAGTGTAGAGCATATCCGAAAGACGAGTTCGTAGCTGGTTATCAATGAAAGAAGAATTTGTTATCGCTAATGTTTTGAAATCACATAATTGCTTAATATGGCTGGGTAAGTGAATATCAAAAAAGTCACGTGCATTATCAAGTTTAGACATAAACCCTTTAAATGCAGCGTCATGTGGCGTTGAACTGTGATTTTTTACCATACCCAATACCCGCTAATACCTTGCCAAAAGAGTGATTTTCAAAATGCATTTTAGCGGAATCTGGGGTTGATGGAGAAAAAGTTAGTCCTAATTCTTAAGTTAAAATTGTATTTAACGTATTGTAATAACAGTATTTATTGGAAAGGTTGTAAAAGAAAAAACGCCACTTATTGTGGCGTTTAAATCAGTTGATATAAATTACTTTTTCACTTGAGGTAATTTAACGCGTAATAGGCGCACTGCGTTTGCTGTTACGAGTGCTGTTGCACCGGAGTCAGCAAGAACGGCGACCCAAAGCCCGGTAATTCCCAACAAACTGGTGACGAGGAATACGGCTTTTAACCCTAAGGCAATCGCAATATTTTCACGAATGATTTTTCGTGTTGCGCGAGATAGCGCAATAATCTCTGCAAGCCCAGTTAAACGGTTATGAGTTAACGCGGCATCGGCAGTCTCTAATGCCACATCCGTACCACTGCCCATGGCAACACCGATACTAGACGCTTTCATTGCTGGAGCATCATTAATGCCATCACCGACCATCATCGTGCTGTGGTTTCGGTTAAGCTCCATAACCGCAGTGACTTTATCTTCCGGTAATAACCCTGCGCGGTATTCCATGCCTAATTGGCCTGCAATAGCACTTGCTGCTCGAGGGTTATCACCTGTCAGCATCACGGCATTCACGTTGAGCGCTTTTAGCATGCTCATCGTATCCGCAGCATCTTTGCGCAATGTATCTTGCAGTGCGGTTAAACCAATCACGCGGTTATTTTCGAGTGTGACAACAACGGTTTTCCCTTCTGCTTCTAAGGTTTCTACTTTACTTTGCCACTCACTGTTTAATGGCGTATCAAGGCGGTTTGGTGCGCTAACAAGGATATGTTTGTTATTAAGGTATCCTTCAATTCCTTTTCCTGCCAGTGCCTTACGCTCTTGCGCTTCAGTGACAGTCAAAGAAAGTTCTTCCGCTTTATTAACTACTGCTTTAGCAAGTGGGTGGTGAGAGCCAACTTCAACAGATGCGGTGATTTGTACTAATTCACTTTCTGACAAGCCTTCAACAGGGACTAAGTTAGTGACATGGGGTTTACCTTCTGTCAGTGTGCCCGTTTTGTCTAAAGCAATGGTCGTGATAGTTCCCAGTTGCTCCAATGCGGCTCCCCCTTTAATTAAAGCACCGCGCCGTGTAGCAGTTGCTAATGCGGAGGTAATTGCTGCAGGGGTTGAAATCACTAATGCACAAGGGCAACCAATCAATAACAGTGTTAACCCGCGATAAATCCATGTTTCCCATGGTTCGCTGAAGAAAATAGGTGGAATAACAATCACTAATGCGGAAATCAGCATGATGATTGGTGTGTATACACGGCTAAAGCGATCAATAAAACGTTCTATTGGTGCGCGACGTTCTTCTGCTTCTTCAATCAGCTGTAAAATGCGGTCAATCGCATTTTGACCCTGCTCTGATACCACCTGCATTTGAACGGCTCTATCAACAGATAAGCAACCTGCAGCCACTTTATCTCCAACATTACGTTCGACAGGTACAGATTCACCCGTTAACGCACTTTCATCAAAGCTGGCAAAACCAGATACTAACACGGCATCGGTAGGTAAACGCCCACCTGGTGCGATTTCGATAATGTCCCCGGGACGTAACTGCGCAACAGGAATAGTTGTTTTTTGCCCATTTTTGATTAAAACGGCATCTTCTGGAACCAGTGCCATTAAGGCGCTAACACCTCGTCTGGCCCTTCCGGCAGAATAAGATTCCAACATTTCGCCTAACATAAACAGTAAGATAACCATTGCGGCTTCTTCTGTTGCTTGAATAAAGATTGCGCCTATTGCGGCAACCGTCATCAATGTTTCGATGGCAAAAGGTGAACCCGTTCGCATTAAGCGTAATGATTTACGGGCAATTGGGTATAACCCAAACAGGGTGGTTAAAATAAAGGCAATATTACCCAACTGTGGATTGATAAATTCAATCCCCCAACTAATAGCCATTAAAATCGCTAAAATAATGACGGGCTTAGCTTCACTAATTAAGCTTGGTGGAGCTGCTGCCGCACTATTGCTACCGACTTCAAGTAATTCATAACCCGCAGTTTCAACGGTAGAGCGAACTGCCACACTAATATCTGTGTTGGCATCAACCACAAGTTTTTCTGTGGCAAATAATACTTTGGCTTGTTTTACTTCACTGATTTGCTTAACTGCAGTTTCAATTTTATTTGCGCAACTTGGGCAATCCATACCACGGATTATCCAGCTAAAGCGCTGGCTAGCCGCTTGGGTAGGCTCAACTTCATTCGCGACATCCGGAGTTAAACCACAGCTATTACCATGCTGGTGGTTATGTCCCTTATGATGATTGTCATTTACTGCATGCTCATGTGCAGAATGGTCCCCGATATGATGATGAGCTTCTTCATCGTCATCAGGGTTTTTCTTCACTGCACTGTGCTCGGAAGTATGTGAGTCGTTACTCACTTTTTTGTCATTTTCAGCGATAGCAGATGAGCAAGTACTGTTACTAGAGCAACAAGAACTGCTATGTACATGATTTTCTTTATGAGAGTGTGAGTGCATAAGCGCCCCCTTATCAAACAATGATTCGTTTTATCATTCATTGTTGATAAGTCTACACTCTGGAGTCTACTCCAGAGTCAAACCAAAAAGGGGGAGCCAATTGATAAAATTCTCAAATAGCACTTTTAGTCAATTGGCTTAGTCTTTGCGGGTAGTAATTACAAGTAAATTGCCCGCACAATAAAGAACTGCCCAAGGAAATAGAGCGCTGCAACAACAGCTTTTGAAGCTTTAAATGGAAGACGGAATCGAGCAATTAGCCAAACACAGTTAGAAAGAAATAGCAGAGATGCACCAACCATGATTGAAAAATTATATTCACGGCCGAGACCAAAATATTGGTCACCAGCAACCCATGCCATAATCATACACATTATTAGTGATGCAAAAACAATGGCTTGAAGATTTTCAAGTTTACCCCAAATAAACACTAAAGTAATGGCAGCGACAATCAGAGGGGCGGCTAGCCAAGGTAGATAGAGCCCGAAATTTAGCTGCATTCCAAAGCTGATGGTGTAAATCAAATAACTTAAGAACATCAATGCGACAGAAGCTAGTAAGTGCTCACTTGAAAGCATACGAGAAAGATCTGCAACAAGAGAAACTAGCAATCCAGCAAGAATGAGGTAGTTTTGCAGGTTAAGATCATCGGAACTCCACCCCCAAAGTAATAAAAGCAGCAGTGTGATCGGGCGAAATAACCAACGTTGCCACCCAGGTCCTCGGTAGGCGGCATCGACATATAACCAACCAGAAAAGAGTACTGCGAGGAATGGCCAACTAATCATATACACATCCTTATATGTTCAATGAATGACACGGCAGTGGTCTGGCAACTTAGAAACGTGTCCTGTTTAGTTAAATAAGATAAACTATCATGACGGATTTTTTAAGTGAAAAGCATACATTATGAACAAGCCCATACTATTGATCATTGTTTTAGCGGTTATTGCGGTTCTTGCTACTAAGCGTTTTTTTGACCAACGCAAGCAAAATGAAATTAATGATAACTCTTTGCTGGTGAGCTATTTGGTCAAGGTGGATAACAAAAAGGATTACCCTTATCCTAATATGCGTTCTCGTGAACGAGATGTTGTTTCCCCTGAAACCTTCCGCTATGAAATTTATTTCAAAACGCGCTCAAGCGGCGAAATTATCAAAACGATTGTGACAGAAGAACAATACCAAAGCGTAGCGTTAGGCAGTGAAGGAAAACTCACGATGCAAGGTACTCGGTTTATTCGTTTCGAGCCTGCATCATAAAGTTTTTACTGGTCTGATTGCCTTTTCTTTGCTTCTTCTAAAGCGGCTTTGGTTTTTTTCTGCATGGCTAACATTTCGAATACGCCAAAAAAGAAAATGCGTAGTTGAACTAAACCAGAGATTTTTTCCCCTTTAGGAAGCGTTGCTTTTAGGAAAATAGTTTGCAGTGCATGCATAAATACCATGAACACCATTGCAATATCCATGAAATATTTCAATGGCTTAGGGAATGGATGGACGAGGTTAAAGACCATAAAACCCCAAACGCAAATCATGAGCAGGCGTCCAATATTGATAAACATGTTTTTGTCCCTAAAGTGAAGTTCGAATAAAAAGGCGATATGCGACTTGCCCAGCTATTTTTTCGCGATGAAGTTGCCAGTTAGCTGGAATGTCAGTAAGTGGTGACTCCGCTTCTGACTCAACGTATATCCAGCTTTCTTCAGCTAACCATTGATTTTTTTCTAACAATTGAATGGTTTCATTGAGCAGTCCTTTGCGAAATGGTGGGTCAATGAAAACGACATCAAAAGGTGTACCTGCTTGGCTTAAAAAATTTAGGCTGTTGTGATTCACTACGGTTGCGTTATCAGCTTGTAAGCGAGTTTTATTTTCAGTCAATAATTGGGCGTTGTGTTTATCGAGCTCAATAAAGGTGACTGTTTCTGCAAAACGAGAAAGTGCTTCAAAGCCCAGTGAGCCACTGCCTGCGAAGCAATCTAAGCAACGCGCATCTCGAATGATTGGCATCAACCAGTTAAATAACGTTTCTTTAATTCTGTCTGTAGTTGGGCGTAAGCCCTCACTATCACGAACTGGCAGCTTTCTTCCGCGCCATTTTCCACCGATAATACGAATTTGCCCTAAAGAGGGGGATTGTGGTTTTTTTGCCATAATGTTTATTGCTGCTTAACGGGTTTATGTACTTAAATTTGATTGTTACTATTGTATACCTGTCAGGCGATAAGTTGCAGTGTTGTTATCTCTGATTGGCCGTATTTCAATTATAGTGCTTCATTTTCACAGTTTTAACACGAAAATTCAGATTAAATTGGCAGGATTTTTCTTTCAGATATGTGTTGCTGAGCGATGAAATGGTAGACTGCATATATTTTTATTGCGATTTGATTATCGAGTGCCATATTTTTACCGCGAGGAGTGTAGTGGCAAATGGCTAAAGACAAGAAAAAAGGTTTTTTTTCATGGTTGGGGTTTGGGCGTAAAAATGAAGAAGAAACCCAGCAACAAGAGCAACAACAAACTCAACAAAATGATGTGGTTAATGACGTCGAAAACCAATCAACCCATGAAGCTGCGGTTGATGCCGCAACAGCCGAAGCGGAACGTCAACATCAAGCTGAGCAAGCTGCTATTAAAGCGGCAGAAGATGAAGCTCAGCGTCAGTATGAAGCACAACAAGCTGCGATTGATGCGGCAACCGAGCAAGCAGAACGTGAGCGGGAAGCTAAACTAGCAGAGCTTCAAGCTGCCGAAGAGCAAGCGGAACAAGCACGCCAAGAAGCCGAAGAGAAAAAACTGGCGGAAGAAAAAGCCGAGCGTGAACGCCAAGAAGCGGAAGCAATGCGTCTTGCTGAAGAAGAAATGGCACGTCAGCGTCAAGTTGAGTTAACTGCGATTCAAGCGGCAGAGGAAGCGGAAGAGCAGCGTCGCCAAGCAGAGTTAGCTGCAATTCAAGCTGCCGAAGAACAAGCCGAACGCGAACGTCAAACAGCAGAAGCGGCGCGTTTAGCGGAAGAACAAGCCGAACGCGAACGCCAAGCAGCAGAAGCGGCACGTTTAGCGGAAGAACAAGCCGAACGCGAACGCCAAGCAGCAGAAGCGGCGCGTTTAGCGGAAGAACAAGCCGAACGCGAACGCCAAGCAGCAGAAGCGGCGCGTTTAGCGGAAGAACAAGCCGAACGCGAACGCCAAGCAGCAGAAGCGGCGCGTTTAGCGGAAGAGCAAGCCGAACGCGAACGCCAAGCAGCAGAAGCAGCCCGTTTAGCGGAAGAACAAGCCGAACGCGAACGCCAAGCAGCAGAAGCAGCCCGTTTAGCGGAAGAACAAGCTGAACGCGAACGCCAAGCAGCCGAAGCAGCCCGCTTAGCGGAAGAACAAGCCGCCGAAGATGCGAGAATTGCAGAGGAAGAAGCTGAAGCTGAGCGCTTACGTTTAGAAGAAGAAAAAAATAATTTACCAACAGAGCAAGAAAAACCTAAAAAAGAAGGTTTCTTTGCTAGGCTAAAGAAAGGGTTATTAAAAACTCGCCAGAATTTAGGTTCAGGTTTTTTTGGGCTGTTTTCAGGTAAAAAAATTGATGATGACTTATTTGAAGAGCTTGAAGAGCAGCTATTGATTGCTGATGTCGGGGTTGATACCACTCGCAAAATCATTGATAACTTAACGGCACATGCGAGCCGTAAAGAGCTCAAGGATGCAGAAGTGTTATATGGCAAATTGCGTGAGGAAATGTCTGATATTTTAGCGAAAGTGGATAAACCACTCGTGATTGAAGACAAAAAACCCTATGTTATTCTTATGGTTGGTGTTAACGGGGTCGGGAAAACGACAACAATTGGTAAATTAGCACGTCAATATCAGTCGGAAGGGAAAAGCGTCATGTTAGCCGCGGGGGATACTTTCCGTGCAGCAGCCGTTGAGCAACTTCAAGTATGGGGAGAGCGCAATAAGATCCCTGTGGTCGCTCAACATACTGGCGCAGATCCTGCATCGGTTATTTTTGATGCGATTCAATCAGCGCAGGCGAAAGGGGTTGATGTTTTAATTGCAGATACCGCTGGGCGCTTACAAAATAAATCGCACTTGATGGAAGAGTTGAAAAAAATTGTCCGGGTGATGAAAAAACTCGATGAAAATGCTCCCCATGAAATTATGTTAACGCTAGATGCAAGTACTGGACAAAATGCGGTAAGTCAGGCAAAACTTTTTGATGATGCGGTCGGTTTAACAGGTATAACATTGACTAAGCTCGATGGCACAGCAAAAGGTGGCGTAATTTTCTCTATTGCCGACCAATTTGGTATTCCAATTCGTTATATTGGTATTGGTGAGGGTATTGAAGATTTACGTCCATTTAAAGCAGATGACTTTATCGAGGCTCTATTTGCCCGAGAGGAATAATTTTCGATGATTCGCTTTGAACACGTTAGTAAAGCTTATCGCGGTGGCCGCCAAGCACTCCAAGGGGTTGATTTTCATCTTCAACCTGGAGAAATGGCATTTCTAACAGGCCACTCAGGCGCAGGTAAAAGTACATTACTTAAACTGATTTGTGGAATTGAACGCCCAAGTGCGGGTCATATTTTATTCAATGGTCATGATATCAGCCGCTTGAAAAATCGAGAGATCCCGTTTCTGCGCCGGCAGATCGGGATGATTTTTCAAGATCACCACCTGTTATTTGATCGAACGGTATATGACAATGTCTCAATGCCGCTAATCATTTCTGGTGCTAGTACCGAGGATATTCGTCGGCGAGTTTCCGCTGCATTGGATAAAGTTGGGTTATTGGGCAAAGCGAAAAACTTCCCAATTCAGTTATCTGGTGGGGAGCAACAACGTGTCGGTATTGCCCGAGCGGTGGTGAATAAGCCAACGATGTTATTAGCGGATGAACCAACAGGTAACCTTGATGGTGAATTGTCTGAAGGAATCATGCGTTTATTCGAAGAATTCAATCGTGTAGGGGTGACCGTTTTAATGGCGACCCATGATATTGCATTGATTGAGCGTCGTAACTGCCGTGTTCTTACATTGAGTGAAGGTCGTATGCTTGGAGGTCAACATGGCTAAGAATGTCCGTAAAAGCAAGCCGGAACGAGCCAAGCAATCGAAAAGTAAAGCATTAAAAGGCGGTTGGAAAGAGCAGTGGCGTTACTCGTGGTTGAATGCGCTCGCTGACATGCTAAGACAGCCTTTGGCCACCTTTTTGACTATCATGGTTATTGCGATTTCACTCACATTACCGAGCCTTTGTTATATTGTGTGGAAAAACGTTTCGCAAGCCGCGGAGCAATGGTATCCAACACCACAACTCACTGTTTATCTTGATAAATCTCTTGATGAACAAGGTGGGCAAAATGTAGTAACACAACTGCAGGCTCTTGATGGGGTTGACCATGTGAATTACCTTTCACGTGACCAAGCCATGAGTGAGTTTCGCAGTTGGTCCGGTTTTAGTACTGCACTCGATATGCTAGAGGAAAACCCTCTGCCTGCAGTCGCAATAATTACGCCTAAAATTGATTTTGAAGGTTCTAATGTATTAACAACACTGCGTGATAGAGTCAGCCAAGTCGATGGCATTGAAGAAGTTCGCATGGATGATAGCTGGTTTGCGCGGTTAGCTGCACTAACGGGTTTGGTTGGGAAAGTCGCTTCTGTCATTGGGGTTTTAATGATTGTGTCACTATTCCTTGTGATAGGTAATAGCGTACGGCTCAATATTTTTGCTCGCCGTGATACGATTAATGTGATGAAGTTAATTGGTGCTACTGATGGGTTTATCATGAGGCCATTTTTAAATGGTGGCCTTGTATTGGGTGCATTAGGTGCCATTATTTCCCTAATTATGACCTTTCTACTTGTTTGGCAGTTAGCGGACGGTGTGGCAAAAGTAGCCAGTGTATTTGGTACGCAATTTCAGATTGAAGGATTGTTATGGGAAGAGTCTTTATTAATTCTACTGTTATCCGCTATGGTTGGTTGGATAGCGGCATGGTTGGCAACACTTCAACATTTACGACACTTTACACCTGAGTAATATGTTGTTTTTTCATCATTTTTATTCAAGAGTCATGATTTGATTATATCATGACTCTTTGATTCTATTGCAAATTTTCGTTAAAAATGAACTTAGTCTGAATTGTTTTGTCCTACATTGACCTACTGTTAACAAATTTTGTATATAATTTATTTAACGCGGTTAAACTGGTAGACTAAAAATGTTTACCTCATGGCTAACCAATGCGGTTATCAATACAAACTAATCTGTTTCCTATTATTTTATTGAGGATCTGAATGACCAAAGACATGCAATCATTAGCTCTTGTTCCACAAGGAAGTATTGAAGCCTATGTTCGGGCTGCTAATGCTTACCCGATGCTCACCGCTGAGGAAGAAAAGGAACTTGCTGAACGGCTGCATTACCATGGTGATCTGGATGCTGCAAAGCAACTGATCTTATCGCACTTGCGCTTTGTTATTCATGTTGCTCGTAGTTATGCAGGGTATGGTTTACCACAAGCTGACTTAATTCAGGAAGGTAATATCGGCCTGATGAAAGCGGTGCGTCGTTTCAATCCTGAGGTTGGCGTTCGTCTTGTTTCCTTTGCGGTTCACTGGATCAAAGCTGAAATTCATGAATATGTTTTACGTAACTGGCGTATTGTCAAAGTCGCGACAACAAAATCGCAACGTAAGCTATTCTTTAACTTAAGAAAGAATAAAAAGCGTCTTGGTTGGTTTAACCAGGACGAAGTTGATATGGTTGCCCAAGAGTTAGGGGTAAGTACTAAAGATGTGCGTGAAATGGAATCACGTATGGCTGCACAAGACATGGCATTTGATATGTCAGATGACGATGACAGCAGTGATTTTGGTGGCCCTGTAGCCCCAGTCTTATACTTACAAGACAAAGCATCAGACTTTGCCGGTTCAATTGAAGATGATAACTGGGAAAGCCATGCAACTGACCGCTTAGCAGATGCGTTGGATTCTTTGGACGAGCGCAGTCAGGATATCATCCGAGCTCGTTGGTTAGACGATGACAACAAAACGACGTTGCAAGAACTCGCTGATAAATACGGTGTTTCTGCAGAGCGTGTTCGTCAGCTTGAAAAGAACGCAATGAAGAAGTTACGTTTGGCGATGGAAGAAGACGAAGATAGCGAAATGTAATTTATGACTGGCCAATTCGTTGTTCACTAAAATTATCTGCATTTATTACCCGTTAAGAGGTGGATAAATGCAGATAATCATTTCTACTTTTACATTTTTTATTGTTCAATTAATCACCGTATAACTCTAGCGGTAAGCCATCGGGATCTGTGAAAAATGTAAAACGCTTTTGGGTATAGGGGTCGATGCGTATGGCCTCACAAGCCACACCTTGCTCAGTTAAATAAGCTACCCATTTATCTAAATCATCAACACTGAAGGCTAAATGGCGCAGCCCCGTGGCTTCAGGATAACTCAACCTTGCGGGCGGATTAACAAAACTGAATAATTCAATTTGGTAATGTTCACCAAAGGCTAAATCCGCTTTCCATGAATTATTTTCTGGGCGGAAATGTTCTTCAAGTAGATTTAACCCCAAAATACGGCAATAAAAATCCTTACTGACCTCAAAATTGGATGCAATAATAGCAACATGATGAATTTTATTTAACTTCATGCTGTTTTTCCCCATATATCAGGTTGTGCGGTGGTATTGAAGCCATTAGCAGCCAAGAATAGCCGCACCGCTTCTTTTTCTTGTAGGGCTACCCCGCTAATATCAAATTTCCATAGTGTAATGTCAGGAATAGCTTGGCAAATTTCTTCTAATAAATATGAGCCAACACCGCGTCGGCGAGTGACCTCTCGTACGCAAAAATCCTGCAAAGTGGCAGTGTTATGATCCACCGTAATTTTTGCAGCTCCAAGAAGGCGTTCATTAAAACGGGCGGCATAGAATAGGTCACCTGCTTTGCACATTTTGGCTAGTTCAAAAGGACTCTGGTCAGGCCAGATTTTATGTAAGTCCAGATATTGTTGCTCAGTAGGATTGACCAGCGGGATAATAGTAAGTCTCATGATATTTTGTTTGTTTCCCTGTAAGAGTTGCAGTCACTCATCCTGCCAGAGTGATCTACAACCGATTTTTTGATTTTAGAGAGAAAAATTTGGTGATACTGAATTTTCCGAATTTCACTCGGATTAATTTAAATTTAACCCGAATATAACACTAGTATTTACAAAAAACCTACTTTAACACATCAGTTTTTTATTCTGCTTCTAATGTAAAAACCTGCCATATACATTTGCTATTTAGCATAATTATCTTGTTTAATGTTATGAAATATATAGCCTTATTCGCTGTATTTTGAAATCTCAGGCATTTTACCTGTCAACTATAATAATCTACTACAAATCAAACACAAACACTCAGAACCACGAAGACGGGGACGATAAAATGAAGAATATGAATAAAGCATTATTAGCGGGCTGTATTGCGATGGCATTCAGTTCAGCAGGATGGGCAAAGGAAATTAAAATAGCGGTTGTTGGCGCGATGTCAGGGCCTGTAGCTCAATATGGTGATATGGAATTTACAGGGGCACGCCAAGCGATCGCAGATATTAATGCTAAAGGTGGCATTAATGGAAACACATTAGTGGCAGTAGAATATGACGATGCCTGTGACCCGAAACAAGCGGTTGCGGTGGCAAATAAAGTGATTAACGATGGTATCCGCCATGTTATTGGGCATTTATGTTCCTCTTCAACACAGCCGGCATCCGATATTTATGAGGATGAAGGTGTCATTATGATCACCCCAGCTGCAACTAATGCGGATTTAACCACACGTGGTTATCAAATGGTTCTGCGTACAACCGGTTTGGATTCGGACCAAGGACCCACTGCAGCTAAGTTTATTATGGAAGATATCAAACCAACTCGTATTGCTGTTGTGCATGACAAACAACAATATGGGGAAGGTTTAGCCCGTTCTGTACGTGAAAGCCTCAATAAAGCTGGCGTTAAAGAAGTGATGTTTGAAGGGGTAACGGCGGGTGACAAAGACTTTTCCGCTTTAGTGGCAAAATTGAAGAAAGAGAATGTTGATTTTGTTTACTTTGGGGGATATTACCCAGAGATGGGGCAAATTTTACGCCAAGCGAAGCAAGCTGGCTTGAATATTCGCTTTATGGGGCCTGAAGGCGTCGGTAACTCTTCATTATCAAATATTGCAGGTGATGCCTCTGAGGGCATGTTGGTAACTTTACCAAAACGTTACGACCAAGTTGCGACTAACCAACCAATTGTTGATGCCATCAAAGCGAAGAAAGAAGACCCAACAGGGCCATTTGTTTGGACAACTTATGCTGCTATCCAAGGTTTAACGACGGCAATGGAGCGTACTGGCAGTATTGAGCCTGAAGATTTAGTGAAAGACCTGAAAGCAAATCCGGTCGAAACTGTCATGGGAACATTAAGCTGGCAGCCAAACGGTGACCTGAAAGGGTTTGAGTTTGGTGTATTTGAGTGGCACAAAGATGGGACTTCCACCTCTGTAAAATAGTACTCAGCAGTGTTCCAGCATAGTGAATAAGAACCGGAAGTAAGTCACTTGCTTCCGGCTTCTGTTCTCTATAGAGGACAAGTAGTTCGAAAGGATAGTCTTATGTCAGATCAAATTCTGTATTTTATTCAGCAACTTCTGAATGGTTTAACCCTCGGTAGCACTTATGCACTGATAGCTATCGGCTATACGATGGTGTATGGCATCATTGGGATGATTAACTTCGCCCACGGCGAAGTGTACATGATTGGTAGCTATGTCTCTTTTATTGTGATCGCAGGCTTAATGATGCTTGGGATTGATATCGGTTGGATCCTTGTTGCTGCGGCCTTCATTGCGGCAATTGTGGTCTCTAGTGCCTATGGTTGGAGTATTGAACGGGTTGCTTATCGGCCGGTCCGTCATTCTAAGCGATTGATTGCATTGATCTCTGCGATCGGAATGTCTATTTTCCTGCAAAACTATGTCAGTTTGTCACAAGGTTCGCGTGATTTAGCCCTACCCAGTTTGATTACAGGGCAATGGGTTCTCGGTGAAAGCGATGGTTTTGAAGCCACGGTGACTAAGATGCAATTGACCATCTGGGTGGTTACCGTGCTTGCGATGTTAGCTTTGACGCTATTTATTCGCTATTCAAAAATGGGAAGAGCCTGCCGAGCTTGTGCAGAAGATCTTAAAATGGCCAGTTTATTAGGCATTAATACCGATCGCGTCATTTCATTAACTTTCGTTATTGGTGCCGCAATGGCGGCTGTAGCGGGTGTGCTATTGGGGCAATTTTATGGTGTGATTAACCCCTATATTGGTTTTATGGCAGGAATGAAAGCATTTACTGCGGCGGTATTAGGGGGAATTGGGAGCATTCCCGGCGCCATGTTAGGTGGTTTAATCTTAGGTGTTGCAGAAGCGATGGCCTCTGCATATTTAAGTACAGAATATAAAGATGTTGTGTCATTTGGTTTATTGATTGGTGTGTTGTTAATCATGCCAACCGGCATTCTGGGACGCCCGGAGGTCGAAAAAGTATGAGAAAAGAAAATTGGATTAATGCCATTGTGGCTTCAGTGACTTTTTTCGTATTGGCTCTGTTCATGATGGGGTTGCAGCTCGCTCTTGATGGCACAAAACTGGTTGTTACGGTTGGGGATTCTGTACGTTGGAACTGGATCATTGCGGGTATTATTGTCATCTTTGTTTACCAGTTGGTTCGTCCGACATTAAATAAAGTATGGCAAGGAGTTCCTAAAAAGGCGTGGGCGATCCCTGATTTTGATGGTTCGACAGCCAAGCAAAAGATTCTTGCAGCTGTAATTATTATTGCCGCAATTATTTGGCCGTTTATTGTTTCTCGCGGAAGCGTGGATATTGCCACCCTGACATTAATTTATGTGATGTTAGGCTTAGGGTTAAATGTGGTTGTTGGGTTATCTGGGTTACTGGTTCTTGGGTATGCCGGCTTTTATGCCATTGGTGCTTATACTTTTGGTTTATTAAATCATTACTATGGTTTTGGTTTCTGGGAAAGTTTACCGATTGCAGGGTTAACCGCTGCGTTAGCCGGTTTTTTATTGGGATTCCCTGTTCTAAGGTTGCGGGGGGACTATCTTGCAATAGTGACGCTCGGCTTTGGGGAAATTGTTCGTATTTTATTACTGAATAATACCGAAATCACTGGCGGGCCAAATGGGATCAGTCAATTACCGAAACCGACTTTCTTTGGTTTGGAATTTAGCCGTACCGCTAAAGATGGCTGGGATACCTTCCATAACTTTTTTGGCTTAGATTACAGCCCTGGTGACCGTATTATTTTCCTGTATTTTGTCGCCTTGTTATTAGTAGTCTTAACTTTATTTGTTATCAATCGCTTACTGCGTATGCCATTAGGTCGTGCATGGGAAGCATTACGCGAAGATGAAATTGCCTGTCGCTCATTAGGGCTAAGCCCAACTCGAATAAAATTAACCGCATTTACTATTAGTGCGGCCTTTGCGGGATTTGCAGGGACGTTATTTGCCGCACGACAAGGCTTTATCAGCCCAGAATCTTTTACCTTTGTGGAGTCGGCATTTGTGTTAGCCATCGTCGTTTTAGGGGGAATGGGCTCACAAACTTCCGTGATTTTAGCCGCAATTATCTTAGTCGTATCACGGGAAATGATGCGTGACCTTAACCAATACAGCATGCTGTTATTAGGGGCATTGATGGTGCTGATGATGATCTGGCGACCACAAGGCCTATTACCGATGAAACGTCGTCAAATGCAGGTGAAAAAAGTCCCTGAAGGGGAGGGCGTATGAGCCATATAACAACGCCTTTGCTACAAGTTAATGGCTTAACAATGCGTTTTGGTGGGTTACTTGCCGTCAACAATGTTGAGTTAACCATTAATCAAGGGGAAATAGTTTCACTGATTGGCCCGAATGGGGCGGGTAAAACCACCATTTTTAACTGTTTAACGGGGTTTTATAAGCCGACCAGCGGCACGATTTTATATCGTGAAAAACACCTTGAAGGGCTGACAGGGCAGTCTATTGCTCGCCTTGGCGTCATCCGAACATTTCAGCATGTGCGGTTATTTAAAGAAATGACGGTGATTGAAAATTTACTTGTGGCGCAACATCAACATTTAAAAAGTGGCATTTTTTCTGGGCTATTGAAAACCCCTGCGTTTCGTCGGGCAGAAGCTGAAGCGCTTGATAATGCGGTAAAATGGCTTGAGCGTGTTGATTTACTCCCCTTTGCCAATCGACAAGCGGGTAATTTAGCCTATGGGCAGCAGCGTCGGTTAGAAATTGCTCGCTGTATGGTCACTCGCCCTGAAATATTAATGTTAGATGAACCAGCAGCAGGTCTTAACCCTAAAGAAACCAATGATTTGGATGACTTGATTGCTGAGTTACGAGCTCATCATAATGTTTCAATTCTCTTAATTGAACATGATATGAAATTAGTCATGGGAATTTCAGATCGCATTTATGTCGTGAATCAAGGAACGCCATTAGCGAATGGGACACCGAGTGAGATCCGTCAACATCCTGATGTGATAAAAGCCTATTTGGGGGAAGCTTACTGATGCTAGAGTTTAAAAAAGTTTCTACCCATTATGGAAAAATTCAAGCACTACATGAAATTAGTTTGAATATCCAAAAAGGTGAAATTGTGACCTTAATTGGAGCAAATGGTGCAGGGAAAACCACCTTGCTCAGTACGCTTTGTGGCGATCCACGTGCATCGGAAGGCCAAGTCATCTACCGAGGCGTGGATATCACCCAATTGCCCACTTCGAAAATTATGCGTGAAGACATTGCATTAGTACCCGAAGGGAGGCGTGTATTTTCTCGTATGACAGTGGAAGAAAATCTCGCAATGGGGGGCTTTTTTGCCGATCGCCAACAGTACCAAGAACGTATTGAGCGAGTTTATAAGCTATTTCCAAGGCTGTATGAGCGTCGAAGCCAGCGTTCAGGAACGATGTCTGGCGGTGAGCAACAAATGCTAGCGATAGGCCGTGCTTTAATGAGCCAGCCAGAGTTACTCTTACTTGATGAGCCATCCTTAGGCCTTGCTCCCATTATCATTATGCAAATTTTTGATACGATTCAGCAGCTACGCGAAGAAGGAATGACAATTTTCCTTGTCGAACAAAACGCCAACCAAGCGTTGAAACTCGCAGACCGTGGTTATGTGTTGGAAAATGGGCATATTGTGTTGGAAGATAGTGGCAAAGCGTTGCTAGCGAATGAGGCAGTACGAAGCGCCTATCTAGGCGGCTAAAATTTTAGTCATCCTTCACGCTGTGGCGTTGTTGGCTTCATTCGGCTGTTTGGGTCACATACTTAATGTATGCTCCTAATTTTCGTCATCCTTCACGCTGTGGCGTTGTTGGCTTCATTCGGCTGTTTGGGTCACATACTTGTGTATGCTCCCCAAGCTATCCTCATTTTGCCGCCTAGCCACAACGCGAATGATTTAGAAAATTAAATCATCATTCACTTTTTCTGATTGCTCGGGTTATCTGTTGATGCAGGTAACCCGTTATTGTTTCTGGTGTACACCATTTTGAGCGGTACGCATGGGTTTTCTTGCTATACATAGTTGCAACGTTCTGTGAAGTGACTCGCAATTTCGCTATTTACTTGTTTCTATGCATAAAAACAAATGTATATACAACTTTTTCTCTAGAAACATACAGCTACTTGTTGTTGTATAACTTCTCTTGTGTTCCAACCTTCACACTTCCTACAAAATTTCAAATTTAAATGTATATACTTTGTGAAGTAAATGTATATATATTTGAGTCATAGATAAACACCCTAAATGAATGGATAGTCTCGAGTAAGTTGATAGAAAATTAATTTATTGATTTTTAATTAAATAATTAATTTTAGAACACAGGTGCATCGTCACTAACTGGGTATCTCGCAGATTATTATAAATAAAATTGTTAATTTAAAGTTAATTAAAAATGGATGATAGGGGATACAACCATGTTAAATCGTACTGACTCAACTCGAGTGATCCGCGCACCACGTGGCAGTGAGAAAACCTGTAAGAGCTGGCTGACAGAAGCGGTATATCGCATGATCCAAAATAATTTAGACCCTGATGTTGCTGAGCACCCTCAAAGCTTAGTGGTCTATGGCGGTATCGGTCGAGCGGCACGTGATTGGGAATGCTATGACAAAATTTTAGATGTGCTGACCACACTAGAAGATGACCAAACATTACTCGTGCAGTCAGGTAAACCCGTCGGAGTGTTCCCTACCCATCCAGATGCGCCTCGCGTATTGATCGCAAACTCAAATATTGTTCCTCACTGGGCGAATTGGGATCACTTTAATGAGTTAGATCGTAAAGGCCTAATGATGTATGGCCAAATGACGGCTGGTTCTTGGATCTACATTGGTTCTCAAGGGATCGTCCAAGGCACCTATGAAACGTTCGTTTCACTGGCCAAACAACACTTTAATGGTAACGCAGCAGGGCGTTGGATCTTAACGGGCGGTTTAGGTGGAATGGGCGGAGCACAGCCATTAGCAGCAACCATGGCGGGCTTTAGCATGATAGCGGTGGAATGTGATGAAAGCCGTATCGATTTTCGTTTAAGAACTCGTTATGTGGACAAAAAAGCGACGACATTAGATAAAGCACTGCAATATATCGAGGAAGCCAAAGCAAATGGCCAGCCAGTTTCTGTTGGGCTATTAGGTAATGCGGCTGATGTTTACAGTGAATTGGTGAAACGCAATATCACTCCTGATTCCGTCACTGACCAAACTAGCGCCCATGACCCTGTACACGGCTACTTACCACAGGGTTGGACACTCGACCAATGGCGTGAAAAACAACAAACCGCACCTGCTGAAGTGACCAAAGCAGCGAAAAAAAGCATGGCAGTCCAAGTGGATGCGATGTTAACGATGCAAAAGCGTGGCTCAGCGGCTTTTGACTACGGCAATAATATTCGCCAAATGGCAAAAGATGAAGGCATTAGTAATGCCTTTGATTTTCCAGGCTTTGTTCCTGCTTATATTCGCCCTCTGTTTTGTGAAGGTATTGGCCCATTCCGTTGGGTTGCGTTGTCAGGTGACCCAGAAGATATCTATAAAACAGACCAAAAAGTAAAAGAATTATTACCAGATGACAAGCACTTACATAATTGGCTCGATATGGCACGTGAGCGTATCGCATTCCAAGGGCTTCCTGCACGTATTTGTTGGGTTGGTTTAAAAGACAGAGAAAGATTAGGCCGTGCTTTCAACGAAATGGTGAAAAGTGGTGAGTTAAAGGGCCCAATCGTGATCGGCCGTGATCACTTAGATTCAGGCTCTGTGGCTAGCCCTCACCGTGAAACGGAATCTATGAAAGATGGCTCTGATGCGGTATCAGACTGGCCTTTATTGAACGCACTATTAAATACCGCAGGTGGAGCAACATGGGTCAGTTTACATCACGGTGGTGGTGTTGGTATGGGTTTCTCACAACATTCAGGCGTCGTCATTGTGTGTGATGGAACGGACGCCGCTGATAAGCGTTTAGCTCGTGTTTTACATAATGACCCTGCAACGGGCGTAATGCGTCATGCAGATGCAGGTTATGACATCGCCATTAACTGTGCGAAAGAGCAAGGCTTGAACTTGCCGATGGTGAAGTAATGTCCTTTGCCAGCTGAAGTTGAGCTGGCATCTTTCTGGAATAAAAGGAATTCAGTATGAATGCTGCGTTGACTCAGAAAAGACAAGGGCCACTGGCGGGGATCAAAGTGATCGATTTAAGCCGAGTGTTAGCTGGCCCTTATTGCACAGGTATGATGGCCGATCTTGGTGCTGAAGTGATCAAAATTGAAGTGCCTAACCACGGTGATGACAGCCGCCATTTAGGGCCATTCATTGATGGGGAAAGTGTTTATTACGGTTTAATTAACCGAGGTAAACGCAGTATTGAATTGGATCTTAAAGCGGATGAAGACCGAGCGATTTTATTCCAGCTAGTCAAAGAAAGTGATGTGGTGGTTGAAAACTTTCGCCCTGGTGTGACTCAACGACTCGGTATCGATTTTGAGAGCCTAAAGCAGCACAACCCTAAATTAATCTACGCCAGTATCTCTGGATTTGGGCAAAACAGCCCACTCGCCAGTTATCCCGCTTATGACATCGTGGCACAAGCGATGTCAGGCCTAATGAGTGTCACTGGTTTCCCAGAAACAGGGCCTACACGCAGTGGTGAGTCAATTGGCGATGTGTGTGCAGGGATGTTTGCCTCATGGGCGATAAGTAGTGCGTTATTTGCGAGAGAGCGTCATGACGAAGCGGCACAGTATATTGATGTAGCGATGGTGGATGTCTTACTGAGCATGCAGTTAACTGGGCTTTCAAACCTATTTGCTCATGATAAGGCTCCGAGCCTAGTGGGTAACCGCCATCCAGTATCTACGCCATTCGATACTTATCAGGCAAAAGATGGCTTAGTGGTTATCGCGATTGCGAGTGAAAAGCTATTCCAACGCTTTTGCGAATGCATGGAAAAACCAGAGTTATGCCATGACTCACGCTACCTTAATGACCCGAGTCGAACACAGCACCAAGCTGAACTTAGAAAAGAGATTGAAAGTTGGACACGCCAAAAAACCGTTGAAGAGGTATGTGACATTTTATTAAACGCGGGCGTTCCTGCTTCACCAATTCATAATTTACACCAAGCAACACAAAGTGAGCATGCCCAAGTGAGGCAAGTTCTGACGCACCTGAATGATGGGGGAACGCCTTTGGTTTCTCAACCGGTTTTTTTCAATGGAAATAAACCTCATTCAACCCGCCGTGCACCAAAATTAGGTGAGGCAAACTTAGTGTATAAGCCAGCGAGAACAACCATTAAAAATGCGGAGACGATGCAATGAGTTTTGATATTAATGAAACAGAACAAGCGGTTGTGGATGCGATAGAAAAAGTTTGTCATGACATTTTACAGCCGAATGCACAAAGATACGATGAGACAGAAACCTTTTGCGCAGAAAGTTTACAAGCGTTAGGAGAAATGGGCTGTTGGGGAATTAATTTACCTGAGCAGTATGGCGGTTTTGGTATTGGCAGTGTGGCGATGAGTCAGGTAGTCGAAGCTGTTGCTGCCGCTTGTGCTTCGACTTCATCGGCTCTAACGGCACATTTTTTGGCGACAGATTCGATTTTAATTGGTGGTACTGAAGAGCAAAAAAATTATTGGTTACCAAAAGCCGCTGCAGGGGAATTATTAGGTGCATTTGGCTTAACTGAGCCGGCTGCAGGTTCTAATCCTGCAGATATGCGAACCGTGGCAACTCGTGAAAATAGTGGCTGGCGTATTCGGGGTAATAAACACTATATTACTAACGCCAAAGAGGCTGACTTTATCGTGTTGTATGCGAAAACGGATGTAGAAGCGGGAGCCCGCGGGATCAGCGCATTTATGATCCCTAAAGGCACGGAAGGCGTGGCATTTTCTCAACCTGAAAAAACAATGGGATTACGGGGTAGCACGATTTATGAATTAGCGCTGAATTGTTGGCTACCGGAATCGGCATTATTGGGAGAGGAAAATAAAGGGTTCCATACCGCGATGGAAGTTTTAGATAAAGGGCGTGTTGAAGTGGCCGCAACGTCACTCGGTATAGCTCGGGCTGCGATGGAAAGTGCTTTAGGTTGGGTAAAAGAACGCCAAATT
This sequence comes from Providencia sp. PROV_01, assembly GCF_053098325.1. Taxonomy (NCBI): domain Bacteria; kingdom Pseudomonadati; phylum Pseudomonadota; class Gammaproteobacteria; order Enterobacterales; family Morganellaceae; genus Providencia; species Providencia sp. PROV_01. Next base: position 4,010,985 of record NZ_JBRFKD010000002.1, on the reverse strand, counting down.
GGTAAAAAGCCCTTAGCCGCATACCAAGGAACTCAATGGCGTATTGCGGATATGCATACCCAGTTGGAGGCCGCTCGTATGTTGACTTGGCAAGCTGCGGAATTACGTGATTCAGGGGAGCGTTTTAGTTTGCAATCTGCGACGGCGAAATTGTTTGCCGCTGAGTGCGCGGGTTTTGTTACGGATGCAGCATTACAGCTTCATGGCGGCTACGGCTATATTCGTGACCTTCCCCTTGAACGTTATGTGCGTGATGCACGGATTTTACGGATTTTTGAGGGCACATCAGAAATACAAAAAATTATTATTTCACGTGCCGTTTTAGATGCCCACTAAGTTATTTTAAGTATTGAGCCGAGTAAGCGGGACAGGCGTTTACTGGTTTATGGAGCACCATAGGAAGCACTACCTGACAACAGGATCATGGAATTAAAAACACAACAACAATCAGGTTTAAGAATGTATTTCAATTAGTTATTTAGGGTGAATAACAGATAAAACATCACCCAGCGTAATGCTTAATAACTGTACCTTACAACTGTAGTTATTGCGGTTCCATTACGATTAATTGGTTCATTCTTTAAGCCAGCCTTGCTTAAAGAGGAGTTACCATGACAGTTTCAAACGACATCGCTACAGGGCAAAAAAACCGGCAGGAGAATGTACCTTTAATCGAAGCGCGTTCCATCGATTACATTCCAGAGTCCGAGCGCCACGGCACTTTATCAAGCCAATTCACACTTTGGTTTGGCTCTAATTTACAAATAACTGCAATTGTAACCGGAGCCTTGGCAGTCGTACTGGGTGGGGATGTATTCTGGTCATTAATTGGCTTATTTATTGGCCAACTGTTAGGTGGTGCCGTGATGGCCTTGCATGCGGTGCAAGGGCCAAAATTGGGGTTACCACAAATGATTTCGAGTCGTGTACAGTTTGGCGTATACGGTGCGGTCATCCCTATTTTATTAGTTTGCATGATGTATGTCGGGTTTTCTGCCAGTGGTACCGTGCTGGCAGGGCAAGCGGTCGGTCAGTTATTACATGTGACGGATTGGGTTGGAATTATTATTTTTGGTGTGGTGATTATCGGCATCACAATTTGTGGTTATCGCATCATCCATATTTTAGGGAAAGTAGCGAGTGTTATCGGCATAATTACGTTCTTCTATCTATTTTTCCGTCTATTTTATATGAATGATGTTTCGGTTTTACTGGAAAACCGTCATTTTAGCTGGACTAACTTTTTATTAGCGATGTCATTGTCTGCTTCTTGGCAAATTGCATTTGGGCCTTATGTTGCGGACTATTCACGTTATTTACCGACTAAAACTCCGACAATCAAAGCCTTTTTGGCCGTAGGTTCAGGTACAGTCATTGGTACGCAAGCATCAATGATTTTAGGGGTTTTTGCCGCAGCGCTTGCCGGCAATAAGTTTGCGGGTAACGAAGTCTCGTATATTGTGGGCTTAGGTAGTACTGGTTTGATAGCGGCTCTGTTATATATCAGTATTTTCTACGGAAAAGTGACGATAACTGCACTGAATGCTTATGGCAGTTTTATGTCTATGGCGGCAATTTGGTGTGGCTTCCGTGGGAAAAGCCAAATTTCTCGTGGGCAAAGGTTGTTCTTTATTATTTTAATGGTCAGTTTCTCAACCTTACTTGGACTAGCGGGCCAGCATTCATTTTTAAAACTCTTTTCTGCTTTCTTATTGTTTTTGCTTGCATTCTTTACCCCTTGGAGCGCAATCAACTTGGTTGACTACTATTGGGTCACTAAAGGCCGCTACGACGTTCCTGAACTCGCAAACCCAAATGGCCGCTATGGGCGCTGGAATAAAGTTGGGATATTTACTTACATTGCGGGTGTGTTAATACAGTTACCCTTTATTTCAACAGGGTTTTATACCGGGCCTTTAGTCGAAAAACTCGGTGGTGTTGATATCTCATGGATTGTGGGCTTGGTGGCAACCAGTGTTATTTACTATGTTGCGATTAAAAAATGGCCTATGTCAGTGGCAGACCGATTGATATTACCCACAAGTAAATAACCATTTCATCAAAAACTAGCATTAAAAATAGTAAAAATTGAGATAGCCAGTAGCAGTGTGAATATCACTGTTACGGTTTCTCTCAACCTAAAAAACGATTTTAGAACATCATCATACCCAATAATCGTTGAAGAATTGGGATAGGAGTTGCTATGAAAATTTTAGTCGCAGTGAAGCGAGTAATAGACCATAACGTCAAAATAAGAGTAAAAGCCGATGGCTCAGGCGTTGAATTGGCGAATGTCAAAATGGCCATCAACCCCTTCGATGAAATCGCTGTCGAAGAGGCTGTACGTTTAAAAGAGGCGGGAAAAGCGACAGAAGTTATTGCTGTTTCCGTTGGTGATATTGGCTATCAAGAAACATTACGCAGTGCGATGGCGATTGGGGCTGACCGTGGCATTTTAGTCCAGAGGCCTGGAGAATTAATTTTAGAACCACTGGATATTGCGCGCTTACTTCAACGAATCGTGGAAAAGGAACAGCCGGATCTTATTTTATTAGGCAAACAAGCTATTGATGATGATTGTAATCAAATAGGCCAAATGCTTAGCGCATTATTGGATTATCCGCAGGCGACATTTGCCTCACAAATTAAGCTTGAGGGCCAACTACTGCAGGTTACAAGGGAAATTGATGGCGGGTTAGAAACGTTAGAGATGCCATTACCCGCGGTTATCACAACGGACTTAAGGCTCAATGAACCTCGTTATGCAACTTTGCCTAATATCATGAAAGCTAAGAAAAAAACGTTAGATATTATCGATATTGCTGATATGAATTTTGCTCTATTAGGGCAAATTAAAACGCTTAGTGTCTCAGAGCCTAAAAAACGGGCAGGGCAATGTACATTGTTAGGCAGTGCGACAGAGCTAGTCAGTGCATTGCAAGCGAAAGAAGTGATTTAATCGAGGAAAATATCCATGAGCCAAATATCTGTATTAGTGGTTGTCGAGCATGATAATCAAACAATAAAAAATTCTACTTATCATAGTATTAACGCTGCAAAACAGCTTCTTACCGCGGGTGATCATTTGCACTTATTAATTGCAGGAGATGAGACGGAATTGGTCGCTCAGCTAGCTGCGAGTATACAAGGTGTGAGTAAAGTTCTAGAAATACAATCAGATAACTTGAAAAACCAACTCGCAGAACCGATGGCTCACGCCGTGGTTAATATTGCAAAGGAATATACCCATTTACTGTTTCCTGCGACGACATTTGGGAAAAATATAGCCCCACGGGTTGCTGCAACGTTAGGGGTAGCACAAATTTCAGACATTACTCAAGTTATTGATTCTCAAACCTTCATTAGACCTATTTATGCAGGAAATGCGTTAGCAACAGTACAAAATAATGGCCAACAAGTCGTGATTACGGTGCGTAGTTCGGCATTTTCAGGGGGATATGAAACACAAAATAATGCTGAAATTGAAACCATTTCCCTTGCCGATATTCCCTTGCGCAGTCAGTTAAAAAGCCAATCTCTAACCCAAGTTAGCCGTGCGGAATTGAGCTCTGCAAAAGTGGTTATTTCAGGAGGGAGAGGTTTGAGCTCTGGTGAAAATTTTGCACTATTGGAAACAATAGCTGACAAATTGGGCGCTGCGGTTGGTGCCTCACGTGCTGCGGTCGATGCAGGTTTTGTTCCGAATGACTATCAAGTCGGACAAACAGGAAAAATTGTCGCGCCAGAATTATATATTGCAGTAGGAATTTCGGGTGCTATTCAGCATGTTGCAGGCATGAAAGAAAGTAAAGTAATCGTTGCGATTAATAGTGATCCTGAGGCGCCGATTTTCCAAGTTGCGGATTACGGCATTGTTGGCGATCTGTTTGAGATCTTACCGGAATTTGACAAAGCATTAGCGTAAGAGGTGGACGAATGGCTATCGACAAGATTGATAAGATAAACGAGGCTCCCGAGCGGGAATCGATGGAGTTCGATGTCCTGATTGTCGGTGGTGGACCCGCAGGGTTATCTGCAGCAATACGATTAAAACAGCTAGCCGCAGAGAAAGGAACAGATATCTCGGTTTGTTTAATTGATAAAGGCGCACAGATAGGTGCTCATGTTTTATCTGGTGCAGTGATTGATCCACGGGCTCTCGATGAATTGCTGCCAGGCTGGCAGCAAAAAGTTTCAGGCCCCTTAACACCTGTAAACCATGACCGTTTTTTATGGTTGAAAGAAAAAAAAGCAAGTCATTTACCCCTATCTTTATTACCAAACTGTTTGAAAAATGATGGTAATTTCATTGGCAGCTTAGGGCAGGTAAGTGCGGCTCTTGCTGTTGAAGCTGAAAGATTAGGGGTTGATGTTTTTGCTGGTTTTGCTGCAACTGAAGTGCTATTTGATGAGACAAACCAAGTAATTGGCATCACCACCGGAGATATGGGGCTTGATAAATCAGGTAACCCAACGGCGATGTATCAACCGGGTATGAATTTACTTGCGAAAATGACCTTTTTTGCGGAAGGGTGCCGAGGTCAACTCGGTAAACAATTAATCAACCATTTTAATTTAGCCGCAGAGAGTGGCAAACAAACCTATGGTTTGGGAATTAAGGAAATCTGGCAAATTCCAAAAGAGCAACACCAAGCAGGGTTAGTTGTCCATTCTGTTGGTTGGCCACTAGATAACCACACCTATGGCGGTGGTTTTGCTTATCACTATGGAGATAACTTAGTCGCAGTGGGTTTGGTCGTCGGGCTAAATTATGAAAACCCTTATTTATCGCCATTTGATGAGTTTCAACGCTTAAAAACTCATCCCGCTTTTAGTGAATTTTTATCGGGTGGAGAACGGATCAGTTATGGTGCTAGAACGATGGTGGCGGGGGGATTAGCCGCGTTACCTGAATTAAGCTTTCCTGGTGGGGTGCTAATTGGCGATGATGCAGGTTTTTTAAATGCGGCCCGTATTAAAGGTACCCATTGTGCCGTTAAAAGTGGCGCACTAGCGGCAGAAGCGTGCTTTAGTGCTACCCAGAATGGAATGGTTGATTATTTACAGTTTAAAAAGCAGTTCCGCCAACTATTTGAAGAGAGCTGGTTATATCAAGAGCTTTACCAAACACGGAATTTTAAGCCTTATATGAAAAAAGGGTTAGTAGTTGGTTCAATGCTATTTGGTGCAGAACAACTGTTATTAAAAGGGCGTAGCCCGTGGACGTTGAAATTAAAACAATCGGACCACGAAGGAATAAAAGAAGCGAAAGGTTTTACACCGATAAACTACCCAAAACCCGATGGTAAATTAATTTTTGATAAGCCTTCTTCCGTGTTTTTATCGAATACCAACCATGAAGAGGAACAACCCTGTCATTTAAAACTGGCTGATACTAATGTCCCTATCCAAATTAATTTAATGAAATATGCCGCACCTGAGACGCGTTATTGCCCCGCTGGAGTCTATGAAATTATAGGGAATAAAAGTGAAGAAAAACTGCAAATTAATGCACAGAACTGCCTGCATTGTAAGGCTTGTGACATAAAAGATCCGTTACAAAATATCACCTGGACCGCTCCCCAAGGAGGGGAAGGGCCTATTTATCAAGGAATGTAAAACGAATTTATTGTGATGTAGATGTGCTTGATATTTTTTGTTTTATCAGTCGCTTTGGGGCAATTTTGCCCCATTTTTTTATTTCTGCATTAATTCTCAATTCGCGAATGTAATTTTAATTTGTAGCGCGAACCAGCGGTGATCATTTTAACATAGCTAATTAGGGTACTACCCGTCCAAGTGCGTCGACTAAGTTGTAAGCAAGGTGAGCTTTCTTTAATTGATAATGATTGAGCGATGGACTTTGTGGCTAATGCGGCTTCAATGGTATGTTCCATTTCACTGACAGGAAAATGGCGTTGCAAATAACCGCTAGGTGTTTCTGTATCGCCATATTTTTGCTTCACAAAGTCAGGCACAATGGCGTGGTTAACATAACGTTCTTCTAACATTAAAGGAATATCGTTTTCAAAATGAAGAACTTTACAGTAGCCCACATCACTTCCTTCGCTAATTCCGAGCTGTAGCGCGATTTCTGCTGATGCGGAAATAGTTTTAAGTTGTAATTGGTGACCGCTATATTTGTTACCGCTCGTTGAGATCTCATCAAAAATATCAAATGCTTTTGTAACCGGAAGCTCATGTTTTTGGGTGGCAACAAATGTGCCTTTCCCTGCAATACGATTTAGGATCCCTTTTTGGCTTAACTCTGAAATGGCTTTATTCACCGTCATACGGCTTACATTAAATTGAGCGCATAGCTCTAATTCTGTCGGTATTTGAGTTTCAGGCTTAAAAATACCTAAATCAATACTGCGTAAAATGTAAGACTGAATTTGCTTATATGCAGGTTGTGATGTCATCGCTATTATTCAAAATTATTGTTAAAGGAAGGAGTGGTAAAATTGCTTTATTGCCACATTTCACTCACAAACTTTGTATTGAATGCAAGTTTATCAGTAATTGCCGGCTTTGCTAGTAGGAGACACCTATTTCTAATGATTAACCTGAGTTAAATAACAGTTTAGGGTGCTCGTCATTGTCTGAATTATTTTATTATAAGGTAAGTTTTACTAGGGCTATATACCTTTATTTATTATCATAATGTTAAATTTACTTAGCGAAATAGGCATTTACTCATGCGAGTTCAATATTTCCATGTCAGTCTTACTCAATGTGATTATCAAAATGTCAGTCCAATGGGGATGGTAAGATTGATTGCCTCTGAAAAAGTATTTTTCTTTAATCAGGATGATTTTTCAAATAGCCAAATTTTTTTAGAGCGCATACAGCAAGGTGACTCTTTGGTTATTTGTGCAGAAGAGATGAATGATGGAAGCTATTGGGTTGAATGGGTTTACCATGCAGAGCATGGCCGGCTTGAACCTGATAGAACCGTTAGCTTCAATCGTTCATTAGGAAAACAATACTTAATTTCGTTAGCCTTAATGGCCCTGATACCTGCGGTGTATTACTGTTTTACTGAGGCAGACGACAGTTTCTTGATGATCATATTAGTGGCCATTTTGGGTTGTGCTGCTTTCTCTGGGATCGTTCTTTTTGGCTTAGCACTCGCACAAACAAAGCATATTTTAAGTCCAAAACGAAAGTTAATTTTGAAAGCGCTAGATTCACTTATTGCTGGGAAATATAAACTGTTTGAAGAAACTTCATATATTGAAATCGACGGTATCAAAAATCCTAAATCTAAGCCTGTAAAGTTACATAAAGCCGCTGAAATTAATGTTGATAAAACATCACTATCAGTTACAAAAGGCAAGGTAAATATCACTGCAAATTACAACCTTACGATCGCTGCAGGAGATACTCTCCAAACACTCAATAAAGTTAATTTACAGATTAATAAAAAACACATGGGAGTTTTAGTCTCAGCAAATGAGCCTCTTTTTAATAATCATAAACTATTTATTGCGCAGGAGGATGAACTTGAGGTTTTACATAAAAACATTCAGGAAAATTCAAAGGAACAAGTGGTTTTTGGCATTCTCAATCATCAAGACGGACTAGCATATAGTCTGATTGGTAAAGGTGCTCCACAAGAAAGAGGGTTCTATATTGGTTTATGGGGTTTTATTTTTTGTATTCTAGCGCTTTTCATTCTAGTTGCTGGTTGGGCATCTATTAGTGAAACCTTTGAAAAAGGCGGCTATTGGGATTATTGGGACTGGATGAATATTATTGATACTGGTGTCATGTTTATAAGTTTCTCAGGAACTATTTTACTCGGAATAAGCTTCCTTATTGCTTTATGTGTGGCGATTTATTTTAAAGTGTCAAAACGCGGTAATGCCTATTATCAATCTCAATATTTTTTAAAACAACTTCGTCGGCAGCACGGTAAAACAGATTATGTGACGGAGGTGCGTTCATGAACCCATTTCTCAGTAAACGATTCCTTATTTTAACGTTTATTTTCTCATTCAGTTTATTGTTAACTCTTTTTATTTTTATTCGTGGTGGCACGGAAGATTGGCAATGGCAAAACCATAATGAAAATAGTGTAGCAATAGGTAGCTATGATTTCGCAACGACATTTCCATCTGAAAAGGGGATGCTAATAATAGCTCAAAAAAGCAGCCGTTCTAGCTATTATTATTCTTATAGTCCTTATGAAACGTTGAGTGAATATGATTACCAGATATTGTTTGCAGATAATCAAGGTGTCCATTTTATTACGTATGGTGACCAAAGCTTCTATAATGCTGTTTGTGAAAGAAATGAGTGCTTAATCATGCTAAGGGATGGCTACCGTACTATTAATTTAACCAACTTTTCGGTAAGTGAATTAATTCCTTGGGGAGATAAGCCCAGTACTCTATTTTCGACATTAATTATGGGTAAAATTTATCAATCTAAAGGTTCTCCTTTTTATGTGGTTGCGGATAATGAAAATATCTTTATTAGCACAGATAAAGGAATGACATGGGAACATTTTATGAATGTTCGTGATTTAGCTAAATCATTATTCCCTGAGGAAATTGCGGGTAATTCAAATTTCTCCTACGCGACTTATCGAGATAAAATCGTAATGTGGTACAGCTATGGTAATCAAATGGGATCGCTAGAAGTTATTATGGATATCCCCACTAAACAGGTTATTAGTAGTAAATGGCTACCTGTCAGAATTAATGAATCAGCACAAAATCGTCATGGCGATATTTTTGTGGTTGCTCAGGAGCCTTCACGCCGTTTATTTTCTTTGATGCAATTCCAGACTAATGGTGATTTTGACGTTATCGCAGAAAGCGGTTATAACCATTTGAACAGCTTAAAAGTTGGTAATCAGGGGGTAATTGTTTCGAATTCAGTTAGAGGTTCACAACAATACTTAATGATGGATATTGCAACGAAAGAGATCCGTTATCGCCCTGAATATCCTTTGTATAACAAAATATATAATATGACGGACCAATCCTTGATTGAAATAGAAAGTAGTTATTCTAATGAAAGTAACCTGACTAAGGGAACGTCTATTACTTATCAATCTTTGCATTGATATGCGATTGTGATTTAGCGTGTTCTCATTCAAGAAGGATAGGGGAAACTCTATCCTTTTTTATATTGGTTACTTAAAAGGTTGATTTAATGCGGAGATGGGGATAGCTTGCGGTAAAAAATTTCGAGTTAAGATGAGTAAGAGGGCCTTTCAATGGTAGATTGAAAAATAGATAAAAATTAATCAATTCTAATTAATTATATGGAAATATTACCTTTAATCAGAAAAAACAAATAAAATAAAAGAAATATAGATAATAATATATATTATTATCTATAGAGGGTGATATTCGATATCATCACTAAAGATTACTAATTAAATTATTTTTTTAAATTTATCCATGTTTAATCAAACGGTTGATTTTATTTTAGTAAACCTTAGTGACTTTATGAATATTATCGTAATTGAAAATTAAGCTAAACATAAGGTAAAAAATAGGTAGTATTGACTAGATCCTATTCTTCATTTAATGCAAAATAACAGTGCAAAAATTAATTCTAATTCTAATTTTATTTTAATTGAGATAGCTAAATGAATATATCCAAAATCAGTATTGCATCTATTTTTATTGCAAGTGCATTATTAAGTGGTTGCGCTAAAGAATCTTCTCGCTCTTTAGCTGTAGAAAAAGTTGCGACATATAATACTCAATATTCAGGTCCAAAAAGCCCAATATCAATAGGGAAATTCGATAATCGTTCTAGTTATATGAATGGTATTTTCTCTGATGGTGTAGATCGTTTAGGTAATCAATCTAAAACCATTTTGATGACACATTTACAGCAAACAGGTCGTTTTAATGTATTAGACCGTGCAAATATGCAAGAGCTTAAAGAAGAAGCTGGCATTAATGGTCAGTCTCAACAGTTAAAAGGTGCAACTTATGTGATTACTGGTGATGTTACTGAATTTGGGCGAAAAGAAGTTGGGGATCGCCAGTTATTCGGTATTTTAGGTCGTGGTAAATCACAAGTAGCATATGCCAAAGTCAATTTAAACGTTGTTAATGTTCAAACATCTGAAGTGGTATTTTCTTCACAAGGTGCTGGTGAATATGAATTATCAAATAGGGAAGTGATTGGTTTTGGTGGTACCGCTAGTTATGACTCAACATTGAATGGAAAAGTATTAGATTTAGCCATTAGGGAAGCTGTAAATAACTTAGTTTCGGGTATTGAAAGCGGTGCATGGCAGCCAGCTAAATAAGGAAATACGATGAAAATTAAATTATTGGCTGTTATGGCCGGTGCGATTTTATTAAATGGCTGTGCCAATGAACCAAAACCATTATATAACTGGGATGGTTATCAAACAACGGTTTACCAATATTATCAACAAACAGAAACTAGCCCCCAAGAACAAATTCAAGCTTTGAAAAAGAATTTGGAAATGAGCAAAGCAAAAGGTTTGGCAACTCCGCCAGGGTTACATGCACATTTAGGGTTATTGTATTCAACAACCGGAGCGGTTGATCTTGCAATGCAAGAATTCACTGCAGAAAAAGCATTGTATCCAGAATCTGCGGCTTACATGGATTTTCTCATGAAAAATAAAGGAAAAGTAAAATGAAACATTTACTTATAGTCTGCGGATTGGTGATGACATGGTTATTAACGGGATGTGTTCAGCCAACTAAAGTTGATTACACGGCATTTAATCAAAGTAAACCAAAAAGTATTCTGGTGCTATTACCACAAAATAGTTCACCAGAGATACAGGCAAGTCATGGTTTATTATCACAAGCGACCTTTCCTTTAGCTGAGGCGGGTTATTATGTGTTCCCTGTTGCTGTTGTTGAGGAAACTTTTAAGCAAAACGGGATGACAAATGCGGGTGATATTCAGGCTGTTCCTCCAGCAAAATTACGTGAAATTTTTGGTAATGATGCGGTACTCTATTTGAATATCACTGAATACGGAACAAGTTATCAGGTTATTTCCAGTGATACTCGCGTTACAGCGGATGCAAAATTGGTTGATGCTAGAACAGGGGCGTTACTATGGAGTGGCTCCGCAACTGCATCGAGTGCTGAAAATAATTCCTCGTCAAATGGTATTATTGGGGCGTTAGTGTCTGCTGTTGTTAACCAAATCGTAGATACAATGACAGATAAAAGCTATGCAATTGCAGGTATAACAAGTGTTAGGTTATTATCTGCTGGTAAGCCTAATGGTATCTTATATGGGCCTAGATCACCTAAATACGGTAAAGATGCTCAGTAATTATTAATTATTTGAATAATGGGTAAAATAGGATAAAACTATTTTACCCATTTTATTTAAGTTATCTTTTATTTAAGTTAAATTAATGTATTTAATTATGTTGTTATATTAAGTATATGTATTTTTTACTAATGTAGTTAAACTAAACTTAATAAAATTAAACTCTTATTTAATAAATAAATTAAGACTGTGACTTGAGTCAAGTTGTTCCAGCCTCTCTTACTAATAATGTGATAGAGGTACAATATTATGACAATAGCGATTACTTTAGTAATACAACTGTTATATATATAATAGTTGTCGGTTGTACTAATTCCTCGTTGATAGGAGTCATAGTATGTTCTTGTTAAACGAATCTCTTATTTCAAGGTATTTCTTCTATATGAAGAAATGGTTCAATATTGATATCTCTTTAGCCTTCTTTTTCCCAAATAAATAACCTTTCTATTTTCCTTTCTTAAAGTTTTTTTAACTTATTTCACTATGGGTTAAATCTCTATTATTTAATGAAAAATTAAAGGTATTATCATGGCTAAAAGAATCGTAGAACCATTCCGTATTAAAATGGTAGAAAATATCCGTATTCCATCAAGAGAAGAACGCGAAGCGGCGTTAAAAGAAGCAGGATATAACCCATTTTTACTACCAAGCAGTGCGGTTTATATTGATTTATTAACTGACTCAGGTACTAATGCGATGAGTGACCACCAGTGGGCAGCAATGATTACTGGTGATGAAGCGTACGCAGGATCTCGTAACTATTATGATTTAAAAGATAAAGTGAAAGAGATGTTTGACTATGATTATGTCATTCCTGCTCACCAAGGTCGCGGTGCTGAAAATATGTTATTCCCTGTTTTATTGAAAGTAAAACAGGAACAAGGCGGTGCTAAAAAACCGGTATTTATTTCTAATTTCCACTTTGATACAACAGCAGCACACGTTGAATTAAACGGTTGTAAGGCAATTAATATTGTTACCGAAAAAGCCTATGACTCGGATACTTATGATGATTGGAAAGGCAATTTTGATATCCAAAAATTAAAAGATAATATTGCTGAGCATGGTGCAGAAAACGTTGTTGCAATTGTATCTACTGTAACTTGTAATAGTGCGGGCGGTCAGCCAGTATCAATGGCGAATTTGAAAGAAGTTTATGAGATTGCTAAACAACATAATATCTTTGTTGTCATGGACTCGGCTCGTTTTTGTGAAAATGCGTATTTTATTAAAGAGCGTGATCCTAAATATAAAAATTCGACAATTAAAGAAATTATTCTTGATATGTACAAGTATGCTGATGCATTAACGATGTCAGCGAAAAAAGACCCACTATTAAATATCGGCGGGTTGGTTTGTATTAAAAATGACGAAAAAATCTTCACACTGGCAAGACAACGCTGTGTTCCAATGGAGGGTTTCGTGACCTATGGTGGCTTAGCGGGTCGTGATATGGCCGCAATGGTACAGGGTCTTGAAGAAGGGGCTGGTGAAGAATATCTGCATTATCGTATAGGGCAAGTTAAATACTTAGGCGACCGCTTACGCGAAGGTGGTATTTCAATTCAATATCCTACAGGCGGGCACGCAGTATTCGTCGACTGTAAAAAACTGGTTCCACATATTCCAGGTGACCAATTCCCTGCGCAAGCTGTTATAAACGCACTTTATTTGGAGTCTGGTGTTCGTGCGGTTGAAATTGGTTCATTCTTATTAGGCCGTGATCCTGAAACGGGCAAACAAAAACATGCAGACATGGAATTTATGCGATTAACTATTGCGAGACGCGTATATACCAATGACCATATGGATTACATTGCAGATGCTCTCATTGGGTTAAAAGATAAATTCGCAACTCTGAAAGGTCTTGATTTCGAATATGAACCACCAGTATTAAGGCACTTTACTGCAAGATTAAAACCAATTAAATAATAGGTCGTTCTTATGGTTCCCGTGCAATGCGGGAGCCTCATCCTTATTCTTAAGGTAAACACCATGAATAATTCGGCAGCCAAAAAAGAACCCTCCATAATGGTAGGGGGTTTTGTGCTAGGCGGTGCCATGATAGGGGCGGGTATGTTTAGTTTGCCCACTATTATGGCTGGAGCTTGGTTTATTAACTCTGTAGTTATCTTGTTAGTTGTTTGCTTTTTTATGTTTCATTCAGGGATTTATATTTTAGAATGTATATCGAAATATGGATCAGGAACGAATTACTTTTTCATATCTAAAGAATTATTACCAAAATGGGCATGCTATATAGCTAATATGGCATTAATATTTGTACTCTACATATTAATATATGCCTATATATCAGCCGCAGGTTCAGTGATTAAAGAAGCCGCCGCCATTTATGGATACAACATCAACTTAAGGTTAATATTTATTATCTTTACATTAATATTAGGTGCGAGTATTTGGTGGAGTGGCGTTGGAGCAAGCCGTTTAACATCATTATTTTTATTTATTAAAATAGTTTTATTTATTTTGGCTTTCTCTGGGTTATTTTTTATTGTAAAAACAGATTTGTTATTAACTTCACCGGTTGAGGGCGGACAAACAGCATTGCTACCTTTTGTCTTTATTATTATCCCCTATGCAATTACTTCTTTTGGTTATCATGGGAATGTTTGTAGTCTATATAAGCTTTATCATGAGAATGAAAGAAAGGTTGTTAAGAGTTGTGTTATCGGTTGTGTATTAGCACTGGTTCTCTATTTTCTTTGGATCATGGGGACAATGGGAAATCTACCACGGGCAGAGTTTTTAACAATTATTAATAAAGGCGGTAATTTAGACGCATTTATTGAATCATTATATGCAGTGCTGAATAGCAAAAATATTGCGACATTCTTACTGTGGTTTTCTATTAGTGCTGTATTCTGTTCATTCTTAGGTGTCGCAATTGGGTTATTTGATTACATTCTTGCTTCGCTAAATTTTAAAGATAACCCATCAGGTAGAATGAAATCTGCATTATTATGCTTCTTGCCTCCTCTTATTCTTTGCATGTTATTCCCAAATGGTTTTTTGATCGCAATAGCTTATGCAGGTATGGCGGCATGTATATGGGCGATTATTTGCCCTGCAGTTATGGCATTAAAGGTAAGAGAGCGTTTTCCTGAATCTAAATTTAAAGTGTGGGGCGGAAAGGGGTTAATCTATGCCGTAATCGCTTTTGGTGTCTTTGGTATTATTTGCCAATTGTTAGCGCAGTTTAATTTGTTACCGATATACCGTTAATTTTTCAAAATACAAGCTGTAAAATAACTGCAAAGGTACAGTGAGGGTTCGCTGTACCTTTTTTCTGTCCAACAATATGGCTGACTGTAAGCTAGTATTGAAATATGACCGTTTTTTTAAAGTACATTTTAATATTTTGTCCTTGATAAATAATGGGTTTAAAGGTCATTTTTTTAATCGCTTTCACCGCTTCTTCTTTAAAACCTAAATCAGGGATCTTGTTGTTTAATATTTCAACGGATTCAACTTGGCCATCTAATCCAACTAATAACCGAATTTGTATTTTAACCACTTTTGTATAGCCTAAGGAGCGAGCCTCTTTTGGATACTTAGGGGTCGCATCCTGTAAAATTGTATAGGAAATACCACTCGAACCGAGTGCGGTATAACTCCCATCACCATTAGCAGCGAATTGGTTATTACCCGATAATATATTATTCCCTTTACCACCTTGACTACTTTCTGAAGTTGATGAGGTGGTGGAAGAATGATTTTTAGCCGCTGAATTGGATGGTGTTTCTTTAGCTGTTTCTAGTGAGTCTTGCTGTGTTTCATGGCTTATTTTATTGGCAATAAGCTGATTTTCTGTGTTATTTCGAGTGTCATTGTTCAGTAATTTACTTTGTTTTTCTTGTTTTTTTCCTTGTACGGGCTGACTGATCTCCGGTTTTATATTTACTTTGGTTTTCTGTGTGAGCAAAGGTGATTCAATTGTATTATCAACGGGGACATTAACAGGAGTTAATGAATTTTTAAGTTGGGTTTTTGAGGGTATTTTACTTTCATTAGGTTGAGACTTGCTAAGCTGCTTCAATTGTGAAGCAGCTTCAGCCTTCGAGGAGGATTCTGATATAACTTCTTGTAATTGCGCTTGTCTCTTACTACTCTGCTCTCCTGAGCCCCCAGCGGAGCCCATTGGTCCCCCTAGAGATAGCGTTATCGTTTCCTCACCTTCGACCATAGGTAGCGCCCTACCTGCTTGTAGGGCGATAAACATAATGGCAATGATATGGATAACGAGTGACAGTGCTAAAGCAAGTTTATAACGAAAAAACGGGTTTATAGTCACTGAAACATTTCCTGTTTAAATCAATAGGTGGCTTTGATACCTGCAAAGAATGAGCGCTCATTTCCAGGAATCAATGAGCCGTAGCCTGCAGTAACATAGTCGTAGTAAGTTTTATTCATTAAGTTAGTGACCCCACCATATAATTCAATGTGTTCAATCGGTGTGTAACGAACACTCAGGTCAATGAGCTCACGTGATTTAACAACGCCATCTTCTTCTTTATTGGCATCAGAAAGGAAGTTATTGTACGAACCATAATAGGTGTACTGAATATCTCCTGATAAATCCTCAGTAAAGTCGTATTTTACTTTTAGTTTAACGGAGTGCTCTGGCACTTTAGTTAAACCACTTTTCGTGTAATCAATGGTGTTTTTGCCATTTTCTTCCAAGAATTGGCGGCCATGGTTGTTATAATCAGAACGTCCTCTGAGCCATGAATATGATTCTTGGAAGGTGAAATCACCGAGCGTTTGCTGGAAGTCAACATCGGCTCCCCAGCGGCGAGTTTTTAACAAATTCATTGTCTTCGCATCATTGACGCTAGTGAGATAAATGCGATTTAACTGATTATTTGTATTGGATGTCCAGAACGTGACATTGACAGTACTAAACGCTAATTTGTCTCTTAAGCCGACCTCAAATAAGTCATATTTCTCATCTTCTGCCTTAGTCGGCGTGTAAATTTTTTCACCATTAACGACCGATTGGTCACTGATTTGCAAGCCATCGGGAAGGGTGTAGCCTCGTTCATATCGCCCATAAACTCGACCTGTATCGCGATAAAGGTAAGCAAGAGAAAGTTCTGCAGCGGTATTCCAACGGTCTGAAGTACCTGATCCATTTACCGTACCGCTTTTATCAAATGACCATTCCGCCAATTCACGTCTTAGCCCTTGAGTAAAAACAAATTGATCTGATTTCAGGCTGTTAAGGACATAAATTGCCTTTGTGGTTTTATCATAATCGAAATTATGAGGAACCCCATAATATCGGCCTTTACTGTCCTTTTTATAGCTTCCAATATAATGAATAGAAGCCTTTTGTTTGGAATAATCTATGCCCAAAAGTAGGTTACTATCATCAAGATAGCCGATATCTAATTTGATTTTTGTTCCGTGGCTTTTTTGATTAACTTTTTGTTCCCAGTTGGCATTATTAGTATAAAAACCATCAGTGTAGAAAACATCAGTAGCAAAATTGAGTTTATCCGTAAATGCATTTTGGTAACTTAAATTATAGCTATCGACCTCGCGGTCACCAGTCAAATAACCGCTGATTGTTTTTTTAATTAACTTACCATTTTCATCAATACCGACAGTGACGGTTTTGTCTGGTGGAACGTAGTCTTTACCATACTTTTTGATATTACGTGATGTGAGCGTTTTTACGTATTGGGAACTTTCAGTGAGATGGCTTCCTCGCAACATCAGGCTTTGATCTGAAGTGAGATCCCATCTTCCACCTAATGAATAATATTCTGAATTACGGTAGGTATCTTTATAGTAAAGGTCACGATTTAGTTTACTGGCTGTGCCTAAAATTGAAAATTTATCATTAACCCGCGCTCCCAAATTAGCATTTAAACGGTATCCTTCTGAGTTCCATTCAGATAAAACACTTGTTTTGGGATTAGCCATACTTCTCAGGTTAGACGTGATATTAATGACTCCACCTGCAGTCCCTGAGCCGTAAATAACGCTTCCACCACCGGGAATGATTTCAATACGCTCAAGTTGTTCAACGGGAATAATATCGTAGTTAGTGGTGTAAGGGTGATTTGCTAATGTGGTAATTGGAGCCCCATCAAGTAATACTTGTAGGTTACGTTGTGAGGTTTCAGCCCCTTGTCCTCGCAAGTCTATATTACCTTGCCCAGAGGTATCGACACTAATACCAGGAACGGATTTAAGCACATCAGAGATTGTGCGATTTCCTTTACCTTGAATATCTTCTTTTGAAATAACAATAATTTGCTTGGTATCTCGTAAACGTTCTATTTCAACGTAGTCAGGCCTTGCATAACTATCTTGTAGCTCAATTGCATCGGTAGCATCTTGAAGCTGCGATGATTTAAGCTCTTTATTGGCTGCATGAGTTGTAAAAGAAAGTGTTGATAAAATAATGAAACAAATAAAATCTGGCTTAAATTTAACCATATTGTTTCCAACGGAGGAAATGTTTTTCATTGGAGTCGGTTTGCCTTTTTGTAATGATAATGCAAATGATAATCAATCTTATTATATTATTATTAATTTCAAGATCAATTAATTTAAACCAATTTATTCTATGTCTAATTATTTGATTTAAGTGGAAATAAATTGTTGACTTAGGGGGTATATGTTACTGAGGGGATGGTAGCTTTTACGTCAGGATAGACATGAAAATAGTATTCGAGATGGTTCATTTACTCAGGTTGGATTCTTGTATTTAGCGATCTACTTCAAATTACTCACATTAATCTCAAATTTTTAATTTTCTCTGATTCCCAAAATCAAATAGTAACCCCCTTGAAATATAAGTATTTTTACCTATTTAGGATAAAGAACAACCAAATCTAGCGGTTAAAATATTTTCCTATAACGCCGATAAAGTTAAATATTGTCAGATTATCCCACCAAAAGAGAAATTCTATGCAGAAACTTCGAAATTACTCAATTCGCACTGTGGTCTTCGTATTGTTAAGTATTTTGTGTCTGATCTTGGGGGGAACGAATGTATATAGTGGTTGGTCACTATCACGCATTGCTGATGGAAACGATATTGATAGGCAATTAGTACAACAAATGACGGTGATCAGTCAGGGAAATGACCAATACTTCCGTTTTGTTACACGGTTAACCCGGGTAATGGAAAGTAAAGGTGAAGGAAAAACAGTGGACTATGGCCCCGTCAGAGAGGCAATGTCCAATATGGAAAAATATTTAGAGCAGATGAAATTGATTTCCCCAGGGCCAATGACTCCTGAAATTGCAGAGCAGGTAATTAGCAGTTGGCAAGCACTACTTGATGATGGGGTAAAGCCTCAATTAGCCCTTAGTATGGAAAGTGATACCAATAAATATTTGTCCCACGCCCATAATATCACTCCCGCATTGAGCCGAGCGTTTGGTTCTTCAATTCAAAAATTCAACCAGACAGCAGAAGAGTTGATTAGCCAAGCTCGAAATCATGTTGATAACGTGATGGATATTACGCGAATGGTTATGATCATCACTGCAATATTAGGGATCTTTATGCTCATTTTTACGGATCGCTATATGGCAGAAATGATGCAAAAACCACTAGGTTTACTGAGACAGCATTTTATTGATATCGCAAAAGGTGATTTAAGCCATCCTGTACAGTCATTCGGAAATAGCTGTGTAGGAAAATTATTTCCAATACTTGAAGGGATGAGAAAAGATTTAAGTGAATCGGTCAATACAATCCGACAAGGAAGTGACAATATTTATTTGGGGGCAAGTGAAATTTCAAACGGTAATAGCGACCTTTCATCTCGAACCGAAGAGCAGGCCGCTGCGTTAGAAGAGACGGCAGCGAGTATGGAGGAAATTACAGCAGCAGTTCAACTGAATATGGAAAACACACTTCAAGCTAATCAGCTAGTCGGTGAAGCGTTCGTGGTCGCGAATAAAGGGAATAGCATTGTTGATTCAGTTGTCGTTACTATGAGTGAAATATCCCAAAGTTCACAAAAAATCGCAGATATCATCAACATGATTAACGATATCAGTTTCCAAACTAATATCTTAGCGCTCAATGCTTCTATCGAAGCGGCTCGTGCAGGTGTGCATGGGCGCGGTTTCATGGTGGTCGCTGCAGAGGTGCGTAAGTTAGCGAGCCACAGTGCAGAAGCAGCGATGGAAATTGAACGGTTAATTGCAGACTCAGGAACTTGTGTACAAAAAGGAACTGGTTTAGTGAACGAGATGGGCAAAACGATGGAGCATATTTTACAAGGAATTAATGAGGTGACAGCAATTATGGAGCAAATCACCGTAGCTTCAGAAGAGCAGAGCAAAGGGATCGCCCAAGTTGGGGTCGCTATTACACAGATGGACGGTGTTACACAGCAAAATGCCTCTTTAGTTGAGCAAGTGGCTACAGCAGCCAACTCATTAGCACAGCAAACTCAAGACCTACAACAAGCGGTTCAGAAGTTTAATCTATCTGCGGCTTGATAATAAAAAGCCCTCACTGGATTACAGTGAGGGCTCACAAAAATACTGCATTAACCGACTAGGATTAGTTCATGCCGTATTTTTTCAGTTTCTTACGCAGAGTGCCGCGGTTGATACCCATCATCAGGGCTGCACGGGTCTGGTTTCCACGGGTATATTGCATAACCATGTCCAACAAAGGCTGTTCTACTTCAGCCAATACCAGCTCATATAAATCATTAACATCTTGATTATTTAATTGAGCAAAATAGTTCTTCAGTGCTTGCTTGACTGAGTCACGTAACGGTTTTTGAGTTACTTGATCTTGTGAATTTACAGTAGCAACGGTTAGTACGTCAGAATTTACGCGTTGTTCGAACATAGTTCTGTCAGCTCTTATCTTTATTTACGCAAAAATTTTCAAAAAATGCCTCCAACACCTCCAGCTGTTCGCTGGCATCCTCAATGGTGTTGAATGAGCGCCGAAACTGGTCATCAGGTGCATGTTCTTTCAAGTACCAAGAAACATGTTTGCGCGCAATACGGGCTCCTTTGCCTTGACCATAGAAGTCGTGCAATTCCTGTACATGCGCTAGCATAATACGTTGTACCTCTGCCATAGGCATCGGTGGCAATATTTCACCTGTGTCCAGATAATGCTGGATTTCCCGGAAGATCCAGGGTCTTCCCTGAGCCGCTCTGCCTACCATCAAGGCATCCGCCCCTGTGTAGTCTAAAACAGCTCTGGCTTTTAGCGGGTCAGTAATGTCGCCATTGGCAATAACCGGAATGGTAACAGTCTGCTTAACTGCCCGAATATTGTCATATTCAGCTTCCCCATTAAACAGACAGGCTCTAGTTCTGCCATGAATAGTGAGAGCTTGAATGCCGCAATCTTCGGCCAATTTGGCAATCTCTATGCAGTTTCGCTCTTCAGGTGACCAGCCTGTGCGGATCTTAAGGGTAACTGGCACATCCACTGCTTTGACGACACCTTCAAGAATCGATTTCACGATTTCTGGGTAGCGTAGCAGTGCCGAGCCTGCAAGCTTACGATTCACTTTTTTAGCTGGACAGCCCATGTTGATATCGATGATTTGAGCGCCACTCTCAACGTTGATTTGAGCCGCGGCAGCCATTTCATCGGGATCATTGCCAGCTATTTGCACTGAACGAACCCCAAGTTCATCGCGATGAACCATTCTGAGTCTAGATTTGTCGGTCTTCCAAACTTGAGGATTAGAAGAAAGCATCTCTGATACTGTCATCCCAGCACCCATGTCATAACAGAGTGACCTAAACGGTTTATCTGTAATGCCTGCCATGGGGGCAGCAATAAGGCAGTTTCTCAACTGATATTGTCCGATTCGCATAACTAAATGGGGGCCATACTGTGACTGCAAGGGCGCGTATATTACGCATTTTTTACGAGATATGAAAGGACAAACTTTGAGCAAACGGTTATTTATCACTAATTTTTTTATCTTGCAGGTTTGCAATTATAAAATTAGTTATATTTAACAAATAGTTAAGTTGGTTCCATAACGATTTATTAAAATAACTGTTGTGCTGTTCAAATCTCGTGCAGAACAGATTATCGCCAGCTATTGAGCAATATTTGAGCTATAAGATAATCTATTCTGGCGTTGTTTTCAAAGAAATTATTCTCTGATTTTAATAAAAAAAATCACTAAAAATGCTTGACACCCGTAATCCGGCACCATTCTTCTTTTTCAGCGACAGGGTCAATGTCAAAAGTTGAACGGTATGCATCCGCAACACTTTCAGCTTGACTGGCGAGTACACCAGAAAGACCTAATAACCCACCCGGACGTGGTAGTACACTAATCATAGGGGCAAGTTCACGTAATGGGCCAGCAAGGATGTTAGCAACCACGACATCGGCTTGTAAGTCATTAGGTTGGTCTTTCGGTAAGTATAGGGATAAACGCTCTGAAACACCGTTACGTTGCGCATTATCGCGGCTTGCGGTGATAGCTTGGGGGTCGATGTCGATCCCAATCGCATGAGCGGCACCTAATTTTAATGCAGCGATCGCTAAAATTCCGGATCCACAACCAAAGTCGATCACGGTTTTACCTTCGAGATCAAGGCCGTCTAACCATTGAAGACATAATGAGGTGGTTGGATGTGTTCCAGTACCAAAGGCGAGACCAGGATCTAACATCACATTAACCGCTGTTGGATCGGGTACATCACGCCAGCTTGGGCAGATCCATAAACGTTCTCCAAAGCGCATTGGATGAAAATTATCCATCCACTCTCTTTCCCAATCTTTGTCTTCTAATTGTTCGATTTTATGGATAAAACCCGTGCCCAGTAGAGGACTATTTTCTAGTTGAGCGACGACAAGTTTCATGTCGGTTTCTGCATCGTAGAGCCCGATAACATCTGTATCACCCCAAAGACGTGTTTCCCCTGGAAGTGGCTCAAACACGGGTGTGTCATGGCTATCTTGAAAAGTGACGGATACCGCCCCTGTTTCGATTAACTCATCGCCAAGGTTTTCAGCATCTTTTGCGGTTGAGTTTAGTCTTATTTGTATCCAAGGCATTGTTTTTTCTCTTCTAAAATGCTCGTCATTCTTCACGCCATAGCGTTGTTGGCTGCGCTCACTAACTCTAGTCACATACTGGTGTATGCTCCTAGGGATTAGCTCGTTTGCCGCCTATCTATGACGCGAATTATCTAGAGCATTGCATTTGTTCATTTACATTAGGTAACGCCAAATTCACCTATCAGTAGATAGGAATCAGTGAGTGCTAGTTACCTGTTCGTTTGCTGGTGATTGTACTGGATTTTTGCCAAAAAGATTACCGACAAAAAAGGCAATAAGACTAAAAATCAGTGATGGGACGATAGCGTGAAAGCCCATGATTTCAATTTTAAAACTTGCCAATATGGCATAGCTGACGCCACCGACGACCATACCACTGATTGCACCTGTTCCATTGGCTTTTTCCCAATAGAGCCCGAGGACTAATGGCCACAAGAAAACGGCTTCTAAACCACCAAAAGCCAGTAAGTTCAGCCAGATAATCATTTGAGGCGGGTTCCATGCTGCAACTAAAAGCAACGCACCTAAGACCAAAGTGGAAAGGCTAGAGATCCGCGCAAGACGCTTTTCATTTTTGATTTGCTTTGGCACAGTGTTCAGATAGATATCTTTTACGATGGTCGCTGAGGATTGCAGCAGTTGTGCGTTGATCGTCGACATAATCGCAGCCATTGGTGCCGCTAGGAAGATCCCCGCAGCGAAAGGTGGCAGAACTTGTACCATCAAGGTCGGGATCACTTGGTCTGGGATCGTGAGGTCAGGTAAAATTGCGCGACCGAGAGCGCCTGCAAAGTGCATACCAAACATCAGCACTGCCATGACGATAGTTCCCAAAATAATGCCGCGGTGAACCGCTTTACTGTCTTTATATGAAATACAACGTACTGCGGTGTGAGGTAAGCCTATCACCCCAAAACAGACCAAAACCCAAAATGACGCTAAAAATGGCCCGCTTAAAATGTCATCTGCACCTTCAGGCGATACCAATTTCGGGTCTATGCTATGCATTTTTTCTATTGCAGAGGGTAGACCACCGGCATGGTAAATAATCGCCACTAGTAGGATCACCGTGCCTAATAGCATCACTAGCCCTTGCAGTGCGTCATTTAATACGCTAGCTCTAAACCCACCAATTGCGGTGTAGAGTGCGATGGAAACCCCAAAAATTATTAACCCGTAAGTATATGGAATACCTGCTGCTGTTTCTAATAAGCGCGCACCACCAATAAATTGCACTGTCATGGCACCAAAAAAGGCAATGAGCAGGCTAACACTGGCAAACCACACTAAAAATCGGCTTTGGTAGCGTGCATACAGCATATCGTTGAGCGTAACGGCATTATAGCGACGCGCCAAAATAGCAAATTTTTTACCAAGTACGCCGAGGGAAAGCCAAATAGCAGGCAGTTGGATCATCGCCAATAGCACCCAACCTAGGCCATATTTATAGGCAGCTCCCGGCCCACCAATAAAAGAACTCGCACTAATATAGGTAGCGGTAATGGTCATCGCAAGGACAAAGCCGCCCATTGAACGATTACCTAAAAAGTATTCATTTAAAAACTCGCCTTTTGTTCGTTTTTTATATGCATAAATGGATAGCAAAAAGACGAGAGCTAGGTAGCCGACGAGAGGCAGGAGAACTTCAATCTGCATCATTCTCCTCCAGAGAGATGTCTTTAAAAATCAGTTTAACCATTATAATGCAGAGCAAAATAAAAATGATGGGTAAGATGAGACAAGACCATTCAAACCACAGTGGTAGCCCTGTAACTCCAAGTGTATTGTCCGGCAGGTAGGCACTAATAACCCAGCCGACTAGATAGGCGATAGTCAAATAAAATGACCAGCGTGCTTCTTTATTTGATTGAAGAAAACGTTTATCCACCCGTTATTCCCCTTCATTCCCATAAAAAAATAATCAGCAATTGTACGATAATCCGTGGGCTGAGTGTGAAAAATAGCAGAAGAAAAGTGCAATAAAGCGTATTTAGCATAAAAAAATACCGTAACGCAGCGCGTTACGGTATCGATTAACGATGAGTTAAACAGGTTATCGCTGACTTATTCAGCAATACCCAGTTTTTTCTCTAAATAGTGGATGTTAGTTCCGCCTTTTTGGAAATTTTCATCGCTCATAATCATTTGGTGCAGTTCAATATTGGTTTTAATACCATCGACGATAAGTTCGTTTAACGCATTTTTCATACGAGAAATAGCGATTTCACGAGTTTCACCATAAGTAATTAATTTACCAATCATTGAGTCATAATACGGAGGTACAGTGTAGCCTGCGTAAATATGAGATTCCCAACGTACGCCAAAACCACCAGGAGAGTGGAAACGGGTGATTTTTCCCGGACTAGGGATGAAGGTATTCGGGTCTTCTGCGTTGATACGGCATTCCACAGCATGGCCGTGAACCACAATATCTTCCTGCTTAACTGATAATGGTAACCCAGATGCAACACGCAGCTGCTCTTTAATCAAGTCTACACCAGTGATCATTTCAGTGACTGGGTGCTCAACTTGAATACGGGTATTCATTTCGATGAAGTAGAACTCACCGTTTTCAAATAAGAATTCGAAAGTACCTGCACCGCGATAACCGATTTCAATACACGCATTGGCACAGCGCTCACCGATATTGCGGCGAATTTCAGGTGTAATACCTGGAGCTGGTGCTTCTTCAACCACTTTTTGGTGGCGACGCTGCATTGAACAGTCACGCTCAGCCAAGTAAACCGCATGGCCTTGGCCATCAGCCATGACTTGAATTTCAATATGACGTGGGTTTTCAAGGAATTTTTCCATGTAAACCATATCATTATTAAAAGCGGATTTCGCTTCAGCACGTGTTAGGTTGATAGAAGATTCTAAATCTTTCTCATTACGTACCACACGCATACCACGACCACCACCACCACCAGATGCTTTGATGATGACAGGGTAGCCGATACGTTTCGCGATGGCTTTATTTTTTTCAGTGTCGTTCCCTAATGGGCCATCAGAACCCGGAACGCAAGGTACACCGGCTTTTTTCATCGCGTTAATGGCAGAAACTTTATCACCCATTAGGCGGATGGTTTCAGCTTTTGGACCGATAAAAACAAAACCTGAGTTTTCAACTTGTTCTGCGAAATCTGCATTTTCAGCCAAGAAACCATATCCTGGGTGAATTGCTTGCGCACCTGAAATTTCCGCTGCTGAGATAATCGCAGGGATATTTAAGTAACTTTTCGCTGATGCTGCTGGGCCGATACAAATTGTTTCATCAGCCAGTAACACGTGTTTTAGATCGCTATCTGCCGTAGAGTGAACCGCTACTGTTTTGATGCCAAGTTCTTTACAGGCACGCAAAATACGTAATGCGATTTCTCCACGGTTAGCAATAACAATTTTTTCCAGCATGGAAACGCCTCGTTATTCGATGACAACTAATGGCTCGTCAAATTCTACTGCATCACCGTTTTGCAACAGAATGGCTTTAACAACGCCTGCTTTATCTGCTTCGATTTGGTTCATCATTTTCATCGCTTCAACGATGCAAAGTGGATCACCAACGCTGACCGTTTGACCAACTTCGACAAATGGCTTCGCTTCTGGGCTTGGTGCGCGGTAGAAAGTACCGACCATTGGTGAGCGAACTTGGTGACCTGCAACTGCGGCTGGTGCAGCTGGCGCTACCATTGCTTCAGATGGTGCAACTGCATTAGCCAGAGCAGGTTGTTGTGCAACCGGTGCTGAGTAATACTGTTGAGGTGCAGCCATAACCTGAGCAGCAGGTGAAACGCGGCTGATACGTACTGACTCTTCCCCTTCAGAAATTTCCAGTTCAGAAATGCCAGACTCTTCGACCAGCTCGATCAGCTTTTTAATTTTACGAATATCCATGGATATGATTCCGTACTCTTATATTTGGATTGAATTAATTAGGCGCAGACGGTTAACCGCTGCCTGTAAAGCAAAACTATAACCATCAGCACCTAGACCACAAATTACACCGATAGCTTTATCGGAGAAATAAGAATGTTGGCGAAATGATTCCCTAGCATGCACATTAGACAGGTGGATCTCGATAAACGGGATACTCACCGCGAGTAATGCATCACGTAGTGCAACACTGGTATGTGTGAATGCAGCCGGATTGATGAGGATAAAATCAACATCATGACGTGCAGCATGAATTTTATCGATGAGTTCAAATTCTGCGTTTGACTGAAAATGACTCAGTTTTACTCCTAGCGGGTTTGCCTCTGCCTCGAGCTTGGATACGATATCAGCAAGAGTTTGGTTGCCGTATTTATCAGGTTCCCGTGTACCTAGCAGGTTCAGGTTTGGCCCATTCAAGAGTAAAATGTGAATATCTTCTGCCATTATGCTGCTAACTCCGACGATATTATCAATAGCCCGACAACATAACGCGATGCTAAGCGTTTGTCATCTTTTATCATAAAAATAAATGGATTTTCTACTGACAAAGTCCGTCATTATAATTATTTCGTGACATATAGCAGCAAAATACTGGTCTTATCAGAGAAATTACCCGAATTTATTTTTGAAAATGTGCGGTAATCCCTATTTAGGCGGGAGTACCGCAATAAATGCGTTACTCCGCTAGTAGGTTAACTAGCGTACGCCCAGTGACTTCATTTTTTAAGAGTTTTTTTGCATATTCGACACAATCTTCTAATTTAATCTCATTGCTGACTTGCTCATAGAAAGCCGCGGGGAGAGTATCTGCAAGGCGCTGCCATACTTTAGTGCGATTTGCAGCAGGGTAGTAAACAGAATCCACACCTTGTAGGCGGACATTACGTAAAATGAATGGCATGACGCTAGTTGGTAAGTCGAAGCCACCGGCTAAACCGCAGGCAGCAACAGTACCATTATAGTGCGTTTGTGCAAGAAGATTGGCGAGTAATTCACCGCCTACAGTATCAATCGCCCCTGTCCATAGCTGTTTGTCTAATGGCTTAGCAGGGTGAGTGAAATCACTGCGAGGTAATACTCTCTTGGCACCTAAACTTTGCAGGTAACTGCTGTTTTCTTCTCGACCTGAAATCGCGACAACCTCATAACCCAGTAGAGACAGTAATTGCACGGCAGTACTACCAACACCACCGCTAGCGCCACTCACGATGACTTCGCCTTTATCTGGCGTCACACCCGCTTCTTCTAAAGCGTTTACGCAAAGCATAGCGGTAAAGCCAGCAGTGCCAATAACCATCGCTTGCTTTAAAGATAAATTCTCTGGAAGAGGCGTTAAATATTTAGCCGGAACCCTTGCTTGAGACGCTAAACCCCCCCAATGCGTTTCACCAACCCCCCATCCAGTCAGTAGCACATGTTGGCCAACTTGGAAGCGTGGGTCTTCACTGTGGTGGATCTCGCCTGAAAAATCGATACCAGGTACCATCGGATATTGGCGAACAACTCCCGCCTTTCCACAAATGGCTAACCCATCTTTATAATTGAGTGTGGACCAATGAATATCGACTATAATATCACCGGCCGGGAGCATTTCTGTCGTTAGAGGTTGAATGCCAGAGATAATTTTATCTTCCGATTGTTGCAGGATGAGAGCTTTCATCTTTCACTCCTAATAAAATGATTAAATATGTACTTTAAAAGTGCCTAAAATTTGCGGGTAATTCATTGACGTAGTGACAGTGTTTAAGCTATTAATATTGTAATTAATTTGTAAAAAATAATTTTTTTCTGGCATAAATAGGCTTTTATCATGCAAAATATCGCATCTCGACGGATTCATTTTGCGTATTGACATAAATTTGCCGCGTTTTTGGTAGATAATAGAGCGAACACCCAGCGAATTCACCCAATTTGTATTGGAAATAGCCAGTGTGTAGCAATAATAAAAAGAACTAAATAATATTTGAACTTGTTGCCCCAATAACTTGTCACACTGGGAAGAAAAAGATGGAGTATATAACAACCAAAGAGTAGATGTTTTTCTGTATAATTTTATCCTGTAGGTAAAGAATACAATTAATATCTATTTTTGGGGTTTTTATCTGCTTCGTTTACATAAGAAGCATGTACAGTACGGTACGTGAAAAATAGATGAATTAACCATATTTATAGAAGCAGCTCATTAACGCCTTGAGGCAGCTTCAAGTGGTTGGTAGAGTAGACGGGTTTAAATTCGTCCCCAGCTTGCAGGATAACTCTTTCGTTATGTTTAAAAAATTTCGTGGCATGTTTTCTAATGACCTGTCTATTGACTTGGGTACGGCCAATACCCTTATTTATGTCAAAGGACAAGGCGTAAAATTAAATGAACCCTCTGTAGTTGCTATTCGTCAAGACCGCTCTGGATCGCCAAAAAGCGTTGCTGCAGTCGGTGGTGAAGCGAAGCAGATGCTGGGACGTACACCAGGCAATATTTCGGCAATCAGGCCAATGAAAGACGGTGTTATCGCTGACTTTTTCTTGACTGAAAAAATGTTACAGCACTTCATCAAACAAGTTCATAGTAACAGTTTTTTACGCCCTAGTCCGCGAGTCCTTGTTTGTGTGCCTGTTGGTGCAACACAAGTTGAGCGTAAAGCCATTCGTGAGTCCGCGCTAAGTGCGGGTGCGCGTGAAGTCTTCTTAATTGAAGAGCCGATGGCTGCAGCTATTGGTGCTGGGTTACCTGTATCAGAAGCTACAGGCTCAATGGTTGTTGATATTGGTGGTGGTACGACAGAAGTCGCTGTTATTTCTTTAAATGGCGTTGTTTACTCTTCTTCGGTACGTATTGGTGGTGACCGTTTCGATGAGTCTATCATTAACTATGTACGTCGTAATTACGGCTCGCTGATAGGTGAAGCGACAGCAGAACGCATCAAACATGGAATTGGTTCTGCTTTCCCAACCGATGAAGTTTACGAGATTGAAGTTCGCGGTCGTAACCTTGCTGAAGGTGTGCCTCGCGGATTTAAAATGAATTCCAATGAAATTTTAGAAGCATTGCAAGAACCCCTGACAGGAATTGTCAGTGCGGTAATGCTAGCACTTGAACAGTGTCCTCCTGAACTGGCCTCAGATATCTCAGAACGCGGTATGGTCTTAACGGGTGGTGGCGCGCTTCTTCGTAATTTAGATCGCTTATTGATGGAAGAAACGGGTATCCCGGTTATTGTTGCAGAAGATCCACTAACTTGTGTCGCGCGTGGCGGCGGTAAAGCGTTAGAAATGATTGATATGCACGGTGGCGACCTGTTTAGCGAAGACTAAATGGCCTTTTAGAAACGGTTGGGGAGGTTCTCCAACTGTTTTGACTATTTTTTGTTCCTCTGACATTAGCGAAACTTAGCCACACATGAAGCCAATTTTTAGGCGAGGTCCATCCCTACAGTTACGCATATTTTTTGCGGTAATCATTGCACTTGTACTGGTGGTGATTGACCATCGTTTTGAGCCTTTCAATAAAGTCCGTAACTACTTAGACACGGCGGTTAGCCCATTCTATTTTTTAGCGAATGGCCCACGCCAATTTCTAGATAATATTTCGGAAAGTTTCTCTTCAAGAGAACAACTGCAATTCGAAAACAAAGCCTTACGACAAGAGCTATTACTGAAAAAAGCGGACAACTTGCTTTTAGAGCAACTTAAGCAGGAAAATGCACGCTTAAGGGAGTTACTTGGCTCACCACTTCGCCAAGATGAACACATGATGGTAACGCAAGTTATTTCAGGCGCGAATACGCCATATCGTGACCAAGTGGTTATAGATAAAGGCAGTAATGAAGGCGTTTATGAAGGGCAGCCTGTTATTAGTGATAAAGGTGTTGTTGGCCAAGTGGTTGGGGTAAGTAATTTTAATAGCCGTGTCCTGCTAATTTGTGACACTACCCATGCATTGCCTGTGCAAGTATTACGTAATGATGTTCGTGTGATTGCAGCCGGTTCTGGATGTGCTGATGATATCCAATTAGAACCGTTACCTGAAAATACCGATATTCGTGTTGGTGACGTCCTTGTCACGTCAGGGCTAGGGGGGCGTTTCCCTGAAGGTTATCCAGTAGGGGTGGTCTCTGCCGTAAAACACGACACACAACGAGCGTATACCATCATTAGCGCGAAGCCGAGCGCCGAATTGCAGCGTTTACGTTACCTTCTGTTATTATGGGGAAATGATAACGACCCTAAAACGCCACTACAGCCTTCGGAAGTCTATCGGGCAGCAAATGAACGCTTAATGAAAGTATTGCCGCAAGTATTACCTAACCCGAATGAAATTCAGGGGCCTCCATTGCCACCCTCAATGGCTCCGACGTCACAACCATAAGTAGAGGAAACACAGTATGGTTATGGGCAAGAGAGTAAATTAGCATGGATGAGTATCGTGGAAATGGCCGCGCCATCATTTGGTTATCGTTTTTTATTGCCTTGATTTTGCAAGTCATGCCTTGGCCGGAGCAACTCAGCTTTTACCGGCCATCATGGCTTCTGTTGATTCTCACTTATTGGGTGATGGCGCTACCACACCGTGTGAGTGTTGGCACGAGCTTTATCTTAGGGATTATCGTTGATTCCATTCAGGGTTCAGCACTGGGGGTACATGCCCTCTCTTTTAGCATTATTTGCTATCTCGTCTCTTATAAGCACCAGTTGTTGCGTAATATGGCGCTGTGGCAGCAAGCGTTGGTGATTATGTTGCTGACTATCATTCAGGATCTTGCTGTTTTTTGGGCTGAATTTTTATCATCACAAGTATTATTCCATCCGCAAGTATTTTGGAATAGCTTAGTGAATGGTATTCTATGGCCATGGCTATTTTTGCTTTTACGTAAAACTCGTCGGCAATTTTCAGTATGTTAGCATGTTAGTTGTCACTCTGACTGGGAATACAGTTTATGTGTTTAATTTATCTTGCGTCTGGCTCACCCCGTAGACGTGAACTTGTTCAGCAACTTAATTATACTTTTGAAATCTTACGTCCAGAGGTAGAAGAGCTGTGGCAGGAAGGGGAGACGCCTCAAGACTATGTTCAACGTCTTGCACGAGATAAATCTTTAGCTGGTGTTGCGATAGCACCCGATAATCAACCTGTTTTGGGCGCTGATACTATTGTTGTTCTTGCAGGCAAAATTTTGGAAAAACCGCGCGATTGCCAGCATGCAGAAGAGATGCTAAGTGCGTTATCGGGAAAAACTCATCAAGTGATGACGGCGATTGCCTTATCCAACCGTCAACAGACGATACAGTCACTAATTGTGACAGATGTGACATTCCGCGAGTTATCTTTACTCGAAATACGGGATTATATACAGTCAGGAGAGCCAATGGATAAGGCTGGCGCTTATGGAATTCAAGGCATTGGTGGGCGTTTTATACGTAAAATCAATGGCAGCTACCATGGGGTTGTTGGTTTACCACTGGTTGAAACAGACGAGCTAATTCAGCGATTTTTAGCGTTAAGTGATGGTAAGGGGAAGTCATGACTGCGGAACTATTAGTGAACATTACACCATCTGAAACGCGCGTTGCTTATATTGATGGTGGGATATTACAAGAAATTCATGTTGAGCGAGAAGCAAAAAGAGGATTAGTAGGGAATATTTACAAAGGCCGCGTGAGCCGTGTCTTACCGGGGATGCAGGCGGCCTTTGTTGATATTGGTCTAGATAAAGCGGCCTTTTTGCATGCTTCGGATATTATGCCCCATACGGAATGCATTGCGGGTGACGAACAAAAAAACTTTCATGTCAGGGATATTGCTGAGCTCGTTAAGCAAGGACAAGATTTAATCGTTCAAGTCGTCAAGGACCCCCTTGGCACCAAAGGCGCTCGCCTTACTACAGATATAACTCTCCCTTCTCGCTATTTGGTCTTTATGCCAGGAGCTTCCCATGTAGGCGTTTCTCAACGCATTGAAAGTGAAGTTGAAAGAGAACGCCTAAAAGAGTGTGTTTCACAGTATTGTGATGAAAATGGTGGTTTTATCATCCGTACGGCAGCAGAAGGGGTCGGGGAAGAGGAAGTTAAACAGGATGCGGCCTTCTTAAAGCGCCTGTGGGCGAAAGTGATTGAACGAAAAAAACGTAATGTGACTCGCACAAAAATCTATGGTGAATTAGCGCTTGCTTACCGCATTATCCGTGATTTTGCAGGTGCTCATCTTGATCGTATTCGTGTTGACTCCCGTTTGACCTATACTCAATTGCAAGAGTTTATCGAAGAGTATGTACCAGAAATGACGGCTAAGCTCGAACTTTATCAAGGTAATCAGCCAATATTTGACTTGTTTGACGTTGAAAACGAAATTCAGCGAGCCATGGATCGAAAAGTGGAGCTAAAATCAGGTGGTTATTTGATTATCGACCAAACTGAAGCCATGACGACGATTGATATCAATACTGGGGCATTTGTTGGCCATCGTAATCTTGAAGAAACCATCTTCAATACTAATATCGAGGCGACTCAAGCGATAGCAAGGCAACTGCGTTTACGTAACTTAGGCGGTATTATTATTATTGACTTCATCGACATGGTTGACCCTGAACATCGTCGCCGTGTGCTAGCATCATTAGAACAGGCATTGAGCAAAGATAAAGTCAAAACCACCATTAATGGTTTTTCGCAACTGGGTTTAGTTGAAATGACGCGTAAGCGCACAAGAGAAAGCCTAGAACATGTGTTATGCGACGACTGCCCAACTTGCCAAGGGCGTGGAACCGTTAAGTCAGTAGAAACAGTTTGTTATGAAATTTTACGTGAAATAGTTCGCGTTCACCGGACTATCGATGCAGATAGGTTCTTAGTTTATGCATCCCAAGCGGTGGTTGATGTCCTTAAAGGGGATGAATCACATGCCCTTGCAGAAGTTGAAATCTTTGTTGGGAAGCAAGTTAAAGTTCAGACTGAACCTCTTTACAGTCAGGAACGTTTTGACGTCGTAATGATGTAATAAGGAGATTTGAGTGAGACGACTGCCACGTGTAGCACTGGTGACGACCGCGGTTATATTATTGCTGTGTGCATTAGTGCTGTCAGGGCTGCGTTTTCTTCTGCCAAATATTGACAACTATCGACAAGATCTGGTCGATTATGTTGAAAAAAAGACCGATGTATCTGTACAAATTGGTAAAATCGAAGGGGCTTGGCAATCTTTTGGCCCTGTACTGACGTTATCCGATGTCGCTTTACAGAGTAAAACTACGGATGTTACCGCGAATACCATTACTGTTGAATTAGATATCTGGAGCTCATTATTTTCTCTACGCTGGCGCTTTCGTGATTTAACCTTCTATCAGTTAAATGTTGATTATAAAGTTCCTTTAAGCCTTGGAGACTCCGCGAAAGGCGAGTCTTTAGATAGCATTGAAGAGCTATTTTTACGGCAATTCGACCACTTTATATTAAAAGAAAGCCAATTAACCTTCCTCACACCTTCTGAACAAAAAACAACGCTGATTTTACCCGAGCTTTCATGGCTGAATGACAATGAACGGCATCGTGCTCAAGGTTTTGTGAGTCTTGAAACCATTAATAAGCAGCATGGCTATCTGCAAGTAAAGCTTGATGTGTCAGATAAAAACGGCGTGTTAAGTGACGGCATTTTTTATCTACAAGCGGATAATATTGATATGCAGCCATGGCTTAGCCGCTGGCTGCGTGACAATACTTCATTGCGGGATGCCAATTTTAGCCTGTCTTCTTGGGTAACCCTGAGAAATCATCGAATTGACAGCGGCCTTATTCAACTACGACAAGGCGAAGCTAACTGGGGAACGGGCGAATTAGCCCAAAACCTACAAGTTAATGATTTGCTTTTGCGAATGAAAAGGCAGGGGAATGGGTGGTTATTTAACATTCCTGAGCTTGATACCTTGAAAACCAATGAGTTTATCTGGCCACAAGGGAGCGTCTCTGTATTGTATTTGCCTGCCAGCAAAAAATATCAAGATAATGACCATTGGCGCATCCGTGCTAAAGATATTGAACTCGAACGTTTAAGCGAAGTTTTGCCCACATTTTCTTTTTTGACTCCTGAAATGGTACAAGATTGGCAACATCGCCAACCAACTGGTGTAGTGAGTGAATTTGCGCTTGATATCACACAAAACATGCCTGAAAACGTACAAATCAACATGGATTGGCAAAATGTCAGCTGGAAAAAATGGAAAGAGTTGCCTTCAGTTAATCATTTTTCGGGTGTTTTAATTGGTGGCATGCAAAGTGGTAGTGCCACAGTTAGCTTGCAAGATAGTGAAGTGGACTATCGCGATGAATTTAAAGCTCCTTTTTTAATAAAGACGGCAACAGGTCAGTTCCATTGGGTAAATAATGACAGTGAATTTAAACTGTGGAGCCCATCATTAGAGGTACAAGCTCAGTCTCTTTGGGCAAATGGTGAGTTTCGTTACGCAAAAGCGAAAAAAGGAAATTATGCCGATCTCGCCATTCTTGCCGGAATTCGTTTAGATGATGCAGGGGATGCGTGGCGTTATTTCCCACAAAAATTAATGGGGCAAGATGTGGCGGATTACCTGACGAAAGCCATTATCGCAGGTAGTGTAGATAATGCGACGTTGGTCTATAAAGGTGACCCAGCTCATTTCCCATACGATAACAATGATGGGCAATTCCAAGTTTATGTCCCTCTGCGTAATGCGACATTCGAATATGACAGTGAATGGCCTGCATTATTGAACTTAGATATGGATTTAGACTTTAGGCGTGCAGGGCTATTTATGCATGCACCAACGGTAAAACTGACGGATGCCACAGCAACCAATCTTGATGCCAATATCCCTGATTACACTAAAGAAATGCTGTATATCAATGCAGATATCAATGGAACTGGAAAACAAATCCAGCAATATTTTGTGCATACCCCGATGAACCACTCAATTGGCGATACGCTTGAAGAGTTACAAATTGGGGGAACTGTTAATGGCCAGTTAGGGTTATCTATTCCTCTGGTGGCGGGTAAGGATGTTGTCGCCAAAGGAAAGGTCAATCTCAATAAAAACGATTTATATATTCAGCCAATTGATAGCACTATTTCTGCTTTGACGGGCAGCTTTGAGTTTAACAATGGAGATTTACGCGGTGAAAACCTGCGTGGACACTGGTTTGAACAGCCAATTACTGTCGATTTCACTACCACTGACCAAGCAAAAAATTATTTAGTGGATGTGAATATTAGCGGAAACTGGGCGGTGAATAAGTTGGCAATGTTACCTGCTGAGATTAAACAAAAATTATCAGGAACCACTGACTGGAAAAGCCAAGTCGCTATCACCATTCCGAATACGGCAAAAGAACCCGTTGGCTTACAAATAGACGTCACCGCAGGGCTAAAACAACTGAAAAGCCAACTACCTGCTATTGATAACGCTTTGTTAGCAGAGCTTGGGCAAATTAATGTTCAAGCAAAAGGAACCACAGAACAGTTGGTGGTTGGTGGTGATATCGGTAAGCGCATTGGTTTTAATACTCAATGGGGATTGAGTGACAAACCTCTGAGTTTATTAAAAGCCCATATTGCCCAATGGCGTGACGGTATTCCTGAACTCCCTAAAAACTCAGCTTTTATTGTCGATTTGCCAGCGATTACTGATATGAACTGGGAGAAATTAGCTGGGTTACTAGTGTCATCCCATAGCCGCGAAGGTGGTATGAATATTGGCTTGCCGGATATGCTCCAGGTCAATATTCCATCAATCTACCTCGCTGGGCAGCAATGGAACGCAGTAAACTTTTCTTATGATTTACAACGGCCTGAGCAGTTGGTCAGTATCAACAGTGAAAACCTAAAAGGCTCGTTACAAATCTTTGCTTCACAGCCTTGGCAGGTCGCTATTGATTATTTGTATTACAACCCTAGCACTTCCTCTAGTGCTCAAATCAATGACCTTGCCACAACACAATTTGATTTTAGCCAATGGCCACAATTGCAGTTTCATTGTAAAGAATGTTGGGTTGCTGGGCAGAAATTGGGTGAAATTAGTGCGAATATCCAACCTAAAGGGACGTTATTGCAACTGACCGATGGCACGCTAGATAACAGTGTTACGAAATTAACGCTAGATGCTATTTGGAATAGCGAAAACGGCAATAAAACGCAAATTGCAGGTTCATTGACCGGCGAAGCTTTTGACGAAACAGCAGCGTATTTTGGTATATTGGTTCCCATTATCCAATCACCTTATACTATTGAATTTGATTTAGATTGGGCTAATTTGCCTTGGTCACCAGATATTGCCTCTTTAAATGGTAAAATGTCTGCAAAATTGGGTAAAGGAGCGATTGCACAAATGGGGGGCGGTCGTGCAGGGCAAATATTGCGTCTAGTCAGCTTTGATGCGCTGTTGCGTAAACTACGATTTGATTTTAGCGATACATTTAGTGATGACTTTGATTTTGATTCCATTAAAGGTGATGCGACCATTAAAAATGGTGTACTGGTTTCGAAAAATACCTATGTTGATGGTTTAGTTGCCGATATTGCTTTTAATGGTCAAATTGACCTCGTTAAACGCCAAATTAATGTTGAAGCCGTCATTACACCGGAAATATCTGCTACAGTAGGAGTAGCAACCGCGTTTGTGGTAAACCCATTTGCAGGCGCTGCCGTATTTGCGGCAACGAAAGTGCTCGGTCCACTATGGAGTAAAGTTTCCGTTATTCGTTACCGAGTAACAGGTAGCTTGGACGAGCCGAAAATTGATGAAGTATTACGTCAACTGAAGGAGACTCAAGAGTAATGAAAAATGGCAACGTTGCACTTTTGCAGTTATGTAGTGGAAATAATACTAAACACAATTTGGCGCAAATCGAACAACAGATCAAACAGTTACCAGAAACTGTTGAGTTAGTACTGACACCTGAAAACGCATTGTTATTTGCAGATGCAGCGACCTATCGTAAACAAGCGGAAGAGCAAGGAAAAGGCCCTTTGCAAAAAGCGATCAGCGCAATGGCCAAACGTTATCATGTTTGGATTTTAATTGGCTCAATGCCAATGATTAGCCGTGAAGATCCCGAACGTATTACAAGTAGTAGCTTATTATTTGATGCTGAAGGAAACATTAAAGCGCGCTACGATAAAATTCATATGTTTGATGTCAATATCGAAGATGAACAAGGCACTTATAACGAATCCGTGATTTATCAGCGTGGTGAACATATTACCGTTGTTGATACGCCGGTGGGTCGCCTTGGTATGACGATTTGTTATGATTTACGCTTTCCTGGTTTATTCCAAGCATTACGTGAGCAAGGTGCAGAAATTATCTCTGTACCAGCGGCATTTACTCGTTACACCGGTCAAGCACATTGGGAGCCGTTATTACGAGCTCGTGCGATAGAAAACCAATGCTATATTTTAGCACCTGCTCAAGTCGGTGTGCACGGCACACGTCGCACGTGGGGGCATAGCCTTGCGGTTGATGGGTGGGGTAAAGTGATGAAAAAGAACGTGGATGCCGTCGCTTCTACGGTACTGAATATTAAAACAGACAGCTTGAGTGTCATGCGCGAGCAAATAAAAGTGGTGAAACACAACCGTTTTAGACCGCAATTGACATCATTGATTAAAAAAGAAACCAAAGAGTAACGAATATGAGTTTAGTTTCTGTCAGCGAACATTTGCTGGCCGCCAACCGCCTTGGGCAAGAAAATCTGTATGACATTTTAGGTTTGTTATCTGAGCGCCATCTAGATTATGCGGATCTGTTCTTTCAATCGAGCTTCCATGAGTCATGGGTGCTTGAAGATAGGATCATCAAAGATGGCTCTTACAATATCGACCAAGGTGTTGGTGTGAGAGCTGTTAGTGGTGAAAAAACGGGTTTTGCTTATGCAGACCAAATTTCGCTACACGCGCTGACACAAAGTGCTACCGCTGCACGCAGCATTGTGAATGAGCAAGGCTCTGGTAAATCACAAATTTTAACTAACGTTGAATATAAAAAATTGTATTCAGTGGCAGATCCACTGCAAAGCTTATCGCGGGAACAAAAAATTGATTTGCTGCATCGTGTTGACCAAGTTGCACGCGCAGAAGACCCGCGTGTCATTGAGGTCAATGCTAGTTTAACCGGTGTTTATGAGCAAGTGTTAGTCGCCGCAACAGATGGTACTTTGGCGGCAGATATTCGCCCGTTAGTGCGTTTGTCAGTCAGCGTGCTGGTGGAACATGACGGCAAGCGCGAACGCGGTGCAAGTGGCGGTGGTGGTCGTTATGGTTATGAATATTTCTTGGAAATTCACCAAGGGCAAGTAGTTGCTGAACAATATGCACGCGAAGCGGTGCGTATGGCACTGGTGAACTTGTCTGCAGTTGCGGCTCCTGCGGGAATGATGCCTGTTGTGCTAGGTGCCGGTTGGCCTGGGGTTCTATTGCATGAAGCGGTGGGGCATGGTTTAGAGGGTGACTTTAACCGTCGCGGCACATCTGTATTTTCAGGCCAAATTGGTGAACAAGTCGCATCACCACTGTGTACCGTCGTGGATGATGGCACGATAGCGGGCCGTCGTGGCTCTCTCGCTATTGATGACGAAGGGGTGCCTGGGCAGTATAACGTCCTAATAGAAAATGGTATTTTACGTAATTATATTCAAGATAAACTGAATGCACGCCTGATGGGAGTTACTCCAACAGGTAATGCACGTCGTGAATCTTATGCGCACTTACCTATGCCGCGTATGACCAATACCTACATGTTAGCAGGGACATCAACGCCAGAAGAAATTATTGCTAGTGTGGATAAAGGCATTTATGCACCAAACTTTGGTGGTGGTCAGGTAGATATCACCTCAGGTAAATTTGTATTTTCAACATCAGAAGCTTACCTGATTGAAAAAGGTAAGATTACTTCTCCTGTGAAGGGGGCTACGTTAATAGGCTCAGGTGTTGAAGCTATGCAGCAGATTTCAATGGTTGGTAATGACTTAGCGCTAGATAAAGGTGTTGGTGTTTGTGGCAAAGAAGGCCAAAGTGTTCCTGTTGGTGTAGGCCAACCTACATTAAAACTGGACAAACTGACCGTTGGCGGTACCGCATAATCGTTTATGGCGATATAAACTAGGCTCTGCTCGCCCTGGTGACAACTTCTTGTCGGTGTTGTGACTAGGGCGATTGTGTGCCTGCAAAGCACAAAACAACTGAGGTGTTATGAATAAACGTTTTTTACCTGTCGTATTGATGGCTATTTTGATTGTGATTAGCCTTTATTTCAATGGTGGAGATAAAACACCATCTGAACCATCCATTAATCAAAGCAATCCACCTTCTCGTGAAGCGATAACACCAAAAGAAACACCACAACCGATTGATAAGCTAACTGCACAAGACAACGTGGTTAGTTTTATGGAAAAATATCAAAAACTTCCAGCTTTCTATATGACGAAGAAACAAGCCCGTGAAGCCGGATGGGATGCGAAAAAAGGTAACCTTTGCGATGTGTTACCTGGAA
The DNA here is from genome assembly GCF_053098325.1 of Providencia sp. PROV_01. Taxonomy (NCBI): domain Bacteria; kingdom Pseudomonadati; phylum Pseudomonadota; class Gammaproteobacteria; order Enterobacterales; family Morganellaceae; genus Providencia; species Providencia sp. PROV_01. The sequence goes on along the minus strand of NZ_JBRFKD010000002.1, from coordinate 3,971,202 downwards.
GAGCAATTGGCGGAGACCGTTTTTCTAACCGTGAAAAAAGTTTGCCAATTGCACAAGGGCGTCAGTGGTTTGAAGCAGATATCAATTATCGCTGTGGTCATCGCGGGGCAGACCGTTTGCTATACTCATCGGATGGAATGATTTTTGTGACTCATGACCACTATAAGAGCTTTACTCAAGTCCACTAAAGGAAAATCATAATGAGCAAACAGGTGAGCTTTGATTTCAGACATATAAACTCATTGAATGATTTTTATGATCAATTTGCTCAACAATTTTCCCTTCCTGATTGGTTTGGCTATAATCTTGATGCCCTGTGGGACATGGTTTCCGCTGGCATTGAGTTGCCTGTAACCATCACGTTTTCACATATGACAGCCGAACAACGTATAAAATTCGCAGATGTTATTGATGTGATGAATGACGCACAAGATATGTGGGAAGAAGAGTTCGTTTTTGCTTTAGATATAACAAAAAGCTCTAACTAATATTCCTATCACTCATGGTAAAGTCTAAATAAGATAACTGAGCTGATAGGGGTCTTTAGGATGAATAACGTTACCTGCACTGCATTTCCGCTAAAAGAAAAAAAATTCCTTATTGTTCACGGCTATACGGCATCCCCTGATAAAAATTGGTTTCCATGGTTGAAATCAGAGCTTGAAGCCTTAGGCGCTTTTGTTAACGTCCCCACCATGCCTGATTCTTTAACTCCCGACCCTAAAAGGTGGCAGCAGCGCTTACAACACTTACCTTTTGATATTGATGAAAATACGGTTTTGATTGGTCATAGCTTAGGTTGCATTACCGCATTACGATTTTTGCAAAATACGAGGCAATCGGTAGCGGGTTATGTATTGGTATCAGGGTTTGATGAAACGCAAGAAACATTGCCAGAATTACAGCATCACACCCTTGAGCCATTGAATTATGATGAACTCATACAGATAGCAAATAATCGAATATCGATTATATCAACCAATGATGAAATTGTGTCACCAAGGTCTTCGAAAGCATTGGCAGAGGCTTTAAAAACACAGGTTATTATTGAAGAATCTGCCGGGCATTTCCTTGATAGAGAAGGCTATACTGAGTTCAAAACACTACTTGATACAATCAAAGCGCATTTTAGCTAGTTATGGCTGGTAAGAATACTAGGTACATTTACCAAGAAAAATCCCCTAGCCGTAGCGTAGGGGATTATCGATTAAGCCATTTCAGACAGATCTTTCAAATATTGAAAGATTTGGCGATAGGCTTTTGGCGGTTTATTGCCTTCACGCTCTTTTTTCGCATTACGGACTAATGCACGCAATTGTTGCCTGTCTGTTTGTGGGAACAGGGCAACTACGTCTTCAATGACTTCATCACCGCCATCTAATAAACGGGTTCGTAAGTCTTCCAGTTTATGTAAAATGACTACTTGTTGGTTGTGACGGTTTTTAAGCTTATCCAGAGCCTCTGTAATCGGCTCAACCTCACGTGAACGTAATAACTTACCAATCAATTGTAATTGGCGACGACGGCCTTCACGTTTGATTTTTTGAGCAAGTTCAATAGCTTCAAGTAATTGAGTATCTAACGGAATACGTTCTAATTCACTTTTACTTAAATCAACGAGCTCAGCCCCTAATTTTTTGAGGATCTCAGCATCGCGCTTAATTTCGCTTTTACTGACCCAAATGATTTCCTCGTCTTCTTCGTCTTGCGGCGCTGGGATATCATCCAGCCAGTCATCAGGCTGTTTGGCCATATCGATTTTCCTTTTTACCGAACACAGTGGTTTAATTACGCGTAATTAATATGATTTACTGTGTTGTGAGTGTTAACATTCATCTATTATATATTGTAACTGGGAAAACCCCTCTATGACTACCTAGCATTTACGTGTTAGGGCAGAAAATCACGTTTCCCCCATATTATTGATTGGACTAAAGCATGAGTGTAACTGAACAAGTCACTGAACAACGTAAAAAACTCGAAGAAGCCGTCGCACACGCATTAGAATTTGCAAAAACACGTTGTGATGCTGCGGAAGTCGCAGTAAACAAAAGCACAGGAATTAGTGTGAGTACCCGCCAAGGGGAAGTCGAAAATGTTGAGTTTAACAGTGATGGGGCATTAGGGATCACCGTTTATCATCAACAACGTAAAGGTAGTGCCTCTTCTACAGATTTAAGCCCTGAAGCGATTGAACGCACCGTTCAGGCGGCAATTGATATCGCTAATTACACCTCAGAAGATCCGTGTGCAGGGCCGGCAGACAAATCTTTGTTGGCTTTTGAAGCTCCTGACCTCAATTTGTTTCAAGCGAGCGAACTTTCTCCCGAAGAAGCTATCCGCTTAGCATCAGTTGCAGAAATGTCAGCATTAAATGCAGACCCCCGCATTGTGAATACCGAAGGCGGCAGTTTTAATGGGCACTATGGTGTACGTGTGTTTGGCAACTCCCATGGTATGCTGCAAAGCTACTGCTCAAGCCGCTATTCGATGTCGAGTTGTGTGATTGCAGAGCAAAATGGTGAGATGGAACGTGATTACGCTTATACGATCGGTCGTAGCTTAGACGCATTACAGTCCCCTGAGTGGGTAGGGCAGGAGTGCGCTCGTCGCACCTTATCTCGTTTGTCACCTCGTAAATTACCTACGATGAAAGCGCCTGTTATTTTTGCGGCCGAAGTGGCAACAGGTCTATTTGGCCACTTAGTTGGTGCTATTAGTGGCAGCAGTATTTACCGTAAATCTTCTTTCTTATTAGATAGCCTAGGAAAACAAATTCTACCAAGCTGGCTAACTATCAATGAGCAACCGCATTTAATGGGGGGATTAGCATCATCACCTTTTGATAGCGAAGGTGTTCGCACTTGTGAACGCAATATCGTCGAAAATGGTGTTCTACAAACGTGGTTGATGACCAGCTATTCAGCAAGAAAGCTAGGTTTACAAAGCACTGGCCACGCGGGCGGCATCCATAACTGGCGTATTGCAGGCCAAGGGCTTTCATTTGATGCATTACTGAAACAAATGGGAACAGGGCTAATCGTTACTGAGTTAATGGGTCAAGGGGTGAGTGGGATTACAGGAGATTATTCTCGTGGCGCTTCAGGTTTTTGGGTCGAAAATGGTGAGATTCAGTACCCAGTGAGTGAAATTACTATTGCTGGAAACCTAAAAGATATGTGGGCGAATATGGTGACTATTGCTGATGATATTGAAACTCGCAGTAATATTCAGTGTGGTTCGGTATTGATCCCAGAAATGAGCATTGCAGGAGAGTAACTCCTTTTGTTCTTCCTCTGTTTTGTGTGAAACAAGGCGCCTAATACATTTGTTATTGGGCGTTTTTTATTCTATAAAATAGTATTTACCACTGTCACTGCGGTGTCGTCGCTCTGTCGTCATGCTGTCGTGGTCATGATTGCATTATGCTGACAGTATAGCCATCTCCTAAGATCATTCGATTTTTAAAGTAGGTTATGATGGAAAATAAAATTAAACAATTGAGATTAGCGCGAGCTTGGTCTCAAGAACAGCTCGCTCTACTATCATCACTGAGCACAAGAACTATCCAACGAATTGAAAACGGTGAAGTACCTAGCTTAGAAACACTCAGTGCATTAGCATCAGTATTTAATGTGAGTGTGTCTGAACTGACATCTACACCTTTACCCGAAAGTATTGAGCTAGATAATCGGATAGAAGAGGCTAAAAAGCGGGTAAGAAATGAAACAAAGTTACTTAAAAATATAATAACAGCGATTATTGTATGCGTAATACTGTATACCGCTAATTATATTTATACACCAGAGAGCCATTGGCCTATTTGGGTTAGTGCTATTTGGGGCGGGTTGTTAGCGATAAAGGTAATCAAACTGTTTTTATTGGATAAGCTCTTTCACCAATGGGAAAATAATAGATTGATAAATATGACTAAAAAGCACTAGCTTATATCCTTACTACCTATTAAAACAAAAAAGGCACTCAATTGAGTGCCTGAATAGGTTAGAGGACTTGCCTGAGTTTTTTAAATAAAACTTTTTTCGCTAAGCCTTCTTTAATTCAGCCGTTGTCGTGATTAACGGTGGAACTCACCAGCTGCTTCTGGTTGATAAACGATTTCAAGTACACGAACACGTGTTTGAACACCGTTTGGCAATTCCCAGCTGATTTCATCGTTTACATGCAAGCCCAACAAGGCTGCACCAATCGGAGCCATCACAGACAGTTGCTCCGCGCTATCTTTCAGTGACGCTGGGTAAACTAAGGTGCGTGTGCGTTCTTCGTTGCTGATTAAATCCAAAAAGCGAACGGTACTGTTCATCGTGACCACATCCGCAGGGATTTCTTGTGGGCTAAGAATATCTGCACGGTCAAGTTCATCATTGAGCGCTTCGGCAACCGGTGTGCCCGCATAAGCCGGCTGTTCCATCAGTGCATCTAAACGTTCAGCATCTAAATCATTGATAATAATTGTTGGCTTTGTCATACCACACTCCAATAGAGACATACAAAGCAAACACCCCCCACCCATAAGGTAGGGGGTGTCGCTAGAAATAAGTTTGTTTAAAATATTAGGCGCTATACGCTTTAAAGGGAAGAGATCATGATCACGATCTCTAAGCCTGCCTAGATAAAAATCTACTGATTGACATGCTATAGCTAGCTTGAAACTCTGCTATTTTTCATCATTTCATCAACTATTCTTCGTCAAACCTGTTTTCGAATAGGTTGATAATTGCAGACAAGGCCTGATTTTCATCCGGACCGCTAACCTCGATATCAATCTTACTGCCTTGTTCTGAGTCTAACATCAACATCGCAATAACGCTATCGGCCTCCGCCTCAATTTGATTATTATTACGCAAAATAACTCTAGAGTTAAATTGTTTAACTAAATCATAGAGTAACATGGCAGGCCGTGCATGCATCCCAAGCCGATTTTTGAGCGTTATTGTGGCTTTTACGGTCATTGCTGTTATTTACGCTTTTCCAATGTTCTGTGGCGTGACTGCACATTTTTACCACGGGAACGGAAATAATCGGCAAGTTGTTCTGCGACGTATACTGAACGGTGTTTCCCTCCTGTACAGCCAATCGCAACAGTTAAATAGCTACGGTTATTGGTTTCTAACATCGGTAGCCATAATTCTAAATAACTACGAGTTTGGTAGATGAAGTTATGGACTTCAGTATGCCTATCTAAGAATGCAGCAACGGGCCGGTCAAGACCTGTCATTGGGCGTAATTTCGGATCCCAGTGCGGGTTTGGTAAAAAACGCACATCGAATACATAATCGGCATCAATAGGAATACCATGTTTGAAACCAAAGGATTCAAACACCATTGTCAGTTCACGCTCACGTTTGCCCATCAAACGTGTTCTTAGCATTTCAGCTAATTCATGAACGGACATTTCTGAGGTATCAATAACTAAATCAGCACGAGAGCGTAAAGGTTCAAGTAGCTCATTTTCCTCATCTATTGCGCTTTCAAGCGAAAGATTTTTACTTGAAAGTGGGTGCAACCGACGAGTGTCACTATAACGACGTATAAGCGTGTTACGGTCGGCATCTAGAAACAATAATTGAGGAGAGAAGGTTGATGGTAATTTATCAATCGCTTCTTCGAAAATCTCTGGATTGTCGGGCATATTACGCACGTCGATGCTTACCGCTGCTGAAATATTACGATCAGCCAGTGAATTCGCTAACTCCGGCAGTAATACAACCGGTAGGTTATCTACGCAATAGAAACCCATATCTTCCAGCGCACGTAAGGCAACGGATTTCCCCGAACCGGAACGGCCGCTGACTATCATCAGCACCATGAGCTTGCTCCCTTTTGTTTCTTAATAATGTGTTTCTTGAAAAGCAGTACTTGCCAATTAATATTACTTAGAAACCATAACAATATCATTTGCATATGGCAAGATACATAATTTATCGCTTACTCTGTAATTATGCTGTATAGCTCTTCATCACTTTGTGCACTGCGCAGGCGTTTACAGAGCGTTTTATCGGCTAATTTTTTGGCGATAAGCGACAACGTATGCAGGTGCGTTTTACATTGGTCTGATGGCACGAGTAAAGCGAAAAGCAAGTCAACAGGCTGGTTATCAATTGCATCAAAAGCAATCGGCTCTTCTAAATGTAAAAAGACACCGACAGCACGGCTACTTTCATCTTCGTTCAGCTTTCCATGAGGAATGGCAATACCGCCGCCAATACCTGTTGTGCCAACTTTTTCTCTGGTTAATAACGCTTCAAATACCGTATTTTCAGGTAATTCCAATTCAACGGCAGCCAGCTCACTAATAATTTCTAAAGCTCTTTTTTTACTGGTGCACACAATATTATTACGTGTACAGGCTGATGATAAAACAACGTTTAACTGGATTTCTATATCACTATTCATTTTATTGTTCACTTAGGACTACAAAACCAGATGATGTATCCCACCATCTGGTTTGAAACATTATTCGGCTAATTAATAAGCCGCGTCAATGTATTAATGTTGTCTCAGTTTTTCTTTATGTTTGGTTAATTGGCGCGACAGTTTGTCTACGAGTATATCTATAGCAGCGTACATATCGTTTTCTTCCGCTGATGCGTGGAGATCCGCTCCATTAACTTGCACGGTTGCTTCAGCAATTTGCTGAACTTTTTCAACTTTCAAGACAACTTGGATACCATTAATACGATCAAACAATTGCTCCAATTTTTTGAGTTTTTTCTCAACAGTCTCGCGCAATGCAGGAGTAACTTCAATATTGTGTCCAGTAATCTGAAATTCCATACAATCTTCCTTATTTTATCAATTAAACCAGCTGCTTACGCTGGTTAGAGGGCGGAATGGATAACGATTCTCGATACTTAGCAACAGTTCTGCGAGCGACTTGAATGCCTTGTTCTGCCAGCATACTCGTCAATTTACTGTCACTCAATGGTTTTGCTGGGTTTTCAGCAGCAACCAGTTTTTTCACCAATGCTCGAATTGCGGTTGAGGAGGCTTCGCCACCTGTGTCCGTATTAACATGGCTGGAGAAAAAATACTTCAACTCAAAAATGCCTCGTGGACTATGGAGAAACTTTTGAGTTGTTACTCGTGAGATGGTTGATTCATGCATGTCCACTTGATAGGCGATATCGGCCAGTATCATCGGTTTCATATATTCCTCACCCAGCTCAAAGAATTCTTGTTGCTGTTCTACAATACAAGTCGCGACTTTTAAGAGTGTCTCGTGGCGGCTTTCAAGGCTTTTAATCAACCATTTTGCATCTTGCAGATGACTACGAATATATTGCGAGTCATCTTCATTTGCTGAATTATTTAGCATCGAAGCATAATGGTTATTAATACTTAGTTTAGGGATGCTATCTGTATTTAACTCAACTTGCCAGTGCCCAGCAATTTTTTTCACTAAAACATCAGGAATGACGTATTCTGATTCCCCAGTATTGATGGATTGGCCGGGTTTTGGATTCAGCGTTAAAATCAGGTCTATCGCGGTTTTTAGTGCATCTTCTTTTAAGCGAGTTAATTTACTCAGCTGGCGAAAATCACGGTTAGCCAGCAAATCAATATGGTTACTAATAATGCGCTTTGCATCTTGTAGCCCATCAGTTTGCTGAGGATACAGCGACAATTGGATTAATAAACACTCTTTTAAATCTTGTGCTGCAACACCCAGCGGGTCGAAATGCTGAATACGCTTTAGGACAGCGATGACTTCTTCTATGCTAATTTCAGGGTTATCAATCCCTTCATGTATATCAGAAATTGCTGTTGTCAGATAACCGGAATCGTCTATTGAATCAATAATGGCAGTAGCGATTGCCCTGTCTGTGTCAGTAAAAGGGGTCAGCTCAGCTTGCCATGTCAAGTAATCTTGCAGCGTTTGTGTCGTTTCACCTTGATAAACAGGCAGTTCATCAAAACTATAATCGTTACTGGTCCCTGACGGTGTTCCTGCAGTATATATTTCATCCCAATCAGCATCTAAAGGGAGCTCATCTGGCATATCATGATTTTCAAGAGCGTCTTTGGTATCGAGTTCACTGGTATCGGTATTTTCATTTAGGGAGTCAATAGATTCGGGCTCGGAATTCAACTCTTCTTGTTCAAGAAGTGGGTTGGTTTCCAAGGCAAGTTGAATTTCTTGCTGAAGCTCAAGTGTAGACAGCTGCAACAAGCGGATAGCTTGCTGCAATTGAGGGGTCATTGCAAGTTGTTGACTGACTCTAAGCTGCAAACTTTGCTTCATGAATCTGTTTTATTCTCCCTAAAAAATGACAACACGATAATTTATAACCGGAAACCTTCACCTAAGTATACACGTTTCACTTGTTCGTTCTCTAAGATCATGGTTGGTGACCCATGCGCAATTAAGTGCCCTTGGCTGACAATATAGGCTCTTTCACACACATCTAAGGTTTCCCGCACATTATGGTCGGTAATTAAAACGCCGAGGCCGTAATCTCTTAAGTGCTGAATGATTTTTTTGATATCTAAGACGGAAATAGGGTCTACACCCGCAAAAGGTTCGTCTAATAAAATAAATTTTGGGTTAGCAGCAAGTGCACGCGCAATTTCCACACGGCGGCGTTCCCCACCGGATAGCGACTGCCCCATACTGTCCCGAAGATGGGTGATACTAAATTCTTCCATCAATTCCTCAGCACGTTCTTTACGTTGCTGGGAGCTCAAATCTTCGCGAATTTCTAACACAGCCATTAAGTTATCATAAACGCTGAGGCGGCGAAAAATTGAGGCTTCTTGAGGAAGATAGCCAATTCCACGACGAGCACGTTCATGCAGTGGTAGAAGGCTGATATCTTCACCATCAATCATAATTTTGCCAGCGTCCCGCTGAACAATACCCACAACCATATAAAAGGTTGTGGTTTTACCGGCACCGTTTGGTCCCAACAAGCCAACGATTTCTCCTGATTTAACTTCCAGGCTGACATCTTCAACGACCTTACGTTTTTTATAGGCTTTAGCTAGATTTTCAGCGGTTAGTGTAGCCATAACAGTTATTTACTCTTACTTGCTGATGAATTTTTATTCGCTGCTGGGCCTTTTTCTTGCAATTGGGCTGGCAGTATTACAGTGGTGACGCGTTTACCTTTATCACTAAATGCTTCCATTTGCTGCGTAGGAACCAAATAGGTAATTTTGTCACCTTGGATATTGCTGTCTAACTGCTCAAGATAAGCATTGCCTGTTAAGGTGACGAGCTGTTTATCGACCTCATAACGGGCTTTGCTGGCATGGCCTTTAATTGGTTTGCCATCATCCTGTAATTGGTAAAAGGTAACCGGGGTACCAAAGGCCTCAATCACAATTTTATCCGAGTCACTACTTGGACGTGTTACAACCACTTTATTGGCTCTGATATCAATAGAACCTTGTTTAATAACAACATCATCAGTAAAGGTGGTGACGTTTTTTTCTAAATCAAGAGATTGTTTGACCGAATTAATCGTCATTGGCTGCTGCGTATCACTTTTTAATGCCATTGCAGGTAGGCTAAGAGCCAAGATTGCACTGGCAACAGCTCCTTGAATAAAACGTTTCTTAGTTACTTGATTCATTTTAATGCTCTTCTGGTTGTAACACATAATGAGTTTTAACATCTTCGATTAATTCAGCCGTTCTTGTACGAAGGTTTCCCTTCATTTTCATACCGGTAGAATTGAGACCTTGTCCAATAATGGTCACTTTATCATCAGATGAAACGTCTTGTGTTGTCAAATTGACAACTGCACTCTCAGTTGTAATTCGTTGGATCTGCGAGTCTTTGGTTAAGCTATCAACCTGAACATCGCTATATAAATAGAGAATTCTATCGTTCGTTAACCTAGCCTTGAAAGCCTTAACCGTCCAAGTTGGCTCGCCCGCTTCGTTATAAGTGGTTAGAACCGGTTTTGAAAACCACGTGATTTTTCCTTCAGTGTAGTTATCTATTTTATCTGAAACGAGTTTATACGCTAAATTACCCGTTGGATTATAGACAAAAGTCACTGAATCATCAGTTTGATAATTAGGTTGACCATCATTAATTACTTTATCCTCTTGGTTGTCAGAATCACTACCTGCTAAATTCCAGCCGATAAGCCCTAATACAACCAAGGATAAAATAATAATTAACCACTTCTTCGCATTGCTCATGAATTCAATCTATTCGTTATATTGATAAACCTTTTGCTTCTTCCAGTTTGCCTTGAGAAAGCAAAATAAGGTCACAAAGTTCGCGGACTGCGCCTTTTCCTCCGCCAATGCGAGTCACATAATCCGCTCGCGGTAATAACAAAGGATGGGCATCCGCGACGGCGACGGATAAGCCTACTTTAGCCATAACAGGCCAGTCAATCAGATCGTCCCCAATATAAGCTATTTCTTCAGCTGATAATTGTAGTGTATCTAACAGTTCGTGATACGCCAAAAGCTTATCGCTTTGACCTTGGTAAAGATATGTAATGCCTAATGTTTGGGCCCTATCTTCAAGAAGCTTCGCTTTTCTTCCTGTAATGATGGCGACCTCAATACCGGAAGTTAATAAGCAACGTATCCCATAGCCGTCACGGACATTAAAGGCTTTGAGTTCTTCGCCATTATTTCCCATATAGACCAAGCCATCAGACATGACACCATCAACATCGCAGATCAATAATTTGATTTTTTCTGCTTTGGTTAAAACAGTATTGGCAACAGGGCCATAGCAGGTTTCCAACAAGGTAGACGTCATGGTATTTCCTTATGTTATACAACACCTGCTTGAAGCAGATCATGCATATGTAGCACACCAACTAATTTGTTATCATTTGCAACTAATAACGAAGTCACATGCCGAGATTGCATTAAATTAAGCGCTTCAACCGCTAACATGGTTGGTGATACTCGAATTCCACCGGGGGTCATTAAATCAGCAATTTTAGCGTTATTCAGGTCGATTCCCATATCAAAGATACGGCGTAAATCCCCATCAGTGAAAATACCTTCAATATTCATATCATCATCACAAATAACGGTCATACCCAGTTTTTTGCGGGTAATTTCCACTAAAGCCTCGCGTAAAGACGCACTTTTAGGAATATGGGGGATTTCATCACCCGTATTCATTAAATCACGAACGAGGAGTAAAAGTTTGCGCCCAAGTGCGCCACCCGGATGCGAAAGTGCGAAATCATTCGCAGTGAAGCCGCGGGCGGTTAATAAGGCTATCGCTAATGCATCTCCCATCACGAGTGTAGCTGTTGTACTCGTGGTAGGAGCAAGCCCCAATGGACAGGCTTCTTGAGGGACTTTGATACATAAATGAACATCTGCATATTTTCCCATATTACTTTCAGGGTTGTTAGTCATACAGATTAAAGGCACTTTAATTCTTTTTAAAACAGGAAGTAAGGCTAAAATTTCTCCTGACTCACCAGAATTTGAAATGGCTAACACAACATCGTTATGAGTAATCATCCCAAGGTCACCGTGACTGGCCTCTCCCGGATGAACAAAAAATGATGGTGTTCCTGTACTCGCTAGTGTGGCGGCAATTTTACGGCCAATATGCCCCGATTTCCCCATTCCCATTACGACGACTTTACCTTCACAGTTAAAAATGAGCTGGCAAGCGCGGTCAAAGTCAGTATTGATATATTGTTCTAGGTTTTTTAAACCTTCGTGTTCGATATGGAGAACTTCTTTACCTACTTTCTGAAAATCGAAGTTTGACATTTCTAGTTCCATGCGTAGCTTTTAAGTTAATCGGATTAGCGAAATTAAATTGTATAACGAATACTTGGTATCAGTAAGTATTTTGTCAGTTAAGCTATTTTTAATGTTAGTTTTATACTTAATGAGTATTTTTCGGGACTTCGATGTAGAATTTAATACGTACAAGACGATTTCATTAGCATCTTGAACCAAAAATGGATAGGCAAATTCGAGTATCCTCAAGCTAGGTAAATCACAACATTCTAAGAGCTATCTGCTGTTAATAGTGAAAGCTTTTGCTGACTATAAGTAAATTATATTGTTTTTTCTCTGTTATCTGAAGGTAAAAACAGGGTTGTAACACTAAAAGTCATATTTTCAACGCTATAATACTATAAATTCTATTTTGTTGTGATATTTGACGATTTTCAGTTTATCTTTCGGTAACATCTGAACGGATAAAAATATTTACGCGTGGTGTATAACGAGTTATTTAACAATGCAAGCACAGACAGACAACTTAATTGAAGTACGGAACATGTCCTTTACTCGTGGAAGCCGGAAAATATTTGAAAATATTAATCTGGCGGTTCCTCGTGGAAAAATTACGGCAATTATGGGGCCATCAGGGATTGGTAAAACCACATTACTGCGCTTGATTGGTGGGCAATTACGGCCAAATGAAGGTGAAATTTGGTTTGATGGCGACAATATTCCAGCGCTGTCACGCTCAAAGCTGTATCAATCTCGTAAAAAGATGAGCATGCTGTTTCAATCCGGGGCGTTATTCACGGATATGAACGTATTTAATAACGTGGCTTTCCCTCTACGTGAGCACACTAACTTGCCAGAATCGCTGATTCATACGACGGTGATGATGAAACTAGAGGCGGTTGGTTTACGTGGCGCTGCTCAATTAATGCCATCTGAGTTGTCAGGAGGTATGGCACGGCGTGCTGCGTTAGCACGTGCTATCGCGCTTGACCCAGATTTAATCATGTTTGATGAACCTTTTGTCGGCCAAGATCCGATTACTATGGGTGTTTTGGTTAAATTGATTGATGAGCTTAATCAAGCGCTGGGTGTCACCTGTGTCGTGGTTTCCCATGATGTTCCAGAGGTATTGAGTATCGCAGATAATGCTTATATTGTTGCGCAGCAGCATGTCATTGCTCAGGGAACGGGTGAAGAATTGCGAGAAAACCAAGACCCTCGTGTACGACAATTCCTTGATGGCATTGCTGATGGGCCTGTTCCATTCCGTTTTCCCGCCAATGATTATCTGGCTGATTTATTAGGGTAAAATAAAATGATATTAAAGGCGATAGCAGGCTTCGGACGCCGATGGATTGATATATTTTCCGCGTTTGGTCGAGCAGGTTACATGCTGTTTCGCGCCTTACTCGGTAAACCAGAGTTTCGTAAACAATGGCCATTACTGATGAAGCAATTGTACGCCATTGGTGTGCAATCATTGCTGATCATTGCTGTCTCTGGGTTATTTATTGGGATGGTTTTGGGGTTACAAGGCTATTTGGTTCTCACGACGTTTAGTGCTGAAGCTAGCTTAGGTATGATGGTGGCGCTTTCACTATTGCGTGAGTTAGGCCCTGTTGTAACCGCATTGTTGTTTGCTGGACGAGCGGGCTCTGCATTAACTGCTGAAATTGGCTTAATGAAAGCGACAGAACAAATTTCTAGCCTTGAAATGATGGCGGTTGACCCTCTAAGGCGCGTTATCGCGCCACGTTTTTGGGCTGGTTTTATTAGTATGCCGTTGTTATCTCTAATTTTTGTTGCTGTCGGTATTTTAGGTGGCGCACTAGTTGGGGTTGACTGGAAGGGGATTGATGAAGGCTTTTTCTGGGCTTCAATGCAATCTTCCGTTGATTGGCGGCTAGATTTAGTAAACTGTGTGATTAAAAGCTTAGTCTTTGCTATCACAGTTACTTGGATCGCATTATTTAATGGCTATGATGCCATCCCAACTTCGGAGGGGATAAGCCAAGCTACAACAAGAACAGTTGTGCATGCGTCATTGTCTGTTTTAGGACTGGATTTCGTACTTACCGCACTGATGTTTGGGAACTAAGTCATGCAAAGTAAAAAAAGTGAAATATGGGTTGGTTGTTTTATGTTGCTGGCGATTGCCGCAATTATCTTTTTGTGTTTAAAAGTCGCTGATTTAAAATCGATAGGAAGCCAATCCACCTATCAAATTTCAGCATCTTTTGAAAATATTGGTGGCTTAAAAGAAGGCTCGCCAATCAAAGTGGGTGGTGTGGTGATTGGTCGAGTTGCCAGTATCACGCTAGATAAAAAGAACTATGTTCCTGAAGTTAAAATTGATTTATTGAGTGAATACGACAATATTCCTGATTCGAGCTCACTATCAATTCGGACGTCAGGGTTGTTGGGAGAACAATATATTGCGATGAATATTGGTCCAGATGACGAAGAATTAGGTATCGCAATCTTAAAAAATGGCGGGCGTCTTGAAGATACTAAGCCGGCTATGGTATTAGAAGACTTAATTGGCCAGTTTTTATATAAAAGTGGTGATAGCCAAGGTGCAGAGCCAGAGTCAACTGCACAGTAATTTGGTGTTCCCTTTGAAGAATAAAGGAATGAATTATGTTTAAACGTTTAATGATGGTTGCTATGTTGGCAATCGCGCCATTTGCCATGGCAGTAGACCAAACCAACCCTTATAAATTAATGGATGAAGCGGCGGCGAAAACGTTTAACCGCTTGAAATCAGAGCAACCGAAAATTAAGCAAGACCCCGAGTATCTTAGAACAATTGTTCGTGAGGAATTATTACCTTATGTACAAGTTAAATATGCAGGGGCTTTGGTGTTAGGAACCTATTATAAAGGGGCAACTCCAGCACAGCGTGAGGCTTATTTCAACGCATTTGAAGATTACCTCGAACAAGTCTATGGTCAAGCATTGGCAATGTACCATGGCCAAACGTATCAAATAGCCCCAGAGCAACCGTTGGGAGATAAAAACATTGTCGCCATTCGCGTGACTATTGTTGATACCAACGGCCGTCCTCCCGTCCGTTTAGATTTCCAATGGCGTAAAAATAGTAAAACAGGTTACTGGCAAGCTTACGACATGATTGCAGAAGGCGTGAGTATGATCACGACTAAGCAAAATGAGTGGGGTGATATTTTACGTAAGCAAGGTGTCGATGGCTTAACAAAACAGTTAGAAATCAGTGCAAAAGCGCCAATTACTTTAGAAGAGAAAAAGTAATATGAGTCAGTTGTTAGCATGGGAACTCAATGAAACAACACTTTATCTCACCGGGACGTTAGACCGTGATTCGCTAATGTCGTTTTGGGATAAAAAAGACTCATCGCTGGAACGCATTGAAAATATAGATGTTTCTGGTCTAAAACATGTTGACTCAACAGGGTTGGCGATGCTAGTTCGCTTAAAAGGTGAATTCCAAGCTAAAAACCGTTCACTGAATATAACCGGTGTCAGTGATAACTTGAACACATTGATTGAGCTATACGGGGTTCAAGGGGTTATCCTCAATTAGGTTAAATATCCTAAATTGGGTCAAGTTATGTAAAAATAAGCGCCTCTATGTGCTTTTCGGCACGAGAGGCGTTTTCTTTGGTTTAAGTGTTAAGCCTAATCCTTTAGGATAGAGGATTGAGCTCTGACTGTTCTTATTGCGATGCCTCTGTATGCTATGCATGCAATTTGCACTATTTAGAGTAAAATTATAAATCACAAATAATTAATAAATTGAGTCATTATGGATACCAACGAAATTAAGCAAGTATTGATGGAAAAATTGTCTCTGAATGAGGCTATTGTTACTGGTGATGGTAGCCACTTTCAGGTTATCGCGGTCGGTGACATGTTTGACGGTATGAGCCGTGTTAAGCAACAGCAAGCAATTTATGCGCCTTTAATGGAGTATATTGCGGATAACCGCATTCATGCTTTGTCTATTAAAGCGTACACCCCTGCGCAATGGGAGCGCGATCGTAAACTTAGTGGCCTTTGATTACAAAGCCTAAGCGAACAGACTGTAAAATTCGACATACGAGAATACTTGAATGGATAAGTTTTTAGTTAAAGGACCAACCCGCTTACAGGGTGAGGTCACTATATCTGGCGCAAAAAATGCGGCATTACCAATTCTGTTCGCTGCTCTGTTGGCTGAAGAGCCAGTAGAAATACAGAATGTCCCTCATTTGAGGGATATCGACACAACGATTAAATTACTGAATCAACTTGGTACTAAAGTACAACGCAATGGCTCAGTGTACGTCGATGCAAGCACTGTAACGACATACTGTGCACCTTATGACCTTGTTAAAACCATGCGTGCATCCATTTGGGCTTTGGCGCCATTGGTCGCTCGTTTTGGTCATGGTGAAGTTTCTTTACCAGGCGGCTGTGCTATCGGTGCTCGTCCAGTTGATTTACATATTTCAGGTTTAGAGCAATTAGGCGCAAAGATTGCTTTAGAAGATGGTTATGTAAAAGCAACGGTCGATGGCCGCTTAAAAGGTGCTTGCATTGTGATGGATAAAGTCAGTGTGGGTGCGACAGTCTCTATTATGACGGCTGCGACTTTAGCTGAAGGAACCACAACAATTGAAAATGCGGCACGTGAACCTGAAATTGAAGATACTGCTAATTTCTTAAATACCCTTGGTGCAAAAATTACGGGTGCAGGGACTGACCGTATTGTTATTGAAGGTGTTGAACGTTTAGGTGGGGGTGTTTATAAAGTACTACCTGACCGTATTGAAACGGGAACATTTTTAATTGCAGCCGCGGTTTCGCGCGGCAAGGTTATCTGTCGTAATGCTCGTCCAGACACTTTAGATGCGGTGTTAGCTAAATTGCGTGAAGCAGGAGCTAAAATTGAAATTGGTGATGACTGGATTAGCCTAGATATGGAAGGCAAACGCCCGAAAGCAGTGACATTACGTACGGCGCCACACCCAGGGTTCCCAACGGATATGCAAGCACAGTTTAGCTTACTTAATCTTGTTGCTGATGGTGCTGGCATGATCACTGAAACGATTTTTGAGAATCGTTTTATGCATATCCCTGAGCTAATCCGTATGGGTGCTCATGCTGAAATTGAAAGTAATACTGTGTTATGTCATGGTGTTGAAAAATTAACCAGTGCACAGGTGATGGCAACGGATTTACGAGCTTCTGCGAGTTTAGTTATAGCGGGTTGTATTGCGGAAGGGACAACGACAGTTGACCGTATTTATCATATTGACCGTGGCTATGAGCATATCGAAGATAAACTACGTGGTTTAGGTGCTGATATTCAGCGCGTGCACTCAGATGATTAATACCTTGATAAGGTAAATAGGCTGGTGGCTTTATTTACCCATTCGATGAATCAAAAAAGGTTGTTCGATATCGAACAACCTTTTTTATGCAAATGTATTTCTAATGATTACCCAGCCGGTTCTTCAGGAATTTCTTCGATAATCACATCAATATTTTTAATTTCGCCATCTCGTAAAATTTGTACTGCCGTTTTACTTCCGGGACGGATTTCTGCAACTAAATCCATAGTTTCCGCGGCTGAAATAGCCGGTTTACCATCAACCGATAAAATAATATCCCCTTGCAGTATACCAGCCTTAGCCGCTGGCCCATTTGGGGCAACTTGGAAAACCCGTAAGCCTTGTATTTGATTGATATTATTGTTATTTGACCTAATTTGAGGCAATTCGCGTGCGGTAATACCAATATAACCGCGGATCACTCGGCCATCACGAATTAGCTTATCCATGATTTTGGTGGCTAGTGCGGTAGGAATAGCAAAGCTTAGCCCTTCAGAACTAATGCCTTGACCTGCAGTGAAAGAAAGCGTGTTGATGCCTACTAACTCACCTTCGGTATTAATTAATGCTCCGCCAGAGTTACCTGAGTTGATTGAGGCGTCGGTTTGAAGAAAGTTTTGTCGGCGAGTAGAGCTTAACCCAACACGACCTGTCGCACTGATAATCCCCTGAGTAACGGTTTGACCTATGTTATAAGGATTTCCAATTGCCAGTACGACATCACCAACATGAGTGACTCGTTGCGTATTAATTGGAATAACAGGTAAGTTATCGGCATCAATTTTCAATACGGCGAGGTCAGTCAATGGGTCTGAGCCAACTAGGAGGGCATCAAAAATAGCACCATCTTGTAAAGCTACTAAAATTTGGTCTGGGTTATCAACCACATGTTTATTCGTGATGATGTAGCCATTTTGGCTCATGATCACACCTGAACCGAGGGATTTTAATTCACGTCCTGATTGAGAAAAACTGCCTTTTGAACTGCTATAAACATAGACCACTGCAGGTGCAGCACGACGTACCGCTTTATTATAACTGACGGGCTCACTATTTGTTTTACCATATAATAAGTCGGCTAAACCTTGAGGGCGCAAAGAAGGAACCGCAACGATAATAATCAATGCAGTCAACAGGCCAAGCATGACAGATAAAGTTAGCTTCTTCACCATAGGATATAGAATATTTAGTTATTGCTTAAACATGTTCAGAGCATAACATAAAAAAACAGGTACAGCAGAGTGATACTGTACCTGTTTTATTGGTTTTCAGATGGTTTTTGATGAATTAATTTCTCATCAGTAAATATAAGGTTTCACCATCACGCAATACTTTCATGGCTAATACCGGAGGTTTAGCATCGATAATCTTACGGAATTGTTCAATCGTCTCAACACGAGCGTCATTGACACCAAAGATTAAATCGCCTTTTACTAGGCCAATGGCAGCCGCCGGTGATTTAGGCGCGACGCTATCAACTTGAACACCTTTGGTGTTGCTTACCGTTGCATTCGAAATCGTTGCACCTAATAAAGATTCACTCAATTTTTCGGCTTTAGTTGCAGAGCCTTCGTCGTTCTCGAGAACCACTTTGACTTCCATTGGTTTACCTGAGCGAATCAAGCCAATAGTAATTTCTTTACCAATTTGGCTAGTACCGATTTTAGCTCTTAACTCTGCAAAGCTATTAATACGTTTACCATCAACAGAGACTAAAACGTCACCGGATTTAATGCCTGCTTTAGCTGCGGATGATTTAGGTAAAACTTCGCTCACGAAAGCGCCACGCTGTGCATCAATATTGAATGCTTTAGCGATATCGGAGTTCATTTCAGTACCTTTGATACCTAAGATCCCGCGTTTTACTTCACCATGCTTAATTAACTGCTCGCTAAGGTTTTTAGCCATATTACTTGGGATCGCGAAGCCGATACCGATATTACCGCCGCCAGGTGCTAAGATTGCGGTATTGATACCGATTAATTCACCGTTTAGGTTAACGAGTGCGCCACCAGAGTTACCACGGTTAATGGAAGCATCGGTCTGGATAAAGTTTTCTAGACCTTCAAGGTTCAAACCGCTACGGCCTAATGCGGAGATAATGCCTGATGTCGCTGTTTGCCCTAAACCAAATGGGTTACCGACGGCAACCGCAAAATCACCCACACGTAATTTGTCGGAGTCTGCAATACTAACAGCTGTTAAGTTTTTGATATCTTTTGCATTACTGATTTTCAATAACGCGATATCTGTTTGCGGGTCTTTACCAATTAAGTTAACGGCAATTTCACGGCCATCATTTAATTGAATTTGAATTTTGTCAGCGCCATCAATAACATGGTTATTGGTTAAAATATAACCTTGCTGAGCATCAATAATGACCCCCGAACCTAAGCCTTCAAATGGACGTACGCTTTGTTGCTGTTGTGGTACATTTGGGCCAAAAAAGAATTTAAGTTCTTCTGGAATTTGCTGGTTTTGTACGCGCGTACCCGACACGTGAATATTAACTACAGCAGGCAATACTTTTTCAAGCATTGGAGCTAAGCTAGGCATGTTCTGGCTTTGTGCTGTTGCAGGTAAAGTTGCAGGTAATGCTGCGCTACTTACGGCAGGGATAGCCGCTAAAGATAAACCTAAACTCATTGCTACCGCGGTAAGAAAAAAGTTTTTTCTTTTCATAATTTAGTCGATTCTCTCAAGAATAAATTATCAACTCATTGTAGATACAATTTTAGAATAAACACAATGCGTTGAGATAATATTGGTTGGTATCAGATTCAATTTTACTGATGACTATGACTACCGATTATGCGCAAAAGTTCCCCTTACGGGTAGCGAATATCCACTCTTTTACATCTATTTACATGCAACTTAAGTGAAACCATAACTTCTATACAGTAGGTAAATAAATTATTAATTTATATTTGGATGGAAATCTTGTTCAGAATTATTAAATAAAAATTTAATCATGAAAGATACACGGAAAGCGACTAAATTTAGTGTATTTGGTAGAAAATCACCAGTAAGTGGTGCTTACTGGTGATAAAAGATAAAAACTTACTTCTCTTTCTCTTCGATAGGCCTGAAAAGACCCGATGCACCATCTGAGTAATCTCTTGGTGGCATTTTAACTGGCGCTTGATCGTTATCTGCTTCAGATTCGGTTAAACGATAGTTAAATGGGTTGTCTTGCGCTGGCATATCAGGCATTAATTCAGACGAACTTTGTGCCATGTGTTGATAAAGCTGACGGTAATCACGCGCCATTTTATCCAATAATTCTGCGCTACGAGCAAAATGGCTCACAAGCTCTTTACGGTACTCTTCAAGTTCAGTACTTTTTTTGTCTAGCTCAGCCTGCGCTGTTTTTTGCTGGCGAAGCTTTGGGTTGCCATAGCGCACAACTAATGCACCGATGATAAAACCCACAATCAATCCGATTAATGCATACTCCCAGGTCATGCTGACTCCTTCATTACTTCAATGTTCACAGATTCAATGTTCGCAGAAACGTAGTGTTGTTACCGTTACTATACCTTAAATAATTCAAGTTGCATGTAAGCGTCAAGTAAAGCGTCTTAACATATTGTAATTTGACTAGTTAAGTGATGACAAAATCGACAAGCTTTGAATTAGACAGGCTAAATTAGTCAACAACTTATTAAGATATTAAGAGTGGAATCTTAAATCGAATTTCCTTACTCTATAGCGGCTCGTTAACCGAAAGTTAAATGATAACTGAATCTGGTTATAATAAAGGCAGTGTATATCAAATAACGGTAAAAAAACCGAAAAATTTTTAAGGATTATTCAGTTAATGTCGCCGATGACCCCTATAATGCGTTATCAACAAGCGCTAGCTGATGGAAACTATCAGCCAGATGACGTACAAAAGCTCGCTGTAGAACGCCTAGATAAAATATATCAGCAGCTTGTTGATGCAACCTCTTCCACTTTACAAGATAAGCCTTCAGGTTTAAAGCAGCGCTTTAACCGCCTTCTAGGTAAAACGTCAACAGTACCGGTTGTCCCCATACAAGGGCTATATATGTGGGGCGGGGTGGGGCGTGGAAAGACGTGGCTAATGGATATGTTTTATGAAAGTTTACCGGGTACGCGTAAACTTCGCTTACATTTTCATCGCTTTATGAAAAAAGTACAAGAAGATTTGATGGCACTGCAAGGGCAAGAGAACCCACTAGATATCATTGCGGATGAGTTTAAAAAACAAACAGATGTCTTGTGTTTTGATGAATTTTTTGTGTCAGATATTACAGACGCTATGATCCTAGGCACTTTACTAGAAGGGCTCTTTGCTCGGGGCATCACTCTTGTCGCCACTTCAAATATCATCCCTGATAATCTTTATCGAAATGGCTTGCAGCGGGCACGTTTTTTACCTGCGATTGAGCAAATTAAAAAATACTGTGATGTGATGAATGTCGATGCAGGTATTGATTACCGTTTAAGAACTTTAACGCAAGCACATTTATTTTTATCGCCAATTAACCATGAAAACCGACAACATCTTGATGAGGTGTTTGTGAAATTGGCAGGAAAAGAAGGTGAGGTGAACCCTGTTTTAGAGGTTAACCACCGAAAAATGCCCGTTATCCGTGCTGCAGAAGGTGTTCTTGCGATAGGCTTCAAAGTATTGTGTGAGGAGCCTCGTAGTCAAAATGACTATATTTACCTGTCCAACTGTTATCACACCGTCTTACTGTACGATGTACCTGTGATGGGAACCAACGATGAAAACCCGGCTCGGCGGTTTTTAGCGTTAATTGATGAGTTTTACGAACGAAAAGTTAAATTAGTGATTAACGCTGAAGTGCCAATGGAATCGCTGTATCAGGGGCAATTGTTAGCATTCGAATACCAACGTTGCTTATCTCGATTGCAAGAAATGCAAAGTGAAGAGTACCTGAAAATACCGCATTTAACTTAAGGTTAACGATAAAACCGAGTTGTTAGCGAACAAATCATCTAAATCGCATAATTTAAATACAAGATGCGATGTTTATTTGAGCAAACGTAAAAAAAATGCATTTGGGGTCGATTTTTGTTTCTGACTTCTCTATAATCTTGCGACCCCACGTTACAGCGTTGTTTTTTATTTCCCAAAAAATAACGCATTAATGCCAGTTAGGCTGCTCGAAGGGGTAGGTTTACTGGACAAAGAGTCGTGTGAACCTCAGAAAGCTTATGAACATGAGTGTTCACCAACGTGTAACTTCAATATTGGGTAAGTTTTAATGAAAACTTTTACAGCTAAACCAGAGACCGTAAAACGCGACTGGTACGTTGTTGATGCAGATGGCAAAACTTTAGGCCGTCTTGCAACTGAAATTGCTAGCCGTCTGCGCGGTAAGCATAAAGCGGAATATACTCCGCACGTGGATACTGGTGATTACATCATCGTTCTGAATGCAGAAAAAATTGCTGTTACCGGCAATAAACGCGAAGACAAAATCTACTATCGCCATACTGGCCATGTAGGTGGAATCAAGCAAGCAACTTTCGAAGAAATGATTGCTCGCAGTCCTGAGCGTGTGCTTGAAATCGCGGTTAAAGGCATGTTGCCAAAAGGACCTCTGGGTCGTGCAATGTACCGTAAACTGAAAGTTTACGCAGGTAATGAGCACAACCACGCGGCTCAACAACCGCAAGTTCTTGACATTTAATCGGGATTATAGCAATGGCTGAAAATCAATACTACGGCACTGGTCGCCGCAAAAGCTCATCTGCTCGTGTCTTTATTAAGCCGGGTAGCGGTAACATCACAATCAATCAACGTACACTGGAACAATACTTTGGTCGCGAAACTGCGCGCATGGTAGTTCGTCAGCCGTTAGAATTGGTTGAAATGTTGGAAAAACTGGATCTGTACATCACTGTTAAAGGTGGTGGTATTTCAGGTCAGGCAGGCGCAATCCGTCACGGTATTACACGTGCACTGATGGCTTATGATGAGACTCTTCGTTCTGATCTGCGTAAAGCTGGTTTCGTTACCCGTGATGCGCGTTCTGTTGAACGTAAAAAAGTGGGTCTGCGCAAAGCACGTCGTCGTCCACAGTTCTCCAAACGTTAATTTATTACCCTTTGGGTATAAAATTGATGAAAAAACCCGTCTTATGGCGGGTTTTTTATTGCCTATTGTTTTACTTACATTTTTATTATTTATGACAGGTAACAGTGTCTAATTATGACTCTTTATAAAAGAACGAATATAATCTAAAGTTAAACATCATAATTTAGTCTAAAATAATCACTAGTGAGCGATACTGAGATACTTTAATTAAACATAGTCCAAACTATAGAGTTAACTTTAAGGTTTTTATTCTGTATTTTTTGTTTTTATATTGCCATAACTCTAAATTTTTTACTATTTTATCCTTAAAATGAAATAAATCTATGATTTTTTCGATGTAGCCCCCCTAAGTTGTACAAAATCTGTTAGAATACGCCCCTGTTTTTTTATTTCGCATTTCTCGCCTTTACTGTGCGGGAGGGTTGTGTTGACTTCCAATATGGATAAATGAAAGTTAAACACAGGGGATTTTAAAATGGGTAATGGGTAATTAAAAATTAATTACATTTCGTCCATTTTGTATTTTGGAGGTTTTAATGGCTGTCGCTCCTAATAAACGCTCGGTAATGACATTGTTCTCTGGCCCTACTGACATTTTTAGCCATCAGGTACGGATTGTTCTGGCTGAAAAAGGGGTAAGTGTTGAAATTGAACATGTTGAACCCGGTCATCTGCCTCAAGATCTGATCGATCTCAACCCATACCAGAGTGTTCCAACATTAGTCGATCGTGACCTGACTCTCTATGACCCACACATTATCA
Source organism: Providencia sp. PROV_01 (assembly GCF_053098325.1). Lineage (NCBI taxonomy): Bacteria > Pseudomonadati > Pseudomonadota > Gammaproteobacteria > Enterobacterales > Morganellaceae > Providencia > Providencia sp. PROV_01. The sequence goes on along the minus strand of NZ_JBRFKD010000002.1, from coordinate 3,947,286 downwards.
TGGAATATCTTGATGAGCGTTTTCCTCATCCACCATTAATGCCTGTTTACCCAGTTGCACGTGGGACGAGTCGTCAATTGATGCACCGTATTCAAAGCGATTGGTATTCATTAATGAGCAAAATAGAGAACGGTAGTGCGCAAGAGGCAGCAAATGCCCGCCGTCAACTATCTGAAGAGCTGATCGCGGTTTCACCTGTTTTTGCTGAAATGGAATTCTTCATGAGCGAAGAATTTAGTCTCGTAGATTGCTATTTAGCGCCGTTACTATGGCGTTTACCTGTACTTGGTATTGAATTGAACCCATCTAGTAGCAAATACTTGCAGTTGTATATGCAACGTGTATTTGCACGTGACGCATTTTTAGCATCGTTGACTGAATCTGAGCGCGAAATGCGTTTGTCTACAAGAGGCTAAAAGAATGATGGAAATGACAGCAATGTCACCACGTCGCCCTTATTTGTTACGCGCTCACTATGAGTGGTTGCTCGATAACGATATGACTCCGCATTTGGTGGTTGATGTCACCGTTCCTGCTGTTAACGTTCCTATGGAATTTGCTCGTGATGGGCAAATTGTATTGAATGTTGCGCCAAGAGCTGTTGGTAATTTTGAAATAACCAATGAAGAAGTGCGTTTTAATGCTCGCTTTGGTGGAATACCTCGCCAAGTTTATGTCCCAATGGCCGCAATTATGGCGGTATATGCACGTGAAAATGGGGCTGGAATGATGTTTGAGCCTGAAGCTGCGTATGATGCAGAGTTATCAGCAGGTTTTGAACAAGTTGAAGAGCTTGAAGACAACATTGCTTTAGTTCATGAAGCTGAATCTGTGGATGAAAATTCACATGAGCCATCAGATGATGAGCCACCGCGGCCACCAAAAGGTCGGCCTTCATTAAGGATTGTCAAATAATCCATTGGTCAGGTTAACAGTATATTAATCAACAGAGGGCAAAACCCTCTGTTTTTTTATATCAATGAGAAATTAAACTTCTAGAAATAATAAAATACCTTCGGCAGCATTACGCCCATCAGCAACAGCAGTCACAACAAGATCTGAGCCTCTGATTATATCCCCTCCGGCAAATACTTTTTCATGAGAAGTTTGAAACGGAAATCGGCTATTACGGTTTGCTAAAATATGACCATACTTATCACGCTTAATTAACGGTTTTTCTAACCAAGTTTGGTTATGAGGGGCAAATCCATAAGCGACAATTATGGTGTCGGTTTCGATAAAAAAGGTTGAATCTTCAAGTGGTTCTACTTGATAACGACCATTTTCTAATTCGCCATTTTGTGTACGAGTGGCATAAACGCCTATAAGTTGTTGCTGCTCATTAACGACAAATTCAGTGACTTGTATATTAAAATGGAACTGAGTGCCTTCTTCTAACGCATTGGCGACTTCTTTTTGTGAGGCTGGCATACTTTGTTCATCTCTACGATAGAGACAGCTAACCTGCTTTGCGCCTTGACGAATAGCGGTACGTACACAATCCATCGCGGTATCTCCACCTCCTAATACGATAACTCTTTTTGAGTGTAAATTAACATAGGGTTCGTTTTTAGAGATGGGAAGTTGCATTAAATGGCGTGTATTTGCGATTAGATAGGGAAGTGCTTCAAAAACGCCCTGAATCGATTTTTTAGGTAAGTTGCCTCGAATTGCTTGGTAAGTACCTGTACCAATAAAAATGGCGTCATAACTGCAAAGAAGCTCATCTAGAGAGACATCTATACCTACCTCGGTATTTAATTGAAATTGAATGCCCATTTCTGTAAATATTTCCCGTCGTTGGATCATCAGTTCCTTTTCTAGCTTAAATGACGGAATACCAAAGGTTAGTAGCCCACCTATTTCAGGGTGCTTATCAAAAACGACGACATTTACACCATTACGAATAAGCACATCGGCGCAAGAAAGACCCGCCGGGCCTGCGCCAACAATGGCGACACGTTTGTTAACGGGGCTAATATGGGAAAGGTTTGGGCGCCACCCCATCGCAAAAGCAGTATCATTAATATACCGCTCAATATGACCGATAGTGATAGAACCAGTTGTATCATTAAGTACACATGCTAATTCGCACAGTTTTTCTTGTGGGCAAACACGCCCACAAATTTCAGGTAAACTATTGGTATGATGAGATAATTCAGCAGCTTCGATAATTTTTCCTTCAGCAGCAAGCCTGAGCCACTTTGATATTGGATTATGTAGTGGGCACCTCCATTCACAAAATGAGCTACCACAAGATAGACAGCGGCTCGCTTGCTGTTGTGCATCGACGGCATTATCGGGCGCATAGATTTCAGTAAACGCTATTTTGCGGATTGCCAGCGCTTTTTTGGGCGGCTCGCGACGTTGGGAACCGAAAATATTTGAATTCATGGCATTCCTTACTGAATTTTGTCTGATTTTACTTGAGATAGCAGGGGCTTTTTCTTTGATTTTAGCGGTCTTGCCCAAGGAACAATAGCGTTATTGTTTTGATTTTTATGTAATTATGATTAAAAACTATCCAAGGTAAATTTTTACTTTATCTAACACAAAGAAAATACCTGATTGTTTTTTATCATTAATAGTAAAAAATGGCTATTGAATGAGCGGGATCGACATTTCGAGTGAATAATCATCCGAAACTGCCTTGTTTGATATATGATTCAAAGAGAATTTAACTAAGGGGTGGTTATGAAAGTACTTCGCGGCCTTGCGCAATACTATGTCGATTTAATGATGAAGCTCGGGTTAGTGCGTTTTTCCCTATTACTCGCATCGGCACTGGTTGTTCTCGCCATGATAATGCAAATGGCAGTGACAATTTTTTTAAGAGGGCATGTTGATAGCCTCGATATGGTCGGGTCAATTTTCTTTGGGTTAATCATCACTCCGTTAGCCGTTTATTTTTTGTCCGTGGTGGTTGAGCAACTTGAGGAATCTCGGCAGCGTTTATCGCGAATGGTTGATAAACTTGAAGTTATGAGAAAGCGTGATGCTGATTTAAACACTCAATTACAGGGAAATATTGAACAGCTTAACCTTGAAATTCAAGAGCGAGAAAAGGCTGAGCGTGCTCATTTAGAGCTCCTTGAACAATTAAAGCAAGAAATGAAATATCGTGAGCAAACACAAATTGAACTTGAGCAGCAATCTGTTTTACTTCGTTCATTTCTTGATGCCTCACCTGACTTGGTTTATTACCGCAACGAAAATAATGAGTTTTCAGGTTGTAACCGGGCAATGGAACTGTTGACTGGAAAAAGTGAAAAACACTTAGTTGGGCTAACTCCGTTAGATATTTATGATGTTGAAATTGCCTCTAAGGTTATGGAAACCGATGAAAAAGTTTTTCGTCATAATGTTTCTCTTACCTATGAGCAATGGTTGGTATATCCAGACGGCCGTAAAGCCTGTTTTGAACTCCGTAAAGTGCCTTTTTATGATCGAGTTGGCAAACGACATGGTCTGATGGGCTTTGGGCGCGATATAACGGAACGTAAACGCTACCAGGAGGCGTTAGAGAACGCGAGTAGGGAGAAAACCACCTTTATTTCTACAATCAGCCACGAGCTTCGTACACCCCTTAACGGCATTGTTGGCTTGAGCCGGATTTTATTAGACACAGATTTAACTTCGGAACAATCTAGCTATTTAAAAACGATCCATGTAAGTGCGGTTACATTGGGTAATATATTCAATGATATTATAGAGATGGACAAAATTGAGCGTCGCAAGGTTCAGTTAGATAACCAACCAATCACATTATCTGAATTTGTGAATGATTTAGAGAATTTAAGTGGGTTATTAGTGCAGCCGAAAGGGCTTAAATTTGTCATGGATGTCGCTCCTGCATTACCAAAAACGGTGTTAACTGATGGGACCCGTTTGCGGCAGATATTGTGGAATTTAATTGGTAACGCAGTTAAGTTTACGCAAAAAGGTGAAGTGAAGCTTAGTATTTGGCAAGAAGCTGAAAATAAATTGTTTTTCAGGGTTCAGGATAGTGGCATAGGTATCCCTAGGGATGAGCTAGATAAAATCTTTGCAATGTATTATCAAGTGACAGATTCTGCTGGCGGTAAACCGGCTACTGGAACGGGGATTGGGCTTTCTGTATCTCGTCGTTTAGCACAAAATATGGGCGGCGATATTCAAGTTGAAAGTGAAATAGGGCAAGGCTCTACTTTTACTTTATCCATTACAGCGCCTGTGGTTGAAAGTGATGTTGTTGAACAGCAAGAGAGTGAAGACGATTACCCATTGCCTGCATTACATATTTTACTCGTAGAAGATATCGAACTGAATGTCGTTGTTGCCTGTTCTGTATTAGAAAATTTAGGTAATACCGTTGATGTGGCAATGAATGGTAAAGATGCCCTCGAGATGTTTGCTCCTGGTGAATATGATTTAGTGTTATTGGATATCCAATTACCTGATATGACAGGCCTTGATATTTCTAGGAAACTCAAACAGCAGTACGATAAGCAAGATTTACCACCATTAATTGCATTAACTGCAAATGTTCTGAAAGACAAAAAAGAATACTTTGATGCCGGTATGGATGGTGTATTGAGTAAGCCATTATCAGTTCCAGCACTGACCCAGGTTATTGAACAATTTTGGGGGGATCAATCCTTGCGACCTGAAGAAGCACCGAGTAAGCATGAGGCTTCAAGTGTTGATGAATCCAAATTAGATTGCGATATGCTAGAGCAGTATATTGAATTAGTTGGCCCTAAGCTTATTTATGACGGGCTAGATGTCTTTGAAAAAATGCTTCCAGGCTACTTAGCTATTCTTGATTCGAACATGGTGGCTAAAGACCAAAAAGGCATTGTGGAGGAAGCCCATAAAATCAAAGGAGCGGCAGGTTCTGTTGGCTTAAAGAACTTACAGAAAATTGCACAACAGATTCAATCTCCTGATTTACCAGCATGGTGGGACAATGTACAGGAATGGGTGGATGAATTAAAACAGGATTGGAAAGCAGATATAGAAACTTTGAGAAACTGGGTTGATCAGCGTACAAAAAAATAACCCCAACCGAAGTTGGGGTGCGCGAATACTGCGCCAACACCAGGGAAATCATTGATTTGCATATTTTTTTTGTATTTTGCAAATCATTAAATTAGGTATATCACTGTAAAGGGCAACATCAAGATACCAAAATTTTGCGAATCTGTTACAAGATTCATTAAAATCTGTGATGAAGATTGATGTTTGTGCACCTTAGCGCCTGAGAGATAATTTACTACAAATGGAGGAAGATATGAAATCAATTGCGGTTATTTTAAGTGGCTGTGGTGTTTTTGATGGAAGTGAGATCCATGAGTCAGTATTAACTATGCTAGCTTTGAGCCAAAATAATGCTGAAGTTCATTTTTTTGCGCCTGATGATTCTCAATCTACTGTTATTAATCATATTAATGGTGAGTTAAAATCAGAAAAACGTAACCAAATGGAAGAGTCTGCACGCATTACACGTGGAAAAATATCGCCTTTATCCTTAGCTGATGCTTCAAAGCTGGATGCCCTCATAATTCCTGGTGGTTTTGGTGTGGCAAAAAATTTATGTGATTTCGCCGTTAAAGGAAGTGAGTGTGAAATTAATAAAGAACTATTAAGTTTAGTACGCCAAATGCACCAACAAAAAAAGCCGCTAGGACTGATGTGTATTGCTCCTGTGATGCTTCCTAAAATGTTAAATACATCAGTAGTACTAACTATTGGTGATGATAGTGAAACGATTGCTCAAATAGAACTTATGGGTGGGAAACATATTAAATGTGCTGTTGATGATATTGTAATTGATGAAGTTAACCGAGTTGTTACAACACCTGCTTATATGCTGGCTCAATCAATTTCTGAAGCAAATACGGGTATTAATAAGCTTGTTAAGAAAGTATTGGAAATGGCGTGATTATTTGAATGCGAACTATTGTTTCTAAATTATGGCACTGGTTAAAGAAGATCACATTTTCATTACTTGTGGTGTGGATTTGTTCAGTCGTTTTATTTAAATACATACCAGTGCCTTTTTCTGCAGTGATGATTGAACGACAAATCACTGCATGGATAAACTTAAATTTTTCTTATGTATCTCATTCTGAATGGGTAGATGAAAATCACATTTCTCCGTATATTTATTTAGCAGTAATTGCTGCGGAAGATCAAAATTTTCCTCATCACTGGGGTTTTGACCTTGATGCAATAGAGCGTGCTTACAAACACAACTTGAGTAATAAACAAACAATTAGAGGGGCTTCAACGATCTCGCAGCAAACAGTGAAAAACTTGTGGTTATGGGATGGAAGAAGCTGGTTAAGAAAGGGGCTGGAGACAGTAATGACTCCTATTATGGAGCTCTTATGGTCAAAGCAAAGAGTATTGACAGTTTACCTTAATATAGTTGAGTTTGGTGATGGTGTTTTTGGTGTAGAAGAGGCTGCAAATAAATTCTTTAATAAGCCGGCTAGCAAGCTTTCAATGAATGAAGCAGCACTATTAGCAGCAGTTTTACCTAATCCTCATAGGTATAGCGTGAAAAACCCATCTTCTTATGTTCTCAAAAGGCAGGCTTGGATCTTGAATCAAATGCACTTATTAGGAGGTAAGAATTATCTGAAAATAAACCAATTAGTGGATGAATAAGAAAAAAGCCATGGTTTTTAACCCACGGCTTTTGTTTTTATAACAATATATTATTGTTTATGATTAATTAAGATAAGTGAAAGCGGTCGTAACTCGACGAACACCGTCTGTTTCACTAGCAATTTTTGCCGCTGCATCACCTTCTTGCCTTGTTAAAACACCTAGCAAGAAAACCTCACCGTTTTCAGTAATGACTTTTACACTACCAGATTTAACGCTATCACTAGCAAGAATTTTCGATTTCACTTTGGTTGTTAACCAAGTGTCCTTTGAAGCCGTACCCAAATCAACGGGCTCACCGCTACGAACTTCATTATAGACTGCGATGGTGCCATCAACGTTAGAGGCGATTTGTTTTGCTCGTTCAGCCCAAGCCATATCAGGACTTTGGCCAGTTAACAGGACATTACCTTTATAAGCGGTCGCAATGATACGAGCCTTACCTGTGATTTCCTTATCTTTATTCAGCTGCCCACTAACTCGAGCTTCTAAAGTTCCATCGTCAACTTGCTGGCCAACGCTGCGAGGATCTGTGGCACTTTTCGTTGCAACAGCAGCAGAACCTACGACTGCAGCCCCAATACAGCCTTGTAATAAAACAGTACTGATGACTATGGCAAAAATCGGTATTAATCGCATTTTGTCTCCTTAATCGTCCTGATGTGGGAAAAGAGTATTGTCTATAAGGTCACACAGACAATTTACAGTAAGAAGATGAACTTCTTGAATTCGAACACTTCGTTGGGATGGTATGCGGATTTCAACATCTTGAGGACCCAGTAAGCCAGCGAGTTCCCCTCCGTCATAACCTGTTAAGGCGACAATTGTCATGTCTCTAGTCACCGCAGCTTCAACGGCCTTAATAATATCACTACTATTACCATGGGTTGAAATCGCCATCAAAACATCACCATGTTGCCCTAATGCTCTAACTTGTTTCGCATAAATTTCAGAAGGTTGCTTACTACCTGAAATCGCAGTTAGCACGGCATTATCGGTATTAAGCGCTAAGGCGGGTAAGCTAGGGCGCTCAGTTTCAAAGCGATGGATCATACTCGCAGCAAAACGTTGTGCGGTAGCGGCGGAAGCACCGTTACCACAACATAGAATTTTGTTGCCATTGAGTAAAGATTGAACCATCATCATTGCGGCTCTTGATATGGCATCAGGCAGCGCTTCAGCCGCTGCTATTTGAGTTTGGATGCTTTCAGTGAAACAAACTTTTATTCGGTCTAGCACGAGTTTTTCCTTTGTCGCCTCGATATAATTCAAATCATTTTTGTGTCGCTATTATATTTGAATTATAGCTTTGTTGACTGCATGATCAGTATATAAAGCTGATTATCACATTTGTTAATAAACATCATTTTCGTTAAATGCATTTTGTATCCAATCAAATTGGTTTCCAGTGATGGCGCAGATATCAAAACGGCATGCGCTGGTTTCAAAACTTTCTTGCCTTTGTGAGAGCCAAAATTTGGCGGCAGCTAATAGCTTTCGACGTTTGCGCCAGTTTACTGATAAAAGTGCATCTCCGTAATCACAATTTTTGCGAAAACGAACTTCAACAAATACCCAACCTGTATTATCTCGCATAATGAGGTCGATTTCTCCGCCTCGGTTTCTTGCGTTACGTTCGACAAATGTTAGTCCCTGCTGTTTCAGGAAAGCGAGCACTTGATTTTCATAGTACCGGCCTGTTAACCATTGTATGGCTTTTGGCATAATTTTCATGACGTCCTTGTCTGAAAAAAGATGAAGTATTGAACAATATTATTGCGCGGAAACCACTTTACCTTGTTTAAATTGTAACCAAGGTAATTCTCGGAACACCACACAGTTTGGTGTGGTGCTTAAGGTTCCAGATGCGCCATTAATACGAAATTGCCCCGATTGTTGAAGCTTGTCGTAATTGTTGGCTAAAGACCATGCGTCAATACCCATGGCATATAAGCGGAATAACGAGTAATCATTGTTCAGCTTTTGTTGGGCTTGTTTACGTAAGTTATTGTTTGCACCTGCGAGTAAAGGAATTTCGCTAAATTTAACGCCATCCATTTCAAAGCGGTAGTCTGCGCCAGATCCGGCTTGGTTACTGCGAGAGCTTGCATAAAGTGCAGGGCGGGAACGGGAACTAATCGCCATTTCAATCATTGGTTTGATTAAGGTGAGCTCATCACGAGTGGCAACAATATAAACACCGTCAATCGCACCGGTTGAATCGACATATTGTGAATCTATCGATTGTGCTCCGGTATTCACTGGCGTTCCTGTCATACGGATACCTGCACCACGATTAATTGACTCTTTTAGTGAAGGGATGGACCCAAAGGTTTGCATTAAAACAGTTCCCCCCCCTTTTTCTTGCCACCCTTGAGCAAAGGCTTTGGCTATCCTATCGCCGAAAGCATTAGCGGGAACTAATACCAATGGCATTTGCTTACCTTCAGCTTTCATATAAGCGGCCGCATTCTGTGCTTCATCTTCTGGTGATAATGAAAAATAGCAAAGATTTGGTCGAGGCTGTAATTGGTTCGCATCAAGCTCATTGAGCGCAAGCACGCTAACTGGAGCCCCCATTTGGGTAATAACTTGAACGTCACTTTTTAATAATGGCCCAACAATCAGGTTAAAGCCTTCATTTTTTGCTTGCTCAATAAGCGCAGGCATTTGTTTATTAGTGGTATCAAACACCTTGACGCTTTGGGTATTCACAGGGGCTGCATCGATACGTAAAGTGGATGCCACTACATCGCTATCGCTAGCAGTAGGGGTATTACCTGTTGTTGCAGCAACTTGTTCATAAATTTGGTCGAGGACATCATTTCCACTACTTGGGGGATCTATAGCGTCTTGAGAGGGAGACCCTTGAGGCAGACCTTTTTGCGCATCCATAAAGCCTTGCATAATCGCCTGGCCGAATACTTGTCCTTGCCCACTCATGGGTAAAAACAACGCAATCTTAGGATTTTTACCCACTTGAGGTATCATCGCTTGCAGTAAAAGGGTTGGTGTTGTCGTCACTCCAGGGTTATTTGAGTAACGCATTTTCCAATCGTTGTAGCCAGCAAGTAAGGCATCTGTGTCATCTCGGTTATTTTGATAAATATCTAAAAGATCGACCCAGCCTTGGAGAATATTTTCATCGGCACTAATTCCATGAATTTGTTCTGGCGTTAACTGTGTTAACATCTGCCATAACCCATCAATGTTAGCTTGGCGTTCAGTGGTTGTTTTTAATAAAGGTTCTTGGCTAATGTAGGCACGTATCGCCTCCATTGAAGGCTTACCTTGTGCTGCATCAATGATTGCTTGGTAACGGCTAGCATCATCAGATGCGCTTTGCTCAGGTGTTTTTTGGGTTGACGGAAAATATTCCGAGACAATTTGGCACCCAGACAGAGCAAATGTGGACAGCATTGCTGTGCAGATTAACCCTTTTTTCAAATGCAAAAAAATTGAAGGACGCATACTGTATCCAATGGTGTATTTTTCAATTGCTTAATTTTAAACCGGCTATTCGGATGAAACAATGAACCAACCTAATCAAGCTGTGGTTATGGCATCCACGCTGTATATCGTTCCTACCCCAATTGGTAATTTGAGGGATATCACGCAACGTGCGTTGGATGTTCTTAAACATGTTGACCTTATTGCTGCAGAGGACACTCGGCATTCAGGCATTCTATTACAGAATTTTGCGATAAATGCACGGTTGTTTGCTCTGCATGATCATAATGAACAGCAAAAGGCAGATCAATTAATTAGTCGACTTCAACAAGGTGATAGTATCGCATTAGTCTCCGATGCGGGTACACCTTTAATTAATGATCCGGGTTATCATCTCGTCAATCGTTGTCGCGAAGCGGGTATTCGTGTTGTACCTTTACCGGGGCCTTGTGCTGCTATTACTGCGTTATCCGCCGCGGGTTTACCTTCAGACCGTTTTTGTTATGAAGGTTTTTTACCGGCTAAAACGAAAGGCCGTAAAGATGTATTGCAATCACTCGAACAAGAAACCCGCACGCTGATTTTCTATGAATCAACCCACCGTTTGTTAGACAGTTTAGCAGATATGGTGGAAGTCTGGGGGCCGGAGCGTCATGTTGTTTTAGCGCGTGAAATCACTAAAACATGGGAGTCTATTGAAGGTCGCCCTGTGGGAGAGTTACTCGCTTGGGTAAAAGAAGATGAAAATCGTCACCGTGGCGAAATGGTGTTGATTGTCGAAGGGTATAAAAAACCAGTCGATGACTCCGCAGTTTCCCCTGAAGTGGTGAGAACATTAAATTTATTACAAAAAGAATTACCCCCTAAAAAAGCGGCGGCGATCACGGCTGAAATTTATGGCCTCAAGAAAAATATGCTGTATAAATTGATGCTTGATAATCAAGATAGTGAATGATTCTTGAGCAAATAGACGAGTTCATTTATATAAGTGGTAAATGAAAGTCGTTAGAGTCTGTACAAGACTCAGCAAAGTGCCTATAATTCGCCGCGGAGTTGGCCAGACAACCGCTGCTTTATCGTAGTCCCTTCGGGAGACGGGTAGAGGGGAGGAAAGTCCGGGCTCCATAGGGCAGGGTGCCAGATAACGTCTGGGAGGCGCGAGCCTACGACTAGTGCAACAGAGAGCAAACCGCCGATGGCCTGTTTACAGGATCAGGTAAGGGTGAAAGGGTGCGGTAAGAGCGCACCGCGCGACTGGCAACAGTTCGTGGCACGGTAAACTCCACCCGGAGCAAGACCAAATAGGGGTTCATATGGTGCGGCCCGCATTGAACTCGGGTAGGTTGCTGGAGCCAGTGCGTAAGTGCTGGCCTAGATGAATGGTTGTCCAAGACAGAACCCGGCTTATCGGCCAACTCCCATTTTTTCGTCATACTTCAAGCTGTGCCTGTGTTGGCGTCACTCGTCAGCCCTAGTCACATACTTTTGTATGCTCCCCGCGCTGTCTTCATTTTGCCGCCTCGGTATAACACGAACTATTTAGAAAAAATCATAATCTTTTGATTTAATATAAAAATACTTCTCTTCTTTCTTTTCTGGCTTGTCTTCACCATTTGATACATCAACTCATCAACTCATCAACTCATCAACATCACAACCCTCTGATGCAAATCAATGCGCCCTGTGAATATGTAAATACAATAGTGGTATTTATAATGCATGTTAAAGAGATGTGCGGACATGAAAGAAAAACCACGTGTAAGGTACCAACGTCGCCCTGGTACTACAGGGGGTAAGCTCCCTTGGAATGATTGGCGTAATGCATCAACATGGCGTAAATTTGTACAGTTAACGCTATTGGCGATCAATATTTATATTGGCATCACCTTCTATTTTTGGGTGCGTTACTACGAAACCGGAGGAGCGACAGTTCACCTTCCTCGCCCTGGTGGAATTGAAGGTTGGCTGCCGATTGCGGGGTTAATGAATTTAAAATATACGTTGGAGACGGGGAGTTTCCCGCCAATTCATGCGGCTTCAATGTTTCTGCTTGTTTCTTTTATTTTGATTAGCTTACTGCTCAAAAAAGCATTTTGTTCATGGATGTGCCCGATAGGCACTATATCGGAATATACGGGAAAAATAGGCCAAAAACTGTTTGGTTATCAAAAACAAATCAGTTTACCTAAATGGCTAGATATCACCCTACGAGGTTTAAAATATTTACTATTAAGCTTCTTTCTCTATATTGCATTTTCCATGTCTGCGCAGATGATCCAATACTTTATGATGTCACCTTATGGGATCATCATTGACGTCAAAATGTTGGATTTCTTTCGCTATATTAGCTTGTTTGCGCTGGTCAGTGTTGCGGTTTTAGTGGTGGCAAGCTTGTTTATTCGTAATGCTTGGTGCCGTTATTTGTGTCCTTATGGTGCATTGCTAGGGCTGTTTTCGTTATTTTCACCATTTAAAATTCGGCGAAATGTGGAAAGTTGCATTGATTGTGGAAAATGTGCGAAAAACTGCCCATCCCGCATCCCTGTTGATAAATTAATTCAGGTAAGAACGCTCGAATGTACGGGGTGTATGACTTGCGTGGAATCTTGCCCTGTTACATCAACACTGGATTTTTCATTGCAATTGCCAGCAAAAAAACATCAATTTCGGTTATCGGGTAGGATGATGGCTATTTTAACCTTGGCAATTTTATTTATCACTATTGGGGTTGCTATGTATTTTGGCGTTTGGGATAGCCCAGTACCCGATAATTATTGGTTTCATATTATTCCAAATGCAAGAATGATAGGCCATTGATGCACAATAAAAAACCCCGCTACATATGATAATAAGCGGGGCAACTTGTTGTTTTGTCGTGATGACAGATTTTGTACTGCTTATTTATACTTATTTCTCGCTTATATTTATTTTCTTACATACTACTTACTACCCCATCAGTTAACAGCTTGCTTAACCATCTGCAATAACTGACGTACATCTTCAGGGCGCGTATTGCCAGTATCTTTATCAATAATTGAGCTATAGATATGAGGAATGATTTTTTTCACGCCTGCATCAAGAGCAATTTGCAAAATTTCAGCAAAGTTATCTAAATCAATGCCGCCTGTAGGCTCTAAAGAAAAATCAAAGTCAGCGCAAGCTTTGGCAATGGCTTTATATTCTTCAATATATGTTAACCCTTTCATATTAAAGAATTTAACAGAGTCAGCACCCATGTCTTTAAGCATCATAATGGCAGTTTCAATCGGAACAATGCCATCTGGCGCTTGAGAACTTAATGGGCCTGTGGAAATTTTTACCATACCCACCGTGCCTGTCGGTGATATGAGCGCATTCACGAAGGTTTCGTTTTGGCCTAATAGTGCACGGCTAATTGGGGCACCAGTGAATACTTGGTTAACGTGCTGCGGTTGCACTTCTTTTGAAATCAACGATACCATGGTTGATTGATTTGGGTCGCCAGCACCCAGGCCAACTGATAATGCATTATCGGTTTTTTGGGCATAAATACGCATATCTGCAATCGCGCTTTCTAAGTCAGGGTAATTTTTAGATAAAACACCAACAACAACAAAGGTTTCTGCTGCAGCATAGATATCTTTTGCATTTTGATGGCTGCCTGCCAAGACGTTTAAACACACGCGGTCACGATAAAAATTCGGTGACAATTTCATTTTAAATTCCTTCTACTAACAAACGAATATTCTGAGAAATAACATCAAGTTGTTCAGTACTAACACTACGAATGTCAGCTTCCACTTTTCCTTCGTTGGCTTTGTACTCACGGAAGTAAATCGCGGTATCACCTTGTTTTAACTCAGCCATGATTTGGTAGGTAGTTTTGCCTATTGTTTTTTCATCAAAGCTAATTTCAGTACGAGCAATATCACGTCCAGCGCCATCCCAGACCACTTGAGCAGAGATACCTTTAATTGCATTCAAATCGCTGATGAATTTACTCATTCGATTGACCATTTCTGGGCCAGTTTCTTTTGTCGCTGTCAGGTACTGTTCGATAGCAAGAGTGAGGCCTAAAATACCTTCTTTACCCACTTTCATCGCACGGCCAATACCTTGGCTTTGGCGTTTTACCCACTCAACATATTGTTTTTTACCAATAACTAGGCCACTTGTTGGGCCTTCAATCGCTTTTGCGCCACTGTAAATCACAATATCGCCGCCTGCTTGGTAGTAAGCTGTGAGCTCTTCTTCAGCGGCAGCATCAACGATCAGTGGTAGCTGGTGGTCATGAGCCACTTTGGCGGCTTGTTCCACGGTTAACATGCTTTTTTGTACGGTATGATGGGATTTGATATACAGAATAGCGGCGGTATTGGGGGTGATTTTTGCAGCTAACTGGGCGGCGTTGCACTCGTTAGCAAAGCCCGCTTCGACCACTTTACCACCACCTAAGCTCACCATTGTATCGACAGGGGCACCGAAATTAACGTTATGACCTTTAGGTAAAATAATTTCACGTGGCACAATTTTGTCGGATGAATGCAAATTAAGCAGTAAATCATCATCATCTTGTACAATCACCGCTGCAACAGCTTGTGCGATACCGGCAGATGCGCAGGAAACAACAACTGCGGCTTCAACACCTAATAGATTAGCAATGTATTCGCCAGTTTTATTAACTAATTCTTTAATTTCAAAGTAATTATTTAATCCGTAAGCAACGCGTTCAACAACTTCCGGAGTTGGCGTTGAAACACCCAGAATTGTCATGCGACCAGAGGCATTAATAACGTGTTTTAACTGATATTTATCATAAATCGATTGCATGTTCTGATTCACCTTGTGCATGAATAATGTGTTTTCCACCGACGATAGCAGCCAATGGTACGAAGCGGTGAGTGCCTATACGGTGTTCGCCTTCTGCATCCGTGAGCTCGGTTTGCTCTTCTTTAAGGTCAAAAAGGGTTATGTCGGCGTCAAAGCCCGGCCTTAAATAGCCTTTCGCGGGTAATGATAAGAAATTGGCGGCTTTTTCGGTAACGCAGCGAAGCACTTGTTCCGCACTAAAGCCCATACACAGGAATTTGGTCATCACAAAAGCGAGGCTATAAACAGGGCCATTAACGCGGTTGCGGTGGTAAATATCGGAACTGATAATGTCAGGGTAAGTGCCGATGCGCATGGCTTGTTCGGCAACTTTAAAGCTAAAACTCTCACCGCCATGGCCAACATCTAATATGACTCCGCGTGCGAGTGCGCGAGCAATTGAGGGCTTTAGGTAGCCATCTTCGCCTAAAATTTTATTGGGTTTGCCATTAAAGCAGTGAGTGATGATATCGCCACGTGTCAGTAAATCAGCGACTTCATCGATATCCGGTGGGTTGTTGCCGATATGCACCATGAGTGGAAGATGGTGTTTTTTCTGCATTTCTTTAGCTTTAATCAGTGGTGCAATACCATTTTCACCAACCACACTTTTACTCATACGCGCTTTCATACCAACAACAAAGCCTGAGTGGCGCTCGATAGCGTCTTGAAAGCAGGCATCATTGATGTTGTTCATATCGGACAATTCATTTTGTGCAATGATGCCAATGCGTGAAATATTTAACAGAGAAAAGACATTGGTTTTCGATTTTTGTGTCAGTTGATAAAATTTATCAATATCATCAGCACCGACACTGCCTGCATCAACCAGTGAGGTAACTCCGCCAGCGGCTCCTGCTAAATCAGGGTCATCGAAGTAAATAGGTGACTCAACAAAACAGTGTGCGTGAGAATCAATCCATCCGGCGCTGACATAAGTTTTACCTTGGAGATCAATAATTTTGTCAGCTTGCTGGTTACAGGCTAACTCAGGGCCTGCTGCTTCGATTTTTCCATCTTTGATAAGAATATCGATAATCGAGCCATCGATACGCTTACCTTGTTTGATGATTAGAGTGTACATAGTTGCCCTCTTTATACTCATACTCGATGCTCGTCATACTTCAAACCGCAGCGTTGTTGGCAGCACTTCCGCTACCCTAGTCACATACTTTTGTATGCTCCTAGGGATATCGTCGTTTGCCGCCTAGCTGCAATTTGAATTATTTAGAGCATGCTTAAATACTTGAATACTTGTTCTAAATAATGCCAACCACAGCGTTGTTGGCATCACTTCCGCTACCCTAGTCACATACTTTTGTATGCTCCTAGGGATATCGTCGTTTGCCGCCTAGCTGCAATTTGAATTATCTAGAGCATGCTTAAATACTTGAATACTTGTTCTAAATAATGCCAACCACAGCGTTGTTGGCATCACTTCCGCTACCCTAGTCATATACTTTTGTATGCTCCTAGGGATATCGTCGTTTGCCGCCTAGCTGCAATTTGAATTATCTAGAGCATGCTTAAATACTTGAATACTTGTTCTAAATAATGCCAACCGCAGCGTTGTTGGTTACTCTTACGCTACTCTTTGAACTATTTCGAGCCTGTTTTTAATGATGTTATTCAGTAACCCGGAGCAGATGCTCCGGGAGGATACTAGTTAGGCGACGATTGGGAAGAAATAACCAAATAACATCGCACCTAAAATGGCGCCACCGGCAACCGGTTTTTGCCATACATAGAAAATCAATGCGCCGATTAATGAACCAATTCCGATTGGAATAGAAGCTGCCATGGCGGCTAAGATAATCAATGGGCCTAAGAATCGACCTGAAGTATTACCCGCACCCATCATGACGTCTGCACCAAAGGTTGAGTTGGCTTGGGCAATGGTGAATTTACGTGCAAAGACAATCAGTAAACCGATTAATACCCCAAGGAATAAACCTGTCACTAATGAAAGCCAGAAGTTAGTGACTAGAATATCCCAACCCGCAGCGAGGAATAGAGCAGGAACACCCAGCCCAATACCAGTTTGCAGCGCCCCACCAATATCTAAAATACCAACCAGTGACCCTTCGATGATTCGAGCAAATAAGAAACTTGCACCGAATGCGGCGACTGCACCGTAAACCCCTGTATCTAAGCCTGCACGTAACATGGCGACGAACGCTACTTCGTTAAATGCACCAAAGCCGTAGACGACATACATGTGGGTACCTGCGAAGATCCCTGCGGATAGCAGCCCAACAAAAATCGGAAAGGACCATTCTGCGTACCAAAAATCTTGTTTGTTAATTTCAGTTGTCATGATTATTTCCCGCTCAGCAGACCGTGGACGTATTCAAGCCACAATGGTTTATCTAGGTTGAAAGAGGTGATCATCTTCAGGTCGAACTCACGGAAGAAGCCGCTGAGAACGAACAAGAGAACCACGGTTATCATCATTGTGCGAGTGATACGGTTCCAGCCGTTGTCATCAACGCCTTTACCAATCAAGATACCTAAAACTAAACCAGGGATAGCATTCCCCATGATTAACTGAGCACAACCACCAAATAATGTTGCCCAAAAACCTGAACGACGCCCGGCATCCATAGCGGCTAACCAGAAGATAACTGGCATCACCGTGTTAACTAACAAGTTAGCGGCAGGCACTAGTACGTTAATGGCTGTTGTTTGCAGTGCAGCCGGAACTGCGGAAGCAGTTGTGTTTAAGAAGGCGACAACTAATGCCCCGATGATGGCACAAGCAATCGCCATTTTTTTCGGATTATGCAGTGTGTCAGCGACACTACGGTTTTTGGTTAACAGCGCTGCCGCACCCCAGTTTGGGATGATGCGGTGGTCAACGTCTTGTGTAAATGCCCCTGCAGCAACTGATGATGCCCATGCATTAAAGAAAAATCCTAAGCCAAAAGAAAAGTGAGATGCTGGGTCGCCTTCACACGCGTTCAGCTCACCCAATGTACGGAATGCCCCCATACCTTGTACGGTTGGTGCGTGGAACATACGCGCAGCCCCTGCGCCTAAGCCAAAGCCGCAGAGCCCACCGATGATCAGGGACATGCCCAATATTTCTAGAAAAGATGCAGTTTCACTCATGGAATTAACTCCAGACCTGATTGCTATTATTGTTCTGTAAATGGTATTTCGTTGACAGAAAGTAAAGTGACATCCAGCGAAACGTCGAGTACAACACGAAAATGTTCACGTTTGCGTGGCAAAAAGAGAAAAAGAAATTTTTCTGTCCGCGAATGAGAGTGAGCACTAATCACTTCAACATCCTTTGGTTCAATTCGTAGGATGATGTCTGTGCTGTTTTTCAGTACGGTTTTTTGAATTGAATTTAAGGCGTCAGCTATCGCTTTTTGCTTAGTGTCGCCTTGCCCTGTAACCCGTACAACCGTTTCGATAGATTTTTTCATTAAGCGTTGCCGTATTTTTTATTGAATGCTTTTACTAAGCGCTCGCCTAACTCTTCCTTGTCCATAAAACCGAAACCTAATACATTGCAACCGTCTGCAATTGCGGTTTCTCCCTCTTCAATGGAGCGCATCCCATAGCGAGCTTTATAGCCATACTTAGTTTGAGCTGTGATTGCACCAGCGCCACCACTTCCACAAAATGAGATACCTAAATCGGCTTGTTCTGCGTTCATCACATCGCCAAGTTTCATGTCAGCGGCGACACCTGGAACAACAATCGCTTTACCGCCAGCAGCTTCAACACCCGCCGCTACTTTTTGGCCTTTACCTAAACGGTCACCGATAACAACAACTATCTGTTTCATAAAATATTCTCCAAATCCTACCAAATTAGTAATTAATCATTTGAACGTGCAACTTCAAAGTGAACAGAGAGTAAATAGGTCTCTTCAGGTGCTAAACCGGGAAGTGTGTCAACAACCCGTTGCGCGAGCGTAATCGAATGTTCAGAGATTTCATCAAATAGGCTGATATCAACTTCTGGTAAGGCTTCACCCGTTTTTGCTCTACCGACCATGGCACGTAAATGAGACTCCAACATCTGTTGTTGTACATCCGTGGTGTAGCAATCCTCCTGCTTGAGCCAGTCAGTAATCACTGCTAGCAGTTTTTGTGTCACCTCATCAATATCAAGGTTATGTTCTAACATTTTAAAAACGACAACTGATTCACTCATAACTATTTAAAATCCAAAGTAATATTGCAAGTTAGACTACTCTGTTCCTTCATGCCTTATACATTAGACGTTTATTGGTATTTTTTGCAGGTAGTGAATTTCCACTTCAAAGTGGAAATTATTTGGAAATAAATATTAGTTGTGTTGGTATGTTTTTTGTTCTATGTGGAAGTTAAGTGGAAAAATTGACATCAATCAATTATCTAAAAAGGATAAAAATAACAATACTTCGAATAAAATATGTTGTTTATCAATTGATTATTTTTTTACATAAAAAATGGAATTGAAAAAAGGAACTGGAAAGAAAAGTGGAAACAATAAATGGAAATTATGTTGTGTTGATTGCAATAGCTTCCACTTAGTTACTCTGTGCGTAAAACAGTCCGTTTAGGATAGGAAAATATTTGCGAGAGTTGTGGTTAGGATCACGTAAAAGTCAGCAACTTCCACTTTTCCACTACGAAGTGGAAGTTGCTATCAGATTAGAGGATACGTGCTAAGCTGTCTTTAGCTATCACTTGGAATTCATTGAAATTTTTGACACTTACTAAGCGACGAGTCGTTTTTTCCTTTACAAAGGTAACGAATAAATCATAAATAGCCATCGCTTCTTCATAGTCTGTTTTACTAATAGCCAACAAGAAAATGACATAAGCGTTCTCTTTGGTTTCTTTATTCCATTCAATGCCTTTTGGGGCCACAACGGTTGCAACCACCGTTTTATTGGCAAGTAAGCCTAAAGAGTGGGGTAATGCGATGCCTTCACCGAGCAATGTGGAAACAATTGATTCACGTTCTTGTAGTGATGGATAAAAATCGGGGGTTACATAGCCTTCTTGCTGTAATTTATGGCAAACCATTTGAAAGAGCTCTTCTTGGCTAATTTTTTCATTAATTACCATGAAGAACCGTTCATCAAAAAAACGCTCAATAATATAAGGGCGAGTTTGATCAACCATAGCTAGGCGGCCAACTTGCTCTAGCTGATAGGGCGTTGGGAAAGGCGCGATTTTAATAACAGGCTTGTTTTTCTCTGAAATTCGTACTGTGGTTATCACGAAATCTTCAGTGACTTCATCCAAGGATTCATACTCTTGTAATGTTAACCCTCGACTAAATTTGAGTTGTGGAAACTCACGCATGATTTTAGATTCAACCACGCGAAACGTGGAGTTTCCTGCATCGGTGACTACCAGTACTTCTGTTTGGCGAATTGACCCTGCGCCATAGTTACGTTCGAGGCTAACACCGATATGAACTGCAAGATAACCCAGTTCATCTTCACTGATTGGGTGGGGGAGTAATTGTTTACTTGCGC
This sequence comes from Providencia sp. PROV_01, assembly GCF_053098325.1. NCBI lineage: Bacteria > Pseudomonadati > Pseudomonadota > Gammaproteobacteria > Enterobacterales > Morganellaceae > Providencia > Providencia sp. PROV_01. The sequence goes on along the minus strand of NZ_JBRFKD010000002.1, from coordinate 3,926,846 downwards.
TGGTTAATGCGCTGAGTGTGACGTCATAGGCAAACGGATAGTATTGTTTAATATCAGATAATAGCGGATTTGGTGTAGAAATATGATACTGCAGGCGAGTGATTAAGGCCGCAAGATGCGTATTGAGATCTTTTTTGAGCTTTTCATCATTTCGTAAGTCATAATTATATAATTCATTAATATAATTTAAAATATATTCACATAGCTCATTATGAGTACCACTTTTTTGCGTGCTAGAGTCTTGGTTACTAATACGTTGGGCAACAATTTGGTCATGCAAATAGCTGAGTTCCGCCCCAGAAAGGTCATTGCCAAGAAAGTAGATCAAACCTTTGGAGATTTCATCGCACGCTTTACGGATCACTTCTTCACTGTCATCGTTTTTGACCGCAGTGGTGAGCTCATGGCCGCGAGTGATACGCAAAATAGTGACCGCACAATTAAAAACTAGGTATAAATGGCCTTCATTGCTAATCCGAATATCAAAACGATTCAAACTGTTATGTAATACTTTATCGATATATGACAGGTCTAAATTATCCAGACAATCGGGGCGGAAAGTGGTTAAATCAGGCGATATCTGTGCGCAATAACGACGCCATAAAGTTTCAGTCATACAAGCTCGAACTGCCCACTCGCTACCATTCAAACGAATACCTTGGTGAGGAATACTTTCTAATGCAATTTGGTATTTTTGCAGCTGTTCTCTCACCGCCCCCATATCTTGTTGTAAAGTGCCTCGGCTGATAAACCATTCCTCAGCGATATCATCAAGCTTTACGGGAAGTGATAGCATTAAGAGCTTTAATAGCAGTGCATCAATGCGCTCTTTGCTCGTTCGAGGGATATGATCGTCTTCATCATTTTGTTGAGTAAAGGTCGCAAATAGGGCTTCGTCTTCAATGTTCAACCGGTAACCACGACCTCGTTCATACACAATATGTGCACTATATGGCTGTATCAATTCATTGATTTCATTGATATCAGAACGAATAGTTCGAGTAGAAACGGAAAAGTTTTTTGCTAATTCGTCTTGAGGAACAACCTCATTCAGAATTTGAGCAAAAATTTGATTATGTCGCTGTTGAGTGAATAGAGCCACGGAAACACCTTTAAAATCAAAACGAAAAAGCATTTGAGCAATAAAATTACGTCTTTTTTGCTCGCTAATGGCAGGACTCTAACACAAGCGTGTCAATATGTAGGATATGTAAATGATGAAATTTGCGAATCCGTTCGCAAAATTCATGCTGTTATAGCAGGAAAGTGGCTAGTTTTGTTCCCCAAGGTCGATTAACAGGCCTCTAAACGGTTTATCTGCACTAATGATGATTTGATTATCATCTTGGATAAATGCCCCATCATTGCAATTCATCCCGAGTTGTTCGCCTTTTGGTGTTCGTAATGTTGCTCCACCATGTATAGACTGAAGGAATGAATTTTTTCCTTTTAGCGTGATCGCTGTTGATTCATCGGCTGCCAAGTGAATTTGAGTGATCCAAATTTGTTGACGTAATTGAATGCTTTGATCTTCCCCATCAGGAGAGGCGATAAGCTTACTCTCATTTTCACTAATGGCTATTTTTTGCAAGGGTAAAGATTCTTGCTGTGGGCAAGCATTTAGCCAGAGTTGCAAACGCGTTAGTGGTGTTTTGGGGCACACATTTTGTTCGCTGTAGCTAAGATCTGGGCGTGGTGAGAAACGCACACATTCACCTTCATCCGCTTGGATGGTATTACCTAAACTGTCTCGATATTCTGCGTGCCCTTTTAGGATGATATTTAAAATATCAACATGAGGGTAGGTTCTTGGCTGTAGCGCATTTTGTGGCGCAATAACCTCTTGATTCAGCACTCTGAGTGTTTTAAAACCCATAAAATCTGGGTCAAAATAATGGCCAAATGAAAAGGAATAACGCGCTTGCAGCCAACCATAATCAGCTTTTCCGCAATGGTTAGCGGGTCTCAGTGTCATCATAATGGTTAACCCCCATCGAAAATAAATAAGTTAATAATCTATTGTTATAATAAATAGCTGGACGTTGAATTGTTAGCCAGTTAATCTGTTTCCCTTGTTCAAATTTCCTGAAAGAGAAACTTCATGAGTAAAGAGAGAGCATTAACGCTTGAATCATTAAGGGTTATGGATGCAATCGACCGCCGTGGTAGTTTTGCTGCAGCTGCTGAAGAGTTGGGGCGAGTCCCGTCTGCACTAAGCTATACCATGCAAAAATTAGAAGAAGAGCTCGATGTCATTTTATTTGACCGTTCAGGGCATAGAACTAAATTTACGAATGTCGGTAGGATGTTACTTGATAGAGGAAGGATCCTACTTGAAGCCGCTGATAAGCTAACATCTGACGCGGAAGCCCTTGCAAAAGGATGGGAAACGCATTTAACCATCGTGTGTGAAGCTTTAGTTCCTGCTAATTCACTTTTTCCACTGGTGGAACGACTGGCGGAAAAATCAGAAACACAGTTATCTTTGATTACTGAAGTATTGGCGGGAGCATGGGAACGCCTTGAAAGCGGTAAAGCGGATATTGTCATTGCCCCTGATATGCATTTTCGATCATCTTCAGAAATTAACTCTAAATCGTTATACACCATTAATCATATTTATGTTGCGAGCCCGGATCACCCCATTCATCAAGAACCTGAACCATTATCTGATGCGACTCGAGTGAAGTACCGTGGAATTGCAGTAGCTGATACCGCACGTGAGCGACCTGTGATAACGGTGCAGTTGTTGGATAAACAACAACGATTAACCGTGTCGACAATTGAAGATAAACACAATGCTTTATTGGCTGGTCTTGGTGTTGCAACAATGCCGTATCCAATGGTTGAACAAGATATTCGTGAAGGGCGTTTAAAAGTAGTTGGCGCAGAGTATAGCCATGAGACGAATATTATTATGGCGTGGCGGCGAGATAGTATGGGGGAGGCTAAGTCGTGGTGTCTCCGAGAAATCCCCAAACTTTTCCGATTATAACTTCGTCTTACTTCGCACTGTAGCTGTGTTAGCTTCACTCACTAACCCTAGTCACATACTTATGTATGCTCCTAGGGATTAGTGAGCTTGCAGCCTTGCTACAGTACGAATTATTTAGAAGTTAACTTGAGGTTGAAAAATAAACCCATCAACATCAATTTGCTGCCTACCGACAACCCAAACTATTTAGAGCTTACGAGTCGCGTGATATTAGTGGTGATTCAACAAGAATAAATAAAGCTGCCCAGCTTAATTTTCATTTACTGATAACGATGATTTAGTTTCTATTAACTTCAAAACAATTATTTTGAATAAAAAAATACCTCCCGAAGGAGGTATAAGTTGGACAAAAAATGAAGCTAAATTAATAAGGGTGATAATGAAATCGGAATTACCATTTTTTATTTAATAAATGGTCAATACTAAATTTTCCTGGGCCGGTCACAGCTAACAGTAAGAAACCGCCGGCAATAGTAAAGTTTTTCATAAACATTAAGCTATTTGGTGCAACGCTAAAGTCGATATGGAACAGGAGTGCGGTTAATACCGTAAAGCCTGCGGTAAATAAAGCGACAGTCCGAGTTAAGAAACCGAATAAAACCGCTAAACCACCGCCAAGTTCTAATAAAATGGTTAAAGGTAATAAAAAGCCTGGAACACCCATTGCTTGCATGTATTGTTGTGTTCCAGCGTATGCATCTCCCAGTTTTCCATACCCTGCGACAATGAACAGAATTGGCATCATAATGCGAGCTAATAATACCGCACCACTCTCTAAATTTTTCATTGAGATTCTCCAGACTAATAAGTCATTAAATATAAATTAGTTGCGATATATGTCGCTTTGTAGTGTTGTTTTCAGCACAAATAGGTAAGAAAACATTCGATGGGCTTATAATAGTCATTTGCTTATTCAATAAAAAGCAAAGCTTATTCACAAAGATGGTCAAAAAATTTGAACTGTGGTGAGGGGGAAATGAGTTGAAGTGTAGTGGTTAGACTAACCTATTGATTTTAAGTTGAATTATTTTTTTCCTGCATTAATTGTACTTTGAATTGTTCTTACTATGCCCCACATTGTGAAGGCTTTTTTCCCTAATTGAAGTATACGTTGTGGTTTTTTTAGTGAATAAATCGAAAGCAGGCCTGTTGCTGCAATAAACAAAGGACGGAAGGTAACGAAGGCTTTCCATGTACGGTCATAAGGGGCTGTCACATGTAGCCAATCCTCAGAACTGGCAGCAAGGTCATTCCGTTGCTGCTCAATTCTGTTGAGTAACCGTTGTTTTTTTTCGGCAAGTAATTGGCGTTTATTTCTGGTCATTATCCTTACCTGCTAATGCATTTGCATCTTGGCTTAGTTGCTCCCGTGTGGAGCTCAATAAAGTGGACTGTTTCGCTTTTTTGAGCGCCCAACTAGCAAAGATAATGGCGAGTAGAACCAAACTCCCTGTAGTGATAGCCAGTGCTTGATAACGGTAAACAGGGTCTACAGACCAAAAAATGAGCCCAATTAGACACATCAGGCCAAAAGCAGTAAAAAGAAGCGCTAGCCCAACTAATAATAGCAACTGGATAAAATTAATTTTCTCTTCTTCGAGCTCAACGGCAATGAGCTGAAGGCGAGTTTCAACAATATTAACGGTAATACTGGCGATGCGTTGCAGTATTTCAAGGACCCCTTTACCGGGGCCCTGACGTTGTTGATTTTGTTCCATAAGCAATTAACGTTTCGCGAGAAGTACGCCAAGAACTACACCAACGGCAGCACCAATACCGATACCAGTCCATGGATTTTCTTTGACATAGTTGTCTGCGCGACCCGCAATTTCTTTAGTTTGTTCAGTGATCCTTTCGGTGGTTTGGCCGAGCTTAGCACGAGATGAGTAAAGTACATCTTTCGCTTTGGATTTTAAGCTTTCAATCTCTTCTTTCGACTTCTCGCCTGTATCATTCAATACGGCTTCAAGAGAATCTGCTAACGCTTTTAGTTCCGCACGTAGGTCTTCTGATGAATGATTTAATGACATATAGAACCTCCTATCAATAGAAAAGAAACTTCACTGTATTAACAATAACTGTTTTTGCATTAAGTGCAATGAGTTATTCGATAATAAATTATGGGATCAGAAAAAATGTAAAAAATAGTATTTAGGAAAATATTTTTAATATTAGTAGGTTAACTTAGTTGTAAGGGATAGAAATATTAAGACGTAAAATTAGGTAAAAATAAAAATGCGAGAACTCGAAGTTCTCGCATAGGCGGATTAATTTGCTTTTTTGCTAGACAGTTTTTTCTTTACGACAACAGCAATACTACCGATTAACCCAAGGATTAATAAGCCTACAGGAATTAGCATCAATACATTCATAATGTGATGCTCATATTGTAGGAAGATTGGGCTTTTACCAAAGCCATAACCGATAGCCGTTAAAATTAACACCCACAACAGACCACTTAACCAATTAAATACTTGGAAACGGCCATTCTGCAAACCTGCGAGGCCTGCAATTGTTGGAAGCAGTGTTCTAACAAAAGCTAAAAAACGGCCAATTAATAAGGCAGCGAGGCCATGACGATGGAATAAGCCATGAGCGCGTTGGTGGTAGTGTTCGGGTAAGTGTGCTAGCCAGCCTTTAACAATACGTGTGTTCCCTAGCCATCGCCCTTGTATATAACCTACCCAGCAACCTAAACTGGCGCCAGCGGTTAAAATTACGATGGTGAGTGGATAACTTAATGTGCCTTTAGCGATGAGTACACCAACTAAAATCAACAAGCTATCGCCAGGTAAAAACGCTGCAGGTAATACCCCGTTTTCAAGAAACAAGATAGCGAACAGCATGAAATAAATCGACCACACTAACGCAGGGTTAGATAGGGTGACATAATCTTGGTGCCAAAGGGCGAAAAAAAGTTCTTTAACTAATTCCATTAATGTTTCCTAAACGGCAATAACAGCAACAAACTTGTTGTTGGGCAGGGAGAAATGGATTAAGTGAATGCCAAAGTGAAAGTAGTGTTTCCTCAGGCTGTTAGTGTAAAGCACGCTCACTTTAACAAAACAGAAAATAACTAAACAGCAAATTTTAAGCTTATTTTTAGAATTCATTTAAGTTTCGGCCGATTTTTACAAATTACTGTGTGCCATGTAATGATGTAAAGTGCTTAAAAACGGCTTTTAGCCTGTTTTTTGCTTAGAGTATGCGAAATATACTGGTTAATTTATCTTTTAATGTAAAAAAATAACGATAAAACAATAATGGCTAATTATTGCATTTTAAGACTATTTACCGTATCTTATCGCCATAGCAAAGGGGAGTAACTTCTTCTTGTCGGTTTATCGTCATTACGGTGTACTCATTACACCCGGTAGCCGAGCACCACAGTTCCCTGTTTTCGGGTTATTTGTGTTGTAAGTGAGACCTTGCCAGAAGGCGAGGTTTGCTCATAATTTACAACCAAAAGACATAACTTGTGGTTAATGAATTTTAAGCGGCTGATGTCTTCTGGATATCAGCCGTTTTTTGTTTTTAAGGGAAAGGAAAATGCACTCAGTTGGTAACCCAATTTTATGGGGTAGTTTTGCCGTTATTATTTTACTTATGTTACTCATTGATTTGTTCTGGCAAGGGAAACACAAAGGCCAAGCAATGTCGATGAAACAAGCTGCGGCTTGGAGTATCGTGTGGGTAACGCTTTCGCTTCTCTTTGCGGCGGGCTTTTGGTGGTATCTTAATGAAAACGTGGGACGTGAGTTTGCCGATAGCCAAACAATGGCGTTCTTAACGGGTTATTTATTAGAAAAAGCATTAGCTGTTGATAACGTATTCGTTTGGTTAATGCTCTTTAGTTATTTTGCAATCCCTGCAAATTTACAGCGTCGTGTGCTGGTTTATGGAGTATTAGGCGCTATAGTACTTCGTACGATTATGATTTTTGCAGGTAGTTGGTTAGTCACACAATTTAGCTGGATTTTATATGTATTTGGCTTGTTTTTGCTATTTACTGGTTTGAAAATGGCTTTTGCTAAAGAAGATGACTCGCCAATCACGGATAAACCGTTAGTAAAATGGGTTCGTTCTCATTTACGTATGACGGATGAATTGCATGGTGAAAAATTCTTTATTAAACGTAATGGTGTCCTATTTGCGACCCCACTTATTTTAGTGCTGATTTTAGTTGAAATTAGTGACGTGATATTTGCGGTGGACAGCATACCTGCTATTTTTGCGGTAACGACTGACCCATTCATTGTTTTAACATCGAACTTATTTGCCATTTTAGGCCTACGTGCGATGTATTTCTTGTTGTCTGGAGTTGCTGAAAAGTTCTCAATGCTAAAATACGGCTTAGCAGTAATTTTAAGCTTTATCGGTATAAAAATGCTATTGATTGATATTTTCCATATTCCAACGCCGATTTCGTTGGGGGTAATTGCCTCAATCTTAGTCGTAACGTTAATCATTAATGCCATTGTTAATAAACGTAACGAAGCAAAAAGTTAATTTAACTTTTTTATTTTTAAATCCTCTACTGTAAAAGTAGGGGATTTTTTTTAACCCTATGAAAATACTCAACCATTTTACTCCTCTCATTCTACTATAAGAAACAAAACTCTATTGAGATCACAGTTATGTAAAATGTTTGTTAAACAAAGTCAATCATTGTGTATATTTTGAATAATTGCCTTTTCAGGCGACTATTATTCCTTATACTTGCTGTGCAAACACATTTAATTCCTAATAAAGATAAATAATATAGGTCTATTATGGATACAAATAAAACAGGGTTATGGCGAGTTATTAGCCAAGGTAGTCTAGTCAAACAGATACTGGTTGGCTTGGTCGCGGGTATTTTGCTTGCATGGTTATGGCCATCTGCTGCAAAAAATGTCGGGTTGTTAGGGGATTTATTCGTTAGTGCGTTAAAGGCGGTTGCTCCGGTATTGGTATGGGGGTTAGTGATGTCATCCATTGCTAACCATCGTCAAGGGCAAAAAACCAATATCAAACCGATCCTGGTGTTGTATATTTTGGGAACATTTTTTGCCGCGGTTGTTGCCGTTATTGGTTCTTTCCTGTTCCCGTCAAGTTTAGTTTTAGCCGTGGGGGATACACAGTTAAATCCACCGGGTAATATTGCCGAAGTGTTAAAAGGTTTGCTAATCAATATATTTGCGAATCCTGTCGACGCACTGATTAAGGGTAATTATATTGGTATATTAGCGTGGGCGATCGGGCTGGGTATTGCGCTGCGCCATGCAAATGAAACCACAAAAAATTTAGTTCATGACTTTTCTAATGCAGTAACACAACTGGTACGTGTTGTGATCCGCTTAGCGCCTTTAGGGATTTTTGGCTTAGTTGCTTCAACTATCGCAACGACAGGCTTTGCAACCTTAAAAGGCTATATACATGTTCTCGCAGTATTAATTGGCTGTATGTTAATTGTTGCTTTCATTGTTAATCCACTAATTGTGTATTGGAAAATGAAACGCAACCCATATCCATTAGTTTTCGCTTGTTTACGTGAAAGTGGGGTAACGGCATTCTTTACACGTAGTTCTGCAGCGAATATTCCTGTGAATATGGGGATGTGTCGTCGTATGAATCTGCATGAAGATACCTACTCTGTTTCTATCCCATTAGGTGCAACAATCAATATGGCAGGTGCAGCGGTAACGATTACTGTTCTGACGTTAGCTGCGGTACATACGTTAGGGATCCCTGTTGATATCCCAACGGCATTATTATTAAGTGTTGTGGCAGCAGTTTGTGCATGTGGCGCCTCTGGGGTTGCGGGGGGCTCACTATTGCTGATCCCATTAGCTTGTAACATGTTTGGTATTTCAAATGAGATTGCGATGCAAGTGGTCGCAGTTGGTGTGATGATTGGCGTGTTACAGGATTCAGCAGAAACGGCGCTTAATTCTTCAACTGACGTGTTATTTACTGCGGCGGTGTGTTTAGCGGAAGATGAGAAACTGGCGAACGCGGAAGCGCGGTTATCTCACCGTGATTAATGAGCAAGTGAACTAAATAAAAAGGCAGGGATCGTGAAAACAATCTCTGCCTTTATTTTTGAAAATACGGTTAATTGTCAGTGACAAACCTCACCAACAGAACGAGCAATCAAAGCTGATACGCGATTTTCATTCCTTGTTCAATTGCGCGGCGAGCGTCAAGCTCGGCTGCTACATCAGCACCGCCAATAACATGGGCATTAATGCCACGTTCTGCTAATTGTATTTTTAATGGACGGTAAGGCTCTTGTCCTGCACATAAAATCACATTGTCAACGGGAAGGCACTGCGTTTTATCTTGATAGCGAATATGGAGCCCTTCGTCATCAACTCGCATGTATTCAACACCATTTAGCATATGAACACCACGTTTCATCAGTGATAAACGGTGAACCCAACCCGTCGTTTTACCAAGGCCTGCCCCAACTTTACTATTTTTACGCTGTAATAAGTACAATTGACGGGCTGATGCCATAGGGACTTTTTGTGGGGGGAATACGCCACCTTTAGAATGAATTGAGGTATCAATATTCCACTCTTTATTAAATAGTGAAGTATCTAAACTGCTACTTTTCCCTTCCTGGGTTAGCAATTCAGCAACATCAAAGCCAATCCCTCCAGCACCAATAATAGCGGCGCTTTTACCAACAGAACGCTGTTTGGTGATGACATCGATATAAGAAATGACTTTATGGTGTTCAATGCCTTCGAGCTGGATTTTCCGTGGGGTGACGCCCGTTGCAATAATGACCTCATCAAATCCCGATAAACAGTCAACATCGGCTTGGTGTTCAAGGCGTACATCAATATGTAATAGTTCTAGTTGTCGGCAGAAGTAACGGATAGTTTCATGAAACTCTTCTTTACCGGGTATTTGCTTTGCGAGGTTAAATTGCCCACCTATGTGGTTAGATTTTTCAAACAAAGTGACGCGATGCCCCCGTTTTGCCGCGTAAATTGCACAAGACAACCCAGCAGGCCCTGCGCCAACAACTGCAACAGATTTACTCTGTGGGGCTTTTTCGTTGGGGTAATCCATTTCTCTAACGGCTTGTGGGTTAACTAAACAACTGGCCAGTTTGCCACTAAAAATGAGGTCGAGACAGGCTTGGTTGCAGCCAATGCAGGTGTTGATTTCGTCTGCTCTATTTTCTGCCGCTTTACGAACAAACGCTTCATCAGCCAGAAACGGCCGAGCCATTGAAACCATATCGGCTTGATGATTGGCAATAATATGTTCTGCAACAAAAGGGTCATTGATGCGGTTAGTGGTTATCAGCGGAATATTCACTTTTCCCATTAATTTCTGGGTAACCCAACTAAATGCACTACGGGGAACTTGCGTTGCTATCGTCGGTATTCGAGCTTCGTGCCAACCAATACCCGTGTTAATCATACTGGCGCCTGCATTTTCAATTTGTTTGGCGAGTAATTCGATTTCTTCCCATATTGAACCTTCTTCAACTAAATCCAACATGGAAAGTCGATAAATAATAATAAAGTTAGCGCCAACAGCTTCCCGTATTCGCCGTACGATTTCAATAGGAAAACGAATTCGGTTTGTGTAACTTCCACCCCATTTATCGGTTCTATGGTTGGTACGTTTGGTGATGAATTGGTTAATTAAATAGCCTTCGGAGCCCATAATTTCGACACCATCATAGCCTGCTTGTTGAGCGAGTTTGGCTGTTGTCACAAAGTCATCAATCGTTTTTTCAACGTCATCAGTTGAGAGCTCTCTGGGGGCGAATGGAATAATTTCAGCTTGAATAGGGCTTGGGGCAACTAATTTGGGGTGTAGCCCATAGCGCCCTGCATGCAAAATTTGTAAGGCGATTTTACCGTCAGCTTGGTGGACGGCATCCGTGATTTGTTGATGAAATGACAGCTGTTTTTCATCATTTAGTACCGCGCCATGTGCGGTAAGCGCCCCTTCAGGATTGGGGGCGATGCCACCGGTAATGATGAGGCTGACACCATTTTCGGCGCGTAAGCGATAGAAATGTGCCAGTCGTTCACTGCCTTGCGGGTGCTCTTCAAGCCCAGTATGCATCGAGCCCATCAAAATGCGATTTTTTAGGATAGTGTGGCCTAAATCAAGCGGGGTAAAAAGGTGTGGAAAATTGCTCATTATTATACTCCCATTCGGGATTTCATTAACAGGTCAGATGAGTCAACTGTAGCGTAATGAAGCTGCAATTTGGTAAAGATGTTAAAATTTTGTGATTTTTATCATATGTTTTCGGTTAAATAGCTGAGTGTCATAAAAAATAGGTGTTTTTTTATTTTTATGTCATAAACAGAGATTAAAAAAAGAGACACACAGCATAAAGAACGATATAGGGGAAACAATGATGAAAGAGATTTGCCAAGCTATTACTTTAGAAGGTGAATACGTTCGCCTTGAACCTCTATCTCACCAATATGATGTCGAACTGGCAGATATCATTCGACGAGATGGGTTAAATAATTTGTGGTATGCCTTAGTTCCTGAGCCTGAGCATTTTTCTCAAGATGTGGAAAAGCGTCTGGAAAATTTCCAGAAAAAGGAATGTTTACCTTTTGTGGTGATTGATAAACGCACTGGTAAGCCTGTTGGTATTACTTCTTATAACCGTGTGGACCATGCGGTAAGACGGGTTGAAATCGGTGCCACTTGGTATGGGGTCGAAGTACAACGCACTGCATTAAATACAGAGGCTAAATATTTGCTGTTAAAGCATGCTTTTGAGGAATTAAATTGCGTTGCAGTGGAGTTTCGTACGCACTTTTTAAATAGCCAAAGTCGTCGAGCTATTGAACGTTTAGGGGCCAAGCTCGATGGTATTTTGCGCAACCATATGAAAACTAAAACAGGTGAGCTACGTGATAGCTGTGTATATAGCATTATCGAATCAGAATGGCCGTCGATAAAACATCACTTAGAATGGCAGATGGTGAAACCGCGCTAAGATTAGGTGCCAGTAATCGCCCACCGAAAGGTGGGCGATGATGCCAACATCAAGCTTTAACATTTCGCTGCTTTATGTAGCGCTTGTACTTTAACCTCTGTTGGCCTCGCTCCTGTGATTTCGCCTATATTTTTGCCAATAACCGCTTTATTGATTTCAAAAGTCGCCACAACGTCAGCACCATGTTCTTACAAGTAACGGATCAAAAATTTACCCATTTTTCCGCAACCATATTGAACTACACGTACTTTTTTCATCATTTCTGTCCTATATGCGAATTATCTATAAACTATATTGTGAGGTCTGAATGTAAAAATATTGTTTTATATCAATTATTTGAATTAAGAGCTTTTAATAAGTTTAGTTGCCATTATGATGTTGTTTTTATTATTAATTTGATATTGGTAAAAGTTAAATATAGATAAGGTGTGAGAAACTGATTTAAATAAAAAAGAGTAGAGCTCATTAAAATTGCAGGAAACGACTTTCAAATGATAGCAATTGCTTATGCTATCGCATTGAATTATAAGTGGAGGGATTGAGTTGAACACAATTTCAGCATACGGTTTCGAAACACTAGACCTAAGCTAAAACTACACGTATAATCCTCTCCACTTTGGCCCCTTAGCTCAGTTGGTTAGAGCAGTCGACTCATAATCGATTGGTCACTGGTTCAAGTCCAGTAGGGGCCACCAAATTTTAGCTGTTAAATCAGCTCATTAAGCCACTTCATCGTAAGTGGCTTTTTTGTTTTTCTAAAGCATATCACGCTAATTACCCCTAAATACTTTTGTAATTCATTTCAGCTTTTCATTTCTTGTTAATTCGTATATTTACTGGTTTTTTGAAATTATGTGATTGATATTGCAATTCTTTTGGTGACCTAAAGATTGAATCTATTGAAATCCTTTTCATATATTTAAGCTTGATAGTTTCAGTAGCACCCTTGTACTAACAAAACATGGGCAAATGTTTTGCATCTCCCAAATGTGCAAGGAAATTGTGCACACGCAGGTTATTTTGTATTAATTCATAACTAGACTTGATATAACCTATTTAGGTTATTTTAAAATTAAATTAATTTATGCATAAAAGGTGTGTATATGGAAAATAAGCTTAACAACAATGAGCAGCAAAATGCGCTAGATATTCAGTTTATGACGCAAGCTTTGGCTTTGGCAACGGATGCTGCGAAAAATGGCAATGAACCCTTTGGTGCAGTATTAGTTAAAAATAACCAAGTCGTTATGACAGGTGAAAATCATATTCATACTGAAAGTGACCCAACCTATCATGCGGAGTTGGGTCTCATACGCCAGTATTGTTCTGAACATAAAGTCATGGATTTATCCGATTATACGCTGTACACCAGTTGTGAGCCGTGTTGTATGTGTTCCGGTGCAATGGTATGGAGCCAATTAGGTCGGATGGTTTATAGTCTTTCTCATGATGAACTAGCCGAGATTGCCGGTTTTAATATTATGTTGGGGAGTGATGAAATCTTTGACAAAAGCCCCTTTAAACCTGAAGTGGTTAAAGGCATCTTAAAAGAGCAAGCGGTTTCTATTTATACGCAATATTTTAAGCCAAATTTATAATCTTAGTCGGGTGCTATAGTTCCCCACTATAATAATTTAAAAAGCAGATGGCTTTAATCGTTTGCATCATTATCTATCAATGAAATAGGGTAGCTTATTGCCACCCTAACCATGGTGAAAGTTAAAATAACTTTTTCTGTGGGGGGCCTGAAAAATTCATTGTACCAATATGATTCATTAACACTTCAACGACAACAGGTTGCTTCAAGTCGACAGCTTGGCGGAGCGTTGATTGAAAATCGGTGGCTTTATCTATCGTAAATGCTTGAATCCCCATCGATTGAGCTAATTGACTAAATGAAGGGGTGAGTAACTCATTATAGTATTGGCGGTCTGAGAAATATTTTTCCTGAATACCTCGCATTACGCCATAACCTTGGTCATTCATAATAATCAATACAATTGGGAGCTGCTCTTGTGCCATAGTGGCCAATTCGCCTACGCCTAACATTAACCCGCCATCACCAACTAAGCCAATAACAGGTACATTAGGGTTTGCTTTGGCACTGCCAATTGCCATGGCGAGTCCTAGCCCGATTGCGCCTGCTAAGGAGTGAATGTTGTGCATTGGCTGGGTCGCTTTGAGTAAACGGCTTCCCCATAAACTCCCTGATACCGTAATGTCGCGGACAAAAATACCATCGCTAGGTAAGACTTGCTCTACGGCATCACTGAGTTGGCTATAAGGGCCACATTGTTGCCTTAGTTGTTCTTCAGCCTGCTGTACGGCCTCTTGCACTTGTTTTTTCCACTGAGTAGAGATAGGGCGCTTGGCTTGTTCGATTTTATCGGCAAGTGCTTCAAGTAAACTTTTACAATCCCCAGTTACCGTCAAGTCAGCTAAATAGTTGCGATTGGCGGCGAGTGGGTTTATATCGATTTGAATGATGGGGTGTGGCAAAGGTAATGACCATGTTTTGGTTTCATTACTGCGTAAACGTGAGCCTGCGACGATAGTTAAATCGCATGAACGCATTAATGCATCAACGGAATCTGCATTATGAAAAGCGCGTAAGCTGAATGGATGGTCATCCGATAAAATACCTCGTCCATGGGTACTGCTGATGACGGCAATACCTGCATCAGCAAGGCGTTTGACAGCATCTTTTGCTTGTAGGGCTCCTGCGCCAACCCACAATAACGGCTGTGCAGCGTGTTGAAGTTTGTCCCAAATTGCATTGACTAACGATGTACAACTGTCAGGCAACCTATAAGGGGGAAGTGGTGCACTCAGTACAGATAATGGCACTTGCGCACTTTGAATATCAATTGGGATCTCGATAGAGACAGGGCCACAAGGTATAGTTTGAGCAACTTGAATGGCTTTATGCAGCGTGGCGACGGCTTGTTCGGGGGTATGAACACGAAAAGCGTGCTTTGAACTCGAACGTAAAAAGCCGAGTTGGTCATGTGTTTCATGAATAAACCCTGCGTCCATATCCAGATAAGCTTTTTCAACTTGGCCTGTAATGTGGATCATGGGGGAGCATGCATTCATAGCTTCAATCATTGATCCTACAGCATTTCCAGCACCTGCACCTGTACTGGTTAGCGCTACCCCTAAGCCACTAAAACGGCTATGGGCATCCGCCATGGTGACGGCCCCTGCCTCCCCACGACTTGGCGTAAAATCAATCACGTCCCGGCGCCCGATAGCATCTGCTATGGGTAAGTTATGAATTGAAATAACCCCATAAACCGTTGTGACTTGGTATTGTTCAAGTGTTCTGGCGATAGCTTCGCCAACTGTAATCATTTCAGACATTTTATTCTCCTCAATGCTGCCATAATCCGGTGACGGATTTGCTATTCACACCAACGGTTTGGTTGTGGGTTAAGTGCCAGAAATAGGCTTTTTTGTTGCATATAGGCTTTGAGGCTTTCAAGGCCTTTTTCACGGCCAATGCCACTTTCTTTAAAGCCGCCAAATGGCGTTGAAATAGAAAAAACTTTGTAGGTATTGACCCAAACAGTGCCGACATCAAGCGCATCGGCGAGCTTAAATGCTCGAGTGTAATCTTTTGTCCAAATACCTGCGGCAAGCCCATAAACAGAATCATTAGCTTGCTGAATGAGGTCTTCTTCATCATCAAATGGCATTACGACGAGCACGGGGCCGAAAATTTCCTCTAGGCAAACCGTAGATTGGTTATTTAAGCCTTCGATAATCGTCGGTAAAAAGTAGTTGCCATCTTTGAGTGCCGGGTCAGCGGGTGCAGTTCCACCAATACGGATCTTCCCCCCTTGCTGAACGGCTTGTTCGACATAGTTTCTGACGCTATCTCGGTGCGAAGGGGAAATTAATGGCCCTAGATGAACACGCTCTTGCCTTGGGTCACCAATAATCAGGTTGCGGGTCAATTGTGTTAGCTTTTCCATAAAGGATGAGTAGATATCTTTAGCCACAAATAGGCGCGAACCGGCGATGCATGCTTGCCCCATCGAACTAAAGATACCGTAACAAACACCATGTGCAGCGATATCAAGGTCAGCGTCTGACAACACGATAGTTGGGGATTTTCCCCCAAGTTCAAGTGACGTGGTGATAAGTTTATCCGCTGCAATATGAGCCAGTTGTCGTCCGGTATTGGTGCCACCTGTAAAGGAGATTTTTTTCACCAGAGGGTGGCGAACCAGTGCATCACCGACAATCGAACCTTTACCCGGTAGCACACTCAACAGGCCGCTGGGTAAACCTGCTTGCTCAAATAACTCAGCCAATTTTAATGAAATTAGAGGTGTGGCTTCCGCGGGTTTTAAGATGACCGCGTTACCGGCCGCAATCGCTGGGGCAATTTTTTGCATATCACTGGCAATCGGGGAGTTCCATGGCGTGATTGCAGCGATCACGCCAATAGGTTGGTAGGTACTTATGGTCATCAGCTCTGGCTGGCGACGAGGAGGAAGTTCACCACCTGAAACTTCACAAACCGCCGCAAAGTAGCGAGCGGTTGCTGCTGCGCTCATCACTAAGCCACGTGCTTCTGCCCAAGGCTTGCCGTTATCCAAAGTTTGTAATTGAGTTAATGTTTCGCAGTTTTCATCAATTAAGCGACTCACGTTGTACAAGATAGTTGCCCGCTGGTGAGCGGGAAGATTACGCCAAGAAGGCGATCTCCATGCCTTATCTGCCGTAATTACGGCATCTTCGACATCTTCCAAACTTGCACTGTTAAGGATTGCAATCACCTGGTTATCCCCCGGAAAACGCGATTGCATTTCAGGCCCGCGACCTAGCTGCCATTTACCGCCAACAAAAATATCCATTTTGTTCATAATAGGGCTCCTATTAAATAGCTCGGTGTTCAGCGACTCGACGACAAATTTCAACAGCACTTAAAGCAGCTAACATCGATGTTTTCGGATTTGAAGGTAGTGGATTTCCATTGAGTTCAATGCAGAAATGGCCAAAATCGCCCGTAACATCAATGCGGTGTGAGTTTTGTGTGGTAGTCGGGTCAACAACCAATTGTACTTGGGTGGCATCCATCCCTATGCCATACAGTGCAACAGTGGCAGCCACATTGGCATTCGCTGGAAAATTCAGTGCCGCTTCACGGGCACTGCCACTAAAGAACACCGTGGGCTGTGTCACTTGTGATAAATCGACATAACGCTCAGCCGCGCCATTGCGCCAGCTTGCAGGGCTTTTACATGACAGGTAGGTCACATGGGTGATATTCGCCTCTTTTGCGGCACGTAGGCCATCAAGACCAGCAACAGCGCCAGTTAGTGGAATTAACTGGCTGTGGTGGCGTTGGGTTAAGGCGACCAAGTGTTGTTCAAAGTCCGTGTCAGCAAGGGCTCCCGTTGAGATAATGGCCAGTGTCCAGCCTCTTTCTAGTACCGTTGGTGCATATTGTTTAACGGCTTGGTGACCCGCACATTCCAACACTAAATCCGGTGGAATGATATTATTGTCAAGGTTATCGATGGGGGTGACTGCCCCTTTAAAGCGTTCCAAAATGGCTTGATGGTGATGGGGCCGGGCAACAATGTAACGCAGGGCTATCTCATTAGGTAAGCGAGTAATCACTTCTTGAGCCATTGCACCATAACCAATCAACATGAGTGTTTTCATCGTTAAATCCTTTAAATATGGTGGCTAAAGCCACCAGAAACATCTAAAGCGGCACCCGAGGTAAACGACGCCATGGGGGAGGCTAAAAAGACTAAGGCACGTGCGGGCTCTTCGGGTTTTCCTAAACGTTGCATTGGAATGCCGCGTTTTTTAGCGATATCACCAATCCATTGTTCCCAATCGAGATTTTTATCACTGCGATTGTCGAAGCGGCGTCGCCATTGGTCGGACTCCACCATGCCAAGTAAAATAGAGTTCACACGGATCCCTTTGGGTAACAGTGTTTTCGACAAGTTTAGCGTCATGTTTAATAATGCTGCCCGAGCCGCCGAGGTGGCGACCATATGTGGTTCAGGCTGTAAGGCCAGCAGTGAATTGACACAGGTGATAGAAGCAATATTTGATTGCTCTAAGAGTGGCAAGAAAGCATTCACCGGGTTAATTACACCAAATAGTTTTAATTGGGCTTCGTGTAACCATGCTTCTTCGGGGGTATCGCTATAGCTTGCGACATAGCCTTGTCCTGCGTTGTTTATCAATATATCGACGTGTCCATATTGTTGATGAACCTGTTTTGCGAAAGCTTCGGTTTGTGTTTTATCAAGAACATCACAAGGTTGTGCGATAAAATGCCCTTGAGGGTAATGTTCTCGTAATGTTGTAAGCGCTTGCTGGAGTTTGTCTTGATCACGACCGCAGAATGCCACTTTACAGCCTTCATCCAGTAAGAGTTTGACGGTTGCAAAGCCGATGCCGGAGCTTCCTCCTGTCACGACAGCAACACGGTTATTTAACTGTAAATTCATGAGTCTTCCTTTATTCTGCTTGGCAATAGAGCGTCTCTAAAAATTGTTGTAAATGGTTGTTAAAGGCATCTGGCGCATCTAAATAACTGGCGTGCCCCGCTTGGTTTATCAGGAAATAGGGGCAGTTTTTTTGGCGTGCGAGTTGCTCTACTTGTGCTGGTGGCGTAATGGTATCTTCTGTGCCAACCAGTATTTCCAATGGGCCATCATAGCGATTTAAATATTGGCTGATATCGTCATGGGCTAGCATCCACGCCGCGGCTAAGAAGCCTTTAGGGTTGAGCTTCTTCATGTTCTGTTGAACCCAATTGACTTTCTCAGTGGTTGCGTTGGCGGATAACAAAGCAGCAGCACGATTTTGCGCATATACCTCAATACCAGAACTCAAAACAATATCTTGCCGCTGTTGGTAAACTTGTTTTTGTTGGTCAGGGCTTTTTGTTGCATAACCTTGCGCGGGGTTCGCTAAGATTAAGCCTTTAACTTTATTGGGATATTGCGAGGCAAAAGCACTTGCCATTATGGCGCCAAGAGAGTGTCCCACTAACACGATGTTTGATAAGGCTAATTTGTCAATAAAAGCATTCAATGCATTTGCGTAATCAATAGCGGTAGGCGTTGTCGTCTCTAGCTCACGGCTTTCTAAATAGCCGGGCGCATCCCAGCTATAGAGATGATAGTGTTTTGTCAGTGATGGACTGGTCAGTTGGCTTACCCATGAAGCAGATCCAGAGCTGATACCATGCAACAATACCACTGGGTGCCCTTGGCCTGCTTCTCGCCAATTGAGACGATATTGGCCAAAGTCTGCTATCAGTGGTTCCGGGAGTTTTTTATTGAGCAAATTCATCACTGACGACTCCTGTTAGTTACGTTTAACTTTTGATAAAGGGTGATCTTCGGGATATGTTGGGATCGCAGGTTTTGGTGTCCCTATCATGACGCACATTAAGGCTTCTTCTTCCCCATGGTTAAATAAACCACGATAAATGCCCGCAGGGACTGAAATTAGGTCACGCTCTTTCAGTACGGTTTCATACTCTTCATTGCCATCTTTTACAAACAACGTGATAGTGCCTTTCAACATAAAGAACACTTCTTCAACATCGGGGTGGAGGTGTAATGGCCCCTCGCATTTGGCAGGGAGAACCATGGTGGAGAAAGTAAAGTTCTCTGCGGGAACGGTGTTGACATCATTAGCAACGCCAGTCGCACCCGTGCCGATATAGCGCATTTGTGCGCGGCGATATTTAGGGTCGTAATCCGCTTGGAATTTCAGGGCATTCCAGTCATATTTACGCCCTTCAAGGCGAGCAATGCGTGACTCAATCCATTGTGCCATTGGAATATCTTGTGGTTTGATTTGCGGTTGTGACATGGTGTTATCTCCAATAAAAAATGAATTAATATTTTTTCAGTAAAGGCACTAGTAACAAGCTGCCGAATAAACCTATGACGACGATAAATAACAGCCCGCTATCCATAGTGTGAGTGACGGTAATAAGAACTCCCATTGCCAGCGGTGCAGCGGCGCCAGCAAGGTTTCCTAACCCATTGAAAATACCGCCTGCTAATGCACTGACTTGCTTTTGTGTGGCTTTTGCGAGTAGAGCAAAGATATTTGGTGCGCCCGCCCCCCACATGAACATGCTAAATGCCATCATAAGAATGATGCTGTAGGTGCCAGTGAGAAATAACACACCAGCAAGGCCTAACACGGCACCAAGTAGTGAAATAAAACAAACGAGTGCGCGGCGATCGTAGCGATCTGATAACCACGCTCCGATGGCTTCACCAAATAACATGGCGATAAAGGGAAGGGATGACAGAATTCCCGCATGTTCTAAGTGAATGGATTTACCTTTAATTAAATAGCTGGGTAACCAACCATTCATTCCCCAAAGGTAGATAAGAAAAGCGATATTAAACATGCAGATAATCCAAAAATGGCTATTTTGGAATAAGCGTTTTTTATGGGCTCGCATCACAGCCAATTGCTCCGCTGGAAGTGTTTCACCTGCTGTGTTTTTAGTCTGAGCTTGACGATTGACTAAGTTGGGATGGCGAATACCAATCACCACAAGCCACCAAACAGGAACAGTAAAGGCGGCCATGACAAAAAATGTACTTTGCCAACCATAGTTATTTAGTAAATACAATGAGATAGGAAAGCCTAATGCTGCGCCTAACGGTGTGCCTAATAACCACATCATGGTGGCACGCGCTTGCATTTTTGGCGGAAAGGTACGGCGCACAATGGCGTAAGCGATTGCCAGCAAAGGCCCTTCGGCAATTCCTAGCAATACACGCAGAAAAACCATCGTGCCATAGTGGTGTGTGAATCCCATAAAAATCATGAGAAAACACCAGCTACTGATCATAAATAGCAGCATTTTGGTGGGGTGAAATTTATCGCCAATACCGCTTAGTAGCATGGAAGAAACACCATAAGCGAATAAAAATGCGCTCATCAGTAACCCCAAACGGGTTGGGTCAAAATCAATTCCCAGAGCTTGCTGAAATTTTTCGTCAGAAAATAGAGCTGCAATACTGATTTTATCGAAGAAAGCCAGTAGTACACAGGAAAACAGCCCGATAGGGATCAACCAATTGATCTTTTCAGGAACATCTTGCTCGACTTGATCATGCTCTGAATTTTGTAAGGTTATAGTCTGATTAGCCATGAGATTTCTCCTGCTGGGCACTATTTCAGTGACATTAATGAAAATGTGGGATCAGCAAGTTGTGAAGGGTCCAATTTGCGGTGGCCTTGTATCCAACGTTTACCTAGCTTGATGGCTCGTGCATCATTAAATGCAATCATTTGCACCAATTCATTGCTTTCATTTAAAGCAAAATGAACCTCTGAATTAGGGGTATACCGTTGAATATGTTTTAATTTTTGTGAGGTTGGGACACCTAAAATTTGGATGTTGTCTTGGTATTGATCTGACCATAACCAAGCGAGTTCATTGAACCCTTCAGACTGCGGGTTTAGCATGGCTTTTGCTGTGGTGATGGCTTGGTTTTGCGCATAAGCCCATGACTGTAAACATAAGGACAGTGTTGGATGGCAAGCGACGTCGCCCGCAGCGTAAATATTTGGGTGAGAAGTCTGCCCATGGTGATTAATCACAATACCGTGGGTAACATCAAGACCCGCTTCTTTGGCAAGTTCGAGATTTAATTCAACACCAATCCCCATAACAGCGAGATCGAAATTTTGCGAAGGCTGTTTTTGGCAACTAATTTGTAATCCACTTGTTGTCGGTTCGCCAAGTTCGATATCTCCACAATCGGTTATGACATGAACACCTGCTTGTGTGTGGCGTAATGCAAGAGCCTCTGAAACATTCTGCGGTACACTTCGTTCGCATAAGCGGCTTTGCCGCTCAAAAATCGTGACATCAATCCCCATTTTTCGAGCGGAAGCGGCAACTTCTAAGCCAATCCAACCACCACCAATAATGGCAATTTTTTGTGCAGAGAGCAGCGCACTACGTAATTTCTGCGCGTCATCCCATGAACGTAAGGCAAATACTTGTGGATGTTGCTGCCAACGATTCGACAGGTAGCGAGGCCGACCGCCTGTCGCGAGCAGTAATTTGTCAAACGTAATGGCACGACCATCACTTAAATAAATACATTGGGTTTGGCTATCAATTTTGGTGGCACGTAGTGGGCGAAACCACTGTAAATTTAAGGCATTAGTTTCTTGTTCGCTGAATAAGCGCGATAATGAAAAACTCTCCTGTGTCAATGCGGCTTTAGACAGCGGTGGGCGCTCATAAAAATCATGGTTTTCATCGCTGATCACCGAAATAATACCTTGATAACCTTCATCGCGTAGGGTTTTTGCTGCCCAACCACCTGCCTGACCCCCACCGATAATGACAATACCGCCTTGGATTAATGAGCTCATGGCGTTACTCCTTAACTTGGCGGCGAGTTTCATAATCGAGACCACCTTCCACAGCCCATTCCGTAAATGAAACTAAGGAATGTTCCAGTTCGCGTGGCTGCCATTTATCGGTTAGGTAATCGTCATTGGTGTAATATTCGAAAGCCCCACCTGTTGGGCTGTTGACATACCAAAAGTAAGCGGATGAGATAGGGTGCCGGCCTGGACCAATAAAGGTGCTCCATTGATGGCGGTTCATTGCCAGACCGCCGCCAATCACTTCATGGATATCACGAACCGTAAAAGCGACATGGTTGAGGCCGCTGCCACGATGAGGAAGCTTCAGCAAAAACAGGTTATGGTGGCAACCGTTTATTTGTGTCCGTAAAAAGACGGCACGGTCGATATAACGGTCTGAAACTTGAAAACCCAGTTTTTGGCAATAGAACGCTTCTGTAGAAGGTAAGTCATCAACAAAAAATACTACGTGACCGACGTTAATTGGCGTGGCTTTTTCGTAAACTGGGCTGGGTTTATCAATGCGGCGAATATCCCCCCATTGGTTGATAGCGGTGACCTCTAATTCAACCGTTTTTTGTTTACTAATAGTGAAAGCGACCGTCATGCCATTTGGGTCACGGCACTGTGCGCCATTTGACGTCAGTTGAAAACCATCACAAGGCCTAATTTTCTCAATGATCTCCTTGAGTTTATCTGGGCTTTCAACTCCCCACGTAATGCGACGCAGTGTTGAACCTGCTTCAAAAGGTACGGGTAAATTTGGATCTTGGTAGGAAAATAACTGTATTTCAGCACCCGATAACGTGGTGAATAACGAGGCGTTATCAGAGGCTGCTTGAAGGCCAAAATCATGTAAAAATTTCTGGCAGCTAGGGATATCTTCAACACCAAATTCTAATTTTTCTATTCCAATCACTGACATTGTAAAGTCCTCTATCGATTGGTGTTATTGCCAAAGGTTTTTTTGGGCAAAAAGAACCTGAGGCTTATGGCAATAAACCTAAAAATGTGTGGATGATATTCGGTTAACGCTAAACGGCTTTTGCTTGGCTCATGCCACCTATAAATTCAGTGAGTTTTTGGGCTGCATAGCTCACTTCATTTTGTAATCGCCGGCACTCTTGTGCAGGGATGCTATTCATTGGCACCATGATGCTAATCACCGCTTCTACGCCATTCGCTTGGTTATAAACAGGGTAAACAATGGATGAAATTCCTCGACGATAAAATGATTCACCAATCACATAGCCTCGCAGTTTGTCAGCTTGGATCATTTGCCAAAATTCCTGCTTGCTGCCTGCGTTGTCGGGTAGCTCATCGTCTGGGTAAAGTGCATCGAATTCAGCGCGAGTTAACCCACTGAGTAGCATACGACCGAGTGAGGTTCGATGGGCTAATAAACGCGTGCCTACGCTAACATGGTTAATTTTTGATTCTGCGCCACTGACTCTGGCGATGTAAATAATGTCTCGGCCATCTCGAATGACTAAATGGCTGTTACATTGGCTTCGGTCTCTGAGTTGCTCGATAATGGGCTGGCCTAACTGGGTTAAATCGAGCGATGCAATATAGCCAAGACCAAGGCTGAGTACTTTGCGGCCTAATGAAAATGCCCCAGTACGCGGGTGTTGGACGAGGAAATCCAAGTGCACTAAGGTTTGGATCGCACGGTAAGCCGTTGCTTTGGGCATATCGACTAAGCGAAGGATCTCGGCAAATGTGAGCTCACGGTGCTGTTCTGCAAGTAGCAAAAGAAGCTGTAGCCCTTTTTCCAAACCGGGTACCAGATATTTACATGTTGAATTCATGGTCCTCGGTCCTCACCTCTTTACCGACAAAATGGCGAAATTAGTTAAAAATAAAGCCACCATTAACTGGGATTAGCTGTCCTGTAACAAAATCAGCCATAGGCGAAAGCAAGTACAAAGCGGTTCCTGTAACGTCTTTGGGCATCTGCTCCCCTTGTAATGCTCTGCCATTTTCATATAGCTGGTGGCGCTCGGCTGGGACGTATTGGGTCGCTTCGACTTTTGTGAGTCCCGGAGCAATCGCGTTGACGCAAATACGGTGAACTCCGAGTTCACGTGCCATTGAGCGTGTCATACTGATGATAGCCCCTTTACTGGCGACATAGGCCATCAGCTTGGGAGCTCCCCAAAGTGCGGTGTCAGAAGCAATATTGATAATTTTCCCGCGGGAGCTCTGCTTTAAAAAAGGAAGAGCAGCTTTGGTGACTAGCCACGTTCCTCTGACATTGACGGTCATAACCTTATCCCATAGCGCCAAGTCATATTCATCGAGCAGTTTTCCACCCACTCCTGTTGCCAGAGCCGCATTATTAATCAGCCCATCAATTGCACCTTGTTGGCCAATACTGTCGAATGCATGAGTGATTGAGTCAGGATCCGCTAAGTCGAGAGAAACACCTTGGGCTTCAAAACCTTGTTGTTGTAAGGACTCGACACTTTCTTGTAATCGCTGTTCGAGGATGTCACACAAGATAACTTGAGCGCCTTGCTCTGCAGCGGCTTGTGCAAAGCTAAAGCCAAGCCCTCTTGCAGCGCCTGTGATTACGATGCGTTTTCCTGACAAGACATCATGCATTTTCAGTTTCCTTATTGTTTATTAAGTCAAACTGTTTCTTCGCTTCACGTTGCATAATGCGGCGTAGGCGAGATAACCCCACATCGTGTTGATAAAGAAACTCTTTATCCCGTGCATTTGGTGTGAGGTTTTCCAAAATAATGCGATCTTGTTCTAGGACATCCCAATGTAGCCCTTCTAGGCGGTTGCGGTACATAAAGCGCCATAAATCACGTTGCCAGTCTTTCACTTTGCGAATACGCCAAAAGAAAACTCGAGTGTGATGACGGTCTTCAGGTACGACCATGCCGATAATCCAAAAGTGCCCGCCAGGGCCGAAGCGTTTTTGATATGGGATAGATAAACGTAGCCAATTTGCTCCTGTACTCGCAAATTCCACCCAGTCGAAGTTGACACCAATTTGGTCATTTTTACGGAAAATAAACCCATTTTTTGTTGCTTCTAGGATCATTTCTGATTGTTTATCACCTTCTGCCATTGAGTGTGATGATGAATGGAGATAGGTGCCATGCATTGGGTCCATCACGTTTTCTAATGCATATTGGTAATTGCATTTCCACGATGCAGTGCAGAGGAAATTGCTATGGTTTTCGTCATCAGCTAACTCTTCAGGAAACTCAAGGGCTGGAGGTGTTTCACCGTCAACTACCGCAAAATAGAGGAAGATAGCGCCATGAATTTCTTGAACGGGATAGGTTTTTAAACATTTTTGACCTTCAAGAGGGCATTGACTGACCGCTGGAACATCTTTAACGACGCCATCACCACCGACTTCGACGCCGTGGTACCAACAGGCAATACGTTCACCTAGGTTCCAACCCATTGATAAACGGGCTCCGCGGTGTGGGCATCTGTCTTCTAGTGCGTGAATTTGGCCTTTATCATCACGCCAAAGGACAATTTGTTCTTCTAAACGGGTAATACCGATGGGGTCGCTGCTCACTTCCCAACTGGATAATACGGGGTACCATTGCCCTCGTAATCCGACATCGAGGTAATCTTGATAGTTTTGAAGTTGTGTATTCGTTGTCATCATTTGCTTCCGTTTATCAAAAGTGTTTTTGTTTTATTTTCTTTTTATGACAATGTATTAGTAACCATTGACAAGAAGAAATTCGCGGAAACTGCTGGTAGACCAAGGGTGCCCTTGTCGGTCATATAATTGTTGTTGATTTAATGCGCTAACTAATTCTTCAAGTGATTCAGTGCCTGCGGCGAATAGCGTTTCCAGTGCAAAAATAAGTTTATTTTCATATTCATCTGGGAGACGTGAACGTGTTTGCCAAACGATATTCGGTGCACTTCCTGGTGCCTGAATACTGCCTTTACCGCCTTCTCGCGCTGGGATGATTTGGTTATTCGCCGGCAAATACGGGTTAAAATTTTGAATGGGTTCCATTTCTACTCCTCAATCAAACTGATTTCGATTTGGTTGTCGTGAACGCGTGTTTGGTAGGTTTTGAGATCTCGCCCACCGGGTTCGCGTAAACATTTACCTGTTTTAATATCAAAAACGGCTTCATGTAATGGGCATTCCACTTTGCCATCTTCAACAAAACCTTGGCTTAACAGAGCGTAGGCATGTGGGCAAACATCTTCTAAGGCATAATATTGGTCTTCAACTAAGAAGATCCCAATTTCGGCATTATCAACTTTGGCGGAAAAAGGAAATTCTTCTTGAACTTGTGAGATATCGCAGACTGCAACCCAGCTCATGGTTTTCTCCTTTTGAATGTGCTGTAACATTTTGTTTCATAGGTGAAACATTGTTTTTTATTTAAAACCAGATTAATTGTATGGATGATTATTAGTCAATCGAATGTTGACTATATGTAAAATATTCGTTTCAAAATGTGGGGTGTGTCGAGGTTATGATGGAGTTTGGTTTCATATGAGAAACTTGTGAAAGATTTATTCAAATAGGACTACTCATTTACGGTGTTTGGGGGGATGAGTTATGGAGAAAAGTGAAAAATAAGCTATAGGATAATAGGCTCAGTATATAAGTTAATATCAATAGGATATTAAGAGATTACATGCAATATCCTATTGATGATATATTCAAATAAACTATTTCACCTCAAAACGTTGTAAGTCCTTACTGACCGTTACTGGACCTGAGTATTGTTTTCTCACTTCATTAATCCACACATCGTCGGTAATGGATGGGTCATCTGCAGGAACTAAGTGGGTAAGTACAAGGTGTTTTACATTGGCTTGTTGGGCTATTTTGCCGACATCTTCTGCGGTCGTATGGTGGGAAATAATCGCTTTTGCCAGCGTTGAACCGTTGCCGATACGATTTGCTAAATTTTCCACCCCAGAAACTAAGACGACTTCACTGATTAAATAGTCGGCATCTTTAGCAAATTCAATGATTTGGCTATTATCAATCATATCACCAGTAATAACGATAGTTTTTCCGCCAGATTGTATTTTATAAGCGAGGGCTTCGCCTGAGTTAAAAGGTGGGTGTGGAACAAATAAGGCACTAATTTCGACATCATCATTCTTGAGTACAGACCCTTCTTGAATATCTTTTGCTGTAACCATTTGGCGCAAATCAGGTTTACCTTCATCTTTAACGCGTAAATCAATATCGCGACTAAATGTATCCCAAACACCTTTTGTCATACTTTCCGTTCCAACAGGGCCATAAACAGCGATATTATGGTTTAAACCACTGTTCCAGGCATTTAACAGTAGGGCTGGGTAATCGGCAACATGGTCACTGTGAAGGTGGGTAATAAAGATAGAATCAAGGTTTTTTAATGGGGCTTTTGATTGAACTAATCGCAAACTTGCTCCGTATCTCGCATCAAATAGGTATATTTTATCGTTCTTGATAAATGCTGTAGATTGCGGCAAGCGTTTTTCATTTAATAAGGAAGGACCGCCTTTTGTTCCAAGCGTAATAATTTCATCTGCACTAGCTAGATGGCTAGCACCAAATAGCGCAGCACCGATAGAAAGAGAAACGAAAAGTTGTTTTAATTTCAAAGTATCACCTCTTTATATTATTAATAGATTGAGTTTTTTTATGAATAATATTCATTTATCCCAAGATGTTGCTATATTGTTAATATGTGAATGAGTCTACGTTTATGTATGACGGGATACTATCGTTCTTATGGACTAGGTGAATGATTTAGAAAGGTTATTTATGTTGATTTATAGAGAATAATTCTGAAAATAATTAATCAAATTAGCTATAATTCTAATATTATTTAATAGAGAAAGTTATATTGTTTACGCATTCAAGTTAAATTGGATTTTAAGTTTATATTTAAGACTGTTTAGAATTCTTAATGAATAAATGATAGGCTCTATTTTTTAATGCAATCATTATTGTATTGCTAATTAATGAATCGGTTTTTGAAAAATGAATCGGTCAATTGTACTTCCACGACTTTTCTTGATCTCAAGTGAAGCTTTTTTTATGTTTTAGCGCGAAAATATCCTTACAGTGGTAAGAGGATATCTCAGTGAAAAGTGGTATACAGTTACGCATTAAAGGGAAAGTTCAGGGGGTCGGGTTTCGCCCTTATGTTTGGCAATTAGCCCACCAATGCAAACTATTAGGTGATGTCTGTAATGATGGCGAAGGGGTGCTAGTGCGCTTATGTATTGATTCGGATATCACTGAATTTACCCAGTTATTGTACCAAAACTGCCCACCGTTAGCCCATATAGAAAGTATTGAACCGCAATCTTTTCAATGGGATAAATTACCCAACGCATTTACTATTCGCCGTAGTGGTGAAGGCAAAATGGATACCCAAGTGATCCCTGATGCCGCCACTTGCGATGCATGCCAACAAGAGCTTTTCACTCCATCAAATAGGCGCTTTCATTACCCATTCATAAATTGCACGCATTGCGGCCCGCGTTTCACGATAATTCGCCATATGCCTTATGACAGGCCCAATACCGCAATGGCTGATTTTCCCTTGTGCCCTAATTGTTTAGAGGAATATCAATCCCCAGCAGATAGACGATTTCATGCACAACCCAATGCGTGCGCGGTGTGTGGCCCTGAAATTAAATTATGCGACTCATCAGGAAAAACGATTGCAAATAAAGAGAACGCATTACTCTTGGCTGCTCAACAGCTATTGGCAGGGAAAATTGTTGCTATTAAAGGGATCGGGGGCTTTCACCTTGCTTGTGATGCGAGTCATGATGAGACGGTAGAGGCTTTGCGCGTTCGTAAATGTCGCCCAACTAAGCCACTGGCGGTAATGATCCCATCACTGAATTGGTTAGAGTTGCACAATATGCCGCCTAGTGATGGGCTATGTGCATTATTAAAAAGCCCAGCAGCCCCGATTGTATTGATCAAAAATTGGAAAAATCATGTATTAAGCCAATATATTGCGCCAAACCTAGCGGAAGTCGGTGTCATGTTGCCGTCTAATCCGTTGCAACACCTATTAATGGCACAAGTTAATCGCCCATTAGTGATGACGTCAGGAAATGTATCTGGAAAGCCCCCTGTGTTGAGTGAGCAAGCTGCGCTGGCAGATTTAGCCAATATCGCTGACTTTTACCTCACTCATAATCGCGATATCGTCCAACGTGCAGATGACTCATTGGTGCGTTATCATGATGGGAAAGCGGAAATGCTCCGCCGTGCGCGGGGCTATGTTCCTGATGCCGTTGACTTACCTGAAGGGTTTGAAAATTCGCCATCAATACTGGCCTTAGGGGCGGATCTTAAAAATACCTTTTGTTTATTGCGAGACAAAAGTGCGGTAATGAGCCAACATTTTGGCGATCTTGATGACATGGATATTTTCGAACAATATCAGTCTGCGATTGCATTATTTGAATCTATTTATCGTTTCACGCCAGCAGCGATAGTCAGTGATAGGCATCCTAGTTATGTGAGTACGCGCTATGGGGAGGCGTTATCACAGCAATTACAAATTCCATTACTAAAAGTGCAGCATCATCATGCGCATATTGCTGCGGTAATGGCCGAGCATGGCTTACCGTTAAATAGTAATAAAGTTATTGGGTTAGCTCTCGATGGGTTGGGGTATGGCGATGACGACCGCTTATGGGGAGGTGAATGCTTACTGGTGGATTATAAGTCCAGTCAATATCTAGGGGGGTTACCTCCAGTTGCACTACCGGGAGGGGAATTAGCTTCTCGCCAGCCATGGCGTAATTTCCTTGCTCATTGTTTACAGTTTGTTCCCCAGTGGCAAAAGCAAGAAAGTGCCGCTTATTTAATGTCATTTCCTTGGCAAGGCTTACAAAAAGCAATTGAAAAAGGAATTAATAGCCCAATGGCTTCATCCACTGGGCGGCTTTTTGATGCGGTTGCTGCAGCGTTAGGTATTTGTACGGCGCAAACCAGTTGGGAAGGGGAAGCCGCTTGCCAACTTGAGGCGATTGCAATGAAGTCACCTGTGACTACGCATCCGGTCACTATGCCGTTAGTTGGTCAACAATTGGATTTACACACATTTTGGCAACAATGGATGACGTACTGTGCGCCTAAACCACAACGGGCGCATGCATTTCATGTGGCATTAGCGCAAGGTTTTGCCGAGCTTGCAAGGAAATCAGCGAACCAATATGGTACTAAGCAAATTGTTTTGTCAGGTGGTGTGATTCATAACCAACTATTGCGAGAGCTATTAGTGAATAATCTATCTGAGTTCGATGTGTTATATGCAAAACAATTTCCCATGGGCGATGGGGGGCTATCACTTGGGCAGGTAGCTATCGCTTCTGCAATATTGAAACATGAATCTATTATTGATGAATAGTATTATATTTATAAGATTGTATATCCACTTATAACTTTGCAGTTTATTATATTTAATGGATTATATTGTTTTTTTTGATATTGATTCTTATTTAGCATGTTCATGTTTATATTAATGGATTGTTTATTATTAATACACACATTCCGCTTAATTAATTAAGTTGCAATAATGAATTTCAATATTGCAATGAAAATAAAAGAATTTTATATTTTAAATGATGTGATATATAACGCATTATTGAAAATTAAATCCATTTATTTATATTTCTTTTCTTTTTTCAATACGGTTTACTGAATCGATTTTTCTAGCAAATATATAAAAAAATTAAAATTTCTTATTGCCTCTTGATGAAGATCAAATGATTTGGACGCGGTAGGAATAGGATCTTATTTTATATTTATGCATCAGGTTACTTAAATAAGAATTTATTTCATTAGACTTAGTTTTGTTAACTTTTTAAATAGAAAAATACAAGCCAAAGGTGTGTGCCTCATTTGTACACAGGGCTTTGTGGTATCTATAACCTTAAGATAATAAACAAAAATTGCCTAATGAATAGGTTCTAAGCCACCCATAATAATAGGAAAAAAGAATGATAGGAGATAACTCTATTATTTCTTCGCATGGCATTAACCGCCGTGATTTTATGAAGTTATGTACAGCACTGGCCGCGACAATGGGATTAAGCGGTAAGGCTGCAGCCCAAATAGCGGAATCTATTAGTGACCCAGCACGGCCACCGGTCATTTGGATTGGTGCCCAAGAGTGTACGGGATGTACAGAATCTTTGTTGTGTTCCACTCATCCTACGTTAGAAAATTTAATTCTCGATACCATTTCATTGGAATACCACGAGGTGTTGTCTGCTGCCTTTGGTGAGCAAGTTGAGCAAAACAAACATAACGCAATTGAAAAGTACAAAGGAAAATATGTTTTAGTTGTCGATGGTTCTATCCCACTAAAAGATAACGGTATTTATTGCATGGTAGCGGGTAAGCCGATTGTTGAGCATATTCGTGAAGTGGCTGAACACGCCGCAGCTGTGATTGCGATTGGTTCTTGCGCTTCGTGGGGCGGTGTTGCTGCAGCAGGCGATAACCCAACAGGAGCTGTGGGTTTAAACCAAGTGATTAAAGATAAAACAGTTATCAATATTCCAGGTTGCCCGCCTAATCCACATAATTTCCTTGCGACAGTCGCGCACTTAATTACGTTTAATCGCCCACCAAAATTGGATAGTAAAAATCGTCCAATGTTCGCGTACGGTCGTTTAATTCATGAACACTGTGAGCGTCGCCCTCATTTTGATGCGGGCCGCTTCGCAAAAGAGTTCGGTGATGATGGTCATCGTGAAGGTTGGTGTTTATACCATTTAGGCTGTAAGGGGCCTGAAACTTACGGGAACTGTTCCACATTACAATTCTGTGATGTTGGCGGTGTCTGGCCTGTGGCAATTGGTCACCCTTGTTATGGCTGTAATGAGGAAAATGTCGGCTTTCACAAAGCGATCCATCAGTTGGCGAGCGTGGAAAACCCAACACCACGGGTGGATAAACCGGATGTCAATAATCGTGAAGGTGGCCAAATTTCATCTACTGCTGTGGGATTAATCGGTGGTGTTGTCGGGTTAGTGGCTGGCGTCAGCGTGATGGCGGTACGTGAATTAGGCCGTCAAAAACGCCAACAAGATACTGACTCACGGGGAGAATAACCGTGAATAGACGAAATTTTCTGAAACTCTCCGCGGGGGGAGCATTACTTGCGGGAAGTTCACCCAGTTTGGCGGGGCCTGAAAACCGTCCGCCGATTCCCAATTCTTTGGGAATGCTATATGACTCGACCCTGTGTATTGGGTGTCAGGCATGCGTGACAAAATGCCAAGATATTAACCATCCGGAACGTAACCCGGTCGGGGAACAAACTTGGTCAAATAATGACAAACTAACCCCTTATACCAACAATATTATTCAGGTTTGGAGTAGCGGAACAGGCGTTAATAAAGACCAAGAAAAAGACGGTTACGCCTACATTAAAAAACAATGTATGCATTGTGTTGACCCTAACTGTGTGTCGGTTTGCCCTGTTCAAGCCCTGAAGAAAGACCCAAAAACTGGCATTGTTCATTACGATGCCAGCGTATGTACCGGCTGCCGTTATTGCATGGTGGCGTGTCCTTTTAATATTCCGAAATATGCCTACGATGACAAATTTGGCGCAATTCATAAATGCGAGTTATGTAACCAAAAAGGTGTCGAACGTTTAGATAAAGGCGGCTTACCCGGTTGTGTTGAAGTTTGTCCAACGGGCGCGGTGATTTTCGGAACGCGAGAAGAATTGCTCGCGGAAGCCAAAAAACGCTTAACACTCAAAGTGGGTGATGAGTACGGTTACCCACGACAAACCTTACATAGCAATGACCCGAATGTCATTAAAGTACCGAAATATGAGGCTCATGTTTATGGCGAGCTCGAAGGCGGTGGCACGCAAGTTATTGTTCTTTCAGGTGTACCCTATCAAAACCTTGGGCTGCCTGAGTTAGAACAGTTGTCCACAGGAGCCCGTTCTGAGTATGTGCAGCACACGCTTTATAAAGGCATGGTACTGCCATTGGCCGCGTTGGCTGGCTTGAGTTTCTTGGTGTATCGCAATACCAAGAATGACAAACACGAAGGAGATGACTCAAATGACGACGCATCATAAAGAACAGCCGCTAGGCGGGCGTTTAGTCAGTTGGCCAATCATGGTATTTGGGCCCTTAGTGCTGATTTGTGTCATCTTGATAGTTAAACGTTTAGTCTTCGGCCTAGGTTCAGTTTCTGACCTAAATGGTGGCTATCCTTGGGGAATTTGGATTGCTTTTGACTTACTGATTGGAACCGGTTTTGCTTGTGGTGGTTGGGCGCTGGCTTGGGCAGTATATGTATTTAACCGCGGTGAATATCATCCGTTAGTGCGTCCCGCACTATTAGCCAGTTTGTTTGGTTACTCTCTCGGTGGGTTGTCCATCACCATTGACGTAGGTCGCTACTGGAACTTGCCTTACTTTTACATTCCTGGTTTCTTTAACACCAATTCGGTGCTGTTTGAAACTGCGGTTTGTATGACGATTTATATTGGTGTGATGGCATTGGAATTTGCCCCCGCACTGTGTGAACGTTTTGGTTGGAAAGTTTCGTTAAAACGCTTAAATAAAGTGATGTTTTTCATTATTGCGCTAGGAGCGTTATTGCCGATGATGCACCAATCATCAATGGGTTCATTGATGATTTCGGCAGGGTATAAAGTTCATCCTATTTGGCAAAGTTATGAAATGCTGCCATTACTCTCATTACTAACCGCATTCATTATGGGCTTTTCGATTGTCATTTTTGAAGGGTCATTACTCCAAGCCGCATTACGTGGGCAGGGCGCAGATGAACGACCACTGTTTGTTCGTATCACTCGTATCTTGCAGGTACTGTTAGTACTGTTTTTGGTCTGTCGTTTTGGGGAGCTGATTTATCGAGATAAATTGCACCATATCTTCAATACCGATTTCTACGCCATGATGTTCTGGATAGAAACCGCATTAATGGTTTTCCCATTGATTATTTTCCGCATGCCATCACTAAGAAATGATTCACGGTGGTTATATGCAAGCGGTTTAAGCATGTTGATTGGCGCTGCCATGTGGCGGATGAGCTATTCCCTCGTTGCATTCAACCCCGGAGGCGGATACGACTACTTCCCAACAACAGAAGAACTTTTAATTTCAATAGGTTTCGTGGCAATAGAGGTATGCGCTTATATCTTATTGATCCGCTTATTACCTGTTATTCCAGCATTGAAAAAAACAACGATGAGCCATTCAGAGGCCCGAGGTAAAGCATGAGCCAACGTATAACAATAGACCCAGTCACTCGTATCGAAGGTCACTTACGCATTGATTGTGAAATTGAAGATGGAAAAGTCACCAAGGCTTGGGCTTCAGGCACGATGTGGCGCGGTATGGAAGAGATAGTCAAAGGGAAAGACCCCCGTGATGCTTGGATGATTATGCAGCGTATCTGTGGGGTTTGTACTACAGTGCACGGTATTGTATCGGTACGCACCATTGAAAGTGCCTTAAATATTGATGTCCCTGTTAATGCGCAGTATATCCGTAATATGATTCTAGCCGCGCATACCATTCAAGACCATATTGTTCATTTCTATCAATTATCTGCGTTAGATTGGGTGGATATCACCTCTGCGCTGAATGCAGACCCCAATAAAGCGGCCGAAATCCTAAGAGGCGTTTCGACGTGGCCACTGAATAGCCCAGAAGAGTTCACACGAGTTCAAGACAAAATTAAAAAACTGGTTGCCAGTGGGCAATTGGGTATTTTTGCTAATGGGTATTGGGGGCACCCAGCGATGAAGCTGTCGCCTGAGGTAAACTTAATTGCCGTGGCCCACTATTTACAAGCCCTTGAATGTCAGCGAGATGCTAACCGTATTGTGGCGTTATTAGGCGGGAAAACACCGCATATTCAAAACCTTGCAGTTGGTGGTGTGGCAAACCCTATTAACCTTGATGGTGTCGGGGTTCTGAACCTTGAACGTTTGATGTATGTGAAATCCTTTATTGACCGTTTAGGGGATTTTATTGAGCAAGTGTATAAGATTGACGCAGCGGTGATTGCCGCGGGCTACCCTGAATGGCTCGAAGTCGGTCAAGGCGCGAAACATTACATGTGCATGCCTGAAATGCCAATGGATGGTAAAAACGGGAGCTTCCTATTACCGGGCGGTTATCTTGAAAACAGCGATTTTAGTACTTATCGCCCCATTACTAGCCATACAGACGAGTATTTGATCAACGGTATCAAAGAAAGTAGCAAACATGCATGGTACAAAGAAAATGAACCTCAAGCACCGTGGGAAGGTACCACGAACCCAGATTACACCGGTTGGGATGATGACGGTAAATATTCATGGGTAAAAGCACCGACTTTCTATGATAAAACCGTCGAAGTGGGGCCATTAGCAGACTTACTGTGCAAACTAGCGGCAAAACATGAACCGACAGAAAAACACTTTAATGATGTGGTAAACCTGTATCAAACATTGACAGGTAACAGTATTAGTGTGGATCAACTGCATTCAACATTGGGGCGGATTATCGGACGTAGTGTTCGTTGCTGTGTATTGAATGAAACCTTGTCAATTCAATGGCAAGCGCTGGTGGACAACATCGCAAAAGGGGATCACACCACCTTTGTAAAACCAATTTTCCCAGAAAATGTCACTATTAAAGGTGTTGGTTTTGGTGAAGTACCTCGAGGTTTGTTATCCCACTGGGTGGTTATCAAAGACGGTAAAATTGAAAATTACCAAGCGGTAGTACCTTCTACTTGGAACTCCGGCCCTCGTAATTTCAATGATGAGCCGGGCCCTTATGAGCAAGCATTGGTAGGAACTCCCGTTGCTGACCCATCTAAACCCCTTGAGGTGGTGCGAACCATTCACTCATTTGACCCTTGTATGTCTTGTGCGGTGCACATTGTTGACCCTGAAGGTGGCGAAGTCACTAAGGTTAAGGTGCTGTAATGCGTATTTTAGTCTTAGGTGTTGGCAATATACTGCTCAGCGATGAAGGTATTGGGGTACGCATCGTTGAGGCTTTAGAACAGCGCTATCATCTACCTGAATGCGTAGAAGTACTTGATGGCGGAACGGCAGGAATGGAGCTAATTGGCCCAATGGCGGATAGAGACCATTTAATTATTGCTGACGTCGTGTTATCGAGCCAGCAGGCTGGCTCGATTTTAGTCTTGCGCGATGACGAAGTTCCTGCGTTATTTACGCGTAAAATCTCCCCGCATCAACTCGGTTTATCAGATGTGCTATCGGCTTTGCATTTAACCGATGAATTCCCACAGAAGCTAACATTAGTGGGTGTTGTGCCTGAATCCCTCGAACCGCATATTGGTTTGACAGCAACTGGGCAGGCCGCTTTAGAGCCTGCTTTACAAAAGGTCATTGAGGTTTTGCGAAGCGAAGGCTTGGAAATCATAGCAAAAGAAGAGAGTTTGCATGCCGGATGAAATCTTAGGTTATGACACTAACCCTCGGCCTCTGGTGGAGGCCGCATTTACGCGCGTTGCTGAACAATCAATGCATGATTTGTCATTTTTGCATCCAACGATGCCAGTGCATGCCAGTGAATTCTCACTGTTTGACGGGCAATGGGTGGGCGTGGTGATCACGCCATGGATGCTCAGTGCGATTATTCTACCGGGGCCTGAACAATATTGGCCTCACCGCGTGGTCGGTGACAAGGTTGGGTTAATTCTTCCCTATGGTGAAATGACGTATACCGTGGGTGAATTAGACGGTTTAACTCAATATGTTGCTTGCTCATTAATGTCACCATTAGAAAAGAAAATGACACCGGAGCAAGGTATTCACCTAGTGGATGATTGCCAGCGAATATTGCTATCGCTCCCAGTGAGTGACCCAAATATTCCTCAAGCACCTGAACGCAGGGCATTGTTTACCCGTCACTTAAGGGGGCAGGATGCATGAGATTTCGTTATGCCAAAGTACGATAGAAATTATTGAGCAGCAGGCGAAAAAAAATGCAGTTAGCCGAGTCACTGGTGTTTGGCTTGAAATTGGTGCGCTCTCTTGTGTTGAAGAGAGTGCCTTTCGCTTCAGCTTTGATGTCGTTTGCCGTGGTACGGTTGCAGAAGGCTGCCAGCTCCACATCATTTACTCGCCCGCACAAGCATGGTGTTGGGATTGCAGTGAAACGGTGGAGGTAGACAGCCACCAATCGGTTTGTCCACGCTGTCAGGGGCTGAACCTGAAAGTTGAGAGTGGAGAGAGTTTGCGCATCAAAGAGTTGGAAGTGGAATAGCTTTTGGAACTGACTTTGAGGTGTATCAACCAGGCTCAATAGATTATGTATTAATCTAATTTAACAATTTAGCGGTTGGGAGTGAAACTTATGTGTAGTACTTGTGGATGTGCATCGGGAGAGCGAAAAATTGAGGGGGATGACCATCATCATGGTCACGATCATCATCACGACCATGACCAGCATCATGGTCACGACCACCACCACGATCACGACCATCATGACCACCACCATGATCATGAATCTCACGGGCAAACAGTGATTATTCATCACCATTACTATCATCAAGGTGATGTGCATAACCATTATCACCAATATGAACCCGCACCTGCTGAAAATAAATCTAAAAAGCATAAACACAAACATAAGCATAAACATATTTATCAAACGGCAGAGGCGAGTTTTAAACCAGCTGGGGAACACCATGACCTTGATTATGGTCACGGTGAAGCGGGTACCCATGCACCGGGGATCAGCCAAAAGCGCATGCTACAAATTGAGATGGATGTATTAGATAAAAATAACCATCTGGCAGAACATAACCGCGAGGATTTTAACCAGAAAAATATTTTGGTATTGAACCTCGTTTCTAGCCCAGGTTCTGGTAAAACGACCTTACTCACAGAAACCTTATTAAGACTACGTGACAAAATCAATTGTGCAGTGATTGAAGGTGACCAACAAACCACTAATGATGCACAACGGATCCGCGAAACGGGTGTGCCTGCGATTCAAGTGAATACAGGAAAAGGCTGTCACTTAGATGCACAAATGGTACACGATGCAACGGCACGTTTAGATTTAGCAGATAACAGCCTGTTATTTATCGAAAATGTTGGGAACCTCGTGTGCCCTGCCAGTTTTGACTTAGGGGAGCGCCATAAAGTGGCGGTGCTGTCGGTCACGGAAGGGGAAGATAAACCTCTCAAATATCCACATATGTTTGCGGCAGCAGATATTATGTTATTGAATAAAATTGACTTATTGCCATACCTGAATTTTGATGTCGATGCGTGTATTGCCAATGCCAAACAGGTGAACCCCAATATCCAAGTTATTCAAGTGTCTGCGACACGTGGCGAAGGGATGGATGCATGGCTGGCATGGTTGGAGACACAGCTATGTGCTTAGGTATTCCGGGCAAGATAGTTGCAGTTGGTGAAGATATTCACCAACTCGCTCAAGTGGATGTTTGTGGTGTAAAACGCGATGTTAATATTGGCCTAATTTGTGAAGGCGACCCCACTGATTTATTAGGTCAATGGGTATTGGTGCACGTCGGGTTTGCCATGAGTATCATCAATGAAGAAGAAGCACAATCTACCTTGGATGCCTTAACCGCGATGAGTCAATTAGACCATGAAGTTGGTGATTTTAGCGGTTTAAATGCAGGAGCAACAGATGCAGTACGTCGATGAATTTCGCGACCCTGTTCTTGCAAAAGCGCTATTGGCGCATATTCATCAACGGGTGAATGAAATACCTCAAGCGAAACGACGTCCATTGCAGCTCATGGAAGTCTGTGGAGGCCATACCCACGCGATTTTTAAGTTTGGTATTGACCAGTTATTACCCGCTGAAATTGAATTTGTTCATGGGCCAGGTTGCCCTGTGTGCGTTTTACCAATGGGACGAATTGATGGCTGTATTGAAATTGCACAGCACCCAGAGGTTATCTTTTGTACTTATGGTGATGCAATGCGAGTGCCGGGCGAAAAGGGCTCTTTACTTGACGCCAAGCGTAATGGGGCGGATGTCCGCATCGTTTATTCACCGCTAGATGCTTTGGCATTAGCAGAGCAGCATCCCCATCGCCAAGTGGTTTTCTTTGGCTTAGGCTTTGAAACCACCATGCCGAGCACCGCAATCACCTTGCAGCAAGCAAAACGCCGCCAACTAGCCAATTTTAGTGTGTTCTGCCAGCATATTACGATTATTCCCACCTTGCGTAGCTTACTTGAACAACCGGATGTGCGTATTGACGGTTTTTTAGCGCCAGGGCACGTGAGCATGGTGATTGGCGCGCATCCCTACCAGTTTATTACCGAAGACTTCCATAAGCCTTTGGTTGTCACAGGGTTTGAACCCCTAGATATTTTGCAGTCATTAGCCATGTTAATTGACCAAATTGCCGATGGCCGTTGTGAGGTAGAAAACCAATATAAACGCATTGTGGCTAATGAAGGCAACCTGTTAGCACTTAAGGCGCTAGAGGAAGTTTTTGAACTCAAACAAACCAGTGAGTGGCGCGGATTGGGGGAAATTGCAGGTTCAGGGGTTCAATTAACCCAAGCTTATCAATTTTTTGATGCCGAGAGGCGTTTTCAGGTACAGCCCCATAAAGTGGCGGATGACCCGCAAGCGCGCTGTGGTGAGGTTTTAACAGGGCGCTGTAAGCCCAGCGAATGTACGTTATTTGGGCGTCGTTGTACGCCACAAACTGCTTTTGGTGCATTAATGGTTTCTTCTGAAGGTGCTTGCGCAGCTTATTATCAATATCGTCGGGAGGCATAAATGAGTCGTAATGCTAACAATGTAGTGACGATGGCTCACGGAAGTGGTGGGCAGGCGATGCAGCAATTAATTGAACAACTGTTCTTGCAGGCATTTGCTAACCAAGCGTTGAATGAGCGGGAAGACCAAGCTCGGCTAGCACTGGCAGAAATGACCGTATTAGGCGACCGTTTGGCATTCAGTACTGATAGCTATGTCGTCGACCCGATTTTCTTTCCCGGGGGCAATATTGGTAAATTAGCCGTTTGCGGCACAGTGAATGACGTTGCAGTCAGTGGTGCGATCCCCAAATACCTTTCTTGCGGCTTTATTTTGGAAGAAGGCTTTCCACTTTCTGAACTTACCTCAATTGTGGAATCCATGGCGGCAACGGCAGCGGCTGCGGGGGTGGATATTGTGACCGGCGATACCAAAGTCGTGCAGCGCGGGGCGGCAGACAAAATTTTTATCAATACGGCCGGTATTGGTGTGATTCCGAGCAATATCCAGTGGGGAGCTCAGCATATTCAAGCGGGGGATAAAGTGATTGTTAGTGGTACGTTGGGTGACCATGGTGCCACTATCTTAAACCTACGCGAACAACTTGGGTTAGAAGCGGAGCTTTGCAGTGATTGTGCAGTATTAACGCCATTGATAGCACCGCTACGTGAAATTGACGGCGTTCGGGCATTACGAGACGCAACTCGTGGTGGTGTAACGGCAATCCTACATGAATTTGCCCAAGCTAGCGGCTGTGGAATTGCTGTTAATGAAGGCGATTTACCTGTCTCTTCTGTGGTTAGGGGGGTGTGTGAGCTATTGGGCTTAGAGCCGTTAAACTTTGCGAATGAAGGCAAATTAGTGATTGTGGTGAAACCTGAAGCGGAAAGTGCGGTGATTGCTGCACTACACCAACACCCATTAGGGAAAGATGCAGCCACGATTGGTTGTGTGACTGAGCAAAAACAAGTCAAATTGGTTGGGATCTTCGGTACATCAAGGTTATTAGATTTACCCCACAGTGAGCCTTTACCCCGTATTTGTTAATTGAAAATGCCCTATAGATAAAACCTATAGGGCGTTCAAATCTATTAACGTCTTAACATACCTTTATCGATAATAAACTCGATAATGGTTTCTAAGCCGACTTTTTTCTTTAAGTTAGTAAACACATAGGGCTTTACTGGGCGCATTCTTGCGGTATCGGCTTCCATCACTTCTAATGAGGCGCCGACATAGGGTGCAAGGTCAATTTTGTTAATCACCAATAAATCGGAATGAGTGATCCCCGGGCCGCCTTTACGTGGGATTTTTTCGCCTTCAGCAACATCGATAACATAAATAGTTAAGTCTGCCAGCTCTGGACTAAACGTCGCGCTGAGGTTATCGCCGCCGCTTTCCACAAACACGATATCAAGGTTTTTATGGCGCATGGCTAACTCTTCAACTGCCGCTAAATTCATTGATGCATCTTCACGAATAGCGGTATGAGGGCAGCCACCAGTTTCAACACCAATAATGCGATCTGCATCTAATGCTTCGGCACGGGTTAAAATTTTGGCATCTTCTTGGGTGTAAATATCATTAGTGACAACGGCAATTTGGTAAGTGTCGCGCATGGCTTTACATAACACTTCTAATAATGCGGTTTTTCCTGAGCCGACTGGCCCACCGACACCAATTCTTAAGGGTTGATTATATTCTTGCATAGCATTTTTCTCATGAACGAAAAAGTCGTGTGTATTGGGTTTCATGCCGACTACTGGCAATAATTTGTGCAGGTGTAAAACTGCCAATATCGTCTATTGGCCAGATTGCCGATTGCGTAACCACTTCGGGTATGCGCTCAGCAAGGGTAAATAAAATATTTTGCCCTGCGCTTTGCCCTAAAGGGATAAGCTTAACACCGGACATCACCGTGTTTTCTAGCCAACCCCATGCATACGCGGTGCACAATTTTTCAACGTCAATCTGCCAATTTACTGCGGCGAGAGCGAAAGCCATTAGCTGGGTTTGTTTCACGCAGGTTTGCAGGTTAGCATCCAGTTCAATACCTAGCTGAGGAAGTAGTCGGGCAAAAGCAATTCCTCGTTGCCGTTCTTCTTGACGCAATTCTTTGGTTTCACGGCTGGCAATCATAAATTCACACCAATATTTCACCGCTTCAATATCACCAAGGGAAAGGGAAGTATGAATTTGCCGTAAAACAGGGAGTTCCAATGTCGCAATCGCATGGGTCATTTGTGCGGTTAGCCAGCCAGCAAGGGTATCAGGTGTCGTTACCCAGCCTTTTTCAATCGCCCATTCTAGGCCTTGTGAATAGGTAAATGACCCAACAGGTAAAGAAGGGCTAACTAACTGGTATAAGCGTAGATCTGCTAACATAGGCAAACTCCCTGAACCCGATTAGTGGTGGTGATCATCGTGGCCGTGATGGTGGTGATGACCACCTGATGAGCCGCCATAGGCCCCTGGTTCTGGTTGGTATTTTTCTAAACCAACACTGACGGTAGCGCCTAATCCACGGGCCATATCATCTAGCACATGGTCATGAAAATAACGGCACCAGCCCGCTTCAATTTGCAATGGAACATGGCGGTTACCTAAGTGATAGCAAACGCGAGCAAGCAACAGAGCGTCATCACTGTAAACCGTAGAAACTTGCTCTTTCGCGGCTTCGATGGTGACTAACTCGCCGTCTTCAGTGGATAAAACATCGCCTTCCTTCAGGATGGTTCCGCGCGGCAAAAATAGCCCCGCTTCTTGCCCATCGCTTAAAGTGACTTTTAAACGGCTTTTGGTGCGCTCATCCATGGTTAAGCACAGGGTTAACGCGGTTGGTGAATGCGGTTGTGGAGCAACCACTTTAATAAATTTTTTCATTCTCAGGCTCTTTTAATTAGGGGTCAGAATAAAAAGTAACGTTGTGCCATCGGTAACTCAGTCGCTGGTTCACACACTAGTGGGATGCCATCGGCTTTGACAATATAAGTTTGTGGGTCAAGTTCGATGTGCGGCACATAACTGTTGTGAACCATTGAGGTTTTGCTAATGTTTCGACAGCCTTCAACCCGGCCAATTTTGCTCTGTAGGCCTAATTTTTCAGGAACACCTGCTTCAATACCGGCTTTTGACATAAAAATCATCGAGGTATGGTATTTTGCTTTACCTAACGCCCCAAACATCGGGCGGTAATGTACTGGCTGTGGCGTCGGGATTGCCGCGTTAATATCGCCCATTGGCGCATAGGCGACCATTCCCCCTTTCATGATAAGGGCGGGTTTGATACCAAAAAATGCAGGGTCCCATAACACGATATCAGCTAATTTGCCGATTTCTACCGAACCGACTTCATGGGCGATACCGTGGGCGATAGCGGGGTTAATGGTATATTTCGCCACATAGCGTTTGATACGGTTATTGTCGCTATCGAGAGTGTCGCCTTCTAACGTCCCACGCTGTAATTTCATTTTATGAGCGCATTGCCAAGTACGAGTAATCACTTCGCCAACGCGTCCCATGGCTTGTGAGTCTGAAGACATCACAGAAATTGCACCCATATCGTGTAAAATATCCTCCGCAGCAATGGTTTCACGGCGAATTCGAGACTCAGCAAAAGCCACATCTTCTGGAATCGATGGGTCTAAGTGGTGGCATACCATTAACATATCCAAATGCTCATCAACGGTATTGATGGTGTATGGCATCGTTGGGTTGGTCGATGCAGGCAGGATATTCGGTTCCCCAACAGATTTGATGACGTCAGGGGCATGGCCACCGCCAGCACCTTCAGTATGGAATACGTGGATCACTCGCCCTGCAATAGCTTTCACGGTTTCTTCATAAAAACCACCTTCATTTAGCGTATCTGAATGGATAGCCACTTGCACATCCATTTCATCGGCCACATTCAAGCAGTTGTGAATAGCCATTGGGGTAGCGCCCCAGTCTTCGTGAATTTTTAAGCCTATTGCGCCCGCTTCGATCTGTTCGCGAATCGCTTCGGGCTGACTGACACAGCCTTTACCAAATAGCCCGACGTTGATCGGCAGTTCATCAACGGCTTCTAACATGCGGTACATATTCCAAATACCGGGGGTGACGGTCGTGGCATTAGTACCCGCCACAGGGCCAGTTCCACCGCCTATAAAGGTGGTAACACCGGAAACCAGACCTTCTTCTGCCTGTTGTGGGCAAATAAAATGAATGTGAGTATCAACGCCACCCGCGGTGATAATTTTACCTTCACCAGCAACCACTTCTGTGCCGGGGCCGATAACGATATCAACATTGGGTTGAACATCGGGGTTGCCTGCTTTACCAATCCCCGCAATACGGCCGTTTTTAATTCCGATATCCGCTTTAACAATGCCCCAGTGGTCTAAAATAATGGCATTAGTGATTAACACATCGACACACTGGTCACTGGTGACTTGG
Source organism: Providencia sp. PROV_01 (assembly GCF_053098325.1). Classification (NCBI taxonomy): domain Bacteria; kingdom Pseudomonadati; phylum Pseudomonadota; class Gammaproteobacteria; order Enterobacterales; family Morganellaceae; genus Providencia; species Providencia sp. PROV_01. Next base: position 3,882,270 of record NZ_JBRFKD010000002.1, on the reverse strand, counting down.
CTTTGACCCATGCCGTCACGAATAACTTTACCGCCACCAAATTTGACCTCTTCACCATAGGTGGTGAAATCTTTTTCGATCTCTAGAAATAATTCTGTATCAGCTAAGCGCAAGCGGTCACCGGTTGTGGGACCAAACATATCCGCATACGCTTGACGAGAGATTGTTTTCATTATTAATTCTCACTCTCTAACTTGCCCATGACTTTGCCATGGAAACCATAAATTTCTCGTTTGCCACTAAAAGCGACGAGCTCAACAGTACGACTTTGTCCAGGTTCAAAACGCACCGCCATACCCGCTGGGATATTCAAACGAAAACCCAGTGTGCCTTCGCGCTCAAATTTTAGGGCGTCGTTGACTTCATAAAAATGATAGTGAGAGCCAATTTGAATCGGGCGGTCACCATGGTTGGCAACTTGTATTGTTTGGGTTTCTCGACCTGCATTGAGTTCGATATCGCCTAAAGCGTGGTTGACTTTAATTTCACCGGGGATCATGTTGTTACCTATACAATCGGGTCGTGAATAGAAACCAGTTTTGTGCCATCAGGAAATGTACATTCCACTTGAATGTCTTTGATCATTTCTGGCACGCCTTCCATTACCTGCTCTGCGGTTAACACGGTTCGGCCTTCGCTCATTAATTGGGCAACCGTCTTGCCATCACGGGCGCCTTCCATAATCGCACAACTGATCAATGCGACCGCCTCAGGGTAATTGAGCTTTAATCCACGGGCTAAACGCCTTTCAGCAACGAGGCCTGCCGTAAAAAGCAATAATTTATCTTTTTCTCTGGGGGTTAATTCCATTTTTTGCTCCTAAAAAACGTTTAAGTTGCCCAAATACGCGGCGGATCAGGGTAATAACCTAACCAGTATTGTCTTGTTGCCTGCCAAATATGGGCGAAGCAAGCCATCATGGGCTCGGTTTGAGAACCTAATAACCGCAATACTAAAATACCGTCTACATCAGTCAGTCCATACTCAAGCGGCTTCACTTCCGTAGAGAAAAACACGGCCAAACTCTCGTGAAGTTCAGCTTTTAATTCATCGCTGGCGGGGTAGATATACAAGGAACCTACCATAGGAAATTCACGCATGACGGCTGACTGTTTTTGTGAACCCTCGATAAATATGGATTCTGCCAAGGTGAGTTTGTCATCAATATAAAACTGCAAGCGGCCCCGAATATCACCGTTGTCGAATTGCTCGTTTAATACGGGTCGGCCTAAACATTGGATTTCCCAGCCGATAAATTTTGATGAACTTGCGATTCGAACATGAGTCTCTAAGCGAACTTGAGCCTCAGGGAAAAAAATATTTTCTTGAGGTAACCATTCTAAGAACCCATTGGGCGCGACGGTTAAGCTTTGTAGTTGTCGTGCAACGCCGCCCGCACTACGATAAAATTTTGTTGCACCAGGCGTGGTCAATAACGCATGGGCATGTGGTTGAACATCAATATTGATAAGGAGTTTATCCCCCCCGACAACGCCACCGGGTGGATGAAGTAAATACGTGTGTGCAATTCCTTGCTCGGGGTAGAATGGCCGCTGAACCATTAAAGGGCCGATATGTTGTTTGTCCGTTAAGCGGGTGACGCCACGTTTTAGTTCATATCGTAAAAAAATTTCAGCTAACCAGCCTGATCCTGAAAAATCAGACATACTTTCTCCTGCAACTCAGTCAACTAAAAATACGCGAACATGTTTAGCTATACCCCAGCAAAAATTGGGTATTTATGATGTAAAAGCTAATGCAAGTAGGGTAGGGTGTGAGTGAATACCAAAATCATTATTATTATGCAGTGTTGTTGGCTGCATGTGTCTGCCGCGCGATTCTACACCTTATATCGAAAATTGCCTTTCAATTAAACAGCATTTTATTTAGAAAATATAACAACCATCAAAATAACAGTAAAAAATGAGCGTATATCTATATTGCGATTTCAGCGTAACGGGACTATATTCTCATCCGCACTGATATGGGGTTGATATGCTTTTGCTACGTGGCTTTATATCTATTCAACAATCCCTTTTCTTGGGAAGTCATTCTGACATTAACTGCAGTTTATAGAGATTATGGAATATAAATTCTTTCTTTCGGAAAGCCAAATGGTGTTAAAAGCGTTTTATATTGAAAACGCGATGATAGCCATGTTAACTGGCGCGAAAGGAAATGTCGTGATCAACGGTCAATCCATTGAAATTGAAACCGATGTCACCTTAATTATTCCTAAATATAGCCAAGTTTCTTGCAATATTGTGTGTAACACCGTGAATCAGCCGCTTGAATTACACACCTTGTCGATGTCAGAAGAAGAATTACAATCGGTATTTTTATTACTAAAAACATTGATGAAGTCGGGTGAGCCACTGACTAGCCACCAACCCATTTACCATGTTTCTCCCCCTGAAACGGTGAGAGATAACTTTAGTTTATTAAAACAATGCTTACCATTAAAAAAACAGAGTGAATCCCAAGAAGCATTGTTAATGAAACAGAGCCTATATTTTATTTTAATGGCTGTATATCAAGAAGGTATCGATATTCTTAACCTGTTTCGTTTTAATTATGATGAACCGAAAAACCAAGCAATTACCCATTTGATAACCCAAGAACCGCAAAAAAAATGGCATTTAGACGATGTCGCGAAAGCGTTATTTACGACACCTTCAACTTTGCGTCGCCATTTGAACCGTGAAGGGGTGTCATTTCGTCAATTACTGCTAGATGTTCGAATGGGAATGGCGTTGAATTATTTAACATTTTCGAATTATTCTGTTTTTCAAATTAGTCATCGTTGCGGTTTTGGCAGTAATGCCTATTTTTGCGATGTATTTAAGCGAAAATACAATATGACGCCTTCTCAATTTCGGTTGCAATCAAGGCAGTCGAACGACCCGAATTTTATTACCAATTTGTCCTTGCACTCTAACCTAATTGAATTTGACAAAGAAATTGATGAGTAGTTGTTAAGGTAAGTCAAATAACGGCTTAATTTTGACGGTTTCTCGAATAAATTCGCTGTTCTATTGATGTAGCGCCTAGCAATCAGGACGTTAAATTTAATATAACTCATATTGGTTACTCTACACATAGTGAATATCTCACCAATAGCGACATTAATGAAAATAACGTCATTAATTATATGAAATAAAAAATAAAATCTGTCTATAGAGGGATGTATGATTAAAAATATCGTTGCCGCAATGTGCTTGATGGGGCTCACACTGCAAGCACAGGCGGCAGAACCGGCTCAATCACAAACTTTACGTTTAGCGATTGGCTCAGAGCCAACAGAGGGTTTTGACCCCATGCTCGGGTGGAGCCACGGCAGCTACCTACTGTTGCATAGCCCATTACTGAAACAAAAGGCTGACCTTTCATGGCATAGCTATATGCTTGAAAGTTATCAACATAATGCAGATGGTAAACAGTGGACACTCAAGCTGAAAAAAGGCTTAAAATTTTCCGATGGCTCACCGTTAACGGCAAAAGATGTTGTATTTACCTATAACAATGCTGCGGCAAGTGGCGGTAAGGTGGACATGGGGAATTTTACCAAAGCAGAGGAAATTGACCCACTCACCGTAAAAATCACCTTATCTTCCCCACAAAGTACCTTTATTAATGTACTTGGTTCGTTAGGGATTGTTTGTGCCGATAAATATGATGCGAAAACCTATGCACATAACCCAATTGGCGCAGGCCCTTATCGTTTAGTTGCATTCCAGCCGGGGCAGCAACTGATTGTCGAGCAAAATCCGTATTATGCAGGGCCAAAAAATGACTTTGGTAAAATGGTCTTTGTTTTCCTTGATGAAGATGCGGCCTTTGCGGCGGCACAAAGCAATCAACTGGAAATTGTTCGTATCCCTGCTGCGGTAGCGGCGAATGCTAATGATGTGAAAAACATGAAATTGGTTGAGCGCTATAGCGTGGAAAACCGCGGCATTTCTTTCCCAATTCCACCTGCCGGTGAGAAAGATGCTCAAGGTAACCCTATCGGTAACGACATCACTTCAGATGTTGCTGTCCGTAAAGCCATTAACTATGCTCTTGACCGTAAACTATTAGCGGAATCCGTGTTGGAAGGCTTTGCCGTACCGGCTTATACCGGCGTTGCAGGGCTGCCATGGAATAGCCCAGACTCCGCTTTTAAAGATGGTGATCTTGAAAAAGCGAAATCCATTTTAGAAGATGCGGGATGGAAGCTGAATAAAGAGGGCTTACGTGAGAAAAATGGCAAAGTGGCAAAACTGACATTATGGTATGCCAGTGGTGATACCACACGTCGTGACCTTGCGCAGGCAATCCGTTCAAGCTTAAAACCGATTGGTATCGAGATGGATTTAAAATCGGGGAGCTGGGAAACCGTTGAGCTACACATGCATGCTAACCCAACACTTTTTGGTTGGGGAAGCTTAGACCCGATGGAAATTGTCCATAATTACAGCAGCAAAGCAGCAGGTGTTGGCTTTTATAACCCTGGTTATTATAAAAATGCAGTCGTTGATGAGTTAATCGAAAAAGCGTTAGCGCAAGCTGACCAAGACGCAGCGATTCCGTTATGGCAACAAGTAGATTGGAACGGTAGCACGGGAGTTGGTATTAAAGGTGATGCTCCGTGGGCTTGGTTGATGAACCTACAACATATTTATTTACTGAATAATTGTGTTGATTTAGGTACCAGTGCTCCTGAAATTCACGGATCTTGGTCGGTGTTAAATAATGTCGATGAATGGGCGTGGACCTGTCAGTAATGCGAACCGCACTTGGGCTTTTATTGCGATTTTTTGGTTTATTAACCGTAACGGCAGCGGGGATTTTTATCCTGCTGAGTTACTCGCCTATCGACCCAATAAAAGCCTATATTGGCAATGACTTACTGCACGTGCCTCCTGAGCAATATGCGCTAATTGCTGCGCGATGGGGGCTTGACCAGCCTTTATGGGTACAGTTCTGGCGTTGGTTTTCACAAGTATTACAGGGGGATTTGGGCTATTCCATGCTCTATAATACCCCTGTAATTCAAGTGATTGCAGACCGCCTTGTGCCTTCTTTAGCATTGCTTATTTGTGCTTGGTTGTTTTCTGGTATTGTGGGTTTTGCGCTAGGGTTAGTCGCTGGGCGTTATTTAAACCGCTGGCCAGACAAACTTATCTCAACATTATGCTATTTACTTGCTTCAATTCCTGTTTTTTGGGTCGGTTTGCTGTTGCTGTCTTTGTTCGCGGTGACATTACAATGGGCTCCAATATGCTGCGCTTGGCCGATAGGCTTGGATGAGCAAACGGCAACTTTTTCACAGAAACTTCATCACCTAATTTTGCCTGTAATTGCGTTGGGTATGCTAGGCGTGGGTAATATCGCATTGCATACACGAGCCAAAGTTGTTGAGGTGATGAGCAGTGAATTTATTCATTACGCACGGGCTCAAGGGGATAATGGCTGGTCAATGATGGGTTTCCACGTGTTGAAACATGCCATCACCCCCGCAATTTGTTTGCAGTTTGCTTCTGTAGGTGAATTATTGAGTGGGGCATTGCTAGCTGAAAAAGTATTTGCCTATCCAGGCTTAGGTCAGGCAACGATAGATGCGGGGCTACGTGGAGATATTCCCTTGTTGATGGGGATCGTCATGTTATGCGCTGCGCTAATATTTTTAAGCAATACGGTAGCAGACAGCCTGCTAAAAAAAGTGAATAAGGGAGTGATGAGAGGATCATGACCTATAACCCTAATCGCGCCTTATTTAAGTTAGCTTTCTCATTACTTTTATTGGTCATCGTTAGTATTTATGCGTTTGGCCTCTCCCTTAATGATATTGAAATGAATTTACTCGATAGGCGCTTGCCACCTTCGTGGGCGCATCTATTTGGTACAGATAATTTAGGGCGTGATTTATTTGCCAGAACCTTTCAAGGTGTGGCAACAAGTTTGCAAATTGGCCTTATGGCTGCCATTACCAGTGGTTTCATTGCTCTTGTCATGGCGGGGTTATCTTCAATAAGCAAAGTTATGGACTACGTGGTGCGTGGCATTATTGATGCTATGTTGGCATTGCCGCATCTTTTATTACTGGTATTGATTTGTTTTACGCTGGGTGGTGGAAAAATGGGGGTGATTTGGGCCGTTGCACTGACACATTGGCCAAAATTAGCCTTAATTTTACGTTCGGAGTTACAACGAGTTAGTCAGTCAGATTACATTATGTTATCTCAACGTATTGGTAACAGTGCGTTTTATCGTTGGCGTTATCATTATTTACCCATGATTTTGCCGCAATGGATGGTAGGAACGTTGTTAATGTTTCCCCATGCGGTTTTACACAGTGCGGCATTAAGTTTCTTAGGTTTTGGTTTGTCGCCCCATGAACCCTCACTGGGTATTTTATTATCTGATGCATTGCGCTACCTCAGCACAGGTGCTTGGTGGCTGGTGGTTTTCCCAGGCGTTGCATTAGTCGGATTAGTGTTATTATTTGACCAATTTGCTAAGGCCTTGCAGCAGCTATGGTTGAAGGGGGGCGTATGTTGAGTCTTGATAATCTCACCGTAGATGTCGCGCAGTTTCGTTGGTTAGGGCGTAAACGTTGGGCTCCGTTACTACAAGGAATTTCCTTAGATATTCAGCCCGGTGAGATGGTTGCACTCGTAGGTGGGAGCGGGGAAGGTAAGAGCTTGTTATTACAGAGTGTTTTGGGGTTACTTCCCCATAATATGCGCTGTCGTGGCGGTATTCACCTTAATGGTAAAAGGCTGACGGAACAAAACAAAGCTCAGCACCGTGGTAATGCATTATGCTATATTCCTCAAGGGGTTAGCGCGCTTAATCCGCTAATTCGTATCGGCCCACAATTAGAACGTGCCGCAGTGTTAAGTGGGCAGCATATTAAAATGCACGATGTTGCACGGCACTTACAGCAATATAATTTGCAAAGCTCACTAGTGTATAGCTACCCAAACCAGTTATCCGGTGGAATGGCAAAACGGGTACTCGCCAGCAGTGCGACACTTTCCCGCGCACAATATATTTTAGCGGATGAAATTTCATCATGGTTGGATGACGACCATGCGATGCAACTGCTCGAAAATATAAAATCACTGTGTCACGTTGGCCGAGGTGTTTTATGGGTCACCCATGATTTATCCATGGCTGTGCGTTTTGCTGACCGCATCGCCTTATTACGTAACGGAGAGTTGGAAGAAGTGCTAAGCAGCCAACAACTGCAACAAGGCGGTGGTGGAAAATGGCTACAATCGTTGTGGAATGCGTTACCTGAACATCAATTTATGGCAAGTAAATGAGTATTACTGAACCTATTTTACAAGTAAATAATTTATGTATTGATCAAGGTGGGCAACGGCTGTGGGATGATTTTAGTTTGTCACTGGCTAGAGGTGAACGCCTTGGAATATCTGCGCCCAGTGGTTTTGGTAAAACTACGTTAGGCCGAGTATTAGCTCAGTGGCAAAAAGCATCCCAAGGAACCATTCTATTTGAAGGCCAACCATTGCCTCGACATGGTTATTGTCCGGTTCAATTAGTCCCTCAGCATCCAGAGAAAAGTTTTAACCCATACCGTAAGGTCGGTGCGAGTGTATTTGATGCTTGGCAGCCAGACTCTCACTGGTTAGCGTATTTTTCGATTAAACCTGCATGGCTAGAAAGGCTTCCCAGTGAGTTATCCGGTGGTGAGCTTGCTCGTATCGCCTTATTGCGAGCCCTTGACCCGCGAACGAAAATTTTGATTGCTGATGAAATCACCGCACAGTTAGACGCCAATTTGCAAAAAGAGATTTGGCAGTTGTTAGTGAGATTATCGGAAGAGCGGCCACTGGCGATGATTATTTTTAGCCATAACAAAGCGTTATTAGAAAAAGTGTGTAGCCGTATTTGGACTGCGAATTCACTACTATGAAATAAAATGGGCTATTAATACTTTGATAGCCTCAGTAATTCAAACTGCTCTTTTGGTTAATTACATGTGTGATTAGCCTGAAAACGAAGTTCACTCTAGGCATTTTTGACAAATGTCATAGGGATATCTATACCCATCCTCTATTTTAAATCCCTCAAATGAAAATGATAACCATTACTATTATTGGGGTGAATATATGTCTTATCGTTTAAAACGGCACCAATTGGCGCATTGTATTGCACTCACTTTAGGCATAGGTACTTTGGCGACACCAATTGGGTTCGCTGCACCAGCAGGCACACCAGACAAACTGATCGTCACGTCTTCAACAGGCCAAAGCCGTTTGTCACCGAGTGAACAGCAAGAAAAAGATAAACTTGAAAAAGTAGCTGGTGGAACCAATTTAGTTGTTATCGAAAAAGAAACTCGCCTTGCTACCTTACAAGACGCCTTGGATTACCAGCCTGGGTTGGTTATCCAAAATTTCTTTGGGGGGATTGACCAGCCGCGTTTAAATATTCGCGGCTCTGGCGTGCAAAGTGCACCGCTTGCTCGTGGTGTATTGCTGCTGCAAGATGGCTTACCCGCAACGGATGCAGACGGCAGTTTTCACATCAGTACCTTAGAAATGCGTGATGCGCGGATGGTGAGCGTACGCCGCGGCGCAAATAGCCTTAACCCACAAAGTAACAGCTTGGGCGGTGAATTGGATGTGCTCTCTTACACTGGCCGAAGTGAGCAAGGGCGCCTACGTTATGAGTACGGCTCCCATGGGCGCGAAGGGCTACAAACTGCCTTCGGTGGTGTTTCTGATGATGGGTTATTTGATGGGCGTATTAATTTCACTTATGACCATTTTGATGGTTATCGCAAACACTCTGCTTCCCAACGTAAAACGTTACGCAGCAACTTTGGTTATGTGACTGATAACTTTGAAAACCGAACTTGGCTGAGTTGGACAGATTTGCGCTTTGACGTTGCGGGGCCAGTTTCTGAAGAGGTATTAAATAATAACCCAACAGAGGTGTACCCAATGGTTTGGTTGCGTGATCCTCACCGTAATGTTGAGCAATTCCGAGTGGCTAACCGCTCTGACTGGCAAGTGGATAACCAAGCAATTGGTGCAGGAGTTTGGCACATTCGTACTCATGATAATTTTACTACTCCCGCTTACTACCGGTTTAGCCGCAGCCACAGTGAAGGGCTGCAATTTACCTATAATATTGAAACTGAGCCCGTGACATATCGTACAGCTCTTGCATGGGACCAAATGACCTTGCAGACTGAATTAATGCAAAATCGTAAAGGGACACCCGCAGACAAAACAAAAATAGGTAAATATGATGGCCGAGCTGAAAACCTCTACGGCAGTGTTGGGGTAGACTTACATATTACGCCAACAGTGACCGTTAATTTAGATGTGAAAGGCACACATGCGCGCCGTGATGTAGAAAAACGACAGAGTCATTTGTCGTTAGACCAAAGTTGGACATTTTGGACACCAAAAGCGGGAGTGATTTGGCGACCAACGGAAAGCCAGCGTTACTTTGCTAATATCAGTGCGAGTGAAGAACCTGCAACATTTTGGGAAATTATTAACTCCAGCAATGGAAAATTGACGAAACTCTCACCACAAAAAGCCATTACTTATGAAATTGGGGGAGAAGGCGATGTCACCGATGGGTTGAAATGGAGCCTTGCGCTGTACCGTAGCCAAATTAAAGATGAGTATATTACCACTTATGACAGTGCAGGAACTGTCGTTGGTGTGTTTAATTATGCCGCGAAAACTCGCCATCAAGGCTTAGAAGCTGGGCTTACAGGACGTGTTGGCGCAGGTCCGGGGGATATCAATTACCGAGTTTCTTGGACTTATAATGATTTCCGTTTCATGGGCGGTGAATATAATGGCAACTATATCGCGGGTATTCCACGTAATATTGTTGCTGCCGAGGTGTTATATGAAATTGGGGATTGGAGTGTTGGGCCTAATATTCATTGGGCACCTACGGGTATGGCAGTTGACCACCAAAACAACCTTGATATTCAAAAACGTAAACATTATGCCGTACTGGGGCTGAAAGGTAGTTATAAGCCTACAGAGCAGTGGTCTGTGTATTTATCGATGGATAATTTAACCGATGAGCGCTATGCAACAACATCGGTTGCCAACCAAACCGTCACAGCAAAAGACAGCACTTTATTCCCCGGTATGGGGTTTAATGTGAATGGTGGCGTAACCTATAATTTCTAATAATGAATAAACGCATTAATATTGGTTAATGCGTGGTTGTTAAAATGGGCGCTGTGCAGAAATAGATAATTGCGTTAAGTAGTTTTCATTATGGATATGCACAGTGTCTTTCTCGATATCAATAAACCCTTTTTGCCGCCACCCAGAAACTAATCGGCTGAGCGTTTCGTAGCGTATGCCTAATTTAGCGGCGAGCTGGCCCCGTGATAAAGGTAAAACAATATCTGAAGTTAGTTGTTTATGTTTTAAATCAAGAATATAAGCAGCCAAGCGTTGTTCAGCAGAACTTGAAGTTAGCCAATCAATATGGTTAATGTTTTCATACAGTTTGCTACTAAAACGCATGAGTAGCTTTTCCATAATTTGTGGGCAGGCATGGCAAAGCCGTAAAATATCACGTTTATCGAGTAGCAAGGCTTCACCGTCGGTTTTTGCCCGTAAACTCATAGGATAGCGGTTATGTGGCATAAAAACGGCTGCGATGGCAACAATTTCCCCTGTGCAAAATAAACCAAAAATTTTTTCCTCGCCCAAATAAGTGTGGCGATACACCTCGATTTGCCCGCTTATCATCAAAGGGCAATGCTTAAATGGTTCTCCTTCATGGTTCAGGATTTCACCACTTTTAAAGCGAATATGGCCACAATTTTCCAGCAGTAATGCCAGTTTTTCATCTTCTATCCCATTAAACAGTAAGCACGATTTTATGGCATTGAGTGATTGTGTATGGGGGAAAACGTTTTTGACAAATGTCATAGGTCATCCTCTTACGCCGTCTTAGAATGGCATAAGTATAAATGATAATCATACACATTATCAATTGAGATCTTAGCAGAGAGCTGAATAACCCTATGATAAATAATGCTTTTAGACTCATCGCCGTTTTTCTGACCTTGTGGGGGATGGGCAACGTATATGCATCACAAGCCGTTGATTTCACAGATATGTCAGGGGATAAAATTCATTTGTCAGCCCCTGCAAAACGTATTGTCGTGATCCCAATCCCTGCCGCTTCGATGTTAGTTGGTATGGATGAAAGCAGTGAAAAATTAGTTGGAATGCATCCTTTTGCAAAGGTTGCTGCGCGAGATGGCATGTTAAGCCAAATGTTTTCTTCTGTTTTACAGGTGAATTCAAATGTCGTAGGTAACAACTTTACACCAAATATTGAAGCATTGCTTAATGTGGAGCCCGATCTGGTATGGCAATGGGGTCATCGAGGGGATGATATTATTTCCCCTATGCGTGATGCAGGGCTGACTGTTGCTACGTTAGATTATGGGCAAGAACGCTATACGCAAGAGTGGGTTCGCCTAATGGGACAAACACTTGGCCACAATGATAAAGCACAGAAGATGATCCAGTGGCGCCAAGAAGTTGTCGATACACTCTCAGCAACTACCGCTGAAATACCAGAAGCGCAGCAGCCTCGTGTTCTGTATCTCTCCCATTTTAACCAGAGTATTCAAACATTTGGCTCAACATCACACAACAACGCGGATTTTGCATTGGCGGGTGGAGTGAGTTTAAACCGCGACCTCACTGGGCCAAGAACGCTCAATATTGAGCAAATTCTTGTTTGGGACCCTGACATTATTCTATTGGGTAATTTCGAAGAGGGGTTATCGCCAGCTGACGTTTATCGCAATCCCATGTTAAGCGAAGTCACTGCAGTGAAAAACCAGCGCGTATATAAGCTTCCTATTGGTGGTTTTATCTGGGATGCACCAAACCAAGAAACACCGCTGTATTGGCAATGGTTATCAATGATTTTTCATCCAGAAACGATGAAAATGCCATTGCGTGAGGAAATTCGCCTGAGATATCAGCAACTTTATGGCTATGACGTGTCTGATGAGCAAATTGACGGCATTTTGCAAATGGAGATGAACAAAAATAGCCAGCACTACATCTCTTTAATGGGGAAACCGCATGCGTAAGCCCCAATATCTTTGGCTCGTTTTCGCCATTTGCCTATTGTTGACGTTTGTTTTGGCACTAAGTTGTGGCCGCTACCCGGTTTCGTTTTCTGCGGTTTGGCATATTCTCTATGACACCATTTTGGGTAACGAGATGATGGGGAACTATAGTCGTACGGAACAAAATGTCGTGTTAAATGTGCGCTTACCACGAGTTCTGATAGCAGGTACAGCAGGGGCTGGGTTGGCGGTTGCGGGGGCGGCTTTGCAAGGCATTTTCCGTAACCCATTAGTTGGGCCGCAAATTATTGGCGTCTCATCTGGAGCCGCATTGGGTGGCGCGCTAGCTATTTTGTTATTTTCTTCTTTGTTGATCACCATTTCATTGGCTTTTGTCGGTGGGTTGTTAGCTATCGTGCTAGTTTTTTTACTCGGCTTGAATCGCCAAGGCAGCCAGCTATTAATGTTAATCCTTGCGGGGGTGATTATTAATGCTTTTTTTGCTGCATTAATTTCGTTAATTACCTATTTTGCAGACCCTAATAATACTTTGCAAACCATTGTTTTTTGGCTTATGGGCAGCTTTGCCAGTGCGTCTTATCTTAAACTTAATATTGTTTTTCCTGTTGTTATGGTCTGTGTTTTAGTCATTTTTGCACTGCGTTTTCGTATCAATGTGCTCTCCTTAGGGGAAGAAAATGCACAAGCCTTAGGGATGAAAATTAATAGAACCCGTTGGGCCGTGTTACTCAGCGTGACTTTGATCACTAGTGCGACAGTGGCGGTATCCGGCACCATCGGCTGGGTAGGGCTGATTGTTCCGCATATTGCACGGCTAGTGGTAGGACATGATCACCGGATATTACTGCCCGCTAGTGCAGTTATTGGTGGGATTTATATGGTAGCTGTCGACACCTTTGCCCGCAGTATGACGAATGCGGAAATTCCATTAAGTGTGATCACCGCACTAATCGGTGCCCCCATTTTTGCACTACTGATCCATACATTAAATAAAAAGGTGGCCGATTTATGATCCAAGTTGAACACCTTAATTTCAAAATTGCACAGCGCCAGTTATTTACGAATTTAACTTTTCAGCAGCCCAAAGGCAGCATTGGCGCGATTTTAGGGCCGAATGGCCGTGGAAAAACCACCTTATTAAAACTCTTGCTCGGTTTACAAAAAGGAGCCACTGGCAATATTTCACTAAATGCCCCCGTCGCTTATGTTCCACAGCTTAGTGGTTCACTATTTCATTATTCTGTTCGCACCATGGTGAGTCTCGGGCGTATTCGTCACTTGCCGTGGTATGCCTCACCCAATGAAAAAGATAACCAAATTGTAGAGCGGTGTTTAGCATACTTAGGCATAAGTAATTTTGCGGGCCAACCCTTTAACTGTCTCAGTGGAGGGGAAAAACAAATGGTTATGATTGCGAGAGCATTAGCCAGTGAACCAAAAATTTTGATTCTGGATGAACCGACATCCGCGTTGGATCTTGCCAACCAAGACAGTGTGCTCAGCGTTTTACGTGATTTAGCCATACATCGCGGAATGACCATCTTATTTACGAGTCATTATCCACAGCATGCGCTGCATATCGCTGACTATTCATTATTGCTGTTTAACAGTAGCGGCTGTTTATTTGGTGAAACTGAACAAATTTTAACGGAAGAAAACCTGACACAACTGTACCAATTACCTGTTGCAATTACGCCAATAGACTATCAAGGCCGGCAGACCCAAGGGGTCATTCCGCTATTTAGATAACTGAATGAAAATGATTAAATTAAGGAATATAAACGATGAGCAATAACACAATAACACCCGCAGAAGCGCTGATTATCAATCAGTTAATTAATTATACCGAACAAGGTATTGCAAGCCGTGTATTAGCGAAAAATGGTGGGGGGAATATCACCTTATTTGCTTTTGATAAAGGCCAAGCGCTCTCTGAACACAGCGCCCCTTTTGACGCCATTGTGATGGTTGTTGAAGGGAGTTTACAACTCACCATCGAAGGTAAGCCAGTGACGGCTAAACCTGGGGAAATTGTCAGAATGCCGGCTAATATCCCTCATGCGGTAGATGCACTTGAACCCGCAAAAATGCTGTTAGTTATGTTACGTGAGCCTGAAATGGCTTGTACACACTAACTTGGAGGTGCAAATGGACCAATCATTTACTGCCCATGAAGCAGGGCACAAATTTCTAGCTCGTTTGGGGAAAAAACGCCTACGCCCAGGAGGGAAAGAAGCAACCGAGTGGTTACTTAGCCAATCAGGATTACATAAGAACAGCCAAGTTCTTGAAGTTGCGTGTAATATGGGAACCACAGCTATTGAAATTGCCTCTCAATTTCATTGCCATATTACAGGTATTGATATGGACAAACAGGCGCTTGCACAAGCACAAAAAAACGTTGCGAATAAAGGGTTAACAGAATTAGTGACAATTCAAATGGCAGATGCATCGAAATTACCGTTTGAGGATAACAGTTTTGATGTGGTCATTAATGAAGCCATGCTAACCATGTACGCTGATAAAGCGAAAGCAAAGCTATTGCAGGAGTACTATCGAGTACTAAAGCCAGGCGGATGTTTATTAACCCATGATATTGCATTTAAGGATGCCCAAGCTGTCCAAAATGTCGTTTCTCAAATGCAACAAGCGATTAATGTCAAAGCGCAACCATTACCGGAAACACAGTGGGTGGAATTATTCCAACAAGTGGGCTTTCAGCAAGTGGTATCCCATACTGGCCCAATGACGCTATTATCGCCAAAAGGGTTAATTTACGATGAAGGTGTATTCGGTGCGCTAAAGATTATCCGCAATGCATTGAAGAAAGAAAACCGTCCTCAATTTTTGCGTATGTTCCGTCATTTTCGGCAAAATCGTGGAAAATTGAATTATATTGCAGTCGTTAGCGTGAAGTAACCTATAGGAAGATCTTACGCAGGGATGCGTGATTTGTATTTTTATGTTGAATAACCTTATATTTTATATTGCTAATAATAATAATTCTTATATTTATCTTGATTCTTAGTTACTGTTGATAATAATTATTTGATAAAATAATAAATAGTAATTTAATCATGCATTGTGATTTATTTTTTAGATTCAATAACAGCAATTCTAATAATGTAAAGGTTTAATTTAATGAAAATAAAGCATTTTTTTATTATCTCTCCTTGCTTTTTCCCTTTTATTTCCCCCTCCGTATTTGCCGCTGATAAAAAAGAAGAATCCATAACCGTATCCGCTACACGTGGTTATAAAACCGTTTCAGAAATGGCGCAAACCACATGGGTGATTGATAATGCTGAAATTGAACAGCAAGCTGAAGGTGGAAAAGAGTTAAAAGATATTTTAGCGCAGCTTATTCCAGGAATGAGTGTCAGTGGCCAAGGGCGGACAAACTATGGCATGAATATGCGTGGCCGTTCAATGATTGTGATGGTGGACGGGGTACGCCTTAACTCTTCTCGTAGTGATAGTCGCCAATTAGATTCCATCGATCCTTTTAATATCAATCATATCGAGGTTATTTCAGGTGCAACGGCGATGTACGGCGGTGGCAGTAGTGGTGGCTTGATTAATATCGTGACGAAAAAAGGCCAAGAAGAAAAACAGGTTTCTCTGCAATTAGGTGGAAAAACAGGCTTTAACAATGGTAAAGATCACGATGAAAATGTTGCCGCAGCAGTAAGTGGTGGTAATGAGAACGCTCACGGACGAATTTCTGTTGCTTATCAACGCTATGGCGGTTGGTATGATGGCAAAGGCAATGCGATTAATATTGATAATACCCAAACAGGGCTGCAATTTTCTGATCGTCTTGACGTGATGGCATCAGGTACTATCAAAATCGATGAAAAACAACAGCTTCAAGCCGTTTATCAGCATTATAAAAGTGAGTCTGATGGTAAACACGGCCTCTATTTAGGAAAAGACTTTTCCGCGGTTAAAGGACAAGGTGAAGCTTATAACAGCAGTAAATTAAGCTCTGATCGTTTGCCAGGAACTGAGCGCAATTTGCTCAATTTACAGTATTCAAATGCAGATGTGTTTGGGCAAGATTTTGTTGCTCAAGTTTATTATCGTGATGAATCACAAAAGTTTTATCCCTTCCCAACCTTGACTGGCAAGGATGTTACAAGTATCAGCTCATCGGATCAAAAAACCAATTTTTATGGAACCAAGCTGACATTCAATAGCCAACCTATCGATGAATTAACGTTAACTTATGGTGTGGATGCAGAGCATGAGCAATTTCGTGCGAATCAAATGTTTTTTGATTTAGATAAAGCGAAAGAATCAGGAGGAATGGATTTAACTAAAGCTTTCCAAATCGGCCGCTATCCAAGTTATACCACCACCAATATGGCGACATTTTTACAAAGCAGTTATGACATTACGCCGATGTTCACGTTAAGCGGTGGTGTGCGTTACCAATATACTGAAAATAAAGTGGATGATTTTATTGGTTATGCGCAGCAAGAAGCGATTGCTAATGGTAAAGGTAAATCAGCGGATGCAGTACCGGGTGGGAAAACGGATTACAACAACTTACTGTTTAATGCAGGGCTGCTGGTTAACCTAACTGAAGAGCAACAAACATGGTTTAATTTCTCTCAAGGCTTTGAAATTCCTGATATTGCTAAGTATTACGGAACAGGTGACTATGCGAAGACCCCAGATGCCAATGGCCACTACCATCTCAATAAAAGTGTTAACATTAATGATACCAAGGTAAAAGGAATTAAGGTTAACTCGTTTGAGTTAGGATGGCGTTACACAGGGGAAAACCTGCGCACACAAGTTGCCACCTATTATTCGTTGTCTGATAGAAGTTATGGTATTAATAAAGATGATATGACCATCTATATGAAAACCGATAAACGCCGTATTTATGGGGTTGAAGGCGCGGTGGATTACTTCTTTGCTGATTCAGATTGGAGTGTAGGAAGTAATTTCAATCTACAAAAATCAGAAACTAAAGTGGATGGTAGCTGGGAAAAATGGAGTGTTGACTTCGCGAGCCCGTCAAAAGTGAATGCTTATATTGGTTGGGAACCGAATGATTGGGCACTACGCTTACAAAGCCAACAAACATTCAATTTAACGGATGCGGCAGGTAAGAAACTTGATGGTTATAATACCGTTGATTTATTAGGAAGTTATATGCTGCCAGTGGGTAAAGTCAGCTTTGCAGTGGAAAACCTACTAGATAAAAATTACTCCACAATTTGGGGGCAGCGGGCACAAAGTTTATATAGCCCGAAATACGGAGCTGCAAACCTGTACGATTATAAAGGCCGTGGCCGAACCTTTGCCCTTAATTACAGTGTGACATTTTAATTAATTGAAAATAAGTCACTATGTATTAGTGGCTTATTTCTAGCAGATTATTAGCAATAAAAAGTAATGAGATATTCCATGAAATCATTTCTTATAGGGTTATTTTGCTTGCTCAGTTTTTGGTCGCAGGCAAAAACATCAACGGTGATCACTGACTTACAAGGTCGTGAAGTTACTGTTAATCTTCCCGTCGAAAAATTATTTTTGGTGGATAGCCGTGATATTTTGCCAGTGGATATTGCTGCTGGTAAAGAAGGGATATCACGCATTGCGGGTTGGAGTGATTCGCTTACGCAATACGCACCAGATTTAAAACAAGCTTATTTCAGTGTGTTGCCTGAATTAGGCAAAATACCCACGTTAAAGAAAACACGTGAAGCCGGTCTCCAAGTGGAAAAGTTGATCGAGTTAATGCCTGATGTGGTAGTTATGCATAAGGCTAATTATGGTGCGATGCGTGATAGTCAAATTTTACCGCAACTCGAAGCTGCAGGTATCCAAGTCATTTTTATTGATTTTCGAATGGATATTGCGAAAAATACGCCGAAAAGCATTTTATTATTAGGAGAATTATTAGGAACACAAGAAAGAGCGGGGCAGTTTGCAACGCTGTATCAAGAGAAATTAGAGGCCATTGAAAGCCAACTATCTCAGCCATTTCCAACTGTTTTGATTGAAGCAAATGCCGGGCTATTTGCGGATAGTTGCTGTCAGCTTTATGGGCGTTCAGGTTATGGTGTTTTAGCATCCTTGGCAGGTGGAAATAATCTTGTTGCAGATAGCTTTCCTGCAAAAGGGGCTGAAAGCTCCATTGAGAATATTATTACATTAAACCCAGAATTCTATTTACTGACTGGCGCTGATTGGCACAATTTTAATCGTCGCTCGCTCGCAGTAAGCTTAGGATATAATGCAGATAAAGCTAACGTGCAGAAGCAGTTATCGGTATTAATGGATAGGCAAGGGATTTCATCATTAACGGCAGTTAAAGAAAAGCGCGTTATGGCGATTTACCATAATTTTTACAACAATCCGATGAACATATTTGCCATTGAAGCTATGGCTAAATTTATGCATCCAGAGCGATTTAGCGCATTAAATCCAGAACAAAACTTAATTGACTTTCAAAAGCAGTTTACAGAGATCCGAGAAACGGGGGTGTTCTGGGTGAATCTATAAAAATAGGATCGCTAACTTTTTGTCGGGAATAGAAACTAACAAAAAGTTAGGCGGCTAGTTTATCTCTATATAGCTTTCCATTCATTAACAAACTCTCTGAAATCCCTTGTTCTATCTTATCTCCCAGTTTTTTTATAAACTGGGATTATTGCTATGTTAGTCATGGCAACTAAAAATTTGTTAGCTAGAATCAAGATATAGATCACAAATTGCTCAAATCTTGATTGAGTCTCCATTATGATCTAACTAATATTTAGTTAGGCTTAAAATAAGTTTGGTAGAAAATGAAAATTATCCAAGACAACTTTGAAATGTTATTGGCAGTTATGAAAGGGATTGCGGGCCAATTTGGCGACACTTGTGAAGTGGTATTACATGACCATAGTAAAGGGCTAGAAAGCAGTATTGTTGCAATTATTAATGGTCATGTAACGAAGCGAAAGGTGGGAGACCCAAGTAGTAATTTAGGGCTTGAGGTATTGCGCGGCACTGATGTTGATGGCGACAAATACAATTATTTTACCCAAACCAAAGATGGGAAAATGTTGCGTTCAACTTCAATCTATTTACGTGATGAAACTGGCAAAGTTTCTGGGGCACTTTGTATTAATCAAGATATTTCAGAATTTATTGCTGCAGAAAAAGCTATTCAAGGCATTACACAGCGCAATAGCATTGAGCAGGATACGGTTAAGGAAGTTTTTGTCACGGACGTTAATGAAATATTAGATCACCTTATTCAAGAATGTATGCAGGTTATTAAAGTCCCCGTCATCAATATGGGAAAAAAAGAAAAAATGGATGCAATTAAATTCTTTGATGATAGAGGTGCGTTCTTAATCAAAAAAGCAGGTGAGAAAATCTGTGAATTTTTAAATATTTCCAAATATACCCTTTATACCTATTTAGCGGAATTAAAAGGGGAAGACAATAATGAAGAATAAGAGAGGTTTTTATGCCAATAACGCCTTATGTTGCTTTAGATTTACAGCAACTTGAAAAAAATGTCAGAGGCATGACAGGCAAGCTAACACAGCAAGATATTGAACACTGGCCACATATAAAAACGCATAAATCAGTAGAATTAGCAAAATTTGAGATTGCCTGTGGTGCAAAAGGAATTACGTGTGCCACATTGCAAGAAGCGACAGTTATGGCGGAAGGCGGAATTGATCATATTCTACTTGCTTACCCAATGATCGGTGAACAAAAGTGCAAGCAATTTATTGAGTTAGCTAAAAAAATCAGATTAAGAACAATTATTGATAGCCTACAAGGTGCTGAACAATTATCAGCAGCAGCAAAGCAAGAAAACCAAATTATTGAGGTCTATATTGCTGTTGATTATGGTGCTCACCGAGAAGGAATTCAATTAGATGACTTAGAGCCATTTGCACTGGCAATACAAAAATTACCTAATTTGAAAATTATTGGTGTATTTACTTATGCAGGAACAATATACCAATACCGTACAGAGCCTGAAATACGTAAAGCGGCAAAAGCAGAAGCAGAGCTTTTATTATCTTGCCAAAAACGGTTAGAGAAATTGGGTATCGAAGCGCCTCGGACATCTGGCGGCTCAACATTATCTTCATTCTATGCTGATGAATTAAAAGGGATTACAGAGTCACGGGCTGGGAACTTTATTTTTGGCGATATGAATGCTATCTATGGTGGTATTTATACGCCTGAAGATTGCGCTTTAACAATAAGAACAACGGTTGTGAGTATTCCTATTGAGGGGTATGCAACAGTAGATGCAGGGACAAAAACATTAACTTCTGATCAATCCGCAGAACCAGGGTTTGGTTATATAGTGGAAGACCCAAATATAAAACTAGTTAAATTAAATGAAGAGCATGGCTATCTTCGCTATGACCCAAAACAAATTAAATTAAATATTGGTGATGTATTAAATATTATACCGAATCACAGTTGTGTTATTCCTAACTTAACAAACAAAATATATGCATTAAATAATAATGAAATAGACCATATTATTATACCAGACGCACGATATTAAATATCGGAGAATAAAATGTATAAATTAAATGAACAGCAACAACATGAGTTGCTAGAGCTTCTTTGTGCCTTAATTCGGCATAAATCTGAAAACCCACCAGGGGAAGAACAACAAGTTGCTGAATTTATATATCACTACTTTAAACAAGAAAATATTGATGTTGAAATGCAAGAGGTTGCTCCTGGACGTCCAAATGTTATTGCACATTTAAAAGGTTCAGGAAAAGGTAAACATTTATTATTCAACGGTCATATAGATGTTGTGCCTTGTGGTTGTGGTTGGAGCACCGAGCCATTCGACCCAGTGATTAAAGATGGCAAAGTTTTTGGGCGAGGAGCCGCAGATATGAAGTCTGGTGTTGCTGCAATGATGTATGCGGCAACATTATTAAAGCGTAATCAAGATGCATTTTCAGGTAATTTAACATTAGTATTTAATGTGGATGAGGAGAGAATTAATCTTGGCATGCTGCATTACATTAAAGATGGAATTTCTGCAGATTATGCCATTATTGGTGAACCAACGTCTCTTGGTGTTTGTATCGCACATAAAGGCGTTAGCCGTTATAACTTAAGTACTAAAGGCACCGCGGGTCATGCAGCAAAAACTCGTTATCCTGATAGTGCCATTTCTAAGATGGCCAAAATACTACCTGCGATAGAGCAACATCGCACTTCTGTTGAGGAAATTAGTCACCCACTATTAGGAAATGCTTCAATGATTATTACCACCATAAATGGTGGTACAGCTCCGAATATCGTTCCGCAGCATTGTGATATTGAAATAGATAGAAGACTCGTTCCAGGGGAAGAAAAGCAAGAAATAGAGGCGAGATTGCATCAAGCTATTGCGCAATATAATAAAGGTGAAGAGATAGATTATCACTTAGATAATTACTTATTTATTCCCGCTTCAGATATCCCAGTAGATCACGAATTAACTAAAGTTGCATTAGATACAGTGAGCCGTTTTACAGAAAAAACAGCGCAACCAGAAATATTTGAAGCGACATGTGAGGCGCCTTTTTTCTCGGTTACCAGTGAGATCCCTACACTTATTATGGGGCCAGGGGGATTAGCTCAAGCTCATGTTAAAGATGAGTTTGTTGAAATAAAAGAATTATACCTTGCTGCGGAAATTTATTATGACATGGCTAATATCTTGCTCAATAAATAGGAAAATTGAATGAATATTGAAAAAAAATTAGAAGATAAAGGGATTAAACTTGCCACACCAGGGGCACCAAAATTTTCATATGTATCCATTAAGCAGTATGGGGATTTATTATATACATCAGGCCATGATTGCCAAAAAGATGGCGTTTTAATTTATAGTGGTACATTAGGTAAAGAATTAACAGTCGAGCAAGGTCAAGAAGCAGCAAAACAGTGCATTGTTAATATATTTTCCTCGTTGAAAGCATATTTAGGAGATTTAGATAGAATTGATGAATGTATAAAATTATTAGGTTTTGTACAAAGTACTAATGATTTTAAAAACCAACCACAAGTCATGAATGGAGCTTCAGATTTTTTAATTGAAATACTCGGTGATAAAGGTAAGCATGCACGTTCAGCAATCGGTACGAATACATTACCTTTTGATACGCCAGTGGAAATAGAATTAATATTAAAGTTAAAGTCGTAAATAATAGATAAAAAATAAAGATTATTAATAAAATAAATCTGCGGAGTAAATATTATTCCGCAGGGTCCTGTTACGTCTTAAAGGTACTTAATTATGTCACTACATGCGAGTAAAAGGCTAAAGCGCTGGCAGCTTATTGCGCTTACATTTTTGTTGATAGCAGGTATCATTAATTTTTTAGATAGAGCATCACTCTCTATTGCTAACTCTACAATAAGTAAAGAATTAGGATTTAGTGCAACCCAAATGGGATTATTGTTATCGGTATTTTCATTTGGCTATGCGTTATGCCAACTACCTATAGGTATGGTAATGGAACGCTTTGGGGTTAAAAAGATCTATGGCTTCGGTTTGTTCTTATGGTCATTAGCACAAACCGTGACAGGGCTATTATCTTCATTTACCCATTTAATTATTGCACGGGTTATTTTAGGTATTGGTGAAGCACCGCATTTACCGACAGGCGTTAAAGTCGTTAATGATTGGTATAATATCCGTGAGCGTGGTCTGCCAATGGGGATTGTAAATATGTCCTCTACTCTAGCTCAAGCATTAGCGCCACCTTTGCTCATTGCATTAATGTTAGCTTTTGGCTGGCGTACAATGTTTATTATTATCGGTATTAGTGGGATTATTCTGTCTATACTTTGGTTTATTTTCTATCGTAATCGTGAACAATTAGAATTAACAGATGATGAATTAAACTATTTAAATGACGGTGCTCCACCATCTTCAACGAATAAAGTTTCTTTCAAGGAATGGGCGTCATTATTTAAACAACGTTCTTTATGGGGAATGATCATTGGGTTTAATGGTGTGGGTTATATGGTTTGGTTATACCTCACATGGTTGCCTGCTTATCTTGAAAACTCCAGAGGTTTAAGTCTAGAAAAAACCGGCTGGGTTGCAGCAATACCCTTTTTATTTGGTGCGCTGGGAATGCTGGTAAATGGTGTTGTTGCAGACTATGTGGTGAAACGCGGTGCTGACAAAATGAAAAGCCGTAAGTGGATGATTTGCTTAGGCTTGTTATTCGCTGCGATGTTTACATTGCCTGCCGCTTATACTGACAGTACCTTTTCAGCCGTTGCGTGTATTAGTATGGCACTATTTTCTATTCACTTTGCGGGGACTTCTGCTTGGGGATTGATTTTAGTTTCAGTGCCTTCTCGCTTAATCACTTCTGTGAGTGGCATTCAAAATTTCGGTGGTTTTATTGGAGGGTCGTTTGCTCCGATTATTACCGGTATTATTATTGACCAAACACATTCATTTACCTTAGCCCTTGTGGTTTGTGCAACTGTCGCATTCCTAGCATCATTGGTTTATTTCTTCTTTGTTAATGAACCAATTAAAGATCCTGCTGAGATGGAAGTAAAAACAGTCTAATTAAATAATCATAGCCACTTTGTATAAGTGGCTTTTTTATAAAAAAATATATCGTATATTGATGGTCTAATTAAGTAATTGTTCATAGTTATTTGTTTTTATTATTTATTATTCGAATTTTTGACTCGGTATAAATTTAATCATCAAAATTAGAATATGTAAGTTCCATAAATAATATGCTAATAATATTCCGGCACATGATTCTGTGTTTTTAATTTTCAAAGGAGTTCAAAATGAGAAAGGTTATTATATCTAGCGTATTACTTGCTGTATCTACAATTTCATTTAACTCAATGGCGGCAGACAAAAATACGGTTACACCTGAAAATATGACTTGCCAGCAATTTATTAATTTAGACTCTCAGAGCTGGGCACCTATTGCGTTATGGGTAACAAATCAAGAAACGCAATTTAAAGGTGGAGATTATGTTGCGCTAACAGAGCAAAGTGTTGCCGAAGTCCCTCAGATTGTTGAGTTTTGTAAGAAAAAGCCGGAAGGCACTCTACAAGATTATTTAGCATCTAAGAAATAAAGCAAACTATTATGCCATGGAGGGCATAATAGCCATTTCCGATTAGGAAAATAGCTATTATACTGTGGTAGATTAGAAATCTCTATTTTAGAAACATTGAACCGACCTATCTTTATTTCTTTGCCGCTAATTTATCGGTTAAGAAATCGATAAATGCACGTGTCTTAGCCGGTAAAACAAAAGTATTTGGGTAAAGTAATTGAATATTTTGTTTCGGCAAACGGTATTCAGGTAATACATGAACTAAGCGTTCATACCGCAAGTCATCATCAACCATCCAAGCTGGGCATATTGCAATACCTAATGAGGCTAACACCATATGGTGAATAACGGCGGCAGAATTAGACTCATATTGGTTTTTAATTAAAGGTAAGTAATATTTTTCATTTTTTGAATTCTGTAAAAAATATTGAGGATCTTGCCAGTTTAATAGCGCATGGTTAATCCATGGAACATTTGCTAAATCAGTGAGTTGTTTGATTGGGTGTTTTTTTAGAAATTCAGGGGTGGCAACTAAGTAAATTTCATATTCACTCAGTTTTTTCATTTTATGGGATGAATTTTTTAAATTACCTAACCGAATAGATAAATCGAGTTTCTCTGTGATAAGGTCATCTAAGGATGAGTTAAATGAATACTGTAACCTTAGCTTAGGATAAAGGCGGCAAAATTCAGGTAGTAGTGGCAAAATAAAACGTTGGCCAAATTCACTTGTTGATGAAAAGCGCAGCAAACCTACAATATTAGTTCCTAAATTTTGGCTTTTTTCGAAAGCTTCATCTATTTGACTTTGAATACGTTTAAAGTCGTCATAAAAATGTTTTCCCACCTCTGTTAATGCAATATTTCGCGTATTTCGTGTTAGCAAGCTTACATTAAGCTGAGCTTCTAATTGTTTGATATCGACACTCACCATAGAACGGCTTAGCCCTAAAATATCTGCGGCTTTAGTGAATGAGCCCGAATCAACAACTTGTAGAAAACTGATAATCTTTTTGAGATTTTTTTGCATAATAACAATGATTGTTCTTATTTATTAAACAATCATGTTACCTCCCTTGTATCGACAAAGAAAGGACTAAAACTTATTCTTTGCCACCGGAGGAAGTCCATGACTTATCGATACAAAATTGCCACAGTATTTTTACTTGGTTTCTTTATTGATTGTATTAACATTTTTATGTCAGCGATAGCATTACCTGATATTGCATCGTCCTTTTCAGTAAGCCAATCTCAAGTTGCATGGGTTGCCAATGCCTATATTTTAGGTCTAGTTTTAGTGATGCCAATCAGCTTATGGCTAGCAGGTAGGTTAGGCAATCAAAAATTACTGTGTTATTCCATGTTACTTTTTTCTGTTGCTGCTTGGTTTAGTGGAAGCAGTGGTTCAATTTATAGCTTAATTTTTTGGCGCTTTATCCAAGGTGCAGCAGGAGGGTTATTAATTCCGGTAGGTCAGGCGTTAGTTTTCGCATTATTTCCCAATAATGATCGCCAGCGTATATCAACATTGATTATGACTGTAGCGTTAATTGCTCCCGCATTTTCGCCTGCAATTGGCGGCCTAATTATTGATTCTCTGTCTTGGCATTGGGTGTTTTATTCTAATTTGCCTTTCTCATTACTAACAGCAGTACTAGCCTGGAGTTGGATAAAAAATGAAGGAGTAAAAATAAGAGAAAAACCAGATATTTTGGGATTAATAATGGTGAGTTTAAGTTTGTTAAGCCTATTATTATCATTCTCTTTTTATAATGATTATCACAATTTATTATTGGCTTTGGTGAGTTTTTTTACTTCAGCCCTCGTATTTATTGTTTACCTTAAATACGCTAAAAAATGCCGAGAACCTATTTTAAATTTTCAGTTATTAAAGAATTCCAACCTACGCAACGCTTTTATTATTTACTATGCTGTTCCCGGTATTTTTACGGGAGTTAATTTACTCAATATTTTTAATCTACAAGAAAATATGGGGTTCAGTGCTGCACAAACCGGGCTATTTATGGTGCTATATGCATTGGGGGCAGTAATATCAATGCTAACCGGTGGACGCCTTTATTTGCAGATAGGAAAAAAGCGATTATTTATTATTGGTATTACACTGCATAGCTTTGGTATTTTTCTGCTTTATTGGGTTTCATCTTCAAACCAGCTCAGTTTATTAATAATCGCTTATTTATTGATGGGGATGGGGGGGGATTGAGCGCCAATACTGCACAAATTAGCTCGTTAATGGATTTTAAAGACAAAGATTTACTTCAAGGTAGCGTATTGTGGAATATTAATCGACAAGTCGCATTTAGTGTTGGTGCAGTCGTATTTATTTCTATATTTAGCTTAACGACTTTCTCGAATGATTTAATACGTTATCAATATACGTTTTTTATCGCATCAATACTCGGGTTACTTTCATTAATTTCAGTGATCAAGGAAAAATAAATGAGTGAAACAAAATGAGTGAAACAATGAAAAGAGCGCTGCAAAGCGTAGTGGATTTACATGTTTTAATTGAAGATGTATTTAAGGGACGAAATAGCGATAAAAGCTTATCTCTTTTATTAAGCAGTTTTGATGACAACTTCAAAATGGTCACAATACAAGGCTATTGCATTGGTTTAAATGACGTCACCACGTTATTTAGCCAAAATATTGGGACTCGAGCATCATTTACGACAAGATGTACTAATCTGGTTCCATTAAGAGAGGATAATGGCTATTGCTGGATTCAATATCAAGAGAAACAGCAAATTAGTGATATAGAAACATTACGAACTTCCGTTGTTTGCATTAGAGTGGAAGCGGAGAAATGTTATTGGGTTTATCTACATGAAACTCCGGTACTTTCAACTCAAACGGATTAAAATAAGAATAAAACGGCTAAAGGCCGTTTTTTCAAAGAGTAAAAAAATATAAGTGATAAATGATATCTATTCTCATTTTTATTGACCGTCGGTCGGTCGAATATTATCATATTGCTATGATCGATGATGAGGTATAAAAAATGAGACGGCTTTTTTTGATCCTAGCAGTTTGCTTGGGTACCTTTATGGCAACGTTAGATATCAGTATTGTAAATGTTGCACTACCTGCTATTGGGCGTGACCTCAAGGCTCATATGTCAATGCTACAATGGATTATTGACGCCTATGCGTTATGTCTGTCAGCGTTGATCCTATCTGTTGGCCCGATAAGCGACCGTTATGGGCGTAAAAAAATTTGGTTAACAGGGATTGTTATCTTTACTCTAGGATCTGCAATTTGTGCATTTTCTGCGTCGCCACACATGTTGATAGCGGGGCGGGTTATCCAAGGAGTCGCTGCTGCTGCTTTAATTCCAGGGGCACTTTCTATTATTACGCAAGCTTTCTCGAATGATATCGAGCGCATCAGAATTATTGGTATTTGGTCAGCAGTGAGTGCACTTTCGTTAATTATCGGTCCTATTTTAGGGGGCTTTTTAGTCGATAGCTTCGATTGGACAACGATATTTTTAATTAATATCCCGATTGGACTACTGACATTACTGTTAGGCTGGTTAGGTATACAAGAAAGTGCAGATCCAGATAAAGCCGCATTAGATCCAATGGGACAAGTTTTAAGTATCATTGCGTTAGGTGGGTTAACTTTTGCTTTAATCGAAGCTGGAGAACACGGTTGGGGCAGTTACCTCACATTGAGTGGGTTAATCATTGCGATTTTTGCATGCTTAGGGTTTATTTGGGTTGAACTTCACGTAACTCGGCCATTATTACCGCTTTTTTTATTCAAAAAAAATCCTTTTTTCTTTCAATATAATATGGCGTCTTTTGCTTTGGGTTTTGCAACTTACAGTAATGTATTCTTCATCGCACTATTTTTGCAAAAAGGCCAAGGGTGGGGGGCATTTGAAGCCGGGATCCGCATGGCTCCTGAGTTTATTGCCATGGCTATTTTTTCATTTTCTTTTGGTAAACTGTCTCGCCGTTTAAGCGTGCGAAACCTCATGATTTTGGGTTTTATTTTAATTGCATTGGCTTCATTATTATTAACTCGTGTGAATACTGAAACACCTTATATTCCTATTGCGATAACCTTATTTATTTTGGGGGCTGGAATGGGGATGTCTACCCCAGCAATTGGGGCACTGGTTATGGCGAGTGTTGATAAGGCCTATTCTGGTATTGCTTCTGCGGTCATGAACGCATTAAGGCAAACAGGTATGACCCTTGGCATTGCTTTTTTAGGGACATTGATGACACATCGCGCTGTAGAGCAGCTATTACAGGATAACAAGCTGGCCATGATGTTGTCGGCACAGGAAATCGAACGTTTGATTCAAACTTCCTCGGTGATGCCATCAACATTTATTGAGCAGGCAACGCGTTCTGCTTTTGTTTCCGGTTTTAATCTGGCGATGTTAGGTGGCGCGATAGCGATATTGATAACGTTATGTCTGATGGCAAGGAATAAATCAGAGAATTAGCGAATATTGGGTAGTAAGCATAAAAAAACACCTGCCGGAGCAGGTGTTTTTAGATATAAATGAATCAATTATTCGTCAAGGAAGCTGCGTAGCACTTCTGAGCGGCTTGGGTGACGTAATTTACGTAACGCTTTCGCTTCAATCTGACGGATACGTTCACGGGTAACATCAAACTGTTTACCAACTTCCTCAAGGGTGTGGTCAGTATTCATGTCGATACCAAAACGCATACGCAGTACTTTTGCTTCACGAGCGGTTAAGCCTGCTAACACTTCGTGAGTTGCAGAGCGTAAGCTTTCTGATGTTGCAGAGTCTAAAGGCAGTTCTAAAGTGGTATCTTCAATAAAATCACCTAAATGTGAATCTTCATCATCACCAATAGGGGTTTCCATTGAAATCGGTTCTTTAGCAATCTTCAGTACTTTACGAATTTTATCTTCCGGCATTAGCATGCGTTCTGCCAGTTCTTCTGGCGATGGCTCACGGCCCATTTCTTGCAGCATTTGACGAGAGATACGGTTCAGCTTGTTGATAGTTTCAATCATGTGAACCGGGATACGAATAGTACGTGCTTGGTCAGCGATTGAACGCGTGATAGCCTGACGGATCCACCAAGTCGCATAAGTTGAGAACTTATAGCCACGGCGATATTCAAACTTATCAACGGCTTTCATCAGACCGATGTTACCTTCTTGAATCAGGTCAAGGAACTGCAAGCCACGGTTGGTATATTTCTTAGCAATAGAAATTACCAGACGTAAGTTTGCTTCAACCATCTCTTTTTTCGCACGGCGTGCTTTCGCTTCACCGATAGACATACGACGGTTGATATCTTTAACTTGTTCGATTGTCAGACCCGTTTCTTCTTCAATTTGGCGCAGTCTTTGTAGGCAACGCAGAATTTCTTCTTCAACTTCAAGTAATTTTTCTGACCAAGGCTTGTTCATTGCTTTTGCAGCAGTTAACCAAGTTTCACTGGTCTCATTACCACTAAATAAAGTAATGAAGTTTTTCTTCGGCATTTTACATTGTTCAACACACAGTTTCATGATGGTACGCTCTTGTAAGCGAACTCGGTCCATCATTTCACGCATGTTATTGACCAAATAGTCAAATTGCTTAGGAACTAAACGGAACTCTTTAAATACTTCGGAAAGCTGCTCGATAGCGGCAGCCGTTTTCGCGTCACTACGACCATATTGTTTAATATGTTGACGCGTTTTTTCATATTGCTCACGAAGATCAGAGAATTTTTGACGCGCTAATTCAGGATCGATGCTGTTATCGTCATCGCTATCGCTGTCATCGCCGTCTTCATCTTCTTCGTCTTCGTCATCGTCTTTATCAAGCTCTTCTTGTGGTAATTCAGAGCCAACGTGAGTCGCTGTTGGTGCGAGATCTTCTTCCGCGTTAGGGTCAACAAAGCCGGTGATTAAATCAGATAAACGGCTTTCTCCTGCTTCAACACGGTCATACTGCTCAAGAAGATAGGTGATAGCCTCAGGGTATTCAGCTACAGAGCACTGAACCTGATTTATCCCATCCTCGATACGTTTTGCAATGTCGATTTCGCCTTCTCGAGTGAGAAGCTCGACGGTTCCCATTTCGCGCATATACATGCGGACAGGGTCGGTTGTACGGCCGATTTCACTTTCAACACTGGACAGCACTTGTGCAGCGGCTTCAGCTGCATCTTCATCAGTATCGGAAGTATTTTCAGCCAAAATTAAATCATCGGCATCAGGTGCTTCTTCCATGACCTGGATGCCCATGTCATTAATCATCTGAATGATATCTTCGATTTGATCTGAATCGACGATATCTTCCGGCAGATGGTCGTTGACCTCAGCATAGGTTAAGTAACCTTGCTCTTTACCCTTGGTTACGAGTAGCTTAAGCTGCGACTGCGGGTTTTGCTCCATAAGACGGTATCCACACTTCTGAGTATTTAGATTGGTGTCGGTCGGCGAAACATTCGGCCAACAAGAACATACAAAGGGAACATTTATTATTTGCTACGCCCTTTATTTTTCGTAGCATTTTACAGGCATCTGCCTTGTGTTTATCGGCACTTAAGCCGTTTAAAATACTAATTCTGTTTTGGGTTGATACTATGTTTTCACTCTAGAAAGAGTGATTAAGCGGACTTCTTCGCGCTCTTCTGGGGTCAGCCCTTCAGTTCGTTCTTTTGCTATTAAGTAGTCAAAACGTTCGTCGAGTGCGCTGTTAAATAGATGGTTTAAGGCATCTATAAAAGTATTTTCCGCTATCTCCTCTATTTCTATATCGTTCCACGTTGCGAGTTTTTCAAGCTGTTTCGCAAATTTATTATCACGATAACGCTCTAGCAACTGCCCAGTTGACATTCCGGGGGTGGAACGGCAGACATCGACCAATTCCTGAAATAGAGAAAGCCCCGGCATTTGAATATGGGCAATTCCCTCTAACGAGGGAACAAGTTCCGAAAAGTTCGGATTCTGTACCAACAGCGCGATAAGTATTCGCATTGTGGTTGGTTTTAATTTGGGCGCCTGATAGTTAACTTGTTCTGTGCTCTCTCTATCAATCATAGCAAGAACTTGAGAAATATCCGGTATACCAATAAAATTTCCTAGCTCTTGTGCCATATAAAGGCGCAGTGTTTCACCAGGTATTTGTTTAATCAAAGGGATAGCCAGTTTACTAAATTTTGCTTTCCCTTCTTGTGTTTTTAAATCTACCTGTGGCACAAGTGAATCAAATAAAAAAGCAGAAAGGGTTTGAGCATCTTTCATACGTTGCTCAAAAGCGTCTTTGCCTTCTTTTCGTACTAATGAATCTGGGTCTTCACCGTCGGGTAAAAACATAAAACGCAATTGACGGCCGTCAGTCAGATAAGGCAGTGCTGTTTCAAGTGCTCGCCATGCCGCTTCTCGGCCAGCGCGGTCTCCATCATAACAGCAAATAACCGTATCTGTTGAACGATAAAGTAACTGAATATGTTCTGAGGTTGTTGATGTGCCAAGTGAAGCAACCGCATAGCGGATATCGTACTGAGCAAGTGCAACAACGTCCATATAGCCTTCAACTACCAGTAATTTTGATAATTCATTACTGTTTTGTGTTGCTTCATAGAGGCCAAATAACTGACGGCCTTTATGGAAAATATCTGTTTCGGGGGAGTTTAAGTATTTAGGGAGAGCATCTCCTAATACGCGCCCACCGAAGGCAATCACACGACCGCGCCTATCCCGAATTGGGAACATGACACGCTCTCTAAAGCGGTCATAGACTCGGCCATTATCATTTGTCACTAACATGCCTGCATCATCAAGCTGTTTGCGACTTTCTGGGTTTACAGCGAATTTTTTGAGCAAATTGTCCCAGCCCGCAGGGGCGAAACCAATTGAAAAATGCTCAATAATTTCGGCACTTAAACCACGTTGGCTTAAATAATCTTTCGCTTTATTAGCTGAAGAATGACTTAAGGCAGCACAGTAAAATTGATTAATTTTTTCCATCAACTGATATAAATTTTGTCGTTGATGAAGTTCTATTTGGCTTGAACCCGTTCCTTTTTCGTAAGGAACATCAAGGCCATGTAGTGCAGATAATTCTTCAATGGCTTCAACAAAATCGAGTTTGTCATAGTTCATTAAAAAATCGATAGCGTTGCCATGAGCACCACAACCAAAACAGTAATAAAATTGTCTTTCACCATTTACGGTAAAAGAAGGTGTTTTTTCATTATGGAACGGACAACAAGCGTGATGGTTTTTACCCTGTTTTTTTAACGGGACTTTTGCATCGACTAAATCAATGATGTCGGTTCTTGCTAACAAGTCATTGATAAATGAACGCGGAATTCGTCCAGCCATAAGCCTCTTTTTCGCCTGTTGATGAACGATAATAAGCCGCGCTTCCTTTAGGAAAGCACGGCCTTTAACTGCTTAGCTATGTACTACTACAAAAACTGGAGTGACTACAAGAGAAACTAAAGTTTTGTATTAGCTATCGTCTACAATGAATGCGGCTTTCACCGCAAACAATTAATACAGACGAGTACGGCGTGCGTTTTCGCGAGCCAGTTTCTTAGCGTGACGCTTTACAGCTGATGCTTTAGCGCGTTTACGTTCAGTCGTTGGTTTTTCATAGAATTCACGACGACGAACTTCAGCTAAAACACCTGCTTTCTCACAGGAACGTTTGAAACGACGCAGTGCAACGTCGAATGGCTCGTTTTCACGTACTTTAATTACCGGCATGTGCCTCTCACCTCAATAGAAATCGGTTTGTTGCTGGTACTGATTCACCAGCCTTCATTTAAAATGGTGCGGAATTTTACTTCAATGAGTACGGGTTTGTAAAGTGCCGTATAAAATTGAATCACACAAGATTACCTGATTTGCAGTTCATTTGATGAAAAAGCAAACAAAACCAGATAATAATGAGAATTAGCCACACGAAATTTTTATTACAGGGGACTGATTATAGACTATACAGTCAGGAAAGTCAGCCTTTTGACAACATTAATTACGCGATTGAACGAAAATAGTGATAGACTTGCGGTTATGCAATAAACAAGGGTAGTGCAATGCGTGTTTTAGGTATCGAAACCTCTTGCGATGAAACTGGTATCGCAATCTATGATGATGAGCATGGCTTATTAGCCAATCAATTATACAGCCAAATTAAAGTTCATGCAGACTACGGTGGTGTCGTGCCTGAATTGGCTTCACGCGATCATATTCGTAAAACAGTGCCGTTAATTCAAGCAGCGTTGAAAGAAGCCAATTTAACAAGTCAAGACATCGACGCTGTAGCCTATACTGCGGGGCCAGGTTTGGTTGGGGCTTTAATGGTTGGTGCAACAGTAGGGCGTTCATTAGCTTTTGCCTGGAACGTTCCCGCCGTGGCCGTTCACCATATGGAAGGCCATTTATTGGCACCGATGTTAGAAGAGAAAAGCCCTGAATTTCCTTTTGTCGCGTTACTGGTTTCTGGTGGGCATACTCAGCTTATCAGTGTGACCGGAATTGGTGAGTATGAGCTGCTAGGCGAATCCATCGATGACGCAGCAGGCGAAGCGTTTGATAAAACAGCAAAACTATTAGGTTTAGACTACCCAGGTGGCCCTGTGTTATCTCGCATGGCGGAGCAGGGTACTGCGGGTCGTTTTGTGTTTCCTCGCCCAATGACCGACAGACCAGGGCTGGATTTCAGCTTCTCTGGGCTAAAAACCTTTGCAGCCAATACCATCCGTGAAAATGCGGATGACGACCAAACTCGTGCGGATATTGCGAGAGCCTTTGAGGATGCCGTGGTCGATACTCTGGCAATTAAATGCAAACGCGCTTTAGAACAAACAGGTTTTAAACGTTTGGTGATGGCGGGGGGTGTTAGTGCTAATCGCGCACTTAGAGCTAAAATGGAAGATGTTCTCAAGCAGCGTGGCGGTGAAGTTTTTTATGCTCGCCCTGAATTTTGTACGGATAACGGCGCAATGATCGCGCTGGCGGGGCTTATTCGCCTTAAAGGTGGAACCACTACAGGGCTTGGGGTGACGGTTCGCCCACGTTGGCCTTTGGCAGAATTGCCCCCGCTAGAAAAATAGTGTTGTTGGTGTATCTCTATTTTTGTAAAAGGGCTGGGATGACAGCCCTTTTGTTATTCAGTTAAGTACTAATGTAAAATAACGACCGCATCTTCCAGCCGGCTTGACCGTTCTTTTACCATTTTCGATGTCTCTGTGCTTTGTTCTACCAGTAATGTGCTTTGTTGTGTGATGGTTTCGAGCTCACTGACTGCTTGGGTAATATCGGCTATCCCTGCCGCTTGTTCAGAGGTTGCTTGGCTAATATGGGTGATCAATTGCGTGACGTTTTGTATTTGGTCAACAATCTCCTTCATGGTATCCCCTGCCGTATGGACTTGATTTTTCCCTGAATTGACTTTCTTTTCACAATCATTAATTAATTCACGAATATCATTTACTGCACTTGCACTACGGCTTGCTAGGCTACGAACCTCATTTGCGACAACGGCAAAGCCTTTGCCTTGTTCACCTGCACGTGCGGCTTCTACCGCGGCATTTAACGCGAGTATATTGGTTTGAAATGCGATGTCTTTAATCACGTCAGTGATGGAGTTAATTTTGCTGGTGCTACTGACAATTTCATCCATGGTATCCACAACAGCTTCCATCATGGCGCCCCCATTCACTGCTGTTTTGCTCGTTGTATTCGAAAGTTGGTCAACTTGAATCGTGTTATCAGCATTCATTTTTACGGAAACGGCCATTTGGTTCATTGTTGCAACGGTTTGTTGCATATAGCCGACGGTTTGTTGAGTGTGAGTGTCTAATTCATGACAATCGGAGACTAAAGATTCACTGCCTTTGCGAACGTTATCAACTTGTTCGGAGACATCTTTTATTAACCAACGGCAGATTAGCCCAAGTTGCCCGATAGAACGTAATATTAAGCCAATTTCATCTGTGCGCTGCATATGGTTAACGCTATGTCGATTTCCTCGTGCAATACCAAGTGCCTGTTTGGTCATGTTTTCCAGTGGAGTTGCTAGCATTTTTTCAAGTATCACATCACCGACCAATAGTATGATAAATGTACAGGCACTCATCAGCAGTAGAGGCACGCTTGGCTGCAAAATAAAGCTAGCCGTAATAAGCCAAAGGATAAATAACAGACTCATGATGAGTCGGATACGTGAACGTGTTGAATATGTTGAGAAGTGAAATGGTAATTTTTTAGAAAGCACAATCCCCTTGAAAATTTTTTGTTGGCTTTTATTTTCATTCATTGCTGCATAGAGTGGTTCTACCGTTGCAATTTCTTGGCGTGTTGCTCGAGTACGAATGGACATATAGCCTGTAATAACGCCTTTGCGTTCCACTGGGACAATATTAGCTCGAACCCAGTAGTGGTCACCATTTTTCCGACGATTTTTCACAATGCCAGTCCAGGGTTCTCCTTTTTTAAGTGTTGTCCACATGTCGGCAAAAGCTTCTTTGGGCATATCTGGATGGCGGATAATATTGTGTGGACGTGTTAATAATTCATCTAATTCATAACCACTAACCTGCACAAAGAAATCATTAGCGTGAACAATGTTTCCTTGTAGATCGCTGGTTGTCATTAATGTGATGTTTTCATCTAACACATATTCATTTTGAGTGATATAAGGGGTTCTGCTCATTATAAATACCATTATTATAGTTTAATTTTCCTTTTATATAGTCGACAGCTTTTAAATATTCCTTAGTAATAAATTTGCAATAATTTAACTTTTTTTTAAAAGTGTGCGCTAGTTATGGCAAAAATGTAACGTAGCACAAATTACTACTAGTACAGTTTTAAGGAGGGATATCACGCTGTTGTTATCAATGAGGATTTTTGGGAAATTTTAAACAAGGCAAGTAACATAAAAAAAGAGCTGAAATCAGCTCTTCTTAGAGAAAATCAAATGTCACCATTAGTCATCGAGTTCTTGTTCTTTAGCTTCTTGGGCTATTTCTTTATTGGTTTTTCGTTTTTTATTTTTCAGCTTTTGCCAAATACGACTTTCTTGACCACGCCAAAGGCGTTGTATATTACCGTGATGGCGAACTAACACTAAACAAGATAGCATAGCGACCGGAAAGGTGAATTCAGGTTTAAACCACCAAACATAAAAGGGAGCAAGTAAGGCGCTGACAATCGCTCCTAGTGACGAATAACCACTAAGTAACACCGTCAGTAACCATGTTCCTGCGACTAAACCAGAAAGATCCCAACCAATAGCGGCAATTGAACCAAATGCGGTTGCTACCCCTTTTCCGCCTTTGAAACGAAAGAAAATGGGATATATGTGCCCAAGACAAGCTGCAATTGCAACAAAGCCAAGATAGAATGGTTGCACATTTAAATAATAAGCAAGCCAAACTGGGATCATCCCTTTTAATACGTCACAAATGAGTACTCCGGCAGCGGCTGCTTTACCGCCTACACGTAATACGTTAGTTGCACCAGGGTTACCAGAGCCGTGTTGACGGGGGTCGGGTAGTCTCGCCAAACGACAGATCAGTATCGCACTCGAAACTGAGCCGCAAAGATAGGCGAAGATTATCATGCCAAGCGCGGTTGCACTCATAGCTAGCTCCAAAAACGGTTAAGGCCATAAATTCACTTCAGTCTTGGATAATACGCATATTTTTGCTGAAGTGGTATCAATTCAGTACATAAATGAGAAAATGACGTGATGGATATCGTATTTATTGAGCAATTATCAGTCATCACCACGATTGGTGTATATGACTGGGAACAAGATATTGAACAGAAATTGGTGCTCGATATCGAAATGGGATGGGATAACAAACGCGCGTCTATGAGCGATAATGTTGAACATTGCTTAGATTATGCCAAAGTTAGCCAAGCTATCCTTGCTCATGTTGGGAATAATAAATTTGGTTTAGTTGAACGTGTTGCCGAAGAAGTTGCACAATTATTGCTAACACAGTTTGATAGTCCATGGGTTCGCATTAAAGTGGCTAAACCGGGGGCAGTAGCACGCGCTAAACAAGTTGGGGTTGTTATCGAAAGAGGCACGAAAACCGCTTAAATGTTGTCTGGCGGTGTTTAACCGCCAGTTTTGTATCTATTAGGCAACGACAACTATGATTTTTTGTCGCTGTTGCCAATTGCCGACCGCTTCTATACGTTGTCGAGTGAGTTCTTGACGAATTTCAGGGCCTTTAAACCCTTGCTCAACAATAGGTTTGACTTCAACAGCTTGCGCAATAGCAAAAGCTTGCCTGAAATATACCCCTTGTGGGTACGGCTGTTGTTCAAGACCTAACCGACCTCTGGCATCCGCTTCACTGATTAAACTTAGTTGTTCAACACGTTCTGGTTTACGCCAACTATCAAGTCCATCAAAAATCGCAATTAGATCATTAGCATGTAATTTATTGATAACATGGATTTTATCATGATATCGTGCCGCTAGACGAGCTAAGTCACGAGCCGTGGTTGGTACTTTTAATCTTACACAGAGTGTTTCTATTAATGGAATACCTGCTTCACCATGGTTTGGATGGCTTGGCCAAATATCGGGTGGTGTTAGAGCCTTGCCTAAATCATGGCACAATGCGGCAAAGCGAATATCCACATCCTTAGATAAGCGGGAAATCACTTTCATTACCATTAGAGTGTGGATACCTGTATCAATTTCAGGGTGCCATTTTTCAGGGGCAGGAACGCCAAATAGCGCATCAATTTCAGGAAAAAGTACAGCTAAAGCACCGCATTGGCGTAAGACATCAAAATACACCTGTGGGGAATTTGATTTCAGCGCTTTTTCTGTTTCGGTCCAAACTCGCTCGGCGGTGAGATGAGATAATTCCCCTGTAGCGGCCATCGTTTGCATCAAGGCGAGTGTTTCTGGTGCGATAGTAAAACCATGCTCAAAGTAGCGAGCGGCAAAACGAGCAACCCGTAAAACCCGTAAAGGGTCTTCAGAAAATGCATCGGAAACATGGCGTAAAATACGCTTATCGAGATCAATGACACCGTGGAATGGATCAATAATTTCACCTGACTCATCTTGAGCTATCGCATTAATCGTCAAATCACGACGCAGTAAGTCATCTTCGATAGTGACATCCGGTGCGCTATAGCAGCTAAAACCGGTATAGCCTGCACCAATTTTACGTTCTGTTCGGGCTAAAGCGTATTCTTCATGGGTTTTTGGGTGCAAGAAAACAGGAAAATCTTTTCCGACTTGTTGAAAACCTTGCGATAGCATTGCCTCGGGGGTTGCGCCAACCACCACGTAGTCTCTGTCTGAAATAGGCAGCCCAAGCAGTTGGTCACGTACTGCTCCACCCACGAGATATACTTTCATTCGAATGGCCTCAATTACATCCAGCCGTCATTACGTTTTTTACGACGTGGAATAATGTGCGGTAAAATTAGGCCTAAAATTAAGCCAACACCAGCAACACCACCACCATACATAAACCATTGTAAGATCAATTCGCGACGGCGATCGTCTAAGTTAACTTCTGCAATTTCGAGTTTTTTACCTGACTTGATCAACTCGTTTTTTAATTTTTCATTTTCAGCCTTCAGTTGGCTGACGATATTGTCATTATCAGCGACTTTTTGCTGCATATCAGCCGTTCGTGTATTCCACGTGCTGTCAATATTGTCGAGCTGTTGGCGTAATTTTTGGTTCTCAGCTTCAAGTTCTGGAATTCGGGTTTTCATACTTGGCGTATTGCTGAGTTGGTCAACAGGTAACCAGACCGTTCTGCCTTTTTCATCACGGACTTGTGCGAACTTGTTATCTGTGGAGAGCAATTCAACCGCTTCCCCTGCATTGAGCGTACCTACAATACGATATTTTGTGCCAGGTCCACTATGAACGTATGTGGATAAATCATCTGACACATAACGTTTTTCTGCTGCGTGTGAATTTAAGGAAAGGCCTAGCCCCATGATTGAAATTAATAATAATGGAATTTTTCGCATGGTATTTACAGTCTTTTGGTGGTGAGTGAGTTTTATATTATTTGAATATTAATGAGTAAAGTGTATGGGTGCAAACCCTAAACGCAGATGTCTCTACACTCTAAAGGAGAATGAGAACTATCCTAACTGTCTAAATTACCCTTATTTTTACTCTATTTTTAATATAACTCACTGAAAGAAATATGACAGGTAGAATTTTTGATTACCATACAGTTTCTTTTCTCAGCTTAGCTCGATTGGGGTAATATGAGTGAAGTGAAATAATTAAATAAGGATATGTATGAGCCACGTAGAGGTTGAACTCAAACTTGCTGCTAAGAGTTCCGCAATAGAGGCTGTACGACAGTGTTTATCGACATTGTCTCACCAATACAGTGAGCCGACAAAGTTAACTAATATCTACTTTGATACGGCAAACAAGCAGTTACGTCAGTGGGATATGGGCTTACGCATCCGAGGTTGTGATGGGCGTTATGAAATGACCATGAAAACAGCTGGGCAGGCGATTGGTGGTTTACACCAACGGCCTGAATATAATGTTGACATTGATTCGCCAGAACTTGATTTAGCGGCATTACCCGCTGAAATTTGGCCCGAAGGAACTGATATTTCTCAGCTTCAGTCTGAATTAAATATCCTCTTTAGCACCAATTTTACCCGTGAAAAATGGTTAGTGACTTTTGAAGATAGCGAAATAGAAGTAGTTTTTGACCAAGGCGAAATTTCCTCAGGCGCAAAGGATTTGCCTATTCAAGAGTTTGAATTAGAGCTTAAAAAAGGCTTTATTGCTGATGTACTTAATTTAGCAAAGAAATTTGCAGATATCGATGGTCTGCATTTGTCATCACTTAGCAAAGCTGCGCGCGGATATTCATTGTTATCGCCGCTAAAAGAACCATTAACTCGCCCAGATTCGTTGTTTGACTATGAAGAGCAACCTCTCGAAAAGTCATTAACTCATATGCAATTACTTTGCCAGCAGCATGAAGCTTATTGGTTAGCCAATGGCAGCAATGCACGCCAAGGCTTTAGTGAATTTTTACGCTTTGTTCAGGCATTTTTAGTCCATTACCAAAATTCAGCGCCTCACTTTATTCATGACACTCCGCTAGAGCAATTACGTTCGGATATTGCCAATGAAGCGGTTAGTGCTGAGGATTTTTGCTATAGCAGCCAGTGGTTAAAATGTAAATTAGCCTTTATCCAATGGTTAAGTGCTTTAACCTATCAAGAAGCCCATTAAGGTACTGATAACATGCATGCTTTTCCTGAATTATTGCAAAGCCAAGGTGAACGCGTTTTAAGACAATTAGCAGAACAAGCGAATGAATTATTACCGTTAAATGAACAAGAAATTCAAGTGCTTACCTTTAGTGATTTTGTGTTAAAGCAGGTATTGGCACATTCACGGTTTTTACTTGAAATTCGCGCTCAACCACCCAAAGCCGATGAATGGAAAAGTTATGCGTCATGGTTAGCTCAAGACTTGTTATCTGTTAGCAACGAAGATCACTTGATGCAAGTGTTACGCTCATTTCGTCATCATATGTTAGTGCGCTGCGCCTGGATGCAAGTACTGGAAATAAGCACGCAAAAAGAAACGATTTATCAGCTCAGTGTATTGGCAGAAACCTTGGTTGTTGCGGCGCGAGACTGGTTGTATCAAGAATATCGTCAGTCATGGGGAACGCCTTGTAATGCAGAAGGCAAGCCTCAGCCGCTATTGATTTTAGGAATGGGGAAATTAGGGGGCAGAGAGCTCAATTTTTCTTCAGATATTGATCTGATTTTTGCATACCCAGAAAATGGAGTTACTCAAGGTGGCAGAAAAGAGTTAGATAACGCGCAATTTTTTACCCGTTTAGGGCAAAAATTAATTCGCGTACTCGACCAAGTGACTG
This sequence comes from Providencia sp. PROV_01, assembly GCF_053098325.1. Lineage (NCBI taxonomy): Bacteria > Pseudomonadati > Pseudomonadota > Gammaproteobacteria > Enterobacterales > Morganellaceae > Providencia > Providencia sp. PROV_01. The sequence goes on along the minus strand of NZ_JBRFKD010000002.1, from coordinate 3,841,161 downwards.
AGTATGGTTTTGTCTATCGGGTCGATATGCGTTTGCGGCCATTTGGTGATAGCGGGCCGCTGGTTTTTAGCTTTTCCGCGCTTGAGGATTATTACCAAGAACAAGGGCGTGATTGGGAACGCTATGCGATGGTTAAAGCTCGTATTATGGGCGCTGATAGCCTCCATTATGAGGAGTGTTTACGAAAACTTTTGCGTCCTTTCGTTTATCGCCGCTATATTGACTTTAGCGTGATCCAATCCTTACGCAATATGAAAAATATGATTGAGCGGGAGGTTCGGCGCCGTGGTTTGGTCAATAACATCAAATTAGGGGCTGGAGGTATTCGTGAAGTTGAATTTGTTTCACAGGTTTTCCAGTTAATTAGAGGGGGACGGGAACCTGTTTTACAGTCACAATCCTTATTTTCAACGCTACAAGGTATCCGAGAACTCGCATTATTAACCGAAGATCAAGTTAATATTCTGCAAAATAGCTACCTTTTCTTGCGTAGAGCCGAAAATTTACTGCAAAGTATTGATGACCAACAGACACAAACGCTCCCTGAAGAGGCTTTAAACCAAGCGCGTTTAGCGTGGGGAATGGGTTTTGCTGATTGGCCTGCATTTTATCAGGTTTTGAATCAGAAAATGTCGGCAGTGCATCAAATATTTACTGAGCAAATAGGCCAGGAAGATGACACCGAGAACACTGATGCATTTGATGAAATCTACATCACATTATGGCAAAGTGAATTGTCAAAAGAAGAATTAGCCACCTATTTGCCGTCTAAAAATGAAGAGATTGCACAACGTATTATCCACGGCATAGTGATGTTCCGTCATGACCTCAATAAACGCACAATTGGCCCTCGTGGACGGGATGTACTTGATGAATTAATGCCTAAATTATTGGCAAAAGTCGGTGAGCGCGATGATGCAGGGCAAGTCATTGAACGTATCACACCACTGTTATTGAGCATTGTTAGCCGCACAACTTACCTCGAGTTAATGCTTGAATTTGACGAGGTTTTGACGCACGTTATTCGCCTATGTGCGGCTTCACCAATGATAGCAGAGCAGTTAGCCCGTCACCCATTGTTACTTGATGAGTTGCTCGACCCTCAATCGTTATACCAACCTCTACCACTAACCGCTTACCGTGATGAATTGCGCCAATATTTAATGCGCGTTCCTGAAGATGACGAAGAACAACAACTGGAAGCATTACGTCAATTCAAACAAGCCCAGTTATTGCGTATCGCTGCTGAAGATATTTCAGGTGTTTTACCCGTAATGAAAGTTAGTGATCATCTGACTTACCTTGCAGAGGCGATTATTGATGCGGTGGTACACCAAGCATGGCAAAAAATGGTAAAACGTTATGGTGAGCCAGCACATCTAGCGCAAAGTGACAAAAAACAATATGGGTTTGCGGTATTAGGTTATGGAAAGCTAGGCGGCTGGGAATTGGGTTATGGCTCTGACTTAGATCTCGTTTTTCTTTTCGATTGCCCTTTAGATGTGGTTACCAATGGCGAACGCTCCATTGATGCACGCCAATTTTACTTACGTGTTGCTCAGCGTATTATCCATTTGTTTAGTACTCGAACACCTTCAGGCGTGTTGTATGAAGTTGATGCGCGGCTCAGGCCTTCCGGTGAGTCAGGAATGTTAGTCAGTACGATACAATCATTTGATGATTACCAAAAAAATGATGCTTGGACATGGGAGCATCAAGCGCTCATACGAGCCCGAATGGTATTTGGTGATGAGGATTTACAACGGCAATTTATACAGACTCGCCACGAAACTCTGTGTATGCCAAGAGACCCTCACACCTTGCAGCAGCAAGTGCGTGATATGCGCTTGAAAATGCATCAGCACTTAGGAAGCCATCAAGCCAATGAGTTCGATTTAAAAGCCGATCCCGGTGGGATCACTGATATTGAATTTATCGCACAATACTTAGTTTTGCGTTTTGCCACAGAAAATAATGTGTTAACGCGTTGGTCCGATAATGTGCGTATTTTCGAGCTGATGGCGCAATATGGCTTTATGCCAGAAGATGAAGCAAATGCCTTAACTCAAGCGTATGTTACGATGCGTAATGAACTTCATCACTTAGCATTACAATCATTGCCAAGCCGTGTTGAAATGACCCAATTTACTCAACAACGTGAACAAGTTTTAGCGAGTTGGCAAAAATGGCTTGAGGAATAAGGAATAAACGCATTTTATTTAGCTAAATAGCGCAATATGCTAGTATTGTTGCTAATTATTATCAGATTTCCTTTTTAAAACTGGAGTGCAGGATGAAAGTAACTCTTCCGGATTATAAACAAGCCGGTGTGCTGGTGGTTGGTGATGTTATGTTAGACCGTTATTGGCATGGTCCTGCAAACCGTATTTCGCCAGAGGCCCCTGTTCCGGTCGTTAAAGTCACGATGGTAGAAGAGCGTCCCGGTGGTGCGGCTAACGTCGCGATGAACATTGCCTCGTTAGGGGCAAATTCACGTCTTGTCGGGTTAACTGGGATTGATGACGCGGCAAAAGCACTGACTGAAAACTTAAATGCGGTGCAGGTGCGTTGTGATTTTGTCGCTATTCCAACCCATCCAACGATTACTAAATTACGTGTACTTTCACGTAATCAGCAACTTATCCGTCTTGATTTTGAAGAAGGTTTTGACAATGTTGATGTCGCACCTGTGTTGGAACGCATTGAACAGGCGTTACCTCATATTGGTGCTCTGGTGTTATCTGATTACGCGAAAGGGGCGTTAACTCATGTCGAGAAGATGATAGCGCTTGCCAACAAGGCCAATGTTCCCGTCTTGATTGACCCGAAAGGCAACAATTTCGAACGTTACCGCGGGGCAACATTACTAACGCCAAACATGTCTGAGTTTGAAGCGATTGTTGGGCCTTGTAAAAACAATCAAGACGTTGAAGAAAAAGGCATGAAGCTGCTTCAGTCATTGGAGCTTAAAGCACTGTTAATTACGCGCTCAGAACAAGGTATGAGCTTAATTCGTCGCGATGAAGCACCATTGCATTTACCGACTCAGGCGCAAGAAGTGTTTGACGTAACAGGAGCCGGGGACACCGTAATCGGCGTACTTGCAGCGTCTATTGCATCTGGTCGCCCATTACATGAATCTTGCGCATTGGCTAATGCCGCAGCAGGCGTGGTCGTGGGTAAATTAGGAACCTCCACGGTTTCGCCAATTGAATTGGAAAATGCCATTCGTGGCCGTGCTGACACCGGGTTTGGTGTGATGAGCGAAAGTGAATTGAAACAAGCCGTTGCGAATGCAAGACAGCGCGGTGAGCGTGTGGTGATGACGAATGGTTGTTTTGATATTCTTCATGCAGGGCATGTGTCGTATTTAGCCAATGCACGTAAATTGGGAGACCGTCTGATTGTAGCTGTAAATAGCGATGCATCGACACGCCGCTTAAAAGGTGAAACACGCCCAGTCAACCCATTAGAACAACGCATGACCGTTTTAGGTGCTTTGGGGGCAGTGGATTGGGTTGTGGCTTTTGAAGAAGACACTCCGCAACGCTTAATCGCAGAAGTGCTGCCAGACATCTTAGTTAAAGGGGGGGATTACCGCCCTGAAGAGATAGCGGGCAGTGCGGAAGTGTGGGCCGCGGGAGGCGAGGTCAAAGTCCTTAACTTTGAAGATGGTATTTCCACAACGAATATCATTAAAAATATTATGAAAACGAGTTAATTTATCATTATTAATTAGTTAGTTAAAAACCTCACGTGGGTATGTAAAAACGCCGTGAGGTTTTTATTTATCTAAAATTAAAGAGGTGTCACTTTTTCAATTTAATTACTCAGCTGTCTTTTCTTCTACATTTAAATGGGCTTCAAGTGCGCTAACGCGTTGTTCCATTTTCGCTAATTTTTCGCGGGTACGTAATAAAACTTGAGTTTGAATATCAAATTCTTCACGGCTGACTAAGTCTAATTTACCGAGCTGTGATTGTAACAGTGAACGCAGTTTTTTATCAAAATCTTCACCTAAATCACGTACGCCTTGCGGTAAAGCGCCTTGAATTTGGCGGGCAACTTGTTCAATTTTTTTCGGATCGAGCATTCGCGGGTCCTTCAGTTAATCAAGATATTATTAAGCGTAGTGTAATACCTCTTTTCGCCTTGTGCTAGCTCGAATTAGTTAGCAAAAAGGCCTCGTTGTATTATCTGTGACGAGAGCAGCTTGCTATTCGTCTAAGGTAGTAAAATTAACCGTGATAACTCTAAGTTTTTATTCATGTTTTTTGACTAAAAGTGTGAGTCATTCGCCAATTTTGATTATCATCGTTGCGAACTTGAATTATTGGCGTTATATTAATTGCGTATATCTCAGGGCGGGGTGAAAGTCCCCACCGGCGGTAAACATGCATCACGCATGAAGCCCGCGAGCGCTTTACCATTTTGTGGTAAAGGTCAGCAGACCCAGTGTGAATCTGGGGCCGACGGTTATAGTCCGGATGGGAGAGAATTAACAGTATCTGCATGTTTGTGCTGTTACGCACAATAGTGTTCTGCATACCTGAATAGGTAAATGCCTGTTGTTGGCTATTTATATATTCACCATTTCTCGTATTCCTAAGACTGCCTTGATTCTGGTAACTAGTTAATAACTATTTAAGAGGTTTTTTACCATGGATCATTCGCTACTTTCTGTATTCGGTAATCCTATCGAGCGTGTTGAAAATGCTATCGAGGCTTTACGCCAAGGTAAGGGTGTTCTTGTTCTTGATGATGAAGATCGTGAGAACGAAGGCGATTTAATTTTTGCTGCAGAAACCATGACCGCGGAACAAATGGCATTTACCATTCGTTATAGCAGTGGGATCGTATGTCTTTGTATCACTGAAGAACGTCGCAAGCAGCTCGAATTACCAATGATGGTGGAAAATAACACCAGCCAAAACCAAACTGGCTTTACGGTAACCATCGAAGCGGCAAAAGGCGTGACTACGGGGGTTTCTGCGGCGGATCGTATCACCACTATTCGTGCTGCTATTGCTGATAATGCAGTTCCTGCTGACCTAAATCACCCTGGCCACGTTTTCCCATTGCGTGGACGTGATGGTGGGGTATTAGCGCGTCGTGGACACACTGAAGCATCTATCGACCTTGCAACTCTAGCGGGTTTCAAACCTGCTGGTGTGTTGTGTGAGTTGACTAATGATGATGGCTCTATGGCTCGCACCCCAGAAGTGGCAGCATTTGGTAAGCAGCATGGTTTGACGGTTGTGACAATTGAAGATTTAGTGCAGTACCGTCTTCAGGTCGAGAAGAAAGCGAGCTGATCCTCATAATATTTTGAGGAAGAGCTCTAGATAGAGATTTTGATAAGTTTAAATATTAATAGGCTAAAATAAGCTAATTTATTTAAATTATTGATAGTACGTTAAGCATATAGAATGTTATTAAGGCCACTGAGTTGCACACCTCGTGGCCTTTTCAATTTTTTTGATGATCATACTCATAATTAGCCCACTGTGTTTTTGACAGGAAAGCGTATGCTGTAGGAAGAAACTAATTGAGTTGGAGTTGAAATCATCATGTCGCTAAATACTTCAGTGGTAAAAAATAAGATCCCTGCCATTTTTATTGGTCATGGTAGCCCCATGAACGCGATTGAGGATAATCCTTATACTCAAACGTGGGAGAAACTCGGTAAAGCTTTACCTCGGCCAAGTGCAATTTTAGTGATTTCAGCCCACTGGTATACGCGTGGAACCGCAGTTACTTCGATGTTAAAACCGAAAACGATTCATGATTTTGGTGGGTTCCCTGAAGCCTTGTACCAAATCGAATATCCTGCCCCTGGTTCTCCTGAATTAGCTCAGCAAGTTGCCTCATTATTAGCCCCTGAGCCAATTTACCTTGATGAACAAGAGTGGGGATTAGACCATGGCACGTGGGAAATTTTGGTACGTATGTATCCAGAAGCCGATATCCCCGTAATCCAATTGAGTATCGATGGTAGCAAGCCTGCTATTTGGCACTATGACCTTGGAAAAAAACTATCCGTTCTAAGGGATGAAGGTGTATTGATTATGGGGAGTGGCAATGTTGTACACAATTTACGAGCGATGAATTGGCAAAATTCCCATGCTGAGCCATACCCGTGGGCAATATCTTTTGAGAAATTTGTGTATGACAATCTGAAAAGCCATGAAACGCCACATCCACTAGCTAGCGGATTGGAACGGGAGGATGGCAAATTGTCGAACCCATCACCAGAACATTACTTGCCTATTTTACCTATTTTAGGCACTTGGGATGGTCAAGAAGAGATTAGTACACCGATTGAAGGAATTGTGTCAGCATCGTTAAGTATGTTGTCTATTCAGGTAGGATAAATTTTTCTGCGATAGCTTTGTTTCATAAAAAAGCCCAAATCATATTGCTATGTTTGGGCTTCATTTTTAGCTTTAAGTATGATTAGTCGATGATCGTATGTGGGTAAAAACGTGATAAATCTTGAGTGATCAATTCTTTATCTTCACGAATACAGATCCCCGCAGGTTGATCATTCACCAACCAGCTTCCGACTAAGGTGTAGTTACCTTCAAATTGTGGAAGTGGGTGGAACTGTTGAATAATCATACCTTCTTCGCCGTATGGGCCATCCGCGGCTGCAATTTCTTTACCGTTTTCGATAATACGGATATTAGCACCTTCGCGAGAGAATAGGGGCTTAATAACGTATTTTTCGAGTTCTGGTTGGGTTTTGCCATCTGCAAAATAAGCAGGCAGTAAATTTGGGTGATCTGGGAACATTTCCCATAACATTGGCAATAAAGCTTTATTAGAAATGATGCTCTTCCATGCAGGTTCTAACCAGCGTACACCAGCATCTTGCAATTTAGTCGAGAAAATTTCTCTTAGCATAAATTCCCACGGATATAGCTTGAACAGGTTACTAATCACCTGATCTTGTGTATCCGAAAATTCACCTTTTTCACCTAGACCAATTTCATCGATATATAAGAATTCAGTGGCAATACCAGCTTCATTTGCACAGTCTTGTAAATATTGAACAGTACCGCGATCTTCTTCTGTGTCACGGCAACAAGACATATGCAACAAACGGAAACCATACTGATCTTTTAATTGCGTAAAGCGCTCGATCAATTGCTCTTGAATGCTATTAAATTGATCGGCGTTTTCAGGGAGTTTTCCTGCTTCAATTTGATCTTCTAGCCAGATCCATTGGAAAAATGCAGACTCATATAATGAGGTTGGAGTATCCGCATTGTTTTCCAATAGCTTAGGTGGGTTAATACCATCGTAAGCGAGGTCAAGCCTGGAATATAAAGAAGGTTGTTCGCTTTTCCATGAACTGCGAACAAATTCCCAGCAATGCTTAGGGATCTGAAAACGTGCAATTAGCTCATCGCTTTCAAGAACACGTTCAACCACTTTTAGGCACATTTGATGCAACTGCTCGGTTGCATCTTCGATTTCTTCAATCTGTGCCATAGTGAATTGGTAATACGCATCTTCTGACCAGTAAGGCTCACCATACATAGTATGAAATTCAAAGCCAAATTCAGAGGCTTTTTCGCGCCAGTTTGGGCGCTCTACTATAGGAACTCGTTTCATTACTTATCAACCACCCATCGAACGGGAAGAAGAGGTTGATTTTGCAGAAGAAGATGAACGTTGTGCCATCGCTTGTTTATTTACGGTGTCACCAAAACCACCACGGGTAACGGTTGAAGTTGTTGGTGGTTTAGGTGCCATGGCTGTTTTCGGTACGCTCATTGAACGACCACCTGCAACTGCAGGGCCATAGCTTTTACCTGATGCATCCACAAACTTACCGTTGGCTGGGCTAGCTGGGTTTTTTGAGCTGAATAATGGTTGTGATGCAGCGCTACCGCCCATCATACGGCCCATCATATAACCCATCATTAATGGCATCCACATGCTACCACCGCTGCTTTGTGCTTGGGCCGTTTGTTCACCATTGGTTGAACTAGTGCCTGCAAGACCTGCTTGAGCTGGAGCTTGAGTACACATTGATTCACCAAACTCAGCAATGCAGTCAGCTTGAGTTTCATATTTAGGTGCAGTTTTAGCCGCTTCTTGTAGAGCATTATTGTAGGCGATGGTGCACTGTTCTGCTTGCGATGGGTTCGCTTGGCTACAATCTTGCGCATTGGTGTACAGTGATACGGTTTCATCGCTTTCTTCACAAGCGGAAAGCATAAATACAGCACTGACCGCAACAGCCACAGGTGCTAAACGGTATGAACGCCAAGACTTACGGAAGGCGCTCTGGTTAATATTTTTGGTACGCTTCATGGTCATGGTAATTACCCTGAATTAAATTAAGTAAGATGTTTTTAGATGTTAGCTCTAGGATAGGGGATAAACGCTGAAAATTAAAGCAGAAATATAGGAGAAATGAGCTGAATTTATCATTTTGATAACTTTCTGCTATTTTTCCCTAATTAGCATGGCGTTTATTGAAGAGAAAATAATATTTTTATTTTATATCAATATATTAGATGTAGGTTGTTTTTTGCTCTAATGCGTAGTAATAAGAGTGAGAATTCACTGAATTTGTGCCCGTGGCTAATGAAAAGGCGTTATAAACGGTTTAATTAGTACAAATTAGCAATTCTAAGTAGTTTGCAGGATTACCCTCAAAAATAACCCGCTATGTAAGCGGGTCATTATGTCATTTTCACATGAGCTAAATATTTTAGTTCATTTTTGGCGCATTGGTATTACGGATAATACTACTTGCAGAGGTTGAAATCTCTTTACCTAAATTCGCATTCAGGCGTGCAATATCGTCTTCGTTCAATGTGCCGCGAGCAAATTCGATATTCAGTTGGTTAATCATGTAGTCATAACGCGCATTAGACAGATTCTGCTTCGCTTGGTATAGCGCTGTTGTTGCTGTCAATACGTCAACAATGGTACGTGTTCCTACTTGGTAGCCTGCTTCCATCGCATCTAATGAGCTTTGTGCGGAAACAACAACTTGTTTGTAAGCATTAATACTACTGATTGACGATGCTACGTTATTAAATGATGAGCGAACTAACTGAACCACATTGCGATAAACGCTTTCTAGTTGCTCACTAGCACCTTGGAAACCATATTGTGCTTGTTCGACCTGAGAACTTACTGCACCACCACTATACAGTGGAATGCTTAAATTTAAGCCAATGCTATTTTGGCCGTTGTAGCTATTGCTCGCACTACCGCCATATGGAGTATTATAACCACTGCCGTGTTGGTAACTATTTGTGACTGATGTTGAGGCATCAAGGCTAACCGTTGGCATGTGACCTGTTTCCGCTAAACGGATGTTTTCACGAGAAACGTCTTGTGCTAAACGTGCGCTTAACAGGCTGAGGTTACGCTCTTCCGCTTCTTTTAAGATAGCGTTGATATCGCCCAGTTCATTGGTTTTAAAACGGTCGATATTTAAAGAGGCAAGTTGGTTATAGTACACGCCGCTGACTTGACGCAATTTTTCAATCGCATTTTCTAACTCGTTACGGCCTGCAACTTCTTGTGCTATAACGCTATCATAGTTTGCACGGGCGTTTTGCACGTCAGTAATAGCAACAAGACCAACGTTAAAGCGTTGTGTCACTTGGTCTAATTGGCGATAAACAGCTTCTTTATTCGCTTCAATATAAGATAACGCGTCAATCGCTTTTAATACGTTAAAATACGCAATTGCAGTATCTAAAATTAATTGCTGCTGACTTGTTTGGTAAGTGACATCAGAAATACCCGCTGTTTTTTCTTGGATAGTTAATTGACGCCATTTAGACATATCAAACACAACTTGGGTTAGTTTCAGTGAAGCATTTAAACCTGTGCTTTCAGTGTTTCTTGCATCACGGTAACCGCTTCCGTAGCTAGCTCCTGCACCTAAACCTAATTGTGGCAATAATGGGCTACGAGATTCATTAATTTTTTCAAAAGCTTGATTACGTTCTGCTAATGATTTTCTTAACTCAGGGTTACTTTCTTTGGATTTTTGGTAAACCTGTAGTAAATCTTCTGCGTAGCTATTGGTACTGAGACCCACAAAACTCATCGAAATTAAAAGGGGAAGCAGTTTCTTCATTTTGATTCCTTGATTAAACAGCAAATTAAGTTGAGTCTGTTGCCTAAAACGTACCATGCCTAACTAGGCGATAGATATTAAATTATCCGTTTTAGAGACAGTTATTAAAAACAGACACTACGTTGCTCTTAGATTTGAATAATGGCGCTTATTGTAACAGAGTATCACTTCTATTAACGGTAGCCTTTTGTGCCATTTTGTCTCAATTTATTAAACATTACCTCATCTGAGGTTAAAAAACCTTAAAAACTGTTTTAATCCACAATTATTTCCTTAAGATGGAATAATTGGGTTTGGAGAATGCAATGACAAAACAAATAAAGCAGCCAATTAAATATGGCAAGAATGATGTTGAAATTATATCCAAGCGTAAATTATTTAACGGTTTTTTTCAAATGGTTGAATATCAATTTCGACATCGCCTTTTCGCGGGCGGATGGAGTAAAGAAATTCGCCGTGAAGTTTTTGAACGTGGTCACGCAGGTGTGGTTTTACCCTATGACCCGAAAACGAATAGTGTTGTTTTAATTGAACAAATTCGGTTACCTGCGATCGAAACTAGCGAAACACCTTGGCTGCTTGAAGCAGTTGCTGGAATGATTGAGCCAAACGAATCGCCCGAAGAGGTTATTCGTCGTGAAGCCGTTGAGGAAGCTGGGCTTATTATTGGTCGTACTGAAAAAGCAGTAAGTTATCTTTCTAGCCCGGGTGGTACGACTGAACGTATGCATGTATTTATCGGTGAAGTCGATAGCAGCCAAGCGAAAGGGGTGCATGGGCTAGCGTCAGAAAATGAAGATATTTGTGTGCATGTGGTTAGCCGAGAACAAGCTTATCAATGGGTTGAAGATGGCACAATTGATAATGCAGCAACCGTTATTGCTATTCAGTGGTTACAGCTCAACCAGCAAAAACTTTATGAAAAGTGGATGAAACAGTTTTAAATAACGATTAATCTGGTGAAGTGTGTGCTGATTATCAGAAAGTTAGAAAGTAAAGTTTTAAGATAGTTATAAGTGTGTTTAGCTTTTATATAGTTTTAATGAATAGATTAGGTACTAAATAATATTTAAGGAAAGGAATACTTTTGGACAGCCAGCTTGAAGTGACTGCGAAGAACTCTAAAATTGTGAGAATTTTACAGGTTACTGATACGCATCTTTTTGCTAATACAGAAAATACGCTTTTAGGGGTAAATACTTACCGTAGCTATCAGGCGGTACTTGATGCTATCACAGAGCAAAATCTTCCAATTGATTTAATTGTTGCGACAGGGGATCTGGTTCAAGACCAATCACCACAAGCTTATCAGCATTTTGCGGATGGTATTGCGCGTATTCCTGCCCCTTGTGTATGGCTTCCTGGTAATCATGATTACCCACCTGCTATGGTAGAAACACTGCGAGTTGCTGGGATTTCAAGTGCTAAACAAATTTTAATTGGCGATGAATGGCAAATTCTGATGCTTGATAGCCAACTTCAAGATGTACCTCATGGTGAGCTTTCTGAACAACAATTGGAATGGATGAAAGCCAGCTTAGATGCTGAACCTGAACGTACCACATTGATTATGCTGCATCACCATCCTCTAGCTTCGGGTTGTACTTGGCTTGATCAGCACAGTTTGAGAAATTCACATATTTTAGCTGACTACTTAAAAAACTACCCAAATGTTAAAGCGATGCTATGTGGCCATATTCACCAAGAAATGGATGAAAACTGGCACGGGATTCGGTTATTAGCTACGCCTTCTACTTGCGTACAATTTAAACCTCACTGTACTAATTTTGCCCTTGATACTGTCGCGCCGGGTTGGCGATATTTAGAATTAAGCATTAATGAGCAAAGTCAAAGGCATATTACAACCCACGTTCACCGTTTAGACACAAGAGAGTTTAGCCCTGACCTTGACTCTGACGGTTATTAATTCGCTTATGTCTACTCTACTTTATATTCATGGTTTTAATAGCTCACCTCAATCCGCTAAAGCTAATAACTTAAAGCAATGGATTGACGAGAATTATCCACATATTAATATGCTTGTACCGCAATTGCCGAACTACCCTCAGCAAGCTCAAGCGATGTTGGATGATATTATCCAACAGCACCAGCATGAAAAAATGGGGCTAGTTGGGTCTTCACTAGGCGGTTATTTTTCGATTTGGTTTTCAGAGCGTTATCAGCTCCCAGCTGTCGTTGTAAACCCTGCAGTGCGTCCTTTTGATTTACTGCAAGATTACTTAGGCGACAATACAAACCCATATACTCATGAACAATATGGGTTGGAAGAAAAGCATATCCATGAGCTAAAATCCTTATACATTGAAAGACTCGCATCTCCTCATCTTATCTGGCTACTACAGCAAATGGGCGATGAAGTACTTGATTATCGAGAGGCAGTTGCCTATCTTTCAAAGTGCAAACAAACTGTGGAACCTGACGGTAATCATGCCTTTATTGGTTTTGAAGCTTACTTTTCTCAAATTGTTGATTTCCTTCAATTGGCAGAGAAATAGTGTCAAAACGTATGAACACTGTTATTATCAACAGTAACTCACTGATTGAATAGTTCAATTAATCACCTATTACCGCAGAATGACAACATGACTCAATCTAGTTATAACGCAGAGGCCATTGAAGTCCTCAGTGGTTTAGAGCCTGTTCGCCGTCGTCCGGGGATGTATACCGACACCAGTCGACCGAACCATCTGGCTCAAGAAGTAATTGATAATAGCGTCGATGAAGCGCTTGCGGGGCACGCGAGCCACATCGAAGTTATTTTACATGCCGATCAATCCCTTGAAGTAATCGACGATGGGCGCGGTATGCCTGTCGATATCCACCCTGAAATGAAAGTGTCAGCTGTTGAGCTGATTCTAGGGCAATTACATGCAGGGGGAAAATTCTCCAATAAAAACTACCAATTCTCAGGTGGTTTGCATGGTGTCGGGATTTCTGTCGTCAATGCGTTATCAAAACGTATTGAAGTTACTGTTCGTCGTGATAGCCAAGTGTATCAAATTGCTTTTGAGAACGGCGACAAGGTTGAAGATTTGCATGTAATAGGGACTTGTGGCAAACGTAACACAGGTACTAGCGTGCATTTTTGGCCAGATGGCAGCTATTTTGATAGTCCAAAGTTTTCAGTAACTCGTTTAACTCATAACTTAAAAGCTAAAGCCGTTTTATGCCCTGGCGTGAAAATCACGTTTAAGGATAAGCTCAACAATACAGAGCAAAGCTGGTGCTACAGTGACGGGTTGACCGATTACCTAATGGAGTCAATTGACGGCCTTGAAGCGTTACCGCCAAAACCGTTTACAGGCGAATTTTCCGGGGAAACTGAAGCCGCACAATGGGCGTTGCTCTGGTTGCCTGAAGGCGGGGAATTACTAACAGAAAGTTATGTCAACCTTATCCCAACAGCGCTAGGTGGGACCCATGTTAATGGTTTACGCCAAGGGTTGCTTGATGCAATGCGTGAGTTTTGTGAATTCCGTAATATATTGCCTCGTGGTGTTAAGCTCTCCGCTGATGACATTTGGGAGCGCTGCACTTATGTGCTTTCCGTTAAAATGCAAGACCCACAATTTGCAGGGCAAACGAAAGAACGTCTGTCTTCGCGTCAATGTGCTGCGTTTGTTTCGGGTGTGGTAAAAGATGCTTTCAGTTTATGGCTTAACCAGAACGTGCAAGTGGCTGAACAACTCGCAGAAATGGCAATTTCTAGCGCGCAACGTCGAATGCGTGCAGCGAAAAAAGTGGTGCGTAAAAAACTCACCAGTGGCCCTGCATTACCGGGTAAATTAGCCGATTGTAGCTCCCAAGACCTGAGTATGACGGAATTGTTCCTTGTAGAAGGGGACTCCGCGGGAGGGTCTGCAAAACAAGCTCGTGACCGCGAATATCAAGCTATCATGCCGTTGCGCGGTAAAATCCTCAATACATGGGAAGTGTCTTCTGATGAAGTTTTAGCTTCCCAAGATGTACATGACATCTCTGTTGCTATTGGGATAGACCCCGATAGCGAAGACCTTAGCCAATTGCGCTATGGGAAAATTTGTATCCTTGCGGATGCGGACTCCGATGGCTTGCACATTGCTACACTGCTATGTGCATTATTTGTCCGTCATTTCCCAACATTAGTAAAAGCAGGGCATGTCTATATGGCAATGCCACCGTTATATCGTATCGATTTAGGTAAAGAAACGTTTTACGCCCTTGATGAAAGCGAAAAAAATGCTGTGCTTGAACGTCTTAGCCGCAAGCGCGGTAAACCCAATGTTCAACGTTTTAAAGGGTTGGGTGAAATGAACCCACTGCAATTACGTGAAACGACATTAGATCCAAATACTCGTCGTCTTGTACAGCTAATTATCGATGATGAAAACTACCAAGAAACACTTGCTGTCATGGATATGCTTCTTGCTAAAAAACGCTCTGAAGATCGCCGTAATTGGCTGCAAGAAAAAGGCGATATGGCTGAAATTGATGTCTAATATTCGAATTGCGATGAGAAAGGAACGAATTGAATGAGTGAAATTACTCATGATGGTGTAGAGCGTTTACCGCTGCATGCCTTCACTGAAAATGCCTATCTGAACTATTCGATGTACGTCATCATGGATAGGGCATTACCATTTATTGGCGATGGGCTTAAACCTGTTCAGCGCCGTATTGTGTATGCGATGTCAGAACTTGGCTTAAGCAACACTGCGAAATACAAAAAGTCCGCCAGAACGGTGGGCGATGTTCTCGGTAAATATCACCCACATGGTGATATCGCTTGTTATGAAGCGATGGTGTTGATGGCGCAGCCATTTTCTTACCGCTACCCGCTGGTGGATGGCCAAGGGAACTGGGGGGCACCCGATGACCCTAAATCATTCGCAGCAATGCGTTATACAGAATCACGTTTATCAAAATATGCTGAAATTTTACTCAGCGAACTTGGCCATGGCACAGTTGATTGGGTACCAAACTTTGATGGTACGCTAAACGAGCCAAAAATGTTGCCGGCACGTTTACCGAATATTCTGCTAAACGGTACAACGGGAATTGCGGTTGGGATGGCGACAGATATTCCACCCCATAACGCCCGAGAAGTGGCTCAAGCGTTGGTTGCTTTACTGGATAAACCGACACTAAATCTTGATGACATCATGGCATTTGTACCGGGGCCTGATTATCCAACTGAAGCAGAAATTATTTCTTCCCGTGATGATATCCGTAAAATTTATCAAAATGGGCGCGGTTCTGTACGCATGCGTGCTGTGTGGGAAAAAGAAGATGGTAATGCGGTTATCACGGCTCTACCTCATCAAGTTTCTGGGGCGAAAGTCCTAGAACAAATTGCCAGCCAAATGCGTGCAAAAAAATTGCCGATGGTTGAAGATTTACGTGATGAATCAAACCACGAAAACCCAACTCGTTTAGTGATTGTTCCGCGCAGTAATCGTGTTGACCTTGAACAAGTCATGACACACTTATTTGCGACAACAGATTTAGAGCGTAGTTACCGTGTTAACCTAAATATGATTGGTTTAGATAACCGACCAGCGGTAAAAGGGCTTGTTGAGATCTTAAATGAGTGGATTGCTTACCGTCGTCAAACCGTACGTAATCGCTTAAATCATCGGTTAGAAAAAGTATTAAGACGTTTACATATTTTAGATGGTTTATTAATTGCCTATCTGAATATTGATGAAGTCATTGAAATTATTCGTACAGAAGATGAACCGAAAGCGGTTTTAATGTCACGTTTTAATATCAGTGATACCCAAGCTGAAGCTATTTTAGAGCTAAAATTACGCCATTTAGCCAAGCTTGAAGAAATGAAGATTCGTGGCGAGCAAGATGAGTTGGCTAAAGAACGCGATGATTTACAAGCGATTCTCGGGTCTGAAAGACGTTTAAATACGTTGATTAAAAAAGAGATTCAATCTGACGCCAAAGATTACGGTGATGACCGTCGCTCCCCGTTGCATGAGCGGGAAGAAGCGAAAGCAATGAGCGAGCATGAAATTTTACCGTCAGAACCGATTACCGTTGTGCTTTCTGATATGGGATGGGTGCGTAGTGCTAAAGGGCATGATATCGAACCGACTAACCTAAATTATAAAGCAGGAGATGGTTTTAAAGGAGCAGCACGAGGCAAGTCAAACCAAGCGGCGGTGTTCCTTGATACGACAGGGCGCAGCTATTCTGTGGACCCACTGGAATTACCTTCAGCGCGTAGTCAAGGTGAGCCTCTAACGGGTAAATTAACTCTGCCTCCAGGTGCGACCATTGAGCATGTATTAATGGCGCCTGACGAACAGAAATATTTAATGGCTTCTGATGCAGGTTACGGTTTTATTTGTACCTTTAATGATTTAGTCACTAAAAATAAAACAGGTAAGGCCTTAATCTCCTTACCTGAAAACGCCAAAGTATTAGCACCAATTGAACTGCATAATGAACAGGAAGATTTGCTATTGGCAATTACCAAGGCAGGGCGTATGTTGATATTCCCTGTAGCGGATTTACCTCAACTTTCAAAAGGTAAAGGTAATAAAATTATCAATATTGCTGGCGCGCAAGCGGCAACGGGTGATGATTTATTGACTTGGTTGATGATCTTGCCTGTGGGGGCATCAATGACCTTGCATTTTGGTAAGCGGAAACTGAAATTTAAAGCAGAAGATTTGCAAAAATACCGTTCAGAACGTGGCCGTAAAGGGACGTCATTACCGCGTGGAATGCACAATATTGAGCGTATTGATATTGAGCCAGTAGATACTGAATAATTAACAAAAACAAACCTTATAAATCTTGTTGAGTATGAAGTTCAAAAGGTTTATAAGCAGACAATATTCATCATGGGGCTGCGAAGCCCCTTACAATTTGGGGTTAGTATGTTAGCGCTGATTAGAGCGATCATTGTCATTATCTACACTATTTTTGTGTGCATAGGCGGCGGTATTTACTGCTTGTTTAGCCCACGCAACCCAAAACACGTAATGACATTTGGCCATATGTTTGGGCGGTTATCCGTCGTGTTTGGGATTAAGGTTATTAATCGTGTACCTGAGAAAGCCAAAAGTTATGGCCCAAGTATTTATATAGGGAATCACCAAAACAATTACGACATGGTGACTATGTCAAATGGGGTATTACCGAGAACAGTTACAGTCGGTAAAAAAAGCTTGGTTTACATTCCATTTTTTGGTTTTCTGTATTGGATCACCGGTAATATTTTGATTGACCGTGCGAATCGTTCTAAGGCGCATAATACGATCACGCAAGTCGCAGACCAGATCAAAAAACGTAAAATATCCGTATGGATGTTCCCTGAAGGAACGCGTAGTCGCGGTCGTGGTTTATTGCCATTTAAAACAGGGGCATTTCATGCGGCTATTGCAGCAGGGGTACCTATTGTGCCTGTTTGCGTTTCGAGCACACAAGGTAAAATTAAGCTAAACCGTTGGAATAACGGTAGCGTAATTATTGAAATGTTAGACCCTATTGATACATCACTTTATACCCGTGAGCAAGTGAGGGAATTATCGGAACATTGCCATGCTTTAATGGAAGCAAAAATTAAAGAACTCGATCTTGAGGTTGAAGAGATGGCAAAACAGGGTAAATAGCCTAACCGATTGAATTTATCTTAATAATAGGCAATATGTGAATATTGCCTATTATTTTAGATAGAACATAGCATAAACTGTCTTTATTGTTATCGACTGCCTGACTTTCCTTTTCTAATTACTTACCCTTACTATTTATAATCTTATTAATTAAATTTTAATGTATTGGATAGATATTTTTAGAATTTAGCCTTTTTTCGCGATATCATGGCTCACAAATTATTGCGGTCTTAAATTGTTGTATCTAAGTAGTTATATTGCTAGCGCCAACCTAAAATTAGCCATATCATTGGCTGAATATTTATAATATCAAATAATAAAATGCGCTGGAATTTTGTTTAGCGGAGAATTTATGTCATTCAATCGATGCCAAACCCTAATAGCGGCAGGGATGGCTCTATGTTTGTCCTATGCGCCTATTTATGCAAATGCAGAAGGGGCAACAGCTTTACCTGTACCACCGTTATTAGAATCACGGTCTGGACAGCCATTATTTTTAACATTACAAAAAATTCATTGGTCTTTTGATGGAAAATATTCAGCCGATATTTGGGGAGTTAATGGTTCTTCTCCTGGCCCGACTGTCAAAGTAAAAAATGGCGATGATATTAAGCTTATTTATAGTAATCGCTTACCTGAAGCCGTTTCGATGACTATCAGTGGCTTGCAAATACCAGGAACACAAATAGGTGGAGCCGCACGGTTAATTTCACCTAATGCGGACTGGTCTCCGGTGATCCCGATACGCCAAAATGCAGCTACGCTCTGGTATCATGCGAATACTCAAGGGAAAATGGGCGAACAAGTCTACAATGGTTTATTAGGGATGTGGATCATTGAAGATGATGTGACGAAAAACCTGCGTTTACCGAAACACTATGGTGTTGATGATTTTCCGGTCATTATTCAAGATAAGCGCTTAGATAATTTTGGCGTTCCAGAATACAAAGCGGATGAAAATGGTTTTTTAGGCGATACATTACTGGTTAACGGCGTGCAAAATCCATACATTGAAGTTTCTCGAGGATGGGTGCGCTTACGGTTATTAAATGCGTCGAACTCCCGTAATTATGTAATGAAAATCAGTGATGGCCGCCCATTTTCGTTGATTGCATCTGACCAAGGTTTACTAACTGTCCCTGTGAGTGTTCAAGAACTACCGTTAGCGCCGGGTGAACGACGCGAAGTCTTGATTGATATGGCTAAAACGCAAGAGTTAACTATCACGGCAGGTGAGTCGGCGACCTTTATGGACCGCTTAAAGGGGTTATTCGAGCCATCGAATAATTTAATTTCAACTAATGTGCTAACTATCAAAGCGACAGGGTTAATGTCATTAGTAACAGACGGCTTACCGACACAATTAGTTGAAGATAAAACGCAAGTCACATCCAGTATTACACAACGCAATATTCACCTTAATGATGGTTTTGGTATTAACAATGCGACCATTGATACAAATAGGGTCGATTTCTCAAGTCTCCAAGGTAATTGGGAGCGTTGGGTTGTGACGACGAATGAACCGCAAGCGTTTCATATTGAAGGTGTGCGTTTTAAGGTTTTAAACCGTAATGGTAAACCAACTCCACCAGAAGACTATGGCTGGAAAGATACGGTATGGGTTGATGGTCGCGTTGAATTATTAGTGGAAATGATGCAGCCATCCTATAACCACTTTCCTTTTTTATTCTATAGTCAAAACTTGGAAAAAGCGGATTTAGGTTCAGTGGGGCAGTTGGTTGTTGCACCGCAAGACACAATGCAATAATTCGTATTACAACAATATTGAATATTTAAAAAGCAGGCATTTAGCCTGCTTTTTTGATGGGAGCTAATAAGGCTAGCTTAGCGCCACTCGAACACCAAAGGCGATTAATACCACTCCGAGAACCTTATCAACATAGGTTTGTACTTTTGCTAGGCCTTTTCTGACAGGGGCACTTTGGATCAAAAAGACTAATATTGGCCAATAAATGACAGCTAAGCCCCAAATAATAAAGGCAAACCATAATTTTTCACCGACGGTAGAATTAACATCTAATACTTGAGTGAAGACGGCTAAAAAGAATAGCGTGGCTTTTGGGTTTAATACATTGCAGAGGAAACCTTGCATAAAGGCTTTCTTGAATGAAACAATTTCGTGTTTACTGGTCGTAAGATCAACGCTATGGCCGGATTGCGGAAGTAAGCTTTTGACACCGATCCAAATTAAATAGGCCGCACCTGCGTATTTTAAGATATTAAACAGCCAAGGTGTGGTGGTAATTAAAACAGCTAGGCCCGCAACGCAGTAGGACATATGCAACGCGATAGCGACTATCACACCACATGCAGACATTAATGCCGCAGAGCGTTGATAGCGAGCTGAGTTTTTGACAATTAAAAAGAAGTCAGGCCCTGGAGAAAGCATACCGAGTGCCGCGATGGTCGCAACCATAATACTCGTTTCGTACATTTTTGATCTCTTTTCCCGTTCAATGTTGGTAAATAAAAATGACCGACTAAATACTCGTATTTAGGCTGATATCAGAGGGTTCATTTTGTTTTTTCATGTTATTTTTAGTCGTAAGTTTATCAATTTGAGTATAAGTGATTCAAACCTGTTTAAGGAAGCTTAAATTTAGTCGACGAAACAATTCTCTTTCCGTATAGTGTGCTCAATTTTTATATCTTGTTTCTAAGGTGAATAGATGAATATTAGCTTAATCGCAGCAATGGCGATCGATCAGGTTATCGGCATGGAAAAAGCGATGCCTTGGAATTTGCCGGGGGATCTAGCGTGGTTCAAACGAAATACGTTAAATAAACCGGTTATCATGGGGCGTGTGACCTATGAATCTATTGGGCGCCCATTACCACAACGTGTAAATATTGTATTAAGCAGTGTTCCTGGCACTGATTCTGATGTGATTTGGGTAACGTCAATTGAAGAAGCGTTAGCCGCGGCACAAGCAATTGAAAATGTTGATGAAGTGATGGTGATTGGCGGTGGTAAAGTTTATCAACAATTTTTACCATTAGCGAATAAACTCTATTTGACTCATGTTGATGCCGAAGTTATTGGTGATACCCATTTTCCAACTTATGAGCCTGATGAATGGGATTCTATTTTTACGGAATACCATGAAGCTGATGAAAACAATACCCATGGTTATTGTTTTGAGATCCTAACCAAAAGAGCTTAATTTTTGGTTTGATCACAAAATGGCGCTTAATTGCGCCATTTTGCTATAACTTACAGTTGATCATATAAAAAGTTATTCTTTGCGGCGTTTTTGATATGACTTTTGGCGGTGATACTGCTTGGTTTCCCAATGGAATAGCGTCAAGTCTCCTCCCCAGCAGCACCCAGTATCTAAAGCATAGACGTTATCGGGGGTACATTTTCCTTCGAGCGATGCCCAGTGACCAAAAAATACCGAGTAATCATCAGGAATTTGGCTTGGTAGATCGAACCACGGTTTTAGTGGGGCAGGTGCCTTTTTGGGGTTTTCCTTGCAAATCATATCTAATTGCCCGTTCGGAAAACAGTAGCGCAGACGTGTTAAGGCATTGGTACTAAAACGCAAGCGTGCTAGCCCCATTAGGCTTTCAGACCAGTTATTTGGCATATCACCATACATGGAGTCGATAAATAGTGGATATGCATCACTGGAAAGCACTGCTTCAACTTCTCTTGCACACATGCGTGCTGTTTTGATATCCCATTGCGGTGTCATACCGGCATGGGTCATCAAGATCTTTTTTTCTTCATCAATTTGTAATAAAGGTTGGCGACGTAACCAATTGATCAGTTCGTCAAGATCAGGGGCATGTAATAACTCATCGAGGTGATCTTTGGGTTTATTGCGACTGATCTTACAGTAAATTCCCAACAGATGGAGATCATGGTTACCAAGCACTAGACGTACGGCTGAGCCAAGGCTTTTTACATAGCGTAAAACTTGCAGTGATTCAGCTCCGCGAGCAACGAGATCGCCTGTTAACCATAATGTGTCTTTGGTTGGATCAAAATGAACACTTTCCATCAAGTCACGGAGTTCACGATAGCAACCGTGAATATCACCTACTAAATATGTCGACATAATTAATTAATCAGTGTTGGGATGGCAAGACGAAAAGCAGGGATATCAACGTGGAAACTGTCCCCTTGCGTACTTATCATCACATAATAACCTTCCATCGTACCCATTGGTGTTTCAAGGATTGCGCCACTGGTATAACGATATTCTTTTCCTGGCTGAATAAGGGGTTGTTCACCCACTACTCCTTCACCTTGAACTTCGGTTTTATGGCCATCACTGTTAGTAATGAGCCAATAACGGCTCATTAATTGGATAGGTTCTCGCCCTAAATTACGAATGCAGATTGTGTAAGCAAACACATATCTCGCAATATCGGGTTGAGATTGGCTTTCTATATAGACACTCTGAACTTGGATGCTAACATTCGGCTCATTAAGCATAGTGCCTCCTTCAACAGACTATTCTGAACGGTTAGAGAGATAGTTTGCCATTTTACAATATTGTTCAACAGAAATATTTTCTGCTCGAGTGCTTAAATCAATACCCAGTTCTGTTAACTCTTCAACGCTGAATAAATCCCCAAGACTGTTACGAACAGTTTTACGGCGTTGATTGAAAGCTTGTGTGGTAATGCGACTTAAAAATTTAATGTCTTTTACCGGATATGGGTTTTCACGATGAGGAATCAACCTAACAATGGCAGAATCTACTTTTGGTGCGGGTGTAAATGCAGTCGGCGGTACTTCCAATACAGGCACCACGTTACAGTAATATTGTGCCATGACACTCAAGCGGCCAAAGGCTTTGCTGCCAGGGCCTGCGACCAGACGATTCACCACTTCTTTTTGTAACATGAAGTTCATGTCAGCAATGGAGTTGGTGAATGTGAATAGATGGAACATTAATGGTGTAGAGATATTGTAAGGCAAGTTACCAAAAACGCGCAGGGGTTGACCTGCTTGTTTGGCTAATTCACCAAAATCTACTGTCATTGCATCTTGCTGAATGATAGTTAATTTATCTTTTAGCTGAGGGTGAACGTGTAAGCGTGCTGCAAGGTCACGGTCAAGTTCAACTACAGTCATTTTATCGATTCGGTTACCGACAGGTTCGGTTAAGGCACCTAAGCCGGGACCAATTTCTACAATGGACTGACCCGGCAGCGGGTTCATGGCATCCACGATGCTGTCGATAATAAATTGGTCAGTTAAAAAGTTCTGCCCGAAGCGTTTGCGGGCAAAGTGCCCCTGATGGACTCGATTATTCATGTATTCTTAGATGTCATTTGGATAGCTAACTTTAATGCGGTGATAAAACTTCCCACATCAGCATGACCCGTACCAGCGAGTTCAAGGGCTGTGCCATGGTCGACAGAGGTACGGATAAAAGGCAGGCCGAGAGTAATATTTACTGCTCTGCCAAAACCTTGGTATTTTAACACAGGAAGGCCCTGATCGTGATACATTGCTAACACTGCGTCTGCATGGTCTAAATACTTAGCTTGAAATAGGGTATCTGCAGGCAATGGCCCAATCAAATTAATCCCTTTTGTGCGCAGGTTTTCGAGCGCGGGCTCTATCGTATCAATTTCTTCGGTACCCATGTGCCCGCCTTCTCCTGCATGTGGATTTAAACCACAAACATAGATGGCTGGTTTTTCAATACCAAATTTTGTTTGTAAATCATGGTGTAAAATCGTGATGACTTCATTCAGGCTTTGTTGAGTGATGGCAGCTGACACGTCCTTGAGTGGCAAATGCGTTGTGGCTAATGCAACACGCAGTTCTTCGGTAGCTAGCATCATAACAACGCGTTCACAGCCACTTCTTTCTGCAAAGAATTCAGTGTGGCCGCTAAATGGTACGCCAGCATCATTAATGATGCCTTTATGTACAGGCCCTGTGACTATGGCTGAGAATTCACCCTTTAAACAGCCGTCACAGGCTTTTGCTAAGCTTTCTACGACATATTGGCCATTATCAACGTTAAGTACACCTGCCTTTGCAGCCGTTGCTAAATGAACAGGTAGAACGGATAAACTACCCGCAGGTTGTACTTTAGTGACGGTATTGGGGATATATTCGGTTAATGTCAGTGGCAAATTCAGCGCTTTGGCACGCTGGCGTAACAATTCAGGATCAACACAGGCAACCAGCTCAACAGGCCATTGCTGTTGAGCAAGCTGAATCAGTAGGTCAGGACCAATCCCGGCAGGTTCGCCGGGAGTGATGACAATAGGCTTAATTTGATTTTTCATCTGTAGACTGGCTGTCACGGCCATCAACCATTTTCACATAAGCGGAAGCACGTTGTTCTTGCATCCAGCTCTGTGCTTCTTCATTAAATTTACGGTTGAATAGCAGGCGGTACGCTTGGTCTTTTTGTGCCGCATCTGTTTTATCAACGTTACGAGTGTCTTCTAATTGGATTAAGTGCCAACCAAAATTTGATTGAACAGGTTGGCTTAATTCGCCTTTATTCAGTCTCATTAATGCATCACGGAAAGCCGGGTCGTAGACATCAGGCATATTCCAACCTAATTCACCACCTTTTAATGCGCTACCTGGATCCTCAGAATTCTCTTTTGCTGCATCTTCAAATGAAACTTTGCCTGAACGAATTTCCTGAGCAATTTTGGTTAATTTTTGTCTTGCCTGTGCATCATCCATAATTGGTGATGACTTAATTAAGATGTGACGTGCTTTCACTTCTGTGACAGAAATCGGTTGGCTGCCACCACTTACATCATTTACGCGTAAAATATGGTAGCCGACACCGGAACGAATTGGGCCAGCAATATCGCCTTTTTTCGCATTTTTCAGCTGTTCAGCAAAGACAACAGGCAATTCTTGTAGGCGTGACCAACCCATATTACCGCCTTTCAGCGCTTGAGGGTCTGCTGAATAAGCGATAGCTAACTTACCAAAATCTCCGCCTTTTTTCAGTTCAGCTAAAATTTTATTCACTAATGCTTCAGCGTTTTTTAGTTGTTCTTGCGTTGGGTTTTCTGCCAACGGGATCAAGATATGGCTTAGATTAACGCCCATTTCATAATTGGCTTGTGAGCTCATTTGCTCTGCAAGAGAATCAACCTCTTGAGGTAAAATGGTAACGCGGCGGCGAACTTCATTGTTACGCACTTCAGCGATCAGCATCTCTTTACGAATTTCGCTACGATATTGATTCATATTGATGCCATCTGCGGTTAAGCGTTGTTGCATTTGCTGCAGTGTTAAACCGTTTTGACGAGCGATATCCGTAATAGTTGCATCCACGGCTTCATCTGGAATATTGATTTGCATTTGGCTAGCCATTTGCAAAATGATGTTATCCATAACGAGACGCTCGAGGATCTGATGACGCAGAGTTTGATCATCAGGCACTTGTTGACGTGCGTTCTGAGCGTTCAGTTTTACTGTGTTGATCATATTCTGGACGTCACTTTCCAGCACAACACCGTTATTGACGACCGCAGCGACTTTATCCATTTGCTGAGGCGCAGCCAAAGCAGTGGAGCTTGCGAACATCAGTCCCAGAATAAGCGTTCTCCAATTCTTCATAATGGTCCTATAAATATTGACTTTGATTCCGCAAAAGCGGGCTAATCTCTTTTTTACTCGTCATACTTCAAGTTGCAGTGTTGTTGACTGCGTTCATTCGCACTAGTCACATACTTATGTATGCTCCTAGCGACTCACTTGCTTGTCGCCTAACTGCAACTCGAATTATTTAGAGTAAATTTATGTTATTTTTATCAGAAAGCACGTTGATAAGGCATAATGCCACTTTCTAACATTTTCTGACTACCTAAACTATGATTGTTATTTAGGCCTCTAAGTTCCACATTGATTGACCATTTATTGTCATATTCACTGCTAAACTTCTCTTTTTGCCAACCAACTATCTTACGTTCATAGCCAAGATTGACTGCCCAGCAACAAGTATTGTATTGCAAACCAACCAGTTGGCTCGCAGGTTGCTGTTGTTTGGTATCATAATAATATGAACCTACAAAGCCCCAACGCTCGCTTAATGGCCAACTCATGACAGCACCCACTTGTGAAATACCGCGTTGGTATTCAGGCAGTGTATAGGTATAGCCACCATTCGCAGTATCTTCACGACGGAAGGTTGCTTGAATATAATCGCGGTCAACGAAACGGTAGTTCAACTGAACTAAACGATCGGCATCTAAACGGTATTCTGCAACCGCATTCCCCATTGTGACATTACCGAGACGGCGGTCATATTGTAACCCACCACGCAAGCCCCAGTTATCATCAATTCGCCACATAGAGTCAGTGGCCCACAATAATGAACCTGTGTTGCTTTTATCATCTATTGGGCGATTTGAATCACCAGCACGTGGGCGTTCAAAGTAATAAATTTGCCCCACAGAGAAGTTAAAGCGCTCAGCTAAAGTATCGTCATAAACACGTGTTGTGACACCTGTGGTGAACTGGTTTGCAGAGGCGATACGGTCAAGGCCACTGTAAATCCGGTCACGGAATAAACCGCTATAGTCTGACTGCAGCAATGAAGAGTCAAAGTTATTGATATTATCTTGATCTTTATACGGAATATACAAATATTGGACACGTGGTTCTAATGTTTGAACGAAATCGCTGCCTTGGAAAAGGTCTCGTTCGAAGACAACTTTTGCATCGCTTTTAAACATGGGTAGAACACGCGTAACATTTTTTTCTAAGCTAGTATCCGTATTCGAGCGAGGAATATCTTGGTCGTAATGAGTCGCATACAATTTGATGCTGTTATTCATATTTGCCCAACCATTAGACAATGGCAGGTTTACTTCTGGCTCAATGTGTAAGCGAGTTGCGTCTGGGTTATTTTTACCCACACTCGTAAAACGAGCAGCTTGTGCGTAAGTATGCACGTCAAAGGCACCTAAATTATTTTTATAATAATTGAAGTCCACTTGTGGCTCTGCTTTATAAGCGCGCTTGTTGGGGTTATCCGCAAAAATTTGGAATTGCTTGTGAGTGACTTTCGCATTCCAGTTTGTATCTGAATAACCTGCACTGAATTTTTGCGTAGCGTAGCCATCAGTGGTGCTACCGTACTGGGAACTAAAGTCAGTAAAATAGCTAGGGTCGCTCACTTTGGTATAGTCAGAGCTGAAGTTCCAATGCCCCGCGTAAGTCCCAGAATGGCGCCAGTAGAATAACCAACGGTCATCGCTATCACGATCTTCACGCTTACCACGTTCTTTGTCTTTGATATAAGCACGGTCATGATTTAGAAAATCAAAGGCCACGGTGCCTGTACCTGGAGCAATAAGGTAGCGGAATTCATTATTTAATTTTACACCACGGTGGGTCATAAATTGCGGTGTAATTGTGGCATCGTAGTTTGGTGCAATATTCCAATAATAGGGTAATGAGAACTCTAGCCCATCGTTACTTGAATAACTTCCCGTCGGAATTAAAAAACCTGAACGGCGCTTATTGCCAATCGGTAATTGCATATATGGGCTATAGAAAATAGGCACGTCACCCACTTTAAAGCGCGCATGCCAAATTTCAGCGACTTCTTCTTCGCGGTCGATAATGACTTCAGAGCCCGCGACGCTCCAGCTATTATTACCGGGTAAACAGGTTGTGAATGTACCGTTTTCCATAATAGAGTAACGGTTTTCACCACGCATTTTCATTTTCGTCGCATCACCACGCCCCTGACGGCCTACCATCATGTAGTTACCGTCATTCACATCAGTGTTTTTATTATCTAAGTTAGACCACGCAGAAGGGCCTTTTAAGATAATTTGTGGGTCATCGTAGTGCACATTACCAGTGGCTGTTACTTCACGCACAGGGAGTTCACCCGCTGTTTCTGTTTGGGTGAGTTTAACGTTATCAGCGGTTAATGTTTGGTTCCCTTGTTGAATATCGACATTACCTTCATATTCAACAAAATTAGGGTATTCACCACGGACATCTTCAGCGGTAATGTGAATCGGCAGGTTATTAGGGTCACCTTTTACAATCGGTTTGGTGTAAACAGGGACACCCAGCATACACTGCTGTGCAAGGTCAGCATGCGCTTGCTGACTATAAATTGCCGCCCATACCATGGTGGCGAGTAGTGTTGGATAGCTTTTTTTCATCATTAAATATGGGGTTCCGTCATCATTGGCATCGCCAGCAAACGCTCAAAGACTAACTTAGCCAACCACTTTGCGCCAGTATAATGTAAGAAACTTTACGCGCGGGTAGTTATGCATAGAGCTGAATGAATAGTATGATAATGCAAAATTGCATTTTGAGCATTGAAGAATTGAGGGATATATGCACTATTGGGGCAAAATTATTGGCGTTATACTCGCAATCGTCTCTGGATTGGGCTTTTGGGGAGCGCTAGTTGGGTTAATTATTGGGCATGGTTTTGATAAAGCATCGATTCAACGTAAATTTGCAGGGAGAATGAATAAGCGAGATCGCCAAATCATTTTCTTTGCGAGTACCTTCCAAATTTTGGGGCATTTAACGAAGTCCAAAGGCCGTGTAACCGAGACAGATATTCAGCTTGCGACCAATTTAATGGACAGAATGCAATTACATGGAGAAACACGAAAAGCGGCTCAACAAGCATTTAGAGAAGGCAAATCCCCTAACTTTCCATTGCGTGATGTATTAAAACAATTACGTATGGCCTGTTATGGCCGTTTTGACTTGATTCAGATGTTTCTGGAAATTCAATTACAAGCTGCTTTTGCTGATGGACAATTACACCCGAACGAACGAAAAGTGTTGTTTATTATTGCCGAAGAGCTCGGTATTTCTAAGGTTCAGTTTGAACAGTTCTTGGATATGATCCAAAGTGGTCGCCAATTTGGCCAAGGATACTCTCAGCAGCAATCAGGAGGGTATTATCAGCAATCAAATGGCCCAACCCTTGAAGATGCTTGTAAAGTGCTTGGCGTGTCTCCTAGTGATGACCCAACAAAAATTAAGCGAGCCTATCGTAAACTGATGAGCGAGCATCACCCCGATAAACTGGTTGCGAAAGGTTTGCCGCCAGAGATGATGGAGATTGCGAAGCAAAAGGCGCAGTCTATCCAAGCCGCTTATGACTTAGTTAAGAAGGAGCTCGGCTTCAAATAAATTTCCCCGTCATATTTCGCGCCGCAGCGTTGTTGGCTGCGCTCGCGCACCCTAGTCACATACTACTGTATGCTCCTAGGGATTTGCTCTCTTGCCGCCTAGCTGCAACACGAACTATTTAGGGGAAATCAGGC
>NZ_JBRFKD010000002.1:2975682-3812030 GCF_053098325.1 Providencia sp. PROV_01 | reverse complement strand
TAACGAAGAAAAACCAAAAAATCTCGCTTTGTTGTCTTCATTCATGAACCCTAGTCACGTAGTAATCTACGCTCCTAAGGATTCGCTCTCTTGCCGCCTAGCTGCAACACGAACTATTTAGGGGAAATCAGGCTAACGAA
Source organism: Providencia sp. PROV_01 (assembly GCF_053098325.1). Classification (NCBI taxonomy): domain Bacteria; kingdom Pseudomonadati; phylum Pseudomonadota; class Gammaproteobacteria; order Enterobacterales; family Morganellaceae; genus Providencia; species Providencia sp. PROV_01. Next base: position 3,811,890 of record NZ_JBRFKD010000002.1, on the reverse strand, counting down.
GAAAAACCAAAAAATCTCGCTTTGTTGTCTTCATTCGTGAACCCTAGTCACGTAGTAATCTACGCTCCTAAGGATTCGCTCTCTTGCCACCTAGCTGCAACACGAACTATTTAGGGGAAATCAGGGGAATAATTAAAATGGATTATTTCGCTTCCGTTTTTTGTTGGCTGCGCTCGCGCACCCTAGTTACATAGTTATGTATGTTCTTAGGGTAAAACAAACGGGAAAATAATCAGCGCAAAAACAGAGTGAGTTAATTTTTGCACTGGTAATATTGAAATCTAATCAATCGATTAGAGACCGTTAAAAATCCGGTGGGCAGGTAAAATGCATTGGCGTGCCATATTCAGGATGAGTGATGTATAATTCCTGTGCATGTAATTGTAAGCGAGGGGCGAGCGCTTTGGCTTCATCGTGAGCATAGAAACGGTCGCCTAATATTGGGTGGCCTAAAGCTAACATATGGACTCTCAGTTGGTGAGAACGACCCGTAATAGGTGAAAGCTTCACGCGTGTCGCTTGTTCTTCGTATTGTAATACTTGGTATTCAGTTTGTGCCGATTTCCCTGTTTCGAAACACACCTTTTGCTTAGGGCGGTTTGGCCAATCGCAAATTAGCGGCAAATCAATCAAGCCTTTTTCTTTTTCTAAATGTCCCCAGACACGAGCAATATAGAATTTTTTGGGCTCACGCTCCCTAAATTGGCGTTTGAGCTCACGCTCAGCCTTTTTGTGCAGTGCCACAACCATGACGCCACTGGTTGCCATATCTAAGCGATGTACGGATTCAGCAGCAGGAAAATCACGTTGAATACGGCTCATAATGCTATCGTGGTGCTCAGGGGCTTTTCCGGGAACAGAAAGTAGTTCGCTTGGCTTGTTGACGACAATGATATGGTCGTCTTGATAGAGGATGTGGAGCCAAGGTTCTAGCGGTGGATTGTACGGTATCATTCAATTACCCGTCATACTTCAAGTTGTAGGGGTGTTAGCTTCACTCAGCTACTCGGGTCACGTACTTATGTATGCTCCCCAAGATATCTTCGTTTGCTGCCTACCTACAACTCGAATTACTTAGGGTAACCCTATTTTTATTACGCAAAAGTACGAAATAAAATAATTAGTTCGAGTTGTAGATTTTAAATTAATTATCAAACCATATAGAACAATATGGTTTGATTATCATAGTTTACTGATGAGTCACCACAACTAAGCGAATGGCATCTAGGCGCCATGTGGCTTGGTCGATATTGGTCATCAGTTGCTGGCGCTCTTCTTCAATAATATCAAGCTCTTCATCACGGATGTTTGGGTTGACCGCTTTGAGTGCTTCTAAACGAGAAAGCTCCAACGTCAGCGCTTTATCAGCCGCTTCTTTTGCATTTTCTATCAATGCTTTGGCTTCTTTTTCGATCATCGGCTCAGATAAGCGTAATACCGAATGAACCTCATTTTGTACTGCATTTACCAGTTTGCTCGCCATATGGCGGTTAATGGCATTTAATTGGCGGTTAAAACTTTCAAACTCAACTTGAGATGATAAGTTATTACCTTTTAAATCAATTAATAAGCGTACCGGGGTTGCTGGTAAGAACCGGCTGATTTGCAGGTTCTTAGGCGCTTGAGCTTCCACAACGTAAATGAGTTCAGTCAATAAGGTGCCAACAGGCAGCGCTTTGTTTTTCAGTAAAGAAACCGCACAACTGCCTGTATCGCCAGATAACACTAAATCTAAACCATTACGAATAATAGGGTGTTCCCAGCTGATAAATTGCGTATCTTCACGGGAAAGCGCTTGCTCTCTATCAAACGTGATGGTGCAGCCATCTTGAGGAAGTCCTGGGAAATCAGGTACTAACATATGGTCAGATGGCGTTAGGATAATTAAGTTATCACTTTTGTCTTCTTGATTAATGCCAACGATATCAAAAAGATTGAGCGCAAAGTTAACCAATTCAGTATCGTTATCGCCTTCGCTAATTTCTTCAGCTAACTGATTACCTGACTCGCCACCGTTTGAATGCATTTCAAGTAAGCGGTCACGGCCTTGTTCTAATTGCAATTTTAAGCTGTCATGCTCTGCGCGGCAGGTTTTAATAAAATCATCAAAACCTTCAGTGACTGTCGGTTCAGCCATAAATTGCAGCAATGGTTGGTAGTATTTATCGTAGATAGCTCGGCCTGTTGGGCAGGTATGTTCAAAGGCATCTAAGCCTTCGTGATACCAACGGATCAATACAGATTGAGCGGTATTTTCTAAATAAGGCACATGAATGCTGATATCACGGCTTTGGCCAATACGGTCTAAACGGCCGATGCGCTGCTCAAGTAAGTCTGGATTAAACGGCAGATCGAACATCACCAACTGGTTAGCAAATTGGAAGTTACGCCCTTCAGAGCCGATTTCAGAACACAATAGCACCTGTGCCCCTTCTTCTTGAGAAGCGAAATAGGCAGCTGCTCGGTCACGCTCTAATAGTGATAACCCCTCATGAAACACGGCAGCACGAATCGCTTCGCGTTCGCGTAACACTTGCTCCAATTGTAGTGCGGTTGCGGCTTTCGCGCAGATCACTAACACTTTTTCATGGCGGTTTGCGGTCAAAAAGCCCATTAACCATTCAACACGTGGGTCAAAGTTCCACCAAGTGGCATTTTCACCTTCAAACTCTTGGTAAATTTGCTCAGGGTAGAGCATTTCTTTTGCACGAGTTTCAACGTCTTTTTTACTGCCCATAATACCTGCCACTTTAATTGCAGTTTGGTATTGGGTGGGCAATGGCATTTTTAGTGAATGCAACTCACGGCGAGGGAAACCTTTGACACCATTACGGGTATTTCTGAACAACAGTCGGCTGGTACCATGGCGATCCATTAACATGTTGATCAGTTCTTGGCGTGCGGCATTGCCGTCTTCACTTTCAAGGTTTGCAGCCTTTAATAGTGGTTCGATATCTTGTTCTTTGATTAGCTCATTAAGCAAATTTTGCTGGTCATTAGTTAGTTTATCACCTGACAGCAACAGCGAAACCGCATCAGCAACAGGGCGGTAGTTTTCTTGCTCAGCAATAAACTCCTGGTAATCATGGAAGCGGCTAGGGTCAAGTAAACGCAGGCGAGCGAAGTGACTTTCTTGGCCTAGCTGTTCCGGTGTTGCCGTTAATAGCAAAATAGACGGAATATTTTCAGCTAATGTTTCAATAACTTGATATTCGCGGCTCGGGGCAGTTTCGCTCCACTGTAAGTGGTGAGCTTCATCGACAACCATCATATCCCAGCCCGCTTCAACTAATTGGTCAAAACGCTGCTTATTACGGCGGACAAAATCCAGTGAACACAGAACGAGTTGTTCTGTTTCAAATGGGTTATCGCTATCATGTTGTGCTTCACTGTAACGGCTATCATCAAACAAAGAAAAACGCAGATTAAAGCGGCGCAGCATCTCAACCAGCCATTGGTGTTGTAAGCTATCAGGAACGATAACTAAGACGCGCTCTGCACGGCCTGCCATTAATTGCTGGTGGATAATCATCCCCGCTTCAATGGTTTTACCTAAGCCCACTTCGTCAGCGAGTAATACGCGCGGATGGTGGCGTTTTCCCACTTCATTGGCAATATGTAATTGGTGTGGGATCAGGCTTGCACGAATACCGCGTAGGCCTGTCGCTTGGTGTTTGACTTGCTCACTTTGAAATTTGCGCGCACGAAAGCGTAAAGCAAAGCGATCCATACGGTCAATTTGCCCAGCAAATAGACGATCTTGCGGCTTATTGAATGTGAGCTTGCTGTCGAGGAACACCTCTCTAAGGCTGACACCGGTTTCTTGCGTATCTAAACGTGTGCCGATGTAAGTCAATAATCCTTTATCTTCTTCAATGCTTTCAACTTGAAGTTGCCAGCCTTCGTGGCTGGTAATGGTATCACCTTCATTAAACATCACTCGGGTAATAGGGGCATCGCTGCTAGAGTATAGGCGGTTTTCGCCACTGGCAGGGAAAAGCAACGTTACCATACGGGCATCAATTGCCACGACGGCACCTAATCCAAGTTCGCTTTCTGTATCGCTGATCCAGCGTTGACCAAGAGTAAATGGCATAGATTTAACTTAATTCCATAAAATTGAGAGTTTATTTTTTAGATTTTTTAAGACAATTTTTATCAGTGTCTTCGCCCAGTGTTGGTGTAACTCATTAATAGTTACACAAGGAAGAGTTCGAATTATTTTAAAAATAGTCGTTACCTGATGATTAATTATACACATTTAATCATTCAAATTGCAGCAAAGTGAGCACTAAGGCGTTTGCTGGGCTTGTGGCCGGGACAATGAGTCAGTCTATTTGAATTATAATGAGTATTGTTGATTATCACGCATAATTTGTGTAGCCAGACGTGCGAGACACCAAAGGGGCGATATATTAATTCAACCGAAGGCTATCGTCACCTGTTAAAAAAACATCAAAGGTAGAATAAATTTTAAAACAAAAGGGTAATTTGCCCAGTTAGCAGGGTATCAAAGTCATCCTGTAAGAAAGGCAAGATAGCATCTGCTATCGGTTTGATTTGTTTGGATATATAATGTTCGTAATCCGGTTTTGCCGTGATGATTTCCAATGGTTCAGGCCCCGCCTGAGTAATAATATAGTTTATCCAACCGCCATTTTGGTACTGCAAAGGGCGCTGTAATCTTAAATTATAGTCATCAGCAGTACGAGCGGCTCGAACATGCGGAGGAACATTTTTTTGGTAATCAGTCAATTTTCGGCGCAGACGCTTACGATAAACTAAACGGTCATCATATTGGCCCGAACGAATATTTTGGACATACTCACGAATATATTCACGGTAAGGTTGGTGATAAAAAATACGAGTATAGAGCTCTTTTTGGAATATTTGAGCTAATGGTGTCCAGTCTGAACGAATGGTTTCCAGCCCTCTAAATACCATGGTGTCTTTACTCAATCCTGCATAGCGCTTTTTGCTCCCCATTTCGGCACCACGTACGGTGGGCATCAAAAATCGGCGGTAATGGGTTTCATACTCGAGCTCTAAAACACCTTCTAATTGCCATTCTTCTGCTAAATGTTTTTTCCACCAACTATTTACGTAATCACGTAAAGCAAAGCCAATTTTTTGTGCTTGTTCTTCATTGTGGGCATCACGTAACCATACAAACGTGGAGTCGGTATCTCCATAAATAACTTGGTAACCCTGTGACTCAATCAAGCGTTTGGTTGTACGCATAATTTCATGGCCACGCATGGTGATTGATGCGGTCAGTCTTGGGTCAAAAAAACGGCATCCTTCAGCTCCTAATACTCCAGCAAATGCGTTCATAATAATTTTTAGCGCTTGGGATAGTGGTGCATTATGCTCTTTTTTGGCTTTATCCCGCTCTTGCCAGATATGGCTGACAATATCGGGTAAACAGTGGGTTGTGCGAGAAAACCAAGCTTGGCGAAAACCGGGAACCGAATGTGCAAGGTTAGGGTGTGCTAACCCGTCAATCATACCTGCAGGGTCGATGAGAAAAGTTCTAATAATTGAAGGATATAGGCTTTTGTAGTCCAAAACTAATACGGAGTCATATAACCCGGGTTGGGAGTCCATGACAAAGCCCCCGGGGTTCAGTTGCATTTTTTGTTCTGTGAGGTTGGGCGCAACGAAACCAAGTCGGTGTAAGCGGGGAATATAAAGGTGTGAGAATGCAGCTACAGAGCCCCCCATTTTATCAACAGCAAGACCTGTTACCGTTGAACGTTCCTGCAAGAAAGCCATTAAATCGGTTTTTTCAAAGATTCGATGGACTAAAATACAGTCCTGAATATTGTAGTGAGCTAAAGCAGGTTTATCGTGAGCGAAACGACGGTTGATCTCATCCATTCGGTCATAAGGGGTATCAATCGCTTTACCTTCACCAAGTAGCGCTTGGGCGACAGACTCTAAACTAAATGATGGAAAACTCCAGGTCGCTGCTTTTAATGCATCGATACCATCAATAATTAACCGGCCTTCAGCAGCGGCAAAAAAGACGCCTTGTTTAAATCCATGCTCTCGCCATTCCAGCTTTTTGCTTTGCCGGCCAAACAATAAGGGGATGCCATAACGCTCTGCATGTTTTTGTAATACTTGTAGGTCGAATTGGATTAGGTTCCAACCAATGATGGCATCAGGGTCGTATTGGTGAAGCCATTCATTGAGTTTATGAAGTAATTGCGGGCGGCTATTCACATAGATTAAGCGATGTTCAGCGCTCAATGCAGGCCCTTGTTCTGGTCCCAACATAAATACCACGTTGTCACCACAGCCAGACAGCCCTATAGAATAGAGTTCACCATGTTGGCTGGTTTCGATATCAAGGGAAACGGCCTTGACTAAGGGGCGGTAGCCTTCGCAAGGTTTTAGTTGAAACTCCCCTTGCTGATTTCGAGAAAACCAGACAGAGGCTGCGATAAAGCGTTCCATTAGATACCGTTCACTTGGGCGAATATCGGTTTCTAATAATTCAACATCCAATTCGTTGCAGTTTTTTTCAAGGTTCTGTAATTGTCGATATTGGTGGCAATAAATCGCATAGACCTTTTCACGTTTAAAATCAATTAATTCAAGAAGCCGATAGGTAATATTGGGTTGTTCATCTAATAGGTGTTTTACTCGAGGAAATTGAGATTCAGCTAAAAAACCAATCGCTTTTTGATATGGAACAGTGACCTTTTGTGGTTGGTTATCAGTGAGTAGCCAATAAGAGACCTCGACACCGTGACGGGTGTCTCTCCAGTGCCGGCTAAGAATAAAGCCTCTTTCCGCTGGGGCGATGAGTTGGGTCATTAGGCTACTCGCATAAAAATAGTTAGGATAAATATACGCGAATAGTGTGAATTTATACAGTGCTAATTATTAGAAACGGCTGTAATACTCAATAAAGCAGATGCTGCACTTTGCCCTTGTAATAGGCTTTGGGTATCGCCATCGTAAGCAATTTTGCCCTCTGCAATAACCAGTGTTCTCGGGGCAATTTGTAGGGCATCATCAACATTATGAGAAACCATTAACAGTGTGATTGATTTTTCCGCACAAATTTCCTTGAGTAATAGTAGCATTTCTCGGCGTAATGCAGGGTCGAGAGCAGAAAAGGGTTCATCGAGCAGTAAAATCGGTTGATTACGGATCATGCAGCGTGCTAATGCCGCACGTTGTCGTTGCCCCCCCGACAGTTGCGCCGGTAACCTATCTAAACATTCACTCAGGCTGACACGACTCGCCATTTGCTCAACTTGCTGAATTTGCGTTTTATTGAGGCGCAAATTGGGTTGTAACCCAAGGCCAATATTTTGCCGGATCGTCAGGTGTGAAAATAAATTATTTTCTTGAAATAGCATAGAAACAGGGCGCTTAGCGGGTGGGCTAAAGGTATGGTCTTCGCCATTAAGCTCAATCGTACCATTATTGGGGAATTGAAAGCCGCTAATCAAACTTAATAGCGTACTTTTCCCTGCACCACTAGGCCCCATAACAGCAACAGATTCACCAGATTGAACAGAAAAATCAAACGACATTGTCAGGTTGTCGTATTGGTAATCTAGCTGAGTCAATTTAATCATGATGTTTTCCTGAAATACGTTCAATCAAGCTAAATAAGCAAAAACAAAGCAATAACAATAGCATGGCTGTCACTGCACCATCGTTTGATCGGTAAGCCCCTATTTGCTGATAAAGATAATAAGGGAGCGTGCGGAAGTTATCATTGCCAAATAACGCGACGACACCAAAATCACCAATTGAGATAACACAGGCAAACGCAAGAGCTTGAGCGATTGGTTTGCGTAGTGCTTTCAGTTCAATAATTCGCAAACGATTAAAACCCGAAATATCGAGTGATTGGCATAACGGGTTATAGCGTTCAGCACTGTCTCGCATAGGGTTTTCTAATACTTTTAACGCATAAGGAATGGCCAACAAAGCGTTAGTCATGATAACTAATGGGTAAGGGGATTCAGGTAAGCCTATCGTTTCATTAAAAAAGATAAAAAAACCTGTCGCGAGGACGATACCCGGCATGGCTAAAATAATTAACCCGCTAAGCTCTATGGCTTGCCCTAAACGAGCTGCTTGGCGTAAGCGCAATTCGCGGCTGCTCCATAACAACATTAAGGTTAGTACCACACAGACAGCGCCAGCACACAGTGCAATAAACACTGAGGTTGCCGTGGCTTGCCATAAGGCGGGTTGCTGCAATACCGCCCAAAGTTGCCCATTTAATCCATCGAAAATAACCGCGAACAGCGGGGGGAGTAGTAATAGTATGGCAGCGGCGATGAGCAAAAAATCACGAATGCGGCGAAACGTGTTATCAGCAGGATCAACCCATTGGGACTGATGACTAAAACCAACAGAAAATACACTATTTACTCTGTGGCAGATAAACATCAAACCGACACAGAAGAAGAGTTGAATTAATGCTAAAATAGTGGCTCGCCCTAAATCAAAATCATAATTAAGTGCTTGGTAAATAGCTAATTCGATGGTCGTAGCTGCTGGGCCACCCCCCAACGCGAGAACAGTCGCAAAGCTGGCAAAGCACAGCATAAAAATTAACGCAGCAGTGGGTAATATTTGTCTCCGTAAATAAGGCCATTCTAAAATGGTAAATTGCTGCCACTCATTAAACCTCAGCTGTGCTGCAATTTGCCGTTGCTCAATAGCGATATTTTCTAAAGATTGTAATAGCATACGCGTTGCTAGCGGCATATTAAAGAAGACATGTGCTAGCAAAATCCCCTTTAGGCCATAAGGTGAAAAACTGTAATTAAGCCCCAATAATTGGCACAGTTTAGCCAGCCAACCCGTTTGCCCGTAAACCGATAAAATACCAAATACGGCAACTAACACAGGAAGAACCAACGTCATTGCACATAAGCGTAAAAATAGAGTTCGCCCAAAAAAACGACGGCGATGCAATGCTCTGGCGAGAAAAATAGCAGGGACTACAGAAAAAATAGCGGATAAAAAAGCCTGCCAAAAGGTAAAACCAATCACATGCCACAAATAGCTATCGCTGATAATATCAGCCATTGAAATTTCAGGCGCAAAAAACCACAGAGCACCAAAACTAATGAGTGCAACGGTAATCAGTAATCCGGAGGCCAACGCCCCCGATAGTAGAGATAAATTAATTAGCGACTGACGGCGGTTTGCCATAAACGAGTCCAATTTTGGCGTTCTTTGGCCACTTCTTGAGAACTAAATTGTAAGGCTTTTTCAGGTAGAGGTAACTGGTTATAGACCTCTGGCAATGGAATATCAATGACCGGATACATCCAGTTGGTTGTTGGTAAAGTATTTTGGAATTCTGGGGTTAAGACAAACTGTAAAAATTGTTTTGCCAATTCAGGCTCTGGACTGTTTTTTAACCTTGCAGCCACTTCAACTTGCATATAGTGCCCTTCATTAAATAAGGCGGCAGCATAGTTATCTTTTTGGTCATTGAGCATTTGATAGCCCGGCGATGAGGTATAACTGAGTACAAAATCACCTTCTCCTTTTAAGAACAGGCCATAAGCTTCACTCCAACCTTTTGTTACGGTAAGCGTTTTGCCTGCCATTTTTTGCCATGCATCAGCAGATTTGTCGCCATACAGCTTTTCAATCCACAGCATCAAGCCAAGTCCAGGGGTACTGGTTCGAGGGTCTTGGTAAATAATTTTCCAATTATTTTCACTATTTAATAATGCATCCATGCTGGCTGGTGGTTGTTTAATTTTATTAGTGTCATATATAAATGCGAAGTAACCATAGTCATAAGGAATGAAAGTTGAGCTATCCCATGAAATAGGGAGTTTTAATGCGCTGGTATTAATGTCAGCAGGGGCAAACAGGCCTGTTTTTTCAGCAGAATCTAATAAATTATTATCTAACCCTAAAATCACATCCGCTTTGCTTTTTTTTCCTTCCATTCTGAGTCTGTTTAGCAGAGCTACGCCATCCCCCAGTGCGATTATTTTTAACTCACAATCGCACTGCGCTTCGAAATTCTTTTTAATTTGTGGGCCCGGTCCCCATTCTGCTGCAAAGGAATCGTAGGTATAAACAGTAAGCGTTGGTTTATCAGCCCATGCCAATTGACTTAAACTGAGTGCACTAAAGGTAAGAATAGATGCTATAATTTTGTTTTTAAACATGCTTTTTCCTGCGCTAAAAGATAGTGACACAGGATTTGAGGAGGAACCGGTGCAGATATGCAGGCGGTGGCTCAAATCCCTACGCCGGTATTAACCGGATCAGGTTCTACGGGTTATTTCTCAGCCTAAATAAATTCGGCACCCCGTTGAGATGTTCACTATTGTAGTGACTTCAGGCATATCTGCAAACTGTATTGATATAGGTTTACCAGTTTAGGTATGTGTGAAACAATTAGGCATCTTTCAAATTTGGTTATTGAGGTAGTCTGTGATTGATGATGATGGCTACCGCCCGAATGTAGGAATTGTAATTTGTAATCGGCAAGGGCAAGTTTTATGGGCCCGCCGCTATGGTCAGCACTCATGGCAATTTCCTCAAGGAGGCATCAATCCTGGGGAATCGCCGGAACAGGCGATGTATCGTGAGCTATACGAAGAAGTCGGGCTACAGCGTAAAGATGTCAGGTTATTGGCATCTACCCGTAATTGGTTACGTTACAAATTACCCAAGCGTTTGGTGCGTTGGGATACAAAACCTGTTTGTATTGGGCAGAAACAGCGTTGGTTTTTACTCCAACTTCAATGCAATGATGCCGATATAAACGTGCAGCGCAGTAAATCGCCAGAATTTGATGGCTGGCGATGGGTCAGTTATTGGTATCCTGTTAGGCAGGTCGTTTCTTTTAAACGTGAAGTTTATCGGCGTGTCATGAAAGAATTCGCCCCCGTAGTAATGCCTTTACAGGAACAAAAATTACCACAACGACCCACTTTTAATAACCGTAGGCGTGGAGCAAAGTAGCCTATGTTGATGCGTTTACGTGAAATTGTCGAAAAAGTTGCAATGGCGACAAGTTTGACTGATGCGCTAGAAGTGTTGGTGAATGAGACTTGCAAAGCAATGAGAACAGATGTTTGTTCCATTTATTTAGCCGATCACCTTCGCCAATGCTATTACTTAATGGCAACCCGCGGGTTAAAAAAACCTAGCGGGATTGCTATTCGTCTAGGTTTTGATGAAGGTGTCGTAGGGGCGGTAGGGCGCCAGTCTGAGATGCTCAATCTAGCCGATATTCGTGAACACCCTCAGTATAAATTCCTGCCTCAGCTTAAAGAAGAACGCTTGAGAGCTTTCTTAGGTGTTCCCGTGGTCTATCGTCGCCAATTATTAGGCGTGCTGGTGGTACAGCAGCGGGAAAAGCGGTTGTTTAATGAAACCGAAGAATCTTTCATGGTCACATTGTCAATGCAACTGGCTGTGATTTTGTCACAAGCGCAAGCGAAAGGTATTTTTGGGCAATATCGGCAAAATAGAATTAAAGCGATTCCGGTATCACAGGGAATTGCAATGGCTTATGGGTGGCAAGATAGCTCCCAACCTTCTTTAGATAGTATTTTCCAAGCGAGTGCTATTGATATCGATAAAGAAAAACAACGCCTTGTCGCCGCTCTTGAAAGTGCCACAGCAGAATGTCGTCGTATTAGTAAGCGTTTTATGGCTAGCTCAGCAAAAGAAAGTGCTGCGATTTTTGATCTCTATAATCACCTACTTAGTGACCCTCAACTAAAAAAACACCTGTTTGCCGCTATTAATGACAATGCAACCGCTGAATGGGCGGTTAAAACGGTTATTGAAAATTATGTGGAGCAGTTTTCTCGTCTGCGTGACCTTTATCTAAGGGAAAGAGGGGCAGACTTAAAAGCATTAGGTCAACGCTTATTGTTTCATCTTGATGATTCACTTACCGCAAATGAACAATGGCCAGAAAGCTTTATTTTAGTTGCTGATGAGCTAAGTGCTAGCGTGTTGGCTGAGTTGCCTATTGAACAACTTGCCGGTGTGGTCGTGCGTGACGGAGCAACACATTCTCATTCTGCGATTTTAATCAGAGCCATGGGGATCCCTGCAATTATGGGGGCTGATATTGAGCCTTCGTTATTACATAACCGCCATTTAATATTGGATGGGTACCGTGGTGAGGTCTTTATTGAACCTGAAAATTTAATTGTTCAGGAATATCAGCAAATTATTGAAGAAGAAAATGCCATTAGCCGCTTAGCTGAAGGGACTCTTGAGCAAGATGCAATACTTAAAGATGGCGAAAAAGTTCACATTTACCTTAATGCAGGTTTAAGTCCGCTTTACGAGCAACAAATTAACACTGGGGTTGATGGTGTTGGTTTGTATCGTACTGAGCTGCCTTTTATGCTGCACAATGGTTTTCCCTCGGAAGATGAGCAGAAACAGCTCTATAAGGAAGTTTTGCAACTTTTTCCTACCAAACTGGTTGTGCTAAGAACTCTTGATATAGGGGCAGATAAACAGCTGCCTTATATGCCAATTAGCGAAGAAAACCCAAGCTTAGGTTGGCGTGGTATTCGTATTATGTTGGACCAGCCCGAGATCTTTTTGATTCAGCTAAGGGCTATGTTACGGGCGAATACGCTTTCGGGTAATTTACGTATTTTATTACCGATGGTGACAAGTGTTAATGAGATAGACGAAGCAATTTTGCTGGTTAAAAGAGCAAGAGAAGAAGTGAGTGTTTTATTAAAAATGCCAGTTGAGATGCCTCAAATTGGTATTATGCTTGAAGTTCCTTCTTTACTGTTTTTACTACCTGAAATTAAAAAACGTGTTGATTTTATCTCTATCGGGACTAATGACTTTACACAATATTTACTTGCTGTTGACCGTAATAACACCCATGTAGCAGCGCTATATGATAATCTTCATCCCTCAGTTGTGCGCTTTTTAGCAAAGGTAAGTGAAGAGTGCCAACGCCTGGAACTCCCTGTAAGCGTTTGTGGGGAAATGGCAGGTCAACCACTTAGCGCAATGGTATTAATTGCACTTGGGTATCGCTCTTTAAGTATGAGTGGGCGTAGTGTTCCTCGCATGAAATATTTAATCCGCCAGCTTGACCCTGCTTTGATGTCACAGTTAGTACCGAAGTTATTGGCTGCAGAAACTTGTGATAGCGTTAGGCAAGAAGCGAGTGAGTTTATGGAACAGCACCGTTTAGGTGGTTTTGTGCGTGGTGGAATTTAATTTACAACAAGATGTAAGCATCTAATTTGGTTAAGGCCTAAAAATATCAAGTATAAATGATGATACTTTTTGTTGTATGCTTCAGGGTGCTTCACAAATTGAAGCCTGTTGAATACGTAATAGTCGACGAGTAGTTGGCTTAATGATTAAAAAGTGGGGAACAATGAGTAACAACTACTTAGCATTTCCGGAAATAGATCCTGTTATGTTTTCGATTGGGCCAGTGTCGTTACATTGGTATGGTTTTATGTACCTTGTTGGTTTTGTTTTTGCCCTTTGGCTTGCAGGGCGTCGTGCCGCAAAACCAAATAGTGGCTGGACAAAAAATGAAGTCGAAAACTTGTTATATGTTGGCTTTGTTGGCGTATTTGTTGGTGGTCGGCTAGGTTACGTTTTCTTCTATAATCTTCCTGTTTTTCTTGATGATCCTCTATACCTCTTTAAGGTTTGGGATGGCGGTATGTCCTTCCATGGGGGCTTAATCGGTGTGATATGTGCCATGATGTGGTTTGCTCATCGTACTCGCCGTCGTTTCCTGCAAGTTTCTGACTTTGTTGCACCATTAATTCCATTTGGTTTAGGCATGGGGCGTATTGGGAACTTTATTAATGGGGAGCTATGGGGACGAGTTACACTTGATACGCCATGGGCATTTTTATTTCCACATTCACGCAGTGAAGATATTCAGCTTGCCGCCCAAGACCCTTCGTTACTACCCATATTAGAGCAGTATGGTGTGCTACCAAGACATCCATCACAACTTTATGAAATGTTCTTAGAGGGAATTGTTCTGTTTCTCATCTTGAACTTATTTGTGCGTAAGCCCCGCCCTATGGGGAGTGTTTCTGGGCTATTCTTGATTGGTTATGGTGCATTTAGGATTATCGTTGAATTCTTTAGGCAACCGGACGCACAGCTTGGTTTATTTGGTGGTATTAGTATGGGGCAAATTCTATCAATCCCAATGATTATTATTGGCATTCTAATGATTGTCTGGGCTTATAAATATGGTAAGAATGTGCCGGCTCATAAGCCACTAAAAGAGCCTAAAAAGAGTTAATTAGTCCATTTATTGGGGCTAACTTAGTCTGTTGAGTATAACTATTTTGTAAATAAAACAATGAAATACAATAAGGCGAAGGTTAGCCACTTAAGTTATTTTTGAAAAAGAGAGTCACTATGAAGCCGTATCTTGATTTATGCCAGCGTATTATTGATGAGGGTCAATGGGTTGAAAACAAACGTACAGGTGTTCGTTGTTTAACCGTTATTAACGCTGACCTTGAATATGATGTTGGTAATAATCAATTCCCCTTGATTACGACTCGTAAAAGTTTCTATAAAGCGGCGATAGCTGAACTTCTCGGTTATCTCCGTGGCTATGACAATGCAGCTCAATTTCGTGAAATTGGTTGTAATACTTGGAATGCAAATGCAAACGAAAACCAAGCATGGCTGAATAATCCCCATCGCAAAGGTGAAGACGATATGGGGCGCGTATATGGTGTTCAAGGGCGCTCATGGCAACGCCCAGATGGAACACATTTAGATCAGCTGAAAAAAGTCGTCAATAACTTAAAGAATGGTATTGATGACCGTGCGGAAATTATCACTTTCTATAACCCTGGTGAATTTGAAATGGGCTGCTTGCGTCCTTGCATGCATACTCATACTTTTTCACTATTAGGTGATACGCTACATTTAACATCTTACCAGCGTAGCTGTGATGTACCTCTTGGTTTAAATTTCAACCAAGTACAATGTTTTGTTTTACTCGCTCTAATGGCTCGTATTACAGGACATAAAGCAGGTAAGGCTTATCATAAAATTGTGAATGCACATATCTATGAAAACCAATTACCTTTAATGCGTGATGTCCAACTAAAACGTGAGCCTTTTGCTTCTCCGTCATTGATTATTAACCCCAAAATTCAGTCATTAGAAGATCTCGAAACATGGGTAACTTCAGATGATTTTATCCTTGAAGGGTACCAGTGCCATGAGGCTATCAAATATCCATTTACTGTTTGATTAGTGAATAAATTTTTAACTAAGATGGTTTTATCAAAAACCATCTTAGTATTGTTTTTTAATATCTTATTAATTTTCCTCCTTTATCAATCTCATCATCCTTGACGAAATTTATCTTGGCTCATAAGCCATTTACTTTCGTGTATTTATTTTGACTGAACTATTTCTTTGCGAGGCTCTTCGCAAATTGAGTTGTATTGCTCTGAATCTATCTATTTTTTTGCGAAACGTTATGCAGTTTGTAATCACAAAACTCGCTATACCGTTTTTTTTGGGCAATCTCAGGCTTGTGTATGAAAAAGTGGAGTCACAACAAGATGAGAGTTGATTCAAATACAATACAGCGTGGTTTCACCTTAATTGAAATTCTTATTGTTTTATTTATTTGCTCTTTCATTATGTTGTCCGGTTTATATCAATGGCAACAGCAGGTAGAAAGACAACGGTTAATCGATGCTGCTAGGCAAGTATCTGAGTTTATTTATAGCCAAATGATAGAAGGGGTCTATTTAAATAGGTACCAAATATTATCGGTTAAGGTTGGGAAAGGTGATTGGCAGCTTATTGTTAAGGATGCAAATAACAAGCAGCAAGTTGGCAAGCTAACAGCAGAAAGGCACCAAGGAATAACTCTTAGCAAAGCAAGCCGTACTTCAATCCAGCTTTATGGAAAACAGGGAACTATTCGTGCTTTTAGCATAGAGCTAAAAAATCAACATGAGCAAATCACAATTTATATTTCTTCATTAGGTCGTATAAGAAGTTGTAGCCATAAAAAAATGGCCGGAGTACCGAAATGTTGACCCTCTTAACTAACGATAAATTAAAAAAGCAGCAAGGATTTACGCTAATTGAAATGTTGATGGCAATGGCTATCAGTAGCATTGTGTGTGTATCAGCGATGAGCGCCATTCCCACATTATTTAAACAAACTTATCGGTCTTACATTCAATATCAAATAGACAGGGATATAAGACAAACATTGATAAACATGGAAAAAGATTTTAGAAGGATTGGTTATTGCAGTAGCCTGAATTGTGGAAAGGAGCCTTTAAAAATTGCATCTAAGGCTTTAAGCCAAGGGAACAATTCATGCATTATTTTTGCTTATGACCAAGATTTATCAGGTAACTGGGAAAATATTAAATCTAAATCGATAGATTCTGATTATTTCGGTTATCGCTTAAATAATGAAAAATTAGAAACCAATAGGAATGTCAGGGATTGCAATGGAATACGTTGGCAATCGCTATTTGATGAGAAGCTAATCAAGGTTAAAAAATTAGTATTTAATTGGCGGGAAAATGTGCAATTACTTGAAATGGAAATTAGCCTTAGAACAGAGTTATTACCTAATCAAACATTTAATTACCGAATAGCGGCCTTGGTTAGAAATTTATGAAGCGTATAGAGCAACAACAGGGAAATGTTTCTCTATTGATGGTTATTATTTTTATCACAATAGGCACATTATTGATTAAATCTGTGCATTTCTTCCAAGAACGAGCTAGAGATGAGCAGCGTAATGAAATTAAGTATTTCGATGCTTTTAATAAAGCAGAATCAGCCCTTGCATGGGGAGGAACATTGCATTGGGATAGTAAACATAGAGAATTAAGGCATTGGGTTTGCCAGAAAGAGGAAACTCAACAATGGAAAAGTTGCTTAAAACATTACAAAGGGGCGACTTTCGTACTTTCGGGACAAAGTCATTACCGCTCTGAAAATGAAATTAAAGTTTACCGGTGGATGGTATTGGATGTAAATAAACGACAGTTTTTTCCTCGTGAAAAAGGGTGGTTAGATTATTGTCCAGTGATTAAAAAAGGGTTTTGCGAGTGAGAATAAAGCAGCAAGGGTTTGCATTAGTTGAAGCGATGATTGGCGTGGTTATTTTTGCTATTTCACTGGTAGCTTTGGTAAACTATTCTCAATATATCATATTGAATTTTAATCAATTGTATATGAATTCTTCGGCAATTAGAGTGCTGCATAGCACATTAGAAAAAAGCGTAATGTCAGGGAAACCAATATCAGGGGAGAAAAATTCTTCCATAGGGCCAAATTTGCGTTACCCTGAATGGAAACTGCAAACAGTTCGCATACCACGGGTCGATAACTGTACTGAGTTAATGGTATCGTTAACGGTAAAAAAACAGCCATTTTCATTGAGTCGTTGGTATTGCTCAACAGGAGAGCATCATGTTTCAAGTGTATCATTCTAATCAATTAGATTTATTAAAAGATCTAATGACTCATTTAATGAAAAATGAACCACTTTCTCATCCTTTTGAGCAAGAAATAATTTTAGTACAAAGTCCTGGAATGTCACAGTGGCTACAAATCGAACTTGCTAAGCAGTTTGGTATCGCTGCAAATATTAATTATCCCTTACCAGCAACATTTATTTGGGATATGTTTAGGCGGGTCTTACCGAAGATTCCAAAAGAAAGCGCTTATACCAAACAAGCAATGACATGGAAATTAATGACAATATTGCCAACCGTCATTAACGAAGAAGAATTTGAACCTTTAAGGCATTATCTTCAAGAGGATACCGATAAACGTAAGCTGCATCAACTTGCAGGTAGGATTGCTGATTTATTTGACCAATATTTGGTATATCGCCCACAATGGGTTGAAATATGGCAAAAAAATGAATTAATAGAGGGGCTAAGTGAAAATCAATTGTGGCAAAAACGTTTGTGGCAATGCCTTGTTGATTATTCAAATGAATTAAAACAGCCGCCTTGGCACAGAGCTAATTTATATCAACATTTTATTGATACATTATCATCGAATCCTGATTTAGGAAAAATGCTGCCAAAGCGTATTTTTATTTGCGGTATCTCATCTCTTCCACCTGTTTATTTACAAGCTATCAATGCAATAGCAGAACATACAGATGTTCATTTAATGTTCACTAACCCATGTCGTTATTATTGGGGAGACATTCAAAGTGCATCATTTTTAGCTAGGTTGCAGCAAAGGAAACTTCGGCATTATCTTGACAAACATGAAATTTCTCGTTTTAAACTTGAGGATCATACTCCTAATTTATTTAATGAAAATGGTGAGCAGGATATCGTAAATCCACTGCTTGCATCGTGGGGAAGGCTAGGACGAGACAACCTATACTTTATTTCTCAAATCGATAGTGCTAATGAAATTTCAGCTTATGTTGATACTGAACGAGCCAATTTATTAGAGAATATCCAGCAGGATATTTTAGATCTCGAAAACCATGCTCAATTAGGAACAACATTAGAAAATTATGAAACGAGTGTGGGTAAGCGGCCAATCAATGAGCTAGATGATTCGATAACATTCCATTTATGCCATAGTGCACAGCGGGAAGTCGAAGTATTACAAGATCATCTACTTTCTCTCTTTGAGCAAGACCCATCGTTAACCCCGCGTGATGTGATAGTCATGGTTGCCGATATCGACAGCTATGCTCCCTATATTCAGGCTGTTTTTGGTAATACAGCATCAGTTCGTTATATCCCTTTTTCAATATCCGATAGGAAAGCGCTACAGGCTCACCCTATTTTACAAGCATTTATTATGCTACTCGATTTACCTCAGAGCCGCTTTTCAACGGAGCAAGTTCTCAGTCTACTTGAGGTTTCTGCTTTTTCTCAACGTTTTGGTATTGATGAAAGTGAATTAAGTTTATTACGCCGCTGGGTTAATGAATCAGGGATTCGCTGGGGGCTTGATGATGATAATGTACGCTCCTTCGCTTTGCCGGTGATAGGGCAAAATACATGGGAATTTGGCTTAAGTAGAATGTTGCTTGGCTATGCAATGGACAGTAGAAATGGCCCGTGGAATGGTATTTTACCTTACGATGAGTGTAGTGGCTTAGCGGCTCAGCTTGCCGGGAAATTAGCATTATTAATCAATACACTAAGAGAGTGGCGCGCTGTACTAGCACAGGAACGTCCACTTGCAGAATGGAAAGAACTTTGCCAGCAATTACTTGATAGCTGTTTTATGGTTGATGGTGAAACTGAACTGGTTCTCGCACTATTGACGGAACAGTGGCATCAAATAATTGATAACGCGATAACTTCAGGATATGAAGAGCAAATTCCATTACGATTAATTCGTGATGAACTTTCAGTTCGTTTTGATGATGAAAAGATTAGTCAACGTTTCTTGGCTGGAGCCGTTAATTTTTGTACTTTGATGCCAATGCGCTCGGTGCCATTTAAGGTTGTGTGTTTACTGGGGATGAATGATGGTGCTTACCCTCGGAATATACCGCCTTTAGGGTTTGATTTGATGGCTGAAAAGCCTGTGCGTGGAGACCGAAAACGCAGGGACGATGATAGATATCTGTTTTTAGAAGCATTGAATTCAGCATCTAAACAACTTTATGTTAGCTATATCGGGCTTTCTATTCGCGATAATCAACCTTGTAATCCATCAGTATTAGTAACTGAATTAATTGATTATATATGCCAAAGCTTTTGTTTAGTTGGCGATGAAACGTTGACCATTGATGAAAGTGCTAAGCGGTTAAGCGAGCATCTGGTTATTCAACATAATAGAGTCCCATTTGCAAAAGAAAATTTTTTACCAGAAACACCTTTTCAGAGCTTCGCGAGCGAGTGGTTACCTGCCGCAAAAACAACAAATAAAGTTGATGAACCATTTTGTTCAGTACTTGAAACTCGTGAACCCATTACGGAAATTTCTTTAGAACAATTATTACGTTTTTATCGTCACCCGATTAGGGCATTTTTTCAACAACGTTTGAAAGTACATTTTTCTATTGAAGAAACTGAACTACCAGAAGAAGAGCCATTTAACTTAGGTAGATTACAACGATATAAAATTAATGATCAAATTTTAGATTTACTTGTCAAAGATAAGAATATTGAGCCTTTTTATTCTGCTTTAAAAGCATCGGGCCAGCTGCCTGCTAGGCAATTTGGTCAACTTTTTTGGGAACAGCAGTTGAACGAAATATCGCCATTAGCCGAAAAAGTTAAAGAATATGATATGCAGCTATTTGATTATCCGTTTGATTTTCAGTTAAATGGGATAAAAATCACAGGGTTACTGAAAAATATTCATGAAACAGGAATGGTACGCTATCGTCCTGCTTACTTAACCGCTAATGATGGGGTGCAGCTATGGGTGGAGCATTTGCTATTTAACTCACAAATTGGTGAAGGGGAAAGCCTTGCACTAGGAAGAGATAATAGTATTTGGCAGTTTTCCGCTATTAACAAAGAAGATGCATTGGTTTATCTACAAGATTTAGTCGTAGGCTACTGTGAGGGGTTTAATTCTCCGTTAATTCTTCTTTCTCAAAGTGGTTGGAGTTGGGTTAAGGCTTGTTTTGATAAAAAGACGAAACAGTACGATTTTTTGAGTGAAGAAACTCAGCAAAAAGCATTATCTGCTTTGCTCCAAAACTTACAAGGAAGTCAGATACAAAGAGGCGAGATGGAAGATGATTATGTGTCAAGAATTTGCAGAAGCATTGATGATGTGATGATTAAAACTTTATTATCAAATACTCAGCGGTTTTTATTACCGATGACAAAATACTTGAAATGACAGGAGAGCACCAAAGGATGCAATATTTATCCAAAAATATCGCTCATCTATTTTTATTACTGGTAATTTTTTTCGGTGGCCAAGCGATTGCAGCACAACCACTTTGGCAAATTTTGCCTGAAACAGTAAATAAAAGCGAAAGTGACCCTAGGGAATATAAAGCCATCAAACTCAGTAATGATATGACGGTTTTATTAGTATCAGATGCCAAAGCGACAAAATCATTGGCTGCTGTATCGATACCTGTTGGTAGTATTGAAAACCCAAATAGCCAATTAGGGCTGGCCCATTATTTAGAGCATATGGTTTTAATGGGTTCTAAAAAGTACCCCGAGCCAAGCAGTTTCTCTGAGTTTTTACAAAAACATGGTGGTAGCCATAATGCAAGCACGGCATCTCACCGCACTGCTTATTATTTTGAAGTTGAAAATGGCGCATTAAAAGAAGCAACGGACAGGCTTGCAGATGCATTGGCTGAGCCACTTTTAGACCCGATTAATGCAGATAGAGAACGTAATGCAGTTAATGCAGAACTTACAATGGCACGTTCTCGTGATGGGATGCGTATATGGCAAGTACGTTCTGAAACATTGAACCCATTACACCCGAATTCGCGTTTTTCGGGAGGGAATTTAGAGACTCTAAAAGATAAACCTAATAGCAAACTACAAGATGAGCTACTGGGTTTTTATAAGCAGTATTATTCTGCAAACCTAATGAATGCAGTACTTTACGGCGACCAGTCTATTGAGTCATTAGCGAATATCGCACAGGAAACATTTGGGCGTATACCTAATTTTAATGCAAGTGTTCCTGCTGTTAATATCCCCGCAGTAACGGAGAATGAAAAAGGTATTATCATCCATTATGTGCCGGCTCAACCGCAAAAAGCCATACAAATTGAATTTAGTATTAAAAATAATATGGCAGATTTTCGCAGTAAAAGTGATAACTATATTAGTTACTTAATTGGCAATAGAAGTCCAGGGACACTAGCTGATTGGTTAATATCACAAGGACTTGCTGAAGGTATAAGCGCTTCTGCATCCCCAAATTTAGATAGAAACTATGGCTCTTTCTCTATTTATGTCACGTTGACAGATAAAGGCTTACAAGAAAGGGACGAAATTATTGCAGCTATTTTTTCTTATCTTGAGTTAATTAAGAACGATGGAATCAATAAAAGTTACTTTGATGAAATAGCAAAAGTTCTTAATTTATCATTCCGTTATGGTTCAATTGTTAGGGATATGAACTACATTGAATGGTTATCAGACCAAATGATTGATGTTCCTGTTAATCATGTTCTGGATTCAGATTATATTGCTGATAAGTATGATCCTGAGGCGATTAAACAGCGTTTATCAGAGCTCAGCGCGCAAGAGGCAAGGATTTGGTTTATTAGCCCAAATGAACCGAATAACAAAAAGGCGTATTTTGTTGATGCGCCGTATCAAGTTAACAAAATTACAGCAAAACAATTTAAATCGTGGGCAAGTTTAGAATCTAAAATGAATTTTAAATTACCCGCTTTAAACCCGTATATTGCTGATAATTTATCATTAATTAAAACTAGTAAGGCTTATAAACACCCTGAATTCATCTATCAAGATGGCAATACGCGTGTGTTATATATGCCAAGTCAATATTTTGCTGATGAGCCAAAAGCAAGTATCACTTTATCATTACGTTCTAATCAAGGGGATAAAGATGCCAAGGAACAAGTAACGGGCTCTTTATTACAATATATCGCTTCATTGAAAATGGATGAGCTGCAATATCAAGCATCGGTAGCGGGTATGTCAGTCTCTGTTTCTCAAGGAGTTGGTCTGCAATTAAATGCCAGTGGTTACACCCAACATTTACCTGAACTCTTTTTATCCATGACTCAGCTATACCTGAATTTTGAGCCAACGGAACAAGAGCTAGCCCAAGCAAAATCTTGGTATAAAGAGCAAATTGAAGTTGCTAATAATGCGAAAGCTTATGAGTTGGCTATGCAACCGCTTCAACGTATTAATAGTGTGCCTTACTTTGAGCAAGAACAGCGTTTAGCGGAGCTAGATAAAATTTCACTGCAAGACATCACTAGCTACCGTGAAATGATAGTTAAAAGCGCAGCATTACAAGCGTTGGTCTTTGGCAATATGACTGAGTCACAAAGCATTAAAACTATTAAAGATGCACAGCAATTATTAAAGAGCGAAGGTACCAATTGGTGGCGTGGTGATATTGTCGTTATTGACAAAAATTATCTAGCCGATTTCCAAAAGCAGGGAAATAGCTCAGATAATGCGCTTGCTGAAATCTTTATTCCGGACGGTTATAGCCGCATTGATGGTGCAGTATTATCAGGTATTCTTTCTAAAGTGATTCAGCCTTGGTTTTATGATCAACTAAGAACTAATGAGCAACTGGGTTATGCAGTATTTGCTTTTAAAACTGGGCTGGGTGATCAGTGGGGTATGGGCTTTTTGATTCAAAGTAATGCCAAAACACCGAGTTATTTGAATACACGTTACCAACAATTTTATCTTCAAGCATTAGAGAAACTGAAAAAACTACCGATAGATGAATTTAATCAATATAAACAATCTATTATCACGGAAATGAACCAACCACCTCAAACATTCTATGAGGAAGTCGGTCGTTATTCATCTGATTTTTCTAGAAATATTTTCAGTTTTGATACTCGTGAAAAAGTTATTACAACTTTAGGTAGTGCAACGAAAGAACAAGTCATTGAGTATTATGAAAATGCAGTTATAAAGCACAAAGGGTTAGCCGTTAGCTCCCAAGTTATAGGCCGAGGAGTTGACACTAAAGTAGGATATGCGCATCTGAAAGATTGGGTGCTTTACCCAACAGCTTCTCAGTTGCAAAAGATTTTACCAATAAAGGAAGATGCTGAGTGAATAAAGTGCAGGTAGAGTCCCAATTACTGAATGTTTTTTCCTTGCCACTGCGTGGACAGCGGTTAATTGAAGCATCAGCAGGAACGGGTAAAACGTACACAATTGGTATACTTTATCTGCGGCTTTTATTAGGTCTGGGAGGCGTTAATGCGTTTCCTCGGCCGTTAAGTGTTGAAGAAATCTTAGTTGTAACATTTACAGAAGCTGCAACGAATGAGTTACGTGGGCGTATTCGTCAACGTATTCATGATATGCGCTTAGCTTGCTTAAGAAATGGTGTTGGTTTCGAGTCGCAGCCTGAGTATCTTGAATTATTAGCCGAGCTTTCGGGGGAGTCTCAAAGAGAATTCGCTGCGCGATGGTTGCAGGCTGCGGAAAGGCAAATGGATGAAGCAGCAATATACACTATCCATGGTTTTTGCCAAAGAATGCTAGTTCATAATGCATTTGAGTCAGGAGTGCTATTTGAACAGACCATGATTCAAGATGAATTTCCGATTCAGAAACAAGCCTGTGCAGATTTTTGGCGCCGCCATTTTTACCCTTTAAATTACTCCATGACGAAAGTCATTCAGTCACTGTGGAGTGGTCCTGAAGCATTGCTCTCGGAGATTAAACCTTTCTTACAAGGTGATATTCCTTTAATTATTAACCAACCAAAGCAAATTGAATCTCTAGAAGAACGGCATCAGCGACTAATCTTGTTAATTGAGTCTGTAAAAGCGGCATGGTTAGAAAATTCAGCAGATTTTGAGAAGCTTATCGCTGATTCCGATGTTGATAAACGAAGTTATAGTACTCGTTTTCTACCTACATGGTTGATAAAAATCGGTGAATGGGCTCAAGAAGAAACAGAAGATTATCAGCTACCTAAAGATCTTGAACGCTTTTCACAAACGGTACTACATAAAAAATCAAAAAGTGGTTCGGGGCCAGAGCATGTTGTTTTCCAAAGAATAGATGAGCTACTTTCTCAATCATTAACCCTAATAGATCTGATTATTCCACTGGCTATTGCAGAGGTGAGGGAGGCTATCACTTTTGAAAAACATAACCGAGGTGAGATGGGGTTTGATGATTTGTTGACCCGTTTAGACAGTGCTCTTGCTCAAGAAAGCGGAAAATTTTTAGCTCAAGCTATTAGCCAACGTTTTCCCGTTGCAATGATAGATGAGTTTCAAGATACAGATGCACAGCAATACCGTATTTTTCAACGCATTTATCGGGAAGTTAATGACAGTGCATTACTTTTTATCGGCGACCCTAAACAAGCTATATATGCTTTTCGAGGCGCTGATATTTTCACCTATATCGAAGCAAAAAATGAAGTTAGTGCTCACTATACATTAGAGACTAACTATCGTTCATCGCAAAATATGGTTGAAGCTATTAATCATCTATTTTCTCGTTGTCAGTCCCCATTTATTTTTGAGCAAATTCCTTTTCAACCCGTTAATTTTGCTAAGCAAAATAGTGATAAAAAACTTATTCATGATGGTGAAAAAGTCAAATCACTTGCATTTTGGCAACTTGAAGCGGAAGGTGTCTCCGTTGCTGAATATGAACAAGCAACAGCTTCACAATGTGCGGTACAAATAGCACAATACTTACAAGGCGGGTTGCAAGGTAGTAGCTATTTTGACAATCAAGGGGCGCATACACCTGTTGAAGCTTCTGACATTACAGTGTTGGTGCGCAGCCGACGAGAAGCCGTATTAATTCGTGATGCTTTAAATCGGTTAAATATCCCTTCTGTATTTCAATCTAATCGGGAAAGTGTATTTTCAACACCAGAAGCGAGAGATTTACTGTGGTTGCTACAGGCAGTTTTAACACCCGAAAAAGAACGTGTTTTGCGTAGTGCATTGGCGACAGGGATATTGGGTTTAACCGCTAAACAAATTGATGACTTAAACCATGATGAAAAATCGTGGGAAAAAATTGTAGATGAATTTGCTCGTTATGCCATGGTTTGGCAAAAGCGTGGCGTGCTTCCCATGCTTAGAATGGTCATGGCGCAGAGGCAGATTGCAGAAACGTTATTATCAGGCACTGATGGAGAACGCCGCTTGATGGATGTGATGCATATTGGTGAGCTATTACAAGAAATGTCATTACAGCTTGAAGGTGAGCACACACTAACACGTTGGCTAGCACAACAAATTGCCCATCCTGACCATCAATCTGACGTACAGCAAATGCGTCTTGAAAGTGATAAACACTTGGTGCAAATCAGTACCATTCATAAATCTAAAGGCCTTGAATACAAGATTGTTTGGTTACCTTTTGCGAGCAATTTTTTACCTCAATCTAAAGGCTTGTATCACGACAGAACAGATTATGGGGTACGTCTAGATTTAAATGATAGTGAAGAAAATGTTGCTTTAGCTGATGAAGAACGTCTAGCAGAAGACCTGCGTTTATTGTACGTGGCACTTACAAGAGCCATCTATCACTGTAGTGTTGGTATTGCACCATTAATTAAAGGTAATAGGAAAAAAAGTGGTGAAACAGACTTACACTTATCTGCGCTGGGCTATGTTATCCAAAAAGGACAAGCTGGAGACTGCTTACTATTAAATGACATGTTGGCTGAGATTAGCAATGACGTTATTGATGTTATCGTGATTAATCAACCTAAGTCGGAACGTTTATTATTAGAACAAAATGACAGCGTAAACTTGTCTGCAAGAACGGTGACTCGTCATTTTAATGATCATTGGCGTGTTACTAGTTATTCGGGGCTAAGTTATGGCTCAAGCCATACAGAGGCAGAACAATCAGTTTCAGCATTGCAATTTGCGAATTCATTAGCCCCTAATATGGATATTGAGGCCAGTATTGATGTGGAGCAGCAGGAAGGTGAGTCTTTTACTCTAACCCCTCATCAATTTCCTAAAGGCGCATCTCCGGGAACATTTTTACATAGCTTGATGGAGGAAATTGACTTTAGTGAGCCGGTTTCTCAAGAGTGGTTGTCTGAGAAACTTGAATCCTCAGGGTTTGACTTACATTGGGCATCAATGCTGCAAGAATGGCTACACGCAATTGTACAGGCACCATTATCAGAAGACGGGCTATGTTTGTCTGCATTACAGGTTCAAGACCAATTAGATGAGATGCAGTTTTATCTTCCTATTGAGTCAATATTGAGTGCAAGCCACTTAGATAAGATAACGCATCAATATGACCCATTATCACAACGTTGCCCCCCGCTCAATTTTGAGAAAGTTCAGGGGATTTTAAAGGGCTTTATTGACCTCACCTTTTACTGGAAAGGTAAATTTTATCTTCTTGATTATAAGTCAAATTATCTAGGGAAGGATGCTAGCTTTTATACCCAAGAGGCCATGGCTGAAGCGATGATAGACCACCGCTATGATTTACAATATCAACTATATTCGTTGGCGTTACATCGTTACCTAAAGCAAAGAATGCCTAATTATGACTATGAAGCCCATTTTGGAGGCGTTTATTATTTATTTTTAAGAGGAATAGATAATGTCAATTCAAGTAATGGAATTTTCTTTTGTCGCCCAATAGGCGCTTTTATTGAAGCGTTAGATAGCTTATTTAAAAATGCTCAACAAGGGGAGTCAGCTTAATGAAATCCCTATTTAATCAGGCTATTGAGGAATATATCTTTACACCTCTAGATGTGCAATTTGCTTACAGTATTTCTGACAATAAGCACCCTATAGTGCTTACTATTGCCGCACTTCTTAGTGCAGAAACCATGGCTGGACATGTTTGTTTAGCGCTGGCAGATGTTATACCTGAAAAATTATTTGCAGGAAGGCACCCAGAGTTAGCCGCTGAATTTTGGCAAAAAATGGGAGAGCCGAGCGAACAAGAACTTTATCAAACGCTAAAACAAGCAAATGCAGTGTCACTATCAACAGAAAACAAAATCTCTCCTTTGGTGCTTTCGGGGGGATACTTATATTTTCAACGAATGTGGCAATATGAGCAGTATGTCGCAAACTTTTTCGCTAGTACATCAGTAGACAAACAAAATAATGCTCAAATTAAGAGTGTATTGGATAGCCTATTTCCCATTACTGATGAAATAGATTGGCAAAAAATTGCCGCAGCAGTTGCTGTAACCAGTAAGGTATCAATTATATCAGGGGGGCCGGGGACAGGAAAAACGACAACAGTTGCGCGTATCCTTGCGGCATTAATTAAACTTGAAGCCAGGCATCACCATAAAATTAGAATTGAGCTGGCCGCTCCAACAGGTAAGGCTGCAGCTAGGTTGACAGAGTCCCTCGGTGAGGCGATGAAAAAAATTCCTTTAACTGATGAAGAACGCGCAGTTTTACCTAATCATGCAAAAACATTGCACCGTTTATTAGGGGCTCAACCTGAGAGCCAGCAGTTTCGCTATAACCGTGATAATCGTTTATCTCTTGATGTACTCATTGTTGATGAAGCCTCAATGGTAGATTTACCTATGATGAGTAAATTACTTGAGTCATTACCTGAAAATGCAAAGTTAATATTTTTAGGTGATAAAGACCAATTAGCCTCGGTCGAGGCAGGGGCAGTATTAGGGGATATTTGTCAGTTTGCTGATAATGGTTATAGTGTAGAAAGAGCGTCTCAGCTTTCGGAACTAACAGGGCATTCTATCGAATCTTATGCATCACCAAGCGGCCCTGCTATTCGTGATAGCCTATGTCTACTACGTAAAAGCTACCGTTTTTCTGCAGACTCAGGGATTGGCCAACTCGCTTTTGCTGTAAACGAAGGTAATGTTTCTCAAGTTCAACAATTACTAAACCAACAGCGGCCGGATGTACATAGTTATATCCAAGAAACTGCGGATGATTACGCGAAAATTTTATTAGATGCCGCTGAAAATTATAAGGAATATCTGCTTGCGGTAAAAGATAAAGAAGACCCTGAGCAGGTTTTGAAAAAATTTAACCAATATCGGTTACTAACGGCTCTGCGAGAAGGACCTTTTGGCGTTATTGGCCTAAACGATAAATTGGAAAAATTGTTTCATAGACAAGGGATAATAAACCGCCCATATAATTTATCGAATAAACACTATGCAGGCCGGCCAATTATGATTAGTCGTAATGATAGCCCTCTAGGACTCTTTAATGGGGATATCGGTATCATTTTACCTGATGAAGAAAATGCACTTAGAGCTTATTTTCAATTTCCTGATGGGACTATACGTGGAGTGCAACCTAACCGACTCCCACAACATGAAACAGCTTATGCGATGACAGTTCATAAATCACAAGGTTCGGAGTTTGCTCATACCGCATTGGTTTTACCAAATGTATATTCTCCCGTAATGACCCGTGAGCTAGTGTATACGGCGATAACTCGAGCTAAAAAAGAGCTATCTCTTTATGGCAGTCCAAAGGTATTACGTCGAGCAGTTGAAACGCCAACCAAGCGGCGAAGCGGTTTAGCGACCCAATTAATGTGACTAGTTTATATGTAAGTTACGTGAATATTTAACCCTAAAGTAAAGGTAATGAGATGGATAACCAGCAAGCAATGACGGCAATTACAGTAACATTAAATGCAAGGCTTGAACCGATTAGACGTGGCGATTTAGAAGACGCATTTAATGAAGTCATGAAAAGCATGGGTAAAAATATCCATGTCACAGGTGGTGGAACACTATTAGCTGATAATGGTGAAGCGCAGGAATGCGATATAGAAATAGCACTTGAAGAGGCCAGTGACGAAAATATCAGTTTAATTATTCAACTTTTTTCTTCAATGTTAGCTCCAAAAGGTTCTCGTTTATTTATTCATGGCGAAGATGTGCGAATTGATTTTGGCTCAGATGAAGGTATGGCTATTTATTTCAACGGGACAGAGCTCGCAGATGAGGTTTATGAAAATGGGGATATCAATGAGGTGTTCGATATCCTAGATGAAGCAGTGGAAGACATCGGGAGTATTCACGGAGTTTGGGATGGCCCGACAGAAACCGCATTTTATTTTTATGGTACTTCTTTCGCTGAGATGAAAGCTGCAATACAGCCACATATAGACTCCATTCTTTTGTGCGAGAAAGCCAGAGTTATTCAGATAGCTTAGTGGCTATTCCGTGGTTTTAAAGTCACAACCCAAACTATACATCCTTGTATAGTTTGGAGTTAAAGCAGGCGACTAAACAGTCATTATTTGACGATTCTAATGTTTATTTATCCGGTTGGTTTTTTAAATCTAAAATCAATATCTTAGAACGGCGCTGGTAGTTATATAAAGCCTGTTTTTTCATTGGTAACATCTCAATTTCCGCGGGGGTAAAACCACGCTCTTGAAACCAATGGATGCTACGAGTTGTCAGAACAAATAGTTTATCTAGGCCAAATTGTTTCGCCTGTACGGCAATACGGTGCAGAAGTTCTTCTCCTCTAGACGAACTGCGGTAATCAGGATGAACAGCGACACATGCCATTTCACCTAATTTTTCTTCTGGATAAGGGTAAAGCGCTGCACAAGCGATGACTAAGTTATCACGTTCAATAATGGTAAATTTATCAATTTCCATTTCTAACTGTTCACGTGAACGTCTAACTAAAATCCCTTGCTGCTCTAATGGGCGAATAAGCTCTAATATTCCACCAATATCATTAATGTTAGCACGGCGAATTTGTTCCGCACTTTCCATGACGATTTGTGTACCAATACCATCACGTGAGAACAATTCTTGAATTAAAGACCCATTTTCTTGATAGCTCAATAGATGGCTACGGCGGACGCCTCGGCGGCAAGCTTTTGCTGCTCCACGCAGGAAACGCACGGTTCCTGAATAGAAATCACCTTCAGATTCCAGCTCTTGAATGCGGTTTTCTGCTTCATTCGGAAATAATTCAGATAAAATATTGCCGTTTTTATCTGCAACACCTTGAGAGGAGCAAAAGCCAATCAGCTTTTCTGCTTTCATTTTAACTGCCAATTGGGTGGCAATTTCTTCAGAGGTCAAATTAAAACTTTCCCCTGTGACTGAGACAGCAACCGGCCCAATTAGAACGATAGAACCATTATCTAACTGATTATTAATAGCTTCTTCATTAATACGACGGATCCTTCCGCTGTGGCAATAATCAATGCCATCATCGACCCCGAGAGGCTGGGCAATAACGAAATTGCCACTAACCACATTAATATGCGCCCCTTGAAGTGGGGTATTTCCTAAGCTCATAGATAACCGAGCTGTAATATCTAATTGTAAAGCTCCAGAAGCTTGTTTTACATATTCAAGTGTATTCGCATCGGTTACGCGAGTATGTTTATGATAAACCGCCTCATATTGGTGCTCAGCTAAGATATCCTCGATTTGAGGTCTTGCGCCATAAACGACAATAATTCGGATGCCTAAACTATGCAATAACCCTATATCATTGACAATACTGGGAAAATTTTCATGCGCAATCGCTTCACCACCAAGCATAATAATAAATGTTTTGCCGCGGTGGGCGTTTATATAAGGGACCGAATGGCGAAACTCATCAACCAACTCGGTGCTGCGCTCTTTCATAACAACCCTCTTAATTGAATTTTTATTCGTTAATAATGTATTTTTATTCTTTTTGTTGGGAAATATCAAGTAAAAGATAGGATAAAAAAAGTAACATTTTTATTTTTTACATTTACATATCTCTAAACTTAACTGGATATACTCTACGAAATCTAAATTGCATAAAATTGACACAGAAAGTCACTCACAAATATTTTCTCTTAGTATGATTAAGTTATACTCATTACTGTAACTCTATAGATGCTTTGATATATTCTTAATGACAGAGTGCAAATGATTAGTTAGAGTGCGTGTTTCAAGTCTAATTATTAGCAATTATCCTAAAATCACTTTATTTCTCAGTTCTAGGTTCGGAATTATTGATGAGTCACCAAGATCACAACCCATCTAAGCGTCGTTTTATTCAAGGCGCAGCTGCAGTTATGTTACTGAGCATTAGCCCATTCGGTTTTTCTGCGAGTAGCAGTGTGGTGGCTGTGCGTATTTGGCCAGCATCGAGCTATACTCGAGTTACATTGGAATCTAGCACTCCATTGAAGTACCGTCAGTTTGTGCTTAATAACCCTGAACGTATTGTGGTCGACCTTGAAGGGGTGCAGTTAAATAATGTGTTGAAAGATATGGGAACTCAAATTCAAACACGTGATCCCTATCTAAAACTAGTTAGAGTTGGGCAATTTGATCCAAAAACGGTTCGCTTGGTGTTTGAGGTTAAAAATAAAGTCAGTCCTCAATTCTTTTCGATGGCACCTGTCGCGGAATTTAAACACCGCTTGGTTCTGGATTTTTATCCAGGCAAAGGTGTTGATACCAATGATGACCCACTATTGGCATTGCTTGAGGATTACAATAAAGGTGATCTTGAAGAAAGTATGCCTGCTCAAGCGAAGAAACCTGGAAAGGCGGGAACGGATCGTCCAATTATTATTATGATCGACCCAGGACATGGTGGCGAAGACCCTGGTGCGATAGGTAAATATAAAACGCGTGAAAAAGATGTGGTTTTACAGATTGCCCGTCGCTTAAAAGCGTTGATAGATAAAGACCCTAAAATGCGCTCCTATATGACACGCAATGAAGATGTCTTTATTCCGTTAAAAGTCCGAGTAGCGAAAGCACGTAAAATGCAGGCAGATTTATTCGTTTCAATTCATGCAGATGCATTTACTAATCGTTCAGCCCGTGGTTCTTCTGTTTTTGCACTATCAACGAAAGGGGCTACTAGTAACACGGCTCGCTACCTTGCACAAACACAAAACGAAGCAGACTTAGTGGGGGGAGTGAGTAAAAGCGGTGATGTGTATCTTGACCATACGATGTTTGATCTCGTGCAAACCGCGACGATTAATGACAGTTTGAAATTTGGTGATGAAGTGTTAAAGCGGATGGGGAAGGTTAATAAATTGCATAAGAATAGAGTTGACCAAGCTGGATTCGCGGTACTGAAAGCACCAGAGATCCCATCTATTCTAGTCGAAACGGCTTTTATTAGTAATTTAGAAGAAGAACGGAAATTAAAAACAGCTAAATTCCAACAGCAAATGGCGGAATCCATTTTTGAAGGAGTAAAAGCTTACTTCCGTAATGGCGGTGCATTAGCAATTCGCAACTAATTGATTAAAATCAGATTAAGATAAAGAAAGGTGATAAGCGAGTGTGTGAATCGCCTTTTTTATTGATGATTAAAAATAGAAGATCTTATTGTGAAGTTATAAAAGGAACTGAATCAGAAATGATATTCGAAAGAATTGGTTGCGGGGGCTGGATTTGAACCAACGACCTTCGGGTTATGAGCCCGACGAGCTACCATGCTGCTCCACCCCGCGACTGAAGAGGTAAAAAATTGGTTGCGGGAGCTGGATTTGAACCAACGACCTTCGGGTTATGAGCCCGACGAGCTACCAAGCTGCTCCATCCCGCGACTGAATTTTTACGACTTTATACTGCAGATTTTTTGTTACTTTACTGATTTAATCAGTAATTGGTTGCGGGGGCTGGATTTGAACCAACGACCTTCGGGTTATGAGCCCGACGAGCTACCATGCTGCTCCACCCCGCGTCCGATGCGGGCACTATACTCGGGATGAGATCTGATGCAAGTTTTTTCG
Organism: Providencia sp. PROV_01; assembly: GCF_053098325.1. Classification (NCBI taxonomy): domain Bacteria; kingdom Pseudomonadati; phylum Pseudomonadota; class Gammaproteobacteria; order Enterobacterales; family Morganellaceae; genus Providencia; species Providencia sp. PROV_01. The sequence goes on along the minus strand of NZ_JBRFKD010000002.1, from coordinate 3,778,510 downwards.
TGTTTTTTTTACAAAATTTAGCATTTACAGAACAAAATATGTTCTGTCTGGCTGTTTTTTACACTTTGATGAGTAGGGAAAGGAAAATAACCTCTCTAAATATATTTACACGTTTCATTCCCTAATTGGGTTTGCTATTGTGCGCTTCATATTGGATTGTTGGATTTATCTGGGTGGTAGAGCATGAATATAGGGCTAACAAAAATCGTCAATAAACATACAGTAAAAAAATGGTTAGTAACCAGCGTATTTCTTTCTTTATTGGCTGGATGCCAAACCCATCCAACGGATAAAGGCCAACAATATAAAGATGGTCGCTTAGTTCAGGATTTACAGAAAGTAAATCAGGTGAATGTAAATGGGCGACCTATAAATGCGCCAGATTTTAATCAACAGGTTAATGAAATTAAAAATGCATCACCGCGGTTGTTTAAAAATAATAACGACACCTACCATGCTATAGAGAATTGGTTGATGGCGGGAGGAAATCCGGCTCAATTGGCTAATTTCAATTTAACCGCTTTCCAAATGGAAGGCGCCGATAATTATGGAAACGTACAATTCACAGGGTATTACACGCCTGTTATTGAGGCCCGCCGTATGGCTCAAGGGGAGTTTCGTTATCCGTTGTACGGCATGCCACCAAAAGGAAAAACTCGCTTACCTAGTCGAGCAGCTATTTATAACGGTGCCCTGAGTGATAATTTAATTTTAGCTTATAGCAATTCACCGGTTGAAAATTTTATGATGGAAGTTCAAGGAAGTGGCTATGTTGATTTTGGGGATGGTAGCCCACTGAATTTCTTTGGTTATGCAGGTAAAAATGGTCACGCATACAAAAGTATTGGAAAAGTACTGGTGGATCGTGGCGAGGTTCCTCTGAGCCAAATGTCATTACAAGCTATTCATGATTGGACTAATCAGCATAGCGAGCAAGAAGTTCGCCAGCTTTTAGAAGAAAACCCGTCATTTGTATTTTTTAAACCACAATCATTTGTTCCTGTTAGAGGGGCAAGTGCTGTTCCTTTAATCGCTAAAGCATCCGTTGCATCAGATAAAACCCTTATTCCACCGGGTACAGCCTTGCTCGCAGAAATCCCTGTATTAGATAATAACGGGAAATTTACGGGGCAGTATGAAATGCGTATGATGATAGCCTTGGATGTCGGTGGGGCGATTAAAGGGCATCATTTTGATATTTACCACGGTATAGGCCATGAAGCTGGAAAAATGGCCGGTTTTTATAACCATTACGGGCGAGTTTGGGTGCTGAAAAAAAGCCAGCCGCTATTTGGTTCACTGTAGTTACAGGTTTAACTGAGGTTGTTCGTTATTATGCAAGCTAAGCTTTCTGATGCTTGGATGCAGCGTTTTGCTGGGATCGGGCGTTTATATGGGCAACATGCTCTTCATCTTTTTGCACGTTCCCACATTTGTGTCATTGGTATTGGTGGGGTAGGTGTGTGGGCCGCTGAGGCACTTGCTCGTTCAGGTATTGGGCATATCACATTGATTGATATGGATGATATCTGTGTGACTAATACTAATCGGCAATTACATGCCATCAAATCGACCGTTGGGCAGCCAAAAGTTGATGTGATGAAAAATCGTATTTTAGAAATTAACCCCGAATGTGTAGTAAATGTTATTGATGATTTTATTACGGTTGATAATGTCGCTCATTACCTTGATGCGGGGTTTGATTATGTTATTGATGCGATTGATAGTGTAAGGCCTAAAGCTGCGCTGTTAGCGTATTGTAGGCGCTTTAAAATACCCGTTATCACCACAGGCGGTGCTGGTGGGCAAATCGACCCAACAAAAATTCAAGTAGTGGACTTGGCTAAAACAGTTCAAGACCCGTTAGCGGCTAAGTTGCGAGAACGCTTAAAATCCGATTTTAACGTCGTTAAAAATGGAAAAGGAAAGCTTGGGATTGATTGTGTTTTTTCTACCGAACAGCTTGTTTATCCACAAAGCGACGGTACTGTGTGTGCGGCAAAAAGCACTGCGGATGGTTCAAAGCGAATGGACTGCGCTTCAGGCTTTGGTGCGGTTACTATGGTTACGGCTAGTTTTGGGTTTATTGCTGTTTCACATGCACTTAAAAAGATGATAGCAAAATCACAACGGGAAATGGAAAAACAGTAAAGTGAATGAGGCTATTGCGATAGATAGCCTCATCCAATGAATTATGCAGGCGTCATTTCATTAGCAATATTTTGAATTGCAGTAATGAGTGACTGAATACCATTTTGGCGCGATTCACTGAGCTGCCCAGGTAAGCCGGTTTGAGTTAGTAAGTGATTAAAATCAATTTCCATAATCTCTTTCGCTGTTTTTTGCTCAACTGCAGCTAACAAAATGGCAAATAATCCTTTCACTACTCGGCCTTCACTATCCCCATAAAAATGAAATGTTTCATCATCATTCAGTAGTGCGCCAATCCAAACACGGTTTTCACAGCCTTTAACTTCTTGAGTTTGCAGCTTTTCATCATCAGACAATGCTGGCAACTTTCTCGCCAATTGAATTAATAAACGATATTTATCTTCCCATGCTTTATGTGTGGAAAACTGTTCAACTATTTCTTGAATTTTAATCTCTGTACCGAATGGGTGCGGAGCAAGTTCATGGTTAGTCGAAGTCATTAGGCTTCCTTTATTGATTTATTCATTGAGTATAGAAAGTGAAACAGTAACTGCATCGATAAATTTATCGACATCTTGCTGGTTATTGTAAGGCATCATTGAGATGCGCAAGCAGCCACTTATATTTAATGCATCCATTAATGGTTGGGTGCAATGTTGACCATAGCGTAATGCAATATTTTGCTCGGTCAAGAGGGCTCCCAGATCACTATGGTGAACATCTTTGAAGTTAAATGATAGCAAAGGAGAATGAGGTACACTATAGCTAATAAAGCCGGGTAGCGCCGACAGTTTTTTAGCTGCATATTCGATTAATGAGCAAGTATATGTTTCTGCTAGTGTTAAATTTATTTCTTCCAGCCACTCTAAAGTAGCCGAAAAGGCAATTACCCCTGCAATATTCGGTGTTCCTGCTTCGAATCGTTGGGGAATAGGGGCAAGAGTGAAATTATCAAATGTGACGTGAGTCAACATTTTTCCTCCACCATGCCAAGGAGTCATTTGCTCTAAAAGTTCTGTTTTGGCGTAGCAAACCCCAAGCCCAGTCGGCCCATATAACTTATGTGCTGAAAATACATAGAAATCGATATTTAGCTCACTGACATTTATAGGGCTATGAACGACACCTTGTGCTCCATCAACAACGACTAGCGCCCCTACTTGGTGAGCAAGTTGAGTCACCATCTGTATATCTGGCTGATAGCCAGTTACATTAGACATTTGTGTGATAGCGATGACTTTCGTTTTTTCCGATAATTTAGATTTGAGAACATCAAGGTTCAACGTCAGGTTTTTTTCAACCGGCCATTTTATAATTTTGGCGCCAGTTTGCTGTGAAAGCATAATCCAAGGTAATAAATTTGAATGATGTTCTATTTCGCTGACAATAATTTCATCGTTAGGCTGTAATCTTGAGCGAAAATAACCTTGTGTAATTAAATTAATTGATTCTGTTGTCCCGCGAGTCCAAATAATATTTTTTTCACTTGAAGCATGAATATATTTCGCCGCACGAATTCGACCTAGTTCATAGTTACGGGTTAATTTTAATGATTCAGGTGATTGCCCGCGATATACCGAACTGCCTGACAAGCGATAATAGTCATTTGATGCATTGATCATGGCAATGGGCTTTAATGCTGTAGCTGCACTATCAAAAAATAGTGTTGGTGAGTCTATCGCTGGAAAAGCGAGACGAAATGTGGCGGCGCTGAAATGATCCATGAGTATTTTCTTTTTAGTCAAAATTTCAATGTGATTTGATATTACTGAGTGCTGTATTAATGGATTGTACATTTATTAGTACATTTATGGTTATTTCTGATTAATTTAAACGCATCATTTTTTAATCTAATCATTGAAATATTTTGTTACGTTTGGTATTAATTGTTAGCATTATTCTCTATGTGGTTTCAAGATGATTCAGTGTTTTGCATTACAATACAATGCCTTTAACTTATAAAGTTATTTTTTTCAGCACTTAGTAAATAATTTTCAAGATTTATCTTAAATATCTTACTGATAGTTTTTTCGGTACACTAGTAATTATCTATAGATATCTGTATTTGTTAAGTTAAATTGTTTAAGTAAATACCATTAAAATATTAAAAAAAGAGTAAAAAAAAGCACCGCGCGTTGGCGGTGCACTATATAAAATCACTATGGACAGACAGGGTAAATGTACAGGAAGTGAAAAAACAGTAGCTAAAGCTACAAAGGTCTGGTTCAACCAGACAACTTGCAAACACAACATCACAACCACAAAGCCAAAAGTTTCAAAGTAACTAAACTCTGTAACTTTTCGTTCCGGCTTAGGAAGTGTGCATACTATAGGTATTTACTAGCGTATCCTCAAGGGACAAATTATAATGCTTCGGATGAAAAAAACTAATGCATAACAAGATGCCAAGTAGAAGTGATTATGTCTAAAAGATTACCGCCCCTAAATGCTCTGAGAGTCTTTGATGCTGCAGCTCGTCATTTAAGTTTTACTAAGGCAGCAGAAGAATTATTTGTAACTCAAGCGGCCGTTAGCCACCAAATGAAAAGTTTGGAGGATTTCCTTGGGTTGAAATTGTTTCGCCGACGCAATCGTTCATTGCTATTGACAGAAGAAGGTCAAAGCTATTATCTTGATATTAAAGAGATTTTCTCTTCTTTGAACGAGGCGACACGTAAATTACAAGCTAGAAGTGCAAAAGGGGCATTAACGGTGAGTTTATCCCCAAGTTTTGCGATTCAGTGGCTGGTACCAAGGCTTTCTGGTTTTAATCAAGCCTATCCCGGAATTGATGTGCGGATCCAAGCTGTAGATAGAGAAGAAGATAAATTGGCAGATGACGTTGATGTCGCTATTTTCTACGGTAAAGGTAATTGGCCTGGGCTAAGAACAGACAGGCTTTATGCTGAATATTTAATGCCAGTATGTTCACCATCTTTATTAACAGGGGATCGCCAACTAAAAAATCCTGAGGATTTAGCAAAACATACGTTACTTCACGATTCTTCACGAAGGGACTGGCAAGCATATGTTAAGCAACTAGAGTTACAAAATGTAGTTAATGTACAGCAAGGTCCTATTTTTAGTCATAGCGCTATGGTTATTCAAGCCGCGGTTCATGGCCAAGGAATTGCACTAACGAATAATGTGATGGCTAAAAATGAAATTGATGCAGGGCGCTTAGTTTGTCCCTTTAGTGAGGTATTAGTTAGTAAAAATGCATTCTACTTAGTTTGCCAAGAAAATCAGGCTGATTTAGGCAAAATAGCTGCATTTCGCCAATGGATTCTTGGGCAGGCTGCAAGTGAACAAGAGAAATTAGGCTTTATTACGGGTGACCAAGATGTGGCGCTTATTCAGTAATCAAGTATTTAAATAAAAGGTGTTACTGTGAATAGTCGTTTGATGTTAATTTTCGCTGGAATTAGTGGTTTCTTTACTGTTGCTTTTGGGGCTATTGGTTCACACGCGTTATCGTCAATTATGAGTGTCCACCAAATGGACTGGATTGAAATCGGGCTACGTTATCAAATGTTGCATACTGTTGCATTGATGGTGCTCGGGGCAATTCTATTACGTAAAATTATTCTGTGGTTCTACTGGTCAGGTGTGTTTTTCTCTGTTGGGATACTTCTTTTTAGCGGTAGCCTTTATTGTATGGCACTATTGCAGGTAAAATACTTTTCTTATTTTACGCCAATAGGTGGTGTATGTTTCCTAATTGGTTGGCTGTTAGTGGTTATTGGCGCTATGCGTCTAAGGAAATCGGCGTCACGCAATGAGTAATAAAATTGCACTATATTGCCGTCCAGGCTTTGAAAAAGAATGTGCAGCAGAGATTACAGATAAAGCTGGGCAAAAAGAAATTTATGGTTTTGCCCGCGTAAAAGAAAATAGTGGTTATGTTATTTTTGAGTGCTACCAAGCAGAAGATGCGGATACACTCGCACGAACGTTACCTTTTCGAGAATTAATTTTTGCTCGTCAAATGATTGTAATAGGGGACTTACTTAAGGATTTACCGCCTGAAGACCGTATTACCCCGATTGTAAATGCATTGAGTCAGCAAGTTGTGCGGGCAGGAGATCTCCGTGTTGAAGTTGCTGATACCAACGAATCGAAAGAATTGCTAAAGTTTTGCCGCAAGTTTACGGTACCTTTGCGTAATGCATTACGTAAAGAAAAAATCTTATTACCACTTGAAAATTTTAAGCGACCAGTTATTCATGTATTCTTTATTGCCCCAGGTTGCTGCTATACCGGGTATTCATATACTAATAATAGTTCGAATTTCTATATGGGGATCCCAAGGTTAAAATTCCCATCAGATGCCCCGAGCCGTTCAACCTTAAAACTTGAGGAAGCTTTCCATGTCTTTATTCCTTATGAAGAATGGGAGGAGCGTCTAGCAAGTGGAATGAAAGCTGTAGATCTTGGAGCATGTCCAGGGGGATGGACTTATCAATTGGTGAAACGCAGTATGATGGTCGATGCTGTAGATAATGGTCCTATGGCGGAAAGCCTTATGGATACAGGGCAAGTTAAGCATCACCGTGAAGATGGTTTTAAATTTAAGCCTACTTCCCATAACATCACTTGGTTAGTCTGTGATATGGTCGAAAAACCAGCTAAAGTTGCTGCATTAATGACGGATTGGCTTGCTCAAGGTTGGTGCCGAGAGGCCATTTTTAACTTAAAATTGCCGATGAAAAAGCGCTATGAAGAAGTCTCACATATCTTAGAAAAGTTGAAAATACAGCTTAAAGAACAAGGCGTTAATGTGTTGATTCAAGCGAAGCAGCTTTATCATGACCGAGAAGAAGTGACTGTACATGTGATGAGGGTATGGTCGGCGAATCCGATGGCACGTGAGTATTATTAATTCATAAATTCAGTCAATAAAAAGGCCACTAATGAAGTGGCCTTTTTATTTCTACTAGCTGGTTGTATAACGCAGCTGATTTAAATTTCCTTGGAGCACAATATCGGTTCTTAACGTCGCAATATCTCGGCAAATCAATGCAATCTCCTGCTGATTGATTAGCTTTTTCTGCCATTTCTCTTCAATTTTATCTAAATTGGCAAATATATTTTCAATTGAGTGGTATTGCTGCAAGAGTATTGTCGCACTTTTGGGGCCAATGCCCGCGACACCAGGAACTTTACTACTACTGATCCCAGCAAGTCCCCAATAATCAGGGAGCTGCTCAGGAGAAACGCCAAATTCCTTTTCAATAAAAGGGATATCAAGCCAGCGCTTTTGAAAATAATCGCGAATTCTTAAGTTAGGGGCAAGTAGCTGGCAGTAACCTTTATCTGTGGATACGATGGTGACAGTGTGCCCCGAACCTGCAATACGTGTTGCTAAGGTAGCGGCTAAATCATCGGCTTCATCTCCTTCAGACTGCCAACAGTGAATCCCTTTTTCTTTAAATAAGGCTATTAATACGGGGAGCTCAGTATGCAAATCTTCAGGCATAGGTTGCCGACCTGCTTTGTAATCGGGCAGTTTTTCATGACGCCAGCTTTGATGACGCCCTTCTTCATCGAACACCGCAACAACGTGTGTGGCATTAGTGTGGGCGATCAACTGCGATATTGCAGATAAACAAGTTTCTCCACACGGGCTTCCTTGCACCGCGTGGATACGGCGTATTAAGTTTAATGCATCAATAATTAATAAGTGGATCATAAATACGCCATCATTTACTTATTTCACGATTTCATAGCAAGGTTCATATGCCGTACCACCCGGTAATTTCATACGATGTTGCTCAACGAAGCCTTGTAATAGCACATCCATACGCTTCATTAGCTCACTATCGCCGTGAATTTTGAATGGTCCATGCTTTTCTATGGCTTTCATACCAAATTCTTTCACGTTACCAGCCACAATACCGGAGAAAGCACGGCGTAAATCTGAAGCCAATTTTTCAGGGGCTTGCCCTGGATGGAGGTTCAGTGATGCCATATTTTCATGCGTTGGTTCGAATGGATGCTGTAAATCGTGAGCAATTTTAATGGACCAGTTAAAGCTATAGGCATCGCCGGTGCTACGGCGATTTTCTTTAACTTGTGGCATGCTACGTTTCATTACACGAGCAACTTCTGGTGCATCGTCAATAATAATTTGGTAATGCTTACTGGCTTCATCACCTAAAGTGTGACGAATAAAATCGTCTAACACTTCAAAGTATTCTGCACTTTCTTTTGGACCCGTTAAAATCAATGGTAGAACTTGTTCACTGTTGGCTGGGTCCATCAAGATACCAAGTAAATAAAGCAACTCTTCAGCGGTACCAACACCACCAGGGAAGATAATAATCCCATGACCTAATCGAACGAATGCCTCTAAACGTTTTTCGATATCAGGCATAATGATGAGCTCGTTCACTAATGGGTTTGGTGGCTCAGCAGCGATAATTGAAGGTTCAGTTAAACCGATAAAACGGCTATTTTTGTATTGTTGTTGGGCATGGCCAACAGCGGCACCTTTCATTGGTGCTTCCATCGCTCCCGGGCCACAACCAGTACAGATATTGAGTTCACGCAAGCCAAGCTCGTTACCGACCTTACGGCCATATTGGTATTCAATTTCATTAATTGAGTGGCCCCCCCAGCAAACAATCATACTTGGGTCTTCATCAATATGTAGTGCGCGAGCATTACGTAATATAGAGAAAATCATATTGGTGATATGCGTGCCGTTTTCGAGGTCTAGATTAAATTGTTCTTTGGCATGCGTAATCTGCGCATGAACAAATAAAATGTCACGTAAGACGGCAAACAGGTTTGCTTGTAAGGTGCGGATGATTTTACCATCAACAAAGGCTTTTTCTGGGGGCTCGATAAGTTCAAGCTTAACGCCACGTTCACGACGTAATACATTGATATCAAAATTTTTACTTTTTTCTAATAGCTCTTTGCTGCTATCAGTTAAGCTGCCTGAATGCAAAACGGCTAAAGAGCAATTCCTAAATAATTGGTACAAATCGCTACTGGCCGTGCGTTTTAGCATATCAACTTCAAGTTGAGAGAGTAGATCCATAGATCCTAATGGACTGATATGAGTAATCAAGTAGTACTCCTTTACCCCATGGGTTCTTGATATGTGAATTGTACTGCAAATGTATTAATTACATTTACTTTTCAAGCATATATATTTATTGCCGTGATAAGCGACCTAATTCAGGCGTAAATTCTTCATTACTACGCCATGGGTTTATGTCAAGCCCTCCACGGCGAGTATAGCGTGCGTAAACACTTAATTTTTCAGGTTTACATAATTGCATAATATCAGTGAAAATGCGTTCAACGCATTGTTCGTGAAACTCATTATGATGGCGAAATGAGACCAAGTAACGTAATAAGGCTTCGCGATTAATTTTTGGTCCGCGATAGTGGATCTGCACAGAGCCCCAGTCAGGTTGATTGGTAATTAAACAATTTGATTTTAATAAATGGCTCACTAACGTTTCGTCAACAACTTGTTGTTGGGTACAATTCGCCAAATAGTCACGATTAAACTCATAATTATCAATGTCAATTTCTTGCTCATCAATACATGTGCCAAGTAATGGCTGGATAGGTTGATGAGAAAAGTGCTCTAATTTATGGAGTGTAACGCTTACTTGCCCATTAGCACAGCGGCTTAAATCATTTTGCAAAGCGCTTCGCACATTTTCCCAAGTTTCAAAACGCGTTTGGTTAAAACTGTTTAGATAAAGCTTAAAACTTTTAGACTCAATTAAATTTTCGCTATTTGCATCAACACTAATCGAGCCTATCGCTACTTGGGGAACACCACGCTGATTTAGCCATGAAAGCTCGTACATTGTCCAAATGTCAGCACCGTGAAATGGAAGCGACTTAGCGTGAATGGCTAAAGGATCACGATTTAAGCTACGAGGGACAGCTTGTAATAATGTGGCATCATACTGGTCATGATAAGCCGTTTTTTTCCCAAGAGTTAAATTATTAAGTGCGGGATTATTCTGATAGTGTGACATAGGAGTCCTTATACTTCATAAACTAAAAATGAGGCTAACAGGTAAAAATTGGGATATTTTCTTCGTCTGTGAACTTCTGTCATAATACCATTTATCGGCAACATTGACGCCTTTCTCTTTAAATTGACTACAAAAAATAGATAATTATGAATACATCACATTCTGCCGCACTACATAATTTTACTCAAAAATATGTTTCACAATGGCATCAACAAACGGGGTTACCTCCTGCCTCAACAGATTTATATGGCATTCCATCTCCCTGTATTGTCCGTACAGGTGAAAATTGGGTTTACTGGGAGCCTCAAGCATTTCCAATAAAGGATGCGAACTTGGATAAAGTCGCGACAGCATTGGAGATTAATTTACAAAGTGATATCCATACTTTTTATACGACACAGCTTGCTGGCGATATGAAAGCCACATTTCGTGATATTACGCTGAGTTTAGTGCAGGTTTGGAATGAAGATGACTTCATCCGTTTGCAAGAGAATTTAATTGGTCATTTAGTCACTCAAAAGCGTTTAAAACTATCCCCCACGCTGTTCATTGCGACTTTAGAGTCTGAGATTGAAATGATATCAATGTGTAATCTCACGGGGGAAATTATATTAGAAAAATTTGGTAGTCAGGACCGGCGTGTACTTTCTTCGAATTTAACAAGTTTTCTGGATGAACTAGGGGTTGTCGTTGAACCTCAGGGGTAAGTATTTTTAAGTGGGTTTGTGTAAGTAAATGCCTACAATTGAACTAAGTAATTTCTTAAAAAATGATCTTTATATTGTAATGATAATTATTTAACTTTTAATTTCATGGCGTTACTATCTGGTATGCGATTTTTGCGTGTTTTACTGTGTTATTGTTTATTTTGCTAGGTTGTTTCATTAATAGATTTAATGCATTCTTATCTCGCTGGACAGGGTAAACTCGTTTAGCTTTTTATACCTTCTTGTGAGGTATAAAAATTGTTTAAAACAAAGCGATGGAACGCGACTAGATGACGAATCTATGAATTTGTTTTAATCAACAGGATGTTGAATGACGGGAAGTCATTTTGCAGGATGCGTAAATTTTAAAGTATGGGCCAGTCAGCTTAGGTTGACTGGCTTTTTTAGTTATGAATCACTCGTAGCTAAGTGGTGTTAAAGTGCTAAAGATAATTTATTAAAATTAATGCTCTAAGCTAATTGAATTCTTGGTTAACGAGGTAATAATCTCTTGAGTCATGGCATCGCGTAGTGCTTCCCGGCGGCGAAATTCAGCACGACGCTGGCTTTTCACTGACTCAATATCTCGTACAGGCTCTTGAGTGGGTAATTGGAACCAACCATCAGGTGTTTTCGTTGCACTACATTCTTGCCAAAACGTATCGTAGCTTGATTTCAAATGTTGGCTCTTAATATGGCACTGGTTTGAAATTCCTAATATTGATTTTACCTGAAAGAAGCTTGCTACGGCATAAATGGCTGACATTAATAAGTTTTTTGGTCTCATACCGTGCATCTGTTTAGTAATTAATCTAACTTGGTCGACACTTTGTTCAGTGGAAGGGCCTTGCAAAGAGCATACGTATAGTTGACCTTCAGGGCCAAAGGAAAAGCTCATTAAATAAATATCGTCGCCCGTTTCATTTTTCAAGTGTAAAGTGAGATCGCCTTCCCGAGGGTATTGAGAATAAATCAAAGTTAATTGAGCGAACTCGCCTGATTTTAATTCAATGTTTGCCACGATAAGCCCTTTTCGCTTAGCAGAAAACATCGCTTCAATAGCTTCAGGTTTAAATGTCTTTTCAATTAAGTTGAGAGTGTAGCTGGCGGTTAATAGCTTTTGCTTTCCGCTCCAGCTTTTATGTAGATACTTATTTATAGGGCGTTCGATAAAATGAGGAACGCTTTCAATAACTGAAGAAAATTGCGCACTACGGTAGTTTTGGCACATAACTTGATAATGCTGATATTGTGACGAAGGTAGCTTTGAAATACGTATTTTTCTTTTTAATTCAATATAGTTAGAATTTAAAGCTTTCCAGACTTTATTTTCTTTACGCCACTGTTTTAGTCGTCCCATAGATAAACCATTTTGTTGTTAATTATTCTGTAAGTACTAAATTGATAAAACATTTAATCTTACATGTGCTATCTGCAACAAAATATAAACGAATCTTATTAAATGAGTTGTTCGATTAATAGCTACGATAATAATTATTATCGATATGCAAAATAAATAAACTTGTATTTGTTAAGGCTTAACCCCATGTATCCGACAGAATTATGATAGAAAATACCGTATATTTGCTGCAGCCATCACTAAATGAGTTTAAGTATGAATATTGAACAACGTATTATTGAGAAACTTCGTCACTTAGAAGAGGAAATGAAATTAAAATCCCTTTGGAATGAACAGCCACCTTCACCTGAAGCTTTTAACAGCATAGAGCCTTTTTGTATTGATACGATGGAGGCTATAGAGTGGCTGCAGTGGATTTTGATACCTCGTCTTCAAATGTTAATTGAACAAGGGGCAGTACTGCCAACTAATTTTGCCGTCGCGCCTTATTTTGAAGAAGCTTATAAGCATGATGAAGAAGAACAATACACGCTAATTATTAATTATTTGCGTGAATTAGATGGTTTTTTCTCAACGAAGACCAACGGGTAATTTATTGATGTTGGAAATTATTTATCACGACGAATATCTGGTGGCGGTGAATAAGCCTGCGGGTATGTTAGTGCACCGCAGCTGGTTGGACAGTAAAGAAACCGTATTTGTTATGCAAACATTACGTGACCAAATTGGCCAGTATGTTTATCCCATTCATCGCCTCGATAGGCCTACCTCAGGTATATTACTTTTTGCATTATCGAGCGAGGTTGCAAGGCTGTTATCGGCTCAATTTGAAAACCATCAGTTAGAAAAAGTGTATCACGCTGTTGTTCGTGGTTATTTAACCGAAGAGCAAACCATCGATTATCCGCTATTAGAAGAATTAGATAAAATTGCAGATAAACATGCGTCACGTGAACCTGTTCTACAGGAATGCGTTACCCACTGTAAACCGATAGCAACAGTTGAGTGCGCGATTGCGATTGGGCGATATGAAACATCAAGATTTAGTTTAGTTGAGTTAAAACCTGAAACTGGTCGTAAACATCAATTGAGAAGGCATATGTCTCACCTTCGTCACCCTATTATTGGTGATAGCAAGCATGGAGACTTACGGCAGAATAGAGGAGTGAATACACATTTTTCAGTGTCTCGCTTGATGTTACATGCCAGCTTATTAAATTTAAATCACCCAATAACAAAAGAAAATATATCGTTAGTTGCCACGTGGGATACACAATGGTTGTCATTAATTGAGCAATTTGGATGGTCAGATAAAGTTGCAAAATTAGGGATAAACGTCATTAACTCATCAAGTTAACTATGAAATAGAGGGAATGTTATGTCAAAAATAGGCATTTTTGTTGGAACTGTCTATGGGAACTCTTTAGCTGTTGCGGAAACGGCACAAGAAATTTTAGAGCAGCAAGGGCATGAAGTGGTTGTTTTTGATGAGCCCACCTTGAATGATTGGCAACTTTATAATTCAGGCAATGAAATTGCACTTATTGTTACTTCGTCGACAGGGCAAGGGGATTTGCCTGATACAATCGCCCCGTTATATAGCGAAATCAAAGATGTTGTCGGTTATCAACCGGATTTGCGTTATGGCCTAATTGCTTTAGGCGATAGCAGTTATGAAAGTTTTTGTGGCGCTGGTATTCGTTTTGATGAGTTGTTAGCTGAGCAATCAGCAACCCGTATTGGTGATATTTTATTTATTGATGCGATTGAAGTCGATGTTCCCGAGGAGTTTGCTAAGCCTTGGGTTGAAGCATGGGCTGAGTTACTTTAAATGTCTGCGCCGTAGTATTACCAGTATTAATGATAAATATCGGCAGTACTACGGCGCAGTAAATCAATCGTTTCGCCTGTAAATTATTTACGGGTCAATTTTTCTAGATCCGCTTCAATTTCCGCGATCTTGTTTGAAACCACATGTTCAAGATGACGTAAATCATCAAGAATTTTGTGTTTTAAATCAATATCAGTTTGATCTGTTTGGCAAATTTGGTCTAGTTCTTCGATGGCATAACGCAGGTTAGTGTTAATTTCATTAATTTCTTTGAAATTATTATTACCATCCGCAATGGTTTTACGCTGGCGTGGATATTTGAATTTTACGCTTTTAGCGAAAAACTCCCCTTTATCTTTGCGAAAATAAATTTTTAAAATGTCATTATTCGCTTCTTGGCGTAAGGTGTAGCGGTCGATGTCTTGAGGGTTACTGATGCCTAAACTTTTCAAATTATCGTACATGTTAGCTCGCTTTACTGTAGAGACAGAGTCGGTGAACAAAGTGATAGTGTGAGCAGGCCGTAACAATATCGGTCTATTTCTCGTTAAGAAGTTATCTATTCTACCCATCTGGGTGATAGATTGAATGATGTTATTACGCAAACAGCATCATTATAATGAAAAATAAAATAATACAGTTTTATTAGAGGTAAACGGCAAAAGCTACGGACATATTATGCGCGATTTCTAGAAATTGACAAACTTCTCTTTGCAATTAATGCGCTAATATTAAAAGGTAACGCTGATATGGCCACCCGAGTTGCATACGAGTGTATGCGATTCGGGATAGCTTCGATTTTTAACCTAATTACAATGGCTCATGACAAAAACTTATTATAAAAACCAGTAACAGGTTTGGTATGAGATTCTAGGTGATTAATTACTCATCAATCGTTCTTAATAATTCATTAATACCGACTTTGCCGCGAGTTTTCTCATCGACTTTTTTAACAATGACTGCGCAATATAGGCTATAGCGACCATCTTTTGATGGTAAATTTCCCGATACAACCACGGAACCAGCAGGGACTCGGCCGTAATGAATTTCACCTGTTTCACGGTCATAGATTTTGGTGCTTTGTCCCAGATAAACCCCCATTGAAATAACGGAGCCTTCTTCAACAATCACCCCTTCGACCACTTCGGAACGAGCACCAATAAAGCAGTTGTCTTCAATAATCGTTGGGTTGGCTTGTAGTGGCTCTAAGACACCGCCAATACCCACGCCACCAGATAAATGCACGTTTTTACCAATCTGCGCACATGAGCCCACGGTTGCCCATGTATCCACCATGGTGCCTTCATCAACGTAGGCACCAATATTGACATAAGATGGCATTAATACGCTATTTTTAGCGATATAAGCGCCTTTACGTACAGCCGCTGGAGGAACAACTCGGAAGCCTTCTTTCTCGAAGCGAGCTTGGTCATAATCTGCAAATTTCATCGGCACTTTATCGAAATAACGGCTTTCTGCACCGTCAATCACTTGGTTATCTTGAATGCGAAAGGATAACAAAACCGCTTTTTTCAGCCATTGATGGGTAACCCAAACACCGGCAATTTTTTCAGCTACACGCAATTTGCCGCTATCGAGTAATGCAATGGTATCTAGCACGGCTTGTTTTACCGAACTTGATACAGTATTTGGTGTGATACTGGCTCGCTCTTCGAACGCTTGTTCAATGATCGCTTGTAAATGCTGCATTGATTGTATTTTCCTCTTGAATGACATAAAAGTGAACGTTCACCATGAAAATGTGATGGACGCTATATTTTATCCTTCGATTTTAGGGTTTCTGTCAACCTTTCTGATAACTCTTGTTGCATATTTTTAGTCAACGCTTTGTGATCTTTATCTGCTAACACAAAGAAATCTTCCACTTTTTCGCCAATTGTGGTGATGCGCGCGCCATACAGAGAAATTTCCATTTGAGCAAAAATATGACCGATGCGAGCTAATAAACCAGGTTGGTCCAAAGCGAACAACTCCATATAAGTGCGACGTTCGTTAGTGGAATGTAGAAAATTAACTTTTGTTGGCACGGTAAAGTGACGTAACTTTGACGGTAAAGTACGTGGCTTAGGCAGTGAAATTTCGGGTTGCTGAACGGCTAATAACAACATTTTTCGAATATGATCGTATCTGTCTTTGGATAGGGGGCTACCGTTAGGTTCAAGTACGACGAAGGTATCCATGGCCATATTGTCTTTGTTAGTAAAAATTTGAGCACTGTGAATGCTTAAATTTCGTCGATCTAATTCGCTGGCGACAGCGGCAAATAAATGGGGTTTATCATGGCACCAAATGAAAATTTCTGTTCCGCCATGTTTAGGTTGCGTGCTGATTAACACTAAAGGCTGGCTCAAATCATGGGCTAGTAGGTGCTTAGCATGCCATGCTAATTGGGATGGAGTGTGACGTAAAAAATAATCTGCATGGCAACGAGACCATAACCCTTGTAGTTTTTCTTCATCAATGGATGATTGGCGCAGTAATGATAAAGCCTGATAACGATGGTGACGAATGCGTTCACGTAAGTCAGGGGTGCTTTGCATGCCTTGATTTAACTGGTGTTCTGTTGATAAAAATAGTTCACGAATTAAACTTTGTTTCCAACTATTCCACAGCGTGCTATTTGTCGCACAAATGTCAGCGACAGTTAGACACATCAGGTAGTTAAGCCGTGAAACGGTTTTTACTTCCCCTGCAAATTGTTTAATGACATCAGGATCTTGGATGTCGCGTCGTTGAGCGGTTACTGACATCAATAAGTGATTTTTCACCAACCATGACGCCAATTCAGCTTCTTTGGTAGAAAAATCATGTAGTAAGGCAAAATCATAAACAAACTCAGAGCCGAGATCGGAGTGATCTCCTGAGCGGCCTTTAGCAATATCGTGGAAAATCGCTGCTAATCGTAAAAGCTCAGGTTGCAATAATTTGGGATAAACACTAACGCAAAGAGGGTGATCTCGTCGGTTTTCTTCTAAGGTAAAGCTATCAATTTTTTGCAGCACACGAATAGTATGTTCATCAACGGTATATGCATGGAATAGGTCGAATTGCATTTGCCCGACAATATTGCTCCATAGCGGTGTGTAAGCGCTTAATACACTATGAAGGTGCATGGGAACAAAGGCACCTTTGATTGCTCTGGGGTGGCGTAGAATTTTGATAAACAGTTTTCGGGCTTCAGGAATTTCACATAATGGCACTGAAAGGTTACGGCGTGCATAACGAAGCTGACGTAATGTGGTGGAATAGATCCCTGTAATATTTGGATAGCGAGCCATTTGATAAAACATTTTTAAAATAGCAGCTGGTTGCTTAATAAATAATTCTTCATCAATAACATCAATCAATGACCCGCGTAATTGGAATAGCGAATCAATAGGGCGTGGTTTTTCGTTAGGGTTAAGCGTTAAAATGGCCTCATCAAATAATTGTAATAGCATTTGATTGAGTTCTCTCACCCGGCGAGTGACACGATAGAAATCTTTCATCATTCGTTCAACGGGTTGGTTTTTTTCGCCCTCATAACCCAGTAACCGAGCTACACTAAACTGGCGGTCAAATAGTAGACGATTATCATGACGTTTCACCACTAAATGGAGCGCAAAGCGAATTTTCCATAAAAACATTAAGCACTCTTTGAGTTCTTGGCGCTCTTCTTCGGTGAGAAAGCCAAAGCCCACCATTTCATCGACGGTGGTTGCGCCAAAATGGCGCCTGCCGACCCACAGTAATGTATGGATATCTCGCAATCCCCCTGGGCTACTTTTAATATCAGGTTCTAAATTATAGCTGGTGCTATGGTAGCGTTGATGACGTTCTTGTTGTTCTTCAATTTTTGCAGCAAAAAAGACCGCGGAAGGCCAAAAATCATCGCTAAAAATGGTTTTTTGTAATTGTAAAAACAGGGTGACATCACCACAAATTAGCCGTGATTCAATGAGATTAGTTGCAGTGGTTAGGTCTGCATTTCCGGCTTCAATGCATTCAGCCAGCGAACGAACACTGTGGCCGATATCAAACCGTAGATCCCACAATAGAGTAATAAATTGCCCAATTTCGCTAGCAATGTGCTCTGGAAGAGGGGTTTTGCTTAACACTAAAATATCAATGTCAGAAAGTGGGTGCAATTCATGGCGTCCATAACCCCCAACAGCGATTAGTGACATATCTGGTTGCTTATCAAATTGAAAGGATTGCCATAATCGCGTTAGTAAGGCATCAAGATAGTCACTACGTAAGTGAATGAGATCGACAACATCTTTACCTTGCTTGAAAGCCTCTTCGAGCCACTGATCAAAATTATCGACATGTTGCCTTAATGAATTCAGCTCAAGGTCATGAGTACTAAATTGATTAGGGGGTAGGTAGGAAGCTGAATTTACAGTCATCTTTATCTTTCCGTATTGATAGCAATAGGGGTTAGCTACCAGCTTACGGTTTTTTGATAAAAATGAACAGAGGAAGAGCCTTCGGTTAGGAAGGCTCTACAGAGAAGATTATTCGTTAACTAATACCGCAGAGATAAATGGTTCTTCTTCTTTACGCAGTGTGAGGATTTCACAGCCGTTATCCGTCACAACTAACGTATGTTCATATTGGGCAGACCAGCCGCGGTCTTTGGTTTTTACTGTCCAACCATCTTTCATGGTACGAATACGGTGATCGCCTGTATTGACCATAGGCTCAATGGTAAAAGTCATCCCTTTTTGCAGGACTACGCCACTGTCGTCAGCGTCGTAGTGTAGAACTTGTGGTTCTTCATGAAAACCTTGGCCAATGCCGTGGCCGCAATATTCACGCACAACAGAGAAATCTTGTTTTTCGACAAATTCTTGAATGGCTTTACCCAAAGTTCGTAAGCGAATACCCGGTTTAACCATACGAATTGCCAAATACAAGCTGTCTAGTGTGACTTGGCAAAGGCGCTCACCTTGAATCGTCGGTTTACCAACGATAAACATTTTGGAGGTATCGCCATGGAAGCCATCTTTGATGACGGTAACATCAATATTGACAATATCGCCATCTTTCAAAATTTTATCATCACTAGGAATGCCGTGGCAGATGACATCATTGACGGATATACAAACTGATTTAGGAAAACCGTGATAATTCAGGCACGCAGGGATAGCTTGCTGTACGTCAACAATATGTTGATGACATAGGCGATCTAATTCACCTGTACTAACTCCCGGCACAACGTGCGGAGCAATCATTTCTAATACTTCTGCGGCTAAGCGGCCAGCAACGCGCATTTTCTGAATATCTTCTTCAGTTTTGATAATAATAGCCATGAGTGTAGTCCATTCATGCCAACATTGATTAAAGGCATGTTAAAAAAGAGGGGTAAAAATAGGGAGCCCATTTTACATCGATGAGACATATGGTAACAGCCACCGCATTTTCTGCCAACTAGCTATCGAACGGATTCGAAAGTCGAAGTTACTTTATAGTAGATAAGGAAAGGAGCAGAGCTTGTTCATTTTGAGCTTTTAACAGCACAAAATGCAAAATAATAATGAAGGTCATCTAGAAGGCATTGCAAAAATAAGGCTTTTTTATCTTGCCAAATAGTGTCTATAATTGAGCTGAGCAATGGTTAAATATTGCTCAGCTCAATAGCTTTAAATCAAATCCACTTTTAGGCACTTTTGTGAGCGAAAAAAACAACAAAAGTTGGCTTCTAAGTTGGTTTTATGGTATAAAGCGCGCCGGCAATCCATATTATTTCTTATCACCATCATCGAAATGTCATTTTATGGCGTCAAGATGAAGCCGTTGATAAAATATTGGATGTGCGAAACTTAAAACTCAATTGTGTAATAACACACACAAATCGACACGTGCACCGGGGTGCTCTTATGCGTTTTTTAACGCAGCTTTGGAGTCGGTAGCATGGGATTTGTGGAGGCATAACCCCAATTACTTAAATACAGAGGTATTAAATGGCAACTGTTTCCATGCGCGATATGTTACAAGCAGGCGTACACTTTGGTCACCAGACTCGTTACTGGAACCCAAAAATGAAACCTTTCATTTTCGGTGCGCGTAACAAAGTTCATATCATCAACCTGGAAAAAACTGTTCCAATGTTCAACGAAGCTCTGGCTGAGTTGACTAAAATTGCTTCTCGTAAAGGCAAAATTCTGTTTGTCGGTACTAAACGTGCTGCAAGCGAAGCCGTTCAAGAAGCTGCTAACAGCTGTGATCAGTATTTCGTTAACCACCGTTGGTTAGGCGGAATGTTGACTAACTGGAAAACCGTTCGTCAGTCAATCAAACGTCTGAAAGATTTAGAAATTCAATCACAAGACGGTACTTTTGACAAACTGACTAAGAAAGAAGCGCTGATGCGTACTCGTGAACTTGGTAAGTTAGAAAACAGCTTAGGCGGTATCAAAGATATGGGCGGTTTACCTGACGCTCTGTTCGTTATCGATGCAGACCACGAACACATTGCTATCAAAGAAGCAAACAACCTGGGTATCCCAGTATTTGCTATCGTTGATACTAACTCTGATCCAGACGGTATCGACTTCGTTATCCCTGGTAACGATGATGCAATCCGTGCAATCAAACTGTATCTGGGCGCTGTAGCAAGCACCGTTCGTGAAGGTCGTTCACAAGATCTGGCTGTTCAAGCAGAAGAAAGCTTAGTAGAAGCTGAATAATAAGGCTCAAACCCTTATTTAGGTATTGCTATACAGGTACTGCTATATGTTAGAAGGGGCCTGATTTAGGCCCCTTTTATATATGAATCAGAACTATCCACGTGGGGAAGACTCCCACGGGGAATATCGAGGAATAAATCACATGTCTGGAATTACCGCTGCATTGGTAAAAGAACTGCGCGAACGTACTGGCGCAGGTATGATGGAATGTAAAAAAGCACTTGTTGAAGCTAATGGCGACATCGAATTAGCGATTGATAACATGCGTAAATCAGGTCAAGCAAAAGCGGCTAAAAAAGCAGGTCGCGTTGCAGCTGAAGGTGTTATCCTGACGGAAGTTTTCAACGGTGGTAAAACAGGTGCTCTGGTTGAGCTGAACTGTGAAACTGACTTCGTTGCTAAAGATGCAGGTTTCTTAGCATTCGGTAAAGAAGTTTTAGCTTCTGTTGTCGCTGACAAAAATGCTGACATCGATGCACTGAAAGCAAAATTCGAAGAAGCTCGTACAACATTAGTTGCGAAAATTGGTGAGAACATCAATATTCGTCGCGTTGCTATTCTGGAAGGCGCACAAGTAGGTAGCTACCTGCACGGTGCTCGTATTGGTGTTTTAGTTGCGGCTGAAGGCGCTGACGAAGAGTTACTGAAACACATCGCTATGCATATCGCTGCAAGCAAACCTGAATATGTAACTCCAGATGATGTTCCTGCTGATGTTGTTGCTCACGAGCATCAAATTCAGTTAGACATCGCAATGCAATCTGGTAAACCACGCGAAATCGCTGAAAAAATGGTTATCGGTCGCATGAACAAATTCACAGGCGAAATCTCTCTGACTGGCCAGCCTTTCGTAATGGACCCAAGCAAATCTGTTGGTGACTTACTGAAAGAGAAAGGTGCTACTGTTTCTGGTTTCCTTCGTTTCGAAGTAGGTGAAGGTATCGAGAAAGTTGAAACTGACTTTGCAGCAGAAGTTGCTGCGATGAGCAAGTAATCAACTAAGGGCCGCCAATTGGCGGCTCTGTTTTATATACGTATATTCCCCGGATGTTAGCGTCATCGGCATACGCTAGAATTTGTGTGTATAAAAAAATTATATTTAAATTAATTAAAAATTTTAGGTACGTAGAACCGTGTGATTCTACGTGTGTTACCCCAATAAATATCTGTTAGGACAGAACACCATGGCAACCAATGCAAAACCCGTTTATCAGCGTATTCTGCTTAAATTAAGTGGCGAAGCCTTACAAGGCGCAGAAGGTTTTGGTATCGATGCTAGCGTTTTAGATCGTATGGCTCAGGAAATTAAAGAACTCATAGAACTGGGTATACAGGTCGGTGTGGTTATTGGCGGTGGTAACCTGTTTCGTGGTGCTGGTTTGGCACAAGCTGGCATGAACCGTGTTGTCGGAGACCACATGGGAATGCTAGCAACGGTGATGAACGGACTCGCGATGCGTGATGCATTACATCGCGCCTATGTGAATGCAAGACTGATGTCTGCGATCCCACTTAACGGTGTCTGTGATAACTATAGCTGGGCAGAGGCCATTAGCTTGTTACGTCACGGCCGCGTTGTTATTTTTTCGGCAGGAACAGGAAACCCATTCTTTACAACAGACTCCGCTGCGTGCCTACGTGGTATTGAAATTGAAGCGGATGTTGTGTTAAAAGCAACAAAAGTTGATGGTGTTTATTCAGCAGACCCTGCTAAAGACCCTGACGCAGTTCTTTATGAAAATCTGAGCTACCAAGAAGTGTTGGAACGTGAACTTAAAGTGATGGACTTAGCAGCATTCACATTAGCACGTGACCATAACTTACCGATTCGTGTATTCAATATGAATAAACCGGGCGCTTTACGACGCGTTGTTATGGGCGAAAATGAAGGAACTCTGATTTCTCACAATTAATACTCAGAGACATGACCTGAGTTTAAATGTATTATCTAATATAAATTCAGACAATTTAAGCGAGGTCGCATGCGGCCTTTAATAACCAGTTCTTAAGGGTTGAAAACGTGATTAACGAAATCCAAAAAGATGCTCAAGACCGTATGGAAAAGAGCCTTGAAGCATTCAAAAACCAAATTAGTAAAGTTCGTACAGGCCGTGCATCTCCAAGCCTATTAGATGGCATTACTGTTGAGTACTACGGTTCAGCGACACCTTTGCGCCAATTAGCTAACGTCACTGTTGAAGATTCACGGACATTAGCTATTTCGGTTTTTGACCGTAGCATGTCACCAGCGATTGAAAAAGCAATCATGGCATCAGATTTGGGCCTGAACCCGTCATCAGCGGGTACTGTTATCCGTGTTCCACTTCCTCCATTAACGGAAGAACGTCGTAAAGACTTAATTAAAGTGGTCCGTGGTGAGGCAGAGCAAGGTCGTATCGCAGTTCGTAACGTTCGCCGTGACGCTAACGACAAAGTCAAAGCGTTACTGAAAGATAAAGAAATCAGTGAAGATGACGAACGTCGTTCACAAGATGATATCCAAAAACTGACTGATAGCTACATCAAGAAAGTTGATGAAGCATTAGCGCAAAAAGAAGCAGAGTTGATGGAATTTTAATCCATCATAATAATAAAGCCACCAATGCAGACGGTAAAAGTGTGCGTTAGCGTGGCTTTATTATTTTTCAAGTTTATTAAAAAATCCTTTCTAACCTCTAAGCTGATATAATCTCAGTATTGAATTAATACAGAGTACTCAATCACTATGAAACGTCTGACAATCCTAGGTTCTACAGGCTCAATTGGTACAAATACACTTTCTGTTGTTCGCCAAAATCCCGAAAAATTTCAAATTGTTGCTTTAGTGGCAGGAAAAAATGTCACTGAAATGGCGAAACAATGCCTTGAGTTTAATCCGAAATATGTCTCAATGGCGGATGAATTATCAGCAAAAGCCTTAAAAACTATTTTGATTGAGAATAACTGCAAGACTGAGGTTTTGTCAGGAAAACAAGCGGCTATTGACCTTGCGGGCCTTGATGATGCCGACCAAGTTATGTCAGCAATTACCGGAGTTGCCGGTTTACTTCCTACCTTGGCTGCAATACGTAAAGGTAAAAGAATATTATTAGCGAATAAAGAGTCTTTAATTACCAGTGGCCGTTTATTCTTTAATGAGATTCGTAAGCACAATGCAACCGTATTTCCTATTGATAGCGAGCATAATGCTATTTTCCAAAGTTTACCGGAAATTATTCAACGCAATTTAGGCTTTGCTGATTTATCAGCCTCGGGTATTTCAAGTATTGTTTTGACCGGTTCTGGCGGGCCTTTTAGGGATACACCATTATCGCATTTTGATAACGTGACACCTGATGAAGCATGTAACCATCCAAATTGGTCAATGGGACGAAAAATATCAGTTGATTCAGCGACAATGATGAATAAAGGTCTAGAATATATTGAGGCTTGCTACTTTTTTAATGCGAATGCTGAGCAGATGGAAGTAATTATCCATCCTCAATCGGTTATTCATTCTATGGTTCGGTATAAAGATGGCAGCGTGATAGCACAACTGGGTACGCCTGATATGCGCACTCCGATTTCATATAGCATGGCTTATCCTCAACGTATCATATCTGGTGCAAAACCTCTTGATTTTGCAACGCTTTCATCATTAACGTTTGTTCAGCCTGACTACCAACGCTATCCTTGCTTGAAGCTCGCAATCGATGCCTGCCACCAAGGGCAAGCCGCTACAACCGCGCTTAATGGTGCAAATGAAGTGACTGTTGCGGCCTTTCTTGAAGGCAAAATACGCTTTACGGATATAGCAAAAATTAACCACAGTGTATTAGATAGCCAAGTTTTTTCTGAACCTGTTTCAATTGAAGAGGTCTTAGAAATCGACGAGCGAGCACGTAAAAATGCAGAAAAAATAATCGCTCAGACAATTTAACGCTGGTATGTGTTTTATTTAGTTGCTGATAGCCATAATAACTCTTTAATATGTGACGTGTTTAAAAAAAGAAAAATAACATAGCACTACTTTGAGAATTAAGGATGTGTCTTATCAGCAAATTCAATAATAGTAGTTATTATTGGTCTGTATACTCAAAGTGGTACTCACAAGGATTAATATTTAATGAACTCTAGTGGTGAAAATCTCTCTGATTCAATGATGCCTAAGCATGTTGCTATCATTATGGATGGTAATGGTCGATGGGCTAAGCAAAGAGGGAAACTCAGAATTACAGGTCATAAGGCAGGTGTTGAATCTGTCCGTAATTCGGTGCGTTTTGCGGTGAAAAATAAAATTAGTTCGCTCACATTGTATGCATTTAGCAGTGAAAACTGGAGACGACCAGAGAAAGAAGTGAGTTCTCTAATGGAACTATTTGTTTTTGCTCTTGATAATGAAGTTAAAAACCTGCATAAAAACAATGTCAAACTAAAAGTCATTGGTGATATTAGTCGTTTTAGTGAACGCCTCAGAAAAAGAATTGATAAGGCAGAAGCATTAACGCAAAACAACACTGGGCTAAAACTGAATATAGCCGCGAACTATGGTGGTCGCTGGGACATCAGTAACAGTGTAAAACAAGTATTTGCAAAGGTACAAAGTGGTGAACTTTCTATTGATGACATCAATGAAGAAAATATTAATGACCATATTTGTATGCATGATCAAGAAAATGTCGATTTAGTCATTAGAACCGGTGGGGAGCATCGCATTAGCAACTTCCTATTATGGCAAGTCGCTTATGCGGAATTTTATTTCACCAACGTTTTGTGGCCAGATTTTGATGAAATGGTGTTTCAGAGTGCAGTTGATGCTTTTAGTAAGCGTGAGCGCCGTTATGGTGGAGCTGAATCAGATGATGAACTGGGCAAGGAATAGGGGATAGATGTGCTGAAATATCGTTTACTTACTGCGATAGTCTTAATACCGATTGTTATAGCAGCTCTGTTTTTACTTTCCCCAGCAAATTTTGGGCTTGTCGTAATTGCGGTTTGTGCTTTAGGAGCTTGGGAATGGGCACAATTTGTCGGCTGGCATTCACAAGCTAAACGTGTCGGGTTGGCGGTTGTTTTTGCAGCAATATTACTTGCAATGCAATTTTCTATCTCCAATATAAACCAGTTCTCCTCTGAGCCTATGGTTTTGTATGGCCTGTGGGCAGGTCTTATTTGGTGGGTAATAGCGATTATTTTAGTTGTTACCTACCCAGCATCGGCTTCTTGGGGTAAATCAGCAATTATCCGGTTGTTATTTGGCGTGTTAACGATTATCCCATTTTATTGTGGAATGATGGTTTTAAGAACTGTGGGTTATCAAAGTGATACATTCTTCGGTGCTTGGTGGTTACTGTATGTCATGTTGCTAGTTTGGGGGGCAGATTCAGGTGCCTATGCATTTGGTCGTACTATCGGACGCAACAAAATGGCACCTAAGGTATCTCCTGGTAAAACGTGGGAAGGCTTAGTCGGTGGGCTGATAACAGCAGGGATTATCTCATGGTTATTTAGCGCCTTTGCGCCAATCCCTGTGATGCCTGATTATTTACTAGTGACTTCAATTATTGTTGTTGTAGTATCAGTATTTGGTGATTTGACCGAAAGTATGTTTAAGCGTCAATCAGGTATTAAAGATAGTAGCCACTTAATTCCAGGGCATGGCGGTATTTTGGATCGTATTGATAGCCTGACGGCAGCAATCCCTGTTTTTGCTGGGCTAAATTTGTTAATTTTTAACGGTTTTGGTCTTTAGGAAGATACATGGGATTTATTTGGAGTTTAGCTGCATTTATTATCGCGATAGGCGTGTTAATTACAGTACACGAGTTCGGTCACTACTGGGTTGCTCGTCGCTGTGGTGTTTATGTTGAGCGCTTCTCTATTGGCTTTGGCAAAACGTTATGGCGTAAAGTCGATAAACATGGCACTGAGTTCGTTTTAGCCATTATCCCATTAGGGGGTTATGTCAAAATGCTTGATGAACGTGTTGGAGAGGTTGTTCCTGAGCGTCGTCATCAAGCGTTTAATAATAAAACAGTAGGTCAACGAGCTGCCATTATTAGTGCGGGGCCTATTGCGAACTTTTTATTGGCAATTGTTGTCTATTGGATTGTCTTTATGATTGGCGTTCCTTCTGTGAAGCCTGTCATTGAAGATGTAAAACCAGGTTCTATTGCGGCAATTGCAAATTTTGAACCAAAAATGGAACTAAAATCCATTGATGGCATCGAAACTCCTGATTGGAATTCAGTTCGCTTAGCATTGGTCGGCAAAATAGGTGACCACGAACTGACTGCACAAGTATTACCGAGTGGTTATAATGAACCGATGACAAAAACGGTTGATTTAACGACTTGGCAGTTTGATCCTGAGAAACAAGATCCAATTTTGTCGTTAGGGATAATGCCTGTTTCTGCAAAAATTGACCCTGTTATTCAAAAAGTCACAGAGGGGTTAGCTGGCGAACGAGCAGGTTTACAGAAAGGTGACAGAATAGTCAGTGTTAACGGGGAGGTATTAGGCCTTTGGAACCCAGTAACACGAATTATTCGTAATAACCCAGGTGTACCGTTAAAACTAGAAGTACAACGGTCGCAACAATTGGTTTCACTCACGTTGACTCCTGATAGCCAAGATGGACAACGTGGAGAGAAAATTGGATTTGCAGGCGTAGAACTTTCAGTGTTACCGTTAGCAGATGAATATAAAATGGTGCAGCAATATGGGCCATTCTCTGCGTTTTACCAAGCCAGTGATAAGACGTGGCAGTTAATGAAGTTGACGGTCAATATGATGGGTAAACTGGTTGTTGGGGATGTCAAACTCAATAACTTGAGCGGTCCGATATCTATCGCTAAAGGTGCGGGGGTATCCGCCGAGTCAGGCTTGGTATATTATTTGATGTTTATTGCGCTTATTAGCGTCAATTTAGGTATCATCAATCTGTTTCCATTGCCTGTTTTAGATGGGGGGCACTTGCTCTTCTTATTAATTGAAAAAATTAAAGGAAGTCCAGTGTCTGAGCGAGTACAAGACTTTAGTTTTCGGATAGGTGCAATGGCATTGATTCTGTTAATGGGACTTGCACTTTTTAATGATTTCTCTCGCTTCTAATTTTTATAAGCTGGGGACCAGTAAGGAATACGCATAACAACGATGGCGATGAAAAAGTTGCTCATAGCGTCGCTGCTTTTCGGCAGCGCCACTGCATACGGTTCAGACGGATTCGTAGTTAAAGACATTCGTTTCGAAGGTCTACAACGCGTCGCCGTTGGTGCAGCATTATTGAACATGCCAGTTAGGGTTGGCGATTCAGTTGATAACGATGATATCAGCCGTTCGATCCGTTCCCTATTTTCAACCGGTAACTTCGAAGATGTTAGGGTCCTGCGTGATGGAAACACGCTGATCGTTCAAGTTAAAGAGCGGCCAACGATTGCCAGTATCACCTTTACAGGTAATAAGTCTGTTAAAGATGATATGCTCAAGCAGAACTTGGAAGCTTCAAATATCCGCGTTGGTGAGGCACTTGACCGCACGACAATTGCGAATATCGAAAAAGGTTTAGAAGACTTTTACTATAGCGTTGGTAAATATAATGCAACAGTAAAAGCTGTTGTGACACCTTTACCACGTAACCGTGTGGATTTAAAATTTGTTTTCTCTGAAGGTGTTTCAGCTCAAATTCAGCAAATTAATATTGTAGGTAATAAAAATTACACTACAGCAGAATTAGTTAATAAGCTGCAATTGCGTGATGATGTACCTTGGTGGAACCTTGCTGCTGACCAAAAATACCAGAAGCAAAAACTGGCGGGTGATTTAGAAACTCTGCGCAGTTTTTATCTTGACCGCGGTTATGCACGTTTTAACATTGACTCCACGCAAGTCAGTCTGACTCCAGACAAAAAAGGCATTTATATTACGATTAACATTACTGAAGGCGACCAATACAAAATATCGGGTGTCGAAGTTAATGGTAATACTGCAGATCACTTAACTGAAATCCAAGAACTTATCACTATCACACCGGGAGAGTTATATAACGGTGCTCAAGTGACAAGCATGGAAAACAAAATCAAAGATATGTTTGGCCGCTATGGTTATGCATATCCTCGAGTAATGACACAGCCTGAAATCAACGATGCAGATAAAACCGTGAAATTGCATTTAAATATTGATGCAGGTAACCGTTTCTATGTGCGTGAAATTCGTTTCCAAGGCAATGACACCAGTAAAGACACCGTTTTGCGTCGTGAAATGCGCCAAATGGAAGGGGCATGGCTTGGAAATGACCTTGTTGAACTCGGTAAAGAACGTCTGAATCGTACAGGTTATTTCGAAACTGTTGATGTTGAGACTCAACGTGTACCGGGCAGTCCTGACCAAGTAGATGTTATCTACAAGGTTAAAGAGCGTAATACAGGTTCAATGAACTTTGGTATCGGTTTTGGTACTGAAAGTGGTGTGAGTTTCCAAGTTGGGGTTACACAAGATAACTGGTTAGGTACAGGTAATGCGGTTGGTATTAACGCAAGTAAAAACGACTACTCAACTAACGTTGAATTCTCATTTACTGACCCGTATTTCACCGTGAATGGTGTGAGCTTAGGCGGTCGTATTTTCTATAACGACTTTAGTGCGAAAGATGCGGATCTATCTGGCTATAACAACAAAACGTATGGTCTAGACAGTTTCTTAAGCTTCCCGTTCAATGAAAATAACTCTTTCCGTGTTGGTGCGGGTTACGTTCATAACCGACTTTCAGACATGCGAGCTCAAGCTGCGATGTGGGATTACCTCGACTCTATGGGGAAAAATCCACCAGTTACAGAAAATGGGCGTAATAAAGAAAGTTTTGATGCGGATGACTTTACGCTTAACTTAGGTTGGACTTATAACTCGTTAAACCGTGGTTTCTTCCCAACATCGGGTAATAAAACGAACGTATCGGGTAAAGTAACAATACCTGGCTCTGATAACGAATACTATAAACTGCGCTTTGATACCGCACAGTATTACCCACTGGATGAAGACCAAACTTGGGTAGTTCTGGGGCGTGCACAAGCAGGTTATGGTGATGGTATTGGCAGTAAGCAAATGCCATTCTATGAAAACTTCTATGCGGGTGGTTCAAGCACCATTCGTGGTTTCCGTTCGAATAATATCGGTCCAAAAGCGGTTTACTTGAAGAGAATTAATGGTGTGGATGGCCCTGAGCCAGGAAGCCCATCAAGTGATGCGGTCGGTGGTAATGCGATGTACGCAGCATCATTTGAATTAATCACTCCGACTCCATTTATTGACGAGAAATATTCGAACTCAGTTCGTACGTCTCTGTTCGTTGATGCGGGTACGGTATGGGATACTAATTGGAACAGTATCAATGCTGATTGGCGTAAAGGTATGCCTGACTACGGTAAGGCAACTAACGTCCGTGCTTCTGCTGGTGTTGCTTTACAATGGATGTCCCCTCTTGGACCACTGGTCTTCTCTTATGCGCAGCCGATTAAGGACTACGAAGGGGATAAATCAGAACAGTTCCAATTTAATATTGGTAGAACGTGGTAAGCTATTCCAGTTTCTACTTATGATGGCTCCCATAATTTTATGGGAGCAACCAAAATTTCCAGCCATACGTATGGGTTAAGGAGTTTAGTGTGAAAAAATTGTTGTGTGCAGCGGGTGTGAGTATTGCTTTAGCAATGTCTGCGGGTGCTTATGCTGAGAAAATCGCTATCGTCAATGTTGGTGAAATTTTCCAAAATATGCCTGCGCGTGAAGCCGTTGCTAAACAGCTTGAAAGTGAATTCAAAAGCCGTGCGACTGAGTTACAAAATCTAGAAAAAGATTTGCAAACTCGTGTTGAAAAATTGCGCCGTGATGGTGCAACGATGAAGCAAAGTGAGCGCGAAAAGCTTGAATCTGAACTCATGACTAAACGTGATCAATTCGCTGAAAAAGCTCAAAAATTTGAAGAAGACAACCGTCGTCGTCAAGGTGAAGAGCGTACTAAAATTTTAACTCGTATTCAGAACTCTATTAAGTCTGTTGCCGCTAAAGAAGGCTATGATGTCGTTATCGATGCAAATGCAGTTGCCTATGCAAAAGATAGCGTTGACATTACAAGTCAGGTTCAAAAACAGGTTAAATAATAGATGTCTTCAATTCGATTGGCTGACCTTGCTCAGCAGTTGAATGCGCAATTACACGGTGATGGTGATATTACCATCACCGGTATTGCTCCAATGCATTCAGCGAATAATCAACAGATTACTTTTTTATCTGACAGCCGTTATAGTGACAAATTGGCCGATTGCCAAGCTGCAGCGGTGGTTCTCACAGCAAAAGATCTCGAAGCATGTAAAGTAGCTGCACTGGTAGTGGATAACCCATACCTTGCTTATGCACGCATGGCTCAAATTATGGATACAACGCCAAGTCCGGCTGAAGATATCCACGCATCAGCGGTAATTGCTGATGATGCAAAACTCGGTAAGAATGTCGCAATTGGCGCAAATGCTGTTATCGAAAGTGGTGTTGAACTTGGCGATAATGTGGTGATTGGCGCAGGTTGTTTTGTGGGTAAAAATACACGCATAGGTACAGGGACCCGTTTATGGGCAAATGTCAGCGTGTACCACAATATCGAAATTGGTACACATTGTTTAATTCAATCTGGCACTGTGATTGGTTCAGATGGCTTCGGTTATGCAAATGATCGTGGTAATTGGATCAAAATTCCTCAGTTAGGCACAGTGATCATCGGCGATCGTGTTGAGATCGGTGCAAGCACAACGATTGATCGCGGTGCGTTAGATAACACTGTGATTGGTAATGGGGTTATTATCGATAACCAATGCCAAATTGCACACAATGTCATAATTGGTGATAATACCGCAGTTGCTGGCGGAGTTATCATGGCTGGTAGTTTAAAAATCGGTCGTTACTGCATGATTGGTGGGGCTAGCGTCATCAACGGTCATATGGAAATTTGCGATAAGGTCACAGTAACAGGAATGGGTATGGTCATGAGGCCTATCACTGAACCGGGAGTATATTCTTCAGGAATTCCTTTACAGCCTAATAAAGCTTGGCGTAAAACAGCTGCTTTAGTCTTAAGTATCAATGAGATGAATAAGAGACTGAAACACGTTGAGCGTGAATTAGATAGCCAAAATCAAAAAAATCAGTAATCATTTTGTAATTCAGGCTAAAATAGTTATCTGAGTTACGTTTTCCGGCCTGCCAGTTAACCTAATTTATGGGTTAAAGCAGGCCGATTCATTAATTAAACCGTATTAATAGACAGGAAGAGTATTTCGATGAGTGATAATCATACTCTGAATATAGAAGAAATCTTAGAACTGCTTCCACACCGTTACCCATTCCTTTTGGTTGACCGTGTATTAGATTTTGAAAAAGGCAAATCATTGCGTGCAGTGAAAAATGTGTCATTTAATGAGCCATTTTTCCAAGGGCACTTTCCAAGCAAACCCATTTTTCCTGGCGTATTAATTTTAGAAGCCATGGCACAAGCGACTGGGATCCTTGCGTTTAAAAGCGTTGGAAAATTAGAGCCTGGTGAGTTGTACTATTTTGCAGCGATAGACAATGCGCGTTTTAAACGTCCTGTTCTACCAGGAGACCAAATGGTCTTAGAAGTAGAATTTATTAAAGAACGTCGCGGAGTTGCACGTTTTAAAGGTGTTGCTAAAGTTGATGGAGAAGTGGCCTGCGAAGCAGAAATGATGTGCGCCCGTCGCCGTGAGGTCTGATATGATTGATAATACAGCCTATATTCATCCATCCTCTATCGTAGAAGATGGAGCTATCATCGGTGCCAATGTTCGTATTGGCCCTTTTTGTTATATTGGCGCGAATGTCGAAATTGGCGAAGGTACTGAGTTGAAATCTCATGTTGTCGTTAATGGCCATACAAAAATAGGCCGTGACAATGTGATTTTCCAGTTCGCTTCCATTGGTGAGATTAACCAAGATCTTAAATATCAAGGTGAACCAACACGAGTTGAAATCGGGGATAGAAACCGTATTCGTGAAAGCGTAACTATTCACCGTGGTACAGTTCAAGATGTTGGCCTGACAAAAGTGGGCAACGATAATTTACTGATGGTGAATGTGCATATTGCCCATGATTGTATCATTGGCAACCGTTGTATTATTGCAAATAACGGTACTTTAGGTGGCCATGTAACACTTGGTGATTATGCCATCATTGGTGGTATGACCGCAGTTCATCAATTTTGTAAAATTGGTGCTCATGTTATGGTCGGCGGTTGCTCTGGTGTTGCACAAGACGTGCCACCTTATGTTATTGCACAGGGTAACCACGCAACACCATTTGGTTTAAATCTTGAAGGTTTAAAACGCCGTGGTTTTGAAAAAGAATCACTACATGCTATTCGTAATGCATACAAGGTGTTATATCGTTCAGGTAAATCATTAGAAGAAGCACGTGAAGAAATCGCGGAAGCGGCAAAAGCCAATGAACACGTTAAAGTGTTTAGTGATTTCTTAGAGGATTCAGCACAGTCTAAACGTGGTATTATTCGTTAATCTAGTATTAATGAATCTGGGCCTTTAATAAGGAGCGAATTTCGGTGAATAATAGCCGCCCACTTACTATTGGCCTTGTTGCCGGAGAAACATCTGGTGATATTCTCGGTGCTGGGCTTATCCGTGCACTTAAAGAGCAAATACCAGATGCTCGCTTTGTTGGTGTTGCTGGTCCATTAATGCAAGCGGAAGGTTGTGAAGCTTGGTATGAAATGGAAGAGCTTGCTGTCATGGGCATTGTTGAAGTCCTTGGCCGTCTACCTCGGCTATTATCCATTCGTAAGGATTTAACCCAGCGTTTTACTGAACTACAGCCGGATGTTTTTGTTGGGATTGATGCCCCTGATTTTAATATTACCCTAGAGGGGCGCTTAAAATCGAAAGGTATCAAAACCATTCATTACGTTAGCCCATCAGTTTGGGCATGGCGCCAGAAGCGGGTATTTAAAATTGGTCGTTCAACAAATTTAGTATTAGCTTTTTTACCTTTTGAAAAAGCATTTTACGACCGTTTTAATGTTCCTTGCCGTTTTATCGGGCATACAATGGCGGATGCCATTCCATTACATCCTGATAAACAAGCCGCTCGACATCGGCTGAATATTCCTGAGCATGTTAAATGTTTGGCTTTACTGCCAGGAAGTCGTCATTCAGAAGTCGAAATGCTAAGCGCAGATTTTCTCAATACAGCGAAAATATTACAACGCAATATCCCTGATTTACATATTGTGGTGCCGTTGGTGAATGAAAAACGCCGCCAGCAGTTTGATGAGATAAAAGAAAATACCGCACCTGAATTGCAAGTCCATATTTTAGATGGTCAGGCTCGTGATGCAATGATTGCAGCAGATGCGACTTTGTTAGCATCAGGAACAGCAGCACTTGAGTGTATGCTAACAAAATGCCCAATGGTGGTGGGGTATCGTATGAAACCTTTCACTTTCTGGTTAGCTAAACGGTTAGTGAAAACGCCGTATGTTTCTTTGCCTAATTTGTTAGCAGAAAAAGAAATTGTGAAGGAGTTACTACAAGAGGAATGCCAGCCTGATAAACTCGCACAGCAGTTGCTTCCTCTCCTAGATGGTGGAGAACAGGTTGAAAACCTGAAACAAACTTTTTTACAATTACATCAGCTTATTCGTTGTGATGCAGATAAACAAGCTGCTGAAGCGGTATTAGATATGGTCAAAAATTAATGGAATTTATCTATCCAAAAGCAAATTTAATCGCTGGTGTTGATGAAGTGGGTCGAGGCCCGCTAGTTGGAGCTGTAGTGACCGCGGCAGTGATTCTTGATCCCAATAACCCAATTACAGGGCTGGCAGACTCAAAAAAACTCACCGAAAAAAAACGTGAGAAATTATTTGATGAAATCCAACAAAAAGCGCTGTGTTGGTGCATTGGTCGCGCAGAACCAGAAGAAATTGATAACATAAATATATTACATGCAACTATGTTAGCGATGCAGCGCGCAGTTGCGGGTTTATCTATTGTTCCTGAGTATGTTTTAATTGATGGCAACCGCTGTCCTAAATTGCCAATGCCTTCACAAGCAGTCATTAAAGGCGACAGCCTAGTACAAGAAATTAGTGCAGCATCCATTTTAGCTAAAGTGATTAGGGATAGGGAAATGGTCGAATTGGACAAAACCTTTCCTGAATATGGCTTTGCGAAGCATAAAGGCTACCCAACCGCGTATCATTTAGAAAAATTGGCGCAGTATGGTGCAACCGAATTCCATCGTAAAAGCTTTGCTCCAGTGAGAAGAGCTTTAGACAGCAATAAGTAGGTATTAGGTCGATGGCATCACCTCGTTTTATTCATTTACGTGTTCACAGTGACTATTCCATGATTGATGGGCTAGCCAAAACGGGGCCACTGGTTAAAAAAGTGGCTTCAATGGGCATGCCTGCGTTTGCGATCACCGATTTTACTAACCTTTGTGGGCTAGTCCGGTTTTATGGTGCAGCACATGGTGCAGGGATCAAACCCATTATTGGTGCTGATTTTTATGTGGAAAGTGAACTATTGGGTGATGAAATATCTCACTTAACTGTTTTAGCACGTAATAATGAAGGTTATCAAAACCTTACCCTACTCATTTCTGAAGCGTACCAAAAAGGCTATGGTGCGGTTGGACCAACAATTAAACGTGAATGGCTGGCTAAGCACAAAGATGGTTTGATTCTACTCTCTGGTGGCCGTAAAGGGGATGTCGGGCAATGTCTATTAAGAGGTAATCAAACTTTAGTGGATGAGTGCCTTGCATTCTATGAAACGCATTTTCCAGATTGCTACTACTTAGAATTAGTCAGAACAGGGCGGCCAGATGAAGAAAGTTATCTGCATGCGGCTGTCGAGTTAGCAACTAAAAAAGGCTTGCCTGTTGTTGCAACGAATGATGTTTGCTTCATTGAAAGTAGTGATTTCGACGCCCATGAAATACGTGTTGCTATCCATGATGGTTTTACATTAGCTGATCCGAAAAGGCCTAAAAATTATAGCCCTCAGCAATATTTACGTTCCGAAGAAGAGATGTGTGAGCTATTTGCTGACATCCCTGAAGCGTTAGAAAACAGTGTAGAGATTGCTAAGCGTTGTAACGTCACGATTCGCCTTGGTGAATACTTCTTACCGCAATTCCCAACAGGGGATATGAAAACCGAAGACTTTTTGGTTATGCGGTCAAAAGAAGGGTTAGAAGAGCGCCTCGAGTTTTTATTCCCAGACGAAAAAGTACGAGCGGAAAAACGCCCTGAATACGATGAGCGTCTGGAAATTGAACTTAACGTGATTAATCAGATGGGGTTCCCCGGTTACTTCTTGATCGTGATGGAATTTATCCAATGGTCAAAAGATAATGGCGTACCTGTGGGGCCGGGGCGAGGTTCCGGTGCGGGCTCTTTAGTTGCTTATGCCCTTAAAATTACGGATCTTGATCCGCTTGAGTTTGACTTGCTTTTTGAGCGTTTCTTGAATCCGGAACGTGTTTCGATGCCTGACTTTGATGTCGATTTCTGTATGGAAAAACGCGACCAAGTGATTGATCACGTAGCCCAAATGTATGGGCGTGACGCTGTTTCACAGATCATTACTTTCGGTACGATGGCCGCCAAAGCGGTTATCCGTGACGTGGGGCGCGTACTTGGGCACCCATATGGTTTTGTTGATAGAATTTCAAAATTAGTGCCGCCAGACCCCGGTATGACACTGGAAAAAGCGTTCGAAGCAGAACCACAGCTACCTGAAATTTATGAGGCTGATGAAGAGGTTAAAGCGCTTATCGATATGGCGCGTAAGCTCGAAGGTGTCACACGAAATGCTGGTAAACATGCGGGTGGGGTGGTTATCGCTCCAACTAAAATTACTGACTTTGCGCCGCTTTATTGTGATGCGGAAGGTAATAACCCTGTCACACAATTCGATAAAAACGATGTCGAATATGCGGGGTTAGTGAAGTTTGACTTCCTTGGTTTACGGACATTGACGATCATTAACTGGGCGTTGGAAATGATCAACGCGCGTCGAGCCAAGAAAAATTTAGAACCGATTGATATTGCAGCTATTCCGCTACACGATCAAAAAAGCTTTGATATGCTGCAGCGCTCAGAAACCACAGCGGTATTCCAGTTAGAATCCCGTGGAATGAAGGACTTAATTAAGCGATTACGCCCCGACTGCTTCGAGGATATGATCGCACTGGTGGCATTGTTCCGTCCCGGGCCACTGCAATCAGGCATGGTAGATAACTTTATTGACCGTAAACATGGTCGTGAAGAAATATCGTACCCAGATGTACAATGGCAACATGAATCATTAAAACCTGTTCTAGAGCCCACATATGGGATTATTTTATACCAAGAACAGGTTATGCAGATTGCTCAGGTTTTAGCTGGCTATACGCTTGGCGGTGCGGATATGCTGCGTCGTGCGATGGGTAAAAAGAAACCTGAGGAAATGGCGAAGCAGCGTTCTGTTTTTGAAGAAGGTGCAATTAAAAACGGAGTAGACGGCGAGCTATCAATGAAAATCTTTGACTTGGTAGAGAAATTTGCCGGTTATGGGTTTAATAAATCGCATTCAGCTGCCTATGCTTTAGTTTCTTATCAAACATTATGGTTAAAAGCGCACTATCCCGCTGAATTTATGGCTGCAGTTATGACCGCGGATATGGATAACACGGAAAAAGTGGTTGGTTTAGTTGATGAATGTTGGCGAATGGGCTTAAAAGTATTGCCGCCAGATATCAATAGTGGGCTTTATCACTTCCATGTGAATGATGAAGGTGAGATAGTTTACGGTATCGGTGCAATCAAAGGGGTCGGCGAAGGCCCGATCGAAGCGATTGTTGAAGCTCGTCAACAAGGCGGCATCTTTAAAGAGATTTTTGACCTTTGTGCGCGAGTTGATATTAAAAAAATTAACCGTCGTGTGATGGAAAAGCTTATCATGGCAGGGGCATTTGACCGATTAGGCCCTCATCGTGCAGCGTTGATGTCTTCCCTTGAGGATGCGTTAAAAGCAGCTGACCAACATGCTAAAGCAGAGGCAATAGGCCAAGCAGATATGTTTGGTGTACTAGCTGAAGCACCTGAACAAGTTGAAAGTTCATATGCAAGTGTACCTAAATGGCCAGAGCAAGTAGTATTGGATGGTGAACGAGAGACGCTTGGTTTATATTTAACAGGGCATCCAATAACGCGATACTTGAGCGAAATAGAGCGCTATACTAATGGGCTTAGATTAAAAGATGTGAACCCCACCCCTCGTGGTCAAGTAACAACTGTGGTAGGTTTAGTACTTTCAGCTAAAGTGATTACAACCAAGCGTGGAAATAGAATAGGGATTTGTACGCTTGATGATCGTTCCGGTCGTCTGGATATTATGTTATTTTCAGATGCACTCGATAAGTACCAACATATGTTGGAAAAAGACAATATCCTGATAGCCACCGGTCAGGTCAGCTTTGATGATTTCAATGGTGGTAATAAAATGACAGTGCGTGAGTTAATGGATATTAGTGAAGCAAGGGAAAAATATGCACGAGGACTTGCAATTTCACTGTCAGATAAACAAATTAACGATCAATTGCTGAACCGGCTTCGCAGTACTCTTGAACCTCATCGTTCAGGAACGATCCCGGTTCATCTGTATTACCAGAAGGATGATGCCAGAGCCAAGCTTAAATTTGGTGTTGTTTGGCGTGTGACGCCAGTGGATCCCCTTTTGAACGATCTTCGAACTCTGCTGGGTAGTGAGCAGGTAGAATTAGAATTTGACTAAAATAGGAATATTATGAGTCTGGATTTTCTTGATTTTGAACAGCCAATCGCGGAATTAGAGGCGAAAATTGATTCTCTAACAGCGGTTAGCCGTCAAGATAACAACTTAGAAGTTAACCTAGATGAAGAGGTTGCTCGTTTACGTGAAAAAAGTGTTGAACTGACACGTAAAATTTTCTCTGATCTAGGGGCTTGGCAAATAGCTAAACTCGCTCGTCACCCACGTCGTCCATATACATTGGATTATATTTCTCGCATTTTTACTGATTTCCAAGAATTAGCAGGGGATCGCGCTTATGCAGATGATAAAGCCATTGTCGGTGGAATGGCGCGTTTGGATGGTCGTCCAGTCATGATTATTGGGCATCAGAAAGGGCGTGAGACAAAAGAAAAAATCCGTCGTAATTTTGGTATGCCAGCCCCAGAAGGTTACCGTAAGGCACTGCGTTTGATGGAACTGGCTGAGCGTTTTAACTTACCTATTATCACCTTTATTGATACTCCAGGTGCTTATCCGGGAGTTGGTGCTGAAGAGCGTGGTCAGTCAGAGGCTATCGCACGTAATTTACGTGAAATGTCACGTTTATCTGTCCCAGTCATTTGTACCGTTATTGGTGAAGGTGGCTCTGGTGGTGCACTTGCTATCGGTGTGGGTGATAAAGTCAATATGCTGCAATACAGCACTTATTCTGTTATTTCACCAGAAGGCTGTGCATCTATTCTATGGAAAAGTGCAGATAAAGCACCATTAGCAGCAGAAGCAATGGGGATTACCGCCCCACGTCTTAAAGAACTGAAATTAATTGATAATGTTATTCCTGAGCCATTAGGCGGTGCACATCGTAATTATGATGAAATTGCAGAACAGCTAAAAGCACGCCTAACCGAGGACTTAGACGAATTAGAATTATTAGATGCTGAAGCATTGAAAAACCGTCGCTATCAGCGCCTGATGGACTATGGTTATTGTTAATCATTAACAGCTAATCATTAATAAATACGGGAGTTTGCTTTTGCCAGCTCCCGTTTTTATTTTTAAGCTAGTCATTTTTAATGATAACCGAGTGTTTTGATTTAAATTATTCATCTACTGAAAATAACTATAGATAGGGACTAGGGTGCGACAATATAATTATTTGCTATATGCTTTTACTTGCGTGTTGATATGGAGCTTTATTCCTATTGTCTCTCGTTTTGGGCAAGAAGGCATGGACAGCTTTCAATTCCTGTTCTGGTCGAACGTAATATCTGCGATATCTGTGATTATTGTTGCTCTTGCTTCAGGCTATCGACTGACAAAACTGTTTATTTTGCCAAGAGATATATTAGTCAAAGTCTTTGTTCTTGGCTTTCTTGACTGTTTATTCTATTTGTTGCTGTACTACGGATATTCCATTGAGAATGGTATAGCGGTATTGGTCATTCAATATAGTTGGCCATTAGTTATTATCTTGTTATCAGTAGTATTGCTAAAAGACAAATTAGCTGGAAGACAAATAATTGGTATCATAATCGGTTTTATTGCGGTGATTATTACTTTTACCAAAGGGCAAATTACGCAATTACATGTTGAAAACCCAACAGCGTTATTACTGGTTTTTAGTGGTGCGTTTTGCTTTGCCCTAATGTCAGTTTTCTCCCGTCAATATTCGATTGACCCCTATATTAGTACTGTATGGTTATTTATTTTTTCAACGCTGACTTCTTTTGTCTTATTGATGCTGTTTAGTGAAATGCGATTACCTTCAAAAGCGGCTTTTTGGCCAACGTTGATTAATGGTATTTTAATCAACGGGGTGTCTTACATTTTATGGTTCAAGGCGATGAATACAGGGCACTCGGCGAAAATAGCTTCTGTGGTATTTTTGTCTCCCGTATTATCGGTGCTCTGGTTAGTGTTAATCTTAAATGATGCTTTTGAAATTGCGTATGCAATAGGGGTATTACTGGTAATTATTTCTGGTGTTCTGTGTGTTGGCGCAAAGAGCCAAAGTCAGAAGTTGTGAGAAGGGCGAATAAATGTCACAGCATTCGCAAGTCATTGTTGATAGGGTTCTTAATAAAATAAGCGGTATCGAAAAAATTCTAGTGGGATTCAGTGGTGGTATTGACTCAACAGTTTTATTACATGCACTTTATCTTATTCGAAAGAAACAGCTTCCTCTATTAGAGGTTCGCGCTATTCATATTCATCATGGGTTGAATAGAAAAGCAAATGAATGGGAGCAGCATTGTGCTCAATTGTGTTTACAGTGGGACATTCCTTTCATTTGCCGACACGTAGTGGTTGATTCAAGCCAAAAAGGTATTGAAGCAGCGGCACGAGATGCCCGTTATCAGGCTTACCGAGAAGAATTACAAGAAGGTGAGGTGCTAGTTACGGCTCAACA
The DNA here is from genome assembly GCF_053098325.1 of Providencia sp. PROV_01. Lineage (NCBI taxonomy): Bacteria > Pseudomonadati > Pseudomonadota > Gammaproteobacteria > Enterobacterales > Morganellaceae > Providencia > Providencia sp. PROV_01. Next base: position 3,737,533 of record NZ_JBRFKD010000002.1, on the reverse strand, counting down.
CCTTGATGATCAAGCAGAAACTTTCATGTTAGCGTTAAAGCGTGGTAGTGGGCCAGCAGGGTTGTCTTCAATGCCTGAACAATTAGCGTTTTCAGCATGTTGCGGTTCAACATCGCTGCTACGACCATTACTCTCAACACCCCGTATAGCGCTAGAAGCTTATATGCAAGAGCAGCAATTATCGTGGGTTGAAGACGATAGTAACCAAGATGATCGTTACGATAGAAATTTTTTACGCCTGAATATCATGCCTGTTTTGACTGAGCGTTGGCCGCATTTTTCGAGTGCAGTTGCCCGCAGTGCAGCGTTATGTGCAGAGCAAGAAACATTACTTGATGAGTTATTAAAGGATTCCCTTGATGAAATGATGGATTATCGAGGGGGGCTATTTATTGATGACTTGAAAGCCTGTTCATCAGCAAAACGCAATGCACTTATTCGCCGCTGGATTGGTCTGCATCAGCTACCAATGCCACCATTTAACCAATTGGAACGTATTTGGCAAGAAGTGGCGTTAGCTCGGCAGGATGCGGATCCTATTTGCCGTTTAGGGCAATTCGAAATTCGCCGTTATCAAGGTGCGTTGTGGGTTGTTAAGCGCATTAATAGCTTAGCTAATCAACAATTTGAATGGATTTATCCCGAGGCTTTTGAGTTACCTGAATCCTTAGGAATTTTACAAATTATGGAAGGTGAGGGGCAAATACGTCCACCATTTTCACATGAAAATGTGACGGTTCGTTTTGGGCTGCAAGGCACGCTCAATATTGTAGGACGGCATCGTTCCAGAAGCAGTAAGAAGATCTGGCAAGAATTAGGAGTAGCTCCATGGATGAGAGAAAGAGTGCCTCTAATTTATTATAACGACCAGCTCATTACTGCGGTGGGGTGTTTTATTACTCCTGAAGGAATGGCTGATGAAGCGACTCTTGGTATTGCTATTGATTGGCAAAAAGAGAGTGAATTTAAGGTGTTGAGTTAATGAGAAGCCCCTTATGACTGTGATTACCATAAGGGGCCATAGAAGGACTCAAAATAGCGAGTATTAGTGAGAGTGGTCGACAACAATCGTGCCGATTTCTGGATGACTGAAGGAAATTATGCAATCCAATCTTAACTCCTTGGTTCCTTCATGTGTCTCAACAATCAGGTACTCAACTTTTTTTCGTAGGAGTAAATCATTGGCCTGCCCCTCAATATTCACGCCGTCATTAAGTGCTATTTGCAATTTTAGCTGACGTTGGCATGCGATTTCTAGATATTCGTAATCATCACAATTGATAGGTTGATATTCAGTATCTGTAGACATATTCCCTCACCACTGTGTTAGTGGCGGTTATTGCCGCCTTGAACATGTTGTACCAAGCAAAAATGTGCTTAGTACGATAATAGCACAGTAACTTTAATAACTATAATCACAGCACTGGGAAAAAGACAATTCTTATTCACCAAATCAATGCATAACGTATTTTATCAGTAATGTCCGAATTTTCTTATGTTTGCCATATTTTTATTAGATGAAATGCTATGATGTTTATATTGGTTAATAAGTTAAAACACATGGTTTTAAGGGAATTATAATGAAAAAATCACTAATGTTAGTCTTAATGGCGGTTGGAAGCATTACGTTAGCTGGCTGTCAGAGTGCGACAAAAAATATTGATGCAGCACCAGTCGATAAAGTATATACAGGGGTTTTGCCTTGTGCGGATTGCTCTGGTATTGAGGCGACATTGCTAGTTAACCAAGACGGTAGTTATGTAGAACAGCTTGTCTACTTAGGAACTAAAGATGGTGATACTGCTTTCCATGATACTGGTAAATGGGATATAGAAAATAATAAATTACGTGCAACGAATCCTAAAGGTGAGAGCACTTATTTTGCCCAATCAGCAGATGGCCAATCAATGACCTTACTGGATTTAGACGGTAACCCGATTGAAACACAGATGAATTATACATTAGACCAAGTTAAGCCAAGTAAAAAAGTGGGGCAATACCGCTATATGGCAGATGCAGCGGTATTCTCAGAGTGCGCTAGTGGTCGTCAATATGCAGCTTCTGGTATCGAATTAGAAAAAGCGTATGGAGAAACGGGTGTAGATGGTGGTACGCCAGTTTACGCTGAAATTGAAGGTTATTATACCATTCGTCCTTCAATGGAAGATGGTCAGTTCGACTCAGCATTAGTACCAACAGGTACAATTAAATTCGACAAATCGACTTCTTGTAACTAATTCGTACTTTTTCCTTTCTTAAAAGACCCACTTCAGTTGAAGTGGGTCTTTTTCTTTCGGACTCCTAAATTATCGACTAACGCCTCGTATTCTCTATCTTTAATTCATTTCTTATCATTATTTGACATCAGTATAACTTTTTTATTGACGCAAAATATTTATATAAATGTGAAGGTCGTCATAGCTGCTGGTCAATAGGAGACAATTGTTGCTCAGTTTGAATTATCGAAAAGGCTGGGAAGGCAGTATACTCAATTCAACTAGAGATAATTATACTCTTTAGCGTGTAGGGCTGAGTTATATGATAAGTCTATAAGAAAACTTATAAGTCACAGCGGTAATAAAAAATAGAACGAATTAAAGGATAAGGAATGAATAAGAAAAATATTTATCTATTTTGTTCTGCAGGTATGTCTACCTCACTGCTAGTTAACAAAATGAGACAGCAAGCAGAAAAATATGATGTACCTGTCAATATTGAAGCCTTCCCTGAAAGCTTAGCTTCAGAGAAGGGTGTAGATGCGGATGTAATATTGCTGGGCCCGCAAATCGCGTGGATGTTATCGGATATTCAGAAATTATTACCTAATAAGCCAGTTGAAGTTATTGATTCACTTTTATACGGAAAAGTGGATGGGCTTGGTGTACTAAAAGTCGCTGTTGCAATCATAAAACAACAATCGGCAAGCTAGTATCAAAAAGCTATTTACTACCTCTACAACATAATAACTCCATCGACATTAACGCTATTAATACAACGTAATTAGTTAAGAATGGAGCACACTCAAAAAAATTGAGGGTAATTTTATGAGTCTTTTTATCACTTCGCTTGAAAAGGTTCTCCTTCCATTCGCAGTTAGATTGGGAAAGCAACCTCATGTTAATGCAATAAAGAATGGTTTTATTCGAATTATGCCTCTGACATTAGTTGGGGCAATGTTTGTGCTAATTAATAATGTTTTTCTGAGTTTTGATACAGGGTCTTTTTTCTATTCTTTGGGCGTTAGACTAGAACCCTCAACGATAGAAACACTAAATGGCTTTAAAGCCATCGGTGGAAATGTTTATAACGGGACATTGGGGATAATGTCCTTAATGGCACCTTTTTTTATTGCAATGGCACTGGCGGAAGAACGTAAGGTGGATCCTCTAGCGGCTGGTTTGTTAGCCGTTGCATCTTTCATGACAGTAACACCTTATGACGTCAATGGTGCTTATGCTGTTGGTGCTAACTGGCTCGGTGGGGCAAATATCATTTCAGGGATCATTCTAGGGCTAGTCGTTGCTGAAATGTTCACTTTTATTGTTCGCCGTAATTGGGTGATCAGATTACCCGATAGCGTACCTCCATCTGTATCTCGTTCATTTTCTGCACTTATTCCTGGTTTTATTATCTTATCCATTATGGGAATTGTGTCGTGGGCATTAAGCGGTATTAGTAGTAACTTCCATCAAATTATAATGGATACAGTATCAACACCACTTGCTTCTATGGGGAATGTTGTTGGTTGGGCATATGTTGTATTTACGTCTCTACTATGGTTCTTTGGTATTCACGGTTCTCTCGCATTAACCGCATTAGATAGTGGCATAATGACCCCATGGGCATTGGAAAACGTGTCTTTGTATGCTGAATATGGCTCAGTTGACGCTGCGATTGCTGCGGGTAAGTCTTTCCATATGTGGGCAAAACCGATGCTTGATTCCTATGTGTTCTTAGGTGGAACCGGTGCTACATTAGGATTAATTATTGCTATCTTTATTGCATCACGCCGTGCCGATCATCGTCAGGTTGCGAAATTAGCATTACCAGCGGGTATTTTCCAAATTAATGAGCCGATTATTTTTGGTCTACCCATTATTATGAACCCAGTAATGTTTATTCCATTTATTCTTATTCAGCCTTTATTGGCGGGAATAATGGTCGCGGCTTATTATCTAGGGATTATCCCGCCAGTGACGAATATTGCACCATGGACGATGCCTACTGGGCTAGCTGCATTCTTCAATACAAATGGTAGTATTGCCGCTTTATTACTTGCATTATTTAACCTTGGTGTGGCCGTACTCGTTTATCTTCCATTTGTTGTGATTTCTAATAAAGCACAAAACACAATTGATGAAGAAGAAAGTGAAGAAGATATTGCTAACGCACTTAAATTTTAAAATAGGGAGGAGCTTGCTCCTCTCATTAAAATAGAGATAAAAATATGTTTGAGCTTAATGATATCCAAGAAAATGCCACTACGGATGAACTTGAAGAAGTTGTCATGGGACTGATTATTAATGCAGGGCAAGCAAGAAGCTTAGCTTACACCGCATTAAAAAAAGCGAAAGAAGGTGATTTTGTGACCGCAAAAAGTTTAATGGCGCAATCTCATTCCTCGTTGAATGAAGCTCATAAAGTGCAAACTCAGTTAATTGAAAGTGATATGGGGGAAGGGCGAATCAAAGTAAGCCTAGTCCTAGTTCATGCGCAGGATCATTTAATGAACGCAATGTTAGCCCGTGAATTAATTACAGAGTTAATTGAATTACATGAAAAACTAAACCATTAGAGAGAGGGTCATGATGCAGACACTGATGAATAGAACCGACACTAATGCTGAAATTAAACTAGTTCAAGAAAGTGAACTTTTTAATAATAAAACCTTTCATGTCTTTATTTATAATAAAGTTGAGAGTGCAAGTGGACTGCATCAACATGATTATTATGAATATATGATCGTTTTAACGGGGCGTTGTTATCAAATAATTAATGGAAAAAAAGTTTTATTAGAACGAGGAGATTTCATTTTTCTTCCAATAGGGTCTTATCACGAAAGTGCTTATGATTTTGGGCCAACACGAATATTGAATGTGGGTATCAGTAAATCATTTTTTGATAAACATTACTTACCACTATTACCAAGTTGTTTTGTTGCATCACAGGGTTATCAATTGAAAAATGAGTTTATGGCTTATATAGAATCCGTAATCGCATCATTAAATTTTCGTGATAGCGAATTTAATGAATTTATTGAGTTAGTTACATTTAATGTAGTAAATCGATTACGCCATTATCGTGAAAAAAGTATGCGAGATGATGCACCGCAGTGGTTAAAAAGCACATTGGAAGAAATGCATGATATCGCTATGTTTAGTGAGAGAGCTCTACAAAATATGATTTCTATAACGGGAAAATCACAAGAATACTTAACCCGGGCAACAAAAAGATATTATGGCAAAACGCCAATGCAGATTATTAATGATATCAGAATTAACTTTGCTAAAAAGCAACTTGAAATAACTAATTATTCAATTACAGATATTGCTTTTGAATCAGGTTATAGCAGCCCAAGTTTATTTGTAAAAAAATTTAAAGAGCTAACTTCATTAACACCGAGTGATTACAGAAAAAATCTATTTAGCGTTGAACAAAAAATGGTAGGTTAAATTATTATCTAAATAAGCTTTCCATTACTAAAATCTCTAGCATACCCATCTTTATATATAAGGATGGTGTGCTTTTCTATGTCTATTATAAAGGTCCATGAGGTTAATATGACTCGGAAATTAAAAGTTGTTACTATTGGAGGGGGGAGTAGCTACACTCCTGAATTACTGGAAGGTTTTATTAAACGTTACCATGAATTACCTATTACTGAATTATGGTTAGTGGATGTCGAAGAAGGTAAAGAAAAATTAGATATTATCTATAATTTATGCGAACGCATGGTTAAGCATGCCAATATACCTCTAAAGATATTTAAAACACTGGATAGGCGAGAAGCATTAAAAGATGCTGATTTCGTCACGACTCAATTAAGAGTTGGGCAATTAAAAGCGCGTGAATTAGATGAATCGATCCCTTTAAAACATGGTTATTTGGGACAAGAAACTAATGGTGCTGGTGGTTTATTCAAAGGGTTACGAACAATACCTGTGATTTTTGACATTATCAAAGATGTTGAAGAAATTTGCCCGAATGCTTGGATAATTAATTTTACTAACCCTGCTGGTATGGTGACTGAGGCTGTTTATCGGCATACTAATTTCACACGCTTTATTGGTGTTTGTAATATCCCTATCGGTATGAAAATGTTTATTACCGACGTTTTAAAACTATCTGATAGTGATGAATTATCTATCGATTTATTTGGTTTAAACCATATGGTTTTTATCAAAGATGTTATTGTAAATGGCTCATCGAGGTTTAATGAATTATTAGAGGGTATTGCCTCTGGAACGTTAAGTGCCAATTCAGTTAAAAACATTACTGACCTTGCTTTTGACGAAGGTCTAATTCGCGGGTTAAATCTGATCCCATGTTCCTATTTATTGTACTATTTTAAACCTAAGGAAATGCTAGCGATTGAGCTGGGTGAGTATTATAAAGGCGGTGCTAGGGCACAAGTCGTGCAAAAAGTTGAACATCAACTATTTGAACTATATAAAAACCCGACATTAGATGTAAAGCCTAAAGAGCTTGAATTAAGAGGTGGGGCTTATTATTCAGATGCAGCTTGTGAAGTCATCAATGCGATATACAATGATAAGCAAACGGAGCACTATGTTAATATTCCACATCATGGACATATCGATAATATTCCTGAAGACTGGACTGTCGAAATGACATGTATATTAGGTCGTGATGGTGCGAAACCGCACCCACGGGTAAAACATTTTGATGATAAAGTACTTGGTTTAATTTATACCTTAAAAAACTTTGAGATTGCGACTAGCCAAGCTGCAGTAAATGGTCAGTTTAATGATGTTTTATTGGCGATGAATTTAAACCCATTAATTCATTCTGATAACGATGCGCGTTTAATTTCTAAGGAATTACTTATCGCCCATAAAAAATATCTACCCAACTTTGCTAAAGCAATACAACAGCTTGAGCAAGAAGGTTAATTAGCCAGATAGCTTATAGAATTAAGGGAGAGCATATGGCTGTACTACTTATTGTAAATGCTGATGATTTTGGGCTCTGTGAAGCTGTCAATTATGGTATTATTGAATCTCATCGTAATGGGATAGTTCATTCAACTAGTGCGATGATGAATATGCCAGCAATATCCCATGCAGCTAAATTAAGCCAAGAAAATCCGAACTTAGCGGTGGGCATGCATTTTGTTTTAACTGCAGGAAAGCCCTTCTCATCAATGCCTACACTCAGCCGTGATGGAATGTTGGGGAAATGGCTTTGGGATATTAATGATTTACCATTGATTGAGATTGAACAAGAGCTAAACTTGCAATATCAAAAGTTTATCGAAATTTTTGGTCAAAAACCTAGCCATATTGATAGCCATCATCATGTCCATATGATTGAAGGTATTTTTCCAATTGTAGTTGCTTTCGCCCAAGAGAAGGGAGTTGCATTACGCGTTGATCGTCAATTAGAGAAGAATTGGCCACCATTATCATATCAAGTGGTGAGTACGGACTGTTTTAGTAGCGAATTCTATGGTGATGAAATTTCAGAAACACTGTTTTTGAAGATTATTAATGAAGCTAAGGTACAAGGTAATAGATCTATTGAAGTTATGAGCCATCCTGCTTTTATTGATAATGCACTATTAAAAAGTAACTATGCATATCCACGTTTAAATGAATTGGAAGTTTTAACATCTGAAAACTTAAAATCACAAATTTTGGCACATGGCTTTAAGATTGGTTCGTACCGAGACATCTAAAGAAAAAGCCCAAATTCAAAGTAACCTAAATTTGGGCTTTATTTTCTAGCTTTTAACCTGTTTTATTTACCGAGCTTACCTTTTAGGAAGCTAACAATATTTTCTAAACCAACAAGTTCTTTATCATCACTTCGGCGTGATTTATATTCAATTTGGTTGTTGTCTAAGTTACGGTCACCAATAACGATAGTATATGGAACACCAATCAGCTCCATATCGGCAAACATCACACCAGGGCGCTCTTTACGGTCATCGAAAATCACATCAATACCGTTTGCTTTTAAGTCAGTGTAAAGTTTTTCTGCAACCTCTTTAACACGATAAGATTTGTGCATATTCATTGGTAAAATAGCCACTTGGAACGGAGCAATTGCATCCGGCCAAATAATTCCTCGGTCATCATGGCTTTGTTCAATGGCAGCGGCAACAATACGCGTTACACCAATACCATAACAACCCATGGTGACGATTTGGTTATGGCCATCTTCATTTTGGACTGATGCTTTCATTGCTTCTGAGTATTTAGTGCCTAATTGGAAAATGTGGCCAACTTCGATACCGCGTTTAATTTGTAGTACGCCTTTACCATCAGGGCTTGGGTCGCCTTCAACAACGTTACGTAAATCAAAAGCTTCTGGTAACGCTAAATCACGTTCCCAGTTGATGCCAAAATAGTGTTTGCCATCAATATTTGCGCCAGCACCAAAGTCGCTCATTACTGCAACGCTACGGTCGATAACAATCGGTAGAGGCATATTGACAGGGCCTAAAGAACCTGGGCCTGCATTCACCGCATTTCTGATTTCAGCTTCAGTAGCAAATTCTAATGGGCTAGCCACTAAAGGGTGTTTTTCTGCTTTGATTTCATTTAATTCATGGTCGCCACGAATTAATAAAGCGACTAAAGTGTGCCCTGAATCTTTTTTTGCGTGGACAATCAATGTCTTAACAGTTTTCTCAACAGGTAAATTGAATTGTTCGACAAGCTCTGCAATTGTTTTTGCATTTGGCGTATCAACAAGCCGCATTTCTTCTGTTGGAGCGCCACGAGGTGTTGTTGGTGCTAATGCTTCTGCGAATTCAATGTTAGCAGCATAATCAGATTCGGTAGAGAAAATAACGTCATCTTCACCATTTTTTGCTAATACTTGGAATTCGTGGGATGCGCTACCACCGATAGAGCCTGTATCAGCTTGAACAGCACGAAAATCAAAACCAATCCGCGTGAAAATTTTGCTGTAGGCTTCGTACATTGTATCGTAGGTTTCTTGCAATGATTCTTGGCTAGTGTGGAAAGAGTATGCATCTTTCATGATAAATTCACGTGAACGCATCACACCAAAACGTGGGCGAACTTCATCACGGAATTTGGTTTGAATTTGGAATAAATTCAATGGTAGTTGTTTGTAAGACGTAATTTCGTTACGCACTAAATCGGTGATCACTTCTTCATGGGTTGGGCCGAGAACAAACGGGCGCTCACCACGGTCAACAAAACGCAGCAATTCAGGGCCATACTGTTCCCAACGTCCACTTTCTTGCCATAAATCTGCAGGTTGGACGACGGGTAAAGATACCTCTATAGCGCCTGCATTTTCCATTTCTTCACGAACGATGGTTTCTACTTTTCGCAGAACACGCACACCAGTGGGTAACCAGTCATACAGACCAGAGGCAAGTTTACGGATCATTCCTGCACGCAGCATCAGCTGATGGCTGATAACTTCTGCATCCGCAGGGGTCTCTTTTAGAGTTGAGAGCAGATATTTGCTAGTACGCATTGTATAGGTTCCATTAGAACAACAAGTTATGGCAAACGACTTATTTGCCAAGGTATATAGTGAGCTAGTCTACCAGTGACGAAGACTTGTCAAAAGGGGTTAAGGTGATTTTTCGTATGGTTCAATAGCGAATACTTCAGTCACACCATCAATTACTCGCCAACGAATATTAAAATCTAATAAATAGACTGCATAGTCACGTATTTCAGTAGATTGTTTTTTATATGCAGGGCGAGGGTCTTGCATTAAAACTTGTGAAATAAATTGTTTAATACCCGGGTACTGACTTTGATAAGTATTTAATACAGTTTCTGTATGTGGGGTAAATATAACCGGCATATTATCTGAAGGTGTTTCTTGCGCATACCCTGCAGTTGCTGTAGGTATTGCCTCAGCGAAAGGTAAATAAGGTTTTATATCGATAACTGGGGTGCCATCAACCAAATCAAGACTACCAAGCTCAAGGATCACTTGGTTATTTTTTATTGTTATTCCATGTAATTCAACAAGTGACATACCTATTGGGTTTGGTCTAAATGTTGAACGGGTTGCGAAAACACCCATTTTATCATTGCCTCCTAGCCTTGGAGGACGCACTAGTGGCTTCCAGCCATTTTTCATCGTTTGATGAAAAATGAATAAAACCCAAACGTGGCTAAATTGATTGAGACCTCGGACTGCATTTGGCTGGTTAAATGGAGAATTTAGATGTAAGCGTCCCGCACCTCCCTGAACAAGTCCAGGTTGGCGAGGGATCGCAAACTTTTCTTTATAAGGTGATTCAATGTGCCCAATAACATTAAACTGAAAAGATTGCATAAGATACTTATTCAACAATTTTTAATGCACTGCCTTCGCAAATAGTTGCCTGGTAACAACCTGGGGAGGTCATAGTTTGGCACTGGTGTAAAAGTACTGCATCAGCCGCAATATAGGCAGCCTGTGATAACATACTGTTTTTTGCGGTATTCAAATTTGCCGGAGGGCTTTGAACACTTTCTCGACAAGATTCCCCAGAAACAACACCTAAATCTTTGAAAGGCATCCCTAATAATTCTTCTGGACTATTCATTAATTTAACGTTTGCAGTGTTTGGTTTTGTCTCACTCGGTACAGGTTTAGACAATTTCATACTAGTGAAACCTTTATTTTGCCCTGGACTCGTGTATTGGTTAATTCCACACCCGGCTAACAAAAATGTCACCAAAGTGAGCAATAACAGTCTCATAATTATACCTTTCTTATATTATTCAAAATAATGCCGTTGTTTTATAGTCTATAAATTACAAAAAATACTAGACGGCGTTAAGCCGTCTAGTATTTTAATCGTTTTTTAAATAATAAAAAAGATTACCAGCCTTTAACTGCACCACCATCGAAGACTTCGTTAGCTTTATTTGCCACTTCATCTGATTGATATGCTTGAATAAATTTCTTCACATTTTCGCTATCTTTATTATCTTCACGAGCAACAATAATATTTACGTAAGGAGAATCTTTATCTTCAACAAATAAACCATCTTTTGCTGGGGTTAATTTAGGTGTAGCACTACTCGCCCAAGTAGTATTGATGATCGCTAAGGCAATTTTTTGGTCATCTAAAGCACGAGGTAATTGAGGTGCTTCTAACTCAACAAATTTCAGGTCTTTCGGGTTTTCAACCACATCTAAAACCGTTGGCATTAAACCTGTACCATCTTTTAATTTAATTAAACCTTGTTGTTGTAATAACAGTAATGAACGGCCTAAGTTAGTTGGGTCATTTGGTAACGCAATTTGTGAACCATCTGCAAGTTCATCAACTGACTTAATCTTTTTAGAGTAAGCCGCAATTGGATAAATAAAAGTATTTCCAACAGGGACTAATTTATAGTTACGGTCTTTAATTTGCTGATCAAGATAAGGCTTGTGCTGGAATGCGTTCGCATCGATATCGCCTTTACTTAATGCTTCGTTTGGTAAGACGAAGTCATTAAATGAAACAAGCTCAACATTTAAACCGTATTTTTCTTTAGCGACTTTTTGCGCGACTTCAGCAACTTCTAATTCTTTGCCCATGATCACACCAACTTTAATGCTGTTAGCATCTTTCTCTTTTTCACCACAACCAGTGAGAACGAGTGTGCCTAATAGCGCGCCGACAACTGCGATAGATTTTAATTTAATAGACATTGGTTTACCCCTTTAAAACGGACTTTATAAGCACCTCAACGGCGCCGCTATTTTACTAACTATCGATGTGAAACTTTTTTCATTAAATACTCGCCACCAAACTGAATTAGATTTACTAAAATGACAAGTAGAACAATAACGGTATTCATCACAACAGGGTTATAGGTTTGATAACCATATTGTAGTGCGATTTGGCCTAAACCACCGGCACCAACTGCACCACCCATTGCAGAATATCCGACTAACATAATTAACGTGATAGTGGCTGCATTAATTAAACTTGGCAATGCTTCAGGGATTAAAATCTTACGAATAATCTGAAGTGGAGTTGCCCCCATTGCACGAGCTGATTCAATTAAACCACTTGGAATTTCTAATAACGCATTTTCAACCATACGAGCAATAAATGGTGCGGCCCCAATAGTTAAAGGCACGATAGCTGCTTTTAAACCAATGGTGGTACCAACAAGAAACGACGTTAATGGAATAATCCAAACTAGCAAAATAATAAACGGTACTGAACGGAAAATATTAACAACAACCGCAAGAGCACGATATAAGCCAACATTTTCCATAACTTGATCTTTGCGCGTAATATAGAGCAACACGCCTAAAGGTAAACCTAAAACAAAACCTAAAAAGCCGGAAACAAAGGTCATTGTGATAGTGTCAATTGTGCCGTTAATCAGCAGATAAATCATTCTCTCAGACATAACCCAAAACCTCTACTTTCACGTGGTGCTCTTTCAAAAATGCAATTGTGGACTCAACGCCACCATTGATGCCATGTAGCTCTGCTAGCATCACACCAAATTTCACGCCGCCAGCGTAGTCAATTTGTGAACTTAAAATATTAATATCAATATCAAACTTACGTACTGCCATTGAAATTAAAGGTGCATCAACAGACTGCCCTGTAAATTCGAGCTTAAGTAATGGAGATAGGTCTTGACCTGGTTCTGTTTTCAATCGTTCTTTATAATCATCTGGAATATCAATGACTAATGTTGACTGTATAAATGCTTGAGCGACAGGTGTTTTTGGGTGAGAGAATACTTCGCTCACTTTATCTTGCTCGATTAATTGACCTCCACTTATTACAGCAACTTGATCACAAATACGTTTTACAACATCCATTTCGTGAGTAATTAATAAGATAGTTAGTCCTAATCGGCGGTTAATATCTTTCAACAATTCTAAAATTGAACGAGTTGTCGCCGGGTCTAATGCACTTGTAGCTTCGTCACATAGCAATACTTTAGGGGAATTAGCTAATGCGCGAGCTATAGCTACACGTTGTTTTTGTCCGCCGGATAAATTCGCAGGATAAGCATCTTTCTTTTCACTTAAACCAACTAAATCTAGTAATTCATTCACACGCTCTTTAATTTTTTCTTTAGGCGTATTATCAAGCTCTAAAGGTAGAGCAACGTTATCAAAAACAGTGCGTGAAGATAACAAGTTAAAATGTTGAAAAATCATGCCAATGCCGCGACGTGCTCTCGTCAAGGTTTTTTCAGTCATCGACGTTAAATCTTGCCCATCAACAATAACTTGGCCTGAAGTTGGGCGCTCAAGCATATTTACGCAACGAATAAGCGTACTTTTACCTGCACCTGAAGCACCAATAACGCCATAGATCTGACCAGCAGGCACATGCAAGCTAATATCAGTAAGTGCTTGAATGTTACGGCTTCCTTGCTGGAAAACTTTATTAATATTTGAGAGCTTTATCATTTATAGTTTCTAACTTTATCTGAATTGTTTTTAGATAGTGTATCTAATAAGGTTGGATGTTAAGGCGTCTAGACGTCTAAGTCAATAAAGATTGTTCTATTTATTCTATTCTCCTTTTATTTCTTTTCATGAGATACTAAAAAAATACTAAATTTTAGGAGCAAACAGGTGAGTAACGGGATCCCAGCAGTCTTTTTAGATAGAGATGGAACAATTAATATCGATCATGGCTATGTGCATAAAATTGATGACTTCGAATTTATCGAAGGGTCAATTGAAGCAATGCTTGAATTAAAAAAGATGGGCTATGCATTAGTTATCGTAACCAACCAGTCAGGTATTGGTCGGGGAATTTATACAGAAGACCAGTTTATGCAACTAACAGAATGGATGGATTGGTCATTAGCAGATCGCGGTATTGACTTAGACGGTATTTATTTTTGCCCCCATCATACTGAAGCTACAGTAGAAGAATATCGCCAAGACTGTAATTGTCGTAAACCAAAACCTGGAATGCTATTAGATGCACAAGACTTTTTAAAGATAGATATGGCTTCATCCATTATGGTCGGTGACAAACTGGCTGATATGTTAGCAGGTAAAGGTGCTAACGTCGGTACGACCGTATTAGTAAAAAGTGGCGAGCCAGTCACAGATGAGGCAATTAATAATGCAGATCTTGTTATTAATAGTATTGCCGAACTGCCAGAAGCACTAAAAAGAATCAAAAAGTAGTCGTTTTGTGTGGTAAATAGGCAGTTAGAAAAAAAATGTTCGAAGCCTCGTGATGAAAATCGCGAGGCTTTTTTGTATTGATAACATACTGAATTTTATCGATAATGCCTATTTTAGGTTAACCGATATTAATATCAAAAATACGTTTTAAAGCTTTTTTACCATTGGAAGTAAAAGTAATTTCTCTATAGCCTTTTGCTTTATCTATCCATCTATTTTTTTCAAAGAATTGTAGTAGCAAGGCTCCTGCAAGTCCTCCTAGGTGCATACGCCTTTCACTCCAATCCAAGCAAGCGCATGCTATTTTTCGTTTTGTATGAGGAATAATATCTATCCCAAATTTTTTAAATTGCGCCATACCAATATCTGATAACTTGTTTTCTTTAGCGGTAAACCAACCATTTTTATCCATAAATTCGTAGATCTGAACAGCAACTTCCCCTGCTAAGTGATCATAGCAAGTACGTGCTTTTCGCAGATGAATAGGTGTTGCTATTGTTGGGGTATACTCTAATTTAATGGATACCCCCATTAATGTTTCTAATAATTCGGCAATATCTGAGCCTGCAAGTCGGTAATACCGGTGCCTTCCTTGAGATAGACAGCTAATTAAGTGGCTATTTAATAGCTTAGTGAGGTGTGCGCTCGTTGTTGATGGTGCTATATCTGCAACTGCACTTAATTCTGTTGCTGTCCATGCCCTACCATCCATTAATGCACACAAAATGCTGACTCTTGAAGGGTCAGCAATCGCAAATGCAACTTTTGCGATAGATTTCTCTAATGGTTCTTTTTCTTCAATGAGAATACTATTTTTGCTTGGTATCATATGGTAGGTTTTCCCACTTCTTTGTAACTTCAGTAGTTAATATATTATTGTCTGTTATTAATATTAGCCTGTTATTATGGTCGCTATATTGGACTAAGATATTAATTTGGTGGCGTGCAAGCAGAGAAACAATTTCTCCAAGTTCGCCTGGGCGTTCTTGTTTTAATTTGCGGATCACAGGTTTTGAAATACTTTCAATCTTCAGCCCTACTGTAGCCAGAGCATTGCTTGCTTTTTCTGGCTGGGTGACGAGAAAGTGAGCATGGCTTTTTCCTTCGATAGAAAAAACACCACCACCTTCAAGGCCAATACCATGTTTCCCTAATGTTGTCGCCAATAGTGCTAAAGCACCCACTTGGTTTTCAATAATCACATGAATATCATACATTAAAATTATCCTCTTTATTGAATGAGTAATCCTTTAGGGTATTAGCAATTCGAATTCTATAATGAGAAAAAATGGTTTGTTGTCCTTCAACTTGTGCTTCAATATGCATGAAATGTTTTTTCCAATTTTTTACGGCTTCTTCTGTTTCCCACCACGAAAGTGAGAGAATTTTTCCTTCAGTGGTTATACTTTGAAAACGTTCAACCGAAATAAACCCTTCTATGCGCATAAGTTCAGATTTTAGTTGACCGGCTAGTTCAAAATAACGATTTTTTTGTTCTGGTACTGGGATGGCTTCGAAAATCACTGCGATCATGAGTCTCTCCTTAATATTGAGAGCTCAACTATAAAGGGTTAATTAAGAGATACTTCGATGGTGAGCGAAATATTGAAAATAGCAGGGGAATTTAAAAGAATGGGAAGTAAGGAGAGGGTTACTTTAAGGACTGATATAAACTATAACCCGCTATTGACCCTGCAACATCATAGGCAAAATCATGCCAACTCCACCCCGTACCAGCAGGCCTGCTGTCATAAAGCTCTTTTGCTGCGCCAAGAGAAACTGAGAATAGAATACCGAATATGGCAGCATCGCGGTGTTGTATATTTTGTTTGTCTGCATAAGCGTTACCCGATGCAGCCATAGCGGCTGAAAATGCAAAATGTTGTGCTTTATCTTTGCCTTGCCAATTGTCATTGGACCAATGAAAACCACTGCATCCTGTGATGGAAAATATAAGTAAGCTAAAAATTAATGGCTTAAACATATTAGGTATCATTATCCAGATGATGAATGTAAAAAGCGTCACTTAAGTGACGCTAAATTGAGATGTATTATAAAATCCGACTAATTAACCGATCCACTCGTATTCGACGTAGACGTCGGATTAATTTTTTCACTTTAACAGGATAGGTTTGAATACTGTCTAATTCACGAAAATGGCTAACAACCTTAGTATGAGTTCGAATACACTCTAGCTCGTGATTGCGTTGCTCTTGCAACTGTTGTTTTGGGTCGTGAATTAATACTGCGTTTTCAAGATCTAACCCCCAAGCGCGTGGGTTTAAGTTGTTACCCGTGATCAATTGCCAGTGATTATCAACCCACATTCCCTTTAGATGATAGGTATTGTCTGCGTCTTTCCAGAGCCTAACTGTTAACTGCTGGCTATCAATAAAGCGTTGCAAGCGACTAACAAAACGGCGCAGATTGATCTCATAAAGGTATGGTAACGCACCAATTATTTTAAAGGGTTCTTCAGGTGGGATGTAGAAGTCATTGGCAGTTTTGTCGCCAATGATAATTTCTACTTGTTTGCCATCACGGAGTAACCGACTAATAACTCTGACTAACACCGCAGGTAAATTAAAATAAGGCGTGCAGATTGTTAGTTTATTATTTGTTGCACCCATTAAATGAGTGATAACACGGTTTAAATCGTTTTTTTTGCCGAGGCCAACAAAGGGAGTGACAGACAACTCATCATTTGATGCGTTTCCTGAAAATTGATAGGACGCTCCCCGTAAGCCCAAACGAAATTGCTTAATTAGGTGCTTAAACTCAGCTGTTTTTGGCCGATTCGGTGTATTTAATAGATGAATGGCATCAGACTGTAGTAATGCGTCATCAATAAATTTTTTCATTGATGCGGTAAGTTGGCTGTTTTTGATAAGGTGATAACGGTCATAACGGTATTTATTATGACGCTGTAAATAGACGTCATTAATACTTGCACCGCTATAGAGCAGAGTATCATCAAATAAAAAGCCTTTTAGGTGCAGAACACCTAGTGCTTCCCGTGTATTTACAGGAATACCGTAGATAGGAATTTCAATTTCAGGGTAATGTTTTGCAACATCGTAATACCAATCGGCGTTTGTGGCATTTGCAGCAGCCCCTATCCGGCCTCGTTGAGCACGGTGCCAGTCTACGAGAATTTTGATATCCAATGATGTATTAGCTTGTTTTGCAGCATATAGAGCATGAAGTACGTCTTTACCTGCATCGTCTTTCTCTAAATACAAAGCCGTTATGTAGATAGTATTTTGAGCCTGAGAGATTTGTTTAAGCAGTTCATCACGAAAATCTTCTGTCTTATATAGCGTTTTTACATCAGCAATTTCTTGAGATAGTTTTGGCAAACTGACCAAATATTGTTGATGTTTTGCTTGTTTTAATTTTGACAACATCACAGTGTGAATTTTCTCTTATTAGTCTAATAGCAACTCGCTTTGCGCACATTTTTAAGCGAATGATCTATGGATGATAGCATATTTAGCCAAACCATTTAGTATAAATTGACGACTTGTTTAATTACTATACAAGTTGAGCCGTATTCTTGGATATTTCTATAAGTGCAGTGTCAGATTAACTACTCCATCTTCAAACTGAACGTCAATTTCAAAGCCGAGTTTTTTCGCTAGGCTAATCATATTACGGTTTTCAGGCATGGTTATTGCCGTCAGTTTTTTAATGCCGTGGCTCCGAGTATAGTTAAGTAACTTTTGCATCAGTTGATAACCGAGCGTTTGCCCCTTCATGTCGGAACGAACCAGTACTGCAAATTCAGCTTCTTGGTTATCAGGATCCGCCATAGCCCGTGTTACACCTATAATTTCAGGAGCTGTATTGGGGTTTCTTACCGCAACAAAAGCCATTTCCCGATCATAATCAATCTGAGTCATATTGGCGAGATCATCATGGGTAAACTCACTAATTTCGCTAAAGTAACGATAATAAAGATCCTCTTTAGTAACTTGTTCTATAAAGGATTTTAGCAAAGGCTCATCTTCAGGGAGGATCGGACGTAGTAAACAGGTAAGGTCTTCTTTTAAATGAATCGTTTCTTCGAGTTCACTAGGGTAAGGGCGAATTGCCAGCCTAGATGTTGTTGCATCATCTGTTGGGCTTAGAGTCATGGAGACATCAAGTAAAGTGAATTCATCCCCTGAGGCAAGTAATGGGTGAATGTCTAACCTTGTAATATTTGGGCAATCAATAATTAAATTTGAAACGCGCACTAATAAAGCTGACAACCCTATGATATTTAAAGGTTCTAAAGCACTTCGAGATTTGATTTTGTAACTTTTGATGGCATTGATAACTTGGTAGCGAGCTAAAGCCATATTTAGCGGGGGAAGAGCGACAGCAGCTTGGCTCTCTTGTTGCCACTCAATACCACCTTCTCCTAACATGATGAGAGGGCCAAAAACAGGGTCTAGCTCAACAGCGATTCTGAGTTCTTGAGCGCCAGCTCGATTGGCCATACTTTGTACCAACAGGCCTTCAATTCGTGCATTAGGGAAATTTGTTGAAACACGTTCCATAATCGCTTTAGCTGCATCTTCTACCTCTTTAGCATTGCGTAAATAGAGCATGACCCCTTGTACTTCTGACTTATGAACAATATCAGGAGAGCGTAATTTCAAGGCGACGGGATAGCCAATTTTTTCTGCAATTTCAATGGCTTCATTACTAGAGTGTGCTATCCATGTGGGTAAGCTATTTAACCCGTAGGCTTTTAAAATAGGTTGAACTTCATGTGTATCCAAGTGTAGCTTATTATTTTCCAGTGCTTGTTGAATATATTCATGAGCTTGTTGAGTATTCGCTGTAATACCAATAGGTAAAGCCGGAGTTTCTTTGAGTTGTTTTTGGTTACGGCGATATTCCACCATATGCATGTATGCTGTGATTGCCCCTTCTGGAGTACGGTAGGTTGGGATCCCTGCTTCACTAAATAGCCTGCGAGATTCTTGAGATGAATATTCTCCACACCAGTTGGTTAAGATGGTTAGCCATTTTCCTCGTGGGTGCTGCTTAATCGTTTTAATAATTTTTTCTGCCATGGCTTTACTTTCCGTTATCGCACTGGGAGTGTGGATAAGCAATAAAGCGTCATGGTCGTGGCTGTCGAGCATTTTGTTCAGTACATTGATGTAGCGCTCAACGGTGGAATCATCCCCCAAGTCAATTGGGTTTTTCGTCGATAAATCAAGAGGTAACAGGGAGCTTAATTCATTTTCTGTTTCAACACTTAACGTTGCAAGTTTGCCACTACGCAAGAGAAGTTCGTCTAATGCCATCGCTGCGGGTGCAGAACCGTTGCTCATAATAGAGAGGCGTTCACCGCGTAATGGTGTCATATAGCTTAATGTTTCAACCGCAGAAAACATTTCGTGAGTATCTTGCACGCGAAGTAGCCCAGCACGTTGGATAGCGGCGTCATAAGCGGCATCTAGGCTCGGTTTATCGCCTAGAAGTTCTTGTGCTTTGCGGGTTCGACCGCTTTTTATTACTAATATAGGTTTATTACGTGAAGCACTGCGAGATGAGGATAAGAAACGTCGCGCATCACTAATACTTTCGAGATACAGCAAAATGGCACTGGTTTTGCTATCACGGGCTAAATAATCGAGTAAATCGTCAATATCAATATCGATGCTATCACCAAGGGCAATAAAATAAGAAAAACCGATGTCTCGGTGCCTTGCCCAATCCAGAACGGTATTTGATACAGCAGCAGATTGTGAGATAAACGCGAGTTTCCCTTTTAAGATTGGAATCGGGGAGAAACTGGCATTCAATCCTTGCCATGGGGCGAGAAAACCGAGGCTATTCGGGCCTAATAGGCGAATTTGATATTGCTGGGCGACTTTTTTTAATTCATTAAACTGAATGGAAGGGGATGATAAAATAATAACCACTTTACAGCCGGCTTCCCCTAATTGCTGTAAACAGGCGATATTACGTGAGTAATGCGTGCAGATAACGGCAAGGTCGGGTTTGAGTGGCAATTTATCTATGGAAGGATAAGCAAGTACGCCAAGGACAGAGTTTCGGTTTGGGTTAACAGGTAAAATAGGGCCTTTAAAGCCGCTGGTAAGTAGGTTTTTCATCATCACCGAACCTGCACGGCCAGGATTTTCAGATGCTCCAACGACAACGATAGACTTTGGCCTGAATAAAGATTCTAACTGACTGACTAAACCCATAGTTGATAACCCTTTGCTTTGCTGAACGAGATAAGCGTTCAATAGGTAAAAAGTGGCTGAGTGATACTTATGAATACTATGCCTTATCTTTGCGATTGCGCTAGTTTATCTGGTGAGTTTAATTAATTTATACAAGCACGTTCACGTTTTATCAGCACGATTATCTAAAAGTTATCATTTAATGGTACTAGGCTCGAAAAGAAAGAGAAAAATAGTACCAATAAATAGTTAGAGATGAGATTCAGTGAGTAGCATCTGTGCGATAGGGTGATGCGGCTTTCCTTCAAGGTATTTTTGACGGAACAAATTGAAATGGCTAAAGAGTTGTTGTGAAGCGTTTAAATCTCCCGCTAATTCTAAAACGGTAGCTGCAACTTCAGCGGTACAATGTTGCTCTTCCCTTGATGGTGTACGTAGTAAGTAATCACTCCTTGCTTTGGTATTAATTGAAAGCATTGGAATATCATTAAGATAAGGGCTTTTCCGAAACATTTTACGTGCTTCTGGCCAGGTCCCATCGAGTAAAATAAATAAAGCGGGTTTATCCGACAAAGTAGGCTCGTTGACTACGACGCGTTCATTTTGAGCGTAGCTTTCTGGGAAAATGAGGTAAGGTTGCCTTGTGGTGTCTTGTAATGCTGCCAGTAGCTGCGCATCAGGCTCTGTCCTTGACCACTGAAAGGCCAAAGTGTTGGGCAAAACATCCGCAATCAATTTTCCCGTATTACTTGGCTTAAATACTTCACCATCAAACATAATCAAGCAGAATTGACTTTTTGCTTGTGACGATACGGTATCTTGGCACAGGCATTGTGGGATAGGTAACAAGCAATATTGGCAACGTTTTACTCGGCAGCCTCGCGCTTTAAATGGTTTAGTTGATAATGCGAGGCGCTGTTGACGCAAGTGATAAACGGCATTCGAAGTCATGTTGAGTGATATTTTTTAGGTCTAAAATGAAGGCACATATTGTACGCAAAACGATTTCTATGCGATAGAAGTATATTCAATAACTTTTAGATGAGATAATAGTGTGAATCGGTAGCGTAGCCATGCAACATCATGTAATCTTCGCGCCATAGCTTAGTAGGGGATAGTGATGAACGACTCGAATGATTTTAGTGGTAAAAACGGCAAAGTAAAAGTGATGTATGTCCGCAGTGAAGAGCAGGACAATAATAAAGGTAATGACAAACGCCGAGGCGGTGGCCGTGACGATAGGCGTGGTAATGACAAGCGTGGTGGCGATAGACGAGAGGGGGCCCGTCAAGATCGTGGTGGCCGCTCAAATCGCCCTGAAGGAAGTCGTGAAGGGCGTCGCTCCGATAACCGAAATGAGGTATCTCGTGAACGTTCGCCATGGCGCACTGTTTCAAAGCCAGATAGCGAAGAATTAGCGAATGACCACGGCGGAATTGTTGGCAAGAGTCAAATAGATCCTGAACAACTACGTAAGCAGCGCCAGGAAGAAACTCGTATCTATGGTGAGAATGCCTGCCAAGCTATGTTTAAAAACCGCCCTGATGCGATTGTTCGTGCATGGTTCTTACAATCCGTTACGCCGCGTTTTCGAGACGCGTTAAAATGGATGGCGGCAAATCGCAAGGCTTACCACGTGGTAGATGACGAAGAGTTATCGAAAGCATCAGGAACCGAACATCATGGTGGTGTCTGTTTTATCATCAAAAAACGTGGTGGAATGAGTGCGGATGCGTATTTACAACAAGCCGCAGAAAAAGATTGCGTATTGGCACTTGAAGATGTGGGGAATCCACATAATCTAGGTGGAATGATGCGTAGTTGTGCCCACTTTGGCGTAAAAGGCGTTATTTTACAAGATGCTGGCATGTTGGAGTCAGGTGCAGCAATTCGTACCGCAGAAGGTGGGGCTGAGCATATTAAGGCGATTGATGCTGATGGGCTGACTGACACTTTGGATAAATTCCGTAAAGCAGGCTACACCATTGTGACGACTTCCAGCCATAAAGGCAGTCAAGATCTCGCAAAAGCGAAGTTACCCGCCAAAATGGTACTAGTTTTAGGCCAAGAGAGTGATGGTTTAAGTGATAGTACGTGGGATCAAGGCGATATGAGTTTGTATATCGGTGGAACAGGTAAAGTGGAAAGCTTGAATGTCTCTGTTGCAACGGGAATTATGTTGGCCCAGTGGTGGCAACAAAACCAAGTTAAATAATCCTTACGTTTTATAAGAAAAATAAAGCCATACATAAAGGATGCATATCCCAGTTGTATGGCTTTTTTATTTCTGTCATGAAGGCAACTTACTGAATCAGTAAGAGTATTTTGCCAATAGCCTCCCATAAAATTATATGGGGTTAGGCTGATTAATGAGCACCACCGCCGTCTTTCGAACCTGCCCCAAATGGTGGCTTAGCGAACCAGACAATGACCATTAGTAGGATGAAAATTCCAGCTGAGAGCCAAAATATCTCATTTGCTGACATAATCAGTCCTTGGTCAGTGATCGTTTTAGCGAGGTATGCCGAACTTTGCTGCTCATTCATACCAATTTTTGCCAGCTCGCTGTACATCTGTTGGGCATTTGGGTTGTATGGGTTAACAAATTCAGTGAGGTTTTCATGATGCATTGACTCTCTTTGGGTCCACATGGTCGTTGTGATTGATGTCCCGATGGCTCCAGCTAAGGTACGAGTGAAGTTAGATAAACTGGATGCAGAGGCCATTTTTTCTGGTGGTAGGCCAGATAATGTAATGGTTGTCAAAGGCATAAAGAAACAAGCGATAGCTAAACCTTGCACAAATTGCGGCCAAGCGGCCTCGGCAAAACTCATTCCAGGTTCGAATGTATAAGCACGCCAATAGTAACAAACTGCATAGATAATAAAGCTGAATGTCACTAAATAACGCATATCAATTCGGTTACCAAAACGTCCTATAATTGGCGTAATCAGTAGCGGTAATAACCCTACAGGAGCAGAGGCTAGCCCTGCCCAGGTCGCAGTATAGCCATAAACCTCTTGTAGCAATTGCGGCAGTAGTACAATCGTCCCGAAATAGAGCATGTAAGCCAAACTTAGGGATAAACAGCCAATCGTAAAATTGCGTTCTTTAAACAGGGATAAGTCGATGACGGGATGGTCATCGGTGAGTTCCCAGACAATTAAGAAGGCGATAGCGACAACGGCAATAACGGTTAGGACGATAATTTCAGTCGAGTTAAACCAATCCAGCTCTTTGCCTTGGTCAAGCATGATTTGTAAAGCACCAATACCGACAACCAATAGTACCAAACCAATAGTATCAATACGCTGAATAGATATTTTAGTTTCACGGCCTTTTAAGGTACGCATGATTGCAAAAATGATTGCAATACTAAATGGCACATTGATAAAAAATATCCAGCCCCAATGGTAATTATCACTAATATAACCACCAAGAATCGGTCCGCAAATAGGTGCAATAACGATAGTCATTGACCAAAGGGCGAGGGCCATGTTGCGCTTGGCAGGAGGATAATTATTAAGCAGTAGGCTTTGAGACAAAGGAATGAGAGGCCCTGCGACTAAACCTTGTAAAACACGAAATAAGATCAACATCTCTAGGCTGCCAGAAATACCGCACAGCCATGAAGTTAAAGCGAACAAGCCAGTGGACCATAAAAATAGCCTGACTTCACCGATTCTACGCGCTAACCAACCAGTAACAGGGATGGAAATTGCATTAGCAACACCGAAAGAGGTTATTACCCATGTTCCTTGTGAATTGGAAGCTCCTAAATTTCCAGCAATGGTCGGAATAGCTACGTTAGCAATTGTAGAATCAAGAACTTGCATAAATGTTGCCAATGAAAGGGCAATCGTCATCCATGCGAGTTTAGATCCCGTTAAAGGTGCTGTCGTCACGATTGCACCTCCACCTATTGATTCTCTAGGTTATTATTAATTATCTCAGTAACTATTTTGTCTGCAGGAGACATATCCACAGCTAATGCAGCAGTATGATAAGCAGGAGTAGCGCGCATCCCTTTAGAAAGCACTTTGCCGTTTTTATCTAATGTATCAACCGTAACTTCGGTGGATAAACCGATACGTAGTGGATGCTCTTCAAGCTGAGTTTCATCTAAGGCAATACGCACGGGGAGGCGTTGGACTACCTTGATCCAGTTACCACTGGCATTTTGTGCAGGTAATAAAGAGAATGCGCTACCGGTTCCCATATCAAGCCCAACGACAGTACCGTTAAACACGATATCTTTACCGTAAAAATCAGTCGTGACTTTCGCAGGTTGGCCGATACGCATGTCCGCAAGTTGTGTTTCTTTAAAGTTCGCATCAATCCACATACCATTGGAAGGGACAATGGCCATTAATGGTGTTGAATGAGTAATTTGTGAACCCACTTGCACACTGCGACGTGAAACATAGCCATCAACAGGGCTGACGATCTTCGTCCGTTGTAGGGTGAGCCAAGCGTTTCTAACTTGTGTCGCGGCCTGTTCTACTGCGGGTTGTTTTTCAATTGCGGTATTCAAAACAATGGCTTGATTAGCATTATATTGTTCTATTGCCATGTCTAATGCTGCTTTTGCACTGACAACGGCTTCTCTCGCGTGTTGTAGTTCTTCTTTACCGATGACATGGCTACTGCCTAAAACTTCGCGACGTTTTAAATCATTCTGTAAGCGGTTTAATTCAGACCGTTTTACGTCAATATTGGCTTGTAGCTGGCGGCTATTAACCATGTGCTGGCGAGTCTGGCGTACACTGTTCGCTAATTCTGTTTTTGCTTTATCGAGTGTTAATTCTGCATCACGTGGGTCTAGTTCAACCAAAACAGTTCCACTTGTCACGAAATCGGTATTATCCACATTGACTGTCATAACGCTCCCAGAAACTTGGGATTGTATTTGTACTTGGTTACCCGCGACATAAGCGTTGTCAGTTGATTCATAGTGGCGAAGAACGAGATACCAGTAGACCACCCAGCCAACGCCTATAATAATAAATAATAGAGTCAAAAAGATCAGCGCACTTTTGCGTTGTCTTTTTTTATTTCGTTGGGGAGTTTGCGTTTGTTGCATTTCCTCAGGGGAACTCATACTCGTATTTCTCCACTTCTATGGATAAGGATCACGGTTGTTTCCAGTAGTTAGGTATTAACCACTGGAAACTGAGACTACAAATGATTTTGCTGTTTGATGGGATATCGTAAAGCATAAGGCTGAAAGGATAATGAAATATTATTGGCTGAAAAGTATTTTTTCAGCTTTGAGCTAAAGAATGGCTCAAATACATTAACCTTACAATTTCTGTGGTCAATCTTTTATAGTATCTAGTTTTGTCAGTAATTTACGCATCAGCGTGTCAAGCTGTTGTTTTTCATCAGTATCTAAAACAGACCAAATATCAATTAATGCGCTGTGTTGAGGTGGCAATAGACCATTTAAAAATTCAGTCCCTTTTTCTGTGAGGTGTAGATGAAGGCAACGTCTATCGTTGTGACTTTCTTTGCGTTCAATCCAACCATTTTTTTCCAGTTCATCTGCAATTCGTGTCGCATTGGTTCTTGAGGAACCAAGAGCAGCACTGAGTTCAGATGGCTGAATACTGCGGGAGTCTTTTGTATCAAGGATCATGAGTGCCATAAACAGTGTTTCATTGATACCTTGAGACCTTAACATATTATTCCGAGTTTCAAGTAATTTTCCATGAACATGCATGCATAAGCGTGTTAGCAGAATTTCTTGATACGGAATAGGACTTTCATGTGAATCTTGTTGTTCTACACGAGCATTGAGTAGCTCTTCAGTCGGTGTAAATGAACTTTCCATTATTGGGATACCTTATTAGTTTCAGTTGGTAAGATTACAACTGTCATCAACCATCTAAATGGTATATTAAAAGATAGAATTAGCAATTATACTTAATTAATATCGCCGATTTTATTTTGATAATGATACATGATTCATAAATTTTATGAATGTAATTCGCCAGTTTTAGCATAGCCTATCGACTATTTAACTCAGAGTGCGTTAATTTTGACTATAAAACAACCAACCTAATACTAAATTAAAGGCTAATTCCAATCATACAAAACAATATATAATCACATGACATTAACTCAATACCATTTTTTTTGTTACCCAATAATTACAAGTTAGATAGATATTTTCAATGTGTAGGTGTAATTACTTATTTTTGTATAATTAAAACATTATTTGATGAAACAGTAATTTAATTTATTAACAGGAATACTACCTTTTTATCGAGTCATTGTATTTGTTTAACTGTGTCATTCACTAATATTTACTTTGTTTACTATTACAGTTGATAACTATCAGTTCTGTGATGGGCTGTTTATTTATTCAATATTCAACGTATTGGATGGATAAAATTGAACCGTATATTTTTAATGCATTATAACTTTTTATATATTGATGTGTGGGCTCGTTAATTTTTATCTAAAAACGTATTGATATCGGTATGAGTCATATTTAGTCATCAGTTGTGGTGATGACGGGATCAAAGCGAATCCCTATAGACCAAATAATTAAACTTATGGTGGTCAAGATTGCACCTGCAACCGCAACACCCTCCCAACCCGCATGTTCATAGGCATAACCTGAAAGGAGAGACCCTAGAGCGCCTCCAATAAAATAACTGGTCATATAGCCAGCGGTTAGGCGGTTACGAGCTTCTGGTAATATACGATATAACGTACTCTGACTAGTGACATGGACGGCTTGCACTGCAAGGTCTAACACTAATACACCAATGATAAATGCAACGAGGGAATATTTAGCTAAGCCGATAGGTATCCAGGACAATAGCAATAATACCAATCCAATAGTCGTAATGCGCTTTCCTTTTCCTTTATCGACAAGATGCCCTGCTTGGGAAGCCATAAGTGCACCTGCAGCACCGGCTAAGCCAAATAAACCAATAGTCCCTTCGGAATAATTGAATGGCGGGCTGGCTAACAAGAAAGCCATTGCGGTCCAAAGTAAACCAAAATTAGCAAATGATAGTGCACCGAGAGAAGCGCGTACCGCGAGCACTGGAGTGCCGAAAAATAGCCGGCCAATAGAGCAAATCAGCTGAAAGTAGTTTAAGTTAGTTTTTTGATGATAACGTGGAAGTTTAATGGCTAGAACAATCATTAATAGCATCAATAGCGCAAAGGCCACCCAATAGATAGCACGCCAGCCACCGACCATAGCAACAGCACCCGATACAGTTCTCGCAAGTAAAATACCTAGCAATAAACCACTCATAATCATTCCTACCGCTTTGCCTCGTTTATGTGGCTTAGCAATAGATGCCGCGAGAGGGATCAGAACTTGTGCAACAACAGAAAATAGCCCTGTAAGGGCGGTACCTAAAAGGATTTGCCAAATATTATTTGAAAGCGCTGTAATTAATAACCCTAATGCAGAAAGAAAGGTCATGGTTAAAATTAAGCGTTTACGCTCAAATAAGTCGCCCAAAGGGACTAAAAATAGTAAACCTGCGGCATAACCGAGTTGGGCGGCGGTGACAATAAACCCAGCCATATTGGTTGTTAAATTAAACTGCCCCGCAATGGTCTCTAAAAGCGGTTGAGCATAGTAATTACTGGCAACGACAAGGCCAGTGGCAATGGCCATTAAAATAGTGAGGCCCGTTGTCAGCTCTGCAGTTTGGGTCTGTTTCATGAGGATTACCTATTATTAGCTAGGTGACTACTATAAACAAAATTTATTACCTTGGTTTATTTCTTTTTGTCATTGATGCAAAAAAGCCACCGGTTAGGGTGGCTGAGGTTATTAATCGGTTTGTTTATTTTTACTTAGCGGCTGCTTGCGCTTCCTTTACCCAACCATCAAAAGTGGATTGATGGGCTTTGATCCACGCATTTGTGTGGCGTTGAATATCCGATTGTGAGGCTTCACCATTATGCATTCTTAAGTTCTGTGCATTGATATCGGCAATAGGTAGCTTCATCACTTCAAATAATTTTGCTGCTGCTGGGTTATCCGCAGCCCATTTTTTATTGGCGACGATATGCATGGTATTTGGTGGGAAACCATAATTTTTTCCGTTAGGTAATGTGGTGTCTGTTTTTTCACCATTTGGCATTGAAGAGAATGGCACTTCTAACCAAACTACATCACGACCCGGCTTGAGGACATCACTTATCCAATAAGGCGTCCACGTATAATATAAAATAGGCTTACCTTCTTTATATCGGGTAATGGTGTCAGCCATCATCGCCGCATAGTTACCTTGGTTATGGTCGACCGTTTTTTCTAGGTCATAGGCTTTTAAATGGTTATTGATGGCCGCTTCACAGCCCCAACCTGGGTTGCATCCCGTTAAATCCGCTTTACCATTGCCATTTGAATCAAAGAGCTTGGCAATTTTAGGATCTTTGAGTTGTTCAACATTGGTAATATTGTATTTTTCAGCCGTTTTTTTGTCGATGAGGTAGCCTTGAGCCGCATTAACAACATAATTCCCTTGACGATAGAATACATTATCGCCGCCAGCAGCGTCATATTGTGCGTTATGTAAAGGAACCCAGCTGGTGGCTAGGTAAGTCGCATCGCCGTTCGCAATGGATGCGTAAGCTACGTTATAGTCGACTTCTTTGATAGGCTGAACATCATAGCCAAGTTCTTCAAGGGCTTTCGCCACAATCAGTGTTTGGAATGTTTCTTCACTGATCGTGCTTTGCACTGGGTTAATTTTGATTCCTTTACCCGGCAGGTCGTTAGCACCGGCAAATGGAACGGCAAACATGGCTGTTAGTGCAGATGCAAGAATGATTTTATGTTTCATTATATTGTTCCCTCTGTTTTTTCCAGCGAGCTTGGCTTTCATGCTAAGTGCCAAGTTAGGTGCCATATGAATGGCACTCAGGTGAATGGAGGATGTTTTGATTAATGGTTTTTTTTACAAAATGGGCGCATAACTAACCCAATAGGCCCTTTTTGGTACCAGCGGCATGATGTTTTGCCACGAGTATCTTGCCCTAAAGATTGGGTAAAACGGTCTAAGATGATAGCTAGAATAACAATACCGACCCCTCCGACAGATGCGAGCCCCATATCAAGTCGACCAATACCCCGTAAGACCATTTGGCCTAAGCCCCCAACAGCAATCATTGAAGCGATAACGACCATTGACAGTGCTAACATCAAGGTTTGGTTGACCCCAGCCATAATGGTTGGCATCGCTAATGGTAATTGCACTTTAAACAACATTTGGCGAGGGCTTGCACCAAATGATTCAGCGGCTTCAATTAAATCAGCTGGAACTTGTTTGATCCCTAAAATGGTCAAACGAATGATGGGCGGTAAAGCAAATATAATAGTGACGACAACACCAGGTACATTACCGATACCAAATAACATAACAATCGGGACTAAATAGACGAATGCTGGTGTGGTTTGCATCGCATCAAGTAATGGACGAATAACTTTAGCGGCTCTATCACTACGTGCCAGCCAAATACCCAGAGGCAATCCTATGACAATACAAAACAGCAAAGAAGTGAGAACCAGAGACAGAGTCACCATGGCTTCTGACCAAGCACCAATTGCTCCGATGGCTATCATCGAAACAAATGTGGCCACCCCCATCGCGCGTCCTGCTAATTGCCAAGCGAGTAATGCGAAAATGATAATGGCAACAGGGGACGGTAGTGAGGTGAGAAATTGTTCAAACCCACTTAGAATAAAATCAATGGGGGCACGAATCCCTTGGAATACAGGACGAAAGTTAAGTACTACCCAATCGATAGCATGCGCAACCCATGAATCAAGAGGGATCAGTGTGTGCTGGAAGGGATCCATAATATTAAACTGATCGGGGATGATGCTATCTGTTGGAGTGGCATCAAGCCAATCACTTGAACTGGTGTCAGCAGGTGTGGTTGTGTCTGATGCATTTCCCCAAGGATCATCCCCAGCGGTATTTGTTTCGCTAGAGCTTGTTGCTGCCCATGGGTCATCCGCCGGTATATTCTCAGTACCTTGTGTTGGCGTATTCGTGGCTTCAGTATCCGCCCACGGGTCTTGTTGGGTATTCGTTGCTTCTTGATTCTGCTTACTCATTTGGTGTCTCCTTATCCAGCGCCTGTAACAGCATTCCTTTTGAAATTACGCCCAAATAGCGGTTTTTTTCGTTAATAACCGGAACAGCACAAGGGGCTTGTGCCACGGTAGAAATAACTTCATTTAAGGATGTATCACCTTGAATTGGCTCGATATCAGTTAATATTGCAGCTTCAATACCAGCTTTTTCATGGAGTGCTTTTTCTAAGGATTCAACAGAAACCACACCGGCAAAGGTATGTCCTCGAGAAATTAAATAACCGTGATAGCGGTCTTCATCGTTGAGGACTTTTAGCGCTGAACGAGGGCCAAAACCCGGTGCGATATGCAATAGTGCATTAGGCCGTCTGCGTGCAATGTCCTTAGCACTGAATACTTGGCTGATATCTACACCGCGGAAGAAGGTCTTAACATAGTCATTTGCTGGATTATTGAGAATTTCATCAGGTGTGCCGACTTGAACGACAACGCCTCCTTGCATAATGGCAATACGGTCGCCAATTCTCATAGCTTCATCAAGATCATGAGAAATAAAGACAATCGTGCGTTGTTTATCCCCTTGTAAGGATAGCAATTCATCTTGCATTTCAGTACGAATGAGTGGGTCGAGAGCGGAGAACGCTTCGTCCATTAACAGAATATCAGGGTCATTAGCTAGCGCTCTGGCTAACCCGATACGTTGACGCATCCCACCAGAGAGCTCATCTGGGTATGAATTAGCCCATTTTTCAAGATTAACTTGCTCAAGCGCACTCATGGCTTTTTTATGGCGTTCTTCTTTTGGAATGCCAGAAAGTTCCATACCAAAAGCAGTGTTATCGATCACGTTCATATGTGGCATCAGCGCAAAGGATTGAAACACCATACTAATTTTTGTTCGCCTAACTTCGCGCAGTGCTTTGTCTGAAATATTGGAAATATCCTCTCCATCTATCATGACTTGCCCGCTGGTCGGTTCGATCAGGCGATTGAGGAGGCGCACCAAGGTCGATTTTCCTGAGCCAGAAAGTCCCATGACAACAAAGATTTCGCCTTCTTCAATCGTCAGATTAACATCTTGAACACCTACGGTAAGGCCTGTTTTTTCAAAGATATCATCTTTATTCATACCTGACTCTAATAGCTTAAATGCTTGATCAGGATTGTCCCCAAATATTTTATATAAATTTTTAACTTGTAATTTTATTGCCATATATTATTTACCCAATTTTCAATCAACAAGGAAGACAAATTACCTATATTGAAAGTGATGAATTCTATAGTGATAGTTAACATTATGTTTCCTATCTATGATTATCCTTTGAAAATTATTAGGGCAGAGATTCCTATATTCGGTTTAATGGGTTAGTTAATTATGGATTAAATTCAAATTTCTCCATTTGAGTTATTAGTAAAATTTGCAAGCAATAAACCCTAGCATAATAAAATCAGCTGACAACCCTAGGTTAAGTATAATTAATCAAAAATAATAGAGATGAAATATGATGCGATTAATGTAAATAAAAACGATGTTAAGTTATATGATGATAGCTTTTATAGTTTCTATATTAAAGTTAACTTACTGTTGGGATTGAATTTAATTGAAAATAATTCACACTAATTTAATCAATATGCGAGTTGCCGATTTTATTCGATTTTTATGTGGAATAAATGCTTGGTTGATAGATGAAAAAATAGAAATTAATATCAAATTCATTAAATAAATTTATGTAAAATAAGGTGATAATTGATTGAATTAAAAATAATTGCCAGATTAACTCATTAAAAATGAGCAATTAAACAGATATACATATAAAAAACGAATTAATTCGGCTGTTTTTTGAGCGAAAAAATACCATGACAAATAAAATTATTATAATTCATCATGGTATGGATTTGGTTGTGAGTGATTCTTATTGATAAATTAAATTAACAGTTCAATTAGAAGTTCCAGTCATCATCTTCGGTACTGACTGCTTTACCAATAATATAAGATGAACCGGAGCCCGAAAAGAAATCATGATTTTCATTTGCATCAGGAGATAAAGCCGATAATATCGCTGCACTTACATCGGTGACGGTATCAGGAAATAAGGCTTCATAACCTAAATTCATTAATGCTTTATTGGCATTGTAATGAAGGAATTTTTTGACATCTTCCGACCAACCTACTGTGTCATAAAGTTCTTGTGTATATTTCACTTCATTTTCATATAAATCGAATAATAATGAAAAAGCAAAATCCTTAATTTCTTTCTGAGTATTTTCATCATATTGGGATAATGACTTTTGAAATTTATAGCCAATATAATAGCCGTGTATGGCTTCATCTCGAATAATTAAACGTATAAGATCTGCGGTATTGGTTAACTTTCCTCTACTTGACCAATACATTGGTAAATAGAAACCCGAATAAAACAAAAATGATTCTAAAAAGACACTTGCGATCTTTTTCTTTAAAGGGTGTGAATCACAATAGTAAGATAGGATGATCTTAGCTTTATTCTGTAATGCAATATTTTCTTCACTCCAGCGGTATGCATCATCAACATCAATCGTTGAACAGAGAGTTGAAAATATTGAGCTATAAGAGCGCGCATGTACTGCTTCCATAAAGCTAATGTTCGATAAAACGGCTTCTTCGTGAGGTGTTTGTGCATCTGGCATTAAGCAAGGCGCACCCACTGTATTTTGAATCGTATCTAGCAGGGTAAGGCCAGTAAATACACGTATTGTTAGCTGTTTTTCTGCAGCAGTTAAAGTATTCCAAGAAGGAATATCATTAGATAATGGCACTTTTTCGGGAAGCCAAAAATTACTTGTTAATCGGTTCCATACTTCTAAGTCTTTATCATCCTGAATACGGTTCCAGTTAATGGCTTTTACTGGTGTGCTAGATGTGCTGGTGGTCATAATATTTTCCTATTACAAAGTGCAAGATACGCAGCCTTCGACTTCAGTTCCTTCGAGGGCAGTTTGGCGTAATCGGATGTAATACAATGTCTTGATTCCTTTTCGCCAAGCATATATTTGCGCTCGGTTAATATCTCGCGTGGTGGCATCATCTTTAAAAAATAGAGTCAAAGATAAACCTTGGTCAACGTGCTGAGTTGCCATGGCATAAGTATCAATAATTTTTTCAGGCCCGATTTGGTAAGCATCTTGGTAATATTCCAAGTTCTCATTCGTCATGAAAGGCGCAGGGTAGTAGACACGACCAATCTTACCTTCTTTACGAATTTCAATTCGTGAAACAATGGGGTGAATGCTTGATGTTGAATTATTGATATAAGAGATAGACCCTGTCGGAGGTATCGCTTGCAAGTTTTGGTTATAAATTCCATAGGTAATAACAGACTGTTTTAAGGCTTGCCAGTCTTCACGAGTTGGAATTTCGATACCCGAACGTCGGAATAATTCCTGAACGGCTTGTGTTTTTGGCAGCCAAATATTGTTGATATATTTATCAAAATAATCACCAGACGCATAAGTTGAATGTTCAAAACCAACAAATGCAGTTTTTCTTTCAATAGCTAATTGATTGGATGTTTTTAATGCGTAATAGGTGACGGCATAAAAATAGATATTGGTGAAATCGAGCGCTTCTTCTGAACCATAATAGATATGTTCTCTTGCCAAGTAGCCATGTAAATTCATTTGCCCTAACCCAATCGCATGTGATTGTCGGTTACCTTCGGCAATGGAAGGGACAGAACGAATGTTACTCATATCTGAAACCGCACTCAGTGCTCTAACGGCAGCCGCTATTGATTGAGCGAAATTCGGTGAATCCATCGTTTTAGCAATATTCATGGAGCCTAAATTACAGCTAATATCTTTACCAATTTGTTGATAGCTTAAATCGTCTTCATAAACACTAGGGCGATTAACCTGCAGTATTTCTGAGCACAGATTGCTCATATTAATGCGCCCTGCGATAGGGTTGGCTCGATTCGCGGTATCTTCAAATAAAATATACGGATATCCTGATTCAAACTGGATTTCAGCTAAAGTTTGGAAAAATTCCCGAGCATTAATTTTGTATTTTTTTATCGCTTTGTTATTGACCATTTCATGGTATTTGTCTGTCACACTGATTTCAGACATAGGGACACCATAGGTGCGTTCAACATCATATGGTGAAAACAAATACATGTCCTGGTTATCTTTCGCTAGCTGGAAAGTGATATCAGGAATAACTACCCCTAAAGACAGTGTTTTAATCCGTATTTTTTCATCTGCATTTTCACGCTTCGTATCAAGAAAACGCATGATATCAGGGTGGTGAGCGTGCAAATAAACGGCACCGGCACCTTGCCTTGCGCCTAATTGGTTGGCATAAGAAAAAGCATCTTCTAACATTTTCATAACAGGAACAACGCCAGAAGATTGATTTTCAATTAGTTTTATTGGGGCACCTTGCTCTCGTAAATTGGTCATTAAAAAGGCAACACCGCCCCCGCGTTTGGATAACTGCAAAGCAGAATTGACTGAGCGACCAATGGATTCCATGTTGTCTTCAATTCTTAAAAGAAAACAAGAGATTAACTCACCACGTTGTTTTTTACCGCAGTTAAGGAAGGTGGGAGTTGCAGGTTGAAAACGACCTGTAATAATTTCATCGACATACAACTTAGCAAGGGATTCATCCCCTTGAGCAAGGGTTAAAGCAACCATACAGACGCGATCTTCATAGCGTTCGAGGTAGCGTTCACCATCAAAGGTTTTCAGCGTATAGCTAGTATAATATTTAAAGGCACCGAGAAACGTTTGAAAACGAAATTTGTGTGCGTATGCCTGTTTAAACAGTGCTTTGATAAATTCAAAGTTATATTGTTCTAATACACTGTTTTCGTAATAGTTTTCTTGTACTAAAAAGTCTAACTTTTCTTTTAAATCATGGAAAAATACGGTGTTTTGGTTCACATGCTGTCGAAAATAGTGATGAGCCGCTTCTTTGTCTTTATCAAATTGAATACGGCCTTCGTTATCATATAAATTCAACATCGCATTGAGCGCATGATAATCCACATCTGATATATTTTGCATTTTATCCATTTGGAATAACTCTAGTTGTTTGTACGTTGCCAAAACGTTTTTAGGCCTCGTTGAACGGATTGAACATCTTTATCAGTACCAAGAAGTTCAAACCGATATAGGTAGGGAATATGGCATTTTTGCGCGATGATATTTCCAGCTATTGCATAGGCCTCACCAAAATTGGTATTACCCGCAGCAATAACACCACGGATAAATGCGCGATTGGCTTCAATATTAAGAAATTGAATCACTTCTTTTGGAACAGCCCCTTTTGTACCGCCACCACCATAGGTTGGTAGTAATAAAACATAAGGTCTTGTCGCAATTAGGCTACTTTCGTGGTTGCCAATAGGTAACCGTGTTGCAGGGATACCGAGCTTTTCAATAAAGCGATGGCAATTTTCTGAGCGACTTGAAAAATAGATGAGTGATTCCGTTTCCATGACATCACCTAAGCGGCTAATAGGCTAATCATGTCAGGTCGAAAACCGGCCCAATGTTTGTCACCTGCAATAACAACAGGGACTTGTTGATAACCTAATTTTTTTACGAGTTCAAGGGCTTGGTTATCTTCAGTAAGGTCAATAATTTGGTAGGAAATAGATTTGCGATCTAAGGCTTGATAAGTAGCATTACACTGAACGCAGTTAGGTTTACTATAAATGGTAATCTCAGTCATGTTATTTACCTTTTGAATGTTTATTCGCATTAAAAATAAGGCATGTGATACATGAATACTATATATGGATTTTAAATTTATCAACCATACAATATGTAGTGAATATGAAATATTGAATGATAATCATTCTAATTGTTGGCTAGGTGGTTATTAACATTGAAAATAAAAAAATATCGTATTAGATGATTCAGATAGACACTCTAAGAAAAAAGATCATTGCAAAGTGGAAATAATTTACTCTATAACTGTATATACAATCAGGTAATTGAGTCCTTTTGAGGAGATACTATGTACCATCAATATTTAGCGACACCGGATAAATTTCCTAAACCGTGGGTCCATATTACGGCTGATGACAACGGAATAACGAGCCTTTATTTTGTTGATGAAAAAACAGAAAAAGAAACGAAGAATGAGCATTCGAAGCTTTGTGTGAAAGAACTAAAGGAATATTTTAATCACAAAAGAACCGTTTTTACGGTGGCATTAAATCCACAAGGTACAGAATTTCAGAAAAAAGTCTGGAAACATCTTTGTGGGATACCTTATGGGGAACGCTGGAGCTATAAAGATTTGGCTTTAAAGTTAGGCTCAGCTAATTATTGTCGCGCAGTCGGCATGGCAAACTCACGTAATCCAATCTCATTAATTGTTCCTTGTCATCGTGTACTTGGACATGATGGGAAATTAGTGGGGTATACAGGGGGCTTAGATATCAAAGACTGGCTACTTTTACATGAGAAGTAAAAACTAAATAATTAGCTATAGATAATACTATTGGTTGTGATAATTGCTATTGATAAGAATTATTGTCGAAATCAGAACCTGTTCTATCGATAAATAATATTTTTTTATCTTTTTAGTCCATTTTCGTGATCTAGGTTGTAGACAAGTAACTGAGAAATCTGATGTACTGAGCTTGATACAGATGGTGTGTCTATTTTATTTTAAAGGTAATATTTGATGTCTAAAGTTAAAGGTAACGTTAAGTGGTTCAACGAATCTAAAGGTTTTGGTTTTATCACTCCAGAAGATGGTAGCAAAGATGTATTTGTTCACTTTTCTGCGATTATGGGCGATGGTTTCAAAACCTTAGCTGAAGGCCAAAAAGTGGAATTTGAAATTACTGAAGGTGCTAAAGGCCCATCTGCTGCTAACGTTATTCCTCTGTAATTTTTATAATTAAGATTAAAACGAACAGCTGAAAACTCGCGCTAGTTATCTAGGGCGAGTTTTTTTATCTATTGCAATAAAAAATGCCTGATGAAAATCAGGCATTTTTTGTTTATACGTAAAATAGTGGAGGCTATTTAACTTCCTCACCTTTAGCTTGTAAATCAGCATGGTAAGAAGAGCGAACGAATGGGCCGCAAGCTGCGTGAGTGAAGCCCATTGCCATGGCTTCTTCTTTCATCTCATCGAACTCCGCAGGGCTGACATAGCGTTTGACGGGTAAGTGATGACGGCTTGGTTGTAAGTATTGGCCTAGTGTAAGCATCGTTACGCCATGGCGACGTAAGTCGCGCATAACCTCGATAATTTCTTCATTGGTTTCACCAAGACCAACCATTAACCCTGATTTAGTTGGGATATCGGGATGGGCTTCTTTAAATTTTTCGAGCAATTTTAAAGACCATTCATAATTAGCACCAGGGCGAACTTGACGGTAAACACGTGGTACATTTTCAAGGTTATGGTTAAACACATCAGGTGGTGTTGCGGTTAAAATTTCTAATGCGCGATCCATACGGCCACGGAAATCAGGAACTAGTGTTTCAATTTTAATCGATGGGCTTTTTTCACGAATAGCGCTAATGCAATCAGCAAAGTGCTGTGCTCCGCCATCACGTAGATCATCTCGGTCAACTGACGTAATAACGACATAGCGTAATGCCATATCTTTAATGGTTTGCGCTAATTTTTCAGGCTCGTTGGCATCCGGTGCATTTGGACGACCATGAGCAACATCACAGAATGGGCAGCGGCGGGTACAGATAGCGCCTAAAATCATAAAGGTCGCAGTACCATGGTTAAAGCACTCAGAGAGATTAGGGCATGAAGCTTCTTCACAAACAGAATGCAGCCCATTTTTGCGCATGGCTGCTTTAATGCCTTGAATACGAGTGGAGTCAGCAGGAAGCCTAATTTTCATCCAGTCAGGTTTACGTAGAATTTCTTCTCGTTCAGTCACAACGTTTTTGACAGGGATCAGCGCCATTTTGTCGGCGTCACGATATTTAATTCCGCGTTCTATCTGAATTGGTTTACTCATAATATGACGGTTCCAGTTATCTTTTATGCTGATGGATAAGTGATAATTCTAAATAAAACCAAATGAAGGCTGTTATCCATTCATTAAAATATTTTTTAAAAATGTTAAAAAATTATAGCATTATTATTGAACAATATGAAATCCCAGTGTGTCACAGAATTGACGAATTAGCACAGGTTGAACATCAGATAATGACACATTGGGAGCAAGATCACTAACCTGAGTCATCTTTAATTCACTGTAACCACAAGGGTTTATGCGATTAAAGGGTTCAAGATCCATACTAATGTTCAAAGCGAGACCATGAAAAGAGCAGCCTTGCCTTATGCGTAATCCAAGAGAACAAATTTTGTCGCCATTCACATAGACACCGGGAGCATCAGGGCGAGGATACGCTGCTATATTAAAGTGGGCAAGGGTATTCACGACGGTATTTTCCAGTGCGGTGACGAGTTCTCTAACACCAATTTTGTTGCGCTTTAAGTTGAGCATCACGTACATCACTTGCTGTCCTGGCCCATGATAGGTGACTTGACCACCTCTATCACTTTGTATAACAGGGATATCACCGGGGGCTAGTACATGCTCTGCTTTCCCTGCTTGACCTTGAGTAAATACGCGAGGGTGTTCAACTAGCCATACTTCATCACACGTATTTTCAGTGCGCTCTTCAGTAAATTGATGCATCGCATCGGATACTTGCTGGTACGGCGCAAGGCCTAATTGACGGATAATTATCGTTCGTTCTGACAATGTTTTAACATCCACCTGAAAAAATTGAGTACTTAGTATAACGCTGGTAGGGGGGGAGTGCTAGTTTTGTCATGTTATGAATATGTTAACGCGATTTTTTTGAGTGAAATATGAAAAAGGTAAAAATTTGGGGACGTTTATATTTTTAGGTTTGGGAATTGATATGAAAAGTTATTTCTCATTAGGCATTTTGATGAAAAACTTATTTTATTTGTACTATCAGCAAGAAAAAATAATTATAAGGCTCTGTAGTGCAGAATAAATAAAAAACTACACCTTAATCGGTTATGGTTAACCTTTGGGATGTAGTTTATTTTTACAGAAATTAAAGTACAACTTTAACTAATTCTAATGCACCTAATTCGCTATACAAAGTTTCCACTTGTTCAATATGGGTGGCATTGATAGTTATAGAAACGGAGTGATAATTCCCCTTGCTGCTCGGTTTTACGTCTGGAGAGTAATCCCCCGGAGCATGACGTTGTATCACTTCAATCACTTGATCAACCAATTCAGGCTGTGCCAAACCCATGACTTTGTAAGTTAATGGGCATGGGAACTCAAGCAGTTCACCTAATTTCGTTTTCATGGGCACTCCTAATTTTTAAATTGGGCTGCTGGCTGAAAAAGATTGGCTGGTATTAAACCAGCCAATGAGATGTATTCATCCAACAAACATTTCGATACTTACTCTATTTCGATATTTACTATATGGGGATGACTTATTTTAGTTTCAAGTCTTAACCAAACCAACGGTGGAAGAGTAATTTAATATAGTCAATTAACCGACTGAAAAAGCCACCTTCTTCAACATCTTTTAATACTGCTAAAGGGTGCTGTTCGATAATTTTACCATCAAGTTGGAAGCTAATAGTACCGACTTGCTGCCCTTTGGTTAATGGGGCTTCTAGCTCAGTTGTAGATAGCTCATAACTGGCTTTTAAATCTTTTAAGCGACCTCGTGGGATGGTGAGGTATAAATCTTCAGTGACACCTAATTTTACTTCATTTTCATCACCAAACCAGACTGGCACACTGGCAAAATCCACATTGGCTTGTAATGGTTTAACGGTTTCATAAAAGCGGAAACCGTAAGTGAGTAACTTTTTACTTTCGGCATCACGGCCTTTGCTGCTTTTACCTCCCATAACAACGGAGATCAGGCGCATATCACCATCGGTTGCGGAGGCGACAAGGTTATAGCCAGCGGCATTAGTATGGCCTGTTTTGATGCCATCAACAGCAAGGCTCTTATCCCACAATAGGCCATTACGGTTTGTTTGGCGGATATTGTTAAAGGTAAATTCTTTTTCTTTATAGATTGCGTACTCATCAGGCACATCACGTACGAGTGCTTGCCCAATAAGTGCCATATCACGGGCTGAGCTGTATTGGCCTTCGGCATCTAAACCATGAACGGTTTGGAAATGGGTATTTTTTAGCCCTAATTTGTTTACATAGCCATTCATTAATTGAACAAAGTTGGCTTGGTCACCCGCAATGTAGTCGGCCATAGCAACACAAGCGTCGTTACCTGATTGCAAGTTAATACCACGAGTTAATTGAGATACGCTAACGCGGTCGCCAGGTTTTAAGAACATCAATGATGAGCCTTTAAACACCGGGTTACCGGTAGCCCACGCATCATTTCCGACCGTGACGATATCATTTTCACCAATTTTACCTGACTTAATTGCTTGACCAATAACATAACTGGTCATCATTTTTGTCAAACTCGCAGGATCGCGGCGTTGGTCGGCATTACTTTCAGCGAGAACTTTCCCTGAATTATAATCAATTAAGATATAAGCTTCTGCATCAATAGGAGGTGCTGCAGGAATTGATGTATTCGGGAAGGTTTCATTAGCATTCGCAATATTAGCAGTCATAAGAAGGAGTGCGGAGCCCAGCACAGTATGACGCACGATGCGTGATGGAGCGACATTATTCATGGT
The DNA here is from genome assembly GCF_053098325.1 of Providencia sp. PROV_01. Classification (NCBI taxonomy): domain Bacteria; kingdom Pseudomonadati; phylum Pseudomonadota; class Gammaproteobacteria; order Enterobacterales; family Morganellaceae; genus Providencia; species Providencia sp. PROV_01. The sequence continues at coordinate 3,696,222 of NZ_JBRFKD010000002.1, read as the reverse complement.
TTTACCATTACATCCGAAATTCGGTTAACACAAGGAGGCGCAGTTTAGCAAAAGAATGGGATAAGAAAAAAGCCACTTTTGCACTGTACCAATGATTTTTTTGTCAGTTTAACATTGCCTAACTTTAGGTTGCATCAAATGTAATGGAGCAACCTAAAGCTACGTTGTACTAAGGCGCAACGACCATTGACGATTGATTTTTTTCAGACTGTAAACGGCCTTGAACCTCAACGGCTTGTTGCCTTGTACTAAATGGTCCTAACTGTACTCGGTAAATGCCATTATAGGGTTGTAACCGCCCAGGAACATTAAACTGTGTTTTCAATTCATTCAGCATATTTTGTGCATTGGTTTGGCTACTAATGGCGCCTGCTTGAACGAGAAAACCACGCTCAGGAACCACTTCTTCCGTTGTTGTTGGTGGTGGCGTTGGTGTTTGTAAGCTCATGTCAGGCATCGTAGGCTGCATCGGCTCTTTTGGTTGCTGAACGGGCAATGTATTTTCTGGCGTTGGCAAGTTCTCCATCACAGGGGTACCCATTGGGCCAGAACCTAATTGCGGGCGCCCCGGCAATGCATAGCTTTGTTTCACAAAATTAGAGCCAACGGTTCCAGTTCCTGACAAGGTGCCGTCTTGAGCGACTTGAATGACATCAATTTTAATTTTTGTCGTTGGCATTAAATTCAGGCGGTCAGCGGTTGCACGTGACACCGCAATACTTTTTCCTGGCGTATAAGGCCCACGATCATTAACACGCACGACCATCATCCGGCCATTCATCATGTTGGTGATGCGGACATAGCTAGGGATCGGTAACGTTGGGTGAGCTGCAGTTAATTCCACTGGATTAACACGTTCACCAATCGCAGTCATATTTCCTGCAGACTCCGCACCATAAATAGACGCATAACCCACTTGGCTAAATTGTGACGGGTCGCGTACGATTTGGTACTGTTGACCATTACGTGAGTAATCATTATTGGCAGTTGGATGATACGGCTCATAATGAGGCTCTGCACCTAATACATCTTGAGTGGGTACATTGGTTGGCACTTGGGCTGGTTGTTTAACTTCGTCTGTCACACAGCCACTAAGTAGCGCGGCGGTGACGCCAAGCATTATCCATTGTAAACGCATACTAAGCCTCATTTTATAAACTTTTGGAAAGGAATTTTCGGTGTGTATGTATCGACATGATAATACCGAATCCAGCCATTAAAACAATCAAAGCGGAGCCCCCGTAGCTCACTAAAGGGAGGGGAACACCAACCACTGGTAATATACCACTGACCATACCGATATTCACAAATACATAGACAAAAAGGATTAAGATCAAACCACCAACCATAACCCGACCAAAAGTATTTTGTGCGCTAGCAGCAATATAAAGCCCACGAATAATCAATAAAAGGTATAAACCAAGTAAAATAAGCACACCGACTAAGCCAAGTTCTTCTGCTAACACGGCAAAAATAAAGTCGGTATGTCTTTCCGGTAAAAATTCAAGTTGTGATTGTGTGCCATGTAGCCAACCTTTACCCATTAATCCACCAGAACCAATCGCAATTTTTGATTGGATAATATGGTAACCAGCGCCTAGTGGATCAGTTTCTGGGTCTAATAACATCATGACACGGGCTCTTTGATAACCATGCATTAAAAAGAACCACAGTAGTGGAATAAAGGCGGCGAGCGCAATGGCGGCAACTGCAATAAGCCGCCAACTCATTCCGGCAAGGAACAAAACGAATAGGCCTGAAGCTGCAACTAAAATCGAGGTACCAAGGTCAGGCTGTGCAGCCACTAATAATGTTGGTACAAAAATCAATACGAGTGCAATTAATGTATTTTTGAATGAAGGAGGGCATAGGTCTCGGTTCATGAAACGAGCGACCATTAAAGGGACGGCAATTTTTGCAATTTCAGAGGGTTGGAACCGAATAAAACCCAAGTCTAACCAGCGCTGTGCCCCTTTACTTATCTGCCCAAAAACATCAACAAAAATCAGTAAAATAACGCAGAAGATAAACAGGTGAGGCGCCCAATTTTCATACATTCTAGGGGGGATCTGCGCCATTACTATCATAACGACGAAGCCTGTCGCTATCTGCCCTAATTTACGCTCCATCATTTCAGGATCTTGGCCGCTAGCACTCCACATAATAAATGCGCTGTATGCAAGCAACGCGATAATAATTAGCAGCATAGGCACATCTATATGCAGACGTGTGGATAACGAAATTTTTTTCTTATCGTCTGTCATATTCTTTATAGCTCATTGTTATTATTAGGATTATGCATCAGCGATCTTCTCCTGCATTAGTTGCTGACACCGCGACTTCAGTACGGTTATCACCAAGAAGAACGTGGTCAAATATTTGCCGCACAATGTCACCGACTGCTGGGCCCGCGCCCCCGTTTTCCAGAATAATTGCAACGGCAATCGTGGGTTTATCATACGGAGCATAAGCAATCATCAATTTGTGGTCGCGTAGGTGCTCAGCAAGTTTACTGGCATTATAGGTTTCATAGCTGAAGACCTGCGCAGTACCTGATTTTGCTGCCGCTTTATAAGGGGTACCAATGAAACTACGGCGTCCAGTACCATTCGGTGCATTAGCGACACCGTACATTCCATGCTTCGCTAGCTCCCAAAAACCGGAATTGATATCGCCAATTTGTTTGGTTTCTTTGTCTTCATAAGGCACCATGGCATTACCCAATTTTGTGCCGTAAAGCAAATGTGGGGTTTTAACTTGGCCATCATTGATTAATGTCATTAATGCTTTTGACATTTGAATTGGTGTTGCTGTCCAATAGCCCTGCCCAATCCCAACTGGAATGGTATCGCCTTGATACCAAGGCTTTTTATAGCGTTTTTGTTTCCATTCACGGGTTGGCATGATACCAGAACGTTCTTCTGCAAGGTCAATTCCGGTATAATCACCAAAACCAAAACGACCCATCCACTCAGAAATACGATCAATCCCCATATCATAAGCCACTTGATAGAAGAAAGTATCCGCTGATTCAATGATTGACTTTGAAACATTCAGCTTGCCGTGCCCCCAGCGCTTCCAGTCACGGTAACGTTTTTCGGAGCCCGGCAATTGCCACCAACCAGGGTCAAAAATGGTCGTATTCGGTGTGATGACCTTTTCACTTAATGCCGCAACAGAAATAAAGGGTTTTACTGTCGATGCAGGGGGATATAACCCTTGAGTTGTTCGGTTAATCAGCGGTCTGTCAGGATTATTTAATAACGCTTGATAATCTTTATTTGAGATGCCGTTTACAAACAAGTTAGAGTCATAACTTGGATTAGATACCAGAGCCAAAATTTCGCCATTACGTGGGTCAGTGACCACTACGGCTGCACGGCTGGTGGTTAACAGTTTTTCGATATAAATTTGTAATTCAAGGTCAATAGTGAGGTAGATATCTCGACCTGCTTGCGGTGGTTGCTCATGCAATTGTCGAATAACGCGACCGCGGCTATTCACTTCCACTTCTTCATAGCCGGTTTTACCGTGTAAGACATCTTCATAATAACGCTCAATACCTAATTTACCGATATCATGACTAGCAGCATAATTAGGTAATAAACCTTCTTTATCAAGACGTTCAACATCTTTGTCATTGATTTTTGCCACATAACCAATCACATGGGTTAATGCTGAACCATATGGGTAAGAGCGTCGTTGGTAACTTTTGACTTCTAAACCGGGAAAACGGTACTGATTAACGGCAAAACGAGCAACTTGAACTTCGTTGAGCTGGGTTTTCAATGCAATAGAGGTAAACCGACGTGAGCGCTTACGCTCTTTTTCAAAATTAGTAATGTCTTCGTCAGTTAAATCTACTACATTACGAAGGTTATCTAAGGTTTCTTGCAGATTACTGACTTTTTCCGGCACGATTTCTAGCTGGTAAAACGTGCTATTAAGGGCGAGTTGAGTCCCTCTGCGGTCATAAATAATCCCACGGCTTGGTGCAATAGGCACCAATTTGATTCGGTTATCATTTGACCGTGTTTGGTAATCTTCGTGGCGGACAATTTGTAAGTGATACAAATTGGTCACAAGAATAGACGTTAAAATGACAATCACACCGAAGGCGATAAGCGCTCGGCGGATAAATAAAACTGATTCAGCGGTATGGTCGCGAAAAGGGGTGCGTTGTGTTTTCATCCCATTGCCATTTTGAACATATTTAAACCTGACTATTCCCTGTGATAAGGGTGGTTAGTCGTAATACTCCATGCGCGATAAAGACTCTCGGCAACAAGAACACGAACCAGTGGATGGGGGAGCGTTAGTGGTGATAGTGACCAACTTTGCTCTGCCGCCGCTTTACAAGCAGGTGCAAGGCCTTCGGGACCACCGATTAATAAGCTGACATTACGGCCATCTTGTTTCCATTTATCGAGTTGTACGGCAAGTTTTGGGGTGTCCCAACGATCGCCTGGAATATCCAAGGTGACGATGCGATTTCCTTTACCTACAGCTGCGAGCATTAATTCGCCTTCTTTTTCTAGAATGCGTTTTATATCTGCATTTTTCCCGCGTTTTCCTGCAGGGATTTCCGTTAATTCAAATGGCATATCTTTAGGAAAACGGTGGAGGTAATCCATAAAGCCGGTCTGGACCCAGTCCGGCATTTTTGTTCCAACGGCGATGAGCTGTAATTTCAAACTCAGCTCCAGAGCTTTTCTAATTCATACATACGACGACTCTCATCTTGCATAATATGAACAATGGCATCGCCAAGGTCGACGACTATCCAATCAGAAATACCTTGCCCTTCAACACCTAATGGCATTAAACCATTTTTACGGCAAGCTTCGATTAACCTGTCAGCGACTGACATCAAATGGCGACTTGATGTCCCTGTACAGATGATCATCTGATCGGTAATACTTGATTTCCCTTGAACATCGATAGTAATGATATCTTCTGCTTTAGCATCATCAAGCTGATCGATAATAAATTGTTGGAGTTCAGTTCCTTGCAAAAGGTTCACCTTTTATTCAAATAAACAGAATATCACGTTAAACACTGTTTGTAGTTTGTAGATAAAATAATCGCTGATAACAAAGTAAACATATTAACAGCCCTGCTATTTTACCCTAGATTTTAAGAAAAATCGGCTAAATTATTTTTTATTCATCGTGGAGTGAAATTTATAGGGATATCCGTACATTTGAGCAAGAAGTTTGTGCTAACTTTACAAAATAACGCTAAAAACTGTACTCCTGACAAATATTTTAGAATGAGACGTGTATTGTGCAAATAATTAAACCAAAAGTTTTTATATTTGAAGGAATTAATCATCTATCCGCTAATATTCATCCACAGGTGAATTCTATGGTTGAATTTGTAACGAACCTCACCCATGAGCGGATGCAAAATAAAGTTAATGGTATTATTTGCTCTAGACAGCAACTTGTTAAATTACAAGGATTATTCCCTGCGAATATTCCGATATTAACGGATGATAAGCTACAAGATATAGCGTTGTGGGACTGCTTTTTAACGAAATTGTATACGATAGAAAGATTAGATGGTTTATATAACGATTTAACACATCACAACATGATTCAATTTCATAGTTGCCATAAATATCTCATCATGGCGTATTCACCTATTGGCTATCAGTATACAGGGCGTTTAGTGGCGAGTATTAAAAGTAGTACCGACCTTGTGTGTTTTTTTAATCAATATAAAGCCTGTTTAATGGAAATATTGGCGGCAGTGCCAGCAAAAAACATTGAAGTTAATGCGTTGAGCCATATGCAAGGCTATTTCAAACATAAAGCCACGAAAGATGAGAAAAAACGCTTATTATGGCTGATTAATGACTATTTAGCGGGTAATTTACCACTAAACAGGCCATTAGAGATGATGAAGCAATTGCTTGTTCAATACCCAGACAGCTATTTAATGGAGCAAGTTATTTTTGAGCCATATCCTAATAGTTGTTCAATAAGAGAGTTCCCTTATTGTTGGTAAAGGTGCTGTTGATGAATATATTGCAAAACCGCATCTGGAATTAATTCGTGACAAGAGTCGCCCGAGCTTAATTTTTCGCGGATCTCTGTTGCAGAGATATTTACCAATGGGGTATCCCCAATAAAAATGTACCCATTGGCCGTTTGATTTAAAGCAATCGGGTCTGTTGTTTGATGTTCTAACAGCCAGTTTTGCATTATAGGGTCGGAAAATTGAGTGGCATACCCCGGACGCGAACAGACTAATAGATGACAGTTATCTAAAATTCGATCCCAACCGTACCATTTATTAATCGACAATAAAGAATCTTGACCAATAATAAACGCAAGGGGCTTTTCTGGCCCAATTTCTTGACGTAGTTCAGCGAGAGTTTCTATCGTATAAGAAGGGCTATTTTTCGCTAATTCACGCGTATCGATAGCAAATAAAGGGTTATCCTGTATTGCTAACTTCACCATTTCTAAACGTTGTGATGGAGTTGCTTCTGGTTGTGGGCGATGGGGGGGAACGTGGTTTGGTAGCAAGATCACTTTTTCGAGCCCAACTTGCTGAGCAAGGGCTTGCACAGGGCGTAAATGGCCAAAGTGAATGGGGTCGAATGTTCCACCGAATAACGCTAGTAAGTTATGCTGTTTTGAAAATGAATTACTCATGAATAAAATTCTCTGCAAATGCTTTGCCGCATAATAGCATAGACAGTGATTGCAGGTCAGGCCATGGAGAATGGCTAAAATCTTGTTTTATATTGATTTCTGCTTGCGTTAATAACATTAATGCGGATTGCAATTGATGCAGTGTTAAGCGTTGTAAGGCTTCAGTGAGCACACCTCGGCGGTTTTGCCAAACTTTGTGCTGATCAAACAATGTTTTTAATGGGGTTGTTACAGATTGGCGTTTCAATGTAATTAGCAGCATCAGATCGCGTTGGATTGAGCGCAATAATATAACGGGCTCAACATCCTCTTGTTGCAGTTGCTCTAAAATATGCCAAGAACGGCGCGATTTACCAGCCAATAGGGCATCAACCCAATGATAGGGCGTAAAATGCGCAGAATCATTCACGGCACTTTCGACACGAGGGTAGGTGAGTTTACCATCAGGATAAAGAAGGGATAGCCGTTCAAGTGCTTGCGCTAAGCCAAGTAAATTCCCTTCATAACAATAGCAAAGTAGTTGGTTAGCTTCGGTTTCTAAAGAAAGCCGCATACTGTAGGCGCGTTTAGAAACCCATTGTGGTAACCGTTGATATTCAGGGGTCAGGCAACTGATATAAATGGCGTCTTGGCTAATCGCTTTAAACCAAGCACTGTTTTCTTGTGCTTTCGTGAGTTTATGGCCGCGTAACACAAGAAGTAGGTCTGAATGGAGTAGCTGCGCCAGTTGATTCAACTTTTCTGCCATGGCAGCGTTAGGGCCATTTTCAGGCAACAGCAGAGTGAGTGTTTGGCGGCTAGCAAACAGGCTTAAAGCTTGACAGAGACTAAAAATTTCATCCCAGTCAGTATTTTGCTCAAGAGAAAACGAAAAATGTTCCTCAAAGCCTTGTTCTTGTGCCGCTTTGCGGATGGCATCTTGGCTTTCTTGAAGAAGAAGGGGCTCATTGCCCCATATGAAATAGCGGCCTCTTAGAGACTCTTGTAACGAAGAGGCCAGCTGTTCAGGGTAGATACGCGTCATTATGGTTGAGTATTCGCATCAGCCGCTTGGTTTTTTGCCTTCTCAAGTTCTGCTGAATGAACAAGCAATAATTTACGTACAATATTACGTGCAGCTTGTTCTTGCATTTCTTGTCTTACAATTTCTTTTTCAGCATCTTTCGCAAGCGCTTCTAAAGGGTTGTCGAAGAAAGTGCGTTCAACACGGCTTTGTAAAGGATAGATAGCTCCATCAGGCATCAACACTTGCACATTCATTACCAGTGTTAATTGTTTCTCTGCCGCTTTACCATCTTGATAAACGGACACAGTTTCAGTGTTTTCATTAGAGCTCAAAACTTTCAAAATGGGGACACCGGCTCTTCCCGTTTCGAGAATGGTCACGTTATTGAGCCGCAGTTGCTCCCTAAGCGCCCTTGTAAGGTAGCCATATGGGTCACTTGAACTTAGCTGCAATGTTCTCAGTTCCTCAGGAATTTGAGTTGTTCCTTGAAGACGAAAACCGCAACCTGCGGTGACTAGTACCGCTAAGCTCAAAAATAAAGTTATCAGATAACGCACCTGGCCTCCTTATCAGCCAATAACCTAATATTAACCTACAACAAGGTTAAGCAATTTGCCTGGGACATAGATTACTTTGCGGATGCTAACACCTTCAAGGTATTTCGCTACGCTCGGTTCATTTTTTGCCATATCTAGGACAAATTCTTGGTTTGCATCAGCCGGAACGGTAATGCGACCACGAACCTTGCCATTAACTTGAACGACAACCAGTTTGGTATCGTCAATCATGGCTGTTTCATCAGCAACTGGCCATTGTGCGAAATCGATGTCTGTTTGGTGACCGAGCGCTTTCCACATTTCAAAGCAAGCATGTGGAATGATTGGAGATAGCATCAGTGTGATTGCTTCGAGAGACTCTTGTACTAATGCACGGTCTTGCTCAGTTTCCTGTGGTGCACGAACTAATTTGTTCAAGAATTCCATGATAGCGGCAATCGCAGTGTTAAATGCATAACGACGACTGAAATCATCGGAGACTTTCGCGATTGTTTTGTGCAGGTCACGACGTAAGTCTTTTTGTTCTGGTGTTAATGTGCTGATATCTAAAGGTGAAGTTGCACCTTTTTGTGAATGCTCATGCACTAAACGCCAAACGCGACGCACGAAGCGGTTAGCCCCTTCAACGCTGGATTCTTGCCACTCAAGGGTTAACTCTGGTGGAGCAGCAAACATCATAAACAGACGAACAGTATCCGCACCGTATTTTTCGACCATTAATTGAGGGTCAATACCGTTGTTTTTCGACTTAGACATTTTGCTCATGCCGGTATACACCAGCTCATGACCTTCATTGTCTACCGCTTTAGTTATACGGTTTTTGTCGTCACGTTCAACAATGGCATCGGCTGGGGAAACCCAAACACGTTGGCCATCGCTACCTGTGTAGTAGAATGCATCAGCCAGCACCATGCCTTGGCACAGTAAGCGTTTTGCTGGTTCATCGGAGTTGACTAACCCTGCATCACGCATCAACTTATGGAAGAAGCGGAAATACATTAAGTGCATGATGGCGTGTTCGATACCACCAATATATTGGTCAACCGGTAACCAGTAGTTTGCTGCCTCAGGGTCTAACATGCCGTCGTCATATTGCGGGCAGGTATAACGAGCATAGTACCAAGAAGATTCCATGAAGGTATCGAAGGTATCGGTTTCACGTAATGCAGGTTGACCATTAATGGTCATTTTAGCCCATTCAGGATCTGCTTTAATCGGGCTTGTAATACCGTTCATTACGACATCTTCTGGCAAAATGACAGGTAACTGATCTTCAGGAACCGGAACCACAGTGCCATCTTCCAATGTTGCCATTGGGATTGGAGCACCCCAGTAGCGTTGACGTGAAACACCCCAGTCACGTAAGCGGTAGTTTACCTTGCGTTGACCAGCACCCAGAGCAACGAGTTTATCTGAAATAGCATTGAAACCCGCTTGGTGGTCTAATCCACTGAATTCACCTGAGTTAATCAGTGCATTTTTCTCAGTCATCGCTTCTTGGGATAAATCAGGCTCGTTGCCATCAGCATCGGCAATAACCGCTTTGATGGGTAAGTTGTATTTGTGGGCGAATTCCCAGTCACGTTGGTCGTGAGCAGGAACGGCCATAACTGCGCCAGTACCGTATTCCATTAAAACAAAGTTAGCGACCCAAATTGGCAGTTTTTCTTGGGTTAATGGATGAATAACGAATAAGCCGGTTGCCATGCCTTTTTTATCCATGGTCGCCATATCCGCTTCCGCAGTTTTGGTGTTACGGCATTCATCAATAAATTGGGCTAATTCAGGGTTATTTGTCGCGGCTTCTTTAGCCAGAGGGTGACCCGCTGCAACAGCCACATAAGTTGCCCCCATAAAGGTATCAGGGCGAGTGGTATAGACTGTTAAGGTTTCATCACGGTCTGCAACATTGAATGTGATCTCAGTCCCTTCGGAACGGCCGATCCAGTTGCGCTGCATGGTTTTGACTTGCTCTGGCCAGTCATCTAATTTGTCGAGGTCGTTGAGCAGCTCTTCTGCGTAGTCGGTAATTTTAATAAACCACTGTGGGATTTCTTTGCGCTCAACAGGGGTGTCACAACGCCAGCAGCAGCCATCAACCACTTGTTCATTCGCCAAAACAGTTAAGTCGTGAGGGCACCAGTTAACCGCAGAGGTTTTTTTGTACACTAAACCTTTTTCATACAGTTTAGTAAAGAACCATTGTTCCCAACGGTAATATTCAGGAGTACAAGTGGTGACTTCGCGATCCCAATCGTAACCGAAACCGAGCATTTTTAGCTGGTTTTTCATGTAATCGATATTGGCGTAAGTCCATGGCGCAGGAGCAGTATTATTTTTAACCGCAGCACCTTCAGCAGGTAGACCAAACGCATCCCAACCAATTGGTTGGAGAACGTTTTTCCCCAACAAACGTTGGTAACGAGAGATAACGTCACCCATGGTGTAGTTACGTACGTGGCCCATGTGTAGTCGACCAGAAGGGTAAGGTAGCATGGACAGGCAATAGTATTTTTCTTTGCTGTTGTCTTCTGTCACTTTGAAAGTTGCTTTTTCATCCCAGTGACGCTGTACTTTAGGCTCTATATCTTCTGGACGATATTGTTCTTGCATGGCACCGATAATCCTATGGTGAATAAAGGCTACATCTGTAGCGTGAATGTCTTTCTTAATTGAGATCCGCATAGCATAGCGGATCTACACCGAAAACAACAATAGTTGATTAGCTGAACCTAATAGGGGGAAGCTGGATATTGTTTTTCGGGGAACGGATCAGGATATTTAACGCTGATAACCAAACAACTTAACTAAAAAACCAGTGAAATGGTAGTGGTTTCGTGAACTATTTCAAATTCAGCAAGTTGTTGTTGATTTATTCGCTTAGGCAATACTCATAGTGCAACAATATTGTCCCGCATGAATGTGTGTTAAGGCTAGGGAGCCTAATGGCTCCCTGAGAAAGATTAATGGAGAATTTTTGCGAGGAAATCTTTTGCACGATCAGATTGTGGGTTAGCGAAAAAGTCTTCTTTTTTACTGTCTTCGACAATCTTGCCTTCATCCATAAAAATAACGCGATTAGCCACTTTTTTGGCGAAGCCCATTTCATGGGTCACCACCATCATGGTCATTCCTTCATTGGCGAGCTCAACCATAACATCGAGTACTTCATTGATCATTTCAGGGTCAAGGGCCGATGTTGGTTCATCGAACAACATGGCGATAGGATCCATACACAGCGCTCGAGCAATAGCGACACGTTGTTGTTGTCCCCCTGAAAGCTGAGCTGGGAATTTATTGGCATGACTGGATAAACCCACGCGTTCCAATAATTTCAAACCTTTTGCTTCAGCTTCTTTTTTATCGCGGTTTAATACTTTAACTTGCGCCAATGTCAGATTTTCAATAATCGACAAATGAGGAAATAGCTCGAAGTGTTGGAATACCATCCCAACTTTAGAGCGAAGTTTTGCAAGGTCAGTTTTTTTGTTATTAACTTGAATATCATTCACAAAAATCTCACCCTGTTGAATTGGTTCTAAACCATTTACTGTTTTTATTAATGTGGATTTACCAGAACCAGATGGCCCGCACACAACCACAACTTCACCTTTTTTAACTTCAGTTGTGCAGTCTGTAAGCACCTGAAACTGGCCATACCATTTGGATACATTTTTCAGGGTTATCATGAAACAGTCCTTTTCTTAAGATAATTCACTAACATAGAAGCGCCAAAACTGATAATAAAGTACACCAGACCCGCAAACAGTACCATCTCTACTTGTGTCCCATCACGCTCACCAATATTGGTGGCAGTACGGAAAAAGTCTGTCAAACTGAGTACATACACGAGGGATGAGTCCTGAAACAGAACAATTCCTTGAGTTAACAACAGCGGCACCATGGCTTTAAAGGCTTGCGGTAATACCACGAGCCGCATGGTTTGCATATTTGTCATTCCCAAAGCTAACGCCGCAGAAGCTTGTCCTCGTGAAATACTTTGAATACCCGCACGAATAATTTCAGAATAATAAGCGGCTTCAAAAAGAGAGAAGGCTATCATTGCAGAAATTAAACGAATATCATTTTTTGGTGATAAGCCTAGAACATTTTGTAATAAGCTAGGAACGATTAAGTAGAACCACAGCAAAACCATAACCAACGGAATAGAACGGAATGTATTCACATACAGGGCTGCAAACCAGCTGATTGGCTTGAATGTGGATAACCGCATCACGGCCAAAACCGTTCCCCACAAAATTCCCACCACTATCGCGGTCAGTGTAATTTTCGCAGTGACAATGAAGCCATCGATTAAAAAGGGCATACTCGGAGCAATTGAGCTCCAATCAAATTCATACATCATTTTATCGCCCTCCAATGGTGCCTGGTAAGCGAACTTTGCGCTCTAATAACGTCATCAAAATCATGATAATGACGTTAATACCGACATAAGCTAATGTAATTGCGGTAAAGGATTCCCATGCGTGAGCAGAATAGTCCAATAGCTTTCCTGCTTGTGCTGCCATATCGACTAAGCCAATGGTTGACGCAATGGCTGAGTTTTTAACCAAGTTCAACATTTCTGAGGTCATTGGTGGCAAAATGACCCGATAGGCATTGGGTAATAGAACGTAGCGATAGGTTTGTGGCAAAGTGAGCCCCATTGCGAGTGCGGCACTTTTTTGCCCTCTAGGCAGTGACTGAATGGCTGCACGTACTTGCTCAGTCATTCGTGCTGCGGTGAATAACCCAAGGCAAAGCATTGAGGAAATAAAGAATTGGTAGTTAGGATCTAATTCCATTTTAAACCAATCCCCGATTGAACGAGGGAGAAGTTCTGGAATAACTAAATACCAAGTAAAAAATTGTACGATAAGCGGTACGTTACGGAATAACTCTACGTAAGCGGTACCTAAAAAAGCTAAAAAGCGGTTAGGTACGGTACGTAAAATACCGAAAAATGAACCGACTAAAAATGCGATGATCCAGGCGCAAATAGAAAGTGTTACGGTGACTTCGAGGCCAGATATTAACCACCCTAAGTAGGTGGTATTCCCAAAAGGGGCTTCCTGAAGGAAAATCCCCCAATTCCAATTAATAGACATAATATTGACTTCCTGTGGGCAATGAAATTCCCGAATACTGTCGTAAAAGAGGATGCAAGGCGGGGAACGACCGCCTTGCAATTCTTACTTCAGTAATACCCTGTTTGTCTTTTTATTAGTTTAATGCTTTATCATTTGGTTCTTTAAATAAGGCTTTCATTTCATCGGATAACGTAAATTTCAGGTTCAGATTTTTCGGAGGAATAGGTTGGTTGAACCAGCGATCAAAGGATTTTTCAGCGACACCTGATGTTTGTGCATTCGCAATGGTTTCATCGATAAGCGCTTTAAATTGAGGGTCATCTTTACGCAACATACAGCCATAAGCTTCTTCGGTTTGCGGCTTGCCAACGATTTCCCAGATATCCGGTTTCTTCGCTTTTGCACGCTCACCTGCTAACAACGCATCGTCCATCATAAAGGCAACAGCACGACCTGATTCTAAGGTACGGAACGAATCACCATGGTCTTTCGCACTGATAATGCGCATTTTCATATTTTTTTCATCATTTAACTGATTCAACAGAATTTCAGAAGTTGTACCTGAGGTCACGACGACATTTTTACCGGCTAAGTCAGCAAAGTCTTTCACACCAGAGTCACCTTTAGTGAGTAAGCGCGTCCCAACCACAAAGATTGTGTTAGAGAAAGCGGCTTGTTTTTGTCTTTCTACATTATTGGTTGTTGAACCACATTCAAAATCAAATGTGCCATTTTGCAGGAGTGGAATACGGTTTTGTGATGTGATTGGAATGAGTTTGACTTGCAGATCAGGCATGTTTAATTTTTTCTTCACTGCATCAACAATGGCATTTGAATAATCCTGTGAGTAACCAACCACTTTCTGGCTATTATCATAGTAAGAGAAAGGTACGGAAGATTCACGATGACCAACAACTATTACACCGTTGTCTTTGATTTTTTTCAGGGTGCCGTTTAACTCCTCTGCTTGGACTGCGCAGGTTGCACCTAAAATCATCATCGATAATACAAGTTTACTTATACGCATAGTTACAACTCCTTTAGAACATCGGTGTAAACCCGTTGTAATTTTTAAGGTGCTATCGCGAGATAACGCCTGAATTACTGTGGTTTCGTAGTGTTGTGTTTGCAAATATTTCGCAGATTTAGACAATTCCGCGATTATCCGCTATATGTTTTATTGTTGTTAAAAAGTAATTAAATTTGTTAATTAATGAAAACGAATTGTTTCAATTTCGGGAGCTGTCTCGCATATTATTTGGGTAATTTTTGAATTACCGCACTAACATGGTGATTTACCATCTAAAATTGTCTTAAATTGATAATCATGCACTGTTAAGGTGCAAGTTATCTTCGTTTCATGCCATATATTAGATAAAGCAATTTGCGTGCCTAGTTTTGGTAGAACTGCATTTTTGTTTACTGAAAAAGAGGGTGATATTTGTAAAGTTAGCTGATGGCACTTGTACGGAATGTTTTGCTGTGTAAGATGTAACCTCTATTTAACTTATAGATGGGGTAACGGTATTAGTCAAAGATAGGTTTTTATCGTTATGGTTGTCAAAGTCGCATAATTAGTGTTATTTCAGGAAGTTATACCAAGATGCGCATGAACAGGCATTTAAAATTAGGTAAAGGATTAGTGATATTCGCCTGTCTGATGGTATTGGTTTGTATGAATCAACGTGCCGTCGGAGAGCGTTTGCTCGCCAATTTTTTTGTGCCAGATGTATTAGCGCAAGCACAAATTAACACGGGTACTCACGTTTCTTATATCGATCAGTCACAGGTAAAACAAAGTGATAGCAGCGGTACACATCTTTCCAGCTGTGAACTGAGTGCTAAGTCATTAATGACTTTGTTACCTGCTGTTCTTGAACCATTCTTCTTCATGTTTCTTTCTTTGGCTGCGCTAACTTTATTTTGTACTAATCTATTTATATCTAGAGCAAATAATGAAGAAAAGCATGCCCCTCCAAGAGTCAGACGACACTTACAATTTTGTAATCTTCGGAATTAGCACACAACGGATAGGGACTCGTTTGTGTAATTTATTCTGGAGGAAACAATGCGTTTTTTAATTAATTCATTTTTTATATTTTTTGCACTATTTTCGAGCAGTTTATACGCTGCAGATACGGGGTGGTTGCAACCTGCGAATACGGGGTGGATGAATGACAACACTCCACGGCATGCGCAGGTCAGGTTATTAAGTTCGGCACAGGAAAATGGCAAAATCGACATTTTGCTCGATGTAAAACTTGATGACGGGTGGAAAACCTATTGGCGTTCGCCTGGCGAAGGTGGAGTCGCACCTGAAATTGTATGGTCGTCACCTGTTGAATCAACAGATTGGCAATGGCCAACACCTGGTCGCTTTGATGTCGCGGGTGTTTCAACTCAAGGCTATATGGGAGATATTGTTTTCCCCATTACAGTCACAAGTAATGAAAAGCTCGATAAACTTGCTGGAACACTCACGTTATCAACCTGCAGTAATGTGTGTATTTTAACCGATTACCCGTTTGAACTCGATTTAACAGAGCCAGCTCCTGCTGACTTTACTTGGGCATTTAACCAAGCCAAAGGGGCGGTTCCACCATCTAGTGGCTTAGTAGAGCAAACCAAAGTTGGCTTTACCAATGATAAGCTAATCATTGAATTACAAAAAAGTTCAGGAAATTCGTGGGAACAACCTAACATTTTTACTGATGTGGTTGAAGGTGCAGCATTAGGCGTGCCTGTAATAGAGACAACAGGCAATCATTTAACAGCAACAATAGATGTTGGTGATGATTGGGGAGGCGAGTCTCCCGATTTAACCGGTAAAACAGTTTCTTTTGTGGTTGCAGATGGCGAAATTTCGCAGCAAATTAGTCATCAAGTGAGTACATTTACTGGCACGATAGCATCAAAAGTGAGTGGTGCTTCGTTATGGCAGGTGATGCTATTTGCACTTTTGGGGGGCTTGATCCTTAATCTGATGCCATGCGTTCTGCCTGTGTTAGCGATGAAACTTGGCTCTGTATTGATGGTGCCTCATGGTGAGCAAAATACCATTCGCCGTCAGTTTTTATTGTCATCTCTTGGTATTTTAGTTTCCTTTTGGTTACTGGCGCTATTGATGACGTTATTACGAGTCGGTCAACAAGCTGTTGGTTGGGGTATTCAGTTCCAAAACCCATGGTTTATCGGTTTTATGGTATTGGTAACAGCGCTATTTACTGCAAATTTATTTGGCTTATTTGAAATCAACTTAGGTAGCAAGGCCAATACACGCTTGGCAACAGCTGGGGGGCATGGTAGCAGCGGTCATTTTTGGCAAGGGGTATTCGCGACATTATTGGCAACACCTTGCTCTGCACCATTTTTGGGCACAGCCGTAGCATTTGCACTGGCAGCGCCGATGGAAGAGTTGTGGTTGATCTTCACCGCATTAGGTATCGGTATGAGTTTACCGTGGTTACTGATCGCTGCTTTTCCGGCTATCTCTCGCTTACTACCAAAACCAGGTATGTGGATGCTGAAATTACGCGCCATACTAGGGTTAATGATGCTGGTATCTAGCTTATGGTTAATTAGCTTATTAATACCACATTTTGGTGTGCCTACTTCGACGGCGATTGCTGTCATTTTCTTAGTATTATTAGTTGTTTTTATCGCGATAAAACGAGGTGTAAGGGCAGCTATCTTGCCATTCATATTATTTGCCGTTTTTGCTGGTGGGTTTGTTTGGATGACGCAAGAACAGCATTCCGGCAGCCGTTCTCTCGTTAAAGATACCGTAAATTGGCAACCTTTGACTGAGCAAGCGATTACGGCTGCGCTGGCGGATAACAAGCGCGTCTTTATTGATGTTACTGCTGAATGGTGTGTGACTTGTAAGGCAAATAAATACAATGTACTACTGAGAGATGATATCCAACAGCTACTTAGTGAACCTGATGTTGTTGCTTTACGGGGTGATTGGACCAAACCTTCACCTGAAATTACGGCATTTTTACAAAAACGTGGGCAGGTCGCTGTTCCATTTAATCAAATTTATGGCCCTAACTTGGCCGAAGGCGAAGTACTGTCAACAATACTTGACCGTGAATCGCTAATATCCGTTATGAATCAGGCCAAAGGAGCCACAAAATGAAAAAAACAATCTTAGCCGTTTTATTTTCGTCGCTAATGATGGGGTCAGTAGCACAAGCGGCACCTTTAAGTGCAGACCAAGAAGCGCAAGTGCGTAAATTAGTGCGTGATACTTTGATTGAAAACCCAGAAATTTTGGAAGAAGCGATTGTTGCCCTGCAAGCTAAACAAGGGGAAAGACAACAAGCCCAAATGAAAGAAACGTTAAAAGCGGAGCACGATGCTTTGTTTAATGACCCAACCAGCCCGCGTATCGGTAAAAAAGATGCCAAGTTAGTTTTGGTTAATTTTACTGATTTTAACTGCCCATTCTGTAAGCGTTTCGACCCACAACTGATGGATCTTGTGAAAAAATACCCTGATGATGTGGCTGTGGTAATTAAATACTTACCATTTAAAGGCCAGACTTCAATGGATTCAGCTCAGTTAACCATGACGCTGTGGCAAGAAGACCCGAAAGCATTTGAAGCTCTACACCACAAATTTATGCAAAAACAAGGCATGCTATCAGATGCCAATATCAAAGATGCGCTTAAAGCGACAGGAAACGATAAACTGAAAGCCAGTGATAAGAGCCGTGATGGCATTCGCACCAATATGATGTTGGCAGAGAAATTGGGTGTGAATGGTACGCCAGCAACATTGGTAGGTGATGAGTTGATCCCAGGTGCTATTGATGCACAGCAGTTTGAGGCGGTAGTGAAGGAGCAGTTGGCTAAGCTCAAATAATCCTCGTTATCCTCGTCATATTTCGCGCTGTGGCGTTGTTGGCTGCTCTCGACTACGTGAGTCACATACTTGTGTATGCTCCCCACGATAGTCTCGTTTGCCGCCTAGCCACAACGCGAATTATTTAGAGGATAAAGATTAAATAATCCAAACTCTAAAATTAGAGGATAAAGATTAAATAATCCAAACTCTAGAATTAGAGGATAAAGATTAAACAATCCAAACTCTAAAATTAGAGGATAAAGATTAAACAATCCAAAACTCTAGAATTAGAGGATAGGAAAACAAATATTTAATTAAATGCTAAAGCATTCATTTTAAGTGGATGTTTTGGTTTCTTACATCATTGATTTGTACTATTTGATACCAAATAGGTAAGCAACTATATGAATAAAATAAAAAAATGGTCTAAAGAAATTATTGTTTTGGCAATTATTTTATTTATTGCCTTTACAGTGATGGATTTATGGCGCAAGCCACAAACCCTTGCGCCTGTATTATTGGAACAACACACTCTGGCCAACGGTGAGACGGTTTCATTGGCAGAGTTAAGTAAAGAAAAACCGATATTGGTTTATTTCTGGGCGACGTGGTGTGGGGTCTGTAATTTGACTTCGCCAACGGTATCAGAATTAAGCCAATCAGGTATGCCAATTATTTCGGTAGCGATACGTTCAGGTGAAACATCTCGCTTAATCAAGGGGATGGAAAACAAGGAGCTAACCTTTCCTGTGATCAACGATATAAGCGGGCAACTTTCCAATGCGGTTGGGGTCAGTGCGACGCCCACTTTTATGGTGATTGATAACGGTGAGCTAGTCAGTTTTACATCGGGTTGGACGAGTTCTTATGGCTTAAAAATGCGTATGTGGTTGGCATCTTTTTAGTTTTCTATCATCCCCTTTGGGCTAAAAAAGGGGATTTTTCTGCCTATAAGTTTAATTTATCATTATGGTAAACTCATTCGTCTATATAAATAATAAAATAGGTGAATGGGATGGCTATGTTTAAAAAAGTGGTTGGATTATTTTTAGGTGTGATACTAATCGCGGGATGTTCCCCTGAGGTGGAAGAGAAAACAGTACCAGAACAACCGTCAGGAACGATCGGAAATTCACAAATAGAACAGCGTTATGATGAAATAAAAGCTAATTCAACAGAAGATAAAATTAATGCCTTTAATGCTAAAGGAGATGATGACCCAACGATGTTACGGGGCATTTTTCTGTCTGACATGGCAGAATCATTACCTATGCTGATTGATGATGTGACTCTATTGACTGAAGTCACCGCGAAAAATGGCATGTTATTTTACCAATACACCATCAAAGGGATCCCTGATAACGTATTGGAAGGCGATAGCTGGCAGCAAAATATGCGTGAAATTTTGAACCGCAACTACTGCGGTAAAAATGCAGGTATGGATATTTTGCATGGAATGTTCCCTGAAGGCATTACGCATAATTACCATAAGTCCAACAAACTCATTTTTACTTATATTGTGACCCCTGCGATTTGCCAATAGCATTCATTGCGGTGCCTGATAATATTGATTTATCAGGCAGTTCAAAAATTAAAATTCCAAATTACGAATAAAACGGTAATCCGCTGATTGTGGTTTTAAGCGATATAAATTAGCAGGGCGACCGCGCTCATGGCGTTTCTCTCCAGTATCAATCAACAAATCCGCTTGTTCAAGTCGGCGCCTAAATGATTTATTTTGCAGGGGCTTACCAATCAGAACTTCATGGACATGTTGAAGTTCAGCTAAGGTAAAAACTTCAGGTAATGCAAAGCCTGGAACTATCGAATAAAGTGATTTTTGCTTTAGACGTTCTCTCGCTTGTTGATAGAGTTTAAAATGGTCGAACGCAAGAGAAAGCTGATCTATTTCATCAATAGAGACCCACCTGACAGAATCTACTGTATCAATATGGGCTTCACAGGCTTGGTAAGCAATTAGAGCCGTATAACAAACAGTGACAGACCAACCGCGTGGATCACGTTGGTGGTTTCCAACTGTACAAAGCTGCTCAATATAAGGGGGGATCACGCCTGTTTTTTCTTTTAGTTTACGTAAAATAGCTTCTTCTAAGGTTTGATCATGTTGCTCATCAATAAATCCTCCCGGCAAACCCCATTTCCCCTTTTCGGGGAAACTAGCTCGTTCAACCAGTAATACCTTCAACGTGTTTTCATGGTAAGCAAACAAAACGGCATCGACAGTGAGTAAAGGTGATAAATAATCCTTTCTGTCATAGCTAGCAAGAAATTCTTTTTCATTCATATTGTTACCACTCAAATTCAAAGGTGAAGTTTAGGGGGAAATCATACAGATAAAAATAGTTATTGTCATTAGGACATTTATTTCTTGACTTATTTTTGTCTATAAGACAATAATAAATTAAAGTCTTAAGGACATTAATGAGGAGTACACTATGTTTAACTTTAAATATTTCAAAGCAGACTCATCAACTTTTGTTATTCAATCAGTGAATGGAAAAGTGCGTAAACAAGGTAAGGGGCTCAGTTTTTGGTATAACTCGGATAAAACCTCTATTGCGGCGCTTCCATTGAATGCACAAGAAGCCCCCTTTATTTTTAATTTACAATCTTCTGATTTCCAAAGTTTACGTATTCAGGGACAAATTTCTTTTCAGGTAGTCGCTGCCGAAAAAACGGCGGATGTTTTAAATTTTAACTTAACTAAAGATGGAAAAAGCTATGCATCTGAAGATCCACTTAAACTGAGCGACAGGGTAGTGCGTGCGGCTCAAACTATTATCCAAGCTAAGATACAAACTACTTCATTACGAGATGCATTATTGATTAGCCAATCATTGGTGACATTAGTTAGCAAGCAACTTGCAGAACAAGCTGCAATCGAGTCATTAGGCATCGCTATTTTAGATGTTTCCATTGCAGCAATTGCACCTTCACCTGAAACCCTCAAAGCATTAGAAGCACAAGCGAGAGAATCCATTTTGAAAGAAGCGGATGACGCTATCTATGCCAGACGAAAATTTTCTGTCGAACAAGAAAGGACGATTAAAGAAGCTGAGCTAGAAACTGACTTATCTGTGCAGGCCAAAGAGCAGCAAATTGAAGAAGCTCGCCTTGATAATGAACGTAAGTTGTTACGTGAACGTGCAGAGATTAAGCAAGAAGAATTAACAGCACAGGTGAGTGCGGAAGCAAAACGTAATGAGTTGGTGGCACTTAGCGTGGAAAACCAACGGATCCAATCTGATGCAGATGCTTATGCGATTGAATCTAAAATGAAAGCTTATAGCCAATTACCAGTGGAGAACTTAAAAGCGCTTGCGTTAGCGAAAATGGGACCAGAGCAATTGATGGCAATGGCATTTGAATCATTAGCACAAAATGCAGGAAAAATTGGCGAGTTAAATATTTCCCCTGATTTATTTGGACAGCTAATGAAAAAAGGGGCGAAATAATGAATAAGATTGATGATGCCCGATTTATTCTCGTGATACGTAAAACTCGCTTACAGGAGCTCATTGAACGCTTCAATACATGGCCTCAGGCAAAATTTTATTTGGAACATAATCATGTGGAAGTCGATGATTACTTGAATGAACATGATTTATATCAGCGGCAATTAGTTCAAGCTGAATCAATTTTGAAGTCTTTAGGCCGATTTCAATTATTGGAAAGAAAATTATTACCAAGCTACCAATTTTCTAAGCAGGACATTATCGTCGTGATTGGGCAGGATGGCTTAGTGGCTAATACGTTAAAGTATTTAAAAGGGCAGCCCATTATTGCGATTAACCCCGATCCTGCAAGGTGGGATGGAAAACTACTGCCATTTGAAATTAGTCAATTACAGGAGGTGGTAACGAAAACATTGAAAGGTCAGGTTGAACAAAAATCAGTGACCTTTGCACAGGCAACAACCAATGACGGGCAATCACTACTGGCGGTGAACGATTTATTTATTGGCCCGAAAAGCCACACATCGGCACGTTATTTATTGAACTGGAATGGAGAACAAGAGTTTCAATCATCCTCTGGAATTATTATATCGACCGGACTTGGGTCAACGGGGTGGTTTCAATCTATTTTAGCGGGGGCACAGGCAATTATGGGAGGGAATAATCATCCGTTAGCACAAGGATTTGGCTGGGAGGAATGTAAGTTACAGTTTAGTGTTAGGGAGCCGTTTTTAAGTAAAACGACAGGAACCAGATGGGTATTTGGCACGATAGAGCCGAGTAACCCGTTAGCGGTGGAGTCATTAATGCCCGATAACGGCGTTATTTTTTCCGATGGTATTGAAGATGATTTTTTACAATTCAATGCAGGTTGTATTGTGACAGTGAAAATTGCAGATGTACGAGGGTTATTAGTTGCTTAGCTAGTTTCCCCACCTCATTTATAGACATCGAGGTGGGGTTAACATCGTTACTTTTGACGCCTATTCATAGCAAAACCGAGAATACCAAATACCACGACCACTCCCCACATCGGATAATTACTCCAACGTGCGTAAGGAGTCAGCCCTGTTGTTGGGGTGACTTCAGTAGCCAGTGTTGCCGTTTTAAATTGTGGCAGCATATCCTGAATAGAGCCATCTGCACTGATCACTGCGGTGATACCATTATTGGTTGAGCGCAACAGTGGGCGGCCTAACTCCAAAGAACGCATCCGTGCCATTTGGAAGTGTTGCCAAGGGCCTATGGATTTTCCAAACCACGCATCATTTGAAACAGTAAGTAAGTAGTCGCTATCAGGCTTAAAGTTATCTCTGACCTGTGTACCTAAAATAATTTCATAGCAAATCGCAGCCGTTAGATGAATATTACCAACTGCTAATTGCGCTTGTTCATAATCGCCACGGCTAAAACCCGACATCGGCAAATTAAAGAACGGTGCGATAGGGCGCAGTAAATCTTCTAAAGGTACATATTCACCAAATGGCACTAAATGGTGTTTGTTATAGCGGTTTTTAGATGGATATAAATACGGTTTTTTATCGCCTAATACAATGATTGTATTATAAAAAGTATATTCACCATCCATCGGGCGTGCATCCACAATACCCGTAATTAACTGAGTGTTCGACTCTGCCAGTAATTGGTCGAGAGATTTAAGCCACGTTTGGTTGTCGAGCTCAACGGAAGGTACTGCCGATTCAGGCCAAACAATCAAAGACGCTTTACCGATATAAGGGCGAGAGAGCTCCATATAGGTGTCTTTGGTTTGTTGTAAGAAGCTGGCTTCCCACTTCATTGATTGGGGAATGTTGCCTTGAACCAGTGCCACTTCCATTTTCTTGTCTTCAAGGGAGGTAAACCATTGTACATTTTTGGCAATTAATGGGGCAAAAATTAAGGCAGCCGCAACAGCGAGCGCGATAAAGCTGCGGCGTAGGATAGCGAGTACTAGCAGACCACTGATGCTAAATAATAGCAACGTAATCATTTCCACCCCAAATATAGGAGCGAGAGCTTTCATCGGCCCATCAATTTGGCTATAACCAAATTGCAGCCATGGAAAACCAGTGAGAACCCAACCACGTAAAAACTCAGTAACCTGCCACAGTGCTGGGGCAAAAAAGACTAAACGCCAAATATTGGCATGTGGGGCAAATTTAGCCATCAATGCGCCAAAAAGCCCAGTATAAAGAGAAAGGTATGCCGCTAAAAGAATAACAATAAATACGTTAACAGGGCCTGGCATGCCGCCAAAATCTGCAATGCTGACGTAAACCCAGTTAACGCCACTACCGAATAAGCCAAATCCCCAAGCAAAGCCGATAGCAAAAGATTGCTTGACCGTGCGCTGCAAGGTCAGTAATTGGAGGAAAAGGATAGAAAGTAGTGCGGCAGGCCAGATGTCAAAAGGCGAAAAAGCCAGCGTTCCACTGGCTCCGAAAATTAAAGCCAGCAGTAACCGCAACCGCTGACTTTGATAAATAGACGTTGAGTTCATTAAGTCTTTTCTTCTTCCAAAGTTGGAACTGGCGCGTCGTCTGGGATTTTTACGTGAAGCAGAAGGATCCGGCGACTATCTGCCATCGCAACTTTAAATTGATAGTTGTCTATGGTTATGGTTTCACCACGAGAAGGTAGATGACCAAAGGCTTGCATAACGAGGCCACCGACCGTATCAACTTCTTCGTCACTAAAATGAGTCCCAAAGGCTTCATTGAAATCTTCAATCTGCGTCAGGGCGCGGACAGAATAAGAATGGCGGCTAAGCTGGCGAACATCAACATCGTCTTGGTCGTCATACTCGTCTTCGATTTCGCCTACGATGAGCTCTAAAATATCTTCAATGGTTACTAGACCAGAAACACCACCAAACTCATCAATAACGATAGCCATATGATAGCGTTGAGAGCGGAATTCTTTGAGTAGTCTGTCTACTCGCTTACTTTCAGGTACAACAACCGCTTGGCGTAATACCTTATCGATACTAAAAGGCTCTGCGTCGGTACGCATAAATGGCAGTAAATCTTTTGCCATCAATAACCCTTCGATATGGTCTTTGTCTTCACTAATAACAGGGAAGCGTGAGTGAGCAGAGTCAATAATGACATCAAGGCACTCATCAAGCGTTTGATTACGTTTTAAGGTAACAATTTGGGAACGCGGGATCATAATGTCGCGCACGCGTTGATCCGCGATATCCATTACCCCTTCAAGCATTTCGCGGGTGTCAGGATCGATCAAATCGTTCTGTTCAGAGTCGCGGATTAATTCGACCAAATCATCACGATTTTTAGGTTCACCATGAAATAGGTGATTTAACAGTGCAAAGAACCCTTTCTTAGGACCAGGGTTATCGCTACTCGAAGAGTTATCGTCGCTCATGGCGGTTAATTTTTTTTTCCTCAAAAAATACTCGTCATACTTCGAACCGCAGCGTTGTTGGCTGCACTCGGCTACTCGAATCACATACTTATGTATGCTCATCGAGATATCCTAGCTTGCCGCTTAGCTGCAATTCGAATTATTTAGAGTATTCACTCGTCGTATCTCGAACTGCAGCGTTGTTGGCTGCACTTGGTACCAAAAGTAGCCCAAGTCAAAGTATTTGGAGCTTAGGTTAGTTAATAAAAACAGTTTGCTACATTCTTTTTTAGCACAAAATTGACGGTTTATCTGCAAAATAACCGTCAGTTTTTTGTAAAATAATGCTTTCTTTGAGAAAGATATCTCAAAAAATTATAGTTAGGTCACTCTTTTTCTGCAAGATATGGGTCTTCGTAGCCTAATTCAGCCAGAATTTCGGTTTCTAAACTTTCCATTTCTTCTGCTTCATCATCTTCAATATGATCATAGCCTAAAAGATGAAGGCAACCATGAACGACCATATGAGCCCAGTGTTCTTCTGCCGTTTTTTGTTGCTCGATAGCTTCTTGCTCAACAACTTGGCGACAGATAATTAAATCACCGAGCAAAGGCAGCTCAATTTCTGGCGGAGCCTCAAAGGGGAATGACAACACGTTGGTCGGTTTGTCTTTGCCACGATAGGTTAAGTTTAAGTGATGGCTTTCGGGTTCATCAACCACCCTAATAGTGACTTCACTTTGTGCTTGAAATTTAGGCAAAACAGCTGTTAACCAACGCTGAAATTCGGCTTCAGGAGGCAAGCCTTCAGGGTTTTCGCACGCAATTTGTAAATCGAGAATAATGTCACTCATTTATAGATTTTCCTGCTTTTCAAATTGCTTTTGCTGTTCTTTTTCTTCACGTAACTGTTGGCGACGTTTATTGTCTTGTTCTTCCCATGCTTCATAAGCCATGACGACTTTGGCAACAACAGGATGACGAACCACATCTTCACTGTGGAAGAAATTGAAGCTTAAATCATCGACTTCGGAGAGCACTTCAATGGCATGACGTAATCCTGATTTACTACCGCGAGGCAAGTCAACCTGAGTAATATCTCCCGTCACAACCGCTTTAGAATTAAAGCCAATACGTGTTAAAAACATCTTCATCTGCTCGATGGTGGTGTTTTGGCTCTCATCTAAAATAATAAAAGCATCATTCAACGTACGGCCACGCATATAGGCCAGCGGCGCGACTTCGATAACATTACGCTCAATCAGTTTTTCAACTTTTTCAAAGCCTAACATTTCGAATAGCGCATCATAAAGTGGGCGCAGGTAAGGGTCGACTTTTTGGCTGAGGTCGCCCGGTAAAAAACCAAGTTTTTCACCTGCTTCAACAGCAGGGCGCGTAAGCAGAATGCGGCGAACTTCTTGGCGTTCTAAGGCATCAACTGCCGCGGCTACCGCTAAATAGGTTTTCCCAGTTCCCGCAGGGCCAATGCCAAACGTAATATCATGGTCTAAAATATTGGCGATATATTGCGCTTGATTTGGGGTGCGTGGTTTGATCACACCACGTTTAGTCTTAATATTCACCGCTTTACCGTAGTCAGGAACGCTATCGGCGGATTGCTCTAAAACACGGCTATCCAGAATGGCTAAGTGAATATTTTCAGGGTCGATATTAGGGATAACACCGCGCACAGGCGCGGTATCAACATACAGTTGACGCAAAATTTTGCTGGCCGCTTGAACGTTCAGCGGCTTACCCGATAACTTAAAACGGTTATCACGGCGATTAATTTCGATAGCAAGGCGGCGTTCTAGCTGCTTGATATTATCGTCAAATGGCCCGCAGAGGCTCATTAAACGTTGGTTATCTGCGGGTTCTAGAAAGATTTCTTGTGTTGCGATTTGCAAATTTTTTGTCTCGGTCACTGAATATCCTATGGTTGTGGCTTAGGGCTGAAAACTACCAACACCTAGCTCATCTTCTTTACGGGTGCGTGCAATAACAGACTCTGGCGATTCATGAACGCGAAGACCCATTTGATCTTCTGTACGAATGACTTTACCGCGTAATGAGTTGGTATAAACATCCACAATTTCGACATCCACAAATTTACCAATCATATCCGGTGTACCTTCAAAGTTCACAACACGGTTATTTTCAGTACGTCCAGACAGCTCCATAACATTTTTACGCGATGTTCCTTCAACTAAGATACGTTGAATGGTTCCCACCATTTGGCGGCTGAAGCTTAATGCCTGCTGATTAATGCGCTGTTGCAGTAAGTATAGACGCTGTTTTTTCTCATCTTCCGTTACGTCGTCAGGTAAATCTGCAGCGGGTGTGCCAGGACGTGCGGAATAAACAAAGCTGTAGCTCATGTCAAAATTCACGTCAGCAATCAGTTTCATGGTTTTTTCGAAGTCTTCGGTTGTTTCACCGGGGAAGCCCACGATAAAGTCTGAACTGATAAGAATACCAGGGCGTGCTTCGCGTAGTTTGCGAATAATGGCTTTGTATTCAAGTGCCGTATGAGCACGTTTCATCATCGTTAGAACGCGGTCTGAGCCACTTTGCACGGGTAGATGCAAGAAGCTGACTAATTCTGGAGTATCCCGGTAAACTTCGATGATATCGTCAGTAAATTCAATTGGGTGGCTAGTGGTAAAGCGAACACGGTCGATACCATCAATAGCTGCAACTAAACGCAGTAATTCTGCAAATGAGCAAATTTCACCATCAAAGGTCTCACCGCGGTAAGCATTCACGTTTTGACCCAGTAAGTTAACTTCACGCACACCTTGTGCAGCTAACTGTGCGATTTCAAATAGAATATCATCACAAGGGCGGCTAACTTCTTCACCACGGGTATAAGGCACTACGCAGAAGGTGCAATACTTATTACAGCCTTCCATAATCGAAACGAAAGCCGTTGGCCCTTCAGCACGAGGTTCGGGTAAACGGTCAAATTTTTCAATTTCAGGGAAGCTGATATCAATAACTGGGCTGCGCGTACCTTGAACTTGGTTAATCATCTCAGGCAAACGGTGCAAAGTTTGCGGGCCGAAAACGATGTCAACGCTTGGTGCACGTTGGCGAATAAAATCCCCTTCTTGTGAAGCGACACAGCCGCCTACACCAATAATAATGTCAGGGTTTTTGTCTTTAAAAAACTTCCAACGACCAAGTTGATGGAAGACTTTTTCTTGTGCTTTTTCACGAATTGAACAGGTATTAAGCAGTAATAAATCTGCTTCTTCAGCAATTTCAGTGAGTTGATAACCATGGGTATTTTCTAATAAAGAAACCATTTTGGATGAGTCATACTCATTCATCTGGCAACCCCAAGTTTTAATGTATAGCTTTTTATTCGTCGACATGTCGTATATCCGGTGTTTTCGAAGCGGCTAGTGTAATGGACTCCGAAACGCGTTGTAAATCCAAAGTCCTACCCTTTATATTTGGGAACTCGCATGCATTTTGATTAAGGACATCATTGTATGATGGGATAAATGCAAAGATATTTAAAATAATATCACCACACGAAATCTAAGGGCAGGCAATTTGCCTATTGTTTTAAAATTAGCACGTATTGTATTCATTTGCGGCATCAGTGACCAGAGGATGTTGCAAAATTGTGGTTGTTTTTTGTGCAAATTAAAGTGTTTTCGGCAAAATACACTGTTTGTAAGGTTATAAAGATGAAGGGCGCGAATAACCTCTAAGCCTTCAATGCTTATATTTCCTGTGAGGATCATCATTTTTCGGTACAATACCTTTATCAACGTGGTCACTGTTATCAAACAACAATCTTTATTAAACAATAAATAGTAGCGAACGTATGAATAAATTAATCGAATCTTATGATGTTGTCGTCGTTGGCGCAGGTATGACTGGCGCGGCAGCAGCATTGGGCTTTGCTCAAGAAGGCATGCGAGTCGCTTTGCTTGAAAAAGCACAACCTGCGGCCTTTGCCCCACAAAGTGCTCCAGATGTTCGTATTTCTGCGATTAGCCGTGCTTCTGTTGAATTGTTGGAGCAATTAGGGGCTTGGCAACATGTTAAGGCAATGCGAAGTGCTCCATATCGTCAGTTAGAAACATGGGAAGAGCCAGAGAGCAATGTGGTTTTTGATGCTCAGAGTCTTGGGTTGCCTGAACTTGGGTTTATGGTAGAAAACCGTGTGTTACAGCTTGCATTATGGCAAGAATGTGAAAAATACAGCAATCTAGACCTTGTCTGCCCTGCGAGACTTATCAATTTATACCAACCTAAGTCACAAGAAGAGTGGATATTAGCATTAGATGATGGCCGAGCTCTGCAAGCTAAGCTTGTTATTGGAGCTGATGGCGCGAATTCGCAGGTCCGCAAAATGGCAGGGATTGGTAGCCGTGGCTGGCAGTATCGCCAATCATGTATGTTGATTAGCATTCAAACACAGCAGTCTCAGCAAGATAAAACATGGCAGCAGTTTTTTCCATCAGGGCCTAGGGCATTTTTACCGCTGTATGATAATTGGGCTTCATTAGTCTGGTATGACAGCCCTGCAAAGATTAGGCGTTTACAAGGCATGTCAATGGAACAGTTGACGGGAGCGATTTCTGAAGCTTTCCCTGAACGTTTAGGGCCTGTTACCGCAATTGCGTCAGGGGCATTTCCACTGACTCGTCATCATGCTCGTCGCTATGTAATAGATGGATTAGCATTGATTGGTGATGCCGCTCATACCATTAATCCATTAGCGGGGCAGGGAGTGAATTTAGGCTACCGAGATGTTGATGCGTTGTTGAAAGAAGTGATTTACGCGCGCGAATACATACAACCTTGGCATTCCCTTGATGTATTGAAGCGTTATCAACGCCGTCGTTTGCCTGATAATTTAATTATGCAAGCTGGAATGGACGTATTTTATATGGCATTTAGTGAAAAGTTACCAGGATTGAAAATAGTTAGGAACCTTGGGTTGATGGCGGCACAGCGTGCTGGAGAAGCGAAAAAGCTGGCGTTGAAGTATGCTTTAGGTTTATAGAAATTATCTTGAATATAATAAATAGGCCGCTAATTAGCGGCCTATTTATTATTAAGTGAAGAAGTTATGGTTATTTATTATTAGCTAAATCAACCGGCTGAATATTACTTGTGTCTGTATTGATGCTGTCATCTTCAGTAATCACTGAATCTAATGTTTCATTTTTTGCTGAAAATGCATGAGCCAGTTTTTCTGTGTCGAGTTCTTTTTCCCAACGCGCAACAACGATACACGCACATGCGTTACCCACTAAGTTAGTTAATGCACGGCACTCAGACATAAAACGGTCGATACCTAAAATAAGCGCCATACCTGCGACAGGAACGCTTGGCACCACCATCAGTGTGGCTGCTAAGGTAATAAACCCTGCACCCGTCACACCAGCTGCACCTTTTGAGCTGATCATCGCAACTAACAGCAACGAAATTTGTTGCCAAATAGTGAGCTCAATATTAGTGGCTTGGGCAATAAACAATGCAGCCATCGTCATATAAATATTCGTACCATCAAGATTGAATGAATAACCCGTTGGGATAACTAACCCGACAACCGATTTTTCACACCCTGCATGCTCCATTTTGCGCATTAAGCTTGGCAGTGCCGCTTCGGAAGAAGAGGTACCTAAAACTAACCATAGCTCGTCTTTGATATATTTAATTAGCGCAATGATGGAGAAGCCGTTGTATTTAGCAACTGCACCCAGAACAAGTAAGACGAACAACAGTGAGGTAATATAGAACGTCATAATCAGCATCATTAAGTTGCCGATAGAGGATATTCCATATTTACCAATAGTAAATGCCATTGCGCCAAATGCCCCGATAGGTGCGAGTTTCATGAGCATCGCAACCATTTTGAACACAGGCTCAGAGAAGTTTTGTAGTAGTTTTACAATGGGCTCGCCGTGTTTACCTGTTGCAGCTAATGCTAATCCGAAAATGACAGCAATAAATAGAACTTGCAGGATGTTGCCGTTTACTAATGGACTAATGACGGTATCAGGGATGATATTCATCAAGAAGCCAACTATCGAAGATTCGTGTGCTTTTTCAACGTAGGTGGCAACTTTAGTGCTATCAAGGGTTGCCGGATCAATATTAAGGCCTGAACCTGGGCGAATGATATTCGCGACGATAAGACCGATGACGAGGGCGATGGTCGAGAAAGTGATGAAGTAGAGCATCGCTTTAC
Organism: Providencia sp. PROV_01; assembly: GCF_053098325.1. NCBI lineage: Bacteria > Pseudomonadati > Pseudomonadota > Gammaproteobacteria > Enterobacterales > Morganellaceae > Providencia > Providencia sp. PROV_01. The sequence continues at coordinate 3,664,997 of NZ_JBRFKD010000002.1, read as the reverse complement.
CTGCGACGCTACCAACGGCCTTCATGTTTGACATGCCAGATATACCAGTAACAACAGTTAAGAAGATAACTGGCGCAATAATCATTTTAACGATTTTGATGAATGCATCACCAAGCGGTTTTAATGATTCTCCAATGTCTGGAAAAAAGTGGCCAAGTGCGATACCCAGAACGATGGCTACGATTACCTGAACATATAAAATCTTATATATTGGTTGCTTTATCATGTTTCGCATAAATTTTCTCTGTAAAAATGTTGCGTTTGGCAATTTATAATTATTAGGTTTAAAACTTTTATTAGAGTTTCTGAGAACTAATTTAGTTGGAATGGAAGAAGGGGCTGAATCTATTAGTACCAGAGGTTGATAATAATTTAACTGGTAATAATCATACCTAACTACAATTCGAGCGCAGATTACCACTTTCAGCAGTTATAGAGAAATGATTGAAGTCACATATTTGATAGAAAAGTTATGCAAACGTAAATTTTATGAGCTAAATGTTGCTTTAATATCACTTTAAGCGATTAAGCTATTGGTTATCCGATAATATTGGAATTAAATAAATAAAGAAACTACCAAAAAGTCATCATTTAAGCTAAAAATAGAGATAGAAATATAAAAAACAGTAGAGATGAAGCCTCAACCTATTAAAAAATGGAGTTATCTGCTATTTTTTTATTTTTTATTTAATTTATCAATAAAATCGATAAGCAAAATTAAGATAGTTTAGGCAGAGAAAGAGAGAATAGGCGTTAATTTAAGTGATATTGAAAAGAGAATGGCTGGGGTACCAGGATTCGAACCTGGGAATGCCAGGATCAAAACCTGGTGCCTTACCGCTTGGCGATACCCCAACAAAAGAAATGGTAGCTACGACGGGATTCGAACCTGTGACCCCAACATTATGAGTGTTGTGCTCTAACCAACTGAGCTACATAGCCATATATAATTTCTTTGAAATGAATTGTGCAACTCTAGGTAGGATAGTAGATGGCTGGGGTACCAGGATTCGAACCTGGGAATGCCAGGATCAAAACCTGGTGCCTTACCGCTTGGCGATACCCCATCCGGGAATTCTACTATTGATTGTTTTAAGATGGCTGGGGTACCAGGATTCGAACCTGGGAATGCCAGGATCAAAACCTGGTGCCTTACCGCTTGGCGATACCCCAATCTTAAATTCAATGCTACCGAGAAGGAAAATGGTGCGGGAGACAAGACTTGAACTTGCACACCTTGCGGCGCCAGAACCTAAATCTGGTGCGTCTACCAATTTCGCCACTCCCGCAAATAATGGTGGCTATGACGGGATTCGAACCTGTGACCCCAACATTATGAGTGTTGTGCTCTAACCAGCTGAGCTACATAGCCATCTTTTTTTGCATAACCTTCGTCGGCGTTGCGGGGCGCATTATGCTAATTACAGACCCGACAGTCAACAGCTTTTTGCACTATTTTTCAGAAAACGTGACTGTTTGTTTGTTGAATAATCATTTTGTCGATAAAGCCAGCAAAAAACAAGCCCGTATTTGAAAAAAATCACTTTTTGTCTTAGACGCTAGATAAATGTAATTTGGTTATGGTGTGAAATAAAACAGCGAAAGAGCTAAAAAATTTGTGTGGGGGAACAAAACGGAGGAATGGGGAGTATGCTAAAAGTGATGTATGGAATGCAGCGTTCAGTTTATAGACAATAAAAAAGCAGGTATCTCAACCTGCTTTAAAAAAACACGCCAAAAATTAGCTTTCAAACAGTTTTTGTAATAATTCACCATTGAGCATCGCGCGTTTAGTGAGTGCGAAAGCGCCTATTGCCGAGTTATGAACTAGCTGCGATGTGACGATGGGAAGATTCTCTCTAAATCCTTTTAAGGCTTGTGTATCAATGCAGCTTTGAATTGCGGGTAACAGAATTTGTTCTGCTTCCGTGATATCGCCTGCAATAACGACTTTTTCAGGGTTAAATAAGTTTATAGAGATAGCTATCGCTTTACCGATTTGCCGGCCAACGTGCTGGATAACTTCCGTAGCAAGAGGATCTCCCTTATTAGCGGCTTGGCAAATATGGGAAATCGTACAAGTTTCCAATGTAAGGGAGCTCGAATAGCCTTGTTCTAAACGCTGTTTTACGCGGGCTTCAATCGCTTGGTTTGAGGCAATGGTTTCTAAACAACCAAAATTACCGCAATGGCAAAGTTCGCCAAGAGGGTCAACTTGAATATGCCCAATTTCCCCGAGGTTACCTCGATGGTTGAGTAATATCTCTTTATTGATGACTAAACCCGCCCCTGCGCCTCTGTGGATGCGAACTAGTAGAGAGTCTTCGCAATCACGAGTAGCACCAAAATAGCTCTCAGCGAGGGCTAGGCTGCGAATATCATGCCCTGCATAACAGGTAATTTTAAAGTGTGCTTGTAAATTGTCGATGAGATGCCAATTGTCGACCTTGATATGTGGCATGTAGTAAACAATCCCACTATTTGGGTTAACTAGTCCAGGGAGAATAATAGAAATCGCGATCAGCTCTTTTAAGCGCTTGTGATTGTGCTCAATAAAATCTTCAAGAGCGGCAATCAACTTTTGTTCTACGGCTTGCTGAGAAGGCTCTGTGATAGGGTAATGGGCATCGACAATCATTTTGCCACCTAAGTCGTATAAGGCGATGGTGGCATCATAGCGCCCTAAGCGGACGCCAATCGTGTGAAAATTTTTGTGTTCAGAAACAATAGATATGGCACGACGGCCTCCAGTAGAGGCCTGTTGGTCAACTTCTTTAATTAAACCACGTTCGAGTAACTGGCGAGTGATTTTAGTCACACTGGCTGGGGCAAGTTGGCTTTGCTCCGCGATTTGAATTCTTGATATCGGGCCATGTTGGTCAATTAAACTATAGACGACAGCGCTATTTAGTTGTTTGACGAGATCAATATTACCAATTTGCTTCAGCGAGTGGCTTTGATTCATTAGCTAGTTACTCATTTTTTGTAGACTTCTGCTCCGTTAACATAGGTTGCAAGGACGTCGAAGTCGTGGTTAAACGCGGTTAAATTCGCAATTTTACCCGGAGCAATAGACCCTAAAGTCTCATCAACTCCAATGGCTCTTGCGGGGTAGAGCGTTGCCATTCTCAGTGTTTCATCTAATGGAATACCCACGTACTCTACACTGTTTCTCACTGCTTCTATCATGGTGAGTGACGAGCCGCTGAGTGTGCCATTTTCATCTACACATAATCCATCGCGGTAGTATATGGTTTTACCCGCGAAGATAAAATGATCCATTTCACCAGTTTGAGGATCTATTCCTGCCGGCGCTGTGGCATCAGTCACTAAAATTAATTTATCACCTTTTAAGTGCTTACTATTACGGATATTTGCCCACTGAACATGTAAGCCATCAGCAATAATTCCTGCATACACTTCAGGAGTGTCATAAATAGCACCAACTAAACCGGGGCCACGGCCTGAAATATATGGCATGGCGTTGAAAAGATGCGTTGAAAAGCGAATTCCGGCTTTAAAGCCCAGTTTAGCCTCTTCATACGTTGCATTTGAATGCCCAGCAGAAATAACAATGCCGGAATCTTTCAATTGATGAATGTAATCAAGTTCAACCATTTCAGGCGCTAAAGTGATTTTAGTGATGGAGTCTGCATGAGCAGCTAAATAATCAATCATCTGCGCGGATGGTTGGCGGATAAATTCAGGGTTATGTGTGCCTTTTTTAATAACATTAATATATGGGCCTTCTAAATGGAGCCCGAGAGCTTGGTTCTTGTGGTCTTTTAAGTACTCAGTCATGACCTCAATACCATGCTTCATCAATTCGTCAGAGCAGGTAATCAGCGTTGGCAGGTAACTGGTACATCCTGTACGCTCATTGGCTTTTTGCATGATATCCAAATTCTTTAATGTGACATTTTCTTTATTATCATTGAATTGGACACCACCACAGCCGTTGACTTGCAGGTCAATAAACCCTGCAGATAACGTCGCACCTTGTAGGTCATGTTGTGGAATATGGGAAGGTAATTCAGAGACAGGACAAACATCTTTGATGATTTCACCATCAATGACGACCGCATGGTTATCCAGTCTTTCATGACCTGTATAAATAATGCAATTTGTTAATGCATACATGGCTTAAAACTCCTGACCTCTGGAAAGTGGGTCACCGATCAGCCTTCGCTGATCGGGTGATTGATAAATATAATCTTAGTTAAACTTTTCAATAATTTCAGATTCTAGCTGTTTGAAATATTTAAGCGTTTTAACTTTTAATTCGAGTGTTGCGGGTTCATCACAGACGACCAGTGCTTTTGGGTGCATTTGCACGCAGCTCACTGTCCACATATGGTTAATTGAACCTTCAACTGCGGCATGAACTGCGTTCGCTTTATTCGCACCCGTTGCAAGTACCATTAACTCTTCAGCATCCATTAATGTGGCGACACCGACAGTTAAAGCAAATTTTGGTACTTGATTGATATCATTATCAAAGAAACGTGAGTTAGCTTGGCGCGTTTCTGGTGTCAATGTTTTAATGCGGGTGCGTGAGTTCAATGAAGAACCGGGTTCATTAAAAGCAATGTGACCGTCGTTACCTACGCCGCCCATAAATAAATTAATTTTGCCGTAAGATTTAATTTTATCTTCATAACGTTGGCATTCCGCATCAACATCTGGGGCATTACCATTCAGTAAATTAATATTTTGCGCTTGAATGTCGATGTGGTTAAAGAAATTTTCATGCATAAATGTGTGATAGCTTTGAGGATGATTAGCTGGAATACCAATATATTCATCCATATTAAATGTTACCACATGCTTAAAACTAACTTTTCCTGCGTTATATAAAGCAATCAGTGCTTTATAAGTGGCAAGAGGGGTACCGCCTGTTGGTAACCCAAGAACGAAAGGGCGATCAGCAGTAGGGTTGAATGCGTTGATTTTGTCAGCGATATACTGTGCGGACCAAATGCCAACATCATGCGCATTATTAAGTGGAATTAGCCTCATGTCTCAATTACCTCTAATAAGTCTGTGAAATCTTTCATGTATATATGTATCCCTGATGTTATTCATTAGATATAGGAATACTCGTTATACTTCAAATTTATTGTGCATTATCACTTGGTTGACATGCTATTTTTGTTTCAGGACATGCATTCAAGTGTGCTGAGAATATACAGGTTAATAGTACAAATAAGTTATTTTTAATCATAAAATAAGTTTTCGATAATAGCTAGTAATTTAGTCATATCAGTAACTCTTTCGTTGACATTTATCACAAATCGAACCTATTTATTTTGCATCGCGAAACAATTAATTTAGACTATGAAATTGATACTCTCAATAACCTAAATTATGATTTAGGTGTGTGAACAATAAGATCCCGTAAATGGGGCAAAAATAGGGCGATAAAGGGGGAGTTTGTGAATATTCTTAGCTACTTACAGCGGATTGGTAGGGCACTTATGGTGCCAGTTGCTGTACTACCAGCCGCAGCAATCCTGATGGGGATTGGCTATTGGATTGACCCAGATGGTTGGGGAGCCAATAGTGCAATCGCAGCGTTACTGATAAAATCGGGTGCGGCTATTATTGATAATATGTCCGTACTGTTTGCTATTGGTGTTGCTTATGGAATGTCAAAAGATAAGGACGGTGCGGCTGCGCTGACCGGTTTTGTTGGCTTTTTAGTCGTGACAACACTGTGTTCGCCAGCATCTTATTCCATGATCATGAATGTTCCGTTGGAAAGCGTTCCTGCGGCATTCGGTAAAATAAATAACCAATTCGTGGGTATCTTAGTTGGGGTATTGTCTGCTGAATTGTACAACCGCTACAGTGGCGTAGAGCTACCAAAAGCGTTGTCTTTCTTTAGCGGTCGTCGCCTCGTGCCGATTTTGACATCATTCTTAATGATCATCTTAGCCTTCATTCTGATGTATGTTTGGCCGGTGGTATATAATGGTTTGGTTTCTTTCGGTGAAAGCATTAAAGATTTAGGTTCTGTGGGAGCGGGTATTTATGCCTTCTTCAACCGTTTATTAATTCCTGTTGGTCTACACCACGCACTTAACTCTGTGTTCTGGTTTGACGTTGCTGGGATCAATGATATTCCGAACTTCTTAGGCGGCGCTAAGTCAATTGATGCCGGCTTGGCAACGGTAGGTATCACTGGTCGCTATCAAGCAGGCTTCTTCCCAATCATGATGTTTGGTTTACCTGGTGCGGCATTAGCGATTTACCACTGTGCTCGCCCGGAAAACAAAGCCAAAGTGGCTGGTATTATGATTGCTGGTGCGTTTGCGGCATTCTTCACCGGTATCACTGAACCACTTGAATTCTCATTCATGTTCGTGGCGCCAATTCTGTACGTAGTCCACGCATTGTTAACGGGTATTTCGGTTTATATCGCAGCAACAATGGAATGGATTTCAGGGTTCGGTTTCAGCGCAGGTTTAGTCGATATGTTATTGCAATCACGTAACCCATTAGCCGTTCAGTGGTATATGTTGATTGTTCAAGGCTTAGTCTTCTTTTGCATTTACTATGTCATTTTCCGTTTCATGATCCGTAAATTCAACCTGTTAACACCAGGCCGTGAAGAGAGCGCAGGTGATGAAACGATTGATGGTTATGACGAAAGCATTAGCCCTGCCGATAACAGTGACAGCGATATTCAAAAAGAAGCTCGCCAATATGTTGCAGCGGTTGGTGGTAGTGATAACATCGTCAGTATTGATGCTTGTATTACACGTTTACGTTTAGGCGTTAAAGATTCAGCAGTTGTTAACGATGCGATGACTAAACGTTTAGGCGCTTCAGGTGTTATCCGCTTAAGCAAACAAAATGTGCAAGTGATTGTCGGTACACGTGCTGAATTGGTCGCAAAAGCAATGACTGAAGTAATTGCAAAAGGCCCTATTGCCGGTTCTGCACCAGTTGCAGCAGCAGAAGAGAAAAAAGCCGCAGAGCCTGCGAAAACAAAAGGTAATGTGATTTTATCTCTGGTTGCGCCAGTCAGTGGTCAAGTGTTCTCCCTTGACGATGTGCCAGATGAAGCGTTTTCTAGCCGCATTGTGGGCGATGGTATTGCCATCAAACCAACAAGCAGCGAAGTGTTAGCGCCGGCGTCAGGTACGGTGGTGAAAATTTTCGAAACTAACCACGCATTCTGCCTTGAAACAGAAAACGGTGTTGAACTCATTGTTCATATGGGGATCGATACGGTTGCACTGAAAGGCGAAGGTTGCGCACGTTTAGTGGAAGAAGGTGCTGAAGTAACCGCTGGCACACCAATCCTGAACTTAGACCTCGCGTTCCTTGAAGCCAATGCTAAATCAATGATTAGCCCTGTTATCATCAGCAATATCGATGATTTTGCTGGCGTCGAAATTTTAGTTGAAGGTGACGTGAAAGCAGGTGAAACTGTTATTTATAATGTTCTGAAATAATTCAGTTTAATATTATAAGTGAGTAAGAGGGTGGCTTAGGCCACCCTCTTTTTTTATGCAGCTTAAATAAGAAAAAGATAATCATATAGGGCATAACAAATAATGATAATCAGTATCAATTGAGTCCAGTGTATAAAGAAAATATAATTAATTGTTAGCTTTGTGGAGAGGCTGAAATACGAGAGTAATTAAAATAAAAGCGCCTAAAAGCAATATAACAAAGTATCTATAAGGAGAAAAAATGGGATTAAAAATTCATCTGGTTTGGTTTGATAAACAAACAGAAGAATATGTTGGTGAAGAGTATTCTCTTGACTTAGGGGATGATGGTAGCATTATAGAAAAAACTATTAACCCTGAAGAAAACATTATTAATAATGGTTGTTTTGATGTGCTTTCTGATTGGGCCTCTAATCTTCAAAAGCATATAAAACATAAATTTAAATTTAATAAATATAATTATCAATTTTCATTCGATTATCGAGAAGAATGGTAATTATTTATATTTATAAATTATTAGTAAATCATTTAATTTGCTTTTTTTTATGCAGGTTAATATTTACCCATAAAAATGGGGGTTATATAAAATAATTGGTAAATAATTTATTTATTTAAAATAAAGGTAAAAATCTGTAGAAATATTAGGGATTTATTCAAAGTAATAACATAAGGAATATGTATTATGACAGAGTCAATAAAGCACCTACAGATCCATAAACTAGAAGATATGAATATTCATAGAAACTTAGGCGCAGGTCATGACCCGATGCAGATAGGGCCACCCAGCATAACCATTCATGTGGCGCCTAAAGGTAGTCCAATTTACAATCAGTTAGGAGAAGACACGGGGAATACATCACAATGGGGACATACCTATATTAGTATTCGAGGCATTAATCCTGTGACACATAATTATGAACAAATTAGCATGGGACTTAGTCCAGGAGAAGATTGGGGGTCATCAAAAGATAATTTGTCTTTTAATGATCATGTTCGTTATAAAAGTGCTTCCACATTGACGATAACATCAAATAATCAACAGTTTTTTAGTCATTTCAATAATCTATATACGGCTATGCATGATTATAAAACAGGAAAAACGCAGCCTCCGAATTATAATCCATTTAGTTTAACTGGGGAAAAAACGTGTGGTAAATTTGTTCAGTCAGAGCTAGAAAAAGCAGGCATGCAAGGTATTAATATCCCCTTTTGGCCTGATGATGCTTATGAGAATTTAGACAATTTGGCTGATGATTACGAAACACCATTAGTAATTGATTTAGATGGTAATAGTGTACAAACTTTAGTAGATAGTTTTGGCGTTGAATTCGATTTTAAAGGAAATGCAATTAAGTCGCGAACAGGCTGGGTACACCCAGATGATGGATTACTGGTGTGGGATAAAAATAAAGATGGCATGATTAATTCAGGTAACGAATTGTTTGGTAACAATAGCCTACAGATTAGTAATACACGACTGAAAGATGGCTTTTCTGCTTTATCTGAATTGGACAGTAATACTGATAGAATTATTAATTCAAGTGATAAGTTTTGGTTGGAGTTAAAAGTCTGGCAAGATAAAAATTCGGATGGTATTAGTCAATTCCATGAATTAACAAATTTAAGTAATATGGGCATTAACGCAATTGAGTTGAATGCAAATGAGCTCAATTTTTATGATGAGAATGGTAATTTCCATAAATTAATGGCTAAGGTAAGTTGGGATAATAATAAGCAAACTGAAGTCGTTGATGTATTATTTCACCAGCGAGCGAATACGATTAATTTACAACAAAATTTTAATCAATTTATTGATAATATGGTTGGTTTTTCATTCCCCTCAAATGATGACTGTATCTTTTTAATTGCAGACACCATAACAAGCTATCCTCATGCAACTTCACTCTTTACCAATGATTTAGGAAAAATCTCGTGAGGTTGCTTTCATGGTCTATCGTTATAGGAGCGTTCATTATCGGGACTCCAACTTGGGGAGGGAATACAAATCCTCCTTTAATTCCAACTGTAAGAGATCGTCTATATACCATTGGGTATAATGAAACAGAACTACGTTATGACCCAGACCTACCTAAAAAAGTTTCTTATCCTGCAAACCAACAGCAAGTGCTTGAGTTATATCATCGGGCATTAAAAAATAATAATGAAGATGATAATTATGCCTTATTTTCTTTTTTCAGAATTGGTTGCACCGATTTTAAGCATTTACATAATGTGAAAGCTGCAAAAGAAGAGTGTGCACTGGCAAATTTCTTTTTGAAGAGAGTATTAAAAATTAATTCTAACAATGGGTTAGCTCTGTTATTTACAGGGGTAAACTATCAGCATGGTAATGGGGGGGAAGTAAATATGCCAGAAGCAATTTCATATTATGAACGAGCTTACCACCTTCATGGTAATAAGGTAATTGTAGCAGGAAAAAATCTTTCGACGATTTATTTACATGGACTCGGCGGGATCCCTCAGGACTTTAATAAAGCTAAATACTATTTAGAAATGGCCGCAAGAGATAACCCAAAGGGGCAAGATGCATATTACCTCAAGAATTTTGATACATATGTTGATTTACTTAAAATATCAAATGAAGGTGATAAATGTAAGCAACAAAACCCTAATAACCGTATCTGGGTAAAAGAATGTAATGATAAAGTAGAAAAGAAAATAGAAGCGTACTTAAAAAAACATAGAGGAAATCAGAAAGAGAAAGATGCGATTGGTTAATTTACCAAAATTTTATTTTATGACTAGTATGAAAGGTAGTTATGAATAATACGTTAAAAATAGAGTGTAAAAACACTCTATTTTTCGTATTAAAAAATTGCATTTATTAATAACATTGGCGAAATCTCAAACAAGGTTGTCAAATCTGCATAAGCAAGGGGCTTTTTTCATCGATAAGATATTTTCTCAATGACTGATGAGGAATTTTCTGTGGAACTGCTTCTGTGCTTATTTGGCTTTATTTCGGGGATCACCACCGCACTATTTGGTTTTGGTGGCGGCTTTATCACCGTTCCACTGTTATATGCGCTAATTACCTTAGTATGGGGGCCACAAAGCGATGCAGGAACTGTGGCGATGCAAATCGCGGTGGCAACATCCACTTGCGTGATGATTTTTTCATCAACATTATCAAGTCGCGCTCATTATTTAAAAGGAAATCTCAGCTGGCCAATTATAAAGCCATTTATTATCCCTATTTCAGTGGGGGGGATATTTGGGGCGATTGTGGCGTTATCGGTAGATAATGCATTAATTCGTTGGATATTTATTGGCTATCTCATCATCACTATTTTAGATTGTTTTATTCGTCCCGGTTTTATGAAGACAGAATCTACGGGGATACAACTCTCTCGTGGTGGTATTTTTGCAGATACTCCGATTGGTGTGGTGATTGGCGCGGTAGCGGCATTTTTAGGTGTTGGTGGCAGTGTGATGACTGTTCCATTAATGCGGCGCCGTGGTGCCAGTATGATCCAAGCCGCTGCCTTTGCGAATCCATTGACATTACCAATGGCGATCACGGGTACATTAACCTATTTTTATTTCGCTATTGATAAACACATTGACCTCGGATCGGGCTTTCTGGGGATGATCTATATCAAAGGGGCATTAATTTTAATTGTGACATCGTGGCTAGGGATACGTTTTGCTTCTTTATTAATGCCTTACCTTAGCGATAAACGTCATGCCCAAAGTTATCCACTACTGTTACTCGTGGTTTTAGCTGTTATGTTACTGGTTTAAAATCGCGTATTTCGGTAGGCAAAAATGAGGTTTTTGTCCTAAATTCCTTCTGATCATCGCTTTTGCCGCACTTGGCGCAATCAAACGGTTGTTTCCTGATTGATTATGGTAGAATATATTTAGTTACTACACGCTTTTAGCGCGCTTTTGGCATTGAGGAATGATGACAATGAATGAGGCAGATGCTCGCCCAACAAATTTTATCCGTCAGATCATAGATGAAGATCTGGCGACCGGAAAACACACGTCAGTGCATACGCGTTTTCCACCTGAACCGAATGGTTATTTACATATTGGTCATGCGAAATCAATCTGCTTGAATTTTGGCATTGCCAAGGATTATCAAGGCCAATGTAATTTGCGTTTTGATGATACAAACCCTGTAAAAGAAGATGTCGAATACGTTAACTCGATTCAAGAAGATGTTAAATGGCTTGGTTTTGAGTGGAGCGGTAATGTTCGCTATTCCTCTGACTACTTTGATACCTTGTATCAATATGCAATTGAGCTGATCAAAAAAGGCTTAGCCTATGTTGACGAGCTCAGCCCAGATCAAATTCGCGAATATCGTGGAACATTGAAAGAGCCGGGTAAAAATAGCCCATACCGTGAGCGCCTTATTGAAGATAACTTAGCATTATTCGAAAAAATGCGTGCGGGTGGCTTCGAAGAAGGAAAAGCGTGTTTACGTGCGAAAATCGATATGGCATCCCCATTTATGGTGATGCGCGACCCGGTTTTATATCGCATTAAATTTGCGGAACATCACCAATCTGGCAATAAATGGTGCATTTACCCAATGTATGACTTCACGCATTGTATTTCTGATGCATTAGAAGGTATTACACACTCTTTATGTACCTTAGAATTCCAAGACAACCGTCGTTTATATGATTGGGTATTAGACAATATCACCATTGATTGCCATCCACGTCAGTACGAGTTTTCTCGTCTGAATTTGGAATACACGGTGATGTCTAAGCGTAAATTAAACCAATTAGTCACTGAAAAACACGTGCATGGTTGGGATGACCCTCGTATGTTAACCATATCAGGCTTACGCCGTCGTGGTTATACTGCAGCCTCTATCCGTGAATTTTGCCAACGTATTGGTGTGACAAAACAAGACAACAACGTTGAAATGGCCTCTTTAGAGTCTTGTATTCGTGATGATCTGAATGAGTCAGCACCACGTGCTATGGCGGTTATTGACCCAGTTCGTGTGGTGATTGAAAACATGCCAGCGGGTGAAGAGATTTTAACAGCGCCAAACCATCCAAATAAACCGGAGATGGGAACGCGCCAAGTGCCATTTAGCAATGAAATTTATATCGACCGTGCAGATTTCCGTGAGGAAGCGAACCGCCAATATAAGCGTTTAGTATTAGGCAAAGAAGTTCGTTTGCGTAATGCATACATTATTAAAGCAGAGCGTGTTGAAAAAGACGCAGATGGTAACATCACAACCATCTACTGTACTTATGATGCAGGCACATTAAATAAAGACCCAGCAGATGGCCGTAAAGTGAAAGGCGTTATTCATTGGGTAAGTGTCGCTCACGCATTACCTGCAGAAATTCGTCTGTATGACCGTTTATTCACTGTGCCAAACCCAGGTGCAGAAGACGATTTCTTATCGGTTATCAATCCAGATTCACTGGTTATTCGTCAAGGTTTTGTTGAGCCGAGCCTGAAAAATGCCGTGGCAGAAAAAGCGTATCAGTTTGAACGCGAAGGCTATTTCTGTGCGGATAACAAGTTAAGTAGTGCAGAACATTTAGTCTTTAACCGGACTGTGGGGTTGCGTGATACTTGGGCGAAACTCGAAAATTCTTAATTTGATGTCCCCGTCATACTTTGCACCACAGGGGTGTTGGCTTCATTAAGTTACCCGAGTCACATACTTATGTATGCTCACGGGATAACTTAATTTGCCGCCTACCTGTGGTACAAATTATTTAGGGGCCAGATCGAGTATTAGCACAAAAAACGCTGACAAATAAATGTCAGCGTTTTTTATAGTAATCTACAAAGCCTACAGAACCTACTCGTGTTTGTTATCCACTTTTTCTTTTAATAATTCATGCAGATATTCATTCGCGGAAGTCACATTACCTTGAGCATCTTTGACTTGGTACTCTTCGCCAGTAATGGACGATTTTGAAGCTACGTTATCAATAAATTGTTCTACAGTTTTGAGACGTTTTTCTGTTTTACGCAGTTTTAATCGCAAATGAGATTCTGCGTCAGCGGCAGAATATTCAGTGCCATTACGTGTAAAAGTAAGGTTTTGTTGTTTACCAAGCTCAGCTAATAATGATTCAGTACGCATTTTTTCTTCAGGGCTTAACGCAAGGGCTTGAGTAGTCACAAAAACACTTAAAAAAAGGACTAAAGCAGATGAAAAACGGTTTGATAGTTGGGCTGTGAGTGATTGCACGAATTTCTCTCCATAGAAAAAAGGTGAGTAAATTATAAGCAGTCTTTTAATTTAAACTATCGGTAAGATTCCTAGAATTCAATAAATGGTCATCTGTTAAGGCATAAACCGATAACCAATTCCTGTTTCGGTTAATAAGTGAATAGGGCGTGCTGGGTCATTTTCTAATTTTTGCCGTAGATGGCCCATGTAGATGCGTAAGTAATGATTATGTTCCACATAATTAGGCCCCCAGACTTGCAGTAATAAGTGCCTCTGAGTTAATACTTTACCGCTGTTAGCCACGAGTTCACTGAGTAAACGAAATTCAATCGGGGTTAGATGAAGTTCTTCATTTTGTTTGGTCACGACACGATTAATAAAGTCGATGGTAATATCCCCAAACTGGCATTTTGAGTTTTCTTGAGTGGCTTTGCCGAAGCGCCGTAAAGCCACTCTAACTCGAGCCAGTAACTCACTAATTCCGAAGGGTTTTGTGAGGTAATCATCAGCACCTGCATCCAATGCTGCCACTTTTTGTGATTCTTCTTCACGAGCGGATAAAACAATAATCGGAATACTACTCCACTGACGTAGATCACGAATTAAATCAAGCCCATCACCATCGGGTAAGCCAAGGTCTAAAATTAACAAATCAGGTTGTCGCGTACCGGATTCAATGAGGCCGCGTTGGTAATTTTCCGCCTCAAATACCTTCCAGCCTTCACCTTCCAGCGCTAAACGAACAAAGCGGCGGATTTCTTTTTCATCTTCAACAACCAGAATTTGATGGCTAGTACTCACAATATTGTTAATCCTTTTATGTTTCTACTTCGATATCAGGTAGTTGCTTTAAAGGTAAGACAAAATGGAAACTCGCTCCACCTTTATTATTATTTTGCGCCCAAATTTCGCCTTCATGTAACTGAATAATAGCACGACAAATGGCGAGCCCTAAGCCAACTCCTGGAATTGCGGACTCTTTTTGCGCCCGAGAAAATTTATCAAAAATGGTTTTTTCTTGTCCGTTTGGAATCGCATTGCTGGCATCCCATATTTCAATATGAATTTTTTGCCCTTCAACTGTAGCTCGAATACCAATCGGGGTATCGTCATGACTGTATTTTACGGCATTTTCTAATAGGTTGATTAGCACCCGTTCAATCAAGTTAGCATCACAATAAAGTAGTAAGTCTGCTGGAATATCAATTTCTAAAGGATGGCTGTGTAAGGTGTAATCTAAGGTTCTAACAGCACTACTGGTAATTTCTTGCAGTGATTCCCACGCTAAATTGGGCTGAATACTGCCAGATTGTAAGCGAGCCATATCCAGTAAATTATTCACCAAGCGCGAAGTGCTAAGTACTTGCTGGCGCATTTGGTTCACTTGTTCTGTTAGTGGTGATTTTTCCGCAGACAAATTCAACATTAAGATTTCGGTTTGGCCGAATAAAACGGTGAGCGGTGTTTTTAGGTCATGAGACAGTGCGGCAAGTAAGGAGTTTCTTAGTTGTTCTCGTTCAATATCTAATTTGGCTGATTCAGCTTGTTTTGTCAGCTGCAGACGTGCAAGAGCACTCGCAATCAGTCCTGTAAAGGTTTGCAGCATGCGTTGCTGTTCTGGGATCAATAACTGGCGCATGTTTCTTGGTTCAATGGCAAGAACGGCAAGGGTTTGATCGGCAGTGATGATAGGTTGCAATTGATAGGGAACGCTTGGTAGTGTATCCGTACCAGCACCGGCGGGTTGCCGCTTATCAAAACACCATTTAGCAATGGCTTTATCAATCAGCATTTCACTGTGGCCTTCACATTTTAATGGTGATAACTGGTCGTTTTCATCGGGGAGCAGTAAGCAGCTTTTGGCTTGAAATGCATTATTAAGGAAATGGTACCCAGTTCTCCCAATATCATCAGTCGTGATAGCTTGTCCTAATTCTTTTGTCATTTCATATAGGTGACGTGTTCGCTGCTCTCGATACCGAGCGATACGAGCTTGGTAGCGCATACCTGCAGTTAAATTCCCCACAACAACCCCCACAATTAGCATCACTGTAAACGTGACTAAATATTGCATATCCATGATAGCAAGGGAGAAATGGGGTTGAACAAAGAACAGGTCAAAACTGATCACGTTGACCAGAGCGGCGAAGACAGAGGGGCGTCGGCCATAAAATAATGCGATTAACACGACACCTAATAGATAGAGTGTCACGAGGTTGGCTTTATCGAGGGCCAATAAAAAGGTGCGCGAAAATAAGGTGATAGCAGCACACATCACAATAGCCATTAAATAGCCATTCATATCCGATCGCCATTTTTCAGAGAACGGCTTTCTTTCTGGTTCTTTGTCCCACTCACTTTTCTCTTCAAGTGCGACGATCACTAAATCCAGATCAGGGCCGAGCTTACCAAGACGATCGGCAAAACCGGGACGTAAATTGAGCTTAAACCATTTGTTTACTTTATTACGCCGACCAATCAATATCTTCCCTAAATTATGTTCTCGGGCATAACGTAATATCGCTTTTTCTTCCGAAGGGTCGGATAAAGTTGCTGTTTCTGCACCTAAGTCTTGAGCAAGACGCAACGCTTTTAAGATAGCTCTACGCTGGGTTTCAGGTAGCTGATGAAGTGAGGGAGTTTCAACATAAACAGCATGCCAGACACTACCGAATTTTGCAGCAAGTCGTGCGGCAGTACGGACTAATTTTTCATTTCCGGTATTATGGCCAATGCATAGCAAGAGCCCATCGCGAGTGTGCCATACGGGGGCTTGGCCTTTACCATCACGAAATTCACGCATCTGGTCATCAACCCGGTCAGCAGTACGCCGAAGAGCCAGCTCACGCAGTGCAATTAAGTTTCCTTTGCGGAAAAAATGCTCAATAGCGCGTTCGGCTTGCCCCGGTATATACACTTTGCCTTCTTTAAGGCGTTGTCGTAGGTCGTCAGGAGGAAGATCAACTAATACCACCTCATCAGCTGCATCAAAAATATGATCTGGAACTGTTTCACGTACGCGAATACCTGTAATACTTCCCACGATGTCATTCAGGCTTTCAATGTGTTGAACGTTGATGGTTGTCAGTACGTCAATTCCGGCATCAAGGAGTTCTTCGACATCTTGCCAACGTTTAGGGTGGCGGCTGCCATGGGGGTTACTAAATGCTAATTCATCCATTAAAATTATGGCTGGATGCCTAGCAATTGCTGCGTCAATATCGAAACCATTTAGGCGGCGACCGTGATGAGTTATGCGCCTAGGTGGCAACAGAGAAAGGCCGTCAAGTAGCGCGGCCGTTTCTTCTCTTTCATGGGTTTCTACTACGCCAATCAGCACATCTAGCCCTTGAGCTCTGAGTCTCTGTGCTTCTTGCAGCATGGCATACGTTTTTCCAACACCAGCACAGGCACCGAAAAAAATCTTTAATTTGCCACGCCCAATTTCATTGGCTTTGACCAAGAGTTCATCAGGGTTAGGGCGAATAGGTTCTTGATTGTCCATCACAGCCCCTAGTGAGTTTGACTGTTTATTTGTTGTTGATATTCATCAAGTGCTAAGTTCAGTTTTAGCACATTAATGACGGGTTCACCTAAAAAGGGCAACAATGCCTGTTCAGTATGCGTTTCTATCAATGATTTTACTGTATCTAATGGAATTTGCCTGCTTTTTGCAATACGTGGAGCTTGGTATAACGCTGCATCAATAGAAATATTGGGGTCTAAGCCACTGGCGGAAGACGTGAGTAAATCTACTGGGATGGCATTACCTGCATCGGGGTTCTCTGCGCGCAGTTGTTCGCTACGCTCTGCCATCGTTTGTTGTAATAATGGGTTACTGACAGCCAAATTACTTCCACCAGAAGCTAAGGTATTGTAGGGGATATCGACAGTTGCTGAGGGGCGACCGTGAAAATAGCGAATATTACCCACATTTTGCCCGATTAAGGCAGAACCAACAATGCGCTCATCTTGTGTGAGTAAAGAACCGTGAGCCTGCCATGGAAAAAAAATATTAGCGAGGCCAGTCACCATTAATGGGTAAGCAATACCTGTAAAAATGGTGAGTATAAATAACATAATCATCGACGAACGGATCATATTCATAATCAATTCCTTATATTCCAAAGAGACTAATAAGCAGATCAATCAGTTTGATCCCAACAAATGGCACAATTAACCCGCCTAAGCCATATATGCCTAAATTACGTTGCAATAATGATTGAGAGCTCATTGGGCGATAGTTGACCCCTTTAATGGCGAGGGGGATCAAGAAGATAATAATCAATGCGTTGAAGATAACGGCAGAAAGGATAGCGGATGCGGGTGAATGTAATTGCATAATATTTAACGCATTTAACTGTGGCCATGTTACGGCAAAAGCGGCAGGGATAATGGCAAAATATTTAGCAATATCATTAGCAATACTGAAGGTGGTTAATGAGCCACGGGTCATTAGCATTTGTTTACCAATATGCACCACTTCAATCAGTTTGGTTGGGTTGGAGTCTAAATCCACCATGTTACCGGCTTCTTTTGCGGCTTGGGTACCTGAGTTCATTGCGACTGCGACATCCGCTTGCGCGAGTGCTGGCGCATCGTTGGTGCCGTCACCGGTCATAGCAACTAAGCGACCCTCAGATTGATATTGGCGGATCAACGCTAGTTTGGCTTCTGGTGTCGCTTCTGCAAGAAAATCATCGACGCCTGCTTCGGCTGCAATTGCGGCTGCTGTTAAATGGTTATCTCCGGTGATCATCACCGTTTTGATGCCCATACTACGCATTTGGGCGAAGCGTTCTTTCATGCCCCCTTTGACGATATCTTTTAATGCTACGACACCTAAAACCGTTTTATTATCAACCACCACAAGTGGCGTTCCGCCTAAATGGGCCACTTTTTCGACCAGTTGATCCGCTTCGACAGGAAATTTACTGTGATTGGCTTCGATATAACGGCGGATGGCATCCGCAGAGCCCTTGCGGATCATTCGCTCGCCAATATTGACACCACTCATACGTGTCATTGCGGAGAAAGGAACAAAAGTTGCATTCAGGGCATGAATATCTCTTTCACGTAAATTAAATTTTTGTTTTGCCAAGACCACAATACTGCGTCCTTCTGGGGTTTCATCCGCTAAAGACGATAGTTGTGCGGCATCCGCCAGTTGCTGCTCTGTAATACCTGTTAGCGGTAAAAATTCAGAGGCTTGGCGGTTTCCCAGTGTAATGGTCCCCGTTTTATCAAGTAATAGAACGTCGACATCACCTGCTGCCTCTACAGCACGGCCGCTGGTGGCAATTACATTTGCTCCTAGCATGCGGCTCATCCCTGCCACACCAATAGATGAAAGTAAGCCACCGATGGTTGTTGGAATTAAGCACACTAATAACGCTATTAACACTAAAATAGAAACGGCACTGCCTGCGCCTGCATGCTCTGCGGCAAAAACGGTGAATGGGTACAAGGTGGCACAAACTAACACAAAGATAATAGTCAGTGCAGTTAATAAAATAGTGAGCGCGATTTCATTGGGGGTTTTACGGCGTTGTGCGCCTTCAACCATGGAAATCATTCTATCTAAGAAGGTTTCACCGGGATTGACGGTACACTCGACTATCAGCCAATCGGAAAGTACGCGAGTTCCGCCTGTCACTGAAGAGAAATCACCACCAGATTCGCGGATCACGGGAGCGGATTCCCCCGTGATGGCACTTTCATCCACGGAAGCACCACCTTCGATGACTTCGCCATCGCAAGGAATGGTTTCTCCGGCACGGATCAACACAATATCGCCTTTACGTAACTGATCTGAACTCACGATATCTTGGTTCGCCTCCAATGAGGCAGACGCTAGCCGCGTTGCGCTACTTTGTTGCTTTACGCCTTTTAAGCTTTGAGCTTGTGCTTTACTTCGCCCTTCAGCAAGCGCTTCTGCAAAGTTGGCAAAAATAACCGTGAACCACAGCCAAAGGGTGATCATTCCGCTGAACCAAGCACTGCCTTGTGTGTAACCCGTTACCATCGCTAACCAGAGTAACGTGGTGATAATACTGCCAATAAAAACTACAAACATGACTGGGTTACGCCATTGTGCTTGTGGTGTACATTTTTTGATAGATTCAATAATGGATTGTTTAATTAATTGATTATTGAATAATTTAGTTTGTTTGTTTTTCATTTTTTTTTCCTCATTATCCGGCAAAACCAATGTGTAATTGCTCAGCGATAGGGCCTAATGCAAGAGCGGGTACAAAGGTCAGTGCGCCAATGAGAAGTACGGTGAAAACCAGTAAGCCAATAAATAATGGGCCAGTTGTCGGCAATGTGGCATGGCTTTTGGCTTGGGGTTTCTTATTGGCCATGGAACCTGCGATAGCCAAGACAGGAAGAATGACACCAAAGCGGCCTATAAACATCGTAATGGCAAGTAGCACATTGTAAAACGGAGTGTTAGCGCTGAGCCCAGCAAAAGCGCTACCGTTATTATTAGCCGCAGAAGAAAAGGCGTATAACACTTCACTAAACCCATGCGCTCCAGAGTTTAAAATTCCTGCACGGCCCGCTTCGGTTATTAATGAAAGAGTGGTACCAAGTAGCACTAAGGTTGGGGTGACTAAAATCGCCAGTGCCACCATTTTCATTTCTCGAACTTCGATTTTTTTACCGAGGTATTCAGGCGTACGACCAATCATAAGTCCAGCAAGGAAGACAGCGAGTAGCACAAACAGCAACATACCGTATAAGCCGGAACCAACGCCACCAAAGACCACTTCACCAATTTGCATTAACCACATCGGTACCATTCCGCCCATTGCGGTAAAGGAGTCATGCATGGCGTTAACTGCTCCGCAAGATGCGGCAGTGGTAACGACAGCAAACAAAGCGGAACCAACAATCCCAAAGCGGCTCTCTTTTCCTTCCATATTGGCAGAGCTAGTGGCATGTAGTTCGGTTAAAAATGGGTTTCCCACATATTCAGCCTTAACCACAACGATGGCGGCAACCACAAAAATGATCCCCATAACCCAGAGTAAAGTATGGCCTTGTTTGTTGTTACCAACTGCACGACCAAAAGCAAAGCAAAGTGCAGTAGGGATCAGGAAAATAGCAAACATTTGCACAAAATTACTCAGTGCGGTTGGGTTTTCAAAAGGATGTGATGAGTTAGCGCCAAAGAAGCCGCCACCATTGGTGCCGAGCAATTTTATCGCTTCTTGGGAAGCTACTGGCCCCATCGGCAATAGTTGTTCACTGTTATCTAAAGGGTGAATAAGTAAATAACTGGAATAATTTTGAATAACCCCTTGGCTGACAAAAAATAATGCAAAAATAATCGCTAAAGGAAAGAGTAAATACACCGTAATTCGGTAAATATCTAACCACGCATTACCGACAGTTTTACTACCATGGTGTGAAAAAGCGCGAATAATTGCGAAAGCAACGGCAATACCTGTTGCCGCGGAAAGGAAGTTTTGTACCGTCAACCCGGCCATTTGGCTCAAATAACTTAATGTATTTTCGCCGCTATAAGCTTGCCAGTTAGTATTAGTAATGAAACTAACGGCGGTATTAAAGGCTAAATCCCAGCTCATCCCTTCAAAGTGTTGAGGGTTAAGGGGCAAACGGCCTTGGCAGATTAAGATAACGAATAATAAAATAAAACCTAAAAGATTAAATAATACAATCGCTAAGGCATATTGTTTCCAATTCATCTCAGCCATGTCTCTTCCTGGCTGTTTGACTCCGGTTAAACGCCAAAGTAAGGACTCACTGCTTGCTAACCGATGAGGTATATCATTGTCGATTAACCGAGCAATAGCATTGCCTAAAGGCTTTGCTAAGATGAATAAGAACAGTAAAAAACTACCTAAAAATAGCAATGTGGTGGTAGTCATATCAGAAATCCTCCGCGTTAAGCAGGGCATAAATCAGATACGTCAGCAGTAAAACAACGAGAACTGCCCCAATAATGGAAAGTAATGACACAGTATTTTCTCCTTATTATTTCCATGTGATAAGGCTAAAGAGTTCGCTGTAAAGAAGCTGATAAAAAGCACGGGTAGGGTGTAAAAAAAGTATAAAAATGGCTGTTTATTTAGCAAAAATAGAGAGCTTAATAGAGAAAGCGGCGTACGGCCTTGTTTGTTAAATTATTGTGATTTAAATGTATAATTAAAACATTGATTGGTTAAAAAATGTAATAAAAATACGGAATGAGCAGATTTTTTAGAAAAATTTACAGATTAAGTGGTCAGATGAGTAGTTTTATTACACAATTTGCGATATCCTATCTACAGTCAATATATTTCATATTATCTGTCCGGTTTTAGTCGCTCTTTACTACTGTGTTAATGGGAAATGTGTGTTAATGGGGAATGATAGAGCAAAGCTGGAATCGACAAATAAAGTGGCAACTGAAGGAGGATACCGATGTCCACATATCGCGAATATTCCCGTAATCAGGTACTTGCACGCCGCACTGCTGCTGTAACAGCTGGCATTATTGCGTTTCCGGTTATGGTTTTTTATCCAAAAAGAGCAAAGTTTTATAGTCATTTACATAAGGTTTGGGCAAAAACCAGTGATAAACCTGTTTGGCTAGAACGTTCAGAAACAACCCTAGAAGGCCATCGTTAATTTAGTGCTTAATGGTGAGTAATAACCCCTGCAATATTGAATTGTGGGGGTTTTGTTTTTAATCCCGCCTATTTTTATTCTATATACTTCAAATAACACAGAAGAAAATCATGTTTCCGTTTATGCTTATTGATTATCAGTCAATTACGTTCAAACTGGTGGATAAACCGTTTAGCTGTGCAGTAAAAAGGACAACATAATGCATAACTTAAGATTAGAAGAAATCATTAATGACGAATTGAAAGTTAGTGAGTTCCAAGATTTTGCACCGAATGGATTGCAAGTTGAAGGGCGACCACATGTACATAAAATCATCACCGGTGTGACAGCTTGCCAAGCATTATTGGATGTTGCCGTTGAAAAGAAAGCCGATGCCATCATTGTTCATCATGGCTATTTTTGGAAAAATGAGCCCGCCATTATCAAAGGAATGAAGAGAAATCGCTTAAAAACATTATTAGCGAATGATATCAACCTGTATGGTTATCACCTTCCATTAGATGCACATCATCAATTAGGTAATAATACCCAGCTTGCCTATATTATGGGGGTGCAGGTAAATGGCCAAATCGACCCATTAATGCCATTTGGTTTTTTTGATCAACCGATTACTCCTTCAGAATTAACGTCTCGTTTAGAAACTCGCCTTGGTCGTAAAGTCCTACATTGTGGTGATAATGCAAAAGAAGAAATTCGTCAAATCGCATGGTGTACAGGGGGAGGGCAAGGCTTCATCCTACAAGCGGCTGAATTTGGTGTTGATGCCTTTGTAACAGGTGAAGTTTCGGAACAAACCATTCATATAGCAAGGGAAATGGGGATCCATTTCTACAGTGCAGGGCATCACGCAACGGAACGTTATGGGATTAAAGCGCTGACTAAGTGGCTTGTAGATGAACATGGGTTAGATGCGGAGTTTATCGATATCGATAACCCTGCCTAAATTCTCGCCATATTTCGAACTGTGGCTGTGTTGGCTTCACTCGGCTACTTGGGTCACATACTTTTGTATGCTCCCCAAGATACCCTTATTCGCCGCCTAGCCACAACTCGAACTATTTAGAGAATTAAATTTTTGCCGCCTTTTACATCAAAGCGTTGTTGGCTGCATTCACGAACCCTAGTCACATACTTATATATGCTCCTAGGGCTTCACTCTTTTGCCGCCTAGCGGTGATTCGAAATACTTAGAATATTTATAATCTATTGAAAATAAAAATAAAAATAGCTATTGGGTTCGGTATTTTAACGATGCGAAAACCAATACTGCACTTGAAATAGTTAACACTAAACCTAAGTGCTGGCTCCAACCTGCAACCATCAAACCAATGGCGAGCCCGATGTAGTAAAATAACCCTAAAATGGCGCCGGCGGTGCCTTTTTGTTCACCATAACGGTTTAATGCATGGGCAAGTATGTTCGGGATCGCAATTCCATAACCAATAACAATGCCAATAACGGGTAAAACAAACCAAATTGAATCCATTAGCACAAAAACTAAACAACCACTCACCAATGAAATGAGGCTGGCAAGCTTAACAAGTTGTTCAGATGTGTGTTTTTTAGCCAATAAATAGCGATTTGATATCGAACCTAAACCGACTCCAAGTGCTAATAAAATCCCAGTTAATCCAAACTGTTGTTGAGTGAGCATTAATTGTTCAAAACTGAATGGTGCCAGCTGATAATAGCTAAATAAATTAATGTTGAAAAATGCTATCAAGATCACATTTCTAACAATTTCTTTATCTGCGATCATGCGTAAAAATGTCTTAATAAATGAGATATGAGTCACGGTTTTAGGCTTAGTCTCGGGTAAACGACAGATTGACCAGAGAAAAAGCACCACAGCTAAAATCGCTAAGCCGATAAAAACGGTTTGATAACCACCAAAATTAACGAGTCCAGCACCAGATAACATCCCTAAAGCAGGGCTGATAGCCAAAGCAACGCCCATAATAGAAAAAACTTTGGCTAATTCATGGCCTTGGTAGCTATCGCGCATGGCGGTTTGTGTACCAATTGAACCTACGGCAGCGCCAAAGGCTGACAACATTCTCATTAGTAATAATAAATAAAAATGTGTGACAAATAACGCGCCAATAGACGCAATACCATATATCAATAAACCCGCCAGAATAGTCGGGCGGCGCCCTAAGGTGTCACACATGCGGCCCCAAAACACCACGCCTAATGCAAAAGCAAAGAAATAAAGCGATAGCGTTTGTGAAGCTTGTTCCGCATTTACTGAGAAAGCACTAGCGATATCAGTGAGTGCGGGGCTGTATATGGTCTCCACAATTTGTGGAAACATCATCAAGGCAACAGCAAGCCATAATGAAAGAGGGTGTTTCATACTTTTTTTCCTGCCAATCTACTAAAAATAAAGGGTCTAATTAGATACAACGATTCAATGGCAGGCAGTTTAGTGTTATTTTTATTGTCTTATTACAATAATAAAGACTATAAATATCAAAAAAGAGACATTATGGCTTGGCTAAATCAAACAGATGAATTTCAAACTCACTGGTACCGCTCGCCAGTATTGGGAATTGCAGCAAAAATGGGGCAGCATGACTCTGGCTTTCATAAACATGAAATGGGACAACTTCTTTTTACACAACAAGGATGTATACGAATTTCACTGGAAAATCGTTTGTCTTTACTTCCTCCGGGAAGGGTGGCTTGGATCCCACCATTTGTTCTTCATCGGGCTCAAATGCGGGCATCAGTGGGTTACCGTTCGGTTTATTTAGCGCAAGAATACGCTGACAGAATAGGGAATGAAGTGATGATATTAAGCATTTCATCCTTATTGAGAGAAGTACTTGAACGTATTGCGATTGCGCCATTTGATAGTGATTGGCAACAAGGGAATTTAGCTAATTTATTGCCCGTATTTATCGATGAGTTACAAAGTGCAACTTTAGAGCCAACACTGCTACCATTACCGCAAGATAGGCGTTTTAAAGGGGTTGATATCGAACAATTACCTCCAAATTTAAACCAATTAGCACAAACTGTTGGGGCGAGTGAGAAGACGATTACCCGGATTTTTTTTAAAGAAACAGGAATGAATTATCAAGCATGGCGTCAACAATGGCGTTACATTAAAGCGATTGAATTACTCGCACAAGAAAAACCCTATCACTATATTACTCAAGAACTTGGTCTAACAAGCGATAGCGCATTTATTAGTTTTTTCCGTAAAATGAGTGGGATGACACCAAGGGAATATCAACAACAGTAAGTTAAACAACTTCGGTAAACAAAAATGAAAAAAGCCCCGAAAATTCGAGGCCTTAGCATGTGTAGGGGTAGATTTAATTAAATATTATTTTTTTGCTAATTCTGAGTTGAATTCACGTTTATCATAACCCGTGTACAACTGACGAGGGCGAGCAATTTTCAAGCCGTCATCGTGCATTTCATTCCAATGTGCAATCCAGCCAATAGTACGTGCAATGGCAAAAATAACAGTAAACATTGAAGAAGGAATACCCATTGCTTTCAAGATGATACCTGAATAGAAGTCAACGTTCGGGTACAGTTTTTTCTCAATGAAGTACGGGTCGTTTAATGCGATACGTTCCAGCTCCATTGCGACTTCTAGCAAACTGTCATTCAGGCCAAGTTCGTTTAGAACTTCATGGCAAGTTTCACGCATTACTGTTGCACGTGGGTCATGGTTTTTATAAACACGGTGGCCGAAGCCCATTAAGCGGAAAGAGTCATTTTTGTCTTTAGCGCGCTCGATAAATGCTGGGATGTGCTCGACGGTTTGGATTTCTTCCAACATACGCAAGCAAGCTTCGTTAGCACCACCATGAGCAGGCCCCCACAGTGATGCAATACCCGCTGCGATACAAGCAAATGGGTTTGCACCAGATGAACCCGCAGTACGAACTGTAGATGTTGAGGCGTTTTGCTCGTGGTCAGCGTGCAGAATCAAAATACGATCCATTGCGCGCTCTAAAACAGGATTAACCGTGTATTCTTCACAGGGTGTAGAGAACATCATGTGCAAGAAATTACCCGCGTATGACAGGTCATTACGTGGATAAACAAAAGGTTGGCCAATTGAATATTTGTAACACATCGCTGCAACTGTTGGCATTTTTGACAGCAGGCGATAAGCCGTAATTTCACGGTGACGTGGGTTGTTAACATCCAACGCATCGTGATAGAACGCGGCTAATGCCCCCGTAACACCACATAAAACGGCCATCGGGTGTGAGTCACGGCGGAAACCATTAAGCATGCGTGTAATTTGCTCATGGATCATTGTATGGCGAGTCACCGTATTTTTAAATACGTCATATTGTTCTTGAGTCGGTGCTTCACCGTATAGCAGGATATAACAAACTTCGAGATAAGAGGCTTCAGTGGCGAGTTGATCGATAGGGAAACCACGGTGCAACAGAATGCCTTGATCACCATCGATATAGGTGATTTTTGATTCACAGGATGCAGTAGAAGTAAAACCAGGGTCGTAGGTAAAGAACCCTTTAGAACCTAAAGTTCGGACATCGATAACGTCTTGACCAATCGTTGGGCTTAAAATATCTAGGTCAATATCACCCTTACTACCAGTCGTTAGCTTAGCTTTGTTATCAGCCATTACGGTCTCCTTAGCGCTTGATAATCGACACCCAACAACCCAGAAGCTCAGCGTTATACTGTGTCTTCGTGCATTGTTCTACCGGTATGCTTTGGAAATCAGCTCGCTATCACATAAAACCTGAAATCTGAGACCGACGACAATGTAATTAGGTTGTTTATGAGTGTGTAGATGTTATGTTCTTTTTGTTGTTTTCCCTACAATATCATTATTTGTGGTAAGAGGAACAACTTTCATAACTTTTGTTATTAATACCCATCATAGTTCAAATTGAAGAGTATTTAACATTGCAACATTCACGTTTTTTCTTTTCCGATGAAGGGTAAACAGCACCGTTAAGATAATTCTGCCAGACCTATATGTAAGATAAATGTTGAATCATTGTCAAATAAGATAAGCACATTTATACAAAATGTTTAAATCGTGATCCTTCTCACTGTTCGGGCTAAATGTCTCCAAACATTTTGTGTGGGAATTGTAATGGCATTGTGAAGACTTTATACTAGCGGCAGGTCTCCGGATTACCCTGTAGTAGGAGTTCCCAGCGTGATCAGTATGCAACTTTATTTAAACATGATGGATTAGAGTTTGTGTTAAGTTGCATTTTGTACCCCTGTCGCTGTCTGATTTCCACCCCAGGTCCGGAGGATGGAAAATAATAAAGAGCTGTGTGGGCAAAATTGTGAAAAAACAAAGACCTGTCAACCTTGATTTGCAGACGATTCACTTCCCGATCACTGCAATATCTTCGATCTTGCACCGTGTCTCTGGCGTCATTACTCTCATCGCAGTTGGTATTCTGCTTTGGTTGTTAGGGACATCTCTCTCCTCTCCAGAAGGTTTTCAATACGCGTCTGAAATAATGACTGGCTTTTTTGCTAAGTTCATTCTTTGGGGCATCTTGACTGCTTTGGCTTACCACATCTGTGGTGGTATTCGTCATATGCTAATGGATTTCGGTTGTGTTGATGAAACGCTTGCTGCTGGTAACTCATCTGCAAAAATTACATTTGTCATTACCGTGATTTTAGCAATTCTGGCGGGGATTTTAGTATGGTAAGTAATGCTTCAGCTTTAGGCCGTACTGGTATCCAGGACTGGCTATTAATCCGTGGTTCTGCGATTGTCATCGCACTCTACGTACTCTACATTGTTGGTTTTGTTGCTATTAACGACATTACCTATGAAGTCTGGCGTGGCTTTTTCGCCTCTTCTGTGACGAAAGTATTCACAATCCTCACCTTGTTCTCGATTCTTGTCCATGCGTGGATTGGCATGTGGCAAGTGCTGACTGACTACGTTAAACCTTTAGCAATTCGTTTAGTATTGCAGCTGGCTATCGTTGTAGGTCTGTTGGCTTATTTAATTTACGGAACAATTGTTGTGTGGGGTGCATAAATGAATCTGCCAATCAGAGAGTTTGACGCTATCGTTATCGGTGCGGGTGGCGCAGGTATGCGTGCCGCATTACAAATTTCACAGATGGGCCTATCTTGCGCACTTCTGTCAAAAGTCTTCCCAACCCGTTCTCATACTGTATCAGCACAAGGCGGTATTACTGTTGCTTTAGGTAATACTCATCCTGATAACTGGGAATGGCACATGTACGATACCGTGAAAGGTTCCGACTACATCGGTGACCAAGATGCGATTGAATATATGTGTAAAACAGGGCCAGAGGCTATCCTCGAATTAGAGCATATGGGGTTGCCATTCTCTCGTCTTGATGACGGAAGTATTTATCAACGTCCATTTGGTGGTCAGTCTAAAAACTTCGGTGGTGAGCAAGCTGCACGTACTGCGGCTGCGGCTGACCGTACTGGCCACGCACTGTTACATACTTTGTATCAGCAGAACTTAAAAAACCACACAACCATTTTTTCTGAATGGTATGCCCTTGATTTAGTTAAAAACCAAGATGGTGATATCGTAGGTTGTACTGCAATTTGTATGGAAACAGGTGAGCTGGTTTATTTCAAAGCGAAAGCCACTATTTTAGCAACCGGTGGTGCTGGTCGTATTTACCAATCAACTACTAACGCACACATCAATACGGGTGATGGCGTAGGGATGGCTGCTCGCGCAGGTGTTCCACTACAAGATATGGAAATGTGGCAATTCCACCCAACAGGTATCGCAGGTGCAGGTGTTCTCGTCACTGAAGGCTGCCGTGGTGAAGGTGGTTATCTGTTGAACAAAGACGGTGAACGCTTCATGGAGCGCTATGCGCCGAACGCAAAAGACCTTGCGGGTCGTGATGTTGTCGCACGTTCTATTATGATTGAAATCCGTGAAGGTCGTGGTTGTGATGGTCCATGGGGCCCACATGCCAAACTGAAACTGGATCACTTAGGAAAAGAAGTTCTGGAATCACGTTTACCGGGTATTCTTGAGTTATCTCGCACCTTTGCTCACGTTGACCCAATCAAAGAGCCAATTCCAGTTATTCCTACTTGTCACTACATGATGGGCGGTATTCCGACTAAAGTCACTGGTCAAGCTATTCGTTATAACGAAAACGGCGAAGATGAAGTTATTCCGGGTCTGTTTGCTGTCGGTGAAATTGCCTGTGTATCTGTACATGGCGCTAACCGTTTAGGCGGTAACTCACTTCTCGACTTAGTCGTATTTGGTCGTTCAGCGGGTCTGCATTTGAAAGAGTCCATCATGGAACAAGGTTCAATGCGTGATGCGTCTGAATCTGATATCGATGCAGCGATGACTCGCTTTAACCGTTGGGAAGGTGCTCGTACTGGCGAAGACCCAACTGAAATCCGTAAAGCACTGCAAACTTGTATGCAGCATAACTTCTCGGTATTCCGTGAAGGTGATGCGATGGCGAAAGGCTTAGAAGAGCTGAAAGTGATTCGTGAACGTCTACAAAATGCGCGTCTTGATGATACCTCGACTGAATTTAATACTCAGCGTATCGAATGTTTAGAACTGGATAACCTGATGGAAACGGCTTATGCAACTGCTCAAGCTGCAAACTTCCGTACAGAAAGTCGTGGTGCGCATAGCCGCTTTGACTACCCAGAGCGAGACGATGCGAATTGGTTATGTCACTCATTATATTTACCGCAATCTGAAACGATGACGCGTCGTGAAGTCAACATGCAGCCAAAACTGCGTGAAGCCTTCCCACCGAAAATTCGTACCTACTAATGCGTGGTGTTAATCCAGTTGCGGAGAAATAAACTATGAAATTACAATTTTCGATTTATCGCTACAATCCTGATGTGGACAACGCACCTCGTATGCAAGATTACACGCTAGAAGTTCCTGAAGGGCGTGACATGATGTTGCTGGATGCGTTAATCCAAATCAAAGAGCAAGATCCAACATTATCCTTCCGTCGTTCTTGTCGTGAAGGGGTGTGCGGTTCTGATGGTCTGAACATGAACGGTAAAAACGGGTTGGCATGTATTACGCCATTATCTGCTTTAATCCGTGGTGGGAAGAAAATTGTCATTCGTCCATTGCCGGGTCTGCCTGTTGTGCGTGACCTGATTATCGACATGACACAATTCTATACCCAATACGAAAAAATTCGTCCATATCTCATTAATGATAACAAGAATCCACCGGCGCGTGAGAATTTACAAACTCCTGCACAACGTGAAAAACTCGATGGTTTATATGAGTGTATTTTGTGTGCTTGTTGTTCGACTTCTTGCCCATCTTTCTGGTGGAATCCGGACAAGTTTATCGGGCCTGCAGGCTTGTTGGCAGCGTATCGCTTCTTAATTGATAGCCGTGATACTGAAACCGATTCACGATTAGATGATCTGAACGACGCTTTTAGTGTCTTCCGCTGTCATAGCATCATGAATTGTGTCAATGTATGCCCTAAAGGACTAAATCCAACGAAAGCTATTGGTCATATTAAATCTATGTTACTAAAACATAGCGCTTAATGATGAATATTTAACCCGCAGTGCTCAGGTGCTGTGGGTTAAAATGGAAATAGCACAAAATAAAAACATAAGTTAAAAGAAACGCGTAAAGTAAAAACAATGACATGATTTTAATGCGCGGAAGCTCACAAAAGCGCGAAAACGAAATACCAACAATGAGCATCAGAAAGTAACATTGTCACCCATAAAAAGTAGTATTTATTAAAACGTTGTCATTACAAAAGCGTAAAAAAGTGAAAGCAAAGAAAGTAACAGTAAAAAGTAGAAAAAATAGCCAACTGCAAAAGATGAAGACGACAGCCCAAGCATAGGGGCCTTTAAAAACCGCAGCCAGTTTTTAAAGGTTCCTTAAAAGGGAAACCCTTACTGATAAAGGGCCTCCCAAAGAGAGAACATGCATAAAGCACGTCCAAGAGAACCTTTATCGAGGTCGCTTAAATGCGGCGATTAGTTAACCACGGCGAAAACTAAAGCTTTAATAGCTTAAGGGATCACAATGCAGAACGGCGTAATGAAGGACTGGCTGGATTCAAGCTTTCTGGCAGGCGCGAACCAGACTTATATAGAACAGCTCTATGAAGATTATCTGACTGACCCTAACTCTGTCGATGCCGAGTGGAAAGCAATTTTTGAGCAACTCCCTGGTGCAGCATTAGGCACTAGCGGCGAACAATTCCACTCCCAAGCGCGCGATTACTTCCGTCGCTTAGCAAAAGACTCTACACGTTATCACACCTCTGTTAGCGATCCAGCTATCGACGCAAAACAAGTTAAAGTTTTGCAATTAATCAATGCGTTCCGCTTCCGCGGGCACCAAAATGCGAATCTTGACCCGTTAGGTCTTTGGAAACGTGAATCTGTTCCAGATTTAGACCCAGCATTCCACAACCTGACGAAAGAAGACTTCAACGAAACATTCAACGTGGGTTCATTTGCTATTGGCAAAGAAACCATGAAGCTTAGTGAGCTATATGAGCACCTGAAACGTATTTATTGCGGTTCTATCGGTGCTGAATATATGCATATCACGAATACAGAAGAAAAACGTTGGATCCAACAACGTCTTGAGTCTGTTGACGTTTCTAAGATCTTCTCAGTAGAAGAGAAAAAACGCTTCTTAGCTGAATTAACTGCGGCTGAAGGGCTTGAGCGTTACATTGGGGCTAAATTCCCAGGCGCCAAGCGTTTCTCATTGGAAGGTGGTGATTCACTGATCCCAATGCTGAAAGATTTAATCCACCACGCAGGCAAGCAAGATACCCGTGAAGTTGTTTTAGGTATGGCTCACCGTGGTCGTTTAAACGTTTTAGTTAATATCTTAGGTAAAAAACCGGGCGAATTATTTGATGAATTCGCGGGTAAACATAAAGACCACTCTAGTGCGGGTGACGTTAAATATCACCAAGGTTTCTCTTCTGACTTTGAAACCGCAGGCTCTCGTGTTCACTTAGCATTGGCATTTAACCCATCTCACCTTGAAATTGTTAGCCCTGTGGTTATTGGTTCAGTACGTGCTCGTCGTGACCGTTTAGATGAAGGCCGTAGCAACATGGTTCTGCCTATTACTATTCACGGTGACTCCGCAGTAACTGGCCAAGGTGTTGTGCAAGAAACGTTGAATATGTCACAAGCACGTGGTTATGAAGTCGGCGGTACGGTGCGTATCGTAATTAACAACCAAATTGGTTTTACCACTTCTAACCCGAAAGACACCCGTTCTACAGAATACTGCACAGATATCGTGAAGATGGTGCAGGCTCCAATTTTCCACGTGAATGCAGATGACCCTGAAGCAGTGGCATTTGTAACTCGTTTGGCACTGGATTTCCGTAACACGTTCAAACGCGATGTTATGATTGATTTAGTATGTTATCGCCGCCATGGCCATAACGAAGCGGATGAGCCAAGTGCAACTCAGCCAGTGATGTATCAAAAAATCAAGCAGCACCCAACACCACGTAAAATTTATGCAGACCGTTTAATTGCAGAAAATGTGTTAAGTGCTAATGATGTCACTGAAATGGTCAATCTGTATCGCGATGCGCTAGATGCAGGTAACTGTGTGGTTGAAGAGTACCGTGAAATGGGTCTGAATTCATACACATGGGCTCCATATTTAAACCATGAATGGGATGCATCATATAAATCAACCGTTGATATTAAACGCTTAACTGAACTGGCAACTAAAGTTAGTACCATTCCAGAGGGCGTGGTTGCGCAATCTCGTGTTGAGAAAATTTATGCAGACCGTGCCGAAATGGCGAAAGGTGAAAAGCTTCTCGACTGGGGTGCAGCTGAAACTTTAGCGTACGCAACATTGGTTGATGAAGGTATTCCTGTTCGTTTATCGGGTGAAGATGCGGGCCGTGGTACATTCTTCCACCGTCATGCAGTGGTCCACAACCAAACGAATGGTTCAGTTTATGTTCCACTGCAAAATATTCATAATGGCCAAGGCGTGTTTAATGTTTGGGACTCTGTTCTGACTGAAAATGCCGTATTAGCATTCGAATATGGTTATGCAACCACAGAACCTCGTGCATTGACTATCTGGGAAGCACAATTTGGTGACTTCGCTAACTGTGCTCAAGTGGTTATCGACCAATTCATTAGCTCTGGTGAGCAAAAATGGGGTCGTATGTGTGGTCTGGTCATGTTACTGCCTCATGGTTATGAAGGTCAGGGTCCAGAGCACTCATCTGCACGTTTAGAGCGTTACTTGCAACTGTGTGCTGACCAAAACATGCAAGTGTGTGTTCCGTCAACACCTGCTCAGGTTTACCACATGTTACGTCGCCAAGCCTTACGTGGCATGCGTCGTCCTCTGATTGTGATGTCACCAAAATCTCTGCTACGTCACCCATTAGCGGTCTCTAGCATGGAAGAATTGGCAAATGGTACATTTGAGCCAGTTATCGGTGAAATCGATGAAATCAATCCGAAAAATGTGAAACGCGTCGTTATGTGTTCAGGGAAAGTCTATTACGATCTGTTAGAACAACGTCGTAAGAATGAACAAACTGACGTTGCTATCGTGCGTATCGAACAGCTATATCCGTTCCCACACGAAGACATTCAAAAAGCGTTGGCGCAATTTACTGATGTAAAAGACTTTGTATGGTGTCAAGAAGAGCCATTAAACCAAGGTGCTTGGTATTGCAGTCAACATAACTTCCGTGAAGCTATCCCAGCAGGGGCAACTTTACGTTATGCAGGTCGAGCTGCTTCTTCATCTCCAGCAGTTGGCTATACGTCCGTACACCAGGAACAACAAAAAGCCCTGGTTAATGACGCTTTGAACATTGAATAATTAAAGGATAGAAAATGAGTAGCGTAGAAATTCTTGTTCCCGATCTTCCTGAGTCCGTTGCAGATGCTACGGTTGCCACATGGCATAAAAAACCAGGTGACAGTGTTCAGCGTGATGAAGTACTGGTTGAGATCGAAACAGATAAAGTCGTATTAGAAGTTCCTGCAAGCGAAGCGGGTGTTTTAGAAGCTATCGTTGAAGATGAAGGTGCAACGGTATTATCTAAGCAATTACTGGGGCGCATTCGTTTAGGCGACAGCACTGGTATCCCTGCTGAAGTGAAAGAAGCACAAGAATCAACACCTGCACAACGTCAAACTGCAAGTCTAGAAACAGAAAGCAACGATGCGCTGACCCCAGCTATTCGCCGTTTAATTGCAGAGCACGATTTAAACCCTGCGGATATCAAAGGGACTGGCGTTGGTGGACGTTTAACTCGCGAAGATGTTGAAAAACATTTAGCAGCAAATAAATCTGCGGCACCTGCGGCGAAAGCACCAGAAGCGCCACAAGCGCCTTTAGCGCATCGTAGCGAAAAACGTGTTCCAATGACGCGTTTACGTAAACGTATCGCAGAGCGTCTGTTAGAAGCGAAAAACACTACTGCAATGTTGACGACGTTTAACGAAGTCAATATGCAACCAATCAAAGACTTACGTAAACAATATGGCGAAGTATTCGAAAAACGTCATGGTGTTCGTTTAGGCTTTATGTCTTTCTATGTGAAAGCTGCTGTTGAAGCACTGAAACGCTACCCAGAAGTGAATGCTTCTATCGATGGCGATGATGTGGTTTACCATAACTATTTCGATATTAGTATTGCAGTTTCAACACCACGTGGTCTGGTAACACCTGTTCTACGTGATGTCGATGCAATGAGCATGGCTGATATCGAGAAGAAAATTAAAGAACTGGCTGTCAAAGGTCGTGATGGTAAATTAACTGTTGAAGACTTAAGTGGCGGTAACTTCACTATCACTAATGGTGGCGTATTCGGTTCTCTGATGTCTACACCTATCATTAACCCACCACAGAGCGCGATTTTAGGCATGCATGCGATTAAAGACCGCCCTATGGCTGTAAATGGTAAGGTAGAGATTCTTCCTATGATGTATTTAGCACTGTCTTACGACCACCGTTTAATCGATGGTAGTGAGTCAGTTGGCTTCTTAGTCGCTATCAAAGATATGCTGGAAGATCCAACTCGTTTACTGCTGGACGTATAGCAACATAACAGGGCAGGGTACAACTTGTCCGGTCTGAAGTAACCGATGCAGCCCGTTCGCGGGTTGCTAAATCAGTAACAATTGCAGGAGGCGAATAAACGCCTCTTCAGACTCAATTATGGATAGAACATCATGAATTTACACGAGTACCAGGCAAAACAGTTGTTTGCACGTTATGGGATGCCTGCACCGACAGGTTATGCCTGTTCATCAGTCGCTGAAACCGTCGATGCTGCTAAAAAAATTGGTGACGGCCCATGGGTAATTAAATGCCAAGTTCACGCAGGTGGACGTGGTAAAGCTGGCGGCGTAAAAGTCACTAGTGATATCAATGAAGTGAAAGCATTTGCAGAACACTGGTTAGGTAAAAACTTAGTTACCTATCAAACTGATGCAAACGGCCAGCCTGTTAACCAAATTCTGGTTGAAACGGCAACTGATATTGCTAAAGAACTCTATTTAGGTGCGGTTGTAGACCGTAGCACTCGTCGCGTTGTATTCATGGCATCTACCGAAGGTGGCGTGGAAATCGAGAAAGTAGCAGAAGAGACTCCAGAGTTAATTCATAAAGCGATTATCGACCCACTGACTGGCCCAATGCCTTTCCAAGGCCGTGAATTAGCATTCAAATTAGGCTTAACCGGTAAACAAGTTAGCCAATTCGCGAAAATTTTCATGGGTCTGGCAACGTTATTCTTAGAACGCGATTTAGCATTAGCTGAAATCAATCCACTGGTTATTAGTACTGCGGGTGATTTAGTTTGTTTAGATGGTAAATTAGGTATCGATAGCAACGCGTTATATCGCCAACCAGAAATTCGTGAACTGCGTGATGAATCACAAGAAGATGCACGTGAAGCACAAGCCGCTCAGTGGGAACTGAACTACGTTGCGTTAGATGGCAATATCGGCTGTATGGTTAATGGTGCGGGCCTTGCAATGGGTACCATGGATATCGTTAAGCTGCACGGTGGTGCACCAGCTAACTTCTTAGATGTTGGCGGCGGCGCGACAAAAGAGCGTGTAACTGAAGCATTTAAAATTATTCTTTCTGATGAAAACGTGAAAGCAGTTTTTGTTAACATCTTTGGTGGTATCGTTCGCTGCGACCTGATTGCAGACGGCATCATTGGTGCAGTTGAAGAAGTTGGCGTAAATGTACCAGTAGTTGTGCGTTTAGAAGGTAACAATGCAGAGTTAGGTGCTAAAAAACTGGCAGACAGCGGCTTGAATATTATCGCTGCGAACAGCCTGACAGATGCAGCTAAGAAAGCAGTAGCAGCAGCGGAGGCTAAATAATGTCTATTTTAATCGATAAAAACACCAAAGTAATTTGCCAAGGTTTCACAGGTGGCCAAGGTACATTCCACTCAGAACAAGCGATTGCTTATGGCACGCAAATGGTGGGTGGTGTGACTCCAGGTAAAGGTGGCACTGTACACTTAGGTTTACCTGTATTTAACACCGTTCGTGAAGCTGTAGAAGCTACGGGTGCAACAGCCTCTGTTATCTATGTTCCAGCACCATTTTGTAAAGATTCTATCTTAGAAGCTATCGATGCTGGCATTAAACTGATTATCACCATCACTGAAGGTATCCCAACGTTGGATATGCTGACAGTTAAAGTGAAATTAGACGAAGCAGGCGTTCGTATGATTGGTCCTAACTGCCCAGGTGTTATCACTCCGGGTGAATGTAAGATTGGTATCCAACCTGGTCATATCCATATGCCAGGTAAAGTCGGTATCGTTTCGCGTTCAGGTACGTTGACTTATGAAGCTGTTAAACAAACAACAGATGCAGGCTTAGGTCAATCAACGTGTGTTGGTATCGGTGGTGACCCAATCCCCGGTTCAAACTTTATTGATATCCTGAAATTATTCCAAGCGGATCCACAAACTGAAGCTATCGTCATGATCGGTGAAATCGGTGGTAACGCAGAAGAAGAAGCAGCGGCTTATATTAAAGAGCACGTCACTAAACCTGTTGTCGGTTACATCGCAGGTGTAACTGCACCAAAAGGCAAACGTATGGGCCACGCAGGTGCAATCATCGCAGGCGGTAAAGGCACTGCTGATGAGAAATTTGCTGCATTAGAAGCGGCTGGTGTGAAAACCGTTCGTAGCCTTGCAGACATCGGTGATGCAGTAAAATCACTGTTGAACAAATAAGTAATTCGCTAGGTAACTAGCAAGAGTAAGAGACGAAAGCCCGTGCTCATGAGAGCGCGGGTTTTTTTATACCTTGCAAAAATGTTTCAAACAATTTTTGTATGGTTATGCGGTTTTATGAAAAGTATGTCTATACTTAAAAATGCGGACTAAAGGGTTATATGAAGGAAAATGGGTAATAAAATGCCAATCAGGCGAGGAAGGGGGGAGTTAGTCGCATTTTGTGCAAAAAATAGCAAAATTGCGACATGTCAATTTTATAATATTGACGATAATTCAATTAAGCCAATATAACCGTTTTTTGATAAAAAAGGCTATATTAATAAAATTCATAATAAGTTTAAAATAAGATACTATTACAAATTAAATATTCTTTTTTCGAGGCTTTAATTCATAGATTATATTTTTTGTTAATCTTTGGAAAAATTAAGAACATTTATGTCATTATCAATAACAGCATTTTAACAAGTAAATAACCATTAATTGACTGGCAGGTATAGCAATTAACAATAGGAAAAAAATTGACGTAAATCAATTCATTGCCTCTGGCTTTATTTGCTTAAATTGCTTAAATTGGTGCTCGATCAAATACTCGGTTTTCTATTAAAGGGTATAATTATTGATGTAAATTCAGAATTCAAATCTGAGTCACGTAAAAGAAGTTTATTGTGTGTGAAGATAGGCGTACTATTATTATAGTAATGTTCGTTCTTTTAATTTTGTTAATTATTTGTTGTTTTGAGGCATTTTTTGCTGGTAGTTAAGAGGCTTTCTAAGTATTAAAAACTGGAAGCTGGGTTGCCGCAAGTCGGTGTCTTCCTGCTAGGAGCAAGGAGTCAAGATGTTTGATATTGTCGAACTGTCACGATTACAGTTTGCCTTAACTGCGATGTATCACTTTCTGTTCGTACCATTAACGCTAGGTATGGCGTTTTTGCTTGCGATCATGGAAACGGTATATGTACTGTCAGGCAAGCAAATTTATAAAGATATGACTAAGTTCTGGGGTAAGTTATTCGGTATTAACTTTGCCCTAGGTGTTGCAACGGGTTTGACCATGGAGTTCCAATTCGGTACTAACTGGTCTTACTACGCGCACTATGTTGGAGATATCTTCGGTGCACCTCTTGCAATCGAAGGTTTGATGGCGTTCTTCTTAGAATCTACCTTTGTCGGTTTATTCTTCTTTGGTTGGGATCGTTTAAGCAAAAAACAACACCTTGCTGTAACATGGTTAGTTGCTTTAGGTTCTAACTTCTCTGCTCTGTGGATTTTGGTTGCGAATGGTTGGATGCAAAACCCAATCGCTGCTGATTTCAACTTTGAAACTATGCGTATGGAAATGGTTAGCTTCTCTGAGCTAGTCTTGAACCCAGTTGCACAAGTTAAGTTCGTCCACACAGTTGCTGCGGGTTATTGTACCGGTGCAATGTTTATCTTAGGTATTAGCTCTTACTACCTGCTTAAAGGTCGTGATGTTGCTTTTGCTAAGCGTTCTTTTGCAATTGCAGCAAGTTTTGGTATTGCAGCGGTTCTATCTGTTATCGTTCTTGGTGATGAATCAGGTTACGAAATGGGTGACGTGCAAAAAACTAAACTTGCAGCGGTTGAAGCTGAGTGGGAAACTCATGCTCCTCCTGCCGCGTTTAACTTAATCGCTTGGCCAGATACCGAGAAACAAGAAAATAAATTTGCGATCTCGATTCCTTGGGCGATGGGTATCATTGCAACCCGCTCGGTTGACACTCCTGTTTTAGGTCTGAAAGACCTAATGAAACAACACGAAGTTCGCATTCGTAACGGTATGATTGCATATGGTCAGTTACAAGAACTTCTTGCAGGTAACAAAGATCCTGAATTGCGCGCAGCATTTGAAGCAAGCAAAAAAGATCTTGGGTATGGTCTGCTGTTAAAACAATATGCACCAAATGTTGTTGATGCAACTGAAGCTCAAATCCAAAAAGCAGTGAAAGATAGTATTCCTAACGTTGGGCCTCTGTTCTGGGCATTCCGTATCATGGTTGGTGTTGGCTTCCTGTTACTGTTAATTATTGGCTGGGCATTCCTGTCAGTAGTTCGTAACCGTATTGGTCAAAATAAACTGTTGCTGCGTATTGCACTGCTCGGTATTCCACTACCATGGATTGCAATTGAGTCAGGTTGGTTCGTTGCAGAGTATGGTCGCCAGCCATGGGCAATTGGTGAAGTGTTACCTGTTTCGGTTGCACACTCTAACTTGACGACTCATGACCTGATCTTCTCTATGGTATTGATCTGTGGTCTGTACACACTGTTCTTAATTGCTGAAATGTTCTTAATGTTCAAATTCGCTCGTAAAGGGCCAAGTAGCTTGAAAACCGGTCGTTATCACTTTGAACAGAAAAACACTTCTGCACACGACGTTCAGTAAATAGGAGTCCACTTATGTTTGATTATGAAGTTCTTCGATTTGTGTGGTGGATCCTTATCGGTGTATTACTGATTGGGTTTGCTGTCACAGATGGCTTTGACATGGGCGTTGGCTTCTTATTACCTATTTTAGGTAAAACAGATACTGAACGCCGTATCATGATTAATGCTGTTGCACCGCACTGGGATGGTAACCAAGTTTGGTTAATCACTGCGGGTGGTGCAATGTTCGCTGCATGGCCACAAGTTTATGCTGCGGCATTCTCTGGTTTCTATGTTGCTATGATTTTGGTATTAGCTGCATTGTTCTTCCGTCCGGTTGGTTTCGACTACCGTTCAAAACTGGAGAACCCAAAATGGCGTAACATGTGGGACTGGGGTCTGTTTATTGGTGGTTTCGTTCCACCATTAGTTATCGGTGTTGCGTTTGGTAACCTGTTATTAGGTGTTCCACTGCAAATCGATAATCAACAGTATCTGACTTACACAGGTAACCTGTTTGGTCTGCTAAACCCATATGGTCTGTTAGCGGGTGTTGTCGGCTTAATGATGATTGTGACGCAAGGTGCAACTTATTTGCAAATGCGTACCACTGGTGAACTGTACTTACGTGTTCGTAAAGCAACTTATATCTGTGCATTAGTCACTTTAGTGGCTTTCGCAGGCGCAGGTGTTTGGTTAGTGATGGGTATTGATGGTTATGTTGTTACTTCAACTATCGATACATTAAGCGTATCTAACCCACTAAACAAAACTGTTGCCGTTGAATCTGGTGCTTGGTTAACTAACTTCAATACTTACCCAATCCTGTGGGCGTTGCCTGCTCTGGGTGTAGCACTGCCGTTAGTGACAATGCTGTTTAGTAAAGCAGACAAAAATGGTTTGGCGTTTGTGAGTTCTTCATTAACCATCGCTTGTATCATTTTAACCTGTGGTGTAGCAATGTTCCCATTCATCATGCCTTCAAGCATCATGCCAAACGCAAGTTTGACCATGTGGGATGCAACATCTAGCTTGTTCACACTGCAAGTAATGACTGTTGTTGCTATTATCTTTGTACCAATCGTACTGGCATACACCGCATGGTGTTACTACAAAATGTTCGGTCGTTTGGACAAAAACTTCATCGAAGGCAACAAGCATTCACTGTATTAAGGAACATAACTATGTGGTATTTCGCCTGGATCCTCGGCACGCTGTTAGCTTGTAGTTTTGCAGTGATCGCAGCATTAGCGTTAGAGCACTCTGAAGACTCTAAAGCCGCTAAAGATGGTGAGTAATAAAAATGCTGGTGGATAAAACCTATCAGCTATTGGATAAGGGGCCGATAAGGGCCCTTATCCTTATTTTAGCTTTAGTTACTGCAGGTGCAGTCATGTGGGATCCAACCCTATTTGCTGCAAAAACTAGTTCATTTCAAATATGGCAAGGGCTGCTGTTAATATGGGCAACGTGTACCGCGATGATTTTTGGTGTGGGTTTTAAACCTAAAAAAGTTATCTTTCGTGCAATTTTTCATCCATTGCCTGCTGCCATCATTCTTATTTGGGGACTTTTTCAGGTCTTTAGATAATTCTAATTGCTAATTATGGGTCCATTGACCCATAATTATTTTTGATATCTTTACTTTCAAAGTGATTCCAAACTGGCACTGTCTTGCGTATAGTGGCACCGTTAATTAATTTAACCTAAGACGGAGTGATTGTTATGTTATTTCGCTGGCCTGTTCGCGTGTATTATGAAGATACAGATGCGGGCGGTGTTGTTTATCATGCACGCTATTTAGCCTTTTTTGAGCGAGCAAGAACCGAAATGCTGCGAAATAAAGGTATCAATCAACAAAGTATGCTTGCTGAGAACCTTGGCTTTGTTGTGCGAAGCATGACAATTGATTTTGTCAAAGGGGCGAAGCTGGATGACCTGCTGGAAGTTGAAACACAAATTATTGAAATGAAACGTGCTTCCTTAACTTTTCAGCAAAGGTTAGTTGATTCGCAAGGTAACCTGCTTTGTGGGGCAAATGCCCTTATTGCTTGTGTGGACACATCAAAAATGAAGCCAATTGCGCTTCCTAAGTCTATTGTCGCGGAGTTTAAACAGTGACTGACATGAATATCCTGGATTTATTCCTTAAAGCGAGCCTTTTGGTTCAGCTCATTATGTTCGTTTTGATCGGTTTTTCTATCGCATCATGGGCGATCATTATTCAAAGAACGAAAATTTTAAATGCGGCAACGCGTGAGGCTGAAGCATTTGAAGATAAGTTCTGGTCAGGTATTGAGCTATCGCGCTTATATAAAGAAAGCCAAGCTCGCCGTGATGAATTGAGTGGTGCCGAACAAATTTTCCATTCTGGTTTTAAAGAGTTCGTTCGTTTACACCAAGCGAATATTCATGCGCCAGATGCAGTAGTGACGGGAGCTTCCCGT
Organism: Providencia sp. PROV_01; assembly: GCF_053098325.1. Classification (NCBI taxonomy): domain Bacteria; kingdom Pseudomonadati; phylum Pseudomonadota; class Gammaproteobacteria; order Enterobacterales; family Morganellaceae; genus Providencia; species Providencia sp. PROV_01. Next base: position 3,622,624 of record NZ_JBRFKD010000002.1, on the reverse strand, counting down.
GCAATGCGTATTTCAATGAATCGTGAACTCGAATCAGTTGAAGCACATATCCCATTTTTAGGTACTGTTGGTTCAATTAGCCCATATATTGGTTTATTTGGTACTGTTTGGGGGATTATGCATGCGTTTATTGCATTGGGAGCGGTAAAACAAGCAACATTACAAATGGTTGCACCGGGTATTGCTGAAGCGCTGATTGCAACCGCAATTGGTTTGTTTGCAGCGATCCCAGCAGTTATGGCATTTAACCGTTTGAACTTACGTGTCAGCAAATTAGAGCAAAACTACGATAACTTTATGGAAGAGTTTTTAGCCATCTTGCATCGTCAAGCCTTCTCTGCTGATAAGAAATAAGACGGGGAGATAAGCGAATGGCGCGCACAAGTCGCAGACGTGAGCTGAAATCCGAAATCAACATTGTTCCATTACTGGACGTATTGTTGGTACTGTTGCTGATATTTATGGCAACAGCACCGATTATTTCTCAAAGTGTGGAAGTTGAATTGCCGGATGCAACAGATACACAAACCGTATCATCAAGTGATAACCCACCGATTATTTTAGAAGTGTCGGGGGTTGGCCAATATAACATGCGCCTTGATGGTGAGGTTTTAGAATTGCTGCCACCAGAGCAAATTGCTGCAGAGGCGAAATCTCAACTAGAGAAAAATCCAAAAGCAATTTTCTTGATTGGTGGTGCAAAAGAAGTCCCTTACGAAGAAGTGATTAAGGCGCTGAATATATTACACAGCGCAGGGATAAAATCGGTTGGCTTGATGACTCAGCCTATTTAGGCTGGGTTATTGTCGTTTGAATAAGTCACAATTCTTTTTTTGGATACCAGAGTGGGAAAGACAAAAGAGAAAAAAGATAACTTAAATCGATCGTTAGTGATGTCAATCGTATTGCACGTCCTATTGATTGGTTTGATTGTTATAGGCTCTTTAGTTTCCGTCGTCAAACTTGGTGGTGGCGGGGAAGAGGGAACTGTCATCGATGCGGTGATGGTTGACCCTGGCGTGGTTGTTGAGCAGTATGAAGAAATGCAAAGACAGCAAAATAACGTCAGACAAGCGGCAAAAGAGCGCAAAGAGCAAGAACAAAAGCAAGAGGCTGAGCTTAGAGAACAGCAAGAAAAGGAACAAAAGCGTCTTCAGCAGCTTGAAGAAGAGCGTATTAAAATTCAACGTGATACAGCTGAGCAACAAAAGCAAGCTGAGGAACAACAGAAAAAAGCATTAGACGCTGCTAAAAAAGCGAAGGAAGAGCAAAAAATAGCGGAAGAAGCTGCTGCAAAAGCGAAAGCTGAAAAAGAAAAGCTAATTAAAGAGCAAGCGGCTGAGAAGGCGAAGGCCGAGGCGCAAGCGCAGAAAGAAGCCGAAGCCGCCAAAGCCAAAGCTGAAAAAGAAGCTAAAGAAAAAGCGGAAAAAGAAGCCAAGGAAAAAGCCGATAAAGAAGCTAAAGTAAAAGCTGAAAAAGAAGCGAAAGCTAAAGCGGATAAAGAAGCTAAAGAAAAAGCCGATAAAGAAGCTAAAGCAAAAGCGGCGAAAGCCAAAGCTGAAGCGGCTAAAAACGCGGCTTCCGTAGATGATTTGCTTGGTGATTTAACTGCCTCGGGCCCAAGCAAACAAGGTGGTGAAGCCGCAGCTGGAAAAGGTGGTGGTAAAAAATCGGGCGCTTCCAATGCGGATGTGGACAGCTATGCTGGTAAAGTCAAAGCGGCTATCCAAAGTAAATTTTATGATTCAGATACTTTCCGTGGACGTACTTGTGAACTTCAATTGAAGCTCGCGCCTGATGGGTTATTGGTGAGTATTACACCAAAAAATAGCCCAGCTAATGACGCGGCACTCTGTGATGCAGCAATTCGTGCAGCAAAACTTGCAACGATGCCTAAGCCACCGAGCAGAGAAGTCTATGATACGTTTAATAAAGCGGGTAGCACAGTTGTGTTTAAGCCTTGATTTTCAATAACTCAGAGCAGTCTGTATTGATATTATTAAGGCAATAGCATAAATAGTTTGTGTGGTATCTAGTTTTGTTATTATACCTTTGTTAAAATTCAGCGAATTATTGCGGTAGTAAATAATCCGCAGTAAGGGAGATAAGAATGAAGCAGGCTTTTAAAGTAGTTTTAGGGTTCCTAATGCTATGGGCGACAGTGGCTCAGGCTGAAATACGTATTGAGATCACTGAAGGTGTTAATTCAGCTCAACCTATTGGCGTTGTGCCGTTTAAATGGTCAGGTGCGGGTGCACCACCACAAGAAGTCGGCCAAATAGTCGGCGCTGATTTACGCAATAGTGGGAAATTTAACCCTATCGAGCCAAGCCGCATGCCTCAACAACCTGGTACCGCTTCTGAAGTGATTCCTGAAGCGTGGACAGCATTAGGTATTAATGCTGTTGTTGTGGGGCAGGTACAGCCAGCAGCAGATGGTAGCTTTGTCGTTAGCTATCAGTTAGTTGATGTTGCGGCTAACCCAGGTGCTGTTTTATCTCAGAACCAATATAAAGTAACCAAAGAATGGTTACGTTATGCAGCGCATACTGCAAGTGACGAAGTCTTTGAAAAATTAACAGGTATTCGTGGCGCATTCCGTACTCGTATTGCTTATATTGTTGTTAACAAAGGCGGTCAGTATCCATATGAATTACGAGTTTCTGATTATGACGGTTTTAACCAGTTTACGGTTCACCGTTCACCAGAACCTCTGATGTCGCCAGCTTGGTCACCAGATGGTGAAAAACTGGCATACGTGACTTTTGAAAGCGGTAGTTCAGCACTTGTCATTCAAACGTTATCAACAGGAGCAGTTCGTCAGGTCGCATCTTTCCCACGTCATAATGGGGCACCTGCATTCTCTCCAGATGGCACAAAATTGGCATTTGCACTGTCTAAAACAGGCAGCCTGAATTTATATGTTATGGACTTAGCGAGTGGGCAAATTCGTCAGGTGACCGATGGACGTAGTAACAATACGGAACCAAGCTGGATGCCAGATAGCCAAACTTTAGTCTATACTTCAGATCAGGCGGGACGTCCGCAGATCTATAAAATAAATATTAATGGTGGCAGCCCTGAACGTGTGTCTTGGGAAGGAACACAAAATCAGGACGCTGATGTTAGCCCGGATGGTACTTTCTTAGTGATGGTCAGCTCCGGCGGCGGTCAGCAACATGTCGCCAAACAAGATCTGGCAACGAACAACGTTGAATTTTTAACGAAAACGTTCCTAGATGAAACGCCGAGTATCGCACCTAACGGCACTATGGTAATTTATAGCTCCTCTCAAGGCTTGGGGACTATATTGCAGCTAGTTTCGACCGACGGGCGTTTCAAAGCGCGTCTTCCGGCTACCGATGGACAGGTTAAATTCCCTGCCTGGTCGCCGTATCTGTGATGCATAATAATAATGTGTGGCAAAAAATATTAAGGATCAAAACGATGCAACTGAATAAAGTGCTTAAAGGGCTGATGATCGCGTTACCAATCATGGCAGTCGCAGCTTGTAGCTCTAACAAAAACAATGACCAAGATGGCGTAGATACTTCTACTAACCAAACTAACACTGGTCTGTCTGCGGAAGAGCTGGCACGTCAGCAAATGGAACAGCTGCAACAAAATAACACTGTTTACTTTGGCTTTGACAAATACAACGTATCTCCAGAATACGCTGAAATGTTAGATGCACACGCAGCATTCCTGCGTAGCAACCCATCTGTACGTGTTGTTGTTGAAGGTCATGCGGATGAGCGTGGTACTCCAGAATACAACATCGCGCTGGGCGAGCGTCGTGCTAATGCAGTTAAAATGTACCTGCAAAGCAAAGGTGTTTCTGGTGACCAAGTTTCACTGGTTTCTTACGGTAAAGAAAAACCAGCTGTGTTAGGTCACACTGAAGCAGACTACGCGAAAAACCGTCGTGCAGTCATTGCATACTAATAGATAAGCGAAATTATCTATTATGAACAGTAACTTCAGACACTTACTAGTCGGTCTGTCGTTATTGGTTGGCGTAGCGGCCCCTTGGGCCGCTATTGCCCAAGCGCCAATCAACAATGTCGGATCTGGTTCAACAACAGATCGCCTTACCCAACTTGAGACAGCAGTTAGCTCTCAAGGTCAAATCATGTATCAAATCCAACAACAACTCGCTGACAACCAACGCGACATCGACATGTTACGTGGTCAGATTCAAGAAAGTGAATACAAATTGAATCAAGTTATTGAGCGCCAGAAAGATTTATACATGCAATTAGACAATGCAGGCGGTGGAAACTCAGCAACTTCAGGTGATACAACAACACCTGACACTAGTGCATCAAACGCATCACCTTCCTCAACGGCACCTACGGCAGCTGCCAATACAGGTGGGAATGAGAAAGATGATTACAATGCTGCAGTCAAATTAGCGATGGAAAGCAAATCCAAAGCTCAAATTGATCAGGCAATAGGGGCATTACAAGGCTTTGTTAAAGCCTATCCTAAGTCTGGGTATCAATCTAACGCCAATTATTGGTTGGGGCAGTTAAACTACAATAAAGGTAGCAAAGACGATGCTGCTTTTTATTTCGCAACTGTAGTTAAGCAATATCCTAAATCCCAAAAAAGCAGCGAAGCCTTATATAAAGTTGGGCTGATCATGCAAGATAAGGGACAGAAAGATAAAGCAAAAGCTGTTTACCAACAGGTGTTGAAACAATATCCAAACAGTGCTGGTTCAAAATTAGCCGAAAAAAAGCTGAGTACACTTTAATTTATAACCCCGAAGCCATATTACCGAATATTTCGGGGTTATCAGTATGATAAGTGTGCATTTAATCTTTTTTTGCAAAAAAATCATTGCACCCTCGCCAGAAATCAGTAATATAAGCCGCCGTTGATACGAGAATACGGTTAGCCAAAAATCTCGAAAGACAAAAAGAAATTTAGTTAGAAATATTGTTTTAGATGGGTCGTTAGCTCAGTCGGTAGAGCAGTTGACTTTTAATCAATTGGTCGCAGGTTCGAATCCTGCACGACCCACCATACTAAAACCTATAGTAGCAAAAAGAAGTAATCCAGATGGGTCGTTAGCTCAGTCGGTAGAGCAGTTGACTTTTAATCAATTGGTCGCAGGTTCGAATCCTGCACGACCCACCATCTAAAACCTATAGTAGCAAAAAGAAGTAATCCAGATAGGTCGTTAGCTCAGTCGGTAGAATATTTGAGTTTTACAAGATGGTTGCAGGTTCGGCCCGTAAGGGGAAGTTCGAAGAACTTAAAATCCTGCACAAACAAGTAATTAAGTAATCCCAAAGATGGGTCGTTAGCTCAGTTGGTAGAGCAGTTGACTTTTAATCAATTGGTCGCAGGTTCGAATCCTGCACGACCCACCATCTCAAGTCCAGCCTTAGCATTCAGTTCCAATTCAGTAAATACTCAATCGTTAAGCCATACCTCGTAAGCTGGTTGCAGGTTCAGCCCGTAGGGTAAATCCGAAGGATTTAAATCCTGCACGACCCACCATCTCAAGTCCAGCCTTAGTATTCAATTCCCAATTCAGTAAATACTCAATCGTTAAGCCATACCTCGATAAGCTGGTTGCAGGTTCAGCCCGTAGGGTAAATCCGAAGGATTTAAATCCTGCACGACCCACCATCTCAATACCAATCCAGTAAATGTTCAGCTGCCGAGCCATATCTCGACATGAAAGCACTGCATTCCTTTGCTGTACTTTATTTATCTTATTTCACCAGTTTCTGGAAGTAAGGCGTTATCCTGTAAAATACCAATAAGTAGTTCTTGCATTTTCTCAGCCATAATCTGCATATTATCAAATCCTTGAAGGCTAGCGAGCTCAATAGTTACATCTTTAAAGCAGCGCATTAAACACTGAAGAGACAATGCGGCGCTTTGAGCCGTTCCACAATTAAAAATAACCTCCAATGCCTCGATATAAGGTTTAGGCATCCACTCATGGTAGTTGCGTCCTTTATACCAAACATGTCCACCTTGTAAAGAAACAAGGCGTTCTAGCAGCGTTAAAAAATACTGTTTCATATCCGCACTTCTTGACCATGCGACCCACAACTCATCTCGTGTTAAAGCAATGGTAACTTGATGTGCTTCATGCCAAAAATCAGATACAACGTCAGCGAATTGCGATATTGTTAATTGAGGAGGAGCAAATACTTGTTGGTTAGCACTTTCAGGTAAGCCTTCAGTGATCCCTGTTTTATCGAGTAATACAGTAAAACCACGGGAAAATGTCGTATCTAAACCTTGCAGCTTCATCTTAGATAAGCGCTCAGGCTCAGCAAAAGTGAAATCCACTTTGCGGCCTTCTTCAAAGATCACCAAGCAAGTTGGCCAATCAGGGGCATCCTCTTCAAGATTTAGCAAATGAAGGGCAACCATAGGTCCACCAAACTGATTTATCCAAGACTTCTGATTGAATATTTCAGATGTACCGTGGCCGATCAGCTCGATATCAATATCGGAATAACTATCAACATGTTGATCTCGCCCTCGAGAGCCAGTTAATACCACGGCTTCAATTCTTGGATCGAGCAATGAAACTGAAATAATTTTATTTATTAATAATGCAGGTGATTCCATAACTGACCTAATGAATTAAGTAAGGATGGCTAAGATACCGATAAAGAGGCAGAAAAGCGAAGCTTCAGACGCAAAAAACTACTTAAATGCCCAAGTTTTTTTCGAAGTGAGGGAAAATTGTTAGCGTTTATAGGTGATGTGACAGAATTTAAGCTGTGTTAGTACCAAAATTGCCTTAATTGCGAAAAGCACATTGTGTTAAACATGGGGACGGAAAAAGTACCGTGGTGATATCGCTAATGTAAACTTAATTTAAATTTTACTTTTTGGAAAGTCTCCTGAACTTACGCTGTTTTTTATTATCTGTAGCTATATTTATAAATTATTGTTTCCCTTATTATATATTAAAATAGAATTTTATTTCTTATCAAATTATCATTTATTTTTTAAAGGGAATAAAATGAAAATAAGTATATTAAAACGAGATGATAATCTTTTTGAATTAAAAGATTATCATGAATCCATAAGTGGAAATATAAAAGAATTTCATGTAGAACTAGATACATTAACTGAACAAACATTAAAAATAGAAGCTGAACACGAGAGTATATTCCTTGCCGAAAGTTATAAGTTGGAAAGTAAACTAACATATGTTGAATATATTCAATCTAAAATATATATTGATAGGGTTAAAGTTTATATTCATACCGTTAAGAATGCTCTAGATAAATATAAGCAACTGCAAGATGAATTGCGCTTTTATATTAAAAACCCAGAAGAGATAAAAAACATTACACCAAATATCGCTGAGTGTTATGACAATGTGACAGAAAGCATTCGTAATTATCCATCCATTAGTTCTAGATTACACAGATTGTTATCCACGTTTGACTCGAAGGTTAGCCAGTTGATCACTGATACTAAAGAATATACTTTAACTTTTCACTCTTCCTTGGCTAATTTAAGATACACTGCAAGTGATATATCTTATTCGATAGGAAGTTTACAGCAATATAAACAATCGGATGAGGAATTAGAGATTAATAATGCTGAGAATGATGAACTTGAAATTATTACTGAGTATAGGCAAAAAATGGATATGTCGAGTGATAAATTAATACAAGATAGTACTAAAGAGGGTGATGCTATTAGTTACGAAAACAAAATAAAATCTGAATTACATATTGAGAGTGGAAATTTGACCGAGAATATTGCAGGGTTTTACAGTAGAGAGAAAATTCTATCTAATATAGTAAGTCATAATAATATTATAGAATCCATTTTTCTACCTATACCAATATATTAGTTGCATATCTTCCTTTGATTTATCATACCTGTCTACAGTACAAGTCGGCAGGTTGTAACTTTTTTATTTCATGACATTTATACCCGTGACTCTTCAAGTTGCAGGGCATTTCGTTGAGGTATAAGTGACTACGCTCGTCGAGCCACAGAGTTTATCTATGCACTCCGTCTATTTTCCTTGTCGCCTGCCCGCAACCCGAATTATTGGGGGATATAAAATTAACGTGTACGATCCCTATTACATATACAAGTTAGCCTCTTAATTAAACACCATCTATTGATAAATCAAAGAGCAATCAACTTTTGCTTTCATGCAGGGTATATCCTTTGAGGAGAATCGCTAATGGGGAGGAAATGATGCTAGATAAGTAAAAATAGTGAAGACTTATTGAGCAAATTAGCGTATCGTGTTTAGTATATAAAACAAGAATTGTGAATTTAGGCGGTTTTTAGCTTGGTTTAACTATTAAAATCGCTTTTTGCTAAACAGAGGCAACCAATGAGCGTGTTTATCGATTTTGACCAGTCAGTTTATCCATTCCCAGCAAAACCCGCACGATTAAGCTCGGATGAAAAATCATTTTATCGGCAGCGGATCAAATCGCTTTTGTTCGAAAAAAATGCGGTGATCGTTGCACATTACTATACTGACCCTGAAATTCAAGCATTGGCTGAAGAAACGGGGGGTTGTGTCGCAGACTCTCTTGAAATGGCGCGTTTTGGTGCAAAGCATTCGGCATCAACTTTGGTTGTTGCTGGGGTGAAATTTATGGGCGAAACTGCAAAAATTCTCAGCCCAGAAAAGCAAGTCTTAATGCCGACATTAGAAGCCCAATGTTCCCTTGATATTGGTTGTCCTGAAGCGGAGTTTATCCGTTTTTGTGATGAGCACCCAGATAGAACCGTAGTGGTGTATGCCAATACCTCTGCAGCAGTTAAAGCTCGGGCTGATTGGGTTGTGACCTCAAGTATCGCAGTGGAATTGATTGAACACTTAGACAGCTTAGGTGAAAAAATTATTTGGGCTCCTGACCGCCATCTCGGACGTTATGTTCAACAGCAAACTGGGGCAGATATTCTGTGTTGGCAGGGGGCTTGTATTGTTCATGATGAATTTAAAACGCAATCATTAGAAAAAATGAAAGCACTATACCCTGAAGCAGCGGTATTGGTGCACCCTGAATCACCCCAAGCGATTGTCGACCTAGCGGATGCGGTTGGTTCTACAAGTCAATTAATTAAAGCAGCACAAAATTTACCTAACCCATCGATGATAGTGGCGACGGATAAAGGTATTTTTTACAAAATGCAGCAAGCTTGCCCCGAGAAGACGCTTTACATCGCTCCAACAGCGGGTGAGGGCGCTACATGCCGTACTTGTGCACATTGCCCTTGGATGGCAATGAATGGCTTAAAAGCGATTGCTGACGCCTTAGAAGGGAATACGCAAGATCATCAAATTCATGTCAGTGAGATATTACGAGAAAAAGCATTACGACCATTAAATAAGATGCTAGATTTTGCAGAGAGTCTAAAATAATAAATTCAATTTAATGAAGTACTGAGCAATACAACATTAACGATCACTTATAAAGGATTTTGGGATGGATTTCTTTAGTACAGCCAATACGTTAGTGCAGATCCCGCTATGGGGTTCAGTTTATGATTTATCTTACATTGAAGCCGTGGGTACAATTGCCGGCTTACTTTGCATCTTGCTTGCCAGCTTAGAAAAAACGATTAATTATCTGTTTGGGCTAATTAACGTTTCTCTGTTTGCAGTTATTTTCTTTCAAATTCAGCTATATGCAAATTTATTGCTACAGATATTTTTCTTTGTCGCCAATATTTATGGCTGGTATGCATGGAGTAGGGTCACCAGTTCGCAGCAAGCAGAGTTAAAAATTCGTTGGTTGAGCTTACCAAAAGCGGCTATAACACTGGTTATTTCAGTCGTTGCTATTATTTATCTCACATTTAATATTGATGCAGTATTTGGCGTACTAGCAAGATGGGCAGTCGAGTTGTTAAATCTGTTTGGTGCCAACCTTGCGATGCCTACGATAGAACCGGATGCATTCCCATTCTGGGATTCTGCAATGACCATACTTTCTGTCGTCGCAATGATCTTGATGACGCGTAAGTATGTAGAAAACTGGCTACTGTGGGTCATTATTAATGTGATTAGTATTGTTATTTTCTTTATTCAAGGTGTTTATGCGATGTCTTTAGAATACTTAATTTTGTTAGGTATCGCGGTCAATGGCTCCAGACTTTGGATAAAATCAGCTAAAGAGAATGGCTCCTCACCAATTTCGCGTATTTAGCCAGAAAAAATCCGATAAAACGGCTAAAGTGACATCATCGTTGTTTAGCTGTTTTAGTTATTCTTTGCTCTGCTAAATGGGTTTTTAGCTTGTTTATTGTGCTAAATATCAGCCTTTCACCTCATTTTATAATTAGCGATTAATAAAACCATGGTTTTATCGTGCGTTTGCCTGTTTACAGACTTCGGTTGAACGGTTAGATTAAAAATTCGATGCTAATTATCTTGTAAGTTTTTTAAGTCCAGTGAAGTCATTCACCGTTCCGCTCAACGCTTTACTCAAGCGCAGTAACTTGGGAGAAACCTAGCATGCAAATCAACTACAGTAAAAAATAATAAACATTGGATATACGGGTATGAATTATCAGAACGATGACGTCAGAATAAAACAAATAAAAGAATTATTACCACCAATTGCTCTGCTTGAAAAATTTCCAGCAACCGATAAAGCTGCGTTTACCGTTCATGAAGCACGCCTCGCTATCCACAATATTTTAGCAGGCAAGGACGACCGTTTGGTTGTCGTCATCGGGCCTTGCTCAATCCATGATACTAAAGCGGCTTTAGAGTACGCAGAGCGTTTAGGTAAATTGCGTGAAGAACTTAAAGGTTCTTTAGAAATTGTCATGCGTGTATATTTTGAAAAGCCGCGCACCACAGTGGGTTGGAAAGGGTTGATCAACGACCCTAAAATGGATTGTAGCTTTGATATTAACGAAGGTTTGCGTATTGCACGTGAATTGCTGTTAACAATCAATAACCAAGGTTTACCGACTGCAGGTGAATTCTTAGATGTTATTAGCCCGCAATATGTTGCAGATTTGATGAGTTGGGGAGCAATCGGTGCTCGTACGACGGAATCACAAATTCACCGTGAATTAGCGTCAGGTTTATCTTGTCCTGTCGGTTTTAAAAATGGTACCGATGGCACGATTAAAATTGCCATTGATGCAATTAATTCAGCGCGCTCAGCTCATTGTTTCTTATCGGTCACTAAATGGGGGCATTCTGCCATTGTGAACACTAGCGGAAACCCTGATTGTCATATTATTTTACGCGGCGGTAAAGAACCAAATTACAGTGCTAAACATGTACAAGAAGTACGTGAAGGGCTAGAAAAAGCAGGGCTTGTACCGAGTATTATGATTGACTTTAGCCATGCGAATAGCTGTAAAAAATTCGAGAAACAAATGGAAGTGGCGACCGATGTGAGCGAGCAAATCCGTAATGGTGACCGTTCTATTACAGGGATTATGATTGAAAGTAATCTTGTTGAAGGTAACCAAAACTTAGAATCGGGCGAGCCATTAGTTTATGGTAAAAGTGTCACTGATGCATGTATTGGTTGGGATGATACTGAAAAAGTTTTACGTCAATTATCTGATGCAGTGATTACACGTCGTACGAAATAAATATCTTCTTTTTAAAATAAAAAGCTAATTCTATAATTGAATTGGCTTTTTTAATATTTATATAATTATAAATATTAAGCTCTCTAGTTTCAATCCATATGAAATATATTATTTTCATTTTTAATGTTTGTGTGTTATTAAATATTAAATAAAAATTTGTTTATTTTATTAGGTTGGGTTAAATTGATTTTAAACCTAATTATTGAAGTGTGATATTTTTTATTCACTATCTTAGTTGTTAGATTTTATTTGGCTCTTAGAGGCTTATTTAATGGAATGATTTTTTAATTTTACTAGCAAATATGCTTTTCTAGAATCTATGGTTAATTTTATCAATTTATTAAGTGTGATTTAGTGAAAGTTATTTTGTTAAATTTAGTTATGATTAAATAAATATGGAAAGTAAAGGAAATAAAATGGAAAAAAATATCAAAGTTGAATTGAATCGTAATATATATATGAGAATAAATTCACATGATTTAGGTGTGTATATTGATTCTGGAGAGAAAATTTATCATATAATGAGTAACAGTACAGAAAAATACATTAAAATTTTTTCTGATAAGAAAGATATGGGGGAGATTAGTGAAAAAAAATTACAGCAGATTAAAGATTATATTCTAGAAGTTAATAATTATGCTATTGGAACACTAAAGCAGATAAGTAGTATAATTGATTTCAAGGAAATGATTATCAAATATTTTAATTCTGAAAGCCTTGATGAAAGAGAGTCATTACTTAAAGAATTAAGTGAATATGGAAGTAAATTAGTTAAAGAAGAGCCTTATTTAAAGTATGTATTCGATGTTATTGATACTGATGGAATGAATGATAAACTATTTCATGAATTGAAGTCAATTGACAATGAATTTTCAGAACTAGCTAAAAACTCTAGGTATGGAAGTAATAGTGTACATTCTTTAGTTAATAATGTTAAGGAATTTCTTGCGGATAAAGAAGCTTTTTATTCGGATTATATTGGCGAACTAAACAGTAATCAGAAAATGGTTGATTTGTATGATTCAATGGCAAAAAATTATCAGAAACAAATATTTGATAAGTGTCTTCAGGGATCTCTAACGGAAGCAAGAGAAATAGAAACCAAATATAACGATACTATAAGTAACCGAGATATTTTCGAGTCTCATATAACTCATACTAAATCAACGATGAAAGCGTACAAAGAGGCGATTAGAAAACAAGAAGATGGAACTCAAAACTTTGTTTCTGTTATGGCAGGTTTTGCTCCAGCAGATATGAGTTTTGGGGTGAGGAATGATCATCAAATTAATTCACTCAGCCATACACAGATTATTCACCCAGCTATATACAACTAATAGTAAAATTTAATTAATAAAATTCTCTGTCAATATATTTATTGGCAGAGAATATTATCCTCTAGTTATTTTTGTATTTTACTCAATAACTCCATTAGCTTAGCTTTCTCTTCAGATGTTGCATTAGCTGGCGTTGCCGTTAATTGCAATACTTCATTGTCGGTCTGAACATCGAAATGCACTTTTCCTTTTTCACCTTTCACGTAAGTGACATCTTTTAAGGGAATACGGTAACAATGAGCAAAAATATTGGGGCGAATATATAAATGAGCATCTTTGACGGCTAAATAAACGCCATCTCCCGCTTTTTTGCCGAAGTAACCAAGAAAAATGGTAAAAACAAACAGGAACATCCCTAAACTTTGGCTTAATATAATGAAAGTGATACTGATTAAACCAAGTGCGCCGACTAAAATACGGTTATTACGTTTGTTGAACTCAACACGTTGGTCAAATTGAACATTTAAAGATGTATCAAATTGGTTTAGTTGATGATAGCGCCAGCGGATCGCAGAGAAAATCATTCCCATAGTAAATACAATGGTGATTGGCATCAATGCTAGGCTACTTAATATCGTAAGAACAATGGATAACCGAGGTTTATAAGCCATCACCATCATACTAATAATTTGTACTGGAAAGCTGACACAGGCAATGATCATTAAGGTTTTCATCAGCTCAGCATTAGCTGCACCATTTGAACCATCAACGACTAATTCGCCACCTTGGATCATATACAGCAGAGAGCCTAAGATACTGGCGCTCAATACAAGACCAACCCAAACATACATATTAAATTTGTTCATTTTGTTGTTTTATCAACCTTTCAATGTGTTTTCCCTATGATAGCCGCTTATTCCTCTTTCTAAAACTAACAGTTAGTGTTTTTTGTTATAGAGGGAATAAGGTCATATTTCAGATAATAAAAAAGGGCTAAGCAAATGGCTTAACCCTTCTGTATTAAAGATAAAGTAAGTAATTACTTCGCTTTACCTTGGTTTGCAACTGCAGCTTGTTTAGCAGCGATTTCATCTTGGTTACCTAGGTAGTAACGTTTGATTGGTTTCATGTTTTCATCGAATTCATAAACCATTGGTACCGCAGTTGGGATATTTAATTCAAGAATTTCATCTTCACTTAAGTTGTCTAAGTGTTTAACTAAAGCACGCAGTGAGTTACCGTGAGCGGCAATGATCACTTTCTCACCACTGGTGACACGTGGTTTGATCACTTCTTCCCAATAAGGGACAACACGTTCAATTGTTGTTGCTAAGCTTTCAGTGACTGGTAATTCGTTTTCTGACAGTTTCGCATAGCGAGGGTCGTGGCCAGGGAAGCGTTCATCATCTTTAGTCAGGTCAGGTGGTGTGATGGCAAAGCCACGACGCCATAATTTAACTTGTTCGTCACCGTATTTTGCTGCGGTTTCTGATTTGTCTAAACCTTGCAGAGCACCGTAATGACGTTCATTTAATTTCCAGCTTTTTTCGACTGGTAACCATGATTGTTCAACTTGATCAAGGATGTTCCATAAAGTATGGATAGCGCGTTTCAGAACGGAAGTGTAAGCAAAATCAAAAACAAAACCTTCGTCTTTTAGCAGTTGGCCTGCAATTTTTGCTTCTTCGCGGCCTTTATCAGACAGTTCTACGTCAGTCCAACCTGTGAAGCGGTTCTCTTTGTTCCACTCACTTTCACCGTGTCTTACTAAAACCAGTTTAGTTACAGCCATAGCTAAAACTCCTATCAGTACATTCTAATTAGAAATGAATTGTTGCTGACCTACATTATAGGGATAGTCAACTCGAACGCCAGTAGCAACTTGCGTTTTCTCCCTATCTATGTGAAAAACAAATTTTACATGAGGGTAATGACTTGTTTTCTAAGTTTGTAGATCCTGTGGATACTCTAAATTTAACTCGAATTGAATCGATACAGCAAGCGATGAAATGACGGTTTGTACATTCTTATGATGGATATCAAGCAAAGTGCCTAATAACTTTAAGGCAAAGAACTGGTAGTTGGTTGTTTTTTTACAAATTACTGATGATTGCTGTTTAAACCAAGTTTGTTTTTTCACCATAAGTTTTTTGTTCGGTGATTGAGGTACACTGACTCGTTTGAACATTGTGCTTGAAGTCGTGAGTTTGTAATGGTCTAATGATCTGATAACATTGAAAATGTTATCAGCTTTTGATGAATTACATTGTCTCACTTATTGAGCAATATAAATTTAATGAGTTAAGCATTAATCAATACTTCATTATTCTGACCTATCTTAAATTTGTTATTTTTCAAATTTTTTATTTCATTAAATTCCTTTTAATTAAGCTTGTGGGTTGAATCGCATTCTATATAAAAATGCATAAAAATACTTTTTTTGAATTAATATAAAGAAGCCAGATTAATAATTTATATTATTGTGGAATTTCCAGTTTTTTATTCTTTTGCTTTTTTTACTAAAATATATTTTTAAAATAAAAAATATTTTTATAATTTAATCTAAGTCATTAATAATCAATTTATTATTAATTAACGAAGGTCGTTAATAAGGTTTTGACGGTTTTAATTTATATCTATTTTAATAAATGAGTGTGGAATCACAGTAATTTTCTATTTTATACGTTTAGAATGATGCCAATTTCTAAAGGGGAAACACGATGTCTTTACATTTTGCTTCATTTTTTAAGACCTGCATTTTATTTTTGCTGTCACTTGATAGCAAAATGAAGGCTTTATTGAGCAAAATTTGCTGGTTTGTTCCCGTTACCTCTTTAGAAAAAGACGAATCCGAATACCCTAACCAATTAGAAAATGATTTTTCAGTTAATTGGTCGCAATTATGGCTGAGTGCACAGACGCTTTATACCGAATTATTTGCTAGCGGTGTGGTTAAAGTAGAAAGAAAGTATTACGTAAAGCCATTAATATCACTGAATATTCGTAAGCGTTACGAATTGCTATTTTTGTTCCTTGTTTCTAGTTTACGTCACATGATGACTTGCCGTCATTCTAGTGGTGCGCCTGGAAATTTGGCTAATTTAACTTTAATTGTCTTTCAAAAGCACAATGCGCGTTTTCGCCATTGTGCTTTTTTTATTACCTGAATTAAATTTTTAAGGAGTTGTTATGTTTATTATCTGTGTCGCTGCTTGTCCTACTGGTGTTGCTCATACTTATATGGCAGCGGAAGCATTGGATATCGTAGGGAAAAAACGTGGTCACGAAATCAAAGTTGAGACCCAAGGGAGTATGGGAATTGAAAATGAAATTACCAGTGACGACTTAGCAAGAGCAGATGCGGTCATTTTGGCTGCTGATGTCGCTGTTATTAATAAGGAACGATTTGATGGAATGATTAAGCTTGAATGTAGCGTTGCTGATCCAATTAAGTATGGCGATGCAATTATTGATGCCATCGAGGAGGAAATGAAGAATGGGGCAGTTTAATGGTGCGTCTAAATTAGGTATTGGTACGGAAATTAAAAATGCCATTATGACTGGTGTGTCATGGATGCTGCCATTTGTTATTGCTGGTGCGGTAATTATGGGGATAGCGCGTATTGGTGCATCTTTATATGGCATTGATAATATTTGGGATGCAAGCCATCAGGATGCGACAAATTTTGTGGTGCAAATGCTTCATAAATTTGATGGTTTTGGTGGGTTAGCGTTATCACTCATGTTACCCATTGTTGCGGGTTATATCAGTTTTGCGATTGCGAATAAACCCGGACTAGCGCCAGGCATGGTTGGCGGCCTATTGGCTAGCAATTTAGGGACGGGGTTTTTAGGTGCATTAGCGGCAGGATTTATTGCGGGTTACATTGTTCGTTTATTAGCGAAATATACGAAATTACCCAAATCACTTGCATCAGCAGGACCTATTTTTATTTTACCAGTCGGGGGTACATTACTCACCTGTATTATTATGGCATTTGTGATTGGTGCACCTTTAGCGGCACTTAATCATGGTATGGAACAATGGCTTTTATCAATGTCGGGATCTAACAAAATTATTCTTGCTGCCGTTATTGGTGCCATGGTTGGATTTGACCTTGGGGGGCCAGTTAATAAAGCGGCTGTAACTACTGCAATGGCATTATTAGCATCGGAAATTTATGAGCCAAATACTGCGGCTCAAGTGGCTATTATTATTCCCCCAATTGGCATTGGCTTAGCAACGTTAATTTGGGCAAAACGTTTTCCTGAGTCATTACGAGAGGCTGGCAAAGCGTCGACATTAATGGGGTTAATTGGTGTTTCAGAGGGTGCAATTCCATTTGCGCTGGCAAATCCAAAAATTATTATTATTAATATAGTTGGTGCAGCAACAGGTGCGGCGATGGCAGTTGGTTTAGGTGCAATAAATCATGCGCCTATTTCAGGGTTTTATGGCTGGTTGGCCGTAGATAAATGGCCGATATATATATTATCGGTTGCTGTAGGATCTGGAATTATCACTGTTGGTTCTTTATTAATATTTCGTGGAAATAAAACGATAGAAACTAAAAAAATAGAAACGGCGATTCCTAAATTTAAAGTCGGACGTTAATTAGAACTTTATCTTAATAATCTTATGCTGTGTTAATTAGCGTGAATAACGTGACGGGTTTGTTCTGCTAAAAATATTTTAAGGTCATAAAATGAAAACGGTACATTTAATTCAACATACGCACTGGGATCGTGAATGGTATTTCACTGAGAATGATTCAAAAATTGTTCTTTATTATTTCATGAATGATTTAATAAAACATTTAGAAGAAGACCCTTCTCTTGGCCCATTTGTCTTAGATGGACAGACTGTAGTGTTGGAAGATTATTTACAGGTTGCACCAGAAAGGCGTGATTGTTTACAGAAATTAATTAAACAAGATCGAATTCTTATTGGGCCTTGGTATACACAAACGGATTTTTTAGTGGTGGGAGCTGAATCCATTACGCGTAATTTATTATTGGGCAAAGCCGATTGTGATCAATGGGAAAATTATATGCCAATAGGTTATGTACCTGATTCATTTGGACAAAGTTCGCAACTTCCAATGTTTTTACAAGAGTTTGGCATTAACCATGCGGTGGTATGGCGCGGCTGGTGTGAACATGATGTTGCCAGTAGTGAATTTATTTGGAAATCGCAGTCAGGCCATCGAGTCACTACGGCGGTATTACCTTGGGGGTATGGTTGTGCGAAATGGTTGCCTGATAACCCGGAAAAAGCGTCAGCTGTTTTGCCTGCAATCCTAGAAAAACAGGCTCGGTTTGCTCATTCGGACCAGATATTGTTACCTAATGGTAATGACCAGTCGCCATTTGAGTATGCCGTTCCTAGAATGCTTGAGCAGCTAAATAAAGTACAAAATGACTATTATTTTGTCAAAAGTAGCTTTAGTGCATTTTTTGATGCGCTTCAAGCTAATAGTTCGGGATTACCTGAATTCGAAGGTGAATTACTGAGCTCGAAATATATGCGTGTCCACCGCGGTATTTTTTCCACACGGGTGGATATCAAATTATTAAATGCGCAGTTAGAGCAATTTGTTAGCCAACAACTCGAGCCACTTTTGGCGATTAATTGGCGGCTTGGTTTGCCTTACCCACAAACCGCGATTGATAATATTTGGCGCAAAGCGATGCAGTCGCATGCCCACGACAGTATTGGTGGGTGTAACTCTGACCGTGTTAATAGCATGGTAAAAGCGCGCTTAAAAGACGGCTTAGAAAGTGCGAATCAACTGTTTGATCTGAATATGAAAATGCTTGCTTGTGGGATAGAGGCGACCCAAGAAGGTAAAAAAGTGATTATCTTCAATTCATTGCCACATAAAAGAGATGCGCAGGTTCGCATTACACTTTATACACCGGAAAAACAATTTTGTATTAAGGACGATGCAGGAAGACCTTGCCGCTGGCAACTTATTCACGAAGAAAAACAGGATATGTCATTGATCGTACAGGAACTAGCAAATAGTACAACAACGACATGGTATCGGAAGTGTGAAATATTACTTGAAGCGAAAGACTTGCCTTCCTGTGGTTATCGGACTTTTTATTTACTTGAAGGTGAAAATGCGGGCTTTGACACTCCTACCCATATTCAGGCTGAGAATATATTAGAAAATGAATGGTTGAAGCTCGAAATACATCAAGGGCAGTTGATGCTAACCGATAAACGCAGTCAGCAGCATTATCCGAACATTCTTCGGTTAATTGATGGTGGGGACGCAGGGGATAATTATAACTATTCGCCACCTGAAAATGATTGGTTAATCAGTAGTGATGGCCATTTAGAGCAATTTGATTGTATCAGGGCGCCTTTAATGGATTCGCTTATGCTTAATTGGCTGATACCCGTTCCTCAAAATGCGATGGCCCGCCAAGAAAAGCAAGCTAATGCGCATTTAACTGCCACCATGAAACTTTCTTTGCCTCATGATAAGGCATGGTTAGATGTTGAAATCACGATCAATAATACAGTCGAAGACCATCGAATCCAGGTAGAGATCCCTACGGTAGTTCAACAGGTATTTCATTTCGCAGACCAACCTTTTGGTTTGATCCAGCGAGAAAATCAGCCAGCTGCCATGAAAATATGGCGAGAAGAAAACTGGACGGAAGCACCAACGGCACTCTATCCAATGCAAAGTTTGGTAATGCAATATGATGATAAAAAAGGTATGTGTGTTGTTACGAAAGGGCTCAGAGAGTATGAGATACCAGCAAACCAAACCGATATTATTCGCGTAACCCTGCTGCGCAGTGTGGGTTGGTTAGGCCAAGCCAATCTCACTTGGCGGCCGGGACGTGCATCGGGTATGGTTCTTCCATCACCAGAGTCACAAATTCAGGGGCTCCATCATTTCCATTTTGCCATACTACCGATAGACAATAGTCAAAGTTCCCAACTTTGGCGTGATATTGAGCATTGGCGTTTACCTGCGTTTGGTTACCTAGACTCTGGTTGGTCTCAATTTAAAACTAACCCTCATTATATTGTTTTTCCTGATATTTATAGTTTATTGACGTGGGATAGCGAGCTGCATTTCAGCACTTTGAAAAAAGCACAGAACCAAGAATCACTTATTTTACGAGGGTGGAACCCAAGTAGTGAAACCAAAACTTATTCAGAGCCTAAGTCGAATACACAGATACACCAAGTTACTTTATCGGAGTCTCCATGCATAAATACAGATAAAGCAGCCCCTTGTACGCCTGTGTCTTGGTTGATTAATTAATAAGGAAAAGTAATGAAAGTACTTACATTTCGTTGTGAGTTACCAAATGGTATTCATGCAAGACCAGCGAGTGCAATTGAGCAAAAAACAGCTTGTTTTCAATCAGATATTTTACTTTTTAATAAAAGTAAACAACGCCAAGCCAATGCGAAAAGTGTGCTGGCTCTTGTTGGTGCAGATGTCACTGTTGGTGACGAATGTTATTTTACAATCAGTGGAAATGATGAAAATCTAGCTTATGAAAAACTAAAAATATTTATTGAGCAAGAGTTTATTCATTGTGATGGATTAATGCCGAAAAAAGATAAACCAGAACAAGGAATGATCCCGATATATCTGAGCCGGACACTATCCCAAATTATTCAGGGTGACGGTGTTAGCAAAGGTATTGCAAAAGGTAGGTCTATTTATATGGAATCTTTTGATTTACAAAAGATTTCATTATCAGAGCCATCGAGTTCACAATCAGAGCAATGTGAAATACTAAAACTTGCGTTACAAAGAGCTCGTCAGCAATTTAGTCTAGACATTCAGCAAGCTGATAAAGCAGCGGTTGATATTCTAGAGGCACAAAGCCAATTATTGGATGATGAGGATATTGAAGCCTGCTTGCTTGAACCAAGAGAGGCACGTAATGCGATTGCGGCGTTATCAATGGCAATTGAGGAACTCAGCTTGCCATTTCGAAGCAGTAGTAATGAATATTTACGCCAACGTGAGTTAGATATTAAGGATTTGGGATTGCGTATAGCGAGGCATCTTGGTATTCAATCTAAAATACAACTTCCTAAATTAACAGAAGATTCGATTATTATTTGTCAAGGATTACTAACTCCAAGCGAATTATTGGCATTGAGAGGTGAATATTTGCAAGGTATTGTGATGGCTACAGGCGCAGAAATATCACATACCGTTATTTTAGCGCAATCTTTCTCTCTTCCTTTAATATGCCTTTCATCCTCTATGATTGAATCAATCCAATCTGCTCATGTTTTATTGGTAGACACGCAATACGATTTATTAATTATTGAACCTGATGTATATGCAGATAATTGGTTCAAGCTTGAAAAATATAAATTATCTCATTTGGCTATTTCTACGAATAAACCAAAAATTAATTATTCAGTATTGGATCCGTCTTTAATTTTTCTTGATGAAAAAATGGAAAGTAAAGAGGAAGTCATTAAACGATTAACTGATAATTTAGAGATTAATCATCGAGCTGATTCAGGGGCACAAGTTGAACAAGCAATATGGCAGAGGGAAGAAATTTTTAGTACGGCATTAGGTTTCTCAATTGCAATACCGCACTGTAAATCACCTTTTGTTAAACATAGTAGTATTTCAGTATTGCGTTTACCGAATGAGCTAGCGTGGGGAGACAATGTTGATGTTAAATTGGTAATTATGCTAACAATTAATGATTCAGATGAAAATCAGCATATGCGAATCTTTTCTGTTCTCGCACGTAAATTAATGCATGAGTCTTTTAGAAATGAAATATTAAATGCGAAAAAATCAAAATATATTGTTGATTTATTAAAGTTGGAATTAGGGATGTGAGATAAGAATATAAAATAATTTTAAAATTTTAATAAGGTTAATTTTCTTTTAAGTTACTTAAAGGGATGGGATGGTTTTTTCAAAAAAATAAGGAGTGTATATACATAAAAGATAACTAATAACTCATTGTTTTAATCGTTAAATAAAAAATAAATATTAATTATAGGAATCAGTTTATGAAAAACTTAACTCTAGGTATCTCTACGTTATTATTTTGCACAGCAGCGAATGCGACATATATTGACTATCGTCATGAATGGTTAGGGGATGAGCATCGTCATGAAGATCGTGTCAAAATTGGCCATAGCATGCAAAATGGAACTTATTTTAGCCTTGAAGGAAAATGGAGAAGCCGAGATGGCGGTTTCGGTGAAAACCTATCATCAAAAGGAAATGAGGTTGAAGTCGGTTATAAATATAAAGCCACAAAAGATTTTGTTTTAACTCCTTCTTTTGCGCTAGATTCAGGAGATAAAGATACAGCTTATAAATTCAGTGTCAAAGCTGCTTATAATTTAACGGATGATTTTAATATTGGAACTCGTTTACGTTATGGCGTAAGGCATTATGATAACTCTAATAAGCCTAAAAAAGATAATCAACATTATTGGCAGAGTAATTTTTATTTAGGTTATAAGTTGCAAGATTTCTCATTAAGTTATGACTTTGAATATAAATTTGATACTGATTATCCCGCATATAAAGGTAAAGAAAAGGATTATGCACATAATCTGAATGTGTCTTGGATTGGTAATAAGACATGGGTTCCTTATATTGAATTAGGCTATGTTTCCTATGATGACGGTTCATACGTCAAAAATGGACAAACTTACCGTGATGCATGGCAGTGGCGTTATCGTGTTGGCATTGCATATAACTTCTGATAGAAATAGTTAATTATCTAAAGGGAACAAATATGAACAATAAATTAAAATATGGTTTTGCCCTTGCATTAATGTCCGTTGGAACTGTCGCAATGGCAAATGACCCTACGGCTCAATCTTATAATTATCGCGTCGCGTTTATGCCCGACATCCATTTTCATGATGTTTATGGGCAGTTTGCTGATAATGCATTTGAAGGATTAAAAAATAGTAAAAGTGGTCAAAATGCCGTTATTCGTTCTATGTATGCGCAATTAACTTCTACGCGTTTATTTAATGAAAATTATTTTGCTCTACGTGCTGCACTTGATGATGCAGGTAAGAAAGGTATTAAACTCATTGCATTACCTGGCGATTTTACCGATGACGGCCAACCTATTCATTTACGTGGGCTAGTGAAAGTCTTGCAAGAGTACGAGCAAAAATATGGTATGCGTTTCTTTGCAACGCCAGGAAATCATGATCCGAACCGCCCATTTGATATGCCAGCAGGAAAGGAAGATTTTCTTGGAATTGATGGTAAAACTCAACGTATCTTTAGTTTAGGGGCTAATGAGTGTACGGGATATAAAGGAAAAACGGCCGTTATAGAAACGGGCGCTGAGTTACCGACAATTTGTACCGAAGAAATGGTATATAGTGGTTATGGTCGAGTGATGGATGCAATGAAATCGTTTGGTATTAATCCACTACCAGAAGATATTTATTGGGAAACGCCATACTCAAACTATGATTCTCAAGGTTACAGCTATGAAGCAGCTTTAAAATCCAGTGATTTTAACCAAAGACAGTATGAAATTTGTACTCAAGGAACAGGCGGTAAATATAAGCAGGAGGGATATGGGCCTTGTTTTAATGTTGCAGACAGTAGTTACCTTGTTGAGCCTACTCCTGGTTTGTGGTTAATGGCCGTTGATGCCAATGTCTATGTTCCTTCTGAAAAAGCAGATATTAACCACCCTAAGGCGGCTAAAAACTTTGCGGGGTCGGGGAATGCGGGTTACAACAAAATGTTGACATACAAACAACAGACTGTTGAGTGGATGGCGGATGTTGCAAAGCGCGCGAAAGAACAAAATAAAACATTAATCACGTTTAGCCATTTTCCGATGGTTGAATTTGATAATGGCGCAGCGGATGACCTTGAAACCATTTTTGGTAAAGGTAAATTTCAGTTAGAAAGGGCTCCAAAAGAAGACACGAGCCATGCAATGGCAAAAACAGGCATCGGTGTTCATGTTGGCGGTCATATGCATTTTAATGATACAGGTGTACGTAAGTATTCGGATGGCAGCTTACTTTTTAATATTCAAGCTCCCTCAATGGCAGCATATGTCCCTGCTTATAAAATATTGAATTTTAGAAATGCCAATGAAATTGATGTGCAAACTATTATAATAGAAGATGTACCTCGGTTTGATGAGTTATTTGAGCACTATCAGCAAGAATGGGATCACCTCAAAAATACCAACTCGTCGCATCTTTGGAATAAAGATATCTTAAGCGCAAATAATTATTATGACTTCACTAATTGGCATATTACTGAACTGACACGTTTACGTTTTATTCCAGAGGAATGGCCATGTGAAATTCGTCAAATGTTATTTAGTTTGAATGGTGAAGAGATGCTTATTTTAAGCCAATTAGATACAAAGAAAGCTTATAATGAAGTATTAACGGCACCATTGAGCCAAAATCATGAAATCTGTGCAAACGACCCTGGGACTGTTAATGTCACCGAAATCTATTTGAAGAAAGACTCTGATGCATGGAAAAAAGCCAGTGATAAAGCCGCTATTCTTGCTAAAAATACAGGGTATCAGTTAAAGGACTTTGCAAAATGGAATGGTTTTGATCTTGCTGTGGATTTTTATCGTTTACGTAATGCAGACGAGCTTGCGTTACAAGATATACCTGTAGAAAGATTAAATCAGTATCGATTCCTCACAGGAACCTTGTTATCGTCATTACCAACTGAGACTGACAAAATTAATGCGGGTAGTTCATTTGAAAATATTTTTAAATTACGTTTTGGCAGTATTTTCACTGTAATTGATAAATATCTACAAGGAAATCCGAGTCGAGATTTTTATCTTAATATTGAGTCTGGTGAAATTAAACCAATGAATGTTAATCAAGCTAGTAATTAGATTAACGATAGATAACATGGCTATAATAATGAAAAATCACTAACATCACTTGTGTTAGTGATTTTTTATGATAAAAATCATCCAGTTTATGGGGGATTATGAATTTTCAATTCGCTAATATTAACTAGTAACCAACTTAAATGGGTAAGTAAAAAATAATAGATGCCCTAAATTCAACCCGAAATGAATTGATACCGCCAGCCATAATTTACCACTCCACATCCAAGCTAAGCCATAAATCAAACCAGCTAACGTAGCAAAGAGAATTAACAACGGCCCACCAGCAAAATGCACTGCACCAAATAACAGTGAAGTAATAACTAATGCGAGGTAAGGTGATTTTAACCAAAGGGTTAGGCGTTGCTGTAAATAGCCACGAAATAGCGCTTCTTCTGCTAATGAAACAAAAAATAGATTACAGAGCATAAAAGCAGGTAACCAACTAGGAAAATGCCATTCAAAGGCTAACCCACCAGCAGCAGTCGCAATTAGCAATAAAAGTGGAACAAAACTAACTAATAGTGCCCATTGAACTTTAGTTGCATGTTTGGCTGGACGGCAAATAAATAATGTTGGTAAGCAGGCAAGTAAAATAAAAGGGACGAGTGCCTTATCAAAATTAAAATACATTGTGAAAGGAGCGCTATGTGTTCCTACTGTGACTTTATCTAGATATTTCAGGTTATTAAAACCAGGAAATAAGTGAATGAATAACCCGATCGCACAGATTAGTAAGGTGATTTCACTGATAATTTTTATGGGTAGGTAGTGTTGGAAACGCAAACGAATAATGGCAATTAACGTAATACAAGCTAAGAGTAGAATCGCTTGCCAATCAATAATGTGTGTGTATGCAGCAGTAATGATTGTGCAGATGAGTAAAAAAAGAGCAATTAAACGATGTGTTGCAAGTGTAGCAAGTGAAGAGGCTAACATTAACCAAGCCATAAAGAATATCCATTATAATGTCTAAATTATTAGAAGAGGCGAAGTGTAATGATTTTGTGTGATTTTTCTAATTGAAAATAACTGAATAATAATAAATTAAACAAAATCAAATGGTTGTAATTAGATAATTTAGTTATCATCTATTAAACATTAGATTAAATTTGCCAATAGTTTCATCGTATCTATTGGCAAATAAGTCAAAAATTAGAGCGCTTCAATATCGTAACGGTATTTTCCATTATCAGGGACAAAAGTGAGCCGATGCGTAATACAAGCAGGGGCATCTTCATGATGATGGGTAACGAACAGGAGTTGTGTGTTACCTTGGCTTAGCATTACATCAATAAACCGCAGTACTAATAATCGGTTAAGACCATCTAAGCCTTGTAATGGCTCATCTAAAATCAGCATGGCAGGCTGTTTAACTAGCGCTCGGGCAATCAAAACTAAGCGCTGCTGCCCCCACGAAAGACTATGGAAAGGTTGCTGAGCTGTTTGTGTTGAAAAACCTAACAAAGCTAACCATTCATGCGCTAATTGTATTTGACGGTCAGAAGGTGCTTGGTACAAGCCAATAGAATCATGAAAACCGGAAATAATGACATTGAGTACACTGGTTGCGACTCGGTATTCTTGGTGAATGCTATTGCTGACATACCCAATATGGCGCTTAATATCCCATATGGTTTCTCCTGACCCACGACGGAGGCCAAATAAGGTTAAGTCATTACTGTACCCTTGAGGGTGATCTCCTGTAATCAAGCTCAGTAACGTTGATTTTCCTGCTCCATTTTCGCCGATAATTTGCCAGTGTTCGTTTGGATTTACCTGCCAATTTAAACCGTGCAGTATCGGTTTGTCATTGTAGCTAACGGTCCCATTTCTCAAAATAATACGAGGCGTTGTATCATCCAGTTTTTCGTCTGCGGTTGGGTCTTCGGTTTCAGGGATGAAAAGATGTTTAATTTTCTCGCTGTGCTGTAATTGTGTGATTAGCGTGTTAGCGAGTACTGACTCTCTATTTCCCGCCATCGTTAGCTTACAGTCTGCGACAACACCCATATTTTCAATAAATTCAGGGAGTTCATCAAAGCGATTTAGCACTAACACCAAGGTGAGGCCTTTTTCAGACAAACTAGAGAGTAGTTCACTAAGATGATTTCTTGAGTAAACATCTAAGCCATCAAATGGCTCATCAAGGATTAGCAAGTCAGGGTTGCCCATTAATGTTTGGCATAATAAAACCTTACGAGTTTCACCGGTGGAAAGGTATTTAAAGCGACGCGAAAGTAAGTCACTGATACCAAAGCGAGCGGCCAGTTCGAGACAAAATTCATTGTCTTTATGGTTAAATTGAATGATTTCAGCAGCGGTATACCCTGTGTCATCTTCATCATCACTGAGCATATCCGTATTGTTGCGCTGCCATTCTTCATTGATGATTTTTTGTAATTGTTCAAATGATAAACGAACTGGAGAGGTGAATGTATTTTTTACGACACCCGAAAGTGGAGGGAGCTCATTGGAAAGCACTCGAGCGAGTGAAGATTTACCGCTGCCATTAGCACCAATAAAAGCCCAACTTTCCCCTTTTTCGATGTTAAGTTGTTGAATGTCTAAAGTCTGGATTTCGCTGAGCTTAAAGTTGCCATGTTGTATTGTTATTGTGCTCATCAAGCTTCCTTATCATGATTATTTACCTTGTCATCTATCACAAATAATCAGGATTGAAGATAAAGTCAACAACTGAACGGCATGGCAGGAAAAAAAAGGTGAATGCTTACTTACTTTTATAGTAAGTAAGCAGGACAAATTAACACAGGGTGGCAATAATCACTTGGTCAGCATTGAATAGTGCAGTAACGCTATTATTAATTTTCAAAGATTGGCTATCAATTTCACTGTTTGGCATAGTTGAACATAAAGTTTCACCGCCTGTGAGTGTCACTATCACTTCGCTGTTCTCATCACCTCTCTCTAAAGTGGTAATTTTCCCTGCAAGGTAGTTATCAAAGCCTGTTGGGTTAGGTTGTTTAGTTATTTTTACCCAAGGTGCTTTAATCAATGCGAGAACTTCTTTACCTTCGGTTAACCCTAAACGGTTAGCACTTTGCTCTGTTAGTGCGGCATTAATCACAGTGCTGTTATCGGCTAAGCGAATTTGTACATGTTGTTGAACTTGCATATGGTCACGGGAAATTAAAGTACCAAAAAATTGGTTACGGGCACTGGTTTGCAATGAAAACCGTGAAATAGCCGCTAATAAGCTGTCTAAAGGGAGATTATCTTCTTTGAGTACATCAAAGGCTTTTTGTTGAATTTGCGCCAGTAAATCATAAAGTTGAAGTAATCTTTCACCATAATGGGTGAGTGTTGTGCCGCCACCGCCTTTGCCACCTGTTGCTCTATCAACAAGGATATCATCAGTGAGTTGATTCATTTCATTGATGGCATCCCAAGCACTTTTATAGCTGATCCCTGCGAGTTTAGCGCCTTGGCTGATTGACCCTGTCGCTTTAATTTGTTTTAGTAGCGCGATACGGCGAGGATCAGCAAATAAACTGCCCTGTAGTTTCAGTGTGAGTAAAATTTCGGCCTGCATAAATTTCTCCCTTCCGGCGTGGCTGGTGATGACAGACGTAAAAAGCACGTTTAGTATGTCGTTAGTATAATATTTTGTCTAAAATAGTCTCCATTATAACGTAATTGTGCGTTATTATTCTGATTTGATTTATACTCAATGTACTGAGAGTCAAGTTTTCCCTCGTCGGCGTATCTTGTAGGCTGGTGGGCACAGTATCACTGAAGAGGTTTTTTCCTATGTTTGAACTAATTAAAAGTTTGGGTTTTGCCCTGATGATGGTTCCAGTCGTTATGTTTTTGATCATGGGTTTGATCTATGGCTTGGGTGCATTCTTTAACTTACTGTCTAAAGCACATGTACCTCATCATCACAACACTGAAAACAAGTAATTTTTAACAAAATTTCTTATGTGGCTGATTATAGACCCCCTGACTGTAAATGCAGTCAGGGGGTTTTTCATATTGGAGAGGAATTTCATGATGGTCGGTATTCGTTATCGTAGTAAGTAGAAAATAATTGCCGACGTTCATGAAGATTAAATTGCTCTTGTTCATAAATTGTTTTATTTAAGAAATCTTGGTGGAATTGTTTGAGCGTTTTATCAGGATCTTGCTGAATATTTTCAGTTAATTGCTTTATTGCTGCAATAACAAATAATCCACAGCCATTAGGTACGTTCTGTTGGATGTTTCCTTCTATGTAAGTGATATCTTCTTCAGTAACACCGCCCTTTTTGGCTGCCACTGTTATTTCTTTTCGAATATCGGTACTCACGTTATCGTATGAATTAAATAGAATGCATTTTCTTTTATTATTCGCTGATTGATGTATTGGATCTGCCTGATAGAGCACAAATAAGATCCAATGGTTATCATTAACATTGATAGGGAATAATTCGAATTGGTTTAATGTGTTGCTATTCAAGACTTTTTGTTCAATTATTTCTGCTAATAAATTGTATCCGCTTTGGGTGAGGCCTATTGAGTCATTGACCGTCATATTTGATGGCAAAGTTGGGTTATTTTTATTGCTTGCATCAATCTCATCACTTGTTGTCATCCTGTTATTATCCCAAAGAGTGGATTCCGTAGGTTCATTTTTCATCAATAGTTTTGTTAAACCAAGTCTATCAATAACTTTTTCTATTGCAGATCCGACAATATAAAGCAGCTTAGAAGGGGTCGTTAGTTTCGAGTCTTTTAGGTGTTTTTTGGTTTTTGTATTAAGGTGTAATTGATATAATTTTTTGCTAGTTTCTTGTATTTCTTTATCTATACCTTTCTTTGCAGGCAGCTTTCCGCTAAATAAATCAAACAGAATATTTTCTGCTTTTCTTCCCTCACTGTCTTGCCGTAGAGCGATATTGTGTAATAAATCGATACTCTCTAAGTTCCCATTACTAGCCGATTTTGCTAAAGAAGCTAAGGTTTCAGATGCTATTTCTTTATCAAACAGTCCATTAAACTGTTCGACTGTTAATTCTGCCATAAAGTGCGTACTAAGCTTTGTCGGAAAGGCCACCATATAATTACCTTTGCTATGTCATTTGTAAAAGTGGAATGGAATACTGAAATGTGCACAACTTGTGCCGATAAAGTTATAAGGGCAATAGAAAGTTTTCTATAGAAAAACGATTTGGGTACTTGTGTGTTTTTTCATCAGCTAATTTATCCTTTAGGGAAAACATGCAACAAAATTGCATCATTTCTTGCGCCAGCACACTTTTATCGCGAGTTTGACTTTAAGTTATCGCTGTGTCCTGTTATATATAACGTGTCGATTAATACTAGGGTAGATAAAAATGAAAAAAGGTTTGGTATCACTTCTCGCGGGCGCAACATTGACATTAACGATGGCTAGCCACAGTTTTGCAGCTGATAAAATTACGGTTTTTGCCGCTGCATCACTGACTAATGCATTAAATGAAATCTCAGAACAATATAAGAAAGACACCCAAGTTGAAGTTGTTGCTTCTTATGCATCTTCTTCGACTCTAGCTCGTCAAATTGAGCAAGGTGCTCCCGC
This sequence comes from Providencia sp. PROV_01, assembly GCF_053098325.1. Classification (NCBI taxonomy): domain Bacteria; kingdom Pseudomonadati; phylum Pseudomonadota; class Gammaproteobacteria; order Enterobacterales; family Morganellaceae; genus Providencia; species Providencia sp. PROV_01. The sequence goes on along the minus strand of NZ_JBRFKD010000002.1, from coordinate 3,592,315 downwards.
TAATTTATTCATTTCTGCTGACCAACAGTGGATGGATTACGCTATTGATAAAAAGTTGATGGTCGAAGATACACGCTATACATTATTAGGTAATGAATTGGTGTTAATCGCACCGAAAGATGCAAAAATTGATAAAGTCGAAATCAATAAACAAACGGATTGGAAAAAATTGCTAGATGGTGGCCGTTTAGCCGTTGGTGATCCTGACCATGTCCCTGTTGGTATTTATGCCAAAGAAGCGTTAAGCAATTTAGGCGCATGGGAAACGGTTAATCCACTATTAGCGCGTACGAATAATGTGCGTAGTGGTATGGCATTAGTTGAACGCCAAGAAGCCCCTTTAGGGATTGTTTATGGTTCTGATGCTGTCGCTAGCCAAAAAGTCAAAGTGGTCGGTGTGTTCCCAGCAGATACACATAAACCTGTTGAATACCCAATGGCAATTGTTAAAGATCAAGATAACCAAGCAACGCGTGATTACTATGAATACTTGAAAACCCCTGCGGCTTCAGAAGTATTCAAACGTTACGGTTTTGAACCTCGAACTAAATAAACGTTAAGAGAGCATTTTTTTGCAGATGTTAAGTCCTTATGAATGGGAAGCGATTTACCTAAGTCTAAAAGTATCCAGTGTAGCTGTAATTTTCAGTTTACCATTAGGTATTTTAATTGCGTGGGTATTGGTTCGCTGTAATTTTCCTGGAAAAACACTGCTTGATAGTATTATCCACCTACCACTGGTATTGCCGCCAGTGGTAGTGGGGTACTTACTGTTGATCAGTATGGGTAAACGCGGTTTTATCGGTGAATGGTTATATAACTGGTTTGGCTTTAGTTTTACCTTTAGTTGGCGGGGCGCTGCGCTTGCGTCTGCCGTGGTTGCATTTCCACTAATGGTGCGTGCAATTCGTTTAGCGCTTGAAGCGGTTGACCAAAAATTGGAGCTAGCAGCGAGGACATTAGGTGCGACACCATTACGTGTATTTTTCACGATAACCATTCCGCTCTCTCTTCCCGGCATTATTGTCGGAACAGTGTTAGCCTTTGCACGTTCGCTTGGTGAATTTGGCGCCACAATTACTTTTGTTTCGAATATACCAGGTGAAACACAAACCATCCCATTAGCGATGTACACCTTAATTGAAACGCCGGGGGCAGAAGTAGACGCTGCGCGCTTATGTGTCATTGCGATTATTTTAGCCTTGATTTCATTATTGATCTCAGAGTGGCTAACCCGCTGGGGTAAAAAGCGTTTGGGAGTGGCCTAATATGTTAGAACTCGATTTTTCACAAAAATTAGGCGACTTACAGTTAGAAGTTAAAACGCAATTGCCAACGGAAAGTATTACCGCGGTTTTTGGGCTTTCTGGCGCAGGAAAAACCTCGCTTATCAATGTGATAGGTGGGCTAACTAAACCCAGTAAAGGGCGTGTTGTACTCAATCGTCGTACATTGGTGGATGTAGAAAAAGGGATTTGCTTACCGCCCGAACAACGCCATATCGGTTATGTATTTCAAGATGCACGGTTGTTTCCTCATTATCGGGTGAAAAGCAATTTGCGTTATGGCATGGCGCCTGAAATGAAAGCCCGCTTCGACGATATTGTCGGGCTGCTTGGTATTGAAAAATTACTCAATCGCTACCCGATAACCCTTTCTGGTGGTGAAAAACAACGAGTTGCCATAGGTCGTGCATTGCTTACAGCCCCTGAAATTCTCCTGATGGATGAGCCGTTAGCCTCTTTGGATCTGCCCCGAAAACGGGAATTGCTGCCGTATTTAGAAAAGCTTTCTCAAGACGTTAAAATTCCGATTTTATATGTCAGCCATAGTTTGGATGAAATTTTGCGTTTAGCAGATAAAGTCATCGTGATGGCACAAGGTAAAGTTAAAGCCTTTGGCGCCTTGGAAGATGTTTGGGCAAGCAGTGCTTTGCGTCCTTGGCTACAGCAAGAAACGTTAAGCAGTGTGGTCAGTGCAACTGTACATAGTCAACACCCTGATTATGAAATGACAGCGGTGATTGTGGGGAGTCAAAAACTGTGGATCCCACGTGTTAACGCACCACAAGGCACTAACGTTCGGATACGTATTGATGCATCGGATGTATCTTTGGTGCTTGAAAAACCACAAGTGAGCAGTATTCGAAATATTTTGGCCGCAGAAGTGGTTGAATGGATTGAAGATGGCGAACAAGTGGATGTGAAGCTAGATTTAGGCGAAGAACATTATTTATGGGCACGTATTACCCGCTGGGCAAGGGATGAGCTGTCTATTCGTAAAGGTAGAAAAGTGTATGCGCAAGTGAAGGCTGTATCGCTATCTCGTCATCTATAATCACTCGTCGTTCTTGGCGTTGTGACAATAGAAAATAAGAAAAGGAAAGCTGAGCTTTCCTTGAATTAATAAAATAATTGGACGTTACAGAACGTACTTACGGATAACTTCAGCAATACCCGGTTCAGTATTAACTCGAGTCACGAGCTTAGCTTGTTGCTTGACTTCATCAACCGCATTACCCATCGCGACACCTAAACCTGCGGTTGTCAGCATACTTAAATCATTGAAATTATCACCAAAAGCGACAACATCATTCATTGTCATCCCTTGGGATTCAACCCATTCCTTTAAGCGTTGGCCTTTACTATTACCTTTACGGCCGACATCCACCTGATCCATCCAAGACCATTCACAATCTAAACCAAAGTCATTTTCAATTTCACTAACGACTTGATGAAGTTGATCTGTATTTGGTGAGCTAACAGCAAATTTCCAAATAGAATCATAGTTATGCATCACATCAGCGTAATCTTCAACAAATTCAATGGTTGGACGCTGTGCAACAGGTAAGGATTCAGCCCAATTTAATGTACGTTTAATGCCTTCTGTTTGCGCGTTATAGAGCATCGCATTATCAACATACATTAAATGTTGAATATCAGTACCACGCAGTTTATCGATCATTTGCGTGACTGAATCGAGGGTCATCGGATTAGATTTTAGGACTTTTTTGCCTAAATAATCGTATAGATAAGTTCCGTTACAGCAGATCGCTGGTGTATCAAGGTCTAAGGTTTGGTAAAACGGATGAATAGCGACATGATGACGACCTGTCACAATGATGACCTTAACGCCTTGGCGACGGGCTTCCTGTAAGACAGCTAGAGATTCCGGTAGAATTTTCTTTTGGTTATCAAGTAGTGTTCCATCAAGATCGAGCGCAATAACGCGGTATGACATAAACGGCTCCACGTGATTTTAGAGTTATCTATACGATGATTGGCAGCATCAGTATAGGAGATGAGGATATATTGAGCACAGCTATAAACTATCATATTCATGTTAGTAAGCTAAGGTTGTTTTATCATCATAGCGGATAATAGTAACGAACTGAACCGTTTTAGTATCACTATTATTTGTTCTTGGCACGATATATATAGTGGTGTTGGTGTCATTTTTTACAGTTAAAGCGAAATTAAACTAATAGCTGCGATAAATTGTAGATAATATTAATTGGCATTGTTAAATCTAGCTGTTGTTGAGGTTGTCTGTCAGAGACAGATATTCCATATTGTTTAGGTAGATACTTTTGATGTGAAAAGCTCAATATCGACTATGATTTTAAAATTTTAAGATAATGAGGCGTTTTTTTAGTAAATTGCAGAATTGAAATTTCGAACGCTCAAAAAGTTGTTAGCATGGACTCATACTACATTGAAGTGATTTGTGGCGAAGGTTATTTAGATAGTATTTAGCATCTTGCTAGTAAGAATAAAGGGTTTATTGTGGTAGCCAATAAAACTTTGATGTTACATTAAAAAATCAAGTTGAAATAATATACTTCGTTATTTATTAAAAATAAACAAGCATAATATAAAAAGTAATTTTCTTAGATTGTTTTCTTTGTAAAATATTAACTAATATGCATGTCGTTTTAAATTGAAAATAAATTTCATGCGAAATAGTTGGGCCATTAATATGGGGATTTAATTATATAAGGTTGGCGATAATTGGATGTGGGAATATTGTAAGAAAGGAACACATACCTGCATTATGTAGTTTGGGGGTGAGTATTAGTGCGCTGTGTGATATATCGATAAGTAATATTTATAAAACAAAATTATTATTAAATTACAGTCCTCCTACTTATTTATGTTATCGTAAAATGTTCGATGAAATTGAGCCAGATACAATTATTATTGCTCTTCCTCATGAGTTATATGAAAATGTAATTTTTTATTGCTGTAAAAATAATATAACAATAATAAAAGAGAAGCCATTTGCTTTAAATGTCATGCAGGCGAAAAAATTAAAGAATTTAATAATTAAAAATGATATGAGATTTTTTACTGTTTGTCAAAAGAGATATACGTTAGCTTATGAAAAACTGAAAGAATATTTAATCTCAACAGAAGAAAAAGTCTCCCAAATAGAAATAAGATACACTATTCCTAGTAAAAATCCAAATAGTGACTGGAGAAGCAGTCATGCGAGTTCTGGTGGTGGTGTTTGGTTGGATATGGGCTATCACATTGTAAATTTAGTAAACTATTTATTTGATGGAGATGAAATTAATGTTAATTACTCTAGGTTAATAAATACTTCTTCTGGTGAATATGATGTTGATGATGTTGCTTTTGTAGAGTTACAATGCAGAGATACAATTATTTTTATATATATATCATGCGTAGGATATAAGAAACATGAAGATGTAACGTTAATAAGTAATAATTGTATTATTTATGGAAATGAAAATATAGTTCAGGTTAAGTCAAAGAAACAAAAAATAATAAATGAATTTAATTTTATTAATGCACTTGAGTCACCATTTGTTCGTATGTATCGAGAGCTTTTTTTCAGTGATTCTCAAGACAGTTTCAATAGTAACTTAGTCAGTTCACTTGCCGTGACCGATATTTTAGAAATTGCTTTCAAAGAAAGTGGTTATAAAGCGATAAAATAAAAAGGAATGGAAGTATGATGAAATCAAAATACTGTAAGTTTAGTCATCCAATTATTACAGATGAAATTAAAGATAGTGTTAATAGGCAACTTTTTGAAGATATCTCAATTTATGATAATGGTGGAATTTACGAGCGCCTAGAAAGTACATTTAAAGAAATTTTTGATGTAGAAAATGCAATTGCTGTTAATTCTGGTACTACAGCATTATTTTCCATGTTTTATGGTGCTGGTATAGGCCGAGGGGATGAAGTAATAGTCCCTAGCTATACATTCTTTGCTACATGCTCTCCACTCCACCAGCTAGGCGCTGAGCTAAAATTTGCAGACTGTGGGGATAATGGCAATGTAGATCCAAAATCCGTAGAAGCCCTGATTAGCGATAAAACAAAAGCGGTGATTATTACACATATGTGGGGGATACCGTGTGATATGGATGAACTGATAGATATATGCGAACGACACGAAATTCTTTTATTAGAAGATAGTTCTCATGCACATGGAGCAACTTGGGATGGCAAAATGATTGGGAGTTTTTCTGATGGTTCTGTTTGGAGTTTTCAGGGTAAGAAAATACTAACTTCAGGCGAAGGTGGCTTCTTTGCCACTAAGCATCGTGAATTCTACGAACGAGCTGTGTTAGTCGGGCATTTTAATAAGCGTGCAAAAAAGGAAGTGAACACTGATAGTTTAAGAGATTTTGCTATTACAGGGACTGGCCTTAATTTACGAATGCACCCACTTGGTGCTTCGGTTGTTATGCCTCAGATGCTAAACTTTGAGCAGATGATGCAAGAAAAAAGGGAAACGGCTCATTTATTGAAAACTGGAATTGAGCAGATCGATGGTTTAAAGATAGTTCGCATTCCTAAAAAAGCGAACCCAGCTTGGTATGCCATGCCAGTTATGTTTGATCAGTCTAAATTTTCAATTGGTCTGCATGAATTCGTAGATATATTAAACCAAGCTGGTGCACTTGAGGCTGATATACCTGGCTCAACGTGCCCTATCAATGAATATTCTCTCTTTCACTCACCAAATAAAATCTCTCGTGACTATGGTGAGAAAATTCGAATTAATAAAGCTTATTTCGGAAATGCTATAAAATTTCACAATAGTATGTTTAAGTTGGATATTTGGTACGGAGAAGAGCGTTTCAATTTTATTGATAATTATTTATCAATCATTTCATCTGTTGCAGAGAAGTATCGAAGATGATAGAAAAATATATCCCTCATTCAGTCATGTCCAAACTTAAAAACTATGATCGTGTTGTTGTAGGCGGTTTAATCAAAGCTGGACATGATTCAAAAATTCTTTTTTTGAAGCGTTCAGAAGGCGAGTTCATGCCAAATGTATGGGAAATTCCTTCTGGTGGCATGGAGTGTGATGAAGATATGCAGACAGCGCTTAGTCGTGAAATCGCAGAAGAAACCGGAATGATAATTATTGAAATTTCTGGGTTTTCCGGTGCGGTTGAGTACCAAGCAATGGGCCAACGTTGTATCCAATTAAACTTTAATGTTTCATGCTCTGGTCATGTTTGTTTAAGCTCTGAGCACTCAGATTTTGCATGGTCTACTGTTGAATCATTCAAGGGAAATCTTGATCGTTTTATGTTGAGAACGTTAGGGTTGCAATGAGTTACCAAAAAGCTAGTTAAGGAGTTCTACAGTGTTAAATATTGCTTTAGAAGCCGCGAATACTGCTAGTAAATATTTACTAAAAGGTTTTTACGAAGCTGGTACATTTACCAGAAAAATAGATAACACCATTGTTACCGCTACAGATCTTAAAGTAGAAAATGTGATAAGAGAAGTACTTCAGGCGAGAACTCCACATATTCCTATTTTAGGGGAGGAGTTCGGAACAAATATTGAAGGTGAATTTTCTACCGGATGGATAATAGATCCTATTGATGGAACACGAGCATTTTTGTATGGCGTTCCATTATTTAGTACGTTAATTGCTTATGTTGAAAGTGGCATTCCCCTTGTCGGAGTTATATCATTTTCCGCTATTGATTCTATATATTATGCATCGTTAGGGAACGGGTGTTGGTCTAAAAAAGGTGATCTTGCACCAAAACGGATATGCACTCAGATAAAAAAAACGAAAAAATTAGGCGAAGCTGTTGTTTCGATATCAGGTATACACAGTACCAATTTTGATAACAGAGAAGGTAACAAAGCTTACAATCTATCAAATGTCGTTAATTCTGCTCAAGATATGGTTTTTATAAATGATTGTTATCAGCATTTAATGGTAGCAGCAGGAAGGATCGATTGTGCTATTGATACGTTAATGAAACCATGGGATATCGCGGCTATTTTACCTTGCCTTACTGAAGCTGGAGTTTATTATGCAAACATTAATGGTAATAAAACAAACGTGATCAATGGGGGAAGTTTGGTGTCAGCATCCTCCTCTGAGTTATTGGATGAATTAATTGTAGCTTTAAATTCATGACGCTGAACTTTGGCGCTATTTACTCACTGTGATTTGCATAATATAGGGTATAGTGAAGCCAATGTAGTGGACTATAGATGCGGTTTTGTATTTTTATCATGAATTAAGGAGTCAGGATGAATCAGGTTGTTTATATTGCGAGCCCCGAGAGTCAGCAAATTCACGTGTGGTCGATGAATGAGGTTGGGGAACTTACTCTTTTACAAACAGTAAAAACACCAGGCCAAGTGCAACCTATGGTATTAAGCCATGATAAAAAATACCTTTATATTGGTGTGCGCCCGAATTTTCGTGTCGTAACCTATGAAATTGAAGGCAAAGGGACACTGCGTTTAAAAGCAGAAACATCCGTTCCGGGAACGCCAGTTCACTTATCATTGGATAACACGGGCAAATATTTATTTGTTCCTTCATATCATCAACATAATCTATCAGTTCTGACTATCAATGATGAAGGTGTACCAAACCAAGTCGTTCAAGTGATTGAAGGATTGCAAAATCCACATTCGTCTCATGTTGATGTTGATAATCAACAGCTTTGGGTGCCTTGCTTAGGTGAAGACCATATCCGTTTATTCGATTTACATGAAAATGGTTATTTAACCGAAGCAACTGCAGACCAAATTACTACGGCTGAAAAATCTGGCCCTCGTCATCTGGCCTTCCATCCGACTGAAAAGGTCATTTATTGTGTGAATGAGTTAGATTCAACGGTAGGCGTATATCGTAAATTCACTCGCTATCGTAACATGCAAACTTTGGCAAATTACCCATTAGGTAACGAAAGCCAGCGCTGGGCTGCCGATATCCATATTACGCCAGATGGCCGCCATTTATATGTTAGTGAACGTTCTGAAAGCTACCTCAGCCACTATCTGGTTTCTGATGACGGTTGCGAGCTAACATTAGAAGCACGTTACCCAACAGAGACGCACCCAAGGGGCTTTAATATTGATGCGACAGGTCGTTTTTTAATTTCCAGCGGGCAAAAATCAGACCACGTTTCAGTTTCTGAAATTGACCCGATTACGGGAAAATTGCGTTTATTAGCACGCTATGGGGTAGGGAAAGGACCTATGTGGGTCACTATCCTTTAATCTTCGTCATACTTCGAGCTATAGCGGTGTTGGCTTCACTCGGCTACTTGGGTCACATACTGGTGTATGCTCCCCAAGATATCCTCGATTGCCGCCTTGCTATAACTCGAATTATTTAGAAGATTCTCTAGTTAAAAATCGAGTTAAAAATCGAGTTAAAAATCGAGTTAAAAATCGAGTTAAAAATCGAGTTAAAAATCGAGTTAAAAATCGAGTTAAAAATCGAGTTAAAAATCTAGTTAAAAAATCGACTTAGATTAAGATTGAATTTATTGAGTTATCCCAACACTTTTGCCATCGTATTCGTCACTTTGCTCAGTTGCTCTGGGGTGATGATGTACGGTGGCATTACATAAATCAGTTTGCCGAATGGGCGAACCCAAACACCATTTTCCACAAATACTTTTTGCAAAGCCGCTGTGTTTACAGGTTTCTTCATTTCAATCACGCCAATTGCACCGAGAACTCTCACATCTGCCACGTTAGGATGGGATGCTAATGGTGTTAGCTCAGTCTTAAGTTGTTGTTCAATAGTGGTAATTGTTGTTTGCCAAGGGCTATTGAGCAGCAAAGTCAGGCTAGCATCTGCAACGGCACAGGCAAGTGGGTTGCCCATAAAGGTTGGGCCATGCATAAAACAACCCGCTTCCCCATTGCTAATAGTTTCTGCAACGTGGCGGGTTGTGATCGTTGCCGAAAGGGTCATATAACCACCGGTTAATGCCTTTCCTAAACACATAATATCCGGTGATATATTTGCATGATGGCAAGCAAACAATTTGCCCGTACGACCAAACCCCGTAGCGATTTCATCGGCAATTAATAATAGACCATATTGATCGCATAAATGGCGAACTCCCTTTAAATATTCAGGGTGATAGATGCGCATTCCACCAGCGCCTTGAACAATCGGTTCAAGGATGATCGCTGCAATTTCATGGCTATTTTCGGCAAGTTGTACCTCAAGAGGGTGCAAATCTGCACTATCCCATTCATCGTAAAAACCGCATTGTGGGGCTTCCACAAAAATATGCGGAGGTAAATACCCCTTATACAGGCCATGCATTGAATTATCAGGGTCACAAACGGCCATCGCACCGAAGGTATCACCATGATATCCATGACGTAATGTGAGGATCCGTTGACGCTTTTCCCCTTTGGCTTGCCAATATTGCAATGCCATTTTCAGAGCAACTTCAACCGCCACTGACCCGGAATCGGCAAGAAAGACACATTCGAGTGGCTCTGGCGTGATTGCTACCAACTGTTTGCATAGGTTCACTGCGGGTGGGTGCGTAATTCCGCCAAACATCACATGGGACATTTTCGCTAATTGCGTTGTGACCGCTTGGTTTAATACAGGATGATTATAACCATGAATGGCTGCCCACCATGAAGACATCCCATCAATTAATTTTTTCCCATCGGCCATGATTAGCTCAGCTCCATGGGCTTCAACAATCGGATAAGCCGGAATTGGCTGGCTCATCGAGGTATAAGGGTGCCAAATATGTTTGGCATCAAATTGAATATCTACGTTATCCATTTGCTATTATCGTCAACTTTTTTATCTCATTTTAGTTGACATGATAATCACAATATTTAAACTGGCAACAACTTTTTCAACTGGAGCGTTTCCGTGAGCCAATTAAAACAGTGGACAATAAAACAAGCTAATGAACTGTTTTCAATGCCTTTTTTTGAACTATTATTTCAGGCACAGCAAATTCATCGCCAACATTTCGACCCCCAGCAAGTGCAAGTCAGCACTTTGTTATCGATTAAAACTGGGGCTTGCCCTGAAGATTGTAAGTATTGCGCGCAAAGCGCCCGCTATAAAACAGGGCTAGAAACTGAAAAATTAATGGAAGTTCAGCAAGTTCTGGAATCGGCGAAAAAAGCAAAACAAGCAGGTTCAACCCGTTTTTGTATGGGCGCGGCATGGCGTAACCCGAAAGAACGCGATATGCCTTACCTTGAAATGATGGTAAAAGAAGTGAAGTCACTCGGCATGGAAACCTGTATGACTTTAGGGATGATTGATAATTCCCAAGCTCAACGCTTAGCAGAAGCAGGATTAGATTATTATAACCATAACCTTGATACCTCTCCAGAATACTACGGCAATATTATTACGACTCGCAGTTATCAAGATCGCTTAAATACACTCGAAAATGTACGAGATGCAGGGATCAAAGTCTGCTCGGGTGGGATTTTAGGCTTAGGTGAAAAAGTTAGTGACCGAGCGGCCTTATTAGTCCAATTAGCCAATTTACCGAAACCGCCAGAAAGTGTGCCGATCAACATGTTGATGAAAGTTGAAGGCACCCCAATGGCAGATAACGAAGATGTCGATGCATTTGATTTTATTCGTACTATTGCCGTTGCACGCATCATGATGCCAACGTCATACGTTAGGCTGTCTGCAGGCCGTGAATACATGAATGAGCAAACCCAGGCATTATGTTTTATGGCCGGTGCAAACTCCGTATTCTATGGGTGTAAATTATTAACGACGCCAAACCCTGACGAAAACAAAGACTTGGCGCTATTCAGAAAACTGAATATTAACCCTGAGCGTTTTGAAACCGACGAAGGGAATAACCATCAAGCTGCTAAGTTAGCCGAAACGTTGTTAACTGCTGATAACGCTCAATTTTATAACGCTGCAGTATAATGACTTGGCAATCATTTATACAAAACCAGATAGCGCAGCGTAAGCAGGCGTCTATCTGGCGTCAGCGTCAGTGCATTGATCATGCGAATGGTAGGTCTCTTTATTTTTCCGGAAAAGAATATCTCAACTTTTCATCCAATGACTATTTGGGGTTATCTCACCATCCCCAAGTGGTTGCCGCTTGGCAACGTGGTGCCGATGAATATGGCGTGGGGAGTGGGGGATCGGGACATATCACAGGGTTCACCAAAGCGCATAATAAATTAGAGCAAGCGCTCGCTGGTTGGCTAGGCTACCCAAAAGCCTTATTGTTTATTTCTGGATTTGCTGCGAACCATGCGGTGATCACCGCATTAATGACGGAAAAAGATCGTATCTTAGCGGATAAGCTCAGCCATGCATCGATCATGGAAGCCTCGATTCATTCGGGGGCTCAATTAAGGCGCTTTCAGCATAATAATCCATTATCACTCGAAAACTTAATCCACAAGCCTATTTCGGGAAAAACGCTTGTTGTGACGGAAGGCGTTTTTAGTATGGATGGTGATAGTGCTCCCCTTCAACAATTACAGGAAATAGCAAGAAATCAGCATGCTTGGTTGATGGTTGATGATGCACATGGTATTGGCGTTATCGGAGAACAAGGTCGTGGTAGCTGCTTTGCGAGTGGGGTTAAACCTGAAATTTTAGTCGTAACATTTGGTAAAGCATTTGGTTTAAGTGGCGCAGCGGTGCTGTGTGATGAGCCAACGGCTGAATTTTTCATCCAATCTGCACGCCATTTAATTTATAGCACTTCGATGCCTCCGGCTCAGGCAGTTGCTCTTCTAGCGGCCGTTGAGCAAATTCAGTTCGCAGATCAGGCACGAGAAGACCTTAAGCAACATATTGAATATTTTAGACATAATGCTGATTTTCATGGCATGCAACTGACTGATTCAACGACGGCTATTCAGCCATTAATTGTTGGCGAAAACCAAGCTAGCCAACAGTTAGCCAATTTTTTACGCAACAAAAATATTTGGGTGCAAGCGATTAGGCCGCCAACGGTTCCGCCCGGGAGTGCTAGGCTACGGATCACGTTAAGTGCTGCACACCAACGTCAAGATATCGATCAATTATTGGAGGCTTTACATGACTTTATCGCTCAGTCGTGAAAAGCATAAAATTGCAGCGGCATTTGGCCGTGCAGCTAAAAGTTATGATGCAGTGGCAAGTTATCAACGATCAACAGGAACACAACTCCTTGATCATCTGACTTCAGCCTTAAATCACTCACAATCAACGGCGCCATTGCATATTTTAGATGCAGGGTGCGGTACGGGCTATTTTAGCTATAAATTGAAAAACCAAGGGCATCGCGTCACTGCATTAGACCTTTCTGTGGGAATGCTTGAAATGGCACAAACGAAAGCCGTGGCCGATCACTATTTATGTGCTGATATAGAATCCATTTCATTAGATTCACAAACCTTTGATGTGGTTTTTTCAAATTTATCGGTCCAATGGTGCCAAGATCTGAGTAAAGCATTAAGCGAATTGTATCGGGTGACAAAACCGGGTGGAGTTGTGGTGTTCACTACGCTTGCAGAGCATTCTCTCACAGAATTATCTTCAGCTTGGCATTCACTTGATGGCTATTCGCATGTGAATTCCTTTCTCAGTGTTCAACAGATACGAAATAGTTGTCAGTCATGGAGACATAAACTTATTTTTCAGAAGGATACACTCTATTTTCCTGAGTTAATAGCGTTGCTCCATTCATTGAAAGGGATTGGCGCGACACATTTGACCACTGGGCGTAAAGCTGGGCTAGTGACTCGTCAGCATTTGCAGCAACTTGCTTTGCTCTATCCAATGACAGAGCAAGGCCTACCTTTAACTTACCATACGGTGTTTGGAGTGATTTACCGTGACTAAAGTGTATTTTGTAACAGGAACGGATACAGAAGTAGGGAAAACCGTTGTAAGTTGTGCTTTACTGCAAGCCGCAGGTTATCAAGGTTTGAACACGGTGGGCTTTAAGCCCGTTGCATCTGGAAGTGAACTCACGGTAGACGGGTTGCGTAATAGCGATGCGTTATTATTACAAGCCAATAGCCGAGTAAAATTACCCTATCAGGTGATTAACCCGATTGTGTTTGAAGCACCCACTTCGCCACATATTATCAGTGAAGAATTAAATCAACCTATTGAATTTTCAATAATCAATCAAGGGTTGGCTTATTTGAAATCTCAAGCTGATTGGTTATTAGTGGAAGGTGCTGGTGGCTGGTATACCCCGTTATCCGTAGAAAAAACGTATGCAGATTGGGTGATTGAACAGCAGTTACCCGTTATTTTAGTGGTTGGTGTTAAGTTAGGTTGTATAAACCATGCATTGTTAACCATGGAATCTATCGAGGCTTCAGGTTTGCCTGTGGCTGGCTGGGTCGCCAATGAAGTTGAACCTGCTGGTCGTTTCCAAGCACAATATTTGCTGACACTTAATCGAATGATTAAGGCACCTTGTTTAGGTGTGATCCCACATAAAGACACTCTTAACGGTGAATTAGGCAGCTATTTAGATCTTTCTTTATTAACTCTTTGATTATATAAAATTTATAAATATTTTACCCCAAGTAAGTCAAGTGCTTGGGGCTGATCAATTGTTAAATAGAGATCCGATCTTTTTTAACGTTCTCAACTGAAATACTGTCAAGTATTTCAGTAAAAATACCACTCAGATCTTAATAAAAAAGATAAAATCTGTTTTTCATCGCAGTTACTACGTAAAAATTTTTTCATTAAACTGCCATCTTTTTGTCATTTAGCCTCCATTGAACAAATCTTAGGGATCTTGTGAATCCATGAGCCTAAAGGGCTTCAAGAGTTATCCACCATTTCTGTGGATAACCTTGTGTATTAACGTTATAAAACAAGTTCTACGCTAGGCGACAAGCGGCTTTGACTTTATTTGATGTGATTCTGGACTTTAAATTAATTTTTAATAAATACAAATGGTTAAATAAAATCAAGCCTTCAATTTGCATTTGAGATACGGCATAAAAATGCAATAGCATAAAATATAAAGTTTCAAAAAGGTCAAGCACTTTTTTGGGGATAACATTTTTATAAACATATTAGAACGGAGAATAACAGAAAATTTAGCTTCAATACTTGAAGCTGGTTTTTTATCCAGTATCATAATGGGAGAAACTAGTTAAGGGGCGTTAATATGAGTAAGGATTTTAAGCTGTATTCTGATTTTCAGCCGGGAGGGGACCAACCCGAAGCCATCCATAAGTTAAGGGAAGGGCTACAAGATGGACTTGCTCATCAAACCCTATTAGGGGTAACGGGGTCTGGTAAGACGTTCACTATTGCCAACGTTATTGCGCAAGAGAACCGGCCTACCATGTTAATGGCGCATAATAAAACCTTAGCGGCACAGCTTTATAGCGAAATGAAAGCCTTCTTCCCAGACAACGCTGTGGAATATTTCGTTTCTTACTATGACTATTATCAGCCTGAAGCTTACGTTCCAAGCTCCGATACTTTCATTGAAAAAGATGCGTCTGTAAACGAACACATTGAGCAAATGCGGTTATCTGCGACCAAGGCCTTACTCGAACGTCGCGATGTGATTGTGGTGGCTTCTGTGTCGGCTATTTACGGTTTGGGTGACCCTGACAGCTACTTAAAAATGATGTTGCACCTAACGGATGGCATGATCATCGACCAACGCTCAATTTTAAGGCGTTTAGCGGACTTGCAATATACGCGGAATGACCAAGCTTTTACGCGGGGGACTTTCCGTGTCCGTGGTGAGGTTATCGATATTTTTCCTGCGGAATCAGACGAGTATGCCTTACGTGTTGAGCTATTTGATGACGAAGTTGAACGGTTGTCATTATTTGACCCATTGACAGGGCAAATACAACATCGTGTTCCTCGTTTCACCGTTTATCCAAAAACGCACTATGTCACACCGAGAGAACGCATTCTTGAGGCAATGGAACAAATTAAGGTTGAATTGGCGGATAGACGAAAAGTATTACTAGAAAACAATAAATTACTGGAAGAGCAACGTATTACTCAACGAACGCAATTCGACTTAGAGATGATGAATGAGCTCGGTTATTGTTCAGGTATTGAAAACTATTCACGCTACTTATCGGGTCGTGCTCCTGGTGAGCCACCGCCGACACTATTTGATTACTTACCCGCAGATGGCTTGCTGGTGGTGGATGAATCTCACGTTACTATCCCGCAAATAGGCGCGATGTATAAAGGGGATCGCTCAAGAAAAGAAACCTTAGTTGAATATGGGTTTCGTCTTCCTTCTGCATTAGATAACCGCCCAATGCGCTTTGAAGAATTTGAAGCCTTAGCTCCTCAAACTATTTATGTGTCGGCAACGCCGGGTAACTACGAGCTTGATAAATCAGGCAATGAAGTGATTGAGCAAGTTGTTAGGCCTACTGGCCTACTTGACCCGATTATAGAAGTCCGCCCAGTTACTACCCAAGTGGATGATTTACTGTCTGAAATCCGTATCCGTGTACAGAAAAATGAACGTGTATTAGTCACTACTTTAACAAAACGTATGGCAGAGGATTTAACGGAATATCTCGAAGAGCACGGTGAGCGAGTGCGTTATCTTCACTCAGATATCGATACAGTCGAGCGTGTGGAAATTATTCGCGACCTGCGACTTGGTGAGTTTGATGTACTGGTTGGGATCAACTTATTAAGAGAAGGCTTGGATATGCCAGAGGTCTCTCTGGTGGCTATTTTGGACGCGGACAAAGAAGGTTTCTTGCGCTCAGAGCGTTCACTTATTCAAACCATAGGGCGTGCGGCTCGTAACTTAAATGGTAAGGCAATCCTTTATGGAGACAGGATCACCAACTCCATGCAAAAAGCGATTGCAGAAACAGAGCGTCGCCGTGCTAAACAAATGGCGTTCAACGAAGAACATGGAATCGTACCACAAGGTTTGAATAAGAAAATCGGTGATATCCTGCAAATTGGCCACAAAGTGGGTGGTAAAGGAAAAAACCGTACGAAAGACAATGGTAAAAATAATAATTCGGTTGATATCCAATCGATGTCGACAAAAGAGTTGGAGCAACGGATTTCACAACTTGAAGCGCAAATGTATAAGTATGCTCAAGATCTTGAATTTGAAGCGGCTGCGCGAGTCCGAGACGAATTGCAGGAGATACGCTCTCAGTTTATCGCTAATTCGTAATTTTCCTCATACCTCACGCTGTGGGGGGTGTTGGCTACGTTTAGTCACTCGGGTCACATATTTATGTATGCTCCCCGAGCTGCCTTCACTTGCCGCCTACCCACAACGCAAAGTATTTTGAAAATAGATTTTGTGGAAATACAGGAAACAAAGGGCTAATTTTAGGGAAGGTTTTCCGCTGCGGGTATTTAGCAGCGGAATGGCGGTTAGGGGGTTATAACAAGTTGATGGTTTCTTCGATGGCTTGCAGTAACAGCTTTCTATCATGGCGATAGGGAATATCGTCAGCTTCGAGTACCCGTTGAATTATTTTGCGTTCAGGGCTGATATTGCTTGTTTGTGTGCGAGGGCCAAGGATTAACGCATCAATTTTTTGGCAACCAATATAATGCTCCATCATTTTTAGCTTGTCAGGCAAAGACAGGTTTGCTGCTGGGGAGCTAATTTCTTTCGCTAAGTTACCAATATAAATCATCGGGGCTTTACATTCGCGCAGTGCAGCTGCAATTTCATCCAAAAGCAATAATGGCATTAAACTGGTAAAAAAGCTGCCGGGGCCGATAATAATTAAGTCTGCTTGGTGGATAGCCTGTAAGGCTTCTTTCGTTGCCTTTACTGTCGGGTATAAGCGTAATTCTTGCGGGATTTCATGTAAGGCATCAACATTCACCTCACCGTATACTTCATTGCCCATTTCATCGATAGCCATTAAATCAACAGGGGATTCCGACATCGGGATCAACTGCGCATCAACTTTTAGCATATTACGGATAAGATTTATGGCTTCTAACGGACGAACACTTAGGTGGTCTAATGATTTTAACATTAAATTACCTAAATTATGGCCTGAAAGTTCACCATTACCGCTGAAACGGTATTCAAACATCGCAGAAGCAATGGATGGTTCAGTAATTAGCTGATTTAAACAGTTACGCATATCTCCCCAAGCGATCCCGCCTTCAGAGCGACGAATACGGCCTGTTGAGCCCCCATTATCGGTTGTGGTAACAATACCCGTTAAACGAGAACCTAAAGAAGAAAGTGAAGACATCACGCGACCAAGTCCATGCCCGCCACCTAGAGCGACAACATGCCTGAGATCCGCCAGACTGCAATTCGGCATAGTGTTCCTATATCAGTTAATTTTCAGTACTTATAAAAGCAAGTAAACCAGCGAGTTACGAAATGCGTTTTTTACGCTAAGCCCGTTTTATGGCGACTAAAATAAATTGGGCGTTAATCTATCATAAAACATCATTCTTAGCTTAAGTACTGTGACAAAAAACAATAAAAGAGACGATTCTGTATTGATGTGAGTCTTAGAAGGAAAAATGCGCTAGGGAGTTTTCATTTTAAATTATTATCTATATCATGTAAATAATTCTCATTTTCATTATTTATTTTATGGATCAATATGTCTGATTCAGAATTACAGCGCCTGTTTGCTCGCCATTCATCGTCGTTATGCCGTTATCTGAATATGTACCTTAAAGACCATAATTTAAGTATGGATATCACACAGGAAAGCTTTGCTCGAATGGCAGAGTTAATGAAAACATCAACTATTCAAGATTTTGATGCGTATTTGTATCGAATTGCGAAAAACCTGATGGTTGACCACTTCCGGCTACAGAAAAAACAACAATTAATGGCGATCAGTGACCAACAATGGCAAGAGATCCCATCGCGGGTAAAAGGTATTGAAGCCACGGTTATTCATGATCAACAACTTGCACAAATTCAGAAAATTATTCAATCTTTGCCGCCCAGGACTCAGGAGATATTTCGCTTGCATCGAGAAGAAGGATTAGCTCAAACGGAAGTAGCGCAGCGCTTAAATATTTCATTAAGCACAGTCGAAAAACATTTAGCCAATGCATTGGCAATGCTAATTCATAAATGGAGAGACTAGTCATGAAGCCATCTGATAGTCCATCTGAAATTGAAAACAAAGCCGCAATGTGGGTTGTTAAAACCACGCAACGAGAGCTGACGTCGCAAGAAAATGAAGATTTCCAGTCTTGGCTCAATGCGTCAGAGTTACATAAGTCTACATACTATCGTGCACGGCAATTATGGGCATTAACAGCCAATAAACCGCGACAACAAACAGTAGATAACCAACAGGGAATGAATAAAAAGAGGCGGCCTCGCTATATTGGTTTATCAATAGCGGCGGTTGTGCTAGTGAGTGTGTTATCCATGTCAATTTGGTATTTTCAATATACACAGCCAGTGGATTACTATGCGAAAATCGGTGAAATACAGCATATTACCTTACCTGATGGTAGCCGTGTTGACCTCGACAGTGGTGCGCAATTGCAATTAGCGTTTAGCCCGCAGTATCGGCAAGTTAATTTATTACGAGGGCGTGCTTATTTTACTGTTGCACCAAAAACGGATACGGAACCAAGGCCTTTTCAGGTTATGGCGAAAAATGGGATAACTCAGGCACTTGGCACTGAATTTTCAGTTGATAATGAAAATAGCAAAGTGGCAGTCAGTGTTTATCAACACAGTGTAAAGGTGTCACTATTCTCAGGGCAAGAAATGGTCATTCCAGCAGGAAATTTCACTCAATATCAATCAGATATAACGCCTATGACTTCAATGGTCAACTCACATTCTACGGTATGGCGAGAAGGACAAATTATTTTTCAGCAGCAAACCTTTCCGGAGGTTATTGCTGAAATAAATCGATACCGTGACAAGCAAATTATTTTATTGACTGAGGAGCGAGTAGGGCACATTAGTGGTGTATTACAAATTAACACACTTGATAGTGGGCTAACGCATTTGGTGTCATCATATGGCTTATCCGTTTATGAAATCCCATTTTTCACTTTAATATATTGATTATTAATAATTAATATAGATATCGAATAATAATAAATTATTTTTTTAAAATTTATTTACGGGTTTTCCTAATTCCCGCGTCTTAATCTAAGTGATTATGATTTTTATTACCATTATCATTTTAGGGATGGGAAATGACTCAAAAAAAGCACCACTATAAAAAAGCAACACTCTGTGTTCACCTTGCATTATTTACGTTACCTGCATTTTCATTTTTCAATCTAGCACAGGCTAACTCAGCGGTAGCATCCGCACAGCAGGAAATAACATTTTCTGTTGCTGCAGGTTCACTTGAAAATGCTTTGCTGCAATTCGCTAGGCAAGCAAAGGTAGAAATAATCATTCAGAGCCGAGAAATTAATGACTTACAAAGTCAAGGCTTGAAAGGAAGCTTTACGCTACAGGAGGGATTACGTCGATTAATTGGTTCAAACCCTGTGCAATATCAATTACAAAATAACCGAATAACAATAGAGCGTATCGCGCCTATTACCGGTGATTCGGTGATTAAGCTAGATAACATTACCGTCACAGCAAGCCAGATCCAACAAGGGGATTGGGTATATAACAGTCCATCATCTGTCAGTGTAATTAGTAAAAAACAAATTGATGACCGCCCACCAAAGCACATAGCTGATGTGTTAGAGCTAACGACAGGTGTCTATTCGAGTGTTAGCCAACAAGACCCTTCTTTATCTGTGAATATCCGTGGGATACAGGATTATGGTCGTGTGAATATGAATATCGATGGTATGCGGCAAAACTTTCAAAAAAGCGGACATGGGCAGCGCAATGGTTCTATGTATATCGACTCAGAACTGCTTTCTGGGGTGGAAATACAAAAGGGCAATACAAGTGGAATGGGAAGCGGTGGAACCTTAGGTGGTGTGGCGACCTTCAATACAGTCAATGCGTCTGATTTTTTATCAAAAGATAAAACTTTTGGTGGAAAATTACATGCGAGTACGGGGTCAAATAATACTCATTTTATTGGCAGTAGTGTGCTGGCATTAGGGAATGAAAACGCGGATTTGTTATTTGCGGCCAGTGAACGACGTCTTGGGGATTATAAACCAGGAACTCACGGTAATATCGGTAATATTCGAGTCAATAATGGGGCAGGGCATTATGATGAACTTGCGCACCAATTAAAACACACTCGTATTAATGACAGTAATTACCGAATGACCTCTTATTTGGCAAAAGCCGGTTGGAATATAAGTGACGAACAGCGTTTACAATTTAATTACTTAGAAACCAAAGTGGCAACGCCAAATGCAGGAACGCTAACGAATTTAGGTAGCTCGTGGCCTTATAAGCTAGGGTGGAAAAGTAGCGGTTTCAGTGATGTAACAGCCAAGAATTATTCCCTTGATTACACTCAATTTAGCGATAAACCATGGAGCACCGAGCTAAAAGGAAAAGTGTATTTTGTTGATACCAAAGACAATACAGACACCTATTCCACTAGCCAAATTTATAATAATGGCTACCAGATGGACACTCGAGTCAAAACGGTAGGGATACAGCTTGAAAATCATTCAGAAATTGAATTTAACCATAACAATGTATTAAAAGCGCATTATGGTTTGGAAACTTTCCAAGACAAAGCGAGTAGTAGTTCGACACGTGAAGCGGCGAGTGGAGTGACACCGGACGGAAAACGTTCATTGAGCTCACTTTTCACTAATTTGACTTATGAATATGATGATTGGTTAACATTAGAAGGGGGAATGCGTTATGACTATTATTCTCTCAAAGGCCAAACGAGTATGAGTTATGCAGTACTTCCTTATACCAGAGACAATCCATGTACAGGAAGAAGGTTACGTGATTGCAAGGTTGTTATGACGACGGAAAATTGGGATGTTGATAACTCAGAAGGGGCATTTTCACCCCATATTCGTTTAGCGGTACGTCCTAATGTTGAATGGATGGAATTGTTTACCAGTTATGGGCGGTCATGGCGCCCGCCAGCGATTACAGAAACGTTAACCACAGGAAGTGCTCACAGTAGTTCGACTCAATTTCCCAATCCGTATTTAAAACCTGAGCGTTCAAATGCTTGGGAAGTGGGGATGAACATCAATTATCCGCAATTGTTTATCGAAGAAGACCGATTTGTGGCAAAAGTTGCCTATTTTGATACACGTGTAGATAACTACATTAACTTAGCGATTGACCGTAAGAAACCAGGGATGGTTAGCCCTAATATTGGAAATGCTGCTTATAGCAACAACTTGGTTGCGACCCGTTTTAGAGGGGTTGAATATCAACTAAATTACGACGCAGGTTTTGTGTATGCAGACCTGACCTTTACCCATATGATTGGCAAAAATAAATTTTGTTCACATCCTGCATGGCTAGGTGGTGTATTGAAGTATGGCGAAGACGTTGGCCCAGGTAACTGGTATGTTGAGCCAAATGAGGCATCAAATAACCATGTGGATTGTGACAGCAGCGCCATTTTCAGCAGTGCAGCGAACTTACCCGGTGATCGTGGTTCCTTTACATTAGGTGGGCGAGCGTTTGATAGAAAACTCGATGGTGGTGTAGTCGTTCGCTTCACGCCAGGTTTTCAAGACTACTCAGTACAATCAAATTCCCCTTACTTAGCTGACTGGCCTAAATATACATTGATTGATTTATATGCAAGTTATGCTTTAACCGATAATTTAACTATTCGAGGAAATGTCGAAAACTTGACCAATCGGGCGTACGTGGTTAGTTATGGGGAAAGCTTGGCCAATACGTTAGGTAGAGGGCGAACGGTGTCGGGCGGGATAGAATACCGTTTCTAAATATACGTCATACTTTACGCTGTCGTGTTATTGGTTAATAAATTTTGCACCTTACTATTTATTTTTAATTGATATGCCAATTATTCAATTTGAAATATCGGTTTTGATAAGCGTTGAGTGTTGATATTGATAACGTAAACAATTAGATGGGGAGCTTGCTCCCCATTTTAGATCTATATCAATAAATGTTTAATTAAATAATTAGAGATGTTAATCAATTAGTATGAAATTATGTTTTTTAAAGCCATCTAAAATGGAAAATTATCAGTGATAATAATAGCTTCGGTGATTCTATAATATTTTTTGTAAGTCGTTGTATATAATGATATATATCGAATTGCAATTCGCTTTTTCAATTTCTATCGGCTAGAATCCTTACATAAATTAAGTGAACAGAGTGACGCATTTTACAGTTTAAAATCAGTGACTCGGTTCCAAATAAAACTCCTAGCCTTTGCGTCTAAGTTTGAACGACTGAATATGATGCACTGGCCGTGGCCTAGAGCCACCAGGGTGCAAGATAGAAATGTCTGCATCTCCCGTACTTGGAAAGGTGTGATTATGCAGCAACTTGTCGATCAATTTGACCGGAAATTTTACTATCTCCGACTTTCTATAACAGATGTTTGCAACTTTCGTTGCACATACTGCCTACCCGATGGCTATAAGCCAAGCGGTCGTCATGAATTCTTAACACTGGATGAAATTCGTCGTATCAGTACGGCATTCGCAGAATTAGGCACAGAAAAAGTGCGTATTACTGGCGGTGAGCCGACCATGCGCAAAGATTTCAGTGATATTATTGCTGCCATCAATGAAAATGAATCGATCAAAAAAATCGCCGTGACCACTAATGGTTATCGTATGGCCAGAGACGTAAAAGAGTGGAAAGATGCTGGACTGAACGCGATCAATGTGAGTGTTGATAGCCTCGATCCACGTCAATTTGCGGCCATCACGGGACAAGACAAATTCTTTCAGGTGATGAAAGGTATTGATGCTGCTTTTGAAGCTGGCTTTGAAAAAGTCAAAGTGAACGCGGTATTAATGAAAAATGTCAACGATATCGCTTTGAAGTCATTCCTAAACTGGATCAAACATCGTCCTATTCAATTACGCTTTATTGAGTTAATGGAAACCGGCGACGGCAGCGATATTTTCCAACGTTTTCATATTTCGGGTGAAACTATTCGCGAGCGTTTAATTGAAGAAGGCTGGTATATGCTTCCACGTTCCCGAAGCGACGGCCCTGCTCAAGTCTTTAGTCACCCAGATTACCAAGGCGAAATCGGGCTTATCATGCCGTACGAAAAAGATTTTTGCCAAAGCTGTAACCGCTTACGTGTTTCCTCACTAGGAAACCTACATTTATGTTTATTTGGTGAAAATGGCATTCCGCTGCGTGATTTATTGGGTGCAGATGACCAAAACGAAGCGTTAAAAGCCCGCATTCAGCGAGGCTTACACCATAAACGAGAAACCCATTTTCTGCATATGGGTGATAGCGGAATTACACCTAATTTATCTGTAATCGGCGGTTAACTCTTTTTTATTTCAGGAGAAGATATGTCCCAACTGACTCACCTCAATGCGTCGGGCGAGGCGCATATGGTTGATGTTTCAGCCAAAGCTGAAACTGTTCGTGAAGCTCGCGCAGAAGCTTATGTCACTATGAATCCAGCAACTCTAACGATGATTGTTGACGGTAGCCATCATAAAGGCGATGTGTTTGCCACGGCGCGTATTGCGGGTATTCAAGCGGCAAAAAATACCTGGCAGCTTATCCCATTATGCCACCCACTGCTGTTAACCAAAGTTGAAGTGATACTCAAAGCGGAACCTGAGCATAACCGAGTTCGTATTGAAACTTGTTGCCGATTAACAGGGAAAACAGGGGTTGAAATGGAAGCATTAACTGCTGCATCCGTTGCTGCTTTGACGATTTATGACATGTGTAAAGCAGTGCAAAAAGATATGGTGATTGGCCCTGTTCGTTTATTAGAAAAAACAGGCGGTAAGTCTGGACATTTTAAGGTGGAATAATGATCACAGTATTATTTTTTGCTCAAGTACGTGAGCTAGTCGGAACAGAACGCTTAGAACTCACTGACACTTACCAAAAAGTTGAAGATTTACGTCAAGCGCTTTCACAAAAAGGCGATCGCTGGGCGTTGGCACTTGAAGATGGCAAATTACTTGCCGCTGTTAATCAATCATTTGTTTCACTAGACCACCCACTCTCAGAAGGGGACGAAGTGGCCTTTTTCCCACCAGTCACTGGGGGGTGATATGGAAAACACCCATATTGCAGTACAAACAGAAAATTTTAGTGTTGGCGAGCAATATCAATGGCTTGCTCAATGCGATAGTGATGGTGCAGTCGTGACTTTTACGGGGAAAGTGCGTAACCATAATTTAGGTGACAGTGTTGCGGCATTAACACTCGAACACTACCCGGGAATGACAGAAAAAGCGTTAACAAATATAGTTGTAGAAGCAAAAGAACGTTGGCCATTGCAGCGAGTCAGTGTGATCCACCGTATTGGTACCTTACAACCTGGCGAAGAAATTGTTTTTGTTGGGGTGACGAGTGCCCATCGAAATGCAGCATTTCAAGCTGCTGAATTTATTATGGATTACTTAAAAACTAAAGCACCATTTTGGAAAAAAGAAACATTACCTGAAAATGAGCGATGGGTGGAAGCGAAAGAAACCGACGAGGCGTCTGCAAACCGCTGGTAATCGCACTTTTTCCTCTGAAAAATACGAATTTGCTGAATGGTATTGTCAAAAGAATGTGTTAGACTTTGGTTAATTTCTCCGATTACAGTATTTTTACTGGGTCGATTTTTCTTTTAGCGAAAGGGTAACCATCATGGGTCAGTTTGATCAACGTAATGATTCTCTTGTCCAGGGTGCCAATACTGGCGTTCAGGCATTTATGTCGCAAGTATACGGCTGGATGACAGTCGGTCTACTGCTGACAGCTTTTGTTGCATGGTATTCAGTTAGCAGCGGTTTGTACTACACCATTGCAACCAATAAAATTCTCTTTTTTGGAATGATTATTGCTGAGCTCGGTTTAGTGATGGGAATTTCATTCCTACTGCAAAAAATTAGTGGCATGGCAGCAACGGGCATGTTTATGCTCTATTCATTGCTCACAGGCTTAACGATTTCAGTTATTCTTGCTGCGTATACAGGTGAGTCTGTTGCGGGCACATTTGTCATTACCGCGGTAATGTTTGGTGCATTAAGCTTCTACGGCTATACCACTAAACGTAGCTTAACAGGTATGGGTAACTTCCTGTTTATGGCGCTGATTGGTATTGTTGTTGCTTCTTTGGTTAACATCTGGCTGCAAAGCACCATGATGTATTGGGTGATCACATACGGTGGTGTTTTACTGTTTGCTGCTTTAACCGCGTATGACACACAAAAACTGAAAGAAATGGGTTCACAAATTGATGAAAACGACAGAGAAACAATGCGTAAATACTCTATCATGGGTGCATTATCTCTGTATTTAGACTTCATTAACCTGTTCTTAATGTTACTGCGTATCTTTGGCGACCGTCGCTAATTTGGTTGGCATTCCTCATTACTCAGTGAAATGAGGGGATAGCAGTCGTTAAAATTGAAAACCCTTGTTACTTTGGTAACAAGGGTTTTTTGATCTAAATACTATCGTAAAATATGATTTGAATATTATTAGCTCATTTGTAATTCAAGATGTTAATGGTAGTTCCAGCACTTTTAGTTGTACTTTCAAAGCGTAATGTTGTTTCTTTATGATCACGCTATTTTCTTCCTAAATAAATAATAAGCCACTGAACTGGTGATTATCGCAATGATAAATAATGGCCATAAACTATGGAAGATAACTGAAAAATCAGCATTTTTTAGGTATATCTGCTTAGTGATTTCAGTAAAGTGGCGAATTGGGTTAATCCAAGTAATTTGTTGCAGCCAAACTGGCATGTTCTCGACTGGGGAAATATAACCTGATAACAACACCGCTGGCATCATAAATACAAATACCCCAATGAACGCTTGTTGCTGAGTTGAACACAGTGCTGAAATAAGTAAACCAAATCCCACCAATGACAATCCGTAAAATAACATGGTGGCATAAAACAGGAGCAGGGAGCCAGCAAAAGGAATTTGATAGCAAAAGATCCCAATAACTAGGACTAAGCTCGCCTGTGCAGTCGCAACGATCAATGCAGGCACCGCCTTACCAATAAATATTTGCCAAGTGGTCAGGGGAGAAACGAGTAATTGGTCAAGGGTGCCTTGTTCTCTTTCCCTCGCGATAGAAAGAGATGTCACAATCAATACCCCAATCGTCGTTATTAAAGCTACCAATGAAGGTACAATAAACCATTTATAATCTAAATTTGGGTTGTACCAATTACGAACGATTAATTTACTGTTGTTTGGTACGGGTTGTGATTGAGTTAGCTCATGTTGGTATTGAGTGACAATTTGTGCAACATAGTTTGCTGCAATTTGCGCACTATTTGAATTACGTCCATCAAGGAGTAACAGCATATTAGCATTATGGTGACTTGCAATATCAGCACTAAAATTTTGCCCAAAACGGACAACCAGCAGCGCCTTGCGGTTATCAAGCGTTTCACGAATATCGTGTTCATTCTTCAATAATAAAACTTGAGAAAACGCACTGGCTTTAGCGAGACGTTGCGTCAGCTCGATAGAATGCTCACCATTGTCTTGGTCAAAGATAGCAATAGTTGTGTTAGTCACCTCAAGTGTGGCGGCCAGAGGAAATAAAATCATCTGAAATATTACGGGTAAAATGAGGATAACCCGTGTTTGCGGTTCTTGAAGTAATGATTGAAGTTCTTTCATAATTAAGGTGTATAGACGATAAAACATAACTTCACCTCAATCCAAACGACGGCGAGTTTTTAGCGCCGTTAGTCCAATAAATAGTATTGCAGATGCGATTAATAGCAGAAAATCTATCAATAAAACGATATAGATATCACCTGCAAGAAAGAGTGTTTGTAAGCTACTGACAAAATACCGGGCAGGGATAAAATAAGTTACAGCCTGAATAATGGCTGGCATACTATCAATTTCAAAAATAAACCCAGATAACATGATGGCAGGTAAGAAGGCGGCATTCAGAGCTACCATTGCTGCATTAAATTGGTTACGAGTAATTGTTGAAATCAATAACCCCATCCCCAGTGCGGTTGCCAAATAAAGACTGGTAATGACAAATAAGACCAATAGAGAACCGCGATAGGGTACCCCTAAGATAAATGTGGTGACAAACATGCATAACACCATCACAAAAGTACCGAGAACTTGGTAAGGCAATAATTTTGAAAGCAATAATTCAGTTTTAGTAATCTGAGTTGAAAGTAATGCTTCCATCGTGCCACGTTCCCATTCTCTTGCAATAACTAAAGAGGTCAAAATGGCACCAACTACGGTAATAATGATACTAATTGCCCCTGGAATAATAAAATGCTGACTAATTGCAGCTTCATTAAACCAATAGCGCATATTGAGCTCAATTAAGGGTTCTGTTGGGTAGCCTTTATTTTCCCCTTGTTGAATTAGCCACGTTTGCCACACGCCTTGAGTATAAGCTTGTACAAAGTTAGCGGTATTTGGTTCGCTACCATCAGTAATGACTTGAATTGCAGCATTGCCTTGTTTTTTCAACAATTCGGCTGCGAAATTCACTGGGATGACGATAATGCCGCGAATTTCTCCTGCTTGCATTTTATCGATTAATAAATGGCGGTTATTACTAATGGTGGCATCAATAAATGGTGAGCCCGTGAAGGTATCAACCAATTCACGTGCTTGCGAACTTTGTTGCTCAAGTAAAATACCGACACGTAATTTACTTGAGTCTAAATTGATACCGTAACCAAAAATAAATAATAACATCAATGGGATAAGTACAGCTATAAGGGCGCTGCTAGGATCCCGCACAATTTGTTTACTTTCTTTCCAGCATAGCGCTTTAAGCCTACGCCATGAAAAATGGGAAGCGGTGTGAGTCATTGAGCCTCCTGTTGCTTATCATAATTCATGATAAGCTCAATAAATGCATCTTCCATGGAAGGATCAGGGTTTTCAGTACTGGCGATTTGCTGTTTCAGTTCATCAGGGGTTCCTGCTGCAATAATTTTTCCATGGTAAACCAACCCGATACGGTCACAATACTCTGCCTCATCCATAAAGTGGGTCGTAACCATAACGGTAACGCCTTTATCAACCATCCCATTGATATGTAACCAAAATTCCCTACGAGTTAGTGGGTCAACTCCTGAGGTCGGCTCATCTAAAAATAAGATATCAGGCTCATGCATCAATGAGCAGGCGAGGGCTAAACGTTGTTTATAACCCAAAGGGAGGGATTCAGTAACCTGATTGATAATCGGTTTGAAGTTAAAAGCCTCAACCATTTCTTGGATTTTTTTTGCTTGTTGTTGATGATGCAAACCATAAACACCTGAAAAAAATTTCAGGTTTTGCCCTACTTTTAGGTTGCCATACAGCGAGAACTTTTGTGCCATATAACCAAGGTGCTGTCTGACTTTGTTTGAACTTGTTTTTAAATCCATTCCAAGAACGAGTGCTTGCCCATCTGTTGGCTTCATTAACGCACACATCATTTTAAAAGTCGTCGATTTCCCTGCGCCATTTGGCCCCAATAAACCAAAAATTTCTCCACGTTTAACTTGGAAATTTACGGTATCAGTTGCCGCAAATTGACCAAATTTTTTGGTTAAGTTACGCGCTTCTATGACGGTTTCTTCAGGATTAGGCGGAATTTGCGGTACGATAGCGGCTAATTCTGAACGATGAGATGGACCCCCACCTAATAAATCAATAAACGCATCTTCAAAACGCGGCTGCGCCTCAATGAGTTTTCCATCTGCCATATTTAATGCAGTTAATAAATTCGCTTGTGACGCATTAGGTTTCAAAATTAAGCGAATATAGCGGCCTTGGATCACACCATCGGTGGTTTCAGGTAATACGAGTGCATTTTGCAATACCGTGCGTTTTTGTGAGGCAGGTACATCAAGTAAAAACGAACGTCCCGCCATTTTTTGAGTCAATAATTCGGGTTTTCCTGCATAAAGCTGTTTGCCTTTATTTAACAGCAGCACATTTTTACATTGCTGAGCTTCATCTAAATAGGAGGTACTCCAAAGAATTAGCATTCCATCATCGGCAAGAGTATGAACCATTTGCCATAATTCGCGTCGAGCGATGGGATCAACACCAACACCGGGTTCGTCGAGTAAAAGAACTTTGGGTTTTCCTAATAATGTACAGGCTAATCCGAGTTTTTGCTTCATTCCTCCCGATAACTTACCGGCTAGCCTATCGGTAAAAGGAGCTAGGCTGGTGAAAGAAAGCAGTTGTTGGTAGGTTTTTTGCCGCTCTTCGCCGATTACCCCACGCAAATCTGCATACAAATTTAAATTTTCTTGTACGGTCAGGTCTTCATATAAACCAAATTTTTGGGGCATATAGCCTAGGCTGGCTCGCATAGCAATGCTGTCGTCGATAGGGTCGAGCCCCATCACGCTAATTTTCCCTGCATCTGGTTTTAATAGTCCTGCAATCATACGCATTAAGGTTGTCTTTCCTGCACCATCAGGGCCGACAAGGCCTGTTACAGAACCCCCATGAATCTCGATTGTTAAACTTTCAACGGCTGGAGTATCCAAGCCAACAAATGTTTTCTCGACATTGGATAGGCGGATACTGTAATCATCACTCATAGCAAACTCTTACTGTTTATTATCAGCAAATTGAATAGTCACTGGCATTCCTTGACGTAAAGCATCATCAGCATCATTGACGACGATACGTAGTCGATAGACTAAGTCGGTTCTTAAATCGGGTGTTTGTACGCTTTTAGGGGTAAATTCGGCAGTAGGGGAAACAAAACCGATGGTGCCATGGTAAGGCTGGTTTGGGCGGCTATCCGTATACAGTAAGACTTCTTTACCGGGGATGGCATCACCAAGGTGCGGTTCACTCACATAGGCTCGAACCCAAACTGGATTTGTTAAAGTGACGCTAAAAACGGTATTACCTGCACCGATGATCGTGCCTGGCTCTATTGCTCGGGTTAAAACAGTTCCAGGGGAAGGCGCAGTTAAAACGGTATCTTGTAAGTCAAGTTCAGCTTGAGCGACAGCTGCCTCGGCTTGTAGCCATTCGCCTCGCGCAGCCGCTATCTCCTCTTGGCGAAAGCCACTTTGGTATTGATTCAGCTTATCTTGTGCTGCTTGAAGGGCGGCAAATGCTTGGTTTCGATTGTTCTTCGCGTTGTCTAAGTCATTAGCTGAAATAACGCGAGACGCAGCAAGCCCTTGCTGACGTTTATAAAAGTTATCGGCATACTGCCAAGCGGCTTGTTTTTGCGCTACTTCAGCTTCAACCTGTGCAATCTCTTGAGTTCGGTAACCACTTTCTTTCAAAGCAAGTTGAGCTTTGGCGCTATCACGTACCCCTTTGGCTTTATTTAAGGCGTTAATGTAGGGGCGATCATCCAGTTGACCAAGTTGCTCGCCTGCAATAATTTTTGCGCCTTCATCAACGTTTAGGGATTTGAGCTTACCTGATACTCGGAAACCAAGATTCACTGTCCGAACATCTACATTGCCGTAGAGTGTTAATATTTTGTCTTGCTGTGATTGATAGTAGTAATAACCGCCAATTGCAGCACTGATTAATATGAGAATAATGAAAACAACAACAGAACGGTTTTTATTGCTCATAGCTAACCTTACTTAAAGAATCCATGATATGAAAACAAATTATGTTGTTAGAGGCCGCTGTTTTTAATGGGAAAATGTGGCTCAAGTTGCAATAAAATCATCAGCCTCTAGTTATTATCAATGTGAATGAATCACTTTAATATTTTTATCATATCACTTTTCATATTGTTTGCGATGGCGTAAGCCTGCTAATAATATATTTGTATGTTCAATAAGAACTTGATTAATAATTTTAAATTCATTTTCATTAATATGTTTCCAACCAGTTTGGCGTAATAACGTTTCTCGAGCAATACGAAATGAAAGGGTTTCGCCAAGGATTGCGTGTGTATGAATTAACGTTGTTAAATGATTGGGGTCAGCACCAATATAAATCGCTATCAAACGGTTTAGGCGCGAATGTATTGGGCCTAAAGCCTGTTCATGAATTATCGTATAGGCTTCGGTGGGGTTGAGTTGTTCACGTGCTAATATGCGAGAAAAGCTTAAATTTTTCTTTTCCAACTGAAAATGATTATAAGCAATGACTGTTTTTTGTAGTAAATCAAGCGCATCATCAGTTACCTGTACTGACAAAGGTTGATTTAGAAAGTTGTCAATTGCTTGAAAAACATCATGGAAATCATCCCTGATTGTTTTTGCAATAAGCTGAGCAACAGCTAAGTAAAGCCCTTCTTTTGATCCAAAATAATAAGAAATTGCGGCAATATTTTGCCCTGATGCCTGTGCGATTTTGCGTGTAGTAGCGCCATCAAGCCCTTGTTCTCCATATACATCAGCAGCAGTGAGAAGCAATTGCATTTTCGCATTTTCTCCTCGCAACGTTGACGATGAACTTGTATTCATAACCATTCCTTTAAAAATTCAGAATTAAATAACACCTAACTAGCTCTTAATGGCTTTTCATGTTAATAAAAAGTAAAAAACGACATCTCATAGTACCATATAAGTATATATACTATACGAATGAGATTTTATATTAATTTATTAAGCAAACTAAATTAATATATTTATCATCTGCAAATAATGTTAGAATTTTACACAGTGTCGCACGGCAGTTTGCGCTTTTTCTTCTGACTCACTTCCCCCATAACTGCCACATTCAATTTGAAGCGGTGAAGCCCGGAGTAATTTAATTTGACTACTTTTTCAGACCTCGCGTTAAACGAGGAAATTTTGCTTGCCATTAATGAATTAGGTTATGAAAGCCCTACGCCTATTCAACAACAGGCTATCCCAGCTGTGCTTGCAGGAAACGACCTTTTAGCTAGCGCTCAAACTGGTACGGGTAAAACAGCAGGTTTTACATTACCAATTTTACAAAAGCTTATTACAACTCCTCGTGCAGGAAAGGATCGCAAGCCTATTCGTGCGTTAATTTTGACGCCAACAAGGGAGCTTGCAGCGCAAGTTGCTGAAAATGTAAAAGAATATAGCCGTCATTTACGTATTCGTTCTTTTGTGGTCTTTGGTGGGGTGAGTATTAACCCACAAATGATGAAGTTGCGTGGTGGGGTTGATATCTTAATTGCGACTCCGGGGCGTTTATTAGATTTAGAACACCAGAATGCGGTAGACCTTTCTCAAGTCGAAGTTTTTGTACTGGATGAAGCTGACCGTATGTTAGATATGGGGTTCATTCATGATATTCGTAGGGTGATTAATAAGTTACCCAAAAAGCGCCAAAACTTATTATTCTCAGCAACGTTTTCAGATGAAATCAAACAACTGGCAAATAAATTACTCAATAACCCTGTGACTATTGAGGTTGCTCCGCGAAACTCAGCTTCTGAGCAAGTGACTCAATATGTGCATTTGGTTGATAAAAAACGAAAAGCGGAATTACTTTCGTTTATGATTGGCCGTGAAAACTGGCAACAAGTCCTTGTTTTTACACGTACAAAGCATGGTGCAAACCGTCTGGCTGAGCATTTAAATAAAGATGGTGTCAAAGCTGCTGCTATCCATGGCAACAAAAGCCAAGGGGCTCGTACTCGTGCACTAGCTGACTTTAAATCTGGAGATATTCGTGTGTTAGTGGCAACGGATATCGCAGCCCGTGGTCTCGATATTGAACAGCTTCCTTATGTGGTGAATTTTGAGCTTCCTAATGTTGCCGAAGACTATGTTCACCGTATCGGTCGAACAGGCCGCGCAGAAGCAACTGGGATGGCAGTTTCCTTAGTGTGTATCGATGAGGCTAAATTACTCAAGGATATCGAAAAATTATTGAAAAAATCGATTCCATTGATGGCGATTGAAGGTTATGAGCCCGACCCTTCCATAAAGGCTGAGCCAATTCAAAAAACACCACAACGCAATGAACGTCGTTCAGGCGGTTCAGGTGATAGGAATCAAAGTAAAGCACCACGTCGTAGCAATGCACCATCATCAAAGCCGAGTTCAGGGAAGGGGGCGGGTTCCCCATGGAAAAACGCACAGAAAAAAGTTAAACAAGGGCGAAGTGACAGCTAACCTTCCATAAGCTTGCGGCTCTTTTTAATGTTAATAGCATTAAAAAGAGCTACTTGCAAAGTCACGTTAAGCTAGTTTTTGGTATCTCCCACCTTAGAAGTTTTTCTGCTCATCTATTAAATAAACGGTATGATAAGCAGGTATTATTACGTTTTTTGTGAGCCATTTATGCGCGTTTTGTTAGCTCCTATGGAAGGAGTTTTAGACCCTCTAGTTCGTTGTTTATTAAGTGAAGTTAATGACTATGACCTGTGCATAACCGAGTTTGTTCGCGTGGTTGATACCCTTTTACCGGCAAAAACATTCTACCGTTTATGCCCTGAACTAAAGTATGGAAGCCGCACCCCTTCAGGGACATTAGTTCGTGTGCAGCTATTAGGGCAGCACCCTCAGTGGTTGGCAGAAAATGCAAACCGAGCGGCTGAATTAGGATCTTGGGGAGTCGACTTAAATTGTGGTTGCCCATCAAAAACAGTGAATGGTCATGGTGGTGGTGCGACTTTATTAAAGCAACCCGATTTAATCTATCGAGCCGCTAAAGCAATGCGAGAAGCAGTTCCAAAAGAGTTACCTGTTTCGGTTAAGGTTCGTTTGGGGTGGGATAGTTCTGAATTTGCTTATGAGATTGCAGATGCAGTTCAACAAGCAGGAGCAACAGAACTTACTGTTCACGGTAGAACCAAAGAAGACGGTTATAAAGCAGAGAACATTAATTGGTCTGCCATTGGCGAAATCCGTCGTAAATTGTCGATTCCAGTGATTGCTAATGGTGAGATTTGGGATTATACAAGCGCACAGCGCTGCCTTGAAATCACAGGATGTGATGCCGTAATGATTGGCCGTGGAGCACTCAATACGCCAAACCTTAGCCGGGTGGTCAAATTTAATGAGTCTAAAATGCCTTGGGAGCAAGTTGGCAAGTTGCTATTAAAGTATACGGAACTTGAAAAACAAGGAGATACAGGCCATTACCATGCAGCCCGAATTAAACAATGGCTAGGCTATTTACGCAAAGAATATCATCAGGCAGATGAACTATTTTCTCAAGTTAGATCATTAAAAAATGCCCAACAGATTGCACAAGTGATAACTGAAATAGTGAACAATTAATTATGAATAATGTTAATTAGCAAGAATTTATAGTTGCGAAATTAACTTATAGGGTCTTTACTTAATTGGTAGGAGAGTGATTTAATTTATTTAAAGCTCTACTATTATATGGGAACATTTTAACATTATAGTGAAATTACCGAGTCTGGGAGGCGTAAGATGGGTGTAATTGCTTGGATTATTTTTGGTTTAATTGCTGGTGTTTTAGCTAAGTGGCTGATGCCAGGTACTTATCACATGGGGTTCATTATGACCACCGTGCTGGGGATTGTTGGTGCTGTTGTGGGTGGTTACATCAGTACTTTCTTTGGTAAAGGAAAAGTTGATGGCTTCAACTTTGGGAGTTTTGTTGTCGCGGTCATCGGTGCGATTGTCGTACTGTTCTTAGCCGGGATATTTGCCAAATAGCCATTTCTTCTACTTGGTAAATGCTCATTCTATAAGCCACTTAAATATCGAGTGGCTTATATTTTTATGGAAGAAGAGGGTTACGACTCGATTGGCAGGCCGTTATCTTGCCCCCATTGGGCCCATGAACCATCATACAAACGCAGGTTTTGGTTACCTAATAAGGTTAATGCCATTAATACCACTGCAGCGGTCATTCCTGAACCACAGGTCGTCACAGAAGGCGCATGGATATCTACACCTTGCTTAGCAAAGATAGCTTTAAGTTGCTCTGGTGATTTGAATGTACCATTTTCCACAAGAAGATCCCATGGGACGTTTTTGCTCCCTGGAATATGCCCCATACGTAAACCCGGACGCGGTTCTGGCGCTTGGGCAAGAAAGCGTGGCTCTGCGCGAGCATCAATAATTTGAATTTTGCCTTGATTTACAATCTCAAGTACTTGTTCTTGATTCAGTGCGTTACTGTCTTTACGTGTGGCATGGAATTGCTTCGCAGCTGGCGGAGTGACTTCCCCTGACTGAACATCAAACCCAGCAGCTTTCCAAGCATCGATGCCACCGGCTAAAATTTTAACGTTTTTGCAGCCCATCGTGGTGAAAGTCCACCATGCTCTTGGGGATGAAAATAAGTTATTCTGAGAATAAATAATAACTTGGGTGTCATTGCCAATACCCATGGCACTAACTGCTTGGCTAAAAACTTCAGCACTTGGCAGCATATGAGGTAAATCACAGCTTTTGTCTGCAATTTCATCTTGATGAAAGAACTGAGCGTTAGGAATATGTTCTTCTAAATATTGTTGGCGGCAGTCATAAGGTGCGGTTGGTGGTGGAGAGGAAGCATCGAGCACAATGATGTTATTATCAAATAGATGTGAATTTAACCATTGTGGGGTTACGAAATAATCGTTGTACATAAGCTATCTCCATCCTGGGTTGCTAAATTATTTAAAAATTACTGAATTTGATTAGGTGCTGGCAGTGCTGAAGGGGATTGCGGTTGACCTTGTTCAAGTGGTGTTGTTGAACGGGTATAAATGTTCATACCAGCTAAAACAATACCGCCTACAGAACCAAAAGCACATAATGCGCAAAGTGCGATAACAACCTTTTTCATTTTCTATAGCCTGCCTAGTGATAAAAATCCAAATAGTGTAAGAACTCAAAGTATAACCGGATGAGTGTTGCAAACAAGTTAAAAGCTATTTTTTCTGTCGCATAATGGGCGTTTTGCAAAAAGCTTCCCAATTTTTATGTATAATGGGTATTAATACAGTAGTTTTGCGAAGCGGTTGGCAAAAGAGTTTTTTTCATATTTCATATTGTTGTCAGTTTCGTTATCTTTCATTTTAACTTTGGTCACCTGCATAATTTATGTCCCTGTCGAATAAAACTAAAGAACAAATAACTCAGTGGTATAAAGGGTTGTCCGTACAAATTGATGGGTTTGTTTCAAGAGCCCCGCAGCGGCAGATGATAGCGCAAGTCGCGAAAAATTTAGCGGATGATGACGGTCGCCATTTGGTCATAGAAGCGCCTACTGGAGTAGGGAAAACTCTATCTTATTTAATACCGGGGATAGCGGTTGGTAGGGAAGAAGGAAAAACCTTAGTGGTTAGTACGGCGAATGTGGCATTACAAGACCAAATTTATAGTAAGGATTTACCGTTATTAAGCAAAATTATTCCTGATCTAAAATATACAGGTGCATTTGGGCGTGCTCGTTATGTTTGCCCCCGTAATTTAGAAGCTATTTGTGCAGCAGAAGGTGAGCAAATAGATTTAATGTTATTGGTGGAAGACAAAACGGAAATTGCGAATAGTGAAGAACGGGCAATTTGTCAGCAGCTGCGGCATGATTTTCAAAGCTTTGCATGGGATGGGCTAAGGGATCATCACAAACGGGCATTTAGCGATAGCTTATGGCGTAAAGTCAGCACAGATAAAATGAACTGTTTAGGCCGTAATTGCCAATTTTATCAGCGGTGCCCATTTTTTATTGCTAGGCGAGAAATCGAAGATGCAGATGTAGTGGTTGCTAACCACGCGTTGGTAATGGCAGCTATGGAGAGTGAGTCGGTATTACCTGACCCGAAAAATTTATTATTAGTGCTTGATGAAGGTCACCATGTTCCAGACGTTGCAAGGGATGCCCTTGAAGTTGAAGGCGAAATTACGCTAGTTCAATTAACGGCACAGCT
This sequence comes from Providencia sp. PROV_01, assembly GCF_053098325.1. Classification (NCBI taxonomy): domain Bacteria; kingdom Pseudomonadati; phylum Pseudomonadota; class Gammaproteobacteria; order Enterobacterales; family Morganellaceae; genus Providencia; species Providencia sp. PROV_01. The sequence goes on along the minus strand of NZ_JBRFKD010000002.1, from coordinate 3,555,228 downwards.
TGATAGCTTTATTCAGCATGTTGGGCAATATATGGGGCAATTTCGCCCAGCAAAACCACCAAAGTTAGCTAACCCTGAACGATTACAGCAACATGCAGAAAAATTGCGTGAAACATTTCGTGATTTTTCATTACTAGCAAATGCCTTATTGCCAGAAACGTCAAAAGAAACTGAGTATTTATTTCCGCTAGGTGTATTGCCTGAAGCAATGCAATTAAGCTGTCAGGTGCTATTTAAGCAGACAGATGCCCTACAGGGGTTAGCGGAAGCTATCTTAAATGATTTGACGGAACAAACTGCGAAGCAAGATATTGTTCGCTTACATCGGTCGATTATTGTAACTAGTAGGGCTATGGGATACTTTGAAAATATGTCGAAGCTCTGGCGGCTGGCGGCATTAGAGCAAAGTTCAGGTGCCCCTGTGTCAAAATGGTTAAGTCGGCGTTATGAGAAAAACCAATCTCGTTTCTTTATGCATTGTGCTGGGATCCGGGTGAGTGAGCAATTACAACATTTGTTATGGCGAAATATTCCTCATATTGTGATTACATCAGCAACGCTGAGGTCGTTGAACAGTTATTCACGTTTTATGGAACTTACTGGGCTGTCTGAAAAAAGTGATGATCGCTTTGTGACATTGTCCTCTCCTTTTAACCATGTTGAGCAGGGAAAAATTATTATTCCTAAAATGGAATATGAGCCAACGATAAACAATGAAGCGGAACACTTAGCGGAAATGGCGGTGTTTTTTCGTGAACAATTTATTAAAAATACTCACCGTGGCGTGTTGGTTTTATTTAGTAGTCAAAGAGCAATGGAAGGTTTTCTTGAGCACGTAAAAGATTTGCGTTTGCAGCTTTTAGTTCAAGGAGATCAACCACGTTATCGGTTAGTCGAAACACATTGTGAAAGAATTAATCAAGGGCAATCTAGTGCTTTAATTGGCTTACAATCGTTTGCTGAGGGGTTAGACCTAAAAGGGGAATATTTAACGCAGGTCCATATTCATAAAATTGCATTTCCACCAGTAACAAACCCTGTGATTATCACTGAAGGTGATTGGTTGAAGTCGTTGAAGCGATACCCGTTTGAAGTTCAAAGTTTACCGAGTGCTTCATTTAATTTGATACAGCAAGCAGGTAGGTTAATTCGTAGTCATGAATGTTATGGTGAAATTATTATTTATGATAAACGGTTATTAACTAAAAATTATGGCAAAAGATTATTAAATGCATTACCTGTATTTCCGATAGAACAGCCTGAAATATCTAAAAACAGTAAATAATTATCATTAAGTTAATGTATTTTTTTAAGGTATTTAAATTTCAATAATAGTTTGATTTATATAGCTAATTGTTAGTAAATAAAATGGCCACTTTGCAGTGGCCATTGGTCAATTTGAATTGACTCTATTTACGACATTACTCAATATTAGCTTCTAAAAACCAGAGGAATTTATCCATATCGCGGGAAGCCGCGGTAAACATATCTGCGGTATCTTCGTCTTCCACTTCATCAATTGCTTTTCGAATATCATTCGCGACGACCGCATAACGGTCTGCTAATGCTTTCAAATGATCTTGTACACTGTGAATATTAATTGGGTAAGCCTCTAACGAAGTGAAGCGGCTAACTTCTTGGGTTGTACCAATAGCAACGCCTCCCAATTGAACTGCGCGTTCAGCGAATTCATCTAAGTGTTCAACTAGCGTGGTTCTAAAACCATCTAACATTTCATGTACGGCGATAAAATTGCGACCACGCATATTCCAGTGGGCTTGTTTAGTCATTAGAGAGAGATCGGTAAAATGGACTACCATAACATTAAGTATTCCAATGGTTTCCAATTTTACGCTGTCTTCCATATCATTGCGTGTATATAAAAGTTCATTTGAAGATGCTTTAAATAATTTAGCTGTACTCATGATTCATCCTCTCTTAAATATGAATTTGTTTAGTAACCTCATCTGTCAATAAATATAAAATAATAAACCGACATTTGTCATAATGTAATAAACGATTAGTTTAATAGGCCTATTCGATAGGTTTTATTAACTGTTAATTTATTGTGGATCTTGAATGCTGATAGTTTTTAGCAATAAGTGCTATAGCACCAATTAAATAATAAAATAAAAATAAAAAATGATTATTTCAAATTGATGAATAAATCTTTACATGAAAAAAGGTTAATAAATATCAGCATATCGAATTTATTAACCTTAACGACTTCGTTTGCCATTAGATTTTGTAGCTAGGACACTTTTTCTATTTTTGACTTTGGTACCGCTGTTGAGGTTGAACCAATAGAAGCACAGACAATACATAACAATGCCAACCATTGAGTCATCGTTAAGTGTTCATGTAGAAAAACGATCCCCAAAAATGCGCCCATACAAGGTTCAAGGCTCATTAATGTACCAAAAGTTCGAGCAGGCAAGCGAGTTAGCGCGATCATTTCTAATGTATAAGGGAATGCGGTTGATAAAATCGCGACGGCTAGCGCAAGAGGTAAGATTGATGGGTCAAACATCACCTCGACTCCAGTTTGCATTAAGCCAATAGGGAAGAAGATCAAGGCAGAAATAAATGAACCGATTGCGACGGTTGCTGCACCGTAGCCAGCCCCTGCGCGTTGTCCGAAAATAATATAAATACCCCAACAAACCCCTGCACCAAGTGCATAAATGGCGCCAAGTGGGTCAATGGAATCGATATCATCGCCAATAGGAAGTAAAAATAACAACCCAACAATAACCAGCGCTATCCACAGAAAATCAATAGGGCGACGAGAAGAAAACATCGCAACGGCTAATGGCCCTGTAAACTCTAATGCAACGGCTATCCCTAATGGAATACGCTCAAGAGAAAGGTAAAATAAATAATTCATGGTTCCTAAGGACAAGCCATAAGTTAACAATGGAACCAGTGAATTTCTTCTGAATTTTAAACGCCAAGGCTTAAAAATAACAAATAATATAATCGTAGCAAGCAATAAACGTAAACCAGTAACACCGGGAGCGCCGATAACGGGAAATAAAGTTTTAGCTAAAGAAGCCCCGCTTTGAATAGAGGTCATTGCAAGCAGTAATAACCCTATAGGTAATAGCGGAAATGCGCTCTTTTTAGTGTCGGCAGACATAAATAAGTAAACCTCGGAAAACGTAACTTAATTGATAATAAATATTTAGAAAATAAGTATTTAGTGATGAAAAATAATTTCTTAAAGATTATCTCATAAAACGGCACGGCTTTATATTTCTTTGTGGTTTAGCTATCGCTCATAAGGGGGGAAATGTGCTCTATTGGCTGTCAATATGTTGGTTTAGGTGAATTGTAGTGCTATAAACATGAATTAGTCTCATTTTATTATGACAGAGGGCGAAGCTTGAGCTTCTGCATTAGGCTCGTATAATTCAATTCTCTAAAAAGTCACAATAAAAATGGAAAATGAGGAACAGATGGGAAAGATTAAAAGTATTGCAGTGTATTGTGGTTCCAGTATGGGAAATAATGAGGTCTATCAGCAAAAAGCCATTGAATTTGCTAAAGAAATGGTTAAGCGTGATATTACATTAGTTTATGGCGGTGCTAGTGTGGGAATTATGGGGACAATTGCTGATACCGTTTTGTCATTAGGGGGAAAAGCGATTGGAGTTATCCCATCATTGCTAGAAGAACGCGAAATTTCTCATAAAAATTTAACCGAGCTATATAAAGTTGAAACGATGCATCAGCGTAAAAGTAAAATGATCGAACTTGCTGATGCCTTTGTCGCTTTACCTGGCGGTTATGGCACACTTGAAGAGTACGCAGAAGTATTTACTTGGAGCCAAATTGGTTTACATGCTAAGCCGTGTGCCTTGTTTAATATTAATAATTATTGGCAGCCATTGATTGATATGACAAATAAAATGGCAGATGAAGGTTTCCTGCATGAAAAATATCGTCATATGGCGATTGTGAATGATTCACCTGCTGAATTATTAGAAAGTTTTGAATCTTATATTGCCCCATCAATTAAAACCTACGACTAGCATCAATACTGAAATAACAGAGAGGAATGCATGATAAGGGAAGCTATCAAAAATGATGTGGACTCTATTCTTTCACTTTACCAAATTTTGTTTTCGGAGATGGCATTACTTGACCCTGAGCGCTTACAACCCGCTGAACAGGCTAAGGAATTTATTGAAAATGCAATTATTGACGATAAATTTTATGTGTTAGTTGCTGAATTCAACGGTGAGATTAAAGGGTTTTGTATTGCACAACAGCAAATCGCTGACCCTTATAGCTGCATTGTTCCTCGAAATTTTGGTTATATTTTTGACCTAGTGGTTGATCCTAATTTCCGTGGTGAAAAAGCAGGGCAAAAATTACTAACTGCGATGAAAGCGTGGGCGAAAAGTCGACAACTGAGCCACTTGGAGCTGTCAGTATTAGCGCAAAATCATAAAGCGATTAAGTTTTATGAACGAGAAGGGCTTACTGAAATCAGTCGTACTATGGGGATCACACTATAGTTTGGCAATATAATCGGTCTTTCCTTTCGTGTTAATCAATTTGCTGAAAACAGCACAAGATCTAAGCGGCGTAATATGGCATAATGCGCCGCTATTTATACCTGCCGTACTCTAATGACCATGCATGGAATGCATTTTACTGCTCAAATGATTATTTTGGGTTATTTTGCACGCCGTAGTCATGGGCCTCTAATCATCGCAGGCTATTTTACACCGTTTAATTTAAGGCATAGCAGTGTTAACAACGAACAATATCACTATGCAGTTTGGCAGTAAGCCACTGTTTGAAAACATTTCAGTTAAATTTGGCACAGGCAACCGTTATGGTTTGATCGGCGCAAATGGCGCGGGTAAATCCACATTTATGAAGATCTTAGGGGGAGATTTAACCCCTACAGCTGGAAATGTGAGCACGACTGATCCAAATGAGCGTATTGGTAAACTTCGCCAAGATCAGTTCGCATTTGAAGAATTTACCGTACTTGATACCGTGATTATGGGTCATAGCGAGCTGTGGGACGTCAAACAAGAGCGCGATAGAATCTACGCCTTACCTGAAATGAGCGAAGAAGACGGCTACCGCGTGGCTGATCTAGAGGTCGCTTATGGTGAAATGGACGGTTATAGCGCGGAAGCTCGTGCCGGTGAATTATTGTTGGGTGTAGGTATTCCTGTTGAACAACACTATGGGCCAATGAGTGAAGTTGCACCAGGCTGGAAACTGCGTGTGCTGTTGGCACAAGCCCTATTTTCTGACCCAGACATCTTATTACTCGATGAGCCGACGAATAACTTGGATATCGATACTATTCGTTGGTTAGAGCAAGTGCTGAACGATCGTAACTGCACGATGATCATTATTTCCCATGATAGGCACTTTTTGAATACCGTATGTACGCACATGGCTGACCTAGATTACGGTGAATTGCGTTTATTCACAGGTAACTATGATGAATATATGATTGCGGCAACCCAAGCGCGTGAGCGCCTATTATCGGATAACGCGAAGAAAAAAGCGCAAATTGCTGAGTTACAGTCTTTCGTTAGCCGCTTTAGCGCGAATGCCTCTAAGTCGAAACAAGCGACTTCTCGTGCACGTCAAATTGATAAAATTCAATTGGATGAGGTGAAAGCGTCTAGCCGTCAAAACCCATTCATTCGTTTTGAACAAGAGAAAAAATTGTTCCGAAATGCACTTGAATTAGAAGCAGTGACCAATGGTTATGATCAAGGGCCATTATTCAAAAACATCAATTTATTACTGGAAGTTGGCGAAAAAATGGCGGTTATTGGTGCTAATGGTATCGGTAAAACGACATTCTTAAAAACGTTGGTGGGCGAGCAGCCTGCAACTAGCGGAATGGTTAAATGGTCAGAAAACAGTAACATTGGTTACTATGCCCAAGACCACGCAGAAGATTTTGAAACAGATTTAACCGTGTTTGACTGGATGAGTCAGTGGAAAAATGAAGGGGATGACGAGCAAGCGGTGCGCAGTATTTTAGGCCGTTTACTGTTTTCTCAAGATGACATTAAAAAGAAAGTTAAAGTGTTATCCGGTGGTGAACAAGGGCGTATGTTATTTGGCAAGTTAATGATGCAACAGCCAAATATTTTGATTATGGATGAACCAACCAACCACTTGGATATGGAATCCATCGAGTCATTAAACTTAGCCCTCGAATTATACAAAGGAACGTTAATTTTCGTTTCCCATGACCGTGAGTTTGTTAGCTCGTTAGCGAGCCGTATTTTAGAAATCAAAGAAGATAAAGTAATTGATTTCAAAGGTAGTTATGATGAATACCTGACAAGCCAAGGTGTAGTGCTTTAAATATCGTTTTGGATTAGAAACAAAAAGCCCTCAGTTTTGATTGAGGGCTTTTTAATGGGCGAAGTAAACTTAGTTTTTCTTCACAAACTCAGATTTCAATTTCATTTGACCGAAACCATCAATCTTACAGTCGATATTGTGGTCGCCCTCGACCAAACGGATACCTTTAACGCGGGTACCGATTTTTAGCATTGAAGAGCTGCCTTTGACTTTGAGATCTTTAATCACGGTGATGGTATCGCCATCAGCTAGCAGGTTGCCATTGGCATCTTTTACAATTAATTCATCAATATCAGCTACAGGCTCGGCATCATTCCATTCATGCGCGCACTCAGGGCAGATATACATATCGTTATCAGTATAGGTGTATTCAGACTGGCATTTCGGGCAAGGAGGGAATTGCATATTCATACTCTCAGTAACTTTATCAAAAGAATAAACAGTGGTGATATTTAAACCATCAAGCACCACAAAAGAGGGATAGTATAAGGTGAAAGGACAATTAAATTATTTTTTCGGATTATTCTTAATTTTAGTGTGATTGAAATAGGAAAAAGGCGAGAAAAGCCTCGCCTGAATGATGAAAAAAGTCAACTTGCTCGAAAATTTAGCCGTTAGCCTTTAGCACAGACTTCACAATGCGGGTCTTTGCTAAGTCTAAATTGGCGGAAATCCATTGTCATTGCATCAAATAGCAATACTTTTCCTGAATTAACCTTCCCATAATTAGCTAATAATTTAATTGCTTCCATCGCCTCTAGCGTACCAATGGTCCCGACTAAAGGGGACATGACCCCAGCTTCAACGCAAGTTAAGTTATTGTCACCAAATAAACGGCTTAAACAGTGATAGCAAGGAGTACTTTCTTCATAAGTGAAAACAGATAATTGTCCTTCCATGCGGATAGCTGCACCTGAAACCAATGGTTTTTTATGCGGTAAACACAACCGGTTGAGCTGTTCACGAATGGCGACGTTATCAGTGCAATCTAAGATCACATCATGATGTGTGATTAATTCATCAAGTTGTGCATCATCTAGCTGTGCATTGACGGTATCAATTTGGATATGTGGGTTAATGGCTGCAAGCTGTGTTTTTGCAGAATCAACTTTTGGCATATCAATGGTCGCATCACGATGCAACACTTGCCGTTGTAAGTTAGATAATGACACGGTGTCGAAATCCACCAATGTCAGGTGACCAACACCTGCTGCGGCAAGGTATTGAGTTGCAGCGCAGCCTAAACCACCAAGGCCAATAACCAGCACTTTGCCAGCTTTAAGTTTTTCCTGCCCATCGAAATCAAACCCACGGAGGATAATTTGGCGGTTGTACCGCAACATTTCCGGATCGCTAAGCTCTTGCACTGTTATTATTCACTTTTTAATAAATAGTTAAACATTTCGACTTCAACCATTTCACCCGCTTCAACACGGCCACGTTCTCTTTCAAGGACAATAAAGCAGTTAGCTAAACTAAATGAACTAAACACGTGTGAGCCTTGGTGACCCGTCGTGGCGACTTGCAATTGTCCTTGTTCATTAGCGCTTAGAATTCCTCGTTGAAAATCTAAACGACCAGGGCTTTTCTTCAACGCGGTGGTAACCGGAACTTTGAAGCGTAGCGGGGCACGCCATTGGCTGTGTCCTGAAAGGCGTGCAATCAGTGGTTGAACCAATTGGTAGAAGGTGAGTGCGGCAGAAACAGGGTTCCCCGGTAGCCCACAAAACCAAGCGTCACTTAACTTACCAAATGCAAAGGGTTTTCCTGGTTTAATGGCTAACTTCCAAAAACCAATCGTGCCTAATTCATCCAAAATTTGTTTGGTATAGTCAGCTTCACCCACGGAAACGCCGCCACTACTGATGACCAAATCAGCGTGTTGGTTAGCTTCGATAAAGGTTTGTTTGAGTTTTTCTGGCGAGTCCGGTATCACACCTAGATCAAGTACTTCGCAGTTAAGTTTTTCAAGCATCAGGCGAACGGTGAAACGGTTAGTATCATAAATTTGCCCATCTGCTAAAGGAAGGCCAACGGCTTGTAGCTCATCGCCCGTTGAAAAAACGGCAACTTTAAGGCGACGATATACGGTGACATCTGCAATCCCCAGTGAAGCAATTAACGGCAGTTGGGCTGTTGTGAGTAACGTTCCTGCTGGGAACACTGCACTGCCTTGGGCAATATCTTCCCCTGCTTTACGAACGTTACTACCTTGTTTAATAGGTTGGGTAAATACAATGCCTTCGTCCGTTTGCTCTGTAGACTCTTGCATCACAACCGTATCCACACCTTGTGGGATTGGGGCGCCCGTCATAATACGCACGCAGCAACCTGCTTTTAATTCGCCTTCCATTGGGTTGCCGGCAAATGATTTACCTGCCACTGGCATTGGTGTTTTCCCATCCCAATCGGCAAAACGTAAGCCATAGCCATCCATAGCAGAATTATCAAATGGTGGGACATTGATAGGGGAAATCAGGTCTGTCGCAATGATGCGCTGTGCAGAGGAGGTCAGTGGAATGATTTCGGTATCTGTGACGGTTTTTGTTTGAGATAGTAATTTTTCCAATGCAACATCTAGAGAAATCAAATCGTTAGTATGACACTGATCCATAAATAATGACCCTCATTATTGTTATCTGCCTTGAGGCTTAAAATGTGTTCGTAATGCATATTATGGCAGAAATCCATTAGTGGGTGAATGAATAGAAATTGATTACAGATAGCTTTTAGTGAGATTTAGTCAATCAGCTGGTATTAGCACAGAGAAAATTATGCACAAAATAACAAAACTGTTGCTGCTATAATCATGTTAAATATTCTAGGCACTTTATATTTATCTTTTAAAATTAATGTATCAATAAAAAATGTGCTATTAATCACCGTATATAAGGTGTAAAACCTTTTAAAGAATAGATTGACAGGGTGAATGAATTGCATGAATAAATGCAAATATTTCACGGTAATTATCCATGTTGTACTGGATTATCTGTACCTGCTGTTTTAGAGTACCGCACACCTGCATTTTATAAAAATAGTTATACCATTTGTGGAGGATCACATGTCATCTCTGAGTAAAGAGGCCGAATTAGTTCATGCCGCACTGGAGGCAAGAGGCTTAGAAACGCCTTTGCGTATCCAGCCAAAATCAGGCTACGAACGCAAGAAACTGATTGAAGGGCACATGACAGAGATCATGACGCTGCTGAATTTGGATTTAACCGATGACAGTTTAGCTGATACCCCTCGTCGCATCGCAAAAATGTATGTTGATGAAATTTTTTCAGGGCTAGATTACGCGAACTTTCCAAAAATCACTCTGATTGAAAATAAAATGAAAGTGGATGAAATGGTCACCGTGCGTGATATTACGCTTACAAGCACCTGTGAACACCACTTTGTTACGATCGATGGAAAAGCAACGGTTGCCTATATTCCAAAAGATAAAGTTATTGGTTTATCGAAAATTAACCGGATTGTGCAATTTTTTTCACAACGCCCACAAGTGCAAGAGCGTTTAACACAGCAAATTTTGGTTGCTTTGCAAACATTACTGGGAACTACGAATGTGGCTGTTTGCATAGATGCAGTGCATTATTGCGTGAAAGCACGTGGTATTCGTGACGCGACAAGTGCAACAACAACAACGTCATTAGGCGGGTTGTTTAAATCAAGCCAAAACACACGGCAAGAATTTTTACGTGCAGTTCGTCATTTATAATTTATGACAACAACGACACCGTCAAGTCGTATTGACGCGCTTGACGCCGTCCGTGGTATAGCGATTTTAGGTATTCTTTTAATGAATATCTTTGCTTTTGCTTTACCACAAGCGGCGTATTTAAACCCTTATTACACCAATACAACACCCGAGTCAGAGGCTTACCTCTGGGGTGTTTTCAATGTCCTTTTTCAAGGTAAAGTTCTCGCTATTTTTTCCATCCTCTTTGGGGCAACTCTCGTGTTGTTGCAGCCTCGTTCTCTTCGTTGGAACCAGTGCCGTTTATTTGTTTTAGCTCTGTTCGGGGTGATTCATGGGGTTGGCTTTTGGGACGGTGATATTCTTTTGGCCTATGCATTAACGGGCTTGTTGGTAACCTATTTGCTTAATCAATATGATGATGGTTTTTTATTGAAAATAGCACTATCACTATATTTGATTGGGTTACTTATCTTGCTCGTGTTGGGAAGTGGTGTAGATCCCTCAGGTTTTTGGCAAACCTCGGATAAGCAATTAGCATTTGAATATACTATACATACCTCTGGGGGAATGGATGGTGTGTATTATCGAGCATCAGAGATGCTCAAGATGGTTGAAATGCTGGTTATCCAATATGGCTGGCAATTATCTGCGTTGATGATTATTGGCGCGTTGTTAATGAAAAATGGTTGGTTACGAGGGCAATTCACCGCTCAACATTATCGCAAAATAGCCTGCATATTTATCTTGCCATCGTTATTGATTCAAATAGTTTCGCTATACATACAAAGCCAATTCAATTGGAGCTATTTTTCAACATCAATCATTGGTTATATTATTAATGAGCTAGTTATTCCATTTCAATCTTTAGGATATATAGCTCTGGTGTATGGCTTTTGGGGGATAGTGGTAAACAACAAAATAATCCATGGGCTGCAATATGTGGGTCGTATGGCGTTGAGTAATTATATTTTGCAAACGCTAATTTGTACCACACTGTTTTACCACTTAGGCTATTTTGGGCAATTTACACGGGTTGAATTACTTGTTTTGGTTCCCGTTATTTGGGGAGCAAATTTATTGTTTTCTTATTATTGGTTAATGTTTTTTAGCCAGGGGCCTCTTGAATGGTGTTGGCGCAAATTGACGGGAAAGTTAATAAGTAGATGAAGGTTCATCTACTTATAGGTCTAATTCAATTTATTGACTTCATCCGGTGAAACAGCCGGATAGCCTTTAATTCCTGCAGGCATTTTAATGGGAGCAGGGATGGATTCTTGCTCACCTAAAAATTTAGGTTCGCGTTTTAAAATATATAAATCCGCCAGAGCACCTAGCCGTGCAAATACTTCACGTACTCTTACTTTATACATTCCAGATGGTGTCGGAACCGCTAAACACTGCGCATCAATACCTTTATGTTTGGCGATAAAAACCGCTCGTTCACAATGAAAACGCTGGGTAATAATGGTAAAGTTATCGGTATCAAACACTTTTTTAGTACGTACCACCGAGTCTAATGTCCTAAAACCTGCAAAATCGAGCACAATTTTAGAGGCTGGAACCCCTTCTTTTATTAAATCTTTACGCATGTTGATTGGCTCATTGTAATTATGTGCGCCATTATCACCACTAAGAAGTAAATACTTAACTTTTCCACTGTGGTATGCCTCAGCTGCGCCTTTAATACGATAGGTATAGTAGAGGTTATTAACGCCAGAGGAATAATATTTGGATGTGCCAAGTACCATCCCGACATCGCGCGCAGGCAATTTTTCTACATCTTCATAGATATAGGGGGCGGTATCCCAGCTTATCCAGCGATCAAGCAACAATATGGTCGTAAATGCGATCCCTGCAAGAATAATAAGACCAAAAAACAGACGTTTCCTCATGTCCTAGCCTTGATAATAAAGAGTCATAATTTAGAAATTGTTAGCCTCAATAGGCCAGTATCTCTAGGCTACTTGACTTAAATTAGTGACGCAAGTCGCGTAACGTAAAATCATGTCAATGTCTACATTACAATCGGGGTTAACTAATATTAAGCCTATTAATTGAATCAAAATTAATCAGACATTGGATGAAAAAGATAAATCACATTCTCATCAAAGAGTGAGCAGCTTCACATCATGATAGTTTTTATAGAATGAAGCTATATATTATGAAATTTTAATTCTATATTTTGAATTGATTGTGAAATATTGTTTCTTTAATGGTTTTTTGTGAATAACAGATTTTTAATCAGGAAGGTGAGGAAAGTATGAAACTAACGACATTATTAGCCACAAGTGCTGTACTTGTTACAGCAAGTGTGGCGGCGAAAGAATACCAAATCAATCATACCGATCAGTTAAAATCACTCAATGATGCGACAAAAAGTACGGAAGTCTGGGAAAAAGCAGAAGTATTAACCGATTTTACTTACCCATGGGAAAAGGAAGCGGCTCCTAAAACAGATTTTCGTGCCCTGTGGAGTGATGACACATTATATTTCCGATTTATTGCAGATGATAAAGATATTCAGCTAGGTGATAACTCAGATAAAGACCAGGCGGTGTTAGATTCTGACCGAGTTGAACTCTTTTTCGCGACTAGTCCTGAATTAAAACCGTATTACACGGCGGAAATGGACCCGAAAGGGCGTACTTTCGATGCAAAAGCTAATTATTATCGTGAAGTTGACCCAAGTTGGAACTGGGAAACATTACAAACGGTGGGTGAAATAACGCCAAATGGTTATGTATTAACAGGAAAAATTGATTTAGATGAATTTACTAAACTCGATTTATGGCAAGATGCGGACAAACAGACACTAATGTGTGCCATTTTGCGCGGAGAGTTTAGTGCAGGTGAGCCAAAGCAAGTGCGTAAATGGATTAGCTGGATCAAACCTGATTCCGTTAAACCTGATTTTCACATCCCATCAGCCTTCGGAACCTGCAAGTTCGTAAAATAGCGCTATCGCCGGTGGCTTTCGTCACCGGTAGCTTTTCAATACAAACGTAATATTGTGAGAAAGATCATAACCTGCAATTAAGTTGGATGAAATCGCAGTGATTTAAATTGAAATAAAAATACATTTAATGTATTTTTTAATGAAATTAAATTTCATGAGGGCGTTTGAATGCCTCTAGCCGAAAATACTCTGAGTGACTGTCTACACAATGAATTCAATCAGGAAACGCAACAGTTTTCACGTTTGGATACACTCTCTATGGTGAAAGTTATTAACCAAGCAGATAGTACGGTTGCAGGTGCTATTCAGGCCGTTCTACCTGCGATTGCTCAAGTGGTTGATGCTGTTGCTGAGTGCTTAAAGCAAGGTGGACGCTTGTTTTACATTGGGGCGGGTACCAGTGGCAGGCTAGCTGTATTAGACAGTGCAGAATGCCCACCAACATTTGGTACTTCGCCTGAAATGGTACAGTCGATTATTGCGGGTGGCCAAGATGCAATGTTAAAAGCGGTTGAAAATATTGAGGATTCAGTGGAATCAGCGATTGATGAGCTTAAAAAGCGCCAGCTTTGCGCAAAAGATGTCGTGGTGGGGATTGCTGCCAGTGGACGTACACCATTTACTTTAGCAGGTATTGAATACGCCAATGAAATCGGTGCGTTAACGGTGGCTATTACCACGCGAGGCTGGGGATTAGTCAGTGATGTCGCAAAAATAGCTATTGCACCCGATGTTGGCCCTGAAGTGTTATCGGGTTCAACTCGCATGAAAAGCGGTACTGCACAAAAAATGATTTTAGGCATGCTAAGTACCTGTGTAATGGGGCGATTAGGTCGTATTCATACTAATTTAATGGTTGATGTCGTTGCCAGTAATATCAAATTACTGCGCCGCGCAGAACGGATTGTTAGTGAAGTCTGCGGTATTGATGAACACACCGCGGCAGGGTTATTGGCACAAGTGGATTATCATCCACGACGCGCAATTTTAATGCATGAGCTACAGATTAATGCACAGCAAGCAACGGATATCGTTCAACAGCATCCAAACACCACCTTGGACAGCATGTTAGCAATCACCGTTAAGTAATGGGATAGCGTGATGAAGAGCGGGTTTACTGGCTCAGTCAACATCAGGGGAATCATATGGCTAATAAGATAGAACATCTGGAAGTACTCGCCAGAGAAATAGAAAAATATGCGGGCGGCTTTGAGAACGTGGCAACATTAACTCACTGTATGACGCGTATCCGTTTAGTTTTAAAAGATAACAGTAAATTCGATGCTGAAGCTTTGAAACAAATTGAGGGTGTAAAAGGCGTTATTTTCAATGGTGAGCAACAACAAGTGATTGTTGGAATGGGAACCGCAGCGAAAGTCTTTTCGGTGATGAACAAACGCATGCAAGGTAGTACCTCTGCAACAACGGAAAGTGCAGCACCAGCAGAGAAAAAAGCATTTTCCATACGACGTATGCTAAATACGTTGGCCGCCATTTTTGTTCCAACCATTCCTGCACTGATTGGTTGTGGTTTGATTATGGGGCTGATCAATATTGTGCGTTTAGTGGCACCAGGCGTTGTTGAACAATTCCCTGAATTATTTAAGTTATTAAAATTGATTGGTAGTGCAGTCTTTGTTTATCTTTCAATTATGATTGGGGTGAATACTGCGAAAGAGCTTGGTGCATCTACCTCAATTGGTGCGGTCATGGCTGGATTACTTTCAATGCCAGGTTTAGCGGATATCACCTTATTTGGCTCGAAGTTAGTCCCGGGTAGTGGGGGAATTTTTGCAGTGCTTATGGTGGTCGTTTTCTCTTCTAAATTTGAAGTGTGGTTTAGAAGTATCATTAAAGAAAGCTTAGACCTCATCGTGACGCCATTTGTGACCATTTTAGTCTCAGCGATGGTGGCAATTGTAGTGTTCCAACCTGCAGGGCATTACTTAAATCAAATTTTAGCGCAAGGTGTTTCTGTCGCTTTATTAAATAGTGGCGGTGGTGCCGTGGCGACTGGCGGTATCTTGGGGGGAAGCTTCTTATTTTTATTACTAACGGGTTTACATCAAGGTTTGATCCCAATTCACGCTGAAATTTTACAAACTTTTGGTCTGAATTACTTGTTCCCAATTTTAGCTATGGGGGGAATGGGGCAAGTGGGTTCGTGTTTCTGGGTTTATTTAAAAACCAAAAACCAACGCTTGAAGAAAACCTTAGTCGGTGCGTTACCTGTGGGTATTTTTGGTGTCGGTGAACCACTTTTATTTGGTGTGTCATTACCATTAGGTAAACCATTCATTGCAGGTTGCATTGGTGGAGCTGCGGGCGGGGCATTAATGGCGTTCTTCCATGTCGGGATCATCATTCCTTTTGGAACAGCAGGGTTATCATTAATTCCATTAGTGGGTGATGGCCAAATATTGGATTTCTTAATTGCTGTTGCAGGTGCATGGATTGTCGGGTTCATTGCCAGTATGATAATAGGCTTCACTGATCCAGAAAAATAATTAGAAGGAAAAGCCATGTCGACACTGACGGTAAAACTGGAAAGCTTGCAGACACGCGGTAAAGGCACAGAACAACGTATTGCCACCTTTTTGCTGGATAACCGCGAAAGTCTTATCGCGATGAATGCAGCGGAGTTGGCGCAGGCGGCTGGGGTAAGTAGTGCATCTGTTATCCGCTTTTCACGTCAAATGGGGTACCGTGGCTATCCTGAATTTAAAGTCGATTATTTGTCGGATGAGAAACAACACAAAGCCGAAAGCCTATACGGTAATCTGAGTCGCCACGATGATACTTCTCAGATTATCGCTAAAACGGGGCACATGTTTATTTCGGCTATTGAAAAATCACTGGATCTGCTTGAACCACCAGTTGTGGATACGATTGCGCAAAAAATGTACCAGGCCAAACGTATTGTGCTGTTTGGTGTCGGGTCTTCAGCTATTGTTGCCAGTGATATTTTCCATAAATTAATTCGCATTAATAAACATGCACTGTTTAGTTATGATTTGCATGTTCAGCTAAGTTACTCGGCAAATTTGGGGCCAGAAGACCTTGCTATTGCGGTAACGGCACGCGGAAATACTCAAGAAATCAATAGCATGCTTCGTTCTGCAAAAGAAACCGGATGCCCGACAGTCGCACTGACGCGTTTTGGCCAAGATGAAGCGATGAAGTTAGCGGACTTCGCCTTGCCTTATTTTTATGATGAGCAACACTCCCAATTAGGCATCATTACCCCCCAAGTGTTACAGATGATTACTTTCGATACATTATTTTTTAAATACCTCACGTTAGCAGATAGTGATGCAAATGAAGCATTACAAAAAGGGCGACGAGCACTGATACAAGGCAAGAGTTAATGATTGTAACGGAGTTAGCGATAGGTGCACTGATTGGGCTGATTATTAGCACAACGGGTGTCGGTGGTGGTGTGATTGTATTACCGATACTGACCTATTTTTTTGGGCTAAATGCATTAGCGGCAGTAGCCACTGCCAATTTTCTTTCGATGTTAATGAAGGTTTCTTCTTCTTATATGCATTTTCGACTAGGCAATATTCCCTTTAAAGGGGCAATGATTGTGTTAGCGATTATGTTACCGAGCACCTTTCTCTCTAGTTTGTTTGTGACATGGCTGGGGGGGTTACCGGGGTATGAAAAACAAGTTGAGTGGGGGATTAATCTCTTAGTGGCTGCTGCCATTATTTTTTCGCTCTATTTATTTATTCAGCGAATGTTTTTTGTTTCGATCATCAAACAAGAAACGGCGAAAGGGGACCAGCTAAAATCCATGGCTGTGCCAGCTATCTTGGCGGGTGTTGTACTTGGTGCAACGGGTGTTGGTGGTGGGGTGGTTGTTCTCCCTATGTTATTGCGCTATATGCAACTAAATATTAAGCAAGCAATTGGCACATCGATTTTTGTAACAACCGTGTTATCCGGTTCCTCTGCTTTAGCTTATGCGCAAGATGGCTATACGGATTTAAAATTGGCGCTGATATTGTGTGCAGGGGCATTGATTGTGATGCCACTGGCTAAATATTTACTGATCCGTTTATCTGAACGCACCTTTCAATACATTACATTGTTATTAATTACCTGTAGTGCAGTAATGATGACAATGAATTTATTCACCTTCTAGGGTCATGAGTCCTATTATTGATGTTGTTAATAATAGGACTGACTCTTCACTAAAAACGGTGCGTTTATCGCTGATTAAGCTCTTTTGTCATTTCTTGGTAAATAAATTGGCGCTCATAGTTTAGGTCTTCGTCTTGTAAGGAAGAAAACTGGCTGAGTGTAATAGTGAGTAAGGCGGCGGCTATAAGTACAATTAAGCCACTAGACAGCAGTTTTGCTCGAGCTGTTGCATGGGGAGCTAGTACAAAAGCGCCACTGATAACCGCACCGAGTATTGCGCCACCAATATGAGCTGCGTTGTCAATACCTGACTGCAAACCATTGATAAGAGTTAACGCAATCATCCCAATAATATTATATAGCGGGCGTTTTAATTGGTTGCGTTCTTCAAGAGAAAGGTTGGGGTGATTAATTCTTTTTAATAAATCAATGACAGAAGCCGCAGCTAACCCCATAATGGCACCAGATGCACCAATGCCAACAGTAATATACACTGTGTTATCAGGTAAATATAAACTGTTCCATGCATTCATTGATGCTCGGCTTGCTGCTTCCTTAATGGCTTCGCTATATTGCCAATAAGCACTAAAAAATGCGGCACCAATACCTGAAAATAGGTATATCGCGAGCATCCTAAATTTTCCATAGGTGCGTTCGCATTCAATCCCAATAACAAACAAGGCCAATGTATTTAAAGCAAGGTGCATACCACCTGAGTGCAATACCATACTGACTGGATAACGCCACCAATCCCCAGTTAATGAAAGTTGGTAAACATTGGCACCAAATAACAATAAGTTATTTTCTTGGGAATCGAGTGGGGCGGCATAATTGAGCTGGTAAAAATAAACAACAATATTCAGCACTGCAATAAAAAGCGTTAGGGCTATTGCCCATAGGGAAAACTTAGGTTTCTGTGGAATAGCAGTATTGAGGTCGCCAGTCATGTAAATGTCCTATTAATCAGTCATGGCCGTTATCTTAAATAAGTGATTTGTTTAGCGCAATTTATCATTATCTGAGAATGCAGATATCATTTTGTAGGGGTCATAAAAAACAAAAAAAGAGCTCTAAAGAGCAGCAAGTCTGATAGGTTTTGAAAATAAATTAGGAAAATCAATTTATTGATTTTCGGCTGATAACACAAAGCGGGAAAAACCACGCTTTTATCCCGCTTTGTCAACAACCTCAGGAGCTCTAAGAGCTCCTTTCAACGTCATTATGACAAATTAAAACGAAGTTCGTTTATAGGTACGGTACTCAGGCTTCCAGAAATTGCGTTCAATAGCTTCATCAAGCGCGCTATCCGAAGTGACCGTTGCCACACCTTGAACTTGTGCTTCTTTTGCCACTTGTTTAGCAATAATGCGTGAAACATCTTGGATATCAGACAGTAAAGGCAATAGCGCACCTTCGCCATTTTTGGCTAGTGGCGAACAGCTGGCGAGAGCACGGCTGGCAGCCATTAACATGCCATCAGTGACACGTTTAGCACCAGAGGCAATCACACCAAGACCAATACCCGGGAAGATATAGGAGTTGTTACATTGTGCAATTGGGAACACTTGGTCTTTGTAAGACACTGGGTTAAATGGACTTCCTGTTGCGACTAAGGCCTTGCCATCAGTCCAATTGATAATGTCTTCAGGGCGAGCTTCAACACGTGATGTTGGGTTAGATAACGGCATCACAATAGGGCGTTCACAGTGCTTATGCATCTCTTTAATGATTTCTTCTGTGAATAACCCAGCTTGGCCAGACACACCAATCAATATGGTTGGTTTGGCATTGCGTACGACATCTAACAGTGAAATTGAGTCACTGTTAACATCCCAGTCGGTTAAATTTCCACTGCTTTGGGTTAATTTGGCTTGGAAATCGAGTAAATTAGGCAGTTTATCGGTTAATAAACCAAAACGATCAACCATATAAATGCGCGAACGCGCTTCTTCGTCGCTTAACCCTTCAGATTTCATTTGAGCGATAATTTGTTCTGCGATACCGCAACCCGCTGAGCCTGCACCTAAGAAAGTCACGCGTTGGTCACTTAGCTTACTGCCTGCGGCATGGCTGGCGGCAATTAAACTACCTAATGCAACTGACGCGGTGCCTTGAATATCATCATTGAAACAGCATAGCTCATCACGGTAACGGGTTAATAAAGGCATCGCATTTTTCTGAGCGAAATCTTCAAATTGTAATAATACATTTGGCCAGCGGCGTTTAACTGCCTGAACAAATTCATCAAGGAACTCGTTGTATTCATCACCCGTAATACGTGGGTGACGCCATCCCATATACAGAGGGTCATTCAGACGCTGTGGGTTGTTGGTTCCTACGTCAATAACAATAGGTAAGGTATAAGCAGGGCTGATACCCCCGCACGCGGTATAGAGAGAGAGTTTCCCAATTGGGATGCCCATACCACCGATACCTTGGTCACCAAGGCCTAAAATACGTTCGCCATCAGTAACAACAATCACTTTCACATTTTGTTTGGTGGCGTTTTGTAGCATGTCGTCGATGTATTCACGATTTGGATAAGAAATAAATAAACCACGTGCACGACGATAAATGTCAGAGAAATGCTCACAAGCTTCACCCACGGTTGGGGTATAGATAATAGGCATTACTTCAGTGAGGTGAGCATCTATAAGGCGATAAAATAAGGTTTCGTTGGTGTCTTGAATATTTCGCAGATAAATGTGTTTATCAATATCTGATTTAAAATCAATTAATTGGCGGTAGGCACGTTCAACTTGTTCTTCGATGGTTTCTACTTGTTCAGGAAGTAAACCATGCAAGTTAAAATTTGCACGCTCTTCTTCGGTGAAGGCGCTTCCTTTATTCAGCAAAGGGAATTCAAGCAAAATTGGGCCAGCGTAGGGTATATAGAGAGGGCGTTTTGTTTCGTACTCATGTTCCATGAAATATCACTCTTCGGACGATTAATCAACAAAGTCAGGGTAGATCCTAAGCTAAACAGCAAATATGTACAGTAAATAATGATAAAAAAGCGTTAAAAAATTTACTGAAAAATATTGTGCATATGATAAGGAGTTTATGCGCGAAAGGGAATGAAAGCCGATAACGGCATACGCATTACGGTAGGTAGATCACGCTTAGGCAAATAATGAATGTCTCATCGTTATTTTTACGTTTTCAAACGTTAGTTTAGCTTTTCTGCGGGTTCAATTTTTTCATGTTTTTTCTTATTTTTAGTCAGTTACAGAGAGAAAAAACGGATTCACTGAAAGTTAAATTATATTTTTAAATATCATATATTGCTGCAAGTTTTAAATTTATATAAGTTGAATTTTATTTTATATTTCATTTTTCACTAAGGAGTTTTATGAATTTAATTAATGGGGTGTTAAGAAATAAGCGTATTTATATATTACTTATTATGGCATTTCTAGGAGGAATGAATCATTCAAGAGCAGACTATAACCCAATCGAAACACTAAGGAATATTGACAGCTATTTCTATGAAAACAAATATGGCTCATCAATTTTTGGTCGAGTTATAACAGATTATTTTTATTTGGTGATGAAAGAAAAAAACAAAACAATTAATAACACATTGATAGACAAAATAAATTATGACCATGCATTAGAAATGCTTCAAGTATTGAAGCGAAAAGCGAAGAAACAGAGTACAGGTGAAAAAGTCTCTCATGATATGACTTATAAAGAAGCAGATGAAATACACTATCTGGTCATGTTACGTAATAAAATACCCGAAGAAGCTTGGGTTTTAGGTGTGGTATTTTCTGTATTAGATGAAAAAGAAAAAGAATTTTATTGGCAAAAAATTATGGCAGCTTCTGGAGACCGTGGCCATGAATTATCGGTAATATACAGCTTGATGAAAGTGATGTTAGAAAAGGAAAAGAAGGCCACTAAAAAACAGAAAATAATTATTAATAAATGGTATGAACGTATGAGTAAAACATTAGCTTCTGCTAAATCATAGTTTTCATTTAAATAAGTTTGAAAACTAAATGTTATATAAGTATTAAGGTGTCAATTATTATGAAATTATATTTTTGTTTAATTCTACCGTTATTATTATTTTCCTGCATTGTAAATGGCGAGAACCGCCCCGGCTTTGTCTGTGGGCAGTTTAATAAGAATATTATAGAAGTTCCTAGCGAGTATGTTTTTCCATTTGCTGAATATGAAGGGTATAGCTATTTTGACCCAAGGTTTATTGAAAATAAAAAAGGGTGTGAGGCTAATTTTAGAGTGCTGCCAATGCGAATGTCTTGGTCTGATTTGAAACCATCTAATGAGGTAAGTAATGATGTTAAAATTATAGAAGTTTATGCTGAACCATTAAAAGGAAACCCTGAAAAATATTTGAGTTATAGAAAACACGTGTATTTAGATATGGGGTACCTCAAAAGAAAGGGGGAGTTATATTATGATGAAGAGTTGGATCTTTATTTTACTGAAGTGACTGTAACAATACGAAGAAGTATTGGTCATAAAGATGATATGTATTTTAATAAAAAAGGATATTATTGGAAGGAAATTAATAATGAAGTAATTTTTTTAATTGAGTGTGAATGGTTACCAATTGATGAGAAGTATCATAAGTGTTTTCAATATTTTTTGATTCCAGAAATAGGAACTAAGGTTAAATTTTATTTTGATGCTAAAGAATTATCTAATAGCAATATAATGAGGGAAAAAATACGCATTTTTTTACTCGACCATGTTAAAAATTAGGAGATAATATGAGAACTCAAGAAATTAGAAAGGGTGATTTAAAGTTAACTCGTAGTGATGTTTCTAATGCAATTAAAATTTTATACGTAACCAAAGAACCAAAGTTGATGTATGAATATTTGGAAAGTAAAGGAGACCGATATGCTAAATTAGCTAATAGTGTGGTTAAAGGTGATTCTCTTTCAGGTGCTTTTGCGCTTAATTATTTAGATGAAGCTATTTTAGAGCATATTGGAGTGCAAGATGAGTTTATAATTGAGCGTATTCGCTATGATATGGCAATAGCTTATGTTCAAACCCTAAAAAATAGATTTGAAGATGGAAAGGATGTAATCTATGGTGATATAAATCACATAGAGGCTAAATTATTTCATAGTAGTGTATTTTCTTATTATAATCTTCCTTCTGATGCATGGACTTTAGAACCTGTATTTTTTGTGTTACCTAGAGAACAAAGAGAGAGTTATTGGCAGAGAGCTTTAAATTCTGTAGGTGATATAGAAAGTGAAATATTATTAAGTATAAATACTAAAGATATAATGTTTAGAGCATTATATGAAGCTCCAGCGCATATGCAGCCTAAAATACATAGTTGGACTAAACGAGTTCTGGATATTGATAATGTAGTAGATGGCGTGGTGGTTACAGCCAAGAAATCTTATCAAAATATTATATCTCATATAGAAGAAGATAATATGGATAGAATAAATACAATTATTTATAATACAGGAAACCCTTTAATTGATAGAGGAACAGAGCGTTTTTCATTTTGGGATTATCCTTCACAACATTTAGAATCATTTCAAGTACAAACAGATTGGCGTGGCCAAACGGAATTTACACATAAAAATCTATTGTCTGAATATTATTTAGAAAGACCTGACTATATATTACCAGAAACAGGCTTATTTGATTCACCATCAGTTAATTATCAACCAGATGTTGCTCATTATGATCGTATGATTGATGATTTAAGGGGAAATATGCCATCAATAAACAACAAGTCAACACCTCCAATTAAGTATCCACACAATATGGTAGATAAATCGATATTGGAAAGCACTTATCCAAAATCCGAACCGAATAGACAATTAGCACCTCGTACAACAAACCTACTTGATAGGTTTAAGGATAATGAAACACCAACAAATTATTATCTAGAACGCCCGAGTGTTGTTCTTCCGGGAACGCCAGGATTTAAAGACTTCCCTACAGATACCATAAGAAATAACCATCATTTTGAAAATATGATTGGCCAGTTAAGAGACAATATGTCATCAATGAACAATTCAATGGACTCATTTGAAGATAAATACTCAATACCCTCAATGCCAAGTATACCTGAATTTAGTTATAGTGGTTATTCTTCTGGAGGATCTTTTAGTTTTAATTAATATTTAAAAAGTCTACTTATAATAAAATAAATTATTTTAGTTATTAGTAAACGAATGGTGATTACTGATGTTTCTTTTTATGTGGGCAATGTGTTTTTTACATAATTTATTTTTAAGATTATTGGTTTCTAACTTTATGAATCACAAGGATGTATATGAATTATAAATTAATAGTTGTGCTTTCAGTTTTTCTTCTCGGTGCTTGCCAAAATCCTCAAGGAAATAATGTAAAATATAATAAAAAAAATACAACTAATTTTTGTGAAAAAAAAGGTGTTAAAACGCCACGTCTTTTCTTTATGCTACAGATGTTATACTTTTCTGAATCTAAGGATTTAATATTTGATAGAAAAAAATTAGTTATTTTCAAGGGGGGAAAAGATAATAACCCAATGTTAGAATTTTTAAAGTATCCAAAAGAAGCATTTATTAAAAAATTAAGCCATGAACAGGCAATGGATTTTTATCGTGAGAATTTAAATGAAATGGGAATGTCTTATCATGCTTGGATTTTAGCAGATGTTTTAGATATTATTAATGAGAGAAACCGAGAGGCACTATGGCAACAGTTCGTTTTTGTGATGAATAACAACGATCCTGCGAAGGAAGCTAAATTATTCATGATGCTTTGGTATGCAATGGTAAGAGAAGCTTCCAAACCACCATCAGACAAGCAAATTAAAAGCAAAAGATGGCTGGAGAAAATGAGGCGGATTACTTTAGTTAAAAATATAGAAAAAGAATTAGACTTTATGTTTGAAGAAATGATTAATAATTCAATGAATTTTAATAAGAATAAAAGGAGTTCTAATGATGGTTTCTAAATTTATTATTTCTAAATTAATTTTTATAATTTTATCATGTTTAATTCTCATAAATAAAGGTTACTCTTTTAATGAAAAATATAACCCTCAAAAGATAAATGATTCAAGTGATAAATATTTCAGTATTTTTATTTATCTAGAAAAAGAGTTTTTAAATAATCATATGAAGGCACGGGGTGAGTCATTCACCAGTGAAAAACGGAGTCGGTATCAAAAAGAAGTCAAATTAGCATATGGACGAATTATGAAAAATCGCAAAGAAAGTGATAACATCCCAATTGGTGATATTACACATCAAGAATTTATTAAAATAAAAAAAGAAGCGATGTTAAATTCAGGGATTCCTTATGAAGGTTGGTTGTTTAAAGATGTATTTGAAGTATTATCTATAGGTAAAAAGAATAAAATTATAGGGAAACTATTAAATAGCTTTTCTAATAAATCACTTAATGGTGAATCAGCGTTATTTGCTAGCATTTGGCTAGACATGAAAGAAGAAGCCGCGCAATCTGTATCGATAAAACAGCAACAAAGCCAAGCTTGGCTAGAAAAAATGCGAAAGATCCCTTTAGTTATTACATTAGAAGACACGATAAATGAAACAGAAAAATTGTTTAATGAATTTACTTACTAGGGCATATATTAATCAAAACTAGTGAGTCCTATTATGGATGGCCACTTTGCAGGTAAATAGTTTTGTGAACAAGATTAAAGTTCTAATAACAACTATACGGTTATTGCTATTTATTCAAGCTCCCAGCAATAACCGTTACTTTTAAATCAATATCAAATTAATCCAAATAAGCTAATTCAATATTTTGGCAACCTAGTGCCTGTAATGTATTTTCGGTCACACACCAATGTTTGATAATCGCATCTTGTTTTTCAACAAACTTAGCTTGGTCGATGGCGTGAATATCTTTACCTGCAAGGTTAATCATAATTAAAGCGGCTTGCAGTGGTGGTAAACTTGGGTTGAATGCGGCATTTTCTGCGTAGCGTCCGGTAAACAGTGAGCCATCTTTTAATTGTAACGCAATTCCTGAATGGGATCGGCTATAAGGTGCATGGGATTGGTTTGCAGCCTCAATTGCTGCACTTAATAACCGGTCACGGCTTTGGTTTTTATAGCCATGGTCAACAGGGTCGAGTAGTAAAGTAGTAATATTGAGGTCAGACGGCCCAAATGAGTCGGGTAAATAGTGGTGTAGTACTGCGGGTGTGCGGCCCGGTAAATTCACCATAATTTTACCGCCTTCACGCAATTCATTCATAAATTGGCGGCAGTGCCCACAAGGTGTGTAATTCACGGTAATTGAGGTAATCTGCGTTTCACCTTTCATCCAAGAGTGTGTCACTGCACACTGTTCTGCATGGATCACTTGCCCCATTGAAACATGGCTAAATTCCATATTGGCGCCGAAATATAAATTACCACTTGCGCCGCAAGCGATTGCACCAACGTGAAAATGGGAGATTGGAGTAATTGCATAAGCCGCAGCGAAAGGCAACAACGCAAAGGCTAATTCAGCGTCGCTTACACCTGCTTCAGCTTTAATCTGTTTGACTTGTTCCGCTGTTAACATACCTCGGAAATCAGAATTATCAATGATTGGTCTAAGTACCGACTGTAACTTTTCTGGAAGTTCGGCCCAAGCGGCCTTAAATCGTGAATGCATGTGTTACCTCCCTAATTAATTATTTTTATTCTATTCAATAATGCGCTCAACAATATGTGACTTAAGTCACCATTTTAAATGAAACATATGAAACAAATTCTTTAATTGAGAGATATATCTCATGTTTTCTCCGTGTGTTAGTGAGTAAGAGGCTAATAAATTCCTCTTACTCATTTGCTTGGATATTGGCTTAGTGAATTAAGCTTAGCTAAAAAGATGTAAAATAACAGGAAAGATAAACGGGGCTATAAGTGAGGTGATAACCCCACAGGTCATCAATGCAAGGGAACTGTAAGCACCTTCAATGTAATTCACTTCGGCACAGCGGGCAGTGCCTAGGGCGTGGGAAGCGGTTCCCATCGCGAGTCCCCTTGATGCGTGGGTTCGTACACGCAGCACATCAAATAAGCTATGGCCAAACATGGCGCCTAAGATCCCAACAAATAACACGCAGGCGGCACTAATCGCAGGGATCCCACCAACCGAATCAGCAACAGCCATCGCGATAGGGGTAGTAACCGATTTAGGCAAAATAGAACCCGCGATATCAGGGGTTGCCCCCAACCATAACGCGATGGCGGCACCGCTAAACATGGCCACTAAACTACCTGCAAAACAAATGCTTAATAAAGATTTCCACTGGGCTCGAATTTGGTGCATTTGTTCGTAAAGTGGAAAAGCGAGCGCGACGACTGCAGGCTGTAGTAAATCATTGAGTATTTTGCTACCTGCAAAATAGTGCTCATAAGAGGTATTCGTGATCACTAGTAGTGCAATCAATACCGCAATAGTAATTAATAGTGGGTTTAAAATCGGTAACTTAAATGTGGTCGACAGCTTACGAGCCAAATAAAACACCACAATGGTCAGCGGCAATGACCACCAAATATGTTCTAACATTATTCATTCCCCTTAGTTTTATCATTATTAATGACCGAAGAAATTGGGTCTTCGGGGGGTAAAGGAACGTCATCAGGTTGAGCCCCAACGACAGGGCGTTCCTTATGAATATAGTTGGAACTGATGGCGACAACGACCATAACGATTAAGGTACTAACCACACAGGAAACGATGATAGGAACCATTTGTTGGCTGAGTAATTCATAGTAATTCATTATGCCAACACCAATAGGAACAAACAGGATGGTCATATTTTTCAACAAAATGCTGCAACCGGGTTGTGCCCACTTCGCGGGGATAATTTGTAACGCAAGCAATATGAATAAAATTAACATGCCGACAATGCTGCCGGGGATGGAGAATGGAAGTAGTGTTGAGATAAGGTTTCCAATAATCAGGCAAAAGTAAAGTATTGCGAAAGCTCGCAAATATTGCCATCCCGTTATCAGTACCTGTTTAAATGACATGAGACTGGTCCTGTAATGTAATATCTATTCATCATACAATTAACTTTATTATTGTGCTACCGATCACAATAAAAAGCCAATAAAAAAGTGGGAAGTATTTAGCTTCCCACTTTTAATGAATAACAGACTAGAGCAAGTATGGGTTATTTAACTTGCATACCGGGTTGTGCACCACTGTCTGGGCTGAGTAAGAAGATATCTTTACCGCCAGGGCCAGCAGCCATTACCATACCTTCAGAAATACCAAAACGCATTTTACGGGGTGCGAGGTTGGCAACCATCACGGTTAAACGGCCTTCTAAAGCTTTAGGGTCTGGGTAAGCGGAGCGAATACCAGAAAATACTTGGCGAGTTTCACCGCCAATATCTAATTGTAATTTCAGTAGCTTGTCTGAGCCTTCAACAAAATCAGCTTGCTTGATTAATGCAATTCGCAGGTCAATTTTCGCAAAGTCATCAAAGGTGATGGTATCTTGAATTGGGTCATCGGCTAGCGGCCCCGTAAGTTGCTGAACGGGTTTGATACTCTCTTTTGAGGCTTCGACCATTGCATCCACTTTTGCCATTTCAATGCGGTTAAACAATGCCTTAAATGGTGCGACGCTGTGGTTCAATAATGGGGTGTTAATCGCATCCCATGATAATTGACTATTTAAGAAAGCTTCAGCACGCTTAGTGAGCCCTGGTAAAACAGGTTTCAGGTAAGTCATCAGAACGCGGAACAAATTGATGCCCATCGAGCAAATATCTTGCAGCTCTTGATCTTTACCTTCTTGTTTTGCCACAACCCAAGGGGCTTTTTCATCAACATAGCGGTTTGCGATATCGGCTAATGCCATGATTTCACGGATCGCTTTGTTATATTCACGGTTGTTATAATCCTCACCGATAACTTTAGCGGCATCAACAAATTGTTGGTATAACTCTGGCTCAGCAAGGTTTGCTGATAATTGACCGCCAAAGCGTTTAGCAATAAAGCCCGCATTACGTGATGCCAAGTTAACCACTTTATTGACGATGTCGCTGTTGACGCGCTGGACGAAATCTTCCAAATTAAAATCGATGTCATCAATACGCGAAGACAGTTTTGCTGCATAGTAATAGCGCAAGCAGTCGGCATCTAGGTGATCTAAGTAAGAGCGGGCAGTAATAAATGTACCGCGCGACTTCGACATTTTTGCCCCATTAACCGTGACATAACCATGAACAAACAGGTTTGTTGGTTTACGATACTGGCTACCTTCTAACATGGCAGGCCAGAACAGGCTGTGGAAATAGACGATATCTTTACCAATGAAATGGTAAAGATCGGTTTTTGAATCTTTATTCCAAAACTCGTCAAAGTCGAGATCACCGCGTTTGTCACACAGGTTTTTAAAGGAGCCCATGTAACCGATAGGGGCATCTAACCAGACATAGAAATATTTACCCGGTGCATCTGGAATTTCAAAACCGAAATAAGGCGCATCACGGGTAATATCCCATTGTTGTAGGCCGGATTCGAACCATTCTTGCATTTTGTTGGCGACTTGTTCTTGTAATGCGCCAGAGCGAGTCCACGCTTGAAGCATGTCGCTAAATGCAGGAAGATCAAAGAAAAAGTGTTCTGAATCACGCATGACAGGTGTAGCGCCAGAAATCACTGAACGTGGGTTAATCAGCTCTGTTGGGCTATAGGTTGCGCTACAGACTTCACAGTTATCACCATATTGGTCTTCGGCTTTACATTTTGGACAAGTGCCTTTAACGAAGCGATCTGGTAAGAACATGCCTTTTTCTGGGTCGAAAAGCTGTGAGATAGTGCGGTTTTTAATAAAACCGTTATTTTTCAGTTTCCCGTAAATTAGCTCTGATAAGACTTTGTTTTCTTCACTGTGTGTGGAGTGATAGTTGTCATAACTAATGGCGAAACCAGCAAAATCGTTCTGATGCTCTTGGTTCACTGCCGCAATCATCTCTTCTGGCGTTACGCCAAGTTGTTGAGCTTTAAGCATGATTGGAGTTCCGTGCGCGTCATCGGCACAGATAAAGTGAACCTCTTTGCCGCGCATTCGCTGATAACGGACCCAAATATCAGCCTGAATATGTTCCAGGATATGACCAAGATGGATTGAACCGTTAGCATAGGGTAACGCACAGGTTACCAGTAATTTATTCGCGACTTGAGACATAGTAACTTTCTTACTTCCATTATTTGAAAAGGGTCTTTGATGTTAACCGATCAAAACCATCGCTGCTAGGGGTATAAAATATTAATTGGCAATTTGTTCGAAAAAGAAATTTTTACCTCTTTGTGGTTTTTACTATGCGGGGTAATCACTATTTTTTGTGTTCTCTGTTATGATTAATCTCAGTCAAAGTATATCTGTTTAATTTTATGTAGCTTATTATTCAGGATGTACCTAGTTCAAAAATATAAATAAAGGAGCCGGGATGAACGATAAATCCCCCGAGCAGAACAAACCAGAACTGCTGACTGAACAAGTCTCCAAAGTTTTGGCTTCATTTACACACCCAACACTGCAACGTAATTTGATTTCTATCAAAGCGTTACATCATTGCGCAATGTTGGACAACGTGCTGCATGTCGAATTAGTTATGCCATTCGTTTGGAAAGGGCCGTTTCAAACTTTAATTAGCGAAAAGACCGCTGAATTGAAGCAACAAACAGGCGCTCATGCTGTTGAATGGAAACTGCGTCATGACATCACGACATTAAAACGTGCAAATGATTTGCCGGGTATTAATGGTGTTCGTAATATCTTAGCCGTCAGTTCGGGTAAAGGTGGCGTTGGTAAATCAAGCACTTCTGTGAACTTAGCGCTCGCTCTGGCACAAGAAGGGGCGAAAGTGGGGATCCTTGATGCGGACATTTACGGCCCATCAATTCCAAATATGTTAGGCACAACATTAGAGCGCCCAACCTCTCCAGATGGTCAGCATATGGCCCCGATTATGGCGTATGGCTTGGCAACAAACTCAATCGGTTACTTAGTGACGGATGACAACGCCATGGTTTGGCGTGGTCCAATGGCAAGCAAAGCATTAATGCAGATGCTGCAAGACACGCTATGGCCGGATTTGGATTACTTAGTTATCGATATGCCACCGGGAACGGGAGATATCCAATTAACACTTTCTCAAAATATCCCTGTCACTGGGGCAGTGGTAGTGACAACACCACAAGATATCGCCTTGGTTGATGCCATGAAAGGTATTGTGATGTTTAAGAAAGTCAATGTCCCAGTACTGGGTGTGGTTGAAAACATGAGCGCACATATTTGCAGCAATTGTGGGCATGTAGAGCCGATTTTTGGTACCGGTGGTGCTGAGAAATTAGCAGAAAAATACCATACTAAATTATTGGGACAGGTTCCTCTGCATATTTCTTTACGTGAAGACCTTGACCGTGGCCAGCCTACTGTTATGCGTGATCCAGAAGGCGAATTTGCCGATATCTACCGCGAAATTGCTTCAGGAATTTCTGCTTTGATGTATTGGGAAGGGGATAAAATCCCAACAGAAATTTCTTTCCGTGCAGTTTAATCGGCCATAGAATAAAAAGGCTATTTAGTTTATGACTAAATAGCCTTATTTATTGTCGACACTTTCCTCTACTAAACGCATTTGTTTTAGCCTTCTATTTTTCTGAATTGTTCGCGGAATATTTCTTTATTGAGTCATGTTCGCGTAGAATAGCCGCATCTGTTATTTAATCAGTTTTCTTTCTACGGGTAATCCGAAAAGGTGACTATGAAATTTTTAATTTTTATTGTTGTCGTGGTGCTGATCGTTATTTATTTTTATAACCGTATCGTTGCGTTGCGAGAAGCTGTTATTTCGAGTGAAACAGAAATTTCAGTTCAATTAGACCGTCGTGGAAAAGTATTTGATAGCTTATTGGCAACAGTTAAAAAATATTTAAGTCATGAAACCGAGGTGTTCAGTAAAATTACTGAACTACGGACACAAGCACAAAATGCGACAGGGGATAAAGCCCGCGAAGCCGAAGATGCATTATCAAAAATGGTGACCAGTGGGGCGATTAATGTC
Source organism: Providencia sp. PROV_01 (assembly GCF_053098325.1). Taxonomy (NCBI): domain Bacteria; kingdom Pseudomonadati; phylum Pseudomonadota; class Gammaproteobacteria; order Enterobacterales; family Morganellaceae; genus Providencia; species Providencia sp. PROV_01. The sequence continues at coordinate 3,524,012 of NZ_JBRFKD010000002.1, read as the reverse complement.
GCAGTTGAAGCTTATCCTGAGCTAAAATCCGATGCAATTATGGCAAATTTACAAGAAGAAATCGTTTCTTCAGAAAATAAATTGTCATTTGCTAAACGTGGTTATAACCGCTCATTAGAAACTTATAATGCGTATATTGCGTCTATGCCTGCGGCACTAATTGTTGGCATTATTCCTAGCTTAAAAATTTCCAAGGAATATTGGCGTCTTGATGAAGAAACCATCAAGACTGAGGAATCACGTCGTATTAATTTTGATTAAAAACCGCTTAACCTTTGAAGTTATCAATCATCGGAATGCCTTATGGTGTTCCGATATTATATGAGTGGTAGATAACAGGTCACATTATGGATTTTAGAAACGTCATTCGTAAAAATAATATTCGCACACGCTTAGTGGTGATGAGCTATATTTTTTTAATGCTAATTATTGGCTTATTGGCGGATATTGCAACACACCCAAATGAGCAATTGGACTTAGTCGATAATGCGATGATGTTTGTGACACTTCATGAATTACCTATCGCCACTTTTATTGTTTTAGGCTTAACCTTTCTTGGGTTGATTTATATTCATTTTAGAGGCCATAAAATGATGTTAGCTGGGATGAATGCCAGAGAAATAACCCAAGAAAATGCGAGTAGCCCCCAAGAAAAACAACTTTTTAATATTATTGAAGAATTAAGTTTAAGTGCTAGTTTAGGTTATATTCCCCGTTTATATATTTTAGAAACGGATGAACCGAATGCTTTTGCGGCAGGGTGGAATAACCGTAATGCGCTTGTGGGGGTAACCAGAGGTTTGTTGCAAACGCTTAATCGGCAAGAAGTTCAAGCCGTTCTCGCTCATGAAGTTGGGCACATTATTCATGGTGATTCAAAATTAACCCTGTATGTGGGGATTTTGGCAAACGTGATTTTAACGGTAACGAATTTATTTAGTCAGATTTTTATCCGAACAGCAGGGCGCAGCCGCAATAATGCCGCTAATAAAGCGCAAATGATCCTATTAGTTCTAAATTTTGTTTTGCCGTGGATAACCCAAATACTCTATTTTTATTTATCTCGCACTCGTGAATATATGGCTGACGCCGCGGCAGTGGATTTGACTGCAGATAACCAAGCCATGATTAGTGCGTTGAAAAAAATCTCCGGTAATCATGAAACCCATGAATATGATAACAGTACCACAGGGCAAGCTTACCGTAAGGCCGCTTATATTTTTAATAAGGGCGATTCAGTGTTTTCAACTCACCCCTCGATTGAAAATCGCATTGCGGTATTAGAAGGAAAAAAACAGTTTTAGTGTATAAATGACATTTTGTACACTCCGATTTACGGCATTTCCTATCTAATGGGTGTTTTTTTAGCGAACTTTGTTGAGGTATGCTGGAACAACACGCCATTACCCCCTATAATTCCGCCAACATAACATTTTTCTGTTGTGTATCTCATTTCTAAATATTTAACCAGGTTATCATTTTATGACTGACATAGCGCATCACTGTACCATTGTAGGTATATCGGGAGCCTCTGCATCTGGCAAAAGCTTAATTGCAAGCACGTTATACCGTGAGTTAAGAGAACAGGTCGGTGATCATAATATCGGTGTTATTCCAGAAGATTGTTATTACAAAGACCAAGCCGATGTCCCAATGGAAGAACGCCTTAAAGTAAATTATGACCATCCTAACTCGATGGACCACAGCTTGCTTTATGAACATCTCAAATCACTGAAAAGTGGCCAAGCAGTAGAAATTCCGCAATACGACTATGTCGCTCATACACGTAAACAAAAAACCATCACGTTCAAACCTAAAAAAGTCATTATCATTGAAGGTATTTTGTTATTAACAGATAAACGCTTACGTGGTGAAATGGATTTTTCTATTTTTGTTGATACACCACTTGATATTTGCTTGATGCGCCGTATTAAACGTGATGTAAATGAAAGGGGCAGAACGCTTGATTCCGTTATTGACCAATATAATAAAACGGTTCGCCCAATGTTTTTGCAATTTATTGAGCCATCAAAGCAATATGCCGATATCATTGTTCCTCGCGGTGGGAAAAACCGTGTAGCGATTGATATCTTGAAAGCGAAAATTGGCGAATTCTGTCAAGATTAAACCGCGCAGAAATTAAAATAATGAAGGGGGAAACAACCATGCGTCTTTGTGACCGCGATATTATTCAATGGATGGATGATGGTAAATTAGTTATTAGCCCACGCCCACCAGTTGAACGAATCAATGGTGCAACTGCAGATGTTCGTTTGGGAAATCAATTCCGCGTTTTTCGAGGACACACTGCTGCATTTATTGACCTTAGTGGCCCTAAAGATGAGGTTAATGCCGCATTAGATCGCGTCATGAGCGATGAAATTGTTCTTGATGAGGATGAGCCATTTTTCCTGCACCCAGGAGAATTAGCACTTGCAGTGACGCTTGAGTCTGTTACGCTCCCTGATAACCTTGTAGGTTGGTTAGACGGGCGCTCTTCATTAGCGAGACTAGGTTTGATGGTACACGTAACCGCACATCGAATTGATCCCGGTTGGCATGGGCAAATCGTGTTAGAATTTTATAATTCAGGTAAATTACCGTTAGCATTGCGTCCCGGCATGGTGATTGGTGCATTAAGCTTTGAGCCGTTATCTGGCAGTGCCGATCGCCCTTATAATAGCCGACAAGATGCTAAATATAAAAACCAACAAGGTGCTGTTGGTAGCCGTATCAGTGAAGACTGATAACCGGTGAACTTTGCGGAAATTGTTGTGTTTAATGGAGATTAAACCGGTAATTTCCGCCCATTTTCAGGGATAGGTGTGAGTTCATTTTTGTGGCGAGCGCAAGCGGAATTTAAGAGAGGGAAGGATGAAACGTTTTTTGACGACACTGATTATTTTACTTGTGGTAATTGTTGCTGGGTTAACAACACTCGTAATGTTAGTGAACCCGAATGATTTCCGTCATTATATTGTTGAACAAGTAGAGAAAAAAAGTGGTTATCAACTTGAATTCAACGGTGATATGCGTTGGCATGTGTGGCCAACCTTAAGCATTATTACTGGGCCTGTTTCTCTTACTGCGCCGAATGCGGCTAAACCCATACTAAGTGCAGATAATATGCGCTTAGATGTTGAATTATGGCCTCTCATTTCCCATAAACTCTCTGTTGAGCAAATTGTTATTGATGGTGCTGTTATCCGCAAGACACCCGATAGCGAAATCCAAACTCACCGTAACGCCCCTGTAGCGCCTGGTGGTGTGCCAACATCAACCTCTGCACAAGAGAAAAGTGACTGGTTATTAGATATAGAAAAAATTAATATTTCTAATAGCTTAGTTATTTGGCAAACTGCTAAAGATGAATTTAATCTGCGCAACATTGATTTATCACTGAAGAAAAGTGATAAAAAACAGGTCGCAGTTAAATTCAGTGGAAATCTAAATAAAAACCAACAAGAGTTTGTATTTAATCTACGCGCAGATATCGATTTATCAGATATTAATCAAAGGATTAGTGGCAAATTAACTCAGTTTGACTATAAATTGAGTGGTGTTGATTTACCTGAAAGTGGAATTGAAGGGCAAATAACAAGTGATTTCCTATATACCAAAGGGAAAGTGGAAAGTGCGAGTTTAAGCAATTTGTTAATAACAGCTAACGAAAGTGGCCTATCAGGTAATGGCAGTATCCAATTAACGAATACCCCAGAAATTAGGGTTAATTTAGTCGCCGAGAAATTAGATTTAGATAATCTATTAGGAACAGCGCCTGCCAGTACCAGTGTAGAATCAGAGACGAATAATAACCGTGTTGGTGTTAAGCCTGTTATTTCTGGTGCAAATCCTCAACAGTATGATTTATCAGGCTTGCAGGCATTTTCCGCCGATATCAATTTAGCCATTAAGCAGTTAATCTATCGTGGAATGACGGTTAGTGATGTAGTTTTTGAGGCACAAAACCAAACACCTCGTTTAACTGTTTCAAAATTACAAGGTAAGGCATTTGGTGGTGATTTTTCAATACCGGTGACATTTAATTACAGTTCAACTCCCGCTTATGTTTCAGCAAAACCAGATTTAAAAAATATCGATTTAACTCCATTATTAAAAGCCTTCAATATGCCACAAAAATTAAGTGGAATAATTTCGTTAAATGCGGCGTTATCGGGTGTGGGTTATGATGACAATGCAGTGAAAAACCAGTGGCAAGGGCCTGTTAATTTTGAGTTAAGAAATGCCAAATTACAGGGATTGAATATTCCGTTATTAATTCAGCAATCGGTTTCCAGAGTAACCAGTAAAATTAATGCGCCCGTGAATACGGGGAACGTCACTGAGGTTGATTCTTTCACTGTGGCAGGTAAATTAAATAAAGGTACGTTGAACATTTCCTCTATGAATGCGATGTCATCCTTAGTTAACATCAGTGGGCAAGGCCGTATGAATATCCCTAATGAAACCATTGATGTCAATTTAGGGGTTAATATTGCCAATGGCTGGGGTGGGGATTCACGTTTAGTTCAACAATTGCAAGCCATGACCATTCCACTGCGAATTTATGGTAATTGGCATAATTTGAAATACCAATTAGATGTCGAAAAATTACTGCGTAATGAGTTACGTACACAAGCTAAAGAAGCGCTTGGTAACTTCTTGAAGAAAGAAGAAAATAAAGGACTCAATGATTTATTGAATGCCCTTTAAGATAACAAAACGCCCTTAAATGGGCGTTTGAGGTTGTTGACAAAGCGGGATAAAAGCGTGGTTTTTCCCGCCTTGTGTTATCAGCCGAAAATCAATTTATTGATTTTCCTAATTTATTTTCAAAATCTATTAGATTTGCTGCCAAACATAATAGGTTTGTCAGCAGTCTGAAGCGCCCTTAAATGGGTGTTTTCTCTTTTTATGAACTTATTTTATTTTTGTAATCAGAAAGATCATTATTTAGTTGAATCATTTTATCCGATAAATTTTGAAAAAATGAAGAGTCATTCGGATTAAATTGCTCAGTGTTAATATCATGTATAGTTGTAATTAATTTGGTGATTTGGGTGCTCAATTTACTTATTTTATTGAAATTATTTGTTTTTTCTGGTGTTTTTTGTAATTTATCACTTTGATTAGTGATTAAATTATTACTGTTCTCTTTAATCAGTACAGGGCAACATTTAACGTTATTATTAATGCTTATTGCTGTAACTGCTATATTTTCTGATTTTTTTTTTGTACTTGTACTAGGCACTTGGATCGTACTGCTATTTGATTGGCTAGTTTTTATTTTCACAATGTGACCTTCGTTTAAATTAGTTGTATTTAATACGCTGAATTATTCAAGCTTTGAATGTATTTTTCTTTTAAAAAACGCCACTATTTTGCGCTTAATCGTCTAAAGGTTGATATCTATAGGTTTTAGGCAAAAAAATACCAGCCATATAGGCTGGTATTTAGTCAAAAAGCACGTGCTAATTAGTCATCTTCAAACTCATAGCCATCCCCCTCAGGGGCTGGTGGAGTGATTAACACTTTATTGACTCGGTGGCTGTTAACCTCAAGAGGTTGGAATATACAACCGTTAATTGTCACTTGTTCACCCACTTCAGGAACACGTTGTAAGTGTTCCATTAAAAGACCCGCAATCGTTTCATACTCACGTTTATCGTCTAATTCCATAGGGATAAACATGATCAGGTCTTCAAGTGGCATAAAGCCGTTGGCAATCCAAGTACCATCATCCAGTTTTTGAATGTCGTGGCGTGAGTCATTTTCTTCATCACCAACCGGCAAGTTACCTGCGATGGTTTCCATTACATCAGTCAATGTCACGATACCTTCGATAGAACCAAACTCATCCACAACAAAGGCAAAGTGAGTATGCGCCTTACGAAACTGCTCTAACGCTTTTAACAGAGACAACCCTTCTGGGAATATCAATGGTTGGGTAATCAATGCACGTAAGTTTAATGGTTGGCCTTTTAATTGCTGTTTAACCAAATCCATTACATGTACTACCCCAACAGGTTCATCGCTGATAGTTTCATCAATGACCACTAAACGCGAGTGTGGGTTTTTCTCCATTAATTGCAGTAAATCTGAAGATGATTTATTAATGTCGAGATAATCCACATCATGGCGTGAAGTCATAATGCTTTCTACGTTACGTTGTGCCATACCGAGCACTCGAGCAATCATTAAACGCTCTTGTGGGTCAAAAACGGATTGATTATCAGCGATAAGATCAGAAGTATGTGGGTCTAATTCTCCACGTTCGTTATTACCGCTAAGAATGCGTAATACCGCCTCTGCTGTACGTTCACGTAGTGGACGTGAGCCTTTAAGGAATTTACGTCGATTAAATTGGGCAAATTGGTTTAGGACTTCAATCATGATAGAGAAGCCAATTGCAGCGTATAAGTAACCTTTCGGTATGGCATAGCCAAACCCTTCGGCAACTAAGCTGAAACCAATCATCAGTAAGAAGCTCAAACACAGTATGACAATGGTTGGGTGCTGGTTAACAAAGCTCGTTAACGGTTTACTTGCCCAAATCATTAATGCCATTGCAATGGTCACAGCTGCAATCATTACACCGATATGGTCAACCATACCGACAGCGGTGATCACGGAGTCTAGTGAGAATACAGCATCAAGAACAATAATTTGTGCAACAACAGCCCAGAAATTAGATGTCTTTCTTTGGGTATTGGTGTGTTCGTCTTTCCCCTCCAACCGCTCGTTTAGCTCCATTGTGGCTTTAAACAAGAGGAATAAACCACCCACCAACATAATTAGGTCTCGAGCACTAAAGGCGTGATCAAAGAGAGTTAATATCGGTTTCGTGAGGGTAATGAGCCATGACAGGCTAAATAGAAGCACAACACGCATAATCAGGGCTAATAAAAGTCCAGTTACACGGGCTCTATCACGCAGCTTTGGCGGGAGCTTATCGGCCAGAATGGCGATGAAGACGAGGTTATCAATACCAAGAACGATTTCTAGAACGATAAGGGTAGCGAGGCCCGCCCAAATCGAAGGATCTGCGATCCATTCCATACAGTTTGTTTTACCTTCTGATATGACGGCTTATACCGACGAGTGAATAATGCGGTTTGTTGAACGAAATATCAATAAAAAATAACGTTAGTTGGACAATTCTTGACAAAAATGGCCTTGTATACGTCATCGATTGCATCAATAACTACCATGCAACACAATCCTAGGTTAATATGTGATCCCGTTAACAGAATGTCAGCACGGTCGAGGCTGACTTGGTCCTAATCAGACAGGAGTTGTTCATGTCAAAGCAGCAGATTGGTGTTGTCGGAATGGCAGTCATGGGGCGTAACCTTGCGCTCAACATTGAAAGCCGTGGTTACTCAGTGTCTATCTTTAATCGTTCTAAAGATAAAACAGATGAAGTGATTGCCGAAAATCCAGGGAAAAAATTAGTTCCCAACTATACAATTGAAGAGTTTGTTGACTCTCTGGAAAAACCTCGCCGCATCTTGTTGATGGTAAAAGCGGGTGAAGCAACGGACAAAACAATTGCCTCGCTGACTCCTCATCTGGACAAAGGGGATATCTTAATTGACGGTGGTAATACCTTATTTACTGACACTATCCGTCGTAATCGTGAATTATCTGAGCAAGGTTTTAATTTCATCGGTACTGGTGTTTCAGGTGGTGAAGAAGGCGCATTAAAAGGTCCTTCAATTATGCCTGGTGGTCAGAAAGAAGCTTATGAGTTAGTTGCACCAATCTTAAAAGAAATTGCAGCACAAGCAGAAGGTGAACCTTGTGTGACCTATATTGGTGCAGATGGTGCGGGCCACTATGTTAAAATGGTTCACAACGGTATTGAATACGGTGATATGCAATTAATCGCAGAAGCCTATTCATTATTAAAAGGTTCATTGAACCTGAGCAACGAAGAATTAGCTGGCATCTTTGCTGAGTGGAACAAAGGTGAACTGAGTAGCTATTTAATTGAAATCACAGCAGATATCTTCAAGAAAAAAGATGAAGATGGTAAATATCTGGTTGACGTGATTCTTGATGAAGCGGCTAATAAAGGTACCGGTAAATGGACTAGCCAGAGTGCGCTGGATTTAGGTATCCCTCTGACGTTAATTACTGAATCTGTATTTGCACGTTATATTTCTTTCTTAAAAGATCAGCGTGTTGCAGCTTCTAAAGTATTAACAGGTCCAGTACTGAAAGCGGTTGAAGGCGATAAAAAAGAGTTTATTGAAAAAGTTCGCCGCGCACTGTATTTAGGTAAAATTGTGTCTTATGCACAAGGCTTCCAACAGCTGAAAGCGGCATCAGAAGAATATAATTGGGATTTAAACTACGGTGAAATCGCAAAAATATTCCGTGCAGGCTGTATCATTCGTGCGCAGTTCCTACAAAAAATCACTGATGCGTATAACCAAGATGCAAAAATTGCCAACTTGTTGTTAGCGCCATACTTTAAACAAATTGCTGACGAATACCAGCAAGCACTGCGTGATGTGGTGTGCTATGGTGTACAAAATGGTATCCCAACACCAACATTCTCAGCTGCTATTTCTTATTATGATAGCTACCGTTCAGCGGTATTGCCTGCAAACTTAATCCAAGCGCAGCGCGACTACTTCGGTGCTCACACTTATAAGCGTACTGATAAAGACGGCGTTTTCCATACTGAATGGATGGAATAATCCGTCATCATTGATTGTTGATGACATGAAAGGCGCTAAGTTTAGCGCCTTTTTTGACTTTTAAGCACCGTAAAATGTTGAATTTATAATTATGAGTATTTTCTAAATTACATTTTATCGAGTCTAGGCATGGTTTATGCGTAATTTTCTTATCTTATTACTTTTATTAGTCTTACTTGGTCCATTAGGGATTGATTTATATTTACCAACAATACCTGATATTGCGAAGGAGTTAGGTAGCAGTGAGTCGGTGATCCAGTCAACGATAGCATTGTTCATTCTTGTTCTGGGGTTAGGGCAATTGATTTCGGGCCCATTAGTCGATAGATATGGGCGAAAACCTGTCGCGATTGCGGGTATGCTGTTGTACATCATTGGTGCAGGTGTTGCTATTGTAGCAACAGCACCTACGGTATTTATTGCATCACGTTTATTGCAAGGTGTTGCGGTTTGTTGTACTTCGGTAGTGGCATTTAGTTGTGTACGTGACCGAATGAATGGTACGGAAGCCGCTCGCGCTTTTGGTTTCTTAAATGGGACATTAAATATTGTTCCAGCATTAGCTCCACTACTCGGAGGTTTGCTGGCAGAGGCATGGGGCTGGCGGGCACCGTTCTGGTTTCTTGCTTTGTATGCGTTGGTTATATTAGTGCTAACTGTTGCTTTTTTACCGGAAACACGGCCAGCTAATTTACCTAAAGCAAAGATTATTCCGCTGAAAACCTATTGGCGAATTTTAGGAAATTATCAATTTATTATTTTTGCCTTAGTGAACGCAGGCACGATGGGTATGGCATTAACTTATGTGTCACTTGCACCAACTGTACTGATGGGGGATGCGCAGTTATCTCCGCTAGCGTTTTCTATTGTATTCGGTATTAATGGTTTTTGGATCATGTTTGCCAGTTATATCGCTAATTACTTTATTCATAAAATAGGGCGACCAACCTGTTTATTAGTGGGTAGTTTAATGATGGCACTTGGTTGCTTAGGATTATTGCTAGGTTTTGTCGTATTGCCGGTAGAAATACAAAGCCATTGGTTAGTCTATATGTTACCTGTCGCCTGTGCTTGTACAGGGCTGGCCTTTATGATGGGAACGGCAACTAGTTATGCTTTAGAACCTTTTGGTCAGGAAGCAGGAACCGCTTCTGCGTTAGTTGGTTTTGTACAAATGGCCGGAGGGGCAGCTCTTGGGCTTTGTGCAATCGGTTTGCCCATTGTCCCAAAATTATCCTTAGCAATAGTGATGTTAGTCGGTTGTCTGTTTGGGCTAATAGCAAGAAAAACGAGTTTATCATTTGCTAGCCATTCACTGACTAAGGCGGGTTAAAAACTATTTTTATTGATACATCAAGATGTCACTGGTTGTTGGATATAACCAGTGACAGGATTGGATTATTTATTCAACAATAGTGCCATTAATCGTAGTGAGAAACCGATTCTCTTTAATTTCAATAGGTCTTGAATGAACCATTTTATTATTAATATACAGCTTAGTCTCAATTGGGATTAAACCGTGTTCAATATTAATATGGAATTTATTCATCATATCTTTATTGCCACGGAAGTTATTAAGCTGATATTGTTTTTTGTTCCCGTCGTTAAAAATCACCTCTAGGTAGGGGGAATCAGTATTAACTCGCGCATCATTTTGATAAACCATGCCATAAGAACCAAATGAAGGGGGATAAATATAGCTATCAATGGTTCCTTCAGGATCATAGAAGCCCATTAAAGTGACAACCTCTACACCCTGTTTTCTGGCTTTTTTATGAATAGCAGATTCTGGTTCCGAAATTCGTTTCCAACTGACCCCATCTGAACGATAGCAAAATAAATCATTTTTGGTGATTGTCTCCACCTTATTATTGACATGTATTTTGCTATTCCATTGTGCATATGACTTTATCTTGATAATGCTATTTTTATTATGCTCGGATGCTGCTGGGAGACTAATATTCGGTGCATAATAGCCATTTCCTTGGCAAAGATAGACTAAGTTACTTTTTTTTAACAGTTCATTTATGCGATCAGTTGTAATATCAGAACCATTTTTTGGGGAAAAATTAATGATATTGAAATTGGAAAGATCTAATTTAGCGTCAACCAATTTTTTTATATTCGGATCCCATTTTTTATATCCCGTCGATGATTCTGAGCTAAAAGTATAATTGCTTTCTAATTTTTTTTGGATAGCAACAAGGGAATTTGGTGTGTATGCGGTATAGGCATTGTATTTGGGATTGTAAGCTTCCCCACCACTCATTGCGTCATGGTTTAATGAACCATCTTGATAGGTATTTGGAATAAAATAGTTATTATAAGGATCCCATAGCCATGTTGAATTCTTTTTATCGGCAGTTGCATGTGTTCCTCCTTCTGTGCCCCCATAGTAATCACTTAGGCCAAAGTTATGGCCAAATTCATGACTAAGCTCATTACTATCGGTTCTATTTAACGTTGCTTTTCCACCGCCGCCTGACCAGCCATGAATAACCCTCCCATTCTCATATACCCCAACAGAATTATAGGCAGTTATTTGGCTCGTAGGATTAAATGACTCAGCATCAGAAGCTGAACTGTTTACACCATAATTTGCTAGATTAATGCCATTGGCATAAAAACGTTTGGTTATCGACTCCCTCATATTGCCGCTATACGCGCCTCCTTTTCCTGTTGCTTTATCGGTGAAAACTTGGCCATTAGGCATCACTACTTTTGTAAGGTGAATTGGCTCATAGCGAGAAACAATAAAATTTTTAACGGGAATAGTTTGGTAATATTGCCGATTAAGCTCGGGTTTTTCTTGGAAAAGAAGTACATCCCTTGGGGGGGTAAGTAGGCCAATATCTAATGTATTGACCAGTAATTCATTTGGGGCGCCAATATCAATATTTGATAGTGTTCCTTTTTGCTCTTTCAAAACAAACTCTAGCTTTATATCAGGGTGAATATACTCTTCAGAAATTGTCGTTGACCATGTATTTTCAATGTATTCCAAATTACTCGTTGAATCGTCATTCTTTGCGATATAAGGTTCGTTATTAAGATAAATAGGGAACCATTTTTTATGTAAATCATAAATAAAAAGAACACTTTCACCCGTTCCTAGTTTTAAACTTTTATTTCCATAATGAATATGGCTATCATAGTAGGCACTAGAGCTGAAAAGGATTTTTTTATTATGAAGGTCATTATCTGCCATAAGTGTAAAGTCACGAGCCCAGTTCCCGTCACTTGTAGCAATTTTTATTGATTCATTGTTTTTTAATAATTCCAATAAGTTTTTTTTATTTTCAGATGATTCATTAATCGACTTGTTATTATCTAAAGTTAAATCATAGTTTTCTGGTTGTGAATAGTCTAGCGGTGGGATCTCTCTGGTGATAGGTATATTTTCCCAATCCCCATTAGTATCACACTTGAATAAATATAAGTCTCCTTTTTTTAATTCAACACATTTATATTTAGTATGAATAAGAGTCGTCTCATCGGATGTTGAGGTAAATAGGATTTGTTTATATACATGATTAATATTACTTTTTAACATTAAACTATTAGTCGTATCATAATCAACCTTGGTTATTTTTATTGTTGAATGTTCATTCAAGATATCATTCATAAAGTTTGCATCAATTTCGCTAACATCGATATCTGGCAGACCTTCAATTTCAGAATCGAAAAATGGAGGCAAATTACGTGCTGAAATATCAGGTGATTTCCAGTATTCGATTAGATTGACATTTTCTTCAGTGAGCCAACGTCCATTATTGTCACAAATAAATTGAATCGTGAGACCTTTTGGTAATGTGACTGTTTCATTTCCATAGCTAATATTAATGTCTTTTTTATGAATGTTTTCTAAAACTATAGTTTTTCCTTTATATCTCATATCATTATTTAGTGTGAATGTTTCCTTCATATATTTATGATTAAATGTTAAGTGTATTATTTTATTTTTTAAAATTAAATAATGTAAAGCTTTTTGGTTGGAAACTATAACATTTAAATGATTTTCATTTTCAATGAAAATATCAAATCTTTTAGGTGGTTTGAAATGGTGAGGCAATAAATTTGTCTCTATGGTACTGTTGTCTACAATCTTAGGTAATTTGGTAGGAGGGCTTAGGTTTTCACTAGTTACCAATTTATTATTTTCATCATAAATATTTAATTTAATGTTTTCATTTTGTTGAATTGATGATTGAGGTTTAAACATGACTAAAGTTTTTCGACCGGATACCAATTTAGGTTGTATATCTCCTTCAATTCGATTCACAGCAGGAATGATTGAGTTTTGAGCGAAATAAACGCTTCCCTTTAATTCACCACTCGTGTCACTAATTTCTTTATGTGTTAAAGGGTTAATAAACTTATTTTTATTAAAGTAAATAGCCTTATCCGGTTTTATTCCATTACTGCTTTTTTCGTCGTTTCTATCTAAGTTAATAAGTGGATTACTTGTTTTATCTGCATGGAGAATCATTTCCAAGTTTGATTCGTTATTTTCATTATTTAATATATGAAATATTTCATAAATGTTATTGACTAAGTTTGTTGAATAATGGGAAGTTAATGAATTATAAGTGTTTTGATTAATAATATTTTGAATTATTGGTTTTTTTACTATCATTTTGTATCTTTCTTCTATTTAACAGTATGCTGAAATTATTTTTATTTAATTTATAATAAAATATATTAATTGTGTGCTTTTTTATTTTAAAGTTAGTCTTAAATACTATTCGGTTGTTTTCTATTATTTGATAATTAATTATATGGAAATTATTTTCTATGATATTATTTGCACAAGTAATTTAAATAATAACAGGTTTGTTAGGATGAATAACATGTTGAATCCATTATTAAAACAACCTCGAGTGGCTAAAGGTGGTGTATTTTGAACGCGAATGCATCACCATAGAATGCGTTCTATGGTAAATATAAACGAATTAAAAGGTTTAGTGCCATGAATCAAAAACATTGGTCAAAATACGAACTACTTCATGAGGTCGTACAAAATCCCAATATCCATATTAAAGGTCAGCATAGTTATTACAGCGACTGTTGGGATAACGGGTTTGAGCAGTCAGTTGTGCGCTATTTACAAGGTGACGAACAAAGCCGAGATTGGCAGCTAGCATGGGATGTTGATCAACTTTATATCGGTGATTATGTCTGTATTGGTAGCGAAGCGGTGATATTAATGGGAGGGAACCATACTCACCGAATGGATTGGTTTTGCTTATATCCTTTTCTTGAATATATTGAAGAAGCTTATGTAGGAAAAGGCGACACAGTGATTGGCGACGGAGCCTGGGTTGGCATGCGTGCCTTTATCATGCCCGGAGTTAAAATAGGTGAAGGAGCTGTAATTGCTGCTAATAGTGTAGTGATCAAAGATGTCGAGCCTTATTCTATTGTTGGGGGGAACCCTGCAAAGCCGATTAACTATCGCTTTTCACACGACGTCATTACTGAACTATTAGCATTGAAAATCTATGATTGGCCGGAGGAAAAATTTACCGCATTAAAGCGGTTTATTTGTGGTTCCGATTTTGTGGCATTAAAAAATGCCAGCCAGAAATATGACCAGCGATTGATTAGCTAGCTTTTCTTATTAAGGTTAAGGGGGATTCTGTGGAATCTCCCTTTTTACATATAACTAATTTTCTTCTGTGCGAATAAATTCAACTAAACTAGGCGCTGCTATTCTTTGATAATCTTCTGTATTTAAAATAATAGAGCGTTCTAATGTACCAGCATTAAAGGCGAGTTCCTCAAAACGTTCAAAAAGTAGCGGGTCAGCAATTAATTTTAAATTGGGATGAAAGCTAAAGGGGGGAATAGCCCCAAATACGCATTGAGTGAGCTCATCGACTTCTTTTGGGCTTGCTAAAGATGCACGAGTCCCGCCAATTGCTGTGGCAATTTTACTCAAATCAGCTTGTTTATCGGCAGGTAAAATTGCCAGTACGTGTTGGCGTATACCATTTCCTTTGACATGGCATACTAATCCTTTTGCCCCTTGCCCAAGTTGCGTGCCACGTATTTTTGCCACTTCTTCTGATTTCCCCGCAGTGGAATGTTCCATCACACGATATTTGGCATTGTTTTTATCAAGTAATTGTGTGAGTTGCATAAAAATAGAATTTTCAGACACTGTTTTTTTCCCTTTAAAACCACATCAATAACAGGGAATGATAACAAGTTTGGAAGTAGATACAACCTTGGGGCCGAAGGCTGCTAAAGCGTTAAAATAGGTGAAATATTAAAAAATAAGTATCAGATGTATTTTGTGTCTGTTATTACTAATATTCTTGGGTATTTATTCAGTCACGAGCAAATTGAACACATCTTGCATCTATGATAAAGCTGCCAGTGAGACTGGCAGCCTGTTGTTTATTGATGACGCTCTTTTAACCGTTTGATTATTGTGCTTAAATCCAGCTCTTGGTCTTGTAGTAAGACTAATAAGTGGTACATCAAATCAGCGGCTTCATTGGTCAATTCTGCGCGGTCATTCACGGTGGCTGCCAATGCAGTTTCAACACCTTCTTCACCGACTTTTTGCGCAATGCGTTTAGTCCCGCTAGCGTATAAACGTGCGGTATAGGAGCTTTCAGGAGAGGCAGTTTTGCGTTCTTTTAGTAACGTTTCTAACTCAAATAAAAAGCCCCAGTCGCTTTGTGCTGGTGCGAAGCAGCTTTGTGTACCGTTATGGCAAGTTGGGCCATCTGGCAGTGCGAGAGCTAGCAGCGTATCACTGTCACAATCTGGGTAAATATCCACTAAATTTAAAAAATTATTAGAGGTTTCGCCTTTCGTCCACAAACGTTGTTTTGTGCGAGAGAAAAAGGTGACTTTACGGCTATCTAAAGTGACTTGTAATGCTTCTGGGTTCATATACCCAAGCATTAGCACATCACCTGAAACAGCGTGTTGCACGATAACAGGCATTAGGTTATCGACTTTTTGCCATGCTAGCTGGCTAGATTGTTCTGTGGTTAACATACTCTAATTTGAACTCCATTTTCGGCTAGGTATTGTTTTAAGTCACCGATATTAATAATTTGTTTATGAAATACAGAAGCGGCTAAAGCACCATCAACGCCTGCGTCAGTGAAGGCATCAAGGAAATGTACTTTTTCGCCTGCACCACCTGAGGCAATCAATGGCACTTGGCATACTTCGCGAACTTTTTTTAGTTGCTGTAGGTCATACCCTTGACGAACACCATCTTGGTTCATCATATTTAACACAATTTCACCCGCGCCACGTTGTTGAACTTCTTTTACCCAATCAAGGGTTTTCCACGTAGTTTGTGTGGTACGTTTTTCATCACCGGTAAATTGGTAAACGAGATATTCACCCGTACTTTCATCGAACCAAGTATCAATACCCACAACGATGCATTGTACGCCAAAACGCTCCGCTAAGCGGCTGATTAATGTAGGGTCGGATAATGCTGGGGAGTTAATGGAAATTTTGTCAGCGCCAAAAGACAGAATTTGTGCAGCATCATCGACACTTTTAATTCCACCTGCAACACAAAAAGGAATATCAATCACTTCAGCGACTTTGGCAACCCAGCTTTTATCTACCACTCGACCATCAGAAGAGGCGGTAATATCATAAAATACCAGTTCGTCTGCACCTTCTTGGGCATAACGCTGTGCTAATGGAACAATATCACCGATAATTTCGTGATTACGAAATTGGACACCTTTAACCACTTGCCCATCACGGACGTCTAAGCAAGGAATTATGCGTTTTGCCAACATTTGATTGCCTCCGCAACGGTGAATTTACCTTCTAATAATGCGCGACCCACAATCACGCCAGCCGCACCAGATGGCGGGATAGCCGCAATATCATCTAAATTGCCAATGCCCCCTGATGCTTGGAAGGCAATGTCGGGGAATTTTTGGCTTACTTCTTGGTATAAATTCACATTAGAACCCGCTAAGGTGCCATCTTTGGAAATATCGGTGCAAAGGACATGTTTTAAGCCATAAGGACGATATATTTCAATGGCTTGTTCTAATGTTAAATTTGAATTTTCTTGCCAGCCGCTAATGGCGATTTCTTTTACGCCTTTGTCATTAATGCGTACATCTAACGCAAGTACAATGGCTTCCCCACCATAGGTTTCAAACCATGTTTTAACCAATTCAGGTTTGGTCACCGCAGTTGAGCCAATGACAACACGAGCCGCTCCGGCTTCCAGTAAGGCCTTAATATCTTCTTCGGTACGAATACCCCCACCAACTTGTACTGGAACATTCACGCCAGCCAATAATTTTTTCAGCAGTGGAATTTGGCGTTTTTGTGGATCTTTGGCGCCCGTTAAATCCACTAAGTGTAGGAGCTTTGCCCCTTCTTTTTCATATTGTTGCAAACGTGGGAGCGGGTCATTGCCATAATCAGTTTGCTTGGCGTAATCCCCTTGGTGCAATCGCACTACGGTGCCATCGATTAAATCTAATGCGGGAATGATCATGGTAATTACATCTCCAAAAAGTTTTGAATCAAGCGTGAACCTGCGGTGCCAGAACGTTCTGGGTGAAATTGGACACCGTAGAAGTTATCGCGATTCACCGCGCTACTAAACGGGTTGCCATACTGAGTTTGTGCGATGGTATTACTGGAAATTGGCATCGAATAACTGTGTACAAAATAGAAATAGGCGTTATCAGGGATATCCCTAAACAAAGGGTTCCCTGCTAGGGCTTTGACTTGGTTCCAGCCGCTATGTGGAACTGGAAGCCCATTGGCATCCATTTTTTGTACAGGGCTATCAATTAACCCCAGTAGTGGCACCGTTGATTGACCTTCTTCACTGAAAGCACCGAGTAATTGCATACCTAAACAGATGCCTAACACGGGTTGAGTCAGTGCTCTAATTAACGGCACTAATTCACGTTCAGTGAGCTTTTCCATGGCCGCGCTAGCCGTACCGACACCCGGTAAAAAGACTTTGTCGGCTTGTAAAATGGTATTGGTATCCCGGCTCACCACAGGGTCATAACCTAGGCGTTTCACCGCATAAGCCACGGAGGCTAAATTTGCACAGCCAGTATCAAGGATGACAACGTTCATCAAAGAACCCCTTTTGAGCTAGGTAACGTATCCCCTTCAACGCGTATTGCTTGGCGCAAGGTACGGCCAAAGACCTTAAATAAACTTTCCGCTTTGTGGTGATCGTTTTTCCCTTTGGTTTTCAGGTGTAATGTACAACCCATAGCATAGGAAAGTGAGCTAAAGAAGTGCTCAATCATTTCAGTGCTTAAGTCACCGACACGTTGGTATTTGAATTCTGCTTTATATTCAAGGTGTGGGCGACCTGAAATATCCAGTGCACAGCGTGCTTGGCATTCGTCCATTGGCAGAACGAAACCAAAACGTGCGATACCGCGTTTATCACCAAGCGCGATTTTCAGTGCTTCACCTAAAGCAAGGCCCGTGTCTTCGACAGTGTGGTGGTCATCAATAAATAAGTCGCCATTGACTTCAATGTTTAACCGGAAACCGCCGTGAGTCGCGATTTGGTCTAACATGTGGTCAAAGAAACCCACACCGGTGCTAATTTTGCTGCCGCCTTCTTGGTCTAGCCACACTTCGACTTGGATATTAGTTTCTTTTGTCACGCGTTTGACTAGCGCATGGCGGTCGCGTTTGGTTAACTGCGTGGTGATAGCTTCCCAGTCTAGTTCCATTGGGTTATAACGTAACCCTTTAATTCCCATATTTTTAGCGAGTTGAATGTCCGTTTCGCGGTCACCAATCACATAGCTATTTTCACTGTCTAGCACGTTGCTATCTAAATAGCGCTCAACCAACTGAAGTTTAGGTTTACGGCAAGCGCAGTTATCTTCAGGCTTATGTGGGCAAATCAGCACGTCATCAAATTTTATGCCTTGTGATTCAAAAACTTGCATCATTAGGTTGTGTGGTGGTTCAAAGTCAGCGGTCGGAAAGCTATCTGTTCCTAAGCCGTCTTGATTGGTTATCATCACTAAGCGATAATTGGCTTTTTGCAGGGCAAGTAAGCTAGGAATGACTGCTTTTTCAAAGGCGAGTTTACTTAAGCTATCAACTTGGAAGTCAGTTGGCGGCTCGGTAATTAATGTTCCATCACGGTCGATAAATAAAATTTTCTGGCTCATGAGTCATTCCTAATTAGCAAAGTGCGGCAATAGCTTCAATAACACGGGTATTTTCAATTTCTGTCCCGACAGTAATACGCAGGCAATTAATGAGACCCGGCTGTTTGCTTTGGTCACGTAAAATAATGCCTTGATCCCACAGGGCTTTAAAGACTTTACTGCCATCGGTGAAACGCACCAAAATATAGTTAGTTTCACTCGGATAAACATGTTCAACCACAGACAAGTCGCGCAGAGCTTCACTGAGTGCAATACGGTTTTCGGTTACCGTTATTACACGGCTTTTCATTGTTTCAATACCTTGTGGTTCAAGGGCTTGAGCGGCAATCATCGCAACAGGGGTTGATAAAGGATAAGGGGCGATAACCTTTAATAGCACCTCAATCACTTCAGGAGAAGCTAAGGTAAAGCCACAGCGTAAACCGGCTAATGCAAAGGCTTTAGATAAGGTTCTTAAAATCACCAAATTGGGGTATTGTGCAAGCCAGCTTGCCACACTGTATTGTGGACAGAACTCAATATAAGCTTCATCGACAACGACTAATGCGCGGCCTGCTGCCATATTTAGCACTTCACGCAAATCTTTATTATCGATGATATTGCCCGTTGGGTTATTTGGGCTGCAAATATAAATCAGTTTGGTATTAGATAAATTTTCACGGATCGCGTTAACGTTTAATGCCCAGTCAGGCAACGCCATGATTTTCTTTTGTTCAACGCCAAAGGTTTCTGCACTGACGCTGTACATGCCATAGGTTGGTGGGCAGAACATCACCGCATCTTTACCCGGCTCACAAAATGCGCGGATCAATAATTCGATAGACTCATCGGCCCCACGGCAAACCAGTACTTGTTCTGGTGTGATTTGCGCATAAGCCGCATAGTTATTGATCACGGCAACCGGTTGGCATTCAGGGTAACGGTTCAGGTTACGTTCACTGAATTGATAATCAGGAGCAATAGGATACTCGTTGGCATTGAGCCAAACATCTCCATTTCCCCCTAAGCGGCGCGCCGACATATAAGGGGTCATGGTTTTAACATTTTCACGTGCAAGACTGGCGGCATTAAATGGTTGGCTCATGACTTACTCCTGATTTTGTTTTTTTAGTTCGTTAACGCGTAAGGTAACGGCATTTTTGTGAGCGGTGAGTTGCTCTGCTTGCGCTAAAGTTTCGATGGTGTTGGCTAAGCCTAATAAGCCTTGCTGCGACAGTTTTTGCACCGTCATTCGCTTCATAAAGTCAGCGAGGCCAAGGCTTGAATAGGTTGCAGTATAGCCGTAAGTCGGTAATACGTGATTGGTGCCTGAAGCGTAGTCTCCTGCAGATTCGGGTGACCAGTCTCCGACAAACACGGAGCCTGCGCTAGTGATAGAATCGACTAGGTCATCGGCATTGCGTGTTTGTAAAATCAAGTGCTCTGGTCCATAGCGATTGCTAATTTCGACGCATTGTTCGATCGAATCAGCAATAATGACACGGCTGGCACTTAGTGCTTCTCTGGCAATTTCGGCACGAGAAAGTTGCGCTAATTGTGTTTCTGTTTCTTCAATCACACGCTGGGCAAAGTTTTCATCGTCAGTTAATAAAATGACTTGTGAATCAGGGCCATGTTCCGCTTGTGATAGTAAATCAGATGCGGTGAACGCTGGATTTGCTCCGCTATCCGCAATCACTAACACTTCAGAAGGCCCCGCAGGCATATCAATGGCGGCTCCATCATGGCTTTGACTCACTTGGCGTTTTGCCTCAGTGACATAGGCATTACCGGGGCCAAATATTTTATCAACCGTAGGAATGCTTTGGGTGCCAAATGCCATTGCTGCAATCGCTTGCGCGCCACCTACTTGGAAAATATCGCTGATGCCGCACAGTTTCGCTGCATACAAAATTTCATCGGCAATAGGTGGGGGAGAACACAAAATGATTTTGCGACAGCCTGCGATATTCGCCGGAGTTCCTAACATCATGACTGTTGATAACAAGGGAGCAGAACCCCCCGGAATATATAAACCGACTGCATCTATTGGGCGTGTGACCTGTTGACATACTACGCCTGCCTGTGTTTCCACTGTAATCGGAGTGGGTTTTTGGGCTTCGTGAAAACGACGAATGTTGCCAATGGCGGTTTTCATTGCTGTTTTGATTTCATCGCCAAGACGAGCCTCTGCCGCGTCAACGGCATTTGCAGGTACTCGCACTGTGTCGATTTCAGTTTTATCGAAACGACGGCTTAGTGCTTGGAGGGCGGTGTCGCCCTCGTTACGGACTTGGTCAATAATTTGGCTCACCGCAGTACTAATGCTGCCAGAGGCCGCAATTGCGGGGCGCATCAGTAAAGCACTTTGTTGCTCTTGATTACAAGCCGACCAGCGAACAGGTTGGTTAAATCCCATTTTCATGGCGGCTTACTCCATCATTTTTTCAATTGGTAATACAAGGATTGAGCTTGCCCCTAATGCCTTGAGTTTTTCCATGGTTTCCCAGAACAAGGTTTCTGAGCTGACCATGTGCATGGCAACGCGGTTGTTGTCACCGGCTAATGGTAAAATAGTTGGGCGTTCAGCACCTGGTAATAAGGCAATGATTTCTTCTAGTGTTTCACTTGGCGCGTGTAACATGATGTATTTAGATTCGCGCGCTTGGATAACACCTTGGATACGGGTCATCATACGGTCGATAAGCTGTTGTTTATCAGCTGACATTTCACCGTCACGTTGAATTAAACATGCTTTCGAACGGTAAATGACTTCCACTTCTTTTAGGCCGTTTGCTTCTAATGTGGCGCCAGTAGAAACAAGGTCACAAATCGCATCCGCAAGCCCAGCTCGCGGGGCAACTTCAACCGAACCATTTAACAGACATGATTTAAACTGAATGCCTTTTTGGTCGAAATAGCGTTTTAACAAGTGTGGATAAGAAGTCGCAACACGTGAACCATTCAGGCATTCTGCACCCGTGTAGTTAAAGTCCAATGGCGCCGCTAATGACAAGCGACAGCCACCAAAATCGAGGCGGCGCAGTGTTTTGTATTGTGGGTTTTCGCCTTGCGCGCGGCGGTTTAATAACTCTTCTTCAAGAACGTTTTCACCAATGATCCCTAAATCAACAACGCCATCCATGACCAGTCCTGGAATATCGTCATCACGAACACGAAGTAAATCAATAGGCATATTTTCTGCATAAGCAATCAAACGTTGTTGTTGTAAGTTGATTTTGATGCCGCAGCGAGCCAGTAGTTCTCTTGATTCTTCACTCAGACGACCTGATTTTTGAATTGCAATACGTAAACGTGATTTATCCAACATGACTTTACCCTTATCCCTTTAAAATTTTTTGTTTAGTAACTCTTTGTTCAAGAATAAAAAAACCCTCGGAAGATTATCTTCCGAGGGTTCTCTCAATTTGCATTTCAGCCACCGGAAGATTCGTTGAACGTCTTCCAGCACACATCGCCCGAAAGACTAGTCAGGATGATGGTGATGATGATGGTTGCGTGAAATACGATTCATAATGTCTTCCGTTCTGTTATTTAAGTGAATGACTAAACATTCATTGTGTTAACTAAATACTCATTGGTATTCAACCTATCCGATTTCCCCCTATGAATGCAACCTTTTTTTAAAAAATAACCAATAATAATTAGTTGATGCGCTTTTATAGTGATTAATCTCTCAGAAATTGTGTTCGGAAGTTTTATGGTTTTCAGCTACTCTGTGATTAATTTCAGTCAGTTGGTCGATTGAGGAGTTATCGAATGAAGAAAATCACCATTATTGGATTAGGGTGGGTAGGGTTGCCCCTTGCCCAAGCTTTATTGTCCCAAGGCATTCATGTGGTTGGAACTAAAACAACACCAGATGGTATTGAAGCCACTCAAGCGGTAGGAATTGAGTGTTATGCATTGAAATTAACCCCTGAACTTGAATGTGATAACGATGATTTAGCGCAATTGATGATGCAAAGCGATGCTATCGTCATCTTGCTTCCCCCTTCTAAAATTAATACCGAATACTATATGGCAGCGATTGAAACACTGGTGAATAGCGCAATAGCATTTCAGGTACCCAAAGTTATTTTCACGTCATCTACTGCGGTTTATGGGGAGCAAAATGGTGAAATGACCGAAGATAGCCCATTGGATGGAGTGACGGATTCAGCTAAAGCTTTAGTGGCGACAGAACAGTGGTTGCATCAATTACCGAACATATCGGTAGATATTCTGCGATTAGCTGGATTAGTCGGGGAAAAACGACATGCAGGGCGTTTTTTAGCAGGTAAAACCGGAGTGAAGGGGGCAAATCAGCCTGTCAATATGGTGCATCAAGACGATGTAATTGACGCCATTTTATTATTGCTCCAGCAGCCACAGGGAGGGCATATTTATAACCTTTGTGCGCCAATTCACCCGACACGAGCTGAATTTTATACTCATGCCGCTCAATCTATTGGTTTAGTTCCACCACAATTTATTGAAGAGGAGAATGCATTAGAGGGGAAAGTCATTAACGGTAATAAAATTTGCCAAGAACTTGAGTTTGAATACCAGTACCCAAACCCAAGTTTGATGAGTATGACCTTGTGATTACTTAATTGGGATCATGACAATTTTTTGGAACGCAGGACGCGTGGTCAGCTGCTGATACCAGCGTTCCAAATTGTTAAATTCAGGGCGTTCAGTCACAATTTCATGCCAAGGGTAAAATAGTGGCGCGATAGCAATGTCTGCGATACCAAATTTATCACCACTGAAATAGGCTTGGTTGGCTAATGTATTATCAGCAATTGTGAGTAATCGATTAATATTGCCATATATAATTTTAGCTTGTTCCGGGTCTCTATCCGCTTCAGGAACACGAACAATTTTGTTCATCATTTGCTTAATGTGGCCGAATAAATTAGCACCACTCCAATCCATCCATTTATCGGCGGCAGCTCTCTCTTGTAAGTCTTGTGCGAGTAATAAGTGAGAATGATCAAATTTTTCCGTAAGGTAACGTAAAATCGTATTTGATTCCCACAGCGCAAAGTCATCATCCTGTAGAGTTGGAATAGTGCTGTTTGGATTCATTTTTATATATTCAGGTGTATCTAGTCCACCAAATGGGCCACCCACATCTTTTTGATTGTAAGCGATATTTAATTCTTCTAAGCACCAAAGTACTTTTTTGACATTGGAAGAGTTGACGCGTCCCCAAACAGTTAACATTGCAGTCTCCTAAATTGATTTTTTGGTATCGGCCATGGTTAAGATAGATTAAATTCACTCTTAGGCAAATGTTTATTTGTTAGCGGTGGCCTCTGTGAAATTAAAGTCTTATATTAGGTCCAGTTATCGAATTTTGTCACGGCGATGGGTTCTCGTTTAGTGACGCTGAGTCAATGACCGTATTTTAAATGTGTAGAATTAAGTGAAGGAATAACCGATGAGTAAGAAAATATTGTCTTTAAAAACCCGCCGAGCAGGTATTGGGTTGAGTCTTTTGGTTGTCGTAAGTACCAGTGCTTATGCGGCGCAGACACCGGTTGCTCCTCAAGTCGATGCAAAAGCATTTGTTCTGATGGATTATAATAGCGGTAAAATTTTAGCTTCTGGGAATCCAGATGAACGCTTAGACCCCGCAAGTTTAACCAAAATTATGACCAGCTATGTGATTGGTCAGGCAGTAAATGCAGGGAAAATTACCCCACAAGACATGGTCACGGTAGGGGAAGATGCATGGGCGACGGGTAATCCTGTTTTGAAAGGCTCTTCTTTGATGTTTTTGAAGCCAAAAGACCGCGTTTCTGTATTAGATTTAAATAAAGGGATTGTGATCCAGTCAGGAAACGATGCCAGTATCGCGCTTGCTGATTATGTTGCTGGTAGCCAAGACTCATTTGTGAGCTTAATGAATCAATACGTGCAAAAGATTGGTTTGAAAAATACTCACTTTAAAACGGTTCATGGTCTCGATTCTGAAGGGCAATACAGCACGGCACGGGATATGGCATTGTTAACCCAAGCGATGATCCGTGATGTACCGGATGAATACGCACTGCACAAGGAAAAGGAATTTACCTTTAATAAAATTCGTCAACCAAACCGTAATCGTTTGTTATGGAACCAAAATTTAAAGGTGGATGGTGTAAAAACTGGGCACACGAGTGGTGCAGGTCATAATCTGGTCGCCTCTGCAACAGAAGGTGATATGCGTTTAATTTCAGTTGTGTTGGGGGCACCAAGTGACCGAGTGCGTTTTTCTGAAAGCGAAAAATTACTGACATGGGGTTTCCGTTTCTTTGAAACTGTCACGCCAATTAAAGCTGATGCCACACTGAAAAAGCAGCGTGTCTGGTTTGGTGATACTTCAGAAGTTGATTTAGGTGTTGCCGATGATGTTTCTATTACTATTCCTAAAGGGCAATTGCAAAACTTAAAAGTGGATATTCAACTCACCAACGATTCACTTGAAGCGCCTCTTGCTAAGAACCAAACAGTGGGAACGATTAACTTTATTCTTAATGATGAAGTTGTCGAACAGCACCCTTTAGTCGCAAAAAATGCGGTTGAAGAAGCGGGGTTCTTTGGGCGTATTTGGGATTATATCATGAAAACCATTAGTGGCTGGTGGAGTGCCATTTTCGGTTAATAATGATTGAGTGAAAATGATGTGAACAAAAAAATGCCTGTTAATACAGGCATTTTTATAGAGATGATAGATAAACAATACTATTCGCAGTGAGCCAATTTAATCGCTAAGCCGCCTTGAGACGTTTCACGATACTTAGCGTTAATATCTTTACCAGTTTCATACATGGTTTCAATGACTTTATCGAGGCAAACACGTGGGTCACTGACGCGACGTAGTGCCATGCGTGCCGCATTCACGGCTTTAACGGAAGCGATGGCGTTACGTTCAATACAAGGTACTTGAACTTGCCCTCCA
Source organism: Providencia sp. PROV_01 (assembly GCF_053098325.1). Lineage (NCBI taxonomy): Bacteria > Pseudomonadati > Pseudomonadota > Gammaproteobacteria > Enterobacterales > Morganellaceae > Providencia > Providencia sp. PROV_01. The sequence continues at coordinate 3,498,204 of NZ_JBRFKD010000002.1, read as the reverse complement.
ACAGGGTCACAGGTGAGACCTAAGTTATGCTCCATGGCAATTTCTGCTGCGATACACACTTGCTCAGGGCTACCGCCCATTAATTCGGCGAGTCCCGCGGCGGCCATCGAACAAGCAACACCCACTTCTCCTTGGCAACCCACTTCGGCGCCGGAAATTGACGCATTCATTTTATATAAGGCACCAATGACACCGGAAACTAAAAAATAGCGGGTATAGGAATTTTCATTCACAGGGCGAATAAACTTATCATAATAAGCTAATACCGCAGGAATGATGCCACATGCGCCATTCGTTGGTGCCGTTACAACACGACCACCCGCTGCATTTTCTTCGTTAACGGCAAGCGCATACATATTGATCCAATCTATGACGGCCATTGGGTCCATATTGGTGTTATCCGTTGTCACGAGTTGACGGCGTAATGCGGCTGCTCGGCGCGGTACACGTAATGGTCCGGGTAGTAAACCTTCGGTTGTCACCCCTCGTTCAATACCGGATTTCATGACATCCCAGACGGACGAGAGGTATTGCTGAATTTCTTCTTTACTACGTAATGCTAATTCATTCTGCATCACGAGTGCGGAAAGTGATAAACCTGTGTCTTTACAATGTTTTTGCAGGTCGGCCGCATATTTAAATGGGTAAGGGACTTGCACTGCATTTTCATCAGACTGGCCAAAGTGCTCTTCATCGACGATAAAACCGCCACCGATAGAATAGTAATTTTTGCTGTAAATAACATCATCACCACTGAATGCCGTAATACTCATTCCATTTTCATGGAGTGGTAGGTTGGTAGTATGAAAATTCATGCCACCTTCAGTAGGAAAATCAACTTCATGTTGCCCGTGTGCAAGGGAGAGCCTTTCAGTTTGCTCTACATTACGCATAAAAGCAGGAATAGCGTCAATATCAATGGTGTCTGGTAAGTTACCTGCAAGGCCCATAATAATCGCCATATCCGTTGCATGGCCTTTACCCGTCAAAGAGAGTGAGCCATAGACGTCTACTGAAATTCGTGTCGTGCGAGTGAGTAATTCTTGCTGGATAAGGTCGTCAACAAACTGTTTGCCCGCTTTCATTGGGCCGACAGTATGGGAGCTTGAAGGGCCGATACCAATTTTGAAGATATCAAATACACTAATCATATTCAGTGCTTCCTTTTGTAGAAAGTCATTGAAATTAGGTAGCTTCCATTACTGGTCGCTACCTAGTGGCTTCAATTAGAAGAATAACTTATATGTTGCCGCAGAGATAGCGACCAGACCCATAATTACGATAAATACATTACTGATTTTACCTGAGTATTTACGCATCGCAGGTACTTTGCTAATTGCATACATTGGCATTAAGAACAGTAAGATAGCGATAACTGGGCCACCGAGGCTTTCAATAATATCCAATACACCCGGGTTTAATGTTGCCACTAGCCAAGTGGTGACTAACATGAAAATTGCAGTACCGCGGTTTAACTTGCGAACATCAATGGTTTTACCTTTTGCACGGTAAGCACGTTCAACTAAGCCATTGAAACCTTCACGAGCACCTAAATAGTGGCCGAGGAAAGATTTAATAATTGCGATAAATGCAATGATTGCAGCAGCATATTTGATGAATGGCTGGTCAAAATAGCCAGACAAGTAGTCAAGGATACTAATATTTTGTGCTTTAGCTTGTGCGAGATCCGCTGAAGATAAGGTAAATACACAGCTGATCACGAAGAACATAACGGTCAGCACCATCAAAATGTGCGCGGAGGCAAGGATCCGTGAGCATTTTTGTTCAGCGGCATCACCGTATTCTTCACGTTTTGCCACAGAGAAAGCAGAAATAATTGGTGAGTGGTTAAATGCGAATACCATCACAGGGATTGTCAGCCAAATGGTGACCCAAATACTTTGCCACCCGTATTTTTTGTTGCCTCAGTGATACCTTCCCAAGTTAAGGTATTTAGTACATCACCAGACCAATGTGGGATCATATACAGTGAGAATGCAACCAGTACGGCGATAAATGGAAACACTAACATACTCATGACTTTGACGATGTATTTTTCACCAAATGCCACAATCGCCATGACTCCGCCGACAAGAATTAAGGCAAGTAACCAGCGTGGTGGTGCCCCAACGCCCAATAATTCGGTTAAGAATTTATTGACGTTATTGGTGATGGAAACACCATAAACAAGAAGAATAGGGTAAATAGCAAAGAAGTAGAGTAGGGTGATCCAGTTACCTGCTGTGCGACCAAAGTGTTCCTCGACGACTTCAGTAATATCACCGTCAGGTTTTGAACCAGAGAGAACGAAGCGTGTTAACCCACGGTGAGCAAAAAATGTCATTGGGAAGGCTAATACCAGCATCAGTAAAACAGGTAATAAACCACTCATACCTGCGTTGATTGGCAAAAACAGCACCCCAGCACCGATAGCTGTACCATATAAACCCAGCATCCATACTGTGTCAGTTTTGCGCCAAGCATTACTCGTTACTGTTTGCGAGGCTGTTTTGTCGATGGAACCAACTTTTGTTGCATCCATAATAGTCTCCGAAAATATAAGTCAAAAAAATCATTTAGCGTAACGGCAATTGCGTTACGAACTTTTAATCTTTAGGTACGAACAATTACTCAATAACAATTGTTTTCTTTTGCGTAACAATCTGATTGGAAATAAAACTAAAATTTACGGTAAATTGATTTTCAATCAGTTTTGTATTTTTATCATTTAATTTTAACAGTGGATTTTGAGTGTGTGAATTTATATTTTACCAGAATAAAATGCCGTGATCATTATCTCAAAAGAGAAATATCCCCCAAAATTGCGCAAAATAATCATATTTTATAAAATTGTTAAATAAATTTGTGTTAAGTTTATTTTTGTTAGCAATTAAATACTGAGTAAATAAGTTTTGCTTTGCTGAAATATGAGCAGAATAATATTCTGTTAGAAAAATATTATTATATTAATGATCGAAATATAGCTGGCTAAAATATCATCTATATCAATGTGAATATTGAACTGTACTGTAATGGTAGTACGATTTTTTAGGCTGTGTATTTTTGTATTTATATGAAAAACAACGGGATATTTTTTATTTGCTGATTGGTTTATTGCGTGATTAATTAGTTTAAAAACTGGAGAGAATAGAACTATACATTAATTATTTTACGTTTTTCTCAGACCTATTTTTGTCACTTTTTTCGCAACGAAAAAAATAATTGAAAAAGGTAACGAAATATTTGTTAATTAATTGTTTTAATAATTTTATTGATAACTTCAAAAAAGTTTTAATGATGAAAGTGAAAATAAACAGAAACTTTGATTTAGCGCAATTTTTATAATGCGAAGAATACTGGCATTAATTAATGCCAGTATTTGAATATACGTTGTTATGGCTGAAACCAGCCTTTACGAATAAGAGGAGCAAAAATAAAGCTATATAGTTGCGTGATAGGTAATTGAATTTTATTCGCACCAAGAGACCAGAGAATTTGAGCTAAGCCGCATGCCACCATTGCAAGTATGAAAGCACCAGCCATATCTAAAGGCCAATGAACACCGAGGTAAATTCGTGACCAGGCAATAACAATGGCAGGGATCATCATTACAAGCCCTACCCAAGTTCTTAGCCAGAAAAGAAATGCGAAAGCGAATGTAAACACAATTGTGCCATGATTACTCGGGAAGGAAGGTGTGGCTTTATGCTCAGAAAAATTGGTGCCAATCCCCATGACAAATGGGCGGTCATGTGGAGCAAAATAACCAATTAACCATGAGATAGTTAAACCAATGACGATAGCAATAGCGGCTTTACAGGCAAAGGCACGTTGGCGAGTCATATTTGGCTGGGCGCCCCAAAACCAACAGGCAACCGTAAAAAGTGGAAATAAGAGGATTAAGCGCTTAGCAATCACGTTAGCTACAGCAATGGTTCCACTTGCGGTCTCGGGTGTGGCATTGATCAAATTGAAAAGATCAAGATTCAGTTGTTCCAGCACAGTTCAGTACCTCGGGCAAATAGTGAGTAAGACAGGGTAGATACATAAAGAGAGGAGGTTAAAGTGTCTTACCTCGCAGGTAAAGTCCCTTTGTCTTATTATTGAAAGCTTTGTGCGACAAATTTACTTGCGGTTTAACTATTACTCAATAATTATTTAGTGCAGTAACAGACATAGAAAAGTAAAAGGAAGAAAAAGTGATGTGGTGGCAAAAAGAGATACAACTTAGCGCAAAAGCAAGAGGATTTCATTTAGTGACAGAAGAAATTTTCAAGCAACTTCCCGAACTTAGCTTAATCAATGTTGGTTTAGCCAATATTTTTATTCAACATACATCGGCATCTTTAACGATAAATGAAAATGCGGATTACACTGTCAGAGAAGACTTCGAAAGTTTTTTTAATCAGGCCGTTCCTGAAAATGAGCCTTATTATAAACATGATTATGAAGGAAGTGATGATATGCCAGCTCACCTAAAAAGCAGTTTATTGGGTGCAAGTTTGACTATTCCGATTACTAAAGGGCGTTTAAACTTGGGGACGTGGCAGGGGATTTATTTATGTGAGCACCGAAATTATGGTGGAAAACGTAGGTTAATCATTACATTACAGGGTGAACTCAGCCGTTAAAAACAAAAAACCCGATAGCAGGAAAACAAAAAGTTGGCTATCGGGCTCCTCAATATGGGGACATCAAAGAAAAGCAGTGGCATTAATTAAGACTCCGTCTAAAAAAGAAAGTTCTCACTTAGATGAAAAAAAGTGCAATATTTTTATTAAATTTGGCTTAAATAGCACAAAAAGAACAAGCAAAGTGTCAGCACCGATAAATAAGTGAACAACTTTGCTTGTTGAGATGAAAAACAGGTATGGCTAACTATTTGTAAAGATTTAAATTTTCTTTTGCGTAAGCTTCAAAATCTGTGTACCCACCAATGTGTTGCTCATCAATGAAAATTTGTGGAACGGTTTCAACAGGTTTGCCGACAGTTTTAGATAAATCTTCTTTAGAAATACCTTCTGCTTGAATATCAACATAGCGGTAGTCAAAATCTTCACGTTCATTTTTCAGTTTTTCAGCGAGTTCTTTTGCACGAACGCAGTATGGGCAGCCAGGACGACCAAAAATAACAGTATACATAGTATCTCCTTTTTATCTTGAACTCAGATTCTAATTACAATGCTCAATACTATGCCTACATAAATTATGAAATAAAAGTCGAATTTTCCTGTTATACCTATAGGTATGGCATATAATCCTCAGTTTGAGGAAGAGACACAATAATGAGAGGAGAAGAAGAATGAGTAATAAACCTCAGTCTAAAGGGACGATGCGTTCATTGGCGGATATGCCAAAGCCCATTATCGTGTTAGAAGGTGTCGGGATCATTCTGCTTATAATTGTGTTGTTGGCATTAAATGACTATATCACTCTGCCGGAGCCTTTAATGCAGTCAGGAGCGATCGTCAGCATTATTATGGTCGGTATTGGTTGTTTGGTGCCTGCAATGATCAATATTGTCTGGCGGGCAATTCATGGCCTGAGTTTTTTGGGGATAGATAATAAACAACCAGAAAAGAAAGCCTCTAAAAAGTCGGACTCTACAGATAATAAACCTGATGAATAAATAGATTAAACGCGGTTTTACTGGTGTTTCGGCCTACAATATGTGAGAATTATTCGTTTTTTCGTTAGGGGGAAGATGTGCCGAAACCCTAACAAATCGATATTGCACGACTATTTTGAGTTGAAGAAGGTTACTGCCCATGGATTCTATTTGTTACCCTGACATCACTAAGTTACGTGAATGGCTAGACCAACTCAAAACCTCTTATTTCGAGTGTGATTCCTGCTCTGCATTACATTTACCCCATATGCAAAATATTGATGGTATTTTTGATGCGAAGCTCGATATTTTAAATAATGTTTTGGTGTTGTCTGCATTAGCTGAGCTCAAACCGACAGCGATTGTGACGTTAGTGGCGAATATCAGCCAAATTAATGCCAGCTCATTAACGGCAAAAGTTTTCCTGGAAATAAATAATGAAAACTTGCCTAAATTGATTGTTAGCCAATCATTTTCATTAGCAGCAGGGATGACGTATCGTCAATTCGGCCATTTTTTACAGCAAGCAGAGGAACAAATTTCTGCCATTGTATTTGAAATCTTTAGCAATAACTTGCTCTATGCGAATCAAGATGATTTCGGTGAAGACGATGACAATTCTGATGAAGACTCAGAGCATTCTCTTGACGACAAACCCTCGATAATACTCCACTAAGTCTTTGTTATGCATTGTGAAAAGTATGCCACTGGGCAATGCCATTCATGCCAATGGCTGACACTAACTCCTGAACAGCAAATTATTGAAAAGCAGAGCCAACTACAGGCTCTTTTACCTGCTATTGATACCTCCCTATTTCAGCCTCCAGTTACAGGGCCGCAAACGGCTTTTCGCAATAAAGCTAAAATGGTCGTTAGTGGTAGTGTTGAGAAGCCAATTTTAGGTATTGTTGGGCGAGATGGGCAAGGTGTAGATTTAACGGACTGCCCGTTGTATCCAGATGCCTTTTCTGATGTGTTTAGTGCCATTATTCCTTTTATTGCAAGGGCAGGGCTGACGCCTTATAACATTGAACGCAAACGTGGTGAGTTAAAATACCTATTATTGACTCAAAGTCATCATACTGGGAAATTTATGCTGCGGTTTGTGTTGCGCTCAGAGAAAAAAATTGAGCAGTTAAAAAAGGCACTGCCATGGCTACAAGAACAGTTGCCACTGCTTGCGGTGATCACCGCCAATATTCAACCAGTGCATATGGCAATACTTGAAGGTGAGGATGAGATTTTCTTAACGGAGCAGCGCACACTTCGTGAAGAGTTTAATCAAGTCCCTTTATTTATTCGGCCACAAGGTTTTTTCCAAACGAATCCTATAGTGGCTGCAAAATTATACCAAACCGCGAGGGAATGGGTTAAAGCGTTAGATATCGATAGCTTGTGGGATCTGTTTTGTGGGGTGGGCGGCTTTGGGTTGCACTGTGCTGAAAAAGACACTCGCTTAACAGGGATAGAAATTAGTGCGCCAGCGATTGCCAGCGCACAGCAATCCGCGGATGAACTTGGATTAAAGCATGTTGAGTTTAAAGCCCTTGATTCAACGCGTTTTGCCACGGCGAATCAGGATATCCCTCAGCTTATTTTAGTTAATCCGCCACGTCGAGGGATCGGTAAGGAATTATGCGATTACCTTACGTATATGCAGCCTGAATATATTTTGTATTCTAGCTGTAATGCACAAACCATGGCGCAAGATTTACAACTGTTGGCTGGCTATCAAGTCTGTAAAGTCCAGTTATTCGACTTATTTCCTCATACAGCACACTTTGAAGTGCTGACGTTGTTAAAGCGTATTGCACAGTAAAAGCTATGTGATGGGCTTTACTGTACAAAACCGACAATACAATATTCGTTATATCATTTGGGTAATTAATTTAATTTTTTAGCAGGAATGAATCCATAGATAATACTCTAAACTTAAATTCATCTATGTGATTCGGTATAGGTTTATCACTATGATAGGAGAGCAAATATTTTAAGTTTTCAAAAAAATCATTTTCGTTATCATATTTTTTTATACCTCTGTTAGGGTCAAAAAACTTATATATATGATTGTTTTTATCGAATTTAATTGAAATTGCCATGCAATGACCATCATAAGAAATCAATGAATAGTAATCATTGTTAGATTTTAATTTATTCTCTATTTCAGCTTTTAGATTTTCAATAGTTGATTGGTTTTTATTTATTTGTAAGTTTGTATAGTCACAAATAGGTAGGCTTATATCATTGATTAACCCAAAATTTATATTTTTAGCAGTATTTTTATACATTTCTAGCTTAGATATAAACCCGAAAGCATTAGCTAGAAAAATTTTAATTTCTTCATCATCTAATGGCAAGTCAGATATTATTTTATTTTTTATTGTCTCATTCAATATTTCATGGCAATAGTAAATTTCTATTGAATCCTCTTTGTTTTTTCTAACTAAATTATAGTAAAAGGTAATCAAATCTATAATTTCATATTTATTATCTAAGTAACTTACATTTTTATTGACATGAGATATGTTTTTCTTTAGTAGATGGGTTATATCGTATAGATTTCTTATATTACGCCCCTTTTCCTTGTTTTCTAACGATATTAAGTTTTTATCAATTTTAATATCTGTATTTTTATTGATGAATGATGATTTATTCTTTTTTTTATCAATGAGTAATGAGTCTATTTTGTGTGCGATTTTATTGAAATCATATGCGCGTTCATAGCTAATCTGAATATTCAGGCCATTGACTATTTGTTTATTTAATAAACTTATTTCAACATCATTTTGTTTTTTATTTCTTAAACGATCACTTTGGGATTTTATAGATTTTAAAGCAGCTCCCATCGATTCAATTAATTTATCCCCTTCATTTTTGTTTTCATTAAGAAGGTATAGGTTTGATAGACCATGGCAAATCCCATTGCTAGCGTTAGAGGTGTTTCTGACTTGGGTGAGTTTTTTTCTTAGGGAGTCATTTTCTTTTTTATTAAAGTATGTAAGTAGTTTTTCTTGCTCAAAAGGAATATCAAATTGAATTTTTTTCATAATAAACTCATTAATCATATCTATTTAATTAGTTTAATTATTACATATTACAAATAAAGTACTCTTTAAAAATCCGATTGAGCGAATAAAAAAAGCTTGGCATAATACCAAGCTTTTTTTACTTGTCGGCGAGAAAGAAGGACTAGCCTCTGTGCTCAAATTCCAGCGCTTTGCGTTCAATTAAACGCATTAGAACGGTCAAAATTGCATTGACCACTAAATAAATAATTCCCGCAGCAACAAACGCCATCACATTCCAGCTTTGACCAAAGATCAGTTGGCTGTAACCCATAACATCTAGCATTGTAATCGTACTGGCAAGTGAAGTACTTTTGAAAATCAGGACAACTTCATTGGAATAAGACGATAACGAACGCTTAAAGGCATAAGGCAAAATAATACGCATGGTTTGCATTTTGCTCATCCCGAGGGCTTGGCACGATTGCCATTGGCCTGACGGAATAGCTTTAACTGCACCGTGGAATAACAAAGTAGAATACGCTGCACTATTTAGTGCCAATGCTATCATGGCGCATACCCAAGGGGTTGAGATAAACTCCCATAGCATTGGGTAATTCTGCAGTGATTTAAACTGGCTTGGACCATTATAAATTAAGAAGAACTGCACCAATAAAGGCGTACCAGTGAAAAGCGTGATATAGACTTTAACTGCTTGAGAAACCACGGGGGTTTTAAGTGAAAGAATTAAAGTAAATAATATCGCTAAGATAAAAGCTACAATAAGAGCACTAAATGTCAGTGATAAGCTGGTTGGTAGCCCGGGAAGAATATCTAAAATTAAATCCATCATTTTGATTCACCTCGCTCAAAGCGAGTCGTACGCAATTCAATACGTTTTAAAATAACTTGGCTGACTAACGTAATGGCAAGGTAAATCAACCCTACAATGGCGTACCATGTGAAAGGTTCGTGAGTTCTATTGACGATTGTTTTTGTTTGTAGCATTAAATCATTAACACTGATGAGTGAAACTAACGCAGTATCTTTTAATAATACAAGCCATTGGTTACCTAAGCCAGGAAGCGCATGGCGCCACATTTGCGGCATAATGAACCGAAAGAAAATAGTGCGTTTGTTTAAACCTAATGCAAAACCAGCTTCCCACTGACCATAAGGTACTGCTTTTAAAGCCCCTCTTAATGTTTGTGATGCATAAGATGCATACAACAAGGCGAGGGCAATGACACCACAGACAAATGGGGTGTAATCAAATTCACCGCTATCAGCAAAGAAAATGCTGGGGTCAATTTGGATAGTGGTTTGCCAAAAACCGAGGTTTATATCGAACCCATCACCAAACAAATTGATCAGTTGTAATGTACCGAAATAAACAAACAACACGACCAATAATTCAGGCAGACCGCGGATCAAAGTAACCCAGCAAGTCCCTAAAAAGGCAATAGGTTTAAAACGGACGGACTCCCACGCAGTAAATAACATGGCGAGGATCAGCCCCAAAACCAGTGCAGAAACAGCAAGGCCGACGGTGATACCGGCGGCACTTGTTAAAAATAGAAAGTTGCTCATTAATTATATCAATTACTGTTGAAACCATTTTTTGTGGATAGCATCATAAGTGCCGTCTGCTTTAACTTCAGCTAAGGCTTTATTCATTTTATCCAACAGCTCTTTATTTCCTTTACGCACTGCAATGCCTAAACCAATACCGAAATATTGTGGATCAGTCACTTTTTCACCTACAGCGGCTAAGTTTTCGTTACCTTTAGCTTTTAACCACTCGTCAGCAACTGCGGTATCACCGAAGACGGCATCGATACGGCCATTTTGCAGGTCTAAAATAGCAGATTGGTAGTTATCATAAGGAACGGTTGTCATACCTTTATGTTGTTCCATGATATATTTTTGGTGAGTGGTTCCGTTTTGAACACCAATTTTTTTATCTTTTAATTGGTCTACTGAGCTGATTTTTTCTTTCACAGCAATAAACTCTGCTGAGTTAGGGTAGTAAGTCTCAGTGAAATCCACTTGCTGTTGGCGCTCAGGGGTAATATCGATACCTGCCATTAATGCTTCAAAGCGACGGAATTTTAAGCTAGGGATTAAGCTGTCGAAAGATTGGTGAGTAAATGTGCAAGTTGCATTCATTTTTTCACACATGGCATTGGCTAAATCAACGTCAAAGCCAACGATTTGGTTATTCTTATCGAACATTTCAAAAGGTGCGTAAGTCGCTTCTGTTGCAAAACGGATGGTTTCTTTTTCCGCAGCAGTTGCAGATAGGGTTACAGCGCCCAGTAGTGCAGCTAATATAATTTTTTTCATTGCTTAATCCTATATCTATTAATGTGACAGATAATTTGCAAATGCTTCTGTTTGAGGTGCAGTGAAATGGCTTGCATCCCCTTGTTCTACTATATGGCCATTTTCCATATACACTACACGGCTAGCGGTTTTGCGAGCAATTTCCACTTCGTGAGTAACGATGACTTGCGTAATTCCAGTTGCAGATAGTTCTCGAATAATATCAACAACTTGCGCAGTAATTTCTGGGTCAAGTGCAGCGGTTGGTTCATCAAATAATAAAACTTTTGGTTCCATCATCAATGCTCTAGCAATCGCAACACGCTGTTGCTGGCCACCCGATAAATGTAAGGGGTAGCGATCAGCAAATTGAGACAACCGTAAGCGCTCTAATAACTTAGAGGCTTTTGCTTGCGCTTCTTGCTTGGACAATTTTAACACGCGACACGGTGCTTCAATTAAGTTGTCCATAACGCTCAAATGAGGCCATAGGTTATATTGTTGAAATACCATTCCCACATTTTGACGCAGCTCACGAATCGCTTTCGCATCTGGAGCAGAAGAAAAGTCAAATTGCTGACCCACAATATTTAAGTGGCCTGAACGTGGCATTTCTAATAAATTGAGGACACGCAACAACGAGCTTTTACCTGCTCCGCTTGGCCCGAGTAATACCATAGTCTCACCAGCAGAACACTCTAGATTGATATCAAAGAGTGCCTGATGGGAACCATAGAAACAGTTGATGTTTTTTAATTGAATGCTCATGTGTACCAATAATATCTTATTTCACTACCTGCGATATTAATCCTACGAGCATATTTATGCAATAATTTCTGCATAAAAATTTGGTTTTTACGCTAAATTTATTCTGATTTAACGGTCAGTTGCTCTGCTTGCTGTTGTTTAGCGAGTTGTTTATCCCGCTCATAAGCTAGCTCACTGATGCGTTTTGCCATGCCTTTAAAAATAAATAAATGTGCAGGCATCATGGCAAACCAATAGAGTAGACCGCAAAAGCCAGCAGGGTGCCACCATGCTCGAACATCGATTGAACGGCGGTTTCCGCTATCATGAATAGTAAAAGTTAGGCGGCCAAGTCCTGGTGCTTTCATACCAAATAACAAGCTAAGTTGTTTATTAGGCTCAAGATTAATCACGCGCCAGCCGTCAATCTCATCACCGAGTTGGAGCTGTTCACGATCGGGGCGGCCATATTTCACTTTATTCAACATCATATCATCCATGATGGCGCGGGTTTTCCACAGACCATTGGCATAGAAGTAGCCGTTTTTTCCGCCAATCTGTTGCACTGTATACCAGAGCGATTCAGAACTGGCCGTTGTTCCAAGGGTTGCTCCCGCTTGTTTTGGGTAATAGCCATAACCAGGACGCCAACGTTTTCTGACTTCTGGGTCATAACCCCAATCTGCGTTATCAACGGCATCGGCTTCTTCAGCTAAAGTGGTTCTAACAGCATCATCAAAAGAAATTAAGGTTTGTGGGATCAGTTCTCGTAACGCTTTATCATCTGCCGGGAGGTCGTGCTGCAAGCCTTGGATTAGCTCCTTAGCAATTGACGGTGGCACAGAGGTGATCAAACTGATGAAATGCACAGAGATCATACTGATGGGGATCGGAATGGGAATAAGTAAACGCCGTTTACCACTGACTTTAATAAAGCGTTTAAATAGTTCTTGGTAGCTAATAAACTCAGGGCCACCCGCATCGAAAATTCGGTTCTCGGTTGTTGGTATTTTTGCCAGTTGCGTTAAATAATACAAAATATTCGACAGAGCGATAGGTGACGACTTAGAGCGAACCCAGCGTGGTGGCGTTAAAATCGCTAAGTTGTAGACCATATCGCGCATAATTTCGAATGCGGCAGAACCAGAGCCAACGATAATTGATGAACGAATTTCAGTAACCGGGACTTGGCTTTCACGTAAAATATCACCGGTTAAACGCCGTGCTATTAGGTGTGGTGAATAGGTATGCCCGTGTTGTAATGCGCTGAGATAGATAACATGTTTAACGCTTGAGCCTTCAAGGGCTTGTTGCACATTGCGAGCGGCTGCGCGCTCACGTTCGACTAAATTGGCTTGGTCAGCCATGCTATGAACGAGGAAATAAACAATATCGATGCCTTCCATGACACCTTTTAATGTTTCGGGGTCGTGAAGATCCACATAAATGCATTGGGTATCTTGCCAGCCTTGAGATAGCATCCAATCAACACGGCGAGCACCTGCTGTTACGTCATATCCTTGCTCAATGAGTTTAGGGATCAAATTCTGACCAATATAGCCACTAGCGCCCAACACTAAAACACGTTGTTTATCTGTCATGTTAATTTCCTGTTTCACGCAAATTAACGGCTATTGTGACTGAAATTTTACCTATGTAAAGAAGGCCATAAGAATTGGCGTAATTAGACTAAGTACGAAGCCGTGAACTATGGCGGCAGGGACAATTGAAACTCCACCGCTGCGTTGTAAAACAGGTAATGTAAAATCCATTGATGTTGAACCGCAAATGCCAAGAGCCGTTGAGCGGTAACGGTTGATAATAATAGGAATGAGCATGATGGCAGCAAGTTCCCTTGCTAAGTCATTGAAAAAAGCCGCACTTCCCATGACCGGGCCATATGCATCGGTAAGTACGATGCCTGTTAATGAGTACCAGCCAAAGCCAGAAGCCAGCGCTAGCCCCATTTTCACCGGAAGATCGAGTAAAAATGCAGCTAACGCGCCACCAGCTAACGCACTGATTGCCATGACAAACGCGATGGTGGTACCACGGCGGTTGATTAAAATTTGCTTGATGCTCATGCCACTATTGCGTAGCTGGATACCGACAAGTAATAACAATAGCATTAACGCCAGTTGGCTGCCTTTGTCGGCATAGTGTAGAAAGTCAAAATGCGTCAAGCCAACGGCAAATCCGAGCAGTAGCACACCGCATAGCTGTAAAGATTCGAGAACCATTTTGATTCGTGAAGGTGGCTTTTCTTGTTTATGTTGCGGAATTCTCCATGGATCAAATCTATCGAGCAATAACAGTGAGATTACATTCAATGAAAATATGCAACAAAAAAAGGTAACTGCATAAATTAAAATAGAAAATAAGTGAACGCTTAAGTTTTCAAGCAGTGCGAGGGTAATTCCCATTAAAAATAAAATAACATATACCATTGAATTCAGGGATTGATGAACTCGATGGAGAATACGTTTATTTTTAATAGGAATAAGATAACCGAGTGTTAACGGTAGAAGAATAATTAAGAGTCCTGAATACATGGCCGTTTCCTTAAAGGTTATCCCATCGACTAGGTTAATGTAAACAAAGGGTTATGCTTATCTTTTTTATTTAGGTTATCGAAGCATAAACCTGATTTAGCGCCCTGTGCTAAAAGAACTTATTGTTATAAAATTTTTTTATTGGCTAAAGAAAGAAAAATAGGTCAAAAACACTAAAAATGAAAGTTTTACTATTTTATAACACTGTAATTAGATGCTCAACACAGTTCGCTGTTTTGTTATAAGTATTTTTATTTTGCTTACATATTTATAGTAATAAAGGCGCTTAATCGGTAAGCTCTAAATAGTGTCTTTTAGTCTGTTTCATTGACGGAATCACCCGGTATGTAATGAAAACTAATAATATTGAGGGTGAATTAAAAATCTTCCAAGGAGAGTAATATGTACCTGGAACGTGTGGAAATATACGGATTTAGAGGAATTAACCGGCTTTCTTTAGAACTGAATAATAGTACGGTTTTAGTCGGTGAGAATTCTTGGGGAAAATCAAGTTTACTGGACGCACTTGACCTTCTTCTTTCCCCTGAGCATACAGATTACCAATTCAGCCTTCATGACTTTCATCACCCAGCAGGGAACGATGAATCGCGTTACCGCTCATTACAGATTGTTCTAAAATTTTGTGAACGCCGAAAAGGACGTCATCAATCATATCGTTTTCATAATCTTAACTCTGTTTGGGTCGATAACGGAGATGGCCTTAAACATATTTTCTATCGTGTTAGTGCAGAGCTGAGAGATGATGACACGATTGTTGTAGATAAAAACTTTTTGAACTCAGGTGGTAATAAACTTTCTTTGGATAATGTAGGTAAATACATTAAAGAAATTATTAGATTGTATCCGGTTATTCGCCTGCGAGATGCCCGCTTTTTGCATACACTTAACACTGAAACTATTGTTACAGGCCAAAAAGATTTACGTGATTTGCTCAACGTCCGCATTAAAGAATTAACCCATGCATTGGTTAATAATCCTGAATGTTTAAGTGATGAGGACCTTGGTGATGGTATTGATGCAATGCAACAGCTGCTCAGTCATTATTTTTCAGGGCAGAGCGCACATCTTATAAAACTGGATAACTCAATTGTCAATATAGAACCGCGCAAGCGCGGGTGGAAAGCACTTGATAATATTAGCCGTTTAATCGCAAAACCAAACCAACGCAATATTCGTTTAATCATCTTAGGAATGTTTTCTTCGTTATTACAATCAAAAGGTAATATTCAGTTAGATAAACATGCAAGGCCATTGATTATCGTTGAAGATCCAGAAACGCGCTTACACCCGATTATGCTCTCCATCGCATGGGGGTTATTTAGCCTATTTTCTCTACAGCGGATTACCACGACGAACTCAGGGGAGTTGCTTTCATTAGCACCTCTGGAAGATTTGTGTCGTTTGGTGCGCAATACCAATAAAGTTTCAGCTTATCGATTGAGTGAAAATGATTTAAGTGCTGAAGAATTACGTAAAATTTCTTTCCATATTCGCTTTAATCGTCCATCAGCGCTGTTTGCTCGCTGCTGGTTATTAGTGGAAGGGGAAACGGAAATTTGGTTGATGAATGAATTTTCGCGCCAGTGTAACTATTACTTTGAAACTGAAGGAATAAAAGTTATTGCATTTGCACAAAGTGGTTTGAAACCATTGCTGAAGTTTGCCAATAAAATGGGTATTGAATGGCATGTTTTAACCGATGGTGATGAGGCGGGGCGCAAGTATGCAGCAACAGCGACTCATTATGCCAACAAAATTAACTCTTCAGATAGAGATAGGTTAACGATGCTCCCCGCACCAGATATGGAACATTTCCTATATCGTGAAGGGTTTAGAAGCCTTTATCATGAAATTGCGGATATTCCAGATAATGCGAAGGTTTCAACCAGACGTGTAATTATTAAGGCGATTTCTCGTACATCGAAACCAGATTTAGCGCTAGCTACTGTAAATAGAGCCGCAGAATTAGGGCCAGACAGCATTCCGCTGCAATTGAAAAGTATGTTTTCTCGCGTGGCATGGTTGGCAAGGGGGAAAGCAAATTAATCGTGATATCGAGAAATATTACTTGTTGTTGATTGATTATTAAGAAATGGTTCTTTCAGGTTTATCACATGTTGAATCAATTGATAACTTAAGTGATATATAATTTGATCATTAGTTTTTAGCTGACAACTAATTGGAACCTCCTTTTTACACGTTGTCAGCGATCTTAGAGGGCAAAGCCCTCTTTTTGTTCATAGGAAGCAAGTAAACATGAAGGCAAAGCCTAAGAAAAAGTGGCCGATTTATTTGGCAATCATTATTGTTGCCCTAATCACCGCTGGGTTTCTTTTTAATCGAGAGGAAGCCGAGGTTTTTCAAACCGTAGATGTCACTCGAGGCAATTTAGATAAACAAGTACTGGCAACGGGGAAACTTGATGCCGTACGTAAAGTCGATGTGGGCGCTCAGGTGAGTGGGCAGCTGCAAACGCTGTATGTCAAAGAGGGTGATTATGTTAAAAAAGGTGACTTATTAGCGGTTATTGACCCGAAAAAAGCTCAAAATGATGTTATTGAGTCTGAGGCAACAACACGTGAGCTCGAAGCCAATTTATCATTAGCTCAAGCCGAGCTGCGTCTTGCCCAAGTGACTTATCAGCGTCATTTAAGCCTAGCAAAACAGCAAGCAGTTTCTCAACAAGAACTTGATAAAGCTAAAACCGATGTGGAAGTAAAAAAAGCGCAAGTCGCCACTTATCAAGCTCAAATTAAGCGTAACCAAGCCACTCTAGATTCGGCAAAAACAAATCTAAAATATACGCAAATTACGGCACCAATGGATGGTATTGTCACCTTTATTAAAACACTACAGGGACAGACGGTTATTGCTGCCCAAGAAGCACCAACAATTTTAACGCTTGCGGATTTGGACACGATGCTAGTGAAAGCCGAAGTTTCTGAAGCCGACGTAATTTATTTGGAACCCGGTCAAGATGCTTCTTTCACTGTTCTAGGGGCTCCAGATAAAAAATTTGCTGGGCAATTAAAGGATATTTTGCCAACTCCTGAAAAAATTAATGATGCCATTTTCTATTATGCGCGTTTTGAGGTGCCTAACCCGCAACATTTGTTGAAATTACAAATGACCGCTCAGGTTATGATTGAATTAGATTCACGTAAGAATGTGCTATTGCTACCACTATCTGCATTAGGTAATGAAATTTCACCACAAACCTATGAAGTGGATATTCTGCAAGGCAATAAAGTCGAGAAAAAACAAGTTGAAATTGGTGGTCGAAACGATGTGTATGTGGAAATTACCAAAGGCCTAAATGAAGGTGACAAAGTGGTCATTGGGCACAACGAGGCGGAATACTAACTATGGCTGCGTTAATTGATCTTCAAGGGATCACTCGCCGCTATGGGGAAGGTGAAAACCAAGTTACGGTCTTAAAAAATGTCTCACTGCAAATTAATGCAGGTGAGATGGTAGCGATTATAGGTGCTTCTGGTTCAGGTAAATCCACACTCATGAATATTATTGGGTGCTTAGATAAACCAACAGAAGGGAATTACTGTATTGATGGCCAAAGTGTTGCAACATTAGATAACGACCAATTGGCAGAATTGCGTCGAGAACATTTCGGTTTTATTTTTCAACGCTACCATTTATTAAGCCATTTAAGTGCGGAGCAAAATGTTGAGGTACCTGCGGTATATGCAGGAGCGGGTAAAAACCAACGTCGTGAACGAGCCGCCCAACTATTACAGCGTTTAGGGCTTGGAGAGCGAATTGAATATCGTCCAAGTCAGTTGTCTGGCGGGCAACAACAGCGCGTGAGTATTGCTCGCGCCCTAATGAATGGCGGGCAGATAATTCTTGCGGATGAGCCAACAGGAGCGCTGGATAGCCATTCGGGGGAAGAGGTCATGAGTATTTTAAAAGGCCTTTGTGCCCAAGGGCATACAGTGATTATTGTTACTCATGATCCCGAAATTGCTCAGCAAGCGGAACGTATCGTAGAAATTAAAGATGGCGAAATTTTGAAAGATTCGGGGAGTAAAGCCTCGATACGTGCAAATTCATTACCAAAAGCCCCCGCAAGGAAACTCACATTAAATCAAATGTATGGCCGATTTAGTGAGGCATTACTGATGGCTTGGCGTGCCATGGTTGTCAATAAAATGCGCACGCTGCTAACGATGCTTGGGATTATTATTGGTATTGCCTCTGTGGTTTCAATTATGGTGATTGGCGATGCGGCGCAGGGCATGGTACTCAATGATATTAAATCGATCGGAACCAATACCATTTCTATCTATCCCGGGAAAGATTTCGGGAGTGACGATGCAGAAAATAGGCAATCATTAAAATCTTTGGATATTGACGCGATTGCTAAGCAGCCTTATGTCCACGCTGTCTCTGGAGAGTTGAACAGCTCAACTCGGTTAAGGAAAGGCAATTTAGATGCATCAGCTCAACTTTCAGGTGTTGGGCGTGATTATTTTAATGTTTATGCTTGGAAGTTCTCAGAAGGAATGGGGTTTACTCAAGATATGGCGGACAGACGAGCTCAAGTGGTGGTCATTGATGCTAACACCAAGCGCCGCTTTTTTCCTAAGCAAGAGCATGTTATTGGCGAAACTTTACTTATTGGTAATATGCCAGCAACGGTCATCGGTGTACTTGAAGAAAAAAAATCGGCTTTTGGTTCGAATAAGTCATTATCCATTTGGTTACCAGACACCACGGTAAATAGTAAAGTGCTTAACCGGCCATACTACGACAGTATCACTGTGCGGGTTAAAGAGGGCTATGATGCTAAAACAGCGGAGCAGCAACTAATCCGCTTATTGACATTGCGTCATGGTAAGAAAGATATTTTTACCTATAACCTAGATACCTTTATTAAAACGGCTGAGAAAACAACCCAAACTATGCAGTTATTCCTCACACTAGTGGCTGTCATTTCATTAGTAGTCGGGGGTATTGGTGTGATGAATATTATGCTGGTTTCTGTGACAGAAAGGACACGAGAAATTGGTATTCGTATGGCGGTAGGGGCTAGAACCAGCGATGTGATGCAGCAATTTCTCATCGAAGCCGTACTGGTATGTTTAATGGGCGGCCTGATGGGAATCGGCTTATCGTATGGAATTAGTTTATTGGCTCAAATGGCGCTACCGGGCTGGACTTTTTCTTTTGATCCTGTGGCGTTAATCAGTGCCTTTGTTTGTTCAACAGCCATTGGTATTATTTTTGGCTTTTTACCTGCGCGAAATGCGGCTCGCTTAAACCCAATTGACGCATTAGCGAGGGAATAGTTTATAGCTTAATCATTTATAACCTAATCATTTATAACCTAAATAATTACTGTATATCTTCTGCATCACAGGGTTTGGTGCAGAAGATATATAGAAGGCATTAAATGCTAACGTGAAAGAGATATCTGCTCAAGAATAGTCTCATTTATTGGAACCGAGTTCCTCAAATAAATTCTGCTAATTAAATGCGTTATTTTTAACTCCTTCATTTCCTGATAATATTTTTTTCAATCTATATATTCCCTCGTTTCTCAAAATATTTCATAATAAAAAACTATCTGAAAAGATAAATTCTGCTTGCGAATTGGTATCGATCATGGCTATCATTTGCCTTGTAGAATAAATGAAACCTAGTTCCATATAATGGAACTTATAATAAAGCCAGTAAAAACTAAGCAAAGACAACCACACAGCAGGTGCGATATGGCGAATAAAGCAGGTGAAGATTATTCTTTGGCTCGAGTACCCCAAAGTGCTCGTAGACCGTTCTATGAAGTGTTAATTCTACGAATTGGTGCGCTAGCTTGTGTTTCACAAGTGATGTTAGGTGCAGCTCTTGGGTATGGGTTAACTTTTTGGCAGGCGTTTTGGGCAACAATGCTTGGCTCTGTAATTTTACAGGTTGTCAGCTGGGGGCTTGGAGCGGCTGCGTGCCGTGAAGGAATGTCGATCAGCCTACTGTCTCGGTGGGCGGGTTTTGGTAAGTTAGGCTCAGCTCTCATTGGTGGCGCGATTGCTATCTCCTTAATGGGCTGGTTTGGCGTCCAAAATGGTTTCTTTGCGGATGGAATGTATAAAGCGACTAATGTGCTAACACCAGGGACTTGGTCACTTATTACAGGTATTGCGGTGACGGTTATAACAGTATATGGGTATCGATTTTTATCTATTACTGCCAATATCTCAACGCCGCTATTTTTATTCGCGTTAGGCTGGGCGACATATAATTTATTATCAGGTCAAGATATTGGTACACTTATCAATGACACTGAACCCGCCGGGCCATTAATGACTATGCCTGCGGCCATCACAATGGTTGCTGGTGGTTTTATTATTGCAGCAGTAACAACACCCGATATCAGCCGCTTTATGAAAGGGCCTAAAGATGTGTTTTGGATGACTCTCATCGGCACATTTTTTGGTGAGCTACTGGTCAATATGATAGCGGTACTAATGGCATTATCATTACGTACAAGCCAAGTATTTGATTTAATGATGGCACTGACTGGCCTATTAGGTGCATCGATTGTTATCTTCTCGACAATAAAAATGAATGACATCAATCTGTATTCGTCATCTTTAGGTTTTTCAACACTGCTAAATGCCATCTTCAATAAGCGCTTTGACCGCCGCTATTTAACGTGGGTGATTGGTATCTTCGGCACAATTGCTTCAATGTTAGGGATCTTAGATAACTTTATTGGTTTCTTAATTTACTTAGGAATAGCCATCCCGCCTGTCGCAGGGATTATGGTTGTTGACTATTATTTATTGAAGCGTGATCGCAAAGAATTAGATATCACTCGAGAGCAAGGCATATTACCACCAAGCTGTGAAGCATATAACCCTGTTACCTTAGTTGTGTGGGTGATTGCCGTAGCTGTTGGATGGGGAACTTCGGAATTAGGTCCATTGCACGCTGACTATGGTATCCCTGCGCTTAACTCTTTGATTACTGGTGCAGTAGCCTATTGGATAGGCATGCGCTGGCAGGCGAAAGCGAAAGGTGTTGAAACGGTACACTTTCGCAAAGTCTCTCATTTAGATTAAGGATTAAACAATGTCAGGTACAAAAGTTAAAGTTGCTCTGGCTCAGTTTGATTCAGAACTAGGCAATAAAACCAATAACTTGCAACGAATGGCACAGTTGTGCCAACAAGCCGCGGATTCAGGAGCAAAATTGATCTGTTTTCCTGAACTGGCGACAACAGGTTACCGTGGCGACTTACTGACCACTAAGTTGTGGGATTTAAGTGATTCTATCGGAAGTGAAACTTATACGCTATTTAGCGAGCTTGCTACTCGTCTAAATATCACTATTGTGAGCGGTTTTGTTGAGCGCGGTGAATATTTAGGCGATATATATAACTCTGTCGGTGTTTGGAACCCTGGATGCGAGGGTATCAGTGGTGTTTTCCGTAAAGTTCATGCTTTTGGACTAGAAAAACAGTGGTTTGGACGCGGTGATAGTTTCCCTGTGTTTGAAACACCGATTGGTAAAATCGGTATCATGATTTGTTATGACATGGGCTTTCCCGAAGTCGCACGAATTTTAACATTACAAGGTGCCGAATTGTTATTAGCTCCTTCAGCTTGGTGTGTTCAAGACCGAGATGTTTGGGATATTAACAGTGCATGTCGTGCATTAGAAAATGGAACTCACTTACTTGCAGTGAACCGTTGGGGTCATGAAGAAGATTTGCATTTATTTGGTGGTAGTAAGGTTTTAGGTCCTCGCGGCCAAGTACTTTGTGAAGCCAGCTGTGAAGGTGAGGCGCTATTAATTGGTGAGGTTGATTTTTTAAACCAAGCCCATACCCGCTTAAAAGTGCCTTATCTGAGAGATAGAAAGCCACAAAGCTACAGTGTATTAACCCAAGGTTTAGGGTCATGAGTATTTTATCTAGCGTTGTTGACGTTTACCAACTGTTCCTGCGTTCTGGAAATGAGCTGACTGTGACAACGTTGGTTAATGAATTAGGTATGCCTAAAAGCTCGGCTTCCCGCCTTTTAAAGCAAATGGCAGAGCTTGGGTTGCTAGAAAAGAAAAACAATGCACCGATATATCGGCCAGGTTTGCTGATTATGGAATTAGCGCATCGAGCTAGGGGAATGAATCCGTTAATCGATATGATGCTTGAAGCGCTTGATGAACTTGCGAAAGATAGCGGTTTTACCAGTTATGTGTCAGCACTTGACGATGATATGGTTCGTGTCGTTCATGCACGCTTTGGCAATAGCATGTTGCAAGTGATTACTCAACCGGGGACACGTTTACCTATACTGGGAACGTCAACGGGGCGTGCATTATTAGCAAGGTTACCGCTAAATGAGCGGTCAAAAATTATTGACCGTGAACCCAAAGAAGAGCGCGGTAAATTAGTTGAGCGTTTGGATTTAGTGGCTGAGCGCGGCTGGGAATTTTCGATGGATGAATCCGTTGCTGGAGTCGCTTCCATATCTAGCACGGTGTTCGACCCAGCGCAAAATACGTTATATGCCTTGTGTTTAAGTTTGCCTGCGACGCAAATGAATGATGAGGTTATGGCGCTGTTATCCAAGAGTCTTTGCCATAAAGCCGCTTATCTTGGTTGTATGGTGGGTGACCCATATTGGTTGCAAAAAAGCATAAATAAGTCATGAACTTATTTCGTGTCATAAAAGCAATCAGTAGTAAGAAGTAGGTAGTAGAAGTAATCAGTAAATTATAAATATTTATATTGTTAGTATTTTAAGTGCGTGAATACGCCTTCATCAGGAAAAGTGGAACCTCAATTACGTGAGGCTCCATCTAGAGCGAAATGAGGTTAACTCGCTATTTTATGCAAGTTAACCTCAAAGTAGCTCTTCACTCCCATAAAAAAAATTAAAGGAAGTACAATGAGTCTAAAACAAACTCTTTGCCTATATGAGCTAATCGATTGCGCTAGTGTTAAAGGTGAAGACATTGTTGCATTGTTCCAAGATTTCCCACACATTGAAGTCATGTCTAAAACGGTTAAGGATAACAAAGGGCAAAGCGATTTTGTTCGTATTCTTATTCCAGGAACACAAGGTAAATCACACCATAAAGATGCGCCAACGCTGGGGATCATCGGGCGGTTAGGCGGAATTGGTGCTAGGCCTTCTCGAATTGGTGTTGTCTCTGATGCAGACGGTGCGATTGCCGCACTTGCAGCAGCGCTTAAACTGGCACAAATGCATGAAAAGGGCGATCGGCTACTCGGCGATGTCGTGATCACGACACATATTTGCCCCAATGCGCCAACACGTCCGCATACACCTGTTGATTTCATGGACTCCCCCCTTGAAGATGCCACGATGAATCAACATGAAGCTATCCCTGAAGCGGATGCTATTTTGTCTGTAGATACCACAAAGGGAAATCGTTTACTCAATCATAAAGGGTATGCGCTGTCTCCAACGGTAAAAAATGGCTATATTTTACCTGTATCAGAGGATTTAATCCGTTTGATGGAGTGGAGCAGTGGCCAAAAAGCGGTGACATTCCCGTTGTCAATTCAAGATATCACGCCATATGGTAATGGCCTGCATCATATCAACAGTATATTACAACCTGCAGTATCTACATCTGCGCCTGTGGTTGGCGTCGCTATCTGCTCAGAAACGGTGGTGCCTGGTTGTTCTACAGGGGCTAGCCATGAGGTTGACATTGCAGCGACAGTGAAATTTATGATAGAAGTGGCTAAAGCATTCACAGGAAAGCAATGTGCGTTTTATGATGTTGAACAGTATGATTTATTAACGTCACTATATGGTGATATGTCGCACCTGCAAACCGCGGGCAATGGTGCAGTAAAGAAGTGATTAATTGATAAATAGTCACAGTTAATTATTAGTGTTGTCAGTATTACTAAAATAATTAACTGTGCTCTATTGCTGAGCTATTGATTTAATTCGGTAATGTTGTCTGGGACATCCTCAGTGTTAATAGGAACAATGAGGTCTGCATGATTACCTTTTGGGCCAATAGTCACACTAAATTGAACTTTCTGGCCAGCTTTTAGTGTCCTGTAACCGTCCATTTGAATACAGGAATAATGAGCAAAAATATCTTCTCCGCCATCAGCCGGGCAAATAAAACCAAAGCCTTTTGCGTTATTGAACCACTTAACGATACCCGTCTCCATATTTCATCCTTCAGATTTACCAATATTTGCGTTTAAAGTAATGTATAAAAAACACACAAAATAAGTATAAGTACGATGTTATTTGTTCGTAAAATATACTGTAATAAATTGCCTTCTAAGGTCAAGAGGCGAGGTACAGGAATTAGTGGAAAGTGTTAAGAATTCGCTAATCAATAGCGCTCATTTTCTATAATATTTGATGTGGCTCACAGATTGCTAACCATGGAAGCAAAGGTGATTCCCATGGTACACTGTGACTTGAAGCAATATAAACAAAAACAGCATGGTTACGAAATGGTATAGTTTTGTGGTGTTATCAATATGATTGATAGAAATCGTTGATAATAAAGACTATGCTTAAATTGAAGTTAAACACTGAGCAAGAAAGTAATGAGTGATTTTCTGGGCACATTTAAAACTGATGTCATTTTTAAAGATGAAATAGAACAAACCTTACAGCCACCTTCGATGTATAAGGTGCTATTAAATAATGACGATTACACTCCGATGGATTTTGTTGTCGAAGTGTTACAAAAATACTTTTCTTTTGATGAAGAACGCGCTACACAGATAATGTTAGATGTCCATATTCAAGGAAAGGGAGTTTGTGGAATTTTTACTGCAGAGGTTGCTGAAACAAAAGCGGCACAAGTCAATACTTTTGCTCGTGAACATGAGTACCCTTTGCTTTGCACTATAGAGAAAGTCTAATTTGGCTTAATATCAATTTTGGGAGGTGCTTATGCTCAATCAAGAACTGGAGCTTAGTTTAAACGTAGCTTTTACGAAAGCGAAAGACAGCCGCCATGAGTTTATGACTGTAGAGCACCTATTGCTAGCGCTACTGAGTAATATCTCTGCTCGCGAAGCTTTAGATGCTTGTAAGGTTGATCTTGTTGCATTACGTCAAGAACTTGAACACTTCATCGCGCAAACGACACCTTTGTTACCCGAAAATGATAGCAGAGACACCCAGCCTACGTTGAGTTTTCAGCGTGTATTACAGCGCGCCGTTTTTCATGTGCAATCATCTGGGCGTAACGAAGTTAGCGGCGCAAATGTATTAGTCGCAATTTTTAGTGAGCAAGAATCCCAAGCTGCGTACTTATTACGTAAACATGATGTTAGCCGTTTAGATGTGGTTAATTATATATCCCATGGCACGATAAAAGGCGAAGAGTCGCCATCAGAACAAGATATCCCCTCTAGTAGCATGCAAAATGAAGAGCAGCCGGTCCCAGAAGACCATATGGACAACTTTACGACCAACTTGAACCAGCAGGCCAAGAAAGGGAATATCGACCCTCTAGTTGGACGTCAGGCTGAATTAGAGCGTACCATTCAAGTACTGTGTCGCCGTCGTAAAAATAACCCACTATTAGTTGGCGAGTCAGGTGTCGGTAAAACCGCGATTGCCGAAGGGCTAGCATGGCGTATTGAGCAAGATGATGTTCCTGACGTAATGAAAGGCTGCACAATTTATTCATTAGATATTGGCTCATTACTGGCGGGAACTAAATACCGTGGTGACTTTGAGAAACGCTTCAAAGCATTATTAAAAATGCTGGAAAAAGATCCGAAGAGTATTTTATTTATCGATGAAATACACACTATCATCGGTGCAGGGGCGGCCTCTGGTGGGCAAGTTGACGCGGCAAATTTAATTAAACCGTTGCTATCCAGTGGCCGAATTCGTGTTATTGGTTCTACAACATATCAAGAATTTGGCAGTATTTTTGAGAAAGACAGAGCATTGGCGCGTCGTTTCCAGAAAATTGATATTGTGGAACCAACTCCAGAAGAAACAATTCGCATCATCAATGGGTTAAAGCCTAAATATGAAGCGCATCATGATGTTCGGTATACCGCAAAGGCAATTCAAGCCGCGGTGGATTTATCTATTAAATATATCACTGATAGACATTTGCCTGATAAAGCCATTGATGTGATCGATGAAGCTGGTGCGCGAACGCGATTGGTTGCACCAAGTAAGCGTAAAAAAACCATTGGTGTACCCGAAATTGAAACTGTTGTGGCGCGTATCGCCCGCATTCCTGAAAAAACCGTTTCTTCAAGTGATAAAGACAAACTCAAGACACTCGACTCTCGTTTGAAAATGTTAGTGTTTGGGCAAGACAAAGCGATAGATTCGTTGTCTGAGGCAATTAAAATGAATCGGGCAGGTTTAGGGTTAGAAAATAAACCGGTGGGTTCTTTCTTGTTTGCAGGTCCGACGGGGGTGGGTAAAACGGAGGTCACTGTTCAGTTAGCCAAAGCGCTGGATATTAAATTATTACGTTTTGATATGTCCGAGTATATGGAGCGTCATACTGTTAGTCGTTTAATTGGGGCTCCTCCTGGCTATGTCGGCTTTGATCAAGGCGGTTTACTGACTGATGCAGTTATTAAACATCCTCACTCAGTGGTGCTGTTAGATGAAATCGAAAAAGCCCATCCTGATGTGTTTAATATCCTCTTACAGGTAATGGACCACGGTACTTTAACGGATAACAACGGCCGTAAAGCAGATTTTCGAAATGTTGTTGTGGTAATGACAACCAACGCAGGGGTACAAGAAACTCAGCGTCGTTCTATTGGTTTTGCTGAGCAAGATAATAGTACTGATGCGATGTCAGAAATCAAAAAGGCATTCTCACCAGAGTTTCGCAACCGCCTTGATGGTATCATTTGGTTTAACTCATTAACTCCGGAAATTATTACGCAAGTTGTTGATAAGTTCATTGTGGAATTACAAGTTCAACTTGATGAGAAAGGCGTATCAATTGAAGTTAGCGCGGCGGCTCGCCGTTGGTTATGTGAAAAAGGTTATGATAAAGCGATGGGTGCCCGACCTATGGCTCGCACCATTCAGGATAACCTGAAAAAACCATTAGCAAACGAGTTGCTATTTGGTTCACTAACGAATGGTGGCTCTGTAAGTATCGGGCTTGATGAAAAAAGTAACACACTGACATACAGCTTCAGTAGCGTGCACAAGGCCTCTCCGGAGGATGCGGTATTCTGACGAATAGACCACAGGTGTATCAATGCACCTGTGGTTGTCAGGCCTTGCCTGAAGCGAATATCAACGGCTACGGAAAATGATTCGGCCTTTGCTCAGGTCATAAGGTGTTAACTCTACAGTTACCTTGTCGCCTGTCAGGATGCGGATATAGTTTTTACGCATTTTTCCAGAAATATGAGCAGTCACCACGTGACCGTTTTCCAGTTCAACACGGAACATTGTGTTTGGCAGGGTATCTAAAACTGTGCCCTGCATTTCAATATTGTCTTCTTTGGCCATCTAATCCTCTAAGTTTAATAACCGTGATTTTTAACGGGCAAGATAATGCCCAAAAACCCGCACTAAGTAAAGAAGTGTCGCATTTTAACGCGATCTTTATTTTTAAGTGAAGGAATAAAATTAATGTAAAACCAAAATTCATTAATCGAAAATTGGCGGTATTTCAATCGATTGCGGTATCCAGCAGGCGGAGTCAATCGCTTTGTCACGCCACCGATAAAGAATATGTAAAAAATCCCTACGGGATATCTCTTTTGCGCCCATTGAGGCGGTATGGTGGTTAAGTACCTGACAATCAAAAAGTTGCCCATTATAGCGCAAAAAATGAAAATAGAACGTAATAAAAGCAAATTTGGATGCATCATTCATTCTACTGAACATAGATTCCCCACAAAATAGGTGCCCCATGTTCACACCATACAGGCCTCCAACGAGTTTATCGCCATACCAAGCTTCAATGGAATGAGCCATTCCTGCTTGGTGTAATGCCAAATACCCAGCTTGAACTTCGGGTAAAATCCATGTGCCTTCTTGGCGTACAGAACAAGCTTCAATAACTTGCTTGAATGCATGGTTAACGGTAATGCGATAAGTCTGCTTTTTTAATACTTTTTTCATTGACCGGCTAATATGAAGCTCACCAACCATGAGTACTGCTCTAGGGTCCGGAGACCACCATAAAGGCATCTCTCCAGGATTAAACCAAGGAAAGATACCATCATAATAAGCGGCTTGCAGCCTTTTTGATGAAAGATCTCCGCCAATCGCTAATAAACCATTGGGCTCCCGCATGGCTTCAGACACGGGAGGGAATAAATAGGAGTCGTCATCTAATTGATACATATACGCCTCAGAGCGGTTGCTGTGCCCAGTGGCGCTGGCGGAACTGATAATACTGGCCTTGCATGCCTAACAGCGCTTGATGAGTACCTTGTTCGATGATTTTACCATTATCCATCACACAAATGTTATCCATTTCCTCTAAGCCCTGCATGCGGTGAGTAATGACAATTAATGTTTTATCAGCGCATTTTTCTTTGAGTAGTGCTAAAATCTGTTGTTCTGTATGCGCATCAAGCCCTTCCGTTGGCTCATCCATTAGAATTAATGGGGTATTATGTAACAAAGCACGGGCAATGCCTAAGCGGCGCTGTTCCCCACCTGAAAGCTGTCGACCGCCTTCTCCCATCCATGCATTAAGCTTTAATTCGTTTTCTAATAAATTGCCCAAGCCAACTTGTTGCAATACTTCATTTAATTCGATATCAGTCGCTTGTTCATTGGCGAGTAATAGATTATTGCGTAATGTATCACTAAAGACATGAACCCGTTGTGGCACAACAGACATCATATTGCGTAACGATTTTTCGCTAAATTCGTTAATAGGCGTGCCATTTAAGTAGATGGTTCCGCTATCAACATCCCAAGCACGAGTTAATAATTGAAGGAGCGTTGATTTACCGCAGCCAGTTTTACCTAATAAAGCAAGGTGTTGGCCTTTATTTAACGTTAAAGATACATTGTGAAGAACGGCAAATGGCTGCTCTGGATAGGTAAATGAAATATTGTCGACAGTCAGGCTTTCCAATGTTGCGATTGAAGGGCTTTCACTTGGGAAAGTTACCTCCGGTTTCGCGGTCATTAATTGGGAAACGCGAGTAGCAGACGCAATCACCTGCCCCATATGTTGAAAAGCTACCGCAACTGGTCCTAGTGCTTCGAAAGCAGCCAGCGCACAGAAAACAAACAAAACAATGAGAGCCCCCGGTTTAGTATCCCCTCCCACATGGTCGGCAGCCATCCAAAGAAGTAGTGTCGCAGTCACACCAGAGGCAAATAAAATAATGGCTTGAGATAGCCCAGTAAGTGCCGCTTGCTGTTGTTGGCGTATTTGCCATTTGTTTTCAATATTAAGCAAGTTTTGACGAAAACGGTCAGTGGCGCCAAACAATGTTAGCTCAGCTTGCCCTTGCAGTGCAGAGGTTAAAATAGTGCGATAACTTCCACGTAATTCGGTTAGTTCACGGCCGATGGGTTTGCCAGCACGATAAAATATAAATGGCATGGTAAACAGTAAAAACAGCATGATGCCACCCAGTGTCCACGCAAGACGAGGGTCGAGATAACTTAAACCAAAAATAAGGACAAAGGTAACAAAAAATGCAGTAATGATCGGTGATAAAACGCGTAAATAGAGATGATCTAGGGTTTCTACGTCAGCGACGAGGCGATTGAGTAACTCCCCTTGACGGAAACGGCTGATACCTCCCGGTGAAAGGGGTAATACTTTACTAAAAGCAAAAACCCGTAAATGGGCAAGTACCTTAAAGGTGGCATCGTGGCTAACTAGGCGTTCTCCATAACGGCCAGCGGTACGAAAAATAGCGGCGCCACGGACACCTGCTGCGGGTAACATGTAATTAAAATAGTAAAGACCCGGAAAACCAGCAATTGCGGTTCCGGCTAAAAACCAACCGGAAAGGGTAAGTAAACCAATACTCGCCAGTAAGGTCACAATCGCTAAGATGATACCTAATGTAATTAAAAACCAATGGCGGCGGTAAAGGGCTAAGAAAGGTAATAAAATTTTCATTATCAAAGCTCCTCACTGCGATGGGCAAGTAACTGGGCAAAAGCGCCTTCTGATTGACTTAGTTGTGTGTAATTACCTTGCTGAATGATTTGACCATTAGCCATTACCCAAATTTGGTCATAATCAAGGGTTTCTTCCAGCAAATGGGTGACTAAAAGGGTTGTTTGCTGACTTGATAGCTGGTTAAGTGTTTGCATAACACGTTGCTCACTGTGGGAGTCTAAGCTCGCAGCGGGCTCATCTAGAAGTAGCATACGAGAAGGTTTCAACAGGGTTCGTGCAACGGCAACACGCTGAGCCTGCCCGACCGAAAGGCGGGCGGCATAGTCACCTAATTTGGTATTTAGACCGTCAGGCAAATGGGCTAAGAATTCGGAAACATATGCATTATCAATAGCCTGTTGAATTTCTGCCTCTGTAGCATTTGGCTTGCCTAAACAGATGTTTTCAACCAGTGTTTGCTCTGGAAGGTGAGGGTTTTGCCCAACCCAGCCAAGTAATTCACGCCATTTATCAGGACATAATTCACGAAGTTCAACACCATTTACGGTGATGGAGCCGCGATAAGGCAAAAAGCCTAACAATAAATTGAGTAATGAGCTTTTCCCTGCGCCACTTTGACCAACAATCGCAATACGTTGTTGTGGTTCAATATTGAAATCTAATGGCCCAGCAAGGCGCACTCCATCATGGGATAAAATTTCTAATTGTTTAGCCTGAATATAGATAGCATCATCGCTTAGTGTTTGGGTTCCTTGTTGAGTGTTTTGTTCCCCATCACTGTTTAACAATGTTTCGAGTGTTTCAGCGGCACCAACAGCTTGTGCTTTGGCGTGGTAGTATGTGCCAAGATCTCGTAGTGGTTGGAAAAACTCTGGAGACAGTATCAAGGCAAGAAAACCTGCAAATAGCGTGACAGGTAAACCGTAGCTACCAAAATTCATTTCACCTAGGTAAGAAAAACCAAAATAGACGGCAACAACAGCAATAGAAATCGATGCAAAAAACTCAAGTACACCGGAAGACAAAAATGCCATTCTTAGTACTTCCATCGTTCTGGAACGAAAATCCTCTGTTGATTCGCGAATTTGCTTAATTTCTGCCTTTTCACGAAAAAATAACCGTAAGGTATCAAGGCCTCGTAATCTATCGAGAAAACTACCGCTTAAACGACCTAATGCAATAAAATTACGGCGGTTAGCGTCCGCAGCACCTAAGCCGACTAATGCCATAAAAATAGGAATTAGCGGGGCAGTGACGAATAAAATAAGTGCAGCAGCCCAGTTAAATGGGAAAATAGCAATCAGGATCATAATGGGGATGATCCCCGCTAAATACATTTGTGGAAGATAGCGTGAATAGTAGTCTTGCATGTCTTCAATTTGTTCAAGAATAATCGTGGCCCAGCTACCCGCAGGCTTACCTTTAACCCATACAGGGCCGAGCTCTTGAAGTTTATCGAGTACCATGGTGCGTATTTCTTGGCGCACCACTTGGCCACAACGAAAGCCAACACGTTCTCGTATATAGGTGACAATTGCACGTAAGATGAAAACGCAAATCAGAAGAATAAAGGGAGTTAATAGCTGTTCTCGAGGAACGTTATCCATAATCAATGCTTGTAAGATAACAGCTAAGAACCAGGCTTGAGCAATAATCAGTAATCCGCTCAAAATACCTAGTAACATAGAGATCCGCAACCAGCGCTTGGCAGGGGCACTGTGTTGTTTTAACCAACGTACCAATTCAGTCTGTCTTGATTTATCCATAATGATTTAGTTAGCAGGTGTAGTTTTAATGTCATTGAGTATAGTTAGGAAATACCAACCTAACGTTGCTTTTACCATGCGCTATATTACAGTTGGACTATTTTATACCGCATGAGAACGATAATTTTTTGATCTGGTAACGCAATTGGTGGTTATAAGAAAATCTGCGTTTTTGATCTTACCCATAAATTCGGGTACTAGGGTACATCATAACAGCTTCACCACGATATGTTACATAATAAAAGTGGGTTATTTACGGTGAGTTGTATTTTGTTATTAAATTGTTTTATAAAGGTAAGTTTAATATTTCAGTAAAGTTTGGGATGTAATAATCTTGAGATGTTACTGTATTTTTACGTAATGAAAAGGTGGCTTAACAAAGAAATGTTAAGTCACCTGCATTTTTAATTAGTATTAAGAAGTGGGGTCTATCATTAACCATTCTTTGGGTTTTAATTTAAAATTTCCTTTTAATAAATTATCCCAAGCCTGAGCTTTTTCTTGCATGGTATTAAATGTGCGAGTTTGCGTATCCATTAACTCCCAGCTCTGTTCCGTTTGTTGCCATATATTGCAATCAATACTCGAACTACTTGGGTAGGAATAGCACATAACCACATCATTTTGGTTGTTTTGGTTTACATCGGCCATAAAGCCTACACATGGGTATGGGTCGTATTGTGAAGTGCAATACCACGCACTGCTAAGGTTTTCTCCGAGATCGAACCATTTGTCTGGTATTGTAGGGCTATTTTTAGCTTGAATTAATACTGATTTCAGCGGCTTACGCTGTTCTTCTTCATAAGGGCTAGTTTGGAATAGTTTTTGATATTCAGGGTTGTTATTGAGTTGCTCAAAAGCCTGTAGCCCTTTTTCACCTAATTGTTTTAAGTCATAAGCAAGCGAACTATTGACTTTAATTTTGCCATTTTCAACGCCAGCAAGAATACTGTTTAGTGTGATGCGTTTAAAATCAGCAATAGGGCTGTTAATGACCAATATAATGGCAATTAGAGACAAAATTCCCGCTTTATTGATAAACCCTAAATAGGACATCCAAGCTGATCTTTTATAAATAATGGCAATACTGTAAGCAAAAACCAATACAAATAGAAATAAGGCAATAGTAAATGCATACAGGCGTTCAACGCTCCAACTATACTGGTTTACTCGTACCAGAATGCCATAGAGGGAAAGCACTGAAAATGCATTGAGTAGAATAATGCTAACTAAGACAAAACCATTTAGACCTGTACGGTATTGATATTGGCTAGTGCCATCGCCATACACAAAATTGATGAAAATGAGGTTTAAAATTAAAAACCATAGCATCACCGCGGAGCCTAAATTCGTGGAGCTTAAACCTGAAAAGTAGGAAACAACAAAACCACCTAAGAAAATAACGGCAACAATATTTAAGAGGGGTAAGAAAAAACGAGCAATAAAGCTAGCAAAATTACTGAGCTGTACATTTAGTGTTGCCCGTAAAAAAACTAAACTCACGTTGAAGCCAAGTGCAAAGCTCACCCAGTAGATAACGTCGTTATCAAGAGCTTCACTCAAAAAATTAAGGTTAACAATATCAAATAGGAAACTGGCTATTTTTATGATTAGAGTTAGCAACCCACCGATAGCAGCAGCTAGAACACCTAAAAAGGTATTTTTAATATATAGCCCCATTAAGCAACCGTAATCGATTTTCCATGTTCTTGTTACTTGCCACAGTTGCATCCAAGGAAGCATAAAAAAGAACAGGACGGTTAGGGTGATAAAGGAGAAGAATGGGTCTGTATCTGCAGGATTTTTAAAGTCTTGGGCATGCCAGTAATTGAGCCAGAAAATTAACCCAATAATAACGACGATGTTGAGATAAAAAATACCGGATCTTGCATTGGTAATTAGGAAACTTATTGCTGAAGGAACAAAAATAGCGAGCAAAATAGGCAGATATAGAGTGGTCGCGCTTAATTGGCTTTCTATACGGATGGCGTAATCAGTGGTGGCAGTGATGACGATGCCTTGCATCACGGCAAGTATGACAATAATAAAATAAGAATAACCGCGAATGGCATCACGTTCTAATTGTTGCCCCATACCTACACCTATATTCGTAAATGTTATGTAAAAACAGTATAGGGAGTATTCGAGAAGTACAATATAAACTTGCTCTTAAAAATATATGTAAAACCAATAGTTAAGATGGGTAATATCAGTAACAAAAAAGGCTTCAATTGAATAAACATTGAAGCCTATTTAAATCACAATAATTTATTGATTATTTAGATGCTAAGCCATCAAGATAACGCTCTGCATCTAAGGCGGCCATACAGCCTGTGCCCGCAGAGGTAATGGCTTGACGGTAGATGTGGTCCATGACATCACCGGCAGCGAACACACCTTCAACAGAGGTTTGGGTCGCATTACCTTGGGTGCCTGATTGCACTTTAATATAACCGTTGTCTAAATCGAGTTGACCTTCAAAAATGCCCGTATTTGGACTGTGGCCGATGGCAATAAATGCGCCCATAACAGGGATATCTTCTGTTGCGTGTGTTTTAGTACACTCTAAGCGCACACCTGTAACCCCCATGTCATCACCTAAGACTTCATTTAATGTACGGTCGGTATGCAGGATAATATTACCGTTTTCAACTTTATCCATTAAACGGTTAATAAGGATTTTTTCTGCACGGAAGCTATCACGGCGATGAATTAAATGGACTTCTGATGCAATATTAGAAAGGTACAGCGCTTCTTCTACCGCGGTGTTTCCACCACCAACGACAGCCACTTTTTGATTACGATAGAAGAAACCATCACAGGTTGCACAAGCTGAAACGCCACGGCCTTTGAACGCTTCTTCTGAAGGCAGACCGATATAACGTGCGGAAGCGCCTGTCGCAATAATTAAAGCGTCACAGGTATATTCATTTTCATCGCCAATTAAACGGAAAGGACGTTGTTTTAAGTCCACTTTTTGGATATGGTCAGAAATGATTTCAGTATCAAATTTTGACGCGTGCTCATGCATGCGTTCCATAAGCCCTGGGCCAGTTAAACCTTCTGGGTCACCAGGCCAGTTTTCAACTTCAGTTGTGGTGGTCAATTGACCGCCTTTTTCCACCCCAGTAATCAATGCTGGGTTTAAGTTTGCACGTGCAGCATAGACAGCCGCAGTATAGCCAGCTGGGCCAGAACCAAGAATGATTAACTTGCGATGTGTTGTTGTGCTCATGAATTCCTCTTTAATCTAAAAAGCATTTATCAGATTGTAGGAGAAATAAGAGGCTAACAAAAGTGGTTTAAGTGCGACTTAGTTTCATTTGGCTTATTTCATTAATAGGTAAAACCGACAAAATGTAAAAAAGTGTGACAAAAAGTTGCTTGTGTCACGCATCACAATTTTTAGGAATTATCTTGAATTAAGGCTGCGAAACGTTTTACTGGAAAAAAAAGCGAAATCTTGTACTGATTTTTATTCATTTGCTTTGACAATCGGCTGCGCATTTGCGAAAACATCAGTGTAAGAGTTAATTATCTAGCGGATCAATGGAAATGGCGCATTTTTGTTCTCACTGGAAAATTAACTTTACACTACTTACAAATTTAAAATACAAGTAAAAATTGTGGGTGATAATTACATTCACACTAACTTCAGCATTACGAACAAAATTTGCTCCTGAACACGAATTCCTAAATAAAAAAGGTGGTGGCTAAGGTGCTTATTTTTAGATGTAGAAAATAACAATTAGAGAAAGAGAGATAAAGAGATGATTGACAATAAAAAGCGTCCAGGCAAAGACCTTGACCGTATCGACAGGAATATATTAAACGAGCTACAAAAAGACGGGCGAATTTCTAACGTAGAATTATCTAAACGAGTTGGTTTATCCCCAACACCTTGTTTAGAGCGTGTGCGTCGTCTTGAGAGACAAGGATTTATCTCTGGCTATACGGCGTTATTAAACCCACACTACTTAGATGCATCTTTACTCGTGTTTGTTGAAATTACACTCAACCGCGGTGCAGCTGATGTGTTTGAGCAATTCAATACTGCAGTTCAAAAATTGGAAGAAATTCAGGAATGTCACTTGGTTTCTGGTGACTTTGACTACCTGTTGAAAACGCGTGTGCCAGATATGTCCGCATATCGTAAACTGTTAGGTGAAACTCTGTTACGTTTACCAGGTGTAAACGACACTCGCACCTATGTAGTTATGGAAGAAGTTAAACAAAGCAATCGCTTAGTGATCAAAACTCGCTAATCATAGCTTTTTAACCTCGCTTCAGCACAGCATTTCAGCTTTGTTGCCGCACTGCAGTTTCAACGCTGAGTTTACTCAGCGTTGTTCCGTTTTTCTCACCTCATTTGCTGCTAGATAAAAACGTAATGTCTCGTCTTTAAAAGGCATTGTCTGACCGCAATCCCAGTCTTTCTGTGTTATCTTGCAAAAATTACTTAGCAATTGATAAATTTTATTTTCAATTTATTGATTCTAAAGCTATAAATATTTAGGACTTTTGATGAGAAATAGAAATTGAATCGTCATACATTAGATGGAATACTGCACCTTAGCGTTTTCATAATGCCCTGATTTACCTTAGATGTTGTAAAGCAGGCAGAGTCAGTCGTTTAATGGTAGAATAAACCTAGGTTAGTCAAGAACATCAGTTAGCAAAGAAACAATAATGAGCCAAGAATATACAGAAGATAAACACATCAAATTTAAAAAACTAAGTAGCGGAAGGCGGCTATTAGAGGTTATTTTGCTCGCAATATGCTTGAGCGCACTCTTCTTAATGGTGGCTTTATTGAGCTTCAGCCCTTCAGATCCAAGCTGGTCACAGACAACTTGGAATGCCCCAGTGAAGAATTTAGGGGGAAGTGTTGGTTCATGGAGCGCTGACATCCTTTTCTCGGCTTTTGGTATTCTTGCATTTGCTATTCCCCCCTTATTACTTCTAGGGTGCTGGGCGATTTTTCAATACGAAAGTCAGCGCCGATATATTGACTTTTTCTCTTTATCATTAAGATTAATCGGTGGTTTAGCACTTATTTTATCCTCTTGTGGACTCGCGGCTCTCAATTTTGACGACTTACCTAACTTCGCCTCTGGTGGAGTGATTGGCAGTGTATTTAGCAGTGCCATTATGCCGTGGTTCAATTCATTAGGCGCTACGTTAGCATTGCTATTTTTATGGGCAATAAGCTTTACCCTGTTTACTGGGTGGTCATGGCTTACAATCGCAGAAAAAATTGGTGCGGCTGTGCTTCTCCCAATTACGTTGCTGACAAATCGAGCAAGGGGAGATGATTTAGATAACTATGATTATGACGTTGAAGAGACTGAAGGGGCTTTACAGCGTGCGCAAGAAGCTGAGCACAGGGCCAATGACGATCTAGAAAATATTGATGCGGATGATATTTTATTTTCTGCTCCCACAGTGGCTGAATTAGTCACTGAAATCGCTCCAACAACGGAAAAAACGACGAATGAAGCGATGACAGCGACAGAAAACGCAATCCCATTGGTGAATCAAAGCGTGTCTGAGCAAGTTCCAGTAACGGCCTTCTCTGCAGTGGATGAGCCGAGCACATATCATTTTGAAGTACCTGAAGATTACCAGCCTAAGCTTGGTGCTGGTTTTGATACAACTTCAGATACCGTTAATGAGCCGTTAGCTCAAGCGTCGCCATATGTTGCACCAGAAGAACAGTTGTTTAGTGTTCAGCATAATCAACAATCAGAATCACAAAAACAAGGTAATACCGCTTACCAAGAGTATTCGGATAAACAAGAAACGCCCGTTCAGCAAGCGGCTTTTGAATCACAAACTCACTCAGTTCCATCATTTGACACTACCAATATAACGCAAAGTGTTATTCCTTCATCAGTCACTGAAAGGGTCTCTAACCCTGCGGCATTAGCAGCTGCGGGTATTTCAGTGGCTGCGCTGGAACGTCATGCTCAGGTTAAACAAAATATGGAACCAGAGCTTCCGCGGCCAAACCCTGTTCGCTTACCGACTCGTCGTGAGTTATATGGTATTCGCATTCCATCGTTACGTGATGCAGAACTACAGCGGCGTGAAGAAGAAGCTTCTAAACGTGAGCAGATATATCAGCAGTGGTCTGCGAGTGAGTCTGAGCAACTTGAAACTGATGATGAAGCACAACAAGGTGAATTACTACGAGCGCAGTTTTTAGAGCAGCAACGCGAACGTTATGGTGAAGTTGATGAAACGGATTATGAAGCGCCATTAAATAGCGTACATTCAGATGAAGAACCATTACAAAATGAGCCAATGACAGAAAATAAAATCAGCTCATTTACGCAGCCAGAAATTGAACACCGTTGGGCGTCGGCTTCACAACAGTCCAATAATACGCATACAATTCCAGAGCCTGAGGAAGTTGCGCCAGTCGTTGATAATGGCTATCAACCTCAGTTCACGCAAGAGTATTCTTCGCAAGTACAAGAGGACTTTGAGCCTAGAATTGATTTAAGAAAAGAGTTCTCTGTACTGGATAGTTTTACCCCTGTTGATGATTTGGTTGACAACGAGCCTGCTGACCCATTATTTATGCCGTCATTTAGTACGTCTTCTGTTCTACCTACGGCTCCGCAAAATAATATTGATAATATTGCTGAAGGGCTTGGCAACTCACCATCAGTAACACAAACTTTTGCGCAGCCACAGCAGCCACAGCAGCCACAGCAGCCACAGCAGCCACAGCAGCCACAGCAGCCACAGCAGCCACAGCAGCCACAGCAGCCACAGCAGCCACAGCAGCCACAGCAGCCACAGCAAGATAGCTTATTCCACCCGTTCTTAGTGCGTAATGACCAACCATTACCGAAACCAACAACGCCAATGCCATCTCTTGATTTGCTGGCAAGCCCGCCAGCGCAAGAAGAGCCAGTGGACATGTTCAAACTAGAACAAACAGCGAGGTTGATTGAAGCGAGGCTCAATGATTATCGTGTTAAAGCCGAAGTAGTTGGGTTCTCTCCAGGCCCTGTCATTACTCGGTTTGAGCTTGATCTAGCGCCGGGAGTAAAAGCAGCAAGGATATCTACATTGTCACGTGACCTTGCTCGTTCGTTGTCAACCGTAGCCGTACGTGTTGTAGAAGTGATACCGGGCAAACCTTATGTAGGCCTAGAGCTCCCTAATGAGAAACGGCAAACTGTTTACTTGAGTGAGGTATTAGATTGCGATGACTTCCGCAAAAATCCATCTCCTCTCACTATTGTCTTAGGGAAAGATATTGAAGGCGATCCTGTCGTTGCTGATTTAGCAAAAATGCCACATTTACTCGTTGCGGGGACAACCGGCTCTGGTAAATCTGTAGGGGTCAATGCAATGATCCTCAGCATTTTGTATAAAGCGAAACCAGAAGATGTTCGCTTTATCATGATTGACCCGAAAATGCTCGAATTATCCATTTATGAAGGTATCCCGCATCTATTGACAGAAGTGGTTACTGACATGAAAGATGCGGCAAATGCCTTGCGCTGGTGCGTGAATGAAATGGAACGTCGTTATAAACTCATGTCTGCATTAGGGGTACGTAACCTAGCGGGTTATAACGACCGCATCAAAGCGGCAGAAGAAATGGGCCGGCCAATTCCTGATCCGCATTGGAAACCTGGTGATAGTATGGATACAGAGCATCCAATGCTGAAAAAAGAACCTTACATTGTTGTCATGGTTGATGAGTTTGCTGACTTAATGATGACGGCAGGTAAAAAAGTGGAAGAGCTAATTGCACGATTGGCGCAAAAGGCACGTGCAGCGGGTATCCATTTGGTATTGGCAACCCAACGACCATCGGTTGATATTATTACAGGGTTAATCAAAGCAAATATTCCAACGCGGATTGCATTTACGGTATCCAGTAAAATTGACTCGCGCACGATCCTTGACCAAGGCGGTGCGGAGTCTTTACTCGGTATGGGGGATATGCTGTATTTACCGCCAAACTCTTCAATTCCAGTGCGGGTGCACGGCGCCTTTGTCCGTGACCAAGAGGTTCATGCCGTTGTGAATGATTGGAAAGCTCGCGGTAAACCACAATATATTGATAGCATTACAACCTGTAGTGATGATAGCGAAGGCGGTGGTTATGATAGTGGTGGCGAAGAGCTCGATCCACTGTTTGACCAAGCTGTTGAGTTTGTTGTTGAGAAACAACGAGTTTCCATTTCTGGGGTTCAACGCCAATTCAGGATCGGTTATAACCGTGCTGCAAGGATTGTTGAGCAAATGGAGGTCCAAGGCATTGTCAGTGAGCAAGGGCACAATGGTAACCGTGAAGTTCTTGCTCCTCCGTCAATGGGACATTAATAATTTAGTGTGCTGATTGCTGGTTTAATTTAAGGGGTGTATAAAGACGGGACGCCTCTTAAGGTAATAATTTTAAGGTCTTTCATCGATGAAAAAAATGATGTTATTGGGTGCGTTAGCCCTGAGTTTACATATTGGCCAAGTATTGGCAGACGCAAGCGAAGACCTTCAAGAACGTTTGAATAAGGTCAATAGCTTCCAAGCTAGCTTCTCGCAAAAAGTGACAAGTCCTGAAGGGGATTTGATTCAAGAAGGTGTTGGAGATTTATGGCTTGAGCGCCCAAATTTATTTAATTGGAACATGACATCACCGGATGAAAGTGTACTGGTGTCAGATGGAAAAAATTTGTGGTTTTATAATCCGTTTGTAGAACAAGTGACCGTAACTAATTTAGCGGATGCTACGCAGGATACGCCATTTCTACTAATTACACGTAACGACCCGAAAGATTGGAAACAGTACTCAATCATCCAACAAGGAAATACGTTTGATTTAAAACCAAAACAAACTAATGGAACTTTAAAACGTTTTTCCATTACAGTTTCTCCCCAAGGGACGATTGAGCAGTTTTCAGCGGTTGAACAAGATGGCCAAACCAGTGCTTATCAATTAAAAGAGCAAAAAAATGGTCGCGTTGATGCAAGTAAATTCAAGTTTACTGTGCCAAAAGGTGTCACTTTAGATGACCAGCGCTCAAACGCAAAATAAGCTTGATTAGAAAAAATATTAACCAGCAACATGAGTATTTGCTGGTTAATATATAAGGTATTTTAAGAGGTAAAAAAGAGGATATAGTGGGTAACCTGTCTCTTGATTTTTCGCAGAATGAATTTCAACCTTTAGCAGCAAGAATGCGGCCTGAAACCCT
Organism: Providencia sp. PROV_01; assembly: GCF_053098325.1. Taxonomy (NCBI): domain Bacteria; kingdom Pseudomonadati; phylum Pseudomonadota; class Gammaproteobacteria; order Enterobacterales; family Morganellaceae; genus Providencia; species Providencia sp. PROV_01. The sequence goes on along the minus strand of NZ_JBRFKD010000002.1, from coordinate 3,456,879 downwards.
TGAACAATATATTGGCCAAAAGCATTTATTGGCAGAGGGCAAACCGTTACCGCGTGCGATTAAAGCGGGTCATCTGCACTCCATGATTTTATGGGGGCCCCCAGGAACAGGCAAAACAACCCTTGCTGAAATTATTGGCAATTATGCACAAGCCGATATTGAACGCATCTCAGCGGTTACCTCTGGTATTAAGGAAATCCGAGAATCCATTGAAAAGGCTCGGCAAAATCGTAGTGCAGGGCGAAGAACCATTTTATTTGTGGATGAAGTTCATCGTTTTAATAAAAGCCAGCAAGATGCATTTTTACCGCACATAGAAGATGGCACGATTACATTTATTGGTGCGACAACAGAAAACCCATCATTTGAATTAAACTCTGCGTTGTTATCACGTGCTAGGGTGTATTTGCTTAAATCTCTTGAAGAGAATGATATTGAACAAGTATTGCTGCAAGCGCTGGCAGACTCATCTCGTGGCCTTGGTGGGCAAAATATTGTTCTACCTGACAGCACGCGCAAAATGGTTGCTCAGTTGGTTAATGGGGATGCTAGGCGTTCATTAAATCTGCTGGAAATGATGGCGGATATGGCCGAAGCGGATGGCCAAGGGCAGCGTATTTTAACCGCTGATTTATTAAAAGAAGTCAGTGGTGAACGAACCGCAAGGTTTGATAACAAAGGCGACCGTTATTACGACTTAATTTCTGCGCTGCATAAGTCTATCAGAGGATCAGCACCGGATGCCGCACTATATTGGTTTGCAAGGATCATCACTGCGGGTGGTGACCCTTTGTATGTTGCTCGTCGGTTACTTGCAATTGCATCAGAAGATGTGGGTAATGCGGATCCTCGTGCGATGCAAGTAGCCATTTCAGCTTGGGATTGCTTTACTCGAGTGGGGCCTGCCGAAGGTGAGCGTGCAATTGCCCAAGCCATTGTTTATTTAGCTTGTGCACCAAAAAGTAACGCGGTTTATACCGCCTATAAAGCTGCGATTAAAGATGCACAAATGCAACCGGATTACGATGTGCCAGAACATCTTCGAAATGCCCCAACTAAACTATTAAAAGAAATGGGAGCTGGGAAGGAGTATCGTTATGCGCATGATGAACCTAACGCTTATGCGGCAGGGGAAAACTATTTTCCTGAACCTATGCAAACAACACGTTATTACTACCCTACGAAACGGGGTCAAGAAAGCAAGTTTGCTGAAAAACTAGACTGGTTAGCCCAACAGGATCAAATTAGCACCACAAAACGCTATCGCTAAACTGGGCAATGCGGTAAGGTTATATAGCGAAATACTTTACTTTATTTGTTGTGCTGGAATGCACCTCAAAAAGTATCATTAATTACTAACAATAATCACAGGATAAGCATGCTCGATCCCAATTTACTGCGTACGGAGCTAGACGCGGTTGCTGAAAAACTGGCTCGCAGGGGTTTTACCCTTGATGTGGAAAAGCTGCGTGAATTAGAAGAACGCCGCAAAGTTTTACAAGTTGAAACTGAAACCCTGCAAGCAGACCGTAACTCGCGATCGAAAACTATTGGTGCGGCAAAAGCACGTGGTGAAGATATCGAACCATTACGTCTAGAAGTTAACCAATTAGGCGAAAAATTGGATTCTGCAAAAGCGGAGCTTGAAAAGCTGCAACAAGAAATCCGTGATATTGCCTTGAGTATCCCGAATATCCCTGATGACCAAGTACCTGACGGTAAAGATGATTCTGACAACGTTGAAGTGGCTCGTTGGGGGGAGCCTCGCCAGTATGATTTCGAAGTTAAAGACCATGTTAGCCTTGGTGAGCTATCTGGCGGCTTAGACTTTCCAGCTGCGGTAAAACTGACGGGTGCACGTTTTGTTGTCATGAAAGGGCAAATTGCTCGTATGCACCGTGCATTGGCACAATTCATGCTTGATTTACATACTGAACAACATGGCTACCAAGAATTGTATGTTCCGTATTTAGTCAACCATGACACGCTTTACGGAACTGGCCAATTACCAAAGTTTGGTGAAGACTTATTTCATACTAAACCACTGGAAGAAGAAGCAGACAGCAGCACTTATGCTTTGATTCCAACAGCTGAAGTACCTGTGACTAACTTGGTTCGTGATGAAATTTTAGATGAAGACTCACTTCCTCTGAAAATGACAGCACACACACCTTGTTTCCGTTCTGAAGCGGGATCTTATGGCCGTGATACACGTGGTTTGATCCGTATGCACCAATTTGACAAAGTTGAGTTAGTGCAAATCGTACATCCAGAAAAATCTATGGATGCATTGGAAGAGCTGACTGGCCATGCAGAGAAAGTATTACAATTACTGAACTTACCTTATCGTAAAGTGATTTTATGCACCGGTGATATTGGTTTTGGTTCACGTAAAACTTATGACTTAGAAGTATGGCTACCAGCGCAAAATACTTATCGTGAAATTTCATCTTGTTCAAACATGTGGGATTTCCAAGCGCGTCGTATGCAAGCTCGCTTCCGCGGTAAGAGTGATAAGAAAACACAACTTGTTCATACTCTGAATGGTTCTGGTTTAGCGGTTGGTCGTACATTGGTGGCGATTTTAGAAAACTACCAATTAGCAGATGGCCGTATTGAAGTTCCAGAAGTATTACGCCCATATATGAAAGGGTTAGAGTACATCGGTTAATTTCCGTTACTTCTTCAAAAGTAAAACGCGACTCATAGTAGTCGCGTTTTTTTTGCAAATTTAAAGCATTTTGAAAACGTATCCTCAGGCTAAACCTGATCCCCCCTCAATATTTTCCAAATAGCACTATTCAATGTAGGACATTACTCTACGGTAAAGTAAATTTATCGGAGCGAAATAAATGGGTGTAATTATTGGTGTTTTCTTACTAGCAGGCCTTGTAAAAGGGGTGATTGGGTTAGGGTTACCGACAATCGCAATGGGGTTATTAAGCACGTCAATGGAGCCTGCTGCCGCTGCTAGCTTGTTAATTATTCCCTCGTTAATCACGAATATATGGCAATTATTGATTGGCCCACAATTTATGGCACTAATCAAACGGCTCAGTGGTTTTATTATTGGGGTGGTACTTGGCACCATATTCAGTTTTTTACCTTCTTTAACCTCAGCATCTGGTTGGACACTACCTGCACTTGGTTTCGTGCTTATTATCTATGGAATATGGGGGTTAATCGCAAAAAAAATGCCATCATCCAAGAAACATGAAATATGGCTTTCACCAACAGTGGGGTATATCACAGGTGTGATTACGGCTGCTACGGGTGTATTTGTTATTCCAGCAGTCCCTTATTTGCAAACCTTAAAATTAAATAAAAATGAGCTTATTCAGGCTCTAGGGTTAGCATTTACCGCATCAACAGTTGCATTAGCAATCAAGTTATCCATTGACCAGCAACAATATGATATTAATTGGAGTTTATCTGCCTTTGCCTTAATACCAGCTATTGGTGGAATGTACCTTGGTCAATATTTTCGCAAGATTATTAGCGAGAAATTATTCCGTCGTTGCTTTTTTATTGGTTTGATCGGATTAGGAATTTACATGGCGACAAAATTAGCCTTCAGATGACCAATTAATTAAGAAATTAACAAACTCATTAGTGTAATCAGGTAATTGGTTGAAATCTCGTGCACAGATAACTAATTTTCGGCATGCCCAAATTTCAGTCAATTGCACTATTTTACTCGCAGAGAGCTGGCTACGCTGTGCCGCTTGTTTGGGAATAATGGCTATGCCAATGCCATCATTAACTCCTTGCATTACAGCATCTAATGTTGGCATACGTACCCGGTAATTTAGCCGCCTGCCTTGTTGTTTGGCGTTATTATCAATATGTTTTTGTAATGGGTTATCTTCCATTAAACCAATAAATTCAGCATCAATAATGTCAGAAAATGGAACATTTTCTCGGTTTGCCCAAAGGCTATCTTTATGGACAAAAACAACTAATTCATCTGAGCTGAATGGCCGGATATCCAGCCCGGTGAGATCAGTAGAATCTGCGATAACACCGATATCAGCGATTTTATTTCTGATTGCAGTGACGATATTAGTACTTGGCATTTCCTTCACTGACACAGACATCGCAGGGTGCTGGCGTAAATAAGCACTAACACGGGCAGGTAAAAACTCCATTTGAGCAGAGGTATTACAAAGAATATTAATATGCCCACGCAGGTGTCGACTATATTGCTGCAGTTCATCTTGCATTACTTCAATTTGCTGCAAAATTGTTTTCGCATGCTCAATAAATGTATGACCTGCATTTGATAATGAAACCCCTTTCACTGAGCGAACAAAAATATCTACGTTTAATTCATTTTCTAACCCACGTATCCGTTCACTTGCAGATTGCAGTGTAAGATAAGTTAGTTTCGCTCCATGGGTGATGCTCCCTGCATTAGCGACATTAACACACAGTTTTAAATCAGTAATATCGAAATACATGGAAAACAGCTCCAATTTATGAAAGGAAAGAGGGAGATTACTATTTAAAGGAATATATGTGAATTTGTATGGGATAGCAAAAAGGAAAGCAATTGCTTTCCTTTTTTAGATTTAATGATTTAGCAAAGTCGTTAAACCATCACACTTTGGTTTATTTTACTTGTGAGAAAAACAGGCTGCGGTAGCTGCTGTAATAGCAAACATACATAATTGGCATAGAAACTAATAAACCTAAACCTAAAGGAATTACTGAAATTATCATTAAGATTGATAAAACGATAAAGAACAGGAGACCTGGCAGGATATTTTTCTTAACAGCTTGTAAGCTTGCAGAAATTGCAGCGCCAACAGTGAAGTCGTGGTTCATAACCAATGCTGGAGCAAACCATGTCAAGGCAGTACCTACTAACGCAGCAACGGCCATGATAATAATTGCAAAGAAGAATGTACCTGAAGATGCAAGGATAGCCGCGTCAGATGGTGAACCATATTGGTTGCTTTCCATCAATAAACCAAACATAGCAGAACCACCGATAATAAATGCGATGATCATGCCTACTAAGTTAGCCGCAAAGTTGATGGCACCAACGGCAAATAGGGTACCGAATTTATTTTGGAAACCAGCAAATAATAACCCAATTTCTGCTTGGCCAGTTTTACGTTGATTTTCACTGATAGCAATAATACCACCAATAAAAATAGGCGTAATAAAAGTAATCAGTAAGTTCAAGAATGGGATCATTGAAATGATAAAGATCACCGCAAACAGAACGATGTTAATTAGGATCCACATTCCCAGCTTTTCTTTAACAAGAGACCATGATTGGCTGATCCAGTTAACACCTTCACCTGCATCTACTGTGCGAGGTTCTGCGTGAAAAACGAATGTATCGGCTTGAGTTTGTGCGTTAATTGTAGGTGCAGGGTTGTTATCTGCACTGAAGTTTTCATTATTCATGATAAGAAAGGAACCTGTTAGTCGTAGTGAATTAGCAATATATTATTATTAATAAGTTTTCTGAGTTTATACTCATTCTTGTAACTTATCGGCAGTAGTATGCAGATAAGTTAACTTATTATAAAGCAGACTATTCTGGTAAGGTATTTTTGATTAACATTTTCTTGTATAAGATATTTTTTATTGTAATAAGACCATTATCTATACCTTAATGTATTGAATAGAGTATGAGTATTTAGTAGTACAGTGAAAACGGCTGTTTTTTTTATTCTATACAGTAAGACCAAACCCTAATTTAATAGTGAATAGTAAATTAAATAATCATTATTATTAATACGTAAGCAAAATGCCATTTACCCAGCGGTTAAATGAGCGATATGGGGTAAGCATCCAATGGCTTAATCTCTTTTAGTACAAACATACTTTGCATTTCTTTGATACCCGGTAACCGGCGAATAACCGTCATCGCGAAATCGGCGTAGGAGTCTAAATCATGAGATACAACCTGCAATAAAAAGTCGGTATCACCACCAATACTGTAGCAAGCGACAACATTTTCGAGCTCAGTCACTTCTTGTTCAAATTTTTGAGCTTCAGCCTCGCTATCGCTATCAATAATAACGCGAACAAATACCATCACACCTAAGCCAATTTTTTTACGATTGAGAATAGCGCGATATCCTTCAATAACATGTTCTTCTTCTAGCTTTTTAACTCTTCGCCAACAGGGAGAGGCTGACATGCCTACTTTTTCAGCAAGAACTTGATTCGTTATTCGAGCGTCATCTTGTAGTAATTTCAATATTTTTATTTCTGTCTTATCTATTGCCATAAATGAAAGCCTTTACCTTAAAATCGCATAAAATAGGATAAAATTGCCTAAATTTTAGCGTGTAATGACTGAGTTAGAAAGCCTATTTCTTTCTTTAAATGCAATAATAATGAGGTGTTTTAGAACAATAACAAACAGTAAAAGGGAAAAGAGAGATGATTTTTAATCCAACAGAACACCGTTGTGCCATCGTGGTAAACCAAAACTTATCGAATGGTTTAGCGATGAATGCAGCGAGTGTAATTGGTGTGAGTTTAGGAAATAAAGTCAATAATATGGTAGGGAATGATCTTAATAGTTTGGATAATATGAATTACCCAGGGGTGATTTATGCACCATTACCGATATTAAAATCCGCAGAGCAATATATGAAAGAGATTGAAGTGGTCGCTTACCAGAAGGATGATATTTATATCATTCCTTTTAGTTTGCTCGCTCAATCTTGCCGTACTTATGATGAATATCAGCAGAAATTATCTGAACAGCAATATAAAGATATTCAATTGGCAGGGATAGGCTTGGTGGGAAATAAAAAAGCAGTTACTCAGTTAATTGGCCATTTACCGCTTTTCAAATAAATAAGAGGCTCTGCAAAGAGCCTCTATAATTTTAGTACATCACTTTGTGACCATAACTTTCAAGAATACTTTTGACTCGTTCCATCACTTCTTTTGATGGTGGTCTAGCGCCATCTAGCTTGTATTCTTCACCCATAGTTTCCCATTTGTGTTTACCAAGCTCATGGTAAGGTAATAATTCGATTTTCTCGATATTGTTCATATCTTTGGTAAATTCGCCCAGTAAATGTACTGAATGGTCGTCATCGCTCCAACCCGGCACGACAACATAGCGTACCCAGGTTTTTTGGTTGCGTTTGGCAAGGTAACGGGCAAATTCCAAAGTACGGTGATTAGAAACACCCACTAATTTTTGATGAATTGCATCATCGATTTGTTTTAAATCAAGCATCACTAAGTCAGTGACATCCATCAGTTCATCAATCACTGGGTCGTAGCGGCGTACAAAGCCATTGGTATCAAGGCAAGTATGAATATTTTCTTTTTTACATGCGCGGAACCAGTCACGAACAAATTCGGCTTGTAAGATAGCTTCACCACCAGAGGCGGTAACGCCGCCGCCTGTCGCATTCATAAAGTGGCGATAGGTCACGGCTTCTTTCATTAATTCGTCAACAGTGACGATATTGCCACCATGGGTGTCCCAAGTATCGCGGTTATGGCAATACAGGCAGCGCATTAAGCAGCCTTGGAAAAAGACAATAAAACGGATCCCTGGACCATCGACCGTTCCGCATGATTCAAATGAATGAATGCGGCCGAGTGTGGTTGGGGTTTCTGTCATATTAGTTATCGCTATTGTTTTGGTTTTTGTATCATCGATAGACATAGCAGGCACTCCAAAATATCTGTCATACCGCAAACTTTAGAGAAAAAATATCGTTGCTGGTATAGATAAAAAGACCCCATAAAGCGGGGTCTTTAATTTACTTTATTTTAATAAGCTAATTATTACATTGTGCTTGTGAAAGTACGAGTAATAACGTCTTGCTGTTGTTCTTTAGTCAGTGAATTGAAACGTACAGCATATCCCGATACACGGATAGTCAGCTGTGGATATTTCTCTGGGTTTTCCATTGCATCTAACAGCATTTCACGATTCATAACGTTAACGTTTAAGTGCTGGCCGCCTTCGATAGACGCTTCGTGGTGGAAGTAACCATCCATCAGACCGGCTAAGTTAGTTTTACGAACGTCATCATCTTTACCTAACGCATTTGGTACGATAGAGAAAGTATAAGAAATACCATCTTTCGCGTAAGCAAATGGCAGTTTAGCAACAGAAGTCAGTGAAGCTACCGCACCTTTTTGGTCACGACCGTGCATTGGGTTTGCACCTGGTCCAAATGGTGCACCTGCACGACGACCATCTGGTGTGTTACCTGTTTTCTTACCATACACAACGTTAGATGTGATGGTCAGGATTGACTGAGTTGGTACCGCGTTACGGTAAGTAGGCAGTTTCTGAATTTTCTTCATGAAACGTTCAACTAAGTCACACGCGATATCATCTACACGAGAGTCGTTGTTACCAAATTGTGGATATTCACCTTCGATTTCGAAGTCGATAGCAATGCCGTCTTCGTCACGAATTGGTTTAACTTTCGCATATTTGATTGCAGACAGTGAGTCAGCAGCAACAGATAGACCTGCGATACCACAAGCCATGGTACGATAAACATCACGGTCATGTAGCGCCATCAGTGAAGCTTCATAGCTGTATTTATCATGCATGAAGTGGATGCAGTTCAGTGCTGTGACGTACTGAGTTGCTAACCAATCCATGAAGTGGTCCATTTGGTTCATCACAGTATCGAAATCTAAGACTTCGTCCATGATTGGTGTATGTTTAGGACCTACTTGCATTTTCAGTTTTTCATCAACACCACCATTGATGGTATACAGCATGGTTTTCGCTAAGTTTGCGCGAGCACCGAAGAACTGCATTTGTTTACCAACAATCATTGGGCTGACGCAACATGCGATTGCGTAGTCATCGTTATTGAAGTCTGGACGCATCAGGTCATCATTTTCATACTGAACTGATGAGGTATCGATAGACACTTTTGCTGCGAATTTTTTGAAATTCATTGGCAGTTTTTCTGACCACAGGATAGTCATGTTTGGCTCAGGAGATGGGCCCATGGTATACAGTGTGTTCAGGAAACGGAATGTGCTTTTCGTTACCAGAGTACGACCATCAAGGCCCATACCTGCTAATGATTCAGTTGCCCAGATTGGGTCACCAGAGAACAACTCATCGTATTCAGGAGTACGTAAGAAACGTACCATACGCAGTTTCATGACTAAGTGGTCAATTAATTCTTGCGCTTGTTGTTCGGTGATTTTACCTGCTTCTAAGTCACGTTGGATATACACGTCTAAGAAGGTAGAAACACGACCAAATGACATTGCAGCACCGTTTTGTGATTTAACAGCGGCTAAGTAACCGAAGTAAGTCCACTGTACTGCTTCTTGTGCGTTTGTTGCTGGTGCAGAAATATCGTAACCGTATTTTGCAGCCATTTCTTTCATTTGACCCAATGCACGGTGCTGTTCAGCAATTTCTTCGCGCAGTTGGATAGTCATTTGTAAGTCTTCACCTTTTTCTAATCTTTCTTGCAAAGAGGTGAATTGGTTAAATTTGTCTTTCATCAGGAAATCAATACCGTACAGTGCAACACGACGGTAGTCACCGATGATACGACCACGACCATATGCATCAGGTAGACCCGTTAAGATACCTGATTTACGGCATTTTAAGATGTCTGGCGTGTAAACGTCGAAAACACCTTGGTTGTGAGTTTTACGGTATTCAGTGAAGATTTTTTTGATTTCAGGGTCTAAAGTACGGTCGTAAGCTTTGCATGAACCTTCAACCATTTTGATACCACCGAACGGGATAAGACCACGTTTCAGAGGTGCATCAGTTTGTAAACCAACAATTTTTTCTAATTCTTTAGTAATGTAACCTGCATCATGGGAAGTGATGGTTGAAGCGACATCTGTGTCAAAATCAACTGGCGCATGAGTGCGGTTTTCGATTTTGATCCCTTCCATGACTTTATCCCACAACGTGTCAGTTGCTGGAGTAGAGCCTGCTAAGAAAGATTCATCACCTTCATATGGAGTGTAGTTTTTCTGGATGAAATCACGTACGTTGACGTTATTCTGCCAGTCACCTTGGTTAAAACCTTGCCATGCTAAAGCGAATTTTTCATTTAACTCGGACATGATACTTTTACCTTTTAACAATGGATCTTTTAGGGATCTTAATAAATCTTTTCGTGTGTGTCAGTGGCTATTAATGTTTTTGGCCACTACGTAAATGCATAAACCAATAAATGAGGCCGACTAAAATCGCGCCGCCAATAATATTTCCGATAGTAACTGGAATTAAGTTATCTGTAATAAAGTTACCGACTGTTAGGTGTGAAAATTGATCAGGAGACATATTTATTTGAGACCAATATTCAGCAGGTGCAAACTCTTTAATCATAATACCTAATGGGATCATGAACATGTTTGCAATACTATGCTCAAAACCACTCGCCACAAACATCGCGACAGGTAACACTAGAACGACCAGTTTATCAGTTAAACTACGGCCGGAGTAACTCATCCAAACGGCAAGGCAAACCATTAAGTTTGCTAAAATTCCTAATGCAACCGCTTCAATAAAGGTATGGTGCAATTTATGGCTGGTGGTTTGTAATACATTTAATCCCCATTGGCCATTGGCTGCGGTGTATTGTCCTGCAAACCAAATCAGTGCAACAAAGAACAGCGCGCCAATTAAGTTACCAATATAGACATTAAACCAGTTGAGGAACATTTGCCCCCAAGTGATTCTACCTGTGGCTTTTGAGACGATAGTGAGTACGGTGGAGGTGAAAAGGTCTGCACCACATACAACCACTAACATCAGGCCTAAGGAGAAACAAATCCCGCCAATAAGTTTAGTGAAACCATAAGGCGCTTCAGCTGCCCCGGTTGTTGCCGTGATATAGAATACAAATGCGATAGAGATAAAAATACCGGCAGTGAATGCTGACAAGTAAGTAATTGCAGGATGTTTATTTGCCTTATAAACAGAGGCATCATCTGCGACTTGCGCCATTACAGCTGGTGGCAATAAATTAAAAGGGTTGTCAGCTTTCATACCAACACTCTCTTACAAAGTTGATTAATTATAGCACGCAATAATAGTAACAAAGGGGAGAATTGATAAATTTGATATGGATCATGAACTCTCTAGAGAGAGTGGTGAAAACGGTTAATTTAATGTTAAATTACAACTTATCCATTTGATAAATAAGGTTTAAATATTTTTTAAAATTTATATAAAATTTTTATAAAGTCAGTTTTGGCCAGCAAAATAAGTAAAAATATACGCGTAAATGTTAACTATTTAAGATGAATATGATCTCTTTGGCATATAATTTAACTTATGTTTGCATAATGCCCTAGTTAATTAGGGGAGATTCCGATATATATTCCTTAGCCAAACCATTTTTTTGCAATATTTATCTAACAATTATGCAAATAATAAAAGATTAATATAAATTAATCGATAAATTAAAGTGATATATCTTAATAAAACAATCCGTTTTTAACGTTGTAACTAGGTATAAAATTCAATATTGTCAAGAGTGTTTAGTTCTTGCTCAATACGTTCTCGACTAGTTAAGAGCGTTTTGATGACTTGGTTCACTTTGGGTTCATCGATGCGGAAGGTTGGGATAGACACACTGATTGCCGCAATGATGTTATTGCGTTGTCGTAATGAGACAGCATAACAAATGGTTTCTTCATCAATTTCTTTATTATCAACGGCATAACTATTTTCGCGAACCGCGTTAAGCTGTAGGCGCAGTTCAGCCAAAGTTTGCACGCTGTATTGGGTTAACGGAGTAAAACCCGAAGGATAAAGTTCGGAAATTTGCTGGTCACTGTAGTTAAAAATCATAGCCTTACCCAGTGCCGAGTAAATCGCAGGCAAACGAGTTCCAATATTAGAGATTAATTGGACCTTTTGCGCCGATTGAACTTTATCAATGTATAACACATTAGCACCGTCTAAAATCCCCATTTGGCACACTTCATTGCATTCATCAACGATATGCACCATTTCCCGATGAACCATTTTTAGCCAATAGGATTTTTCGAAAAATGAGCGGGAAAGAAGCGAGCAGGCGATACCTAAATAATATAGCTGGCTATTATCATCGTAATTAATATACCGATGTTCAACCAATGTTTTTAAGATAGGATAAATCGTCCCTTTTAATATTTGTGTTTTATCAGAAAGTTGCGTCAAAGAAAGCCCAGTATTTTCAGCCGATAAAACTTGCAGTATTTCTAATACCCGAATTGTCGGCATGTGCCCCGTAGACATTAAACCACCTCCCTGATTAATTTTGTCGCTATTCTAGGTTTAAAATACCACTATGTAAATCATCTCAGGAATACGTTTAATCTCAAATTGGTCACTCTTAATAATGGGTAAAGTCATCCAAAAGGCGTGACTTTGCTCAAAATTTAGCAATAAAAAAATTATTCTTTAGTTAGCTTTATGACCACTTAATCCCTTCAAATATCTTTTTAATCAGATTATTACATAAAATTTTCATATGAGTTGTATGAATTTGACTCAATCAATGATTCATGATTTCTTGTTTATGGTTTTTATTTATGAATGTGGTTTGTATATATGAACATCGGTAACAAGGAGATTATCAGTATGGAAAGTCGTTATATCACTCCAGTAGTGACCATCTTTGATGACAAAGGTCGAGTGGATATAGAACAAAATATACGTGTTTATGACTCATTGAAGGGCAAAGTCTCCGGTTTTGTCACTATGGGAAGCACGGGGGAGTTTTTTGCGCTCAATATGCAGAGCTCAAAAAAACTCATCGACCTATGTGGTCGTTATCCCAAGGAGGAAATGCGTGTTTATGCAGGGGCAAGCCGCCTTGATGTGGAAGAGTCGATTGAATTGGCTAACTATGCATATGAAAAAGGAATCGATGGGGTGATGATTATTAGCCCATATTATTTCCCGCTAGATGATGAAGGTATTTTTCGTTTTTACAGTGCGATAGCAGCAAAAACATCTGCTAACATTTTCATTTATAACTTTCCTGAACGAACAGGTTATTCTGTCTCCCCTGATGTTTGCCTACGTTTAGCGGATAAATATCCCAATATCATCGGATTGAAAGATACCATTCCTGACACGACTCATACCGCCCAAGTGATTGAAACGGTGAAATCACGCTTGCCTCATTTTGAGGTATACGCAGGTTACGATAATAACTTTGCTCATGTGGTGTTATCGGGGGGAAATGGGTGCATTGGTGGGCTTTCAAATATTGTGCCGCAATTTTTTGCATCATGGATGCAGGCGTTTACCCAAGGTGATTTAGCGTTAGTGGCAAAACACCAGCAACGAGTAGACCAATTGATGGCTATATATGGCGTCAATGCGCCATTCATCCCAACCTTTAAGAAAGCGTTGCAGCTAAAAGGTGTGGTTAATTCAGATTATTGTACAGCACCATTTATTGGGTTGAACAATATACAGATTGAGCAACTTCAGCAGTTGTTAACCCTTGCTGATTCACCGCTCTGACCTTTCCTGAATCAAACACAATAGAACATCTTACCAACAGGGAAAAATATCATGGCGACAACTAAAGCTTATAACAATCCTGTTTTAAATTCTGCGATAGCCAAATCGTGGAAACGTTTAGTACCCCTGATGTTTATTTTGTATTTTGTTGCATTTATTGACCGAGTCAACGTAGGTTTTGCGAAAGATGCAATGCAAGTCGACATTGGTTTATCTGATTCAGCGTTTGCTTTTGGTGCCGGTATTTTCTTTGCGGCATATGCGCTATTTGGCATTCCCGCTAACTTAATTTTAAACAAAATTGGTGCGCAAAAGTGGCTGAGTATTACCACGGTAATCTGGGGCGTTCTGTCGGCAATGACAGGTTTTATCACCAATGAAACGCAATTTATAGTTTTGCGTTTCTTGTTGGGACTTGGGGAAGCTGGCTTTTATCCAGGCATTCTATTATTAGCCTCAATTTATTTCCCCAATAATGTACGTGGGTCTGTAATTGGGATCTTTGTTCTAGGTGTACCTTTGGCATTGACACTGGGTTCGCCATTATCAGGCGCGTTACTGGAATTGCATGGCTGGTTAGGCCGGCCAGGTTGGTTCTGGATGTTTGTCATTGAAGGACTTCCTGCCGTTGTGATTGGTATTTTTGCTTTCTTTTATTTGGATGATAGCCCTGAAAAAGCCCGTTTTTTAACCGAAGAAGAGAAAAAAGCGCTAACTGAACAATTAGCCAAAGAAAATGCAAAAACTGAAACCACATCGGTATTATCTGCACTAAAAAATATCAAAGTTTGGCACCTTGCACTGATTTACGGCACGATACAAATTTCAGTATACGGTTTGATGTTCTTTCTGCCTTCCCAAGTTGCGTCCTTAATGGGGGAAAGTTTAGGCTTTAAACAATCCTTAGTTGCTGCCATACCTTGGGCTTGTTCTGCATTCGGGGTGTATTACATTCCTCGTTTTGCTGACCGCCATCCAACTCGTCGCATCGAAATCTCAGTGCTGTGTATGTTAGCCGCAGCATTAGGTTTGGCATTGTCAGCATTTGCAAGCCCTGTTTTTGCTATTGCAGCATTATGTTTAAGCGCTGTTGGTTTTTTATCCGTTCAACCAGTATTTTGGACGTTTCCTCCTCAGTTATTAAGCGGCCCTGCATTAGCAGCAGGAATTGGTTTCTGTACCACCATGGGGGCATTTTGTTCATTCCTCGCGCCAATCATTCGCGTGGAAGTCGATAAAATGATGAATAGCAATACCGCAGGTATCGTGACATTAGCGGTGATCACCGTAGGTTGTGCCGTCTTAATCGCATTACTTAAAAAAAATACGCATAACAAGAATCTCAACGCATTGTCATCTAACTAATGACAATTTTTAGGAAGGTGTGACATGCAAAAAATTCTCAAAATTGATGAGAGCGACAACCTAATTGTTGCCTTAAAGGACTTGCAAGCAGGGGATATTTATCACTGGGGAAGTGAAGATGTGATCCTCGTGACTGATGTTAAAGCAAAGCATAAATTTGCCATGGAAGCGATACCCGTTGATGGCATTGTTTCTATGTATGGCACAGCAGTAGGAAAAGCAACAAAGCCAATTGCAAAAGGTGAAGTTATCACAGTCGATAATATTCGCCACTATGCAGCCCCAGTTTCTTTAGAACAAGATGCACCGTACGAGTGGAATGCACCTGATGTATCTGCATATCAAGGACGCACATTTAAAGGCTATGTACGTGAGGATGGGCGAGTAGGAACCGCAAACTACTGGTTAATTTTTCCATTGGTATTTTGTGAAAACCGCAATGTAACAAAACTTACAGACGCCTTAAATGAAGCATTAGGTTATACCAATAATAGTTTGAAAAATTTTGCGTTGGATTTAACAGCTGGTGAGCAAGGGGGAACGGCAAAACCTAAATTATTCCCACATATAGAAGGTGTACGATGTATTACGGTCACGAGTGGTTGTGGTGGAGCGACCTCTGACAGTAAAACGATGTGTGATGTGCTTGCTGCTTATGCGGACCACCCTAATGTCATCGGTATTACGGTATTCAGTTTAGGCTGTGAAAAAGCACAGCGTAAAATGTTTAAAGAGTCACTTGTTGCTCGTAACCCTAATTTTGCTAAACCTGCACTTTACTTTCGCCAGCAAGAGTGGAGTAGCGAAGAAGAAATGATGCAAACAGCATTGAAGCAAACCTATGAGTGCATGAAGGCCGTCATACCGCAATCTCGTGTGGACGTTCCGTTGTCTCATTTAAAACTCGGTGTGAAATGTGGCGCTTCTGACGGTTTTTCTGGGATCTCGGGTAACCCTGCGATGGGGCTAGTTTCTGATTGGCTAGTGACTTTGGGGGGCGCATCAGGGTTAGCTGAATTTCCGGAATTATGTGGTGCAGAAGGGGATATGGTGAAACGGTGCGTTTCTTTTGAAGATAAGAAAAAATTCTTAGATTTGATGGAACGTTATGAAAAAACAGCGAATTTCTTTAATACTACCATTGCCGATAACCCAAGTCCCGGCAATATTGCGGACGGGCTAATAACCGATGCGATTAAATCGACCGGAGCGGCTAAAAAAGGCGGAACATCGCCGATTAGTGCGGTGTGTGACTATGCGGAGCCGATGCCTGACAGTGGGTTATCATTAGTCTGTACGCCAGGTAATGATGTTAATGCAGTCACAGGACTTGTTGCTGCAGGGTGTAATGTGGTTATTTTCTCAACAGGGCTTGGCACTCCCACAGGGAACCCGATTGTACCTGTTTTAAAAATATCGACGAATAGTGCCATTGCAGAGCGCCTATCGGACATAATTGATTATGATTGCGGGCCAATTATTGATGGGGTTCCATTACCGACAATAAGTAAAGGGCTATTTGAACGGGTAATTGATACGGCAAGCGGTGACTATCAGGTCCAAGCGGATCGCCTAGAACAGTTTGATTTCTTATTATGGAAACGTTCATTGGATTTATAATTAATATAAACCAATAAAATGTAAAAATGTTGACGGGGCAAGTTCCCCGTCAACGATTTAATTCACATTATGCATTATCACGCTTTGCTTTTTGCAGCTTTTCATAAGCAGCCAGCAAAGCTTGATGCGCAGGAAGTGCTTTAAGTTCTTCGTCAATAGACCACAAGCCATAGAAGCATGATTCCCCAGCGATAGCGGCTGATGCAGCATCTACTGCCTCTTGACCATACATACGCACAAAGGCGTTGTAGTATTGCGCAGGGTCACGTTCTTCTTCTTGAGATAACAACAACAGGGTTTGCAAGCAACGATAATAATTTGCGCGCTCGGCAGTAAATACTGAGCTATTGAAGTCTTGTGTCCATTCAACCCAAGCAAGTGCTTGTTCAAGGTCTCCACCCGCTAGTGCCAACATGGATTTTAGTTCACCAATACGCAGGTTACTCCACCCATTGTCTTTACCTACTGCCAAACCAAGTAATTCACGAACACGGGTAAAATCATCTAAACCGTCGTCATCTAATTGCTCGATAAGGGCAAGATAGTCTTGTTTTTCCCATTGGCTATCAGGTAGGTTGATAATGGTGTCGCGTAAATAAGCGCCCATCGCGTTATTGGCGATATGTAAGTCTTCAACTGGGTAAATATCAGACATACCTGGGACTAAGATTCGGCAAGCGTAGACACCCAAGTGGTTATAATCTGCAATATAGACTTCAGCATCTAATGTATTGAAAATACTGATAAGTGTTGCAAACTCTTCTTGAGTTGTGCCTTTAAAGCTCCAATCTGCAAAGGCATAATCGGCATCATCTTTAAACAGCTCCCAGCTAATTAAACCGCTTGAATCAATAAAGTGAGTTTCAAGATTCGTGTGCTCAGCCACTTCTTCGTCATCAAAGGTCGGTGCATTAAACACATCGAGGTCTTTTAAGCCACGGCCTTGCAGTAATTCCGTGACGGTACGCTCAAGGGCAACACCAAAGTCGGGGTGAGCACCAAATGAGGCAAAACAAGTCCCATTTTGTGGGTTAAATAACACCACACAAATCACAGGGTACTGGCCACCGAGTGATGCGTCATAACAGAAAATTGGAAAACCTTCTTTTTCTAAGGTTTCAACCGCTTCAACTACCGCAGGGTAGCGTGCCATGACGTCTGCTGGGATAGCCGGTAGGCTAATACTTTCAGCAATGATTTTATTTTTTACAAAGCGTTCAAAGACTTCGGAAAGCCCTTGTACACGAGCTTCGTTGGCTGTATTGCCCGCAGACATCCCGTTAGAAACATAGAGATTGCCAACAATATTCATTGGAATATATACAGTTTGGTTGTCTGATTGACGGGTAAATGGCAGGGCACAAATACCGCGTTCTTCATTGCCGGATTGTAAGTCAATTAATTGGCTGGCGGCTAAGGCGTTGTCGGGGTCATAAAACTTAATCAAACGATTGTCTAATAACCCTTCAGGTAAGCTATCATCTTCGGTTAATGGGAACCATTTTTCATTAGGGTAGTGGACAAAATCCCCTTCAGCAATAGATTTACCTAGGTAGAAATCCGCAAAGAAGTAATTCGTTGATAAACGCTCAAAATACTCACCAAGCGCTGAGGCTAATGCAGCTTTCTTGCTCGCCCCTTTACCATTAGTAAAGCAAAGTGGGCACGCTTTATCGCGGATATGTACAGACCAAACGTTAGGTACAGGGTTTAACCAAGAGGCTTCTTCAATATCAAACCCTAATTTCTTTAATTTGGTTTGAAATGCATCAATGGAATCTTCAAGAGCGGCATCTTTGCCGGGAATAAAAGTTTGGCTCATTGTCAGTCACTTGTGAATAGAGTGTTTCAAACGGGCTATGATACGGATTTTTGCTGCAAGCCTCACGCTTTTTATTCATTCATAGATAAATCATCTTAAAATTCATTATTTATCCTAAAATAATTGTATAGGTCACATAAAATTCAGCACAATTCCACATAATAACCGAAGTTTATTAATGAAAGGAAAATAGGATGAAAAACAGAAATAAAGCGCTTTTGGCGACATTGGTTTCACTGTTTGCCGTATCCGCTATCGCTCAACCGAATATTACGGTATTGGCGACAGGGGGAACGATAGCAGGTGGTGGTGATTCAGCCACATCCTCCAGTTACCAAGCGGGTAAAGTAGGGATTGATGCTTTAATTAATGCGGTGCCAGAAACCAAAAAAATCGCTAATTTAAGCGGTGAGCAATTGGTGAATATTGGTTCGCAAGATATGAATGACCAAGTTTGGCTGGCACTGGCGAAAAAAATTAACCAAGATTGCGATAAAACAGATGGTTTTGTAATCACTCACGGGACTGATACTTTAGAAGAAACGGCATTCTTCCTTGATTTAACCACGCAATGTAAAAAGCCCATTGTCTTGGTTGGTGCAATGCGACCGTCAACGGCTTTAGGCGCTGACGGTCCTTTGAACCTGTATAATGCAGTCGTTTTAGCGACGGATAAGTCTGCTGGAGAGCGCGGTGTTTTGATGGCAATGAACGATAAAGTCGTGCAAGGCCGTAATGTGATGAAAATGAGCACCACTGAAGTACAAGCGTTTGATGCCGTTAATAGTGGGGCAGAAGGCTTTATTCATGATGGTAAAGTTACTTATTTCCAAGCGGCGCAACCTCGTAGTGACAAAGCGGCATTCGACGTCAGTAAGCTCGAAAAGCTCCCTGCGGTAGGTATCGTTTATAACTATGCCAATGCATCAGCAGCTCCTGTGAAAGCCTTGAGAGAAGAAGGGGTTGAAGGAATTGTAAGCGCGGGTGTGGGTAACGGTAATATGTATAAGACTGTCTTTGACGCTTTAGCAAAAGCAGCGAAAGAAGACGTGGTTGTCGTTCGCTCAAGCCGTGTACCAACAGGGTATACGACAAGAAATGCCGAAGTGGATGATAACTTATATGGTTTTGTTGCTTCAGAAAGGTTAAATCCGCAAAAAGCGCGCGTATTGCTGCAATTAGCCTTAACTCAGACTAAAGATCCTCAGCAAATTCAGGCATTATTCGAAAAATATTAATTATCAAAACGAGTATTTATTTCATACAGCGGGGTGCAGTAGCCTGTACCCCGTTAGTTTTGCTGTGACAATAAGGCAATATTATTGAATGCTCGAATTACACAATGTCATCGATAACGCCACCATCAACACGTAAGGCTGCACCGGAAGTCGCTGCAGAGAAACGGCATCATTAACACGTATATTGTTACGGCCATTAATCAAAACTTCTGCGCCACAATTAGCGAGGCCTTTAGCAATTGCATAACCAATTCCAGCTGTTGATGCACTGACTAATGCGCGTTTGCCTGTTAAGTCTATTTTCATTTACGAACTCTTTATATTGAAAAGGAGAGTTCATAATAGCAAATGATAATGCGGTGCTTTTCTTAATAATGCTGTACATTTTATTTGATTATTTATTGAGAAATTTTATAGCTGTGTATGTTATTTTTCAGCATAACAACATTTATCCTAATTATTTGACTCAGTAATCTGATCTATTTTAAGGCAATTAGGTCAATGTGGTGATAGAACTTAGCGAATTCCTACAGAATAGACGAAATTAAGGAACAATTAGTTAATTTATTGATTTTTTCTTAAACACTTCCTTATACGTATCCCATGCATATTTTTTATATTTATCAATCAATTACTTTTTATTTTTAGCAAGGTCATCATCGGTGATAATGACAGTTAATTAAAATTAATGTGCCGTTGATCATATTTTGGCAACAAAGCCTGTATCTGTGTTGATAATTCGCGTTGCAAAAAATAGGCTAAATACATCGCAAGAGATATAACTCATTGTGAATATTTAGATTTAAATGGAAAGTTAAATCGTATTTCGGCCGAAAAATAAAATTAAAAAATATTAGAGGAATACAAGAATGGTTAATAAAAATGTCAATACTGGCAGGAAATTGCTCGTCTTAAAAATTGCAATAGCAATGCTTCCTATTGGTTATCAACCAATCATGCATGCGGAGCAATTTATTGAAGATTCAAAACTTACAGGTGGCCTTTACTACTGGCAACGCGATCGTTCACGTAAAGATTTAGACCCAAATAGCGATAAATATAAAAAGTATGCGGATAATCTTAAACACTCAACATTTAATGCCAGTCTTGATTTCTCATCCGGTTATTTTCAGGACATCATCGGGCTAGATTTAGCGGGTTTTACCGCTATTGAGTTATCTAATAGTGGGCCAGCTGCACCCAATGAAATCGGCTTTAGTGATGCGAAATCACGTTGGGATGAAAAATGGACTGGAGATCGTAGTGGTGTGACTTTTTATAAGGCTGCTGCAAAATTGAAATATGGCCCTTTCTGGGGTAGAGGTGGCTATATTCAACCTACTGGTCAAACTATACTCGCATCCCACTGGAGCTATATGCCGGGTACATATCGCGGATTAGAGGTAGGCGGGGTGTTTGATTTTGAGCAAAATGGTGAACTTAGCATGTCCTATATGTGGACTGACCGCTATAAAGCACCTTGGTACCGTAGCATGTATGACTTTCGTGAAGCGGATGGTGAAACTGGGATCAGTTATTTACACTCAATTGGCTTTAAATATGACTTTAAAAACAATTTAGTCTTAGAAGGGGCATATGGGCAAGCTAAAAGCTATATGGATCAATATTTTGCCAAGGTTTCCTATGCAGTTCCTGTTGTTGACCGTGACTTACGTATGTCTTATCAATTTTATGGTGCAAAAGATAAGGTTTCAGGCGGTGGAGTTAACGATGTTTATGACGGTTTAGCTTGGTTGCAAGCGATGACACTAGGCTACACTTACGATGAATTTGATTTTAAATTAGAAGGAACCTATGTAAAAGCCAAAGGTAACCAAGGTTATTTCCTACAGCGTATGACCCCCGGTTGGGCAACATCAAATGGTCGCATGGACATTTGGTGGGATGGCCGTTCGGATTGGAATGCTAATAATGAAAAAGCCGTTATGGCCGGTGTTATGTATGATTTAAAAAATTGGGACTTAGCTGGATGGAAGGTTGGAACCTCATATATTTATGGATGGGATGCTAAACCAAGTACTAATAGCCAATATGCTCAGGATGTACGCTTAAAAGAAAGTGCATGGAACTTTGATATTTTATATACCGTACAATCAGGTCGAGCAAAAGATACGCTATTTAAACTGCATTTTACCAAGTATGATAACCATACAGATATTCCGAGCTATGGCGGTGGTTACGGAAATATCTTCCAAGATGAAAAAGATATTAAATTTATGGTGATGATGCCATTCACGGTATTCTAATTAGTAAAATCCTTTAGTAGCAATGACTGCTATAAAGAAACTAAAGCAGTCATTTGCCCTGATAGCTAAAGGCTTACCATATATTTTTAATATTGAATGGAATATTAAGACAAGAATAAACACTTATATTAAGAGTTAAAAATAAGGTGAATTTATTCACCTTATTTTATTTTTGATTACAAGGATGCGTTATTTACACTTTCATTGAGTATAAGGGTATCTTGTTTTAATTTATCTTTTAATACGGTAACTTTTTCTGATTGATGGGGTGGGTTTTTAACTTGTGCTTGGCCAGATAAAATTCCCCCTTTTTTAATTGATAAACTACTGTAATGGATAGTACCGTGGATTTCCCCATTATTTTCAATACAAATAGTATCAGATAAGCATTCACCTTCAATACGACCATTAACCACCAGTTCTTTGCAGGTGATATTTCCCGTAACTTGGCCGTTTAACATAACTTTAACCGTATTTTCTTTTCCTGTTATATTTCCAATGACTTTCCCATAGATATGCACTTGCTCATTAGACGTAATATTTCCTTCAAAAATAACGTCCCTAGAGATAATCGTATTCGATTTTTCTTCACTAATAGTCGGAGTTGACAGTGTTATTTGTTCTTCTATTTTTGTAGTCACTTCAGGCTCATTACTTATAGAAGGGGACGTCGCTGTAGGCGTGGGCTTGTTTTGTCTTTTGGTGAACATTTTACTTACCTTTTTTTGATTGAAGTATACGATCAAGAACAGTATTGATAATACAAACGAAAATAAGGTGATAGACGAATAGCTAAAAAACCACCCTATTAAAGTAAGAAACCAGAAGAAAAAACTTGTATTGAGAAAAAGATAGTTTTTTTTCATCAGTTAATCTCTTACAAATTACTAAAGTACTCAATTAGTTTAGTCAATAAATGTAATTACGCATTTAAATGATGATTTAACGTTATGACTACATTTGGATCATTAACTCTCTAATTTGGAGTTGAAATTATAGTAAGGTAATTAAATAATTTTAAATAGTATGAAGTGTTTGGAATCATCTATGATGTTATTTATATACCACTTTGATATGTAAAGTATTATTCTAGATAACGGAATATATTTATCTCTGAAATAATATAAGGGTTTTGATTTGAATTGCAACTATTATAGTTTTTATAAAAATCTTGCATTGTTGCTAAAATACAGTGATAAATAATTGTGTTTAAGTTACTTACTAGCAATTATCACTAATCGAGTAAAAAAGGGAATATTAATACTTAAAATAAAAAACCCCGATAAAATTGTATTATCAGGGTTTTGGCATTTTTAACCATGATGTTTCATCAACGATGGTTGAATACTATTACTCTTTTGCTTCGTGTGCGTCAGCATTGTCACGGCAATCACCATCTGCGCAATGACCATATAGATATAAACTATGGTTAGATAGTTTAATGCCATGGCGAGCAGCGATATTCTTTTGGCGGGTTTCAATGGATTCGTCAGTAAACTCAATCACTTTTCCACAATCTAAACAGATTAAATGGTCATGGTGATGCTGCTGAGTTAGTTCGAATACAGATTTACCCCCCTCGAAGTTGTGACGGGTTACGATACCGGCATCATCAAACTGGTTTAACACGCGGTATACAGTTGCTAACCCGATCTCTTCACCCATATCGATCAGCTTTTTATAGAGATCTTCCGCACTGACGTGGTGGCACTCAGGCTCTTGAAGTACTTCCAAAATTTTTAATCTTGGAAGAGTGACTTTGAGTCCAGCATTTTTCAATGCTTTATTGTTGTCTGTCATGCGGGTTTGTCCTGTATCTTAAATCATAAATTTAACAATAATGAGACATTTTTAACATCAATACAGTTGTCTTCTAAACTGATTTACAATTATAGGCATGGAAAATAAAAATAGAAACCATGCATTGTCTCATTATTTTGATAATCTCTTGAGAACCTATCCTATTAGGATACCTTATCGGTTATTTTAGACTACGCCACTGGCTTTGGGGTTCATTTTGTGTAAGACAGTGGTGTAATCTATGGGTAAGGGTTCTTTATGTAGTCTATCAGCCTAAAATTTCAGCTAAAGACATTTCTTCAGAGATTTGTTTTACCCATGCATCAACACGTTCATCAGTTAGCTCAGGTTGACGATCTTCATCAATAGCTAAACCAATAAAATGGTTGTCATCTGCCATGCCTTTGGATACTTCAAAGTGATAACCTTCTGTTGGCCAGTGACCAACAATAACAGCACCACGTGGTTCGATAATATCGCGGATCGTACCCATAGCATCACAGAAATATTCAGCGTAGTCTTCTTGGTCTCCACAACCAAATAAGGCGACAAGTTTACCTTCGAAATCAATCTCTTCGAGAGTAGGGAAGAAATCATCCCAGTCACATTGGGCTTCACCATAATACCAAGTTGGAATACCAAGAAGTAGAATGTCAAAAGCTTCAATATCTTCTTTGCTGCATTTCGCGATATCGTGAACTTCTGCTACATCTTTGCCTAATCTTTCTTGGATCATTTTGGCAATATTTTCTGTGTTACCTGTGTCACTTCCGAAGAAAATGCCTATGACTGCCATAAAGTGATTAACCTCTTGTTTTTCTAAGAGAGCTAGAGGTGAAAATTCGCCTTCTATAGCCCGTTTAGAACGAAAATAGATAGAATATTACGCCTTATTTTGGCGAAAAAATGTTGCTAAGTCTGTCAAATTTGTGTGATTTATCAAGATAACGTTACTTGAGTATTGATGTATCAACATGTTCAAGTTGTGACATCAAAATTTCTTCGATCAATTCACTACGGCTTATATTTTTATCTTCAGCTAACTGATTCAATACCGCGACAGCGTCTTCGTTCAGTTTCAATTCAACTCTGCGCAATCCCTTCACTTTATCTCGTTTCAGTTGGTTGCGTTTGTTGATCCTCAGTTGTTCATCCCGTGATAGCGGGCTTGTTTTAGGTCGCCCAGGCCTTCGTTCCTCAGCGAACAAATCTAGTGTCGTTCGATCCGTTTGTTCTTTTGCCATGTCTATAACTGCTAAAAGGGTGTGCCAGTAATTCAGCGCGCCATGATACCCTAGCTAATCCCCTTGTGCTATAGCTTCATCAATGATGATTGGGTTTAATTGATTGTAAAATGAGCGCTTTTGGTAAAAAAGCACCACTTGCTATAAGCGTGATGCTTTTTTATTCGTATTATTGTGTCTGCTGGTGCCATAAATTGGCGTATAAACCATTTGATTTGAGTAAGTTTTCGTGGGTATCCATCTCGTGTACTTCTCCTTGGCAAATCACACATATCCTATCAGCGTGCATAATCGTATTTAGCCGATGAGCAATGCTAATGACGGTTCTTCCTTGAGTAATTAATGGCATATTCTCCATAATGGCGGCTTCTGACTCGTAATCGAGTGCAGAAGTGGCCTCATCGAGAATTAAGATATCGGGTTCGGTGAGTAATGCACGCGCAAGTGCAATCCTTTGACGTTGACCACCTGAAAGATTGGAGCCTTTTTCTGATAAGGGATAATTAAAATTATCAGTCAATGTCATGATAAATTCATAAGCTCCCGCTAATTTTGCTGCGTGAATCACCTGCTCGTCAGTCGCTTGTGGATGACTCAAACGGATATTATCTGCGATAGAACCAACGAATAAGGTACTTTCTTGTAATACGACGCTCATTTTTCGGCGTAATGATACGGTATCTGCGACAGCTAAATCCATGCCATCAACAATAACTTGCCCATGTTGTGGGACATAAAGCCGCTGTAATAATTTCGTTAAGGTACTTTTTCCTGAACCTGAGGGGCCAGTAATACCAATAAATTCACCTGCATTAACCATTAAGGATAAATTATTGAGAACTTCAGGTGTATCAGGTTGATAGCGAAAACGGATATTTTGAAACTCTATTTTTCCGTGAATATTTGATGTATTTGCAATCCCTTTACGTTCATTTTCTACCGGTTCATCAAGAATATCTCCCACTCGGCGTAATGAAATAATGGTATGTTGGAAATCTTGCCAAACCTGGGCAAACCGCAATACGGGCTGCGTAACATGCGCACTTAGCATATTAAATGCCACTAATTCGCCAGGAGAAATTCCACCATTTAATACCTCTTTGACACCGACCCACAAAAGGATCGCAGTCGTTATTTTGCTCACAAATGTCATTAATTGAGAGGCTACTTCACTGCGCATTGAGACTTTAAAGCTTTGAGTTAGCTGTTTGCTAAATATTTTTTTCCAACGTTGATTAAAGTATTTTTCTGTTGCGGTTGTTTTGATGGTTTCAATCCCAGTAATACTTTCGGTGAGAAAAGTGAGACCATTTTCATCCGCTTGATAAGATTTTTCAGTTTGTTGGCGAATAATGGGGCCGAGTATCATCCATAAAACAAAAAATACCCCCATTGAGCCCAATAAAATCCAAGCCATCAAACTACTGTAGGAAAATAAAACTGCGACAAAAAGGATGACAAAGATAAAATCAATAAACAGCATCAGTGTTGAGCCCGTTAAAAATTGCCTTATATGGGCTAATTCACGGATTCTGGCAATAATTTTCCCTGTTGGCCTTAGCTTAAAATAATTTAACGGTAAGGCCATTAAGTGGCGATAAATTTTCCCTGACAACTCAGCACTGATCTGGCTACTACTATGACTAAAAATTTTATTACGAATAAAACCATATATCGGTTCTGCAACAGCAATGGCAAAAATCGCCAATGCAATGACATGTAAATTTGAGAGACTGCGACCAACTAACACTTTGTCGATTAAATTCTGAAACAACAGCGGGCTAATTAAGGCGAAAAGCTGAATAATGGCAGAGAGAATAAAAATATTTCGTAATTTAACATGTTGTCGCAAAACAGAGGGAATAAACCAGCTAAAGCCAAAGGCCTTTTTTTGCTCTGGCTCTAATTGCTCCTTAATGAGTAATACATCATATTCAGTTTCTTGATGTCCAATAGAGTTATGAATAGGTTTTCGTTCCTCATTAGTAGGGTTAATGAGAATTAATTCATTTTCTTGGCTAATAACTTGCCAAAAACCATCTATATAGATTAAAGCGGGTAAAGGTAGCGTTATTAATTGTGTGTATCGTGCAGTAATAAGCTCGGTTTCATACCCCAATGTATGTGCACACTCTCTAATTTCCCACTCTGTAGGAGATATAGTTTGCATACCAATTGCGTGCCTGAGTTGATCTGATGAAACATTGTTTTGGTAATATTTAGCCACCCAAACTAAGGCATCCAAGCCATGATTATTAAACTGTTCCATCGATTATTTTTCTCTCATCGCGTTTGAGGTGTATTCATTAATAGGGCTAAGCAAGTAGTCAATAATACGGCGTTTATCCGTTTTTATTTCTGCCACAATGGATAAACCGGGAGTCAGTTCAATAGATTCACCATCAACGGATAGTTCTTTTTGGTTAAGACCAATTTGCCCTAAGAACACTAATCCAAGCTTTTCATCGAGAGTACTGTCGCGCGATATGGAAATCACTTCACCTTCAATCGTGCCATAACGTGTGTAAGGGAATGCATCTATTTTCACCTCTGCTCTCAACCCTTCATGGATGAACCCAATGTCTTTGTTCAAGATTTTAATTTCAGCTAATTGAACATTATTGTTAGGAACAACAGCCATTAGTTGCTGTGCGGGTTGCAATACAGCTCCTAAAGTGTGTGTAGCAAGCTGTTGAATAGTGCCATCAACGGGGGCTCGTATAATTTCTAATTGATTTCTTTCTTTATTTTTTAATAGTTCTTGCTCAAGAGAAGCTCGTTTAAAGTCAGCTTGTTTGTATTTCTCATCCCACTCTTGGTTTTTTTGGGCTTTTATCCGGTCTATTTTTTCATTTAAGGCATGGTGCTGGCTTTTCAGAATTGAAAGCTCAGATAATTTGGTCACTTTTTCTTTTTTAGCGATTAATAGCTCTCGCTCTTGTTCTAAAAATTCCTTTTGACTGATTAACTGTTTTTCAGTTAACGAATGGTGTGCATCGAGGCGTTTTTTGATATTGACAATAAGGGAGTTGATGGTAAGTAATTCATCTTTTCGGGCTTGTTGATTGACGGTATTCAATTGAATTTCATTATTAAGTTCATTCATTAATGAATCAAATTCTAATTTTTGTGTTTGATAGCTAGCCCGCGTGTTGTTTTGCTCTAGTTCAGTTAATTGATTAAATAGAGGTAACTGCTCAATAGGCTGTTGTGAAATCAATGCTTGATAAATTACTATTTCGGCCAAATGGAAGTTGTGTTGATAATTTAAACTTAGAATATCTTGGTCAACACCTAACACATTGACGGTAATTAAAGGATCGCCTTGTTTTACTGTTTGCCCATCAGTAACATGAATATGTTCTAAACGGCTTAATTCAAACGCTTGAATTAATTGTGTTCGCCCTGAAACAATAAGTTTACCCTGCGTGGTGGCTTGAATATCCAACTTACCAAAAAACGACCAAGTCACAGCAAGAAAAATACCCACACTAATAGAAATAGCGACGTAAAGTGCCAAGTAAGATGGGGGAGTTTTTAATATCGCCAAGTGTGAAGGCAAAAAGCTGTTATAACGGTTTTTGTCTAATCGATGTTTCATTTTACGTCCATGTCTGATTTCAGAGACTGCTGTAGAGTCCACAAGTGTTTATAAAAATTACCTTGTTCAATAAGTTGCTGATGGCTACCTTGCTCAATGATTTCACCATGTTGCATCACAATAATCCGCTGGTGATGGCGAATGGTTGATAAGCGGTGAGCAATTGTGATGACGGTTCTTCCTTTGGCAATGAATTGCATATTTTCTTGAATAACTGCTTGGGATTCGTCGTCTAAAGCGCTAGTCGCCTCATCAAAAATAATTACTCTAGGGTTTGAAAGCAGCGTTCTAGCAATTGCAATGCGTTGGCGTTGGCCGCCAGAAAGAGATGATCCCCCCTCAGCAAGAACAGTGTCGTAGCCTTTGGGTAATTTCAAAATAAATTCATGTGCTCCCGCCATTTTGGCAGCATGAACCACTTCATCCATGGAGGCATTAGGTGAGGTTTGAGCAATATTATGAAAAACAGATTGGCTGAATAAGAAATTCTCTTGCAACACAATACCAATTTGCTGACGAAGAGAGTGTAAGTTAATCGCGGATATGGGAGTGCCATCCACAAATATGGTTCCACTTTCAGGGGTATAAAGCCGTAGTAATAATTTAGCAAGAGTGCTCTTGCCTGACCCTGATGTGCCAACAATGCCAATGGTTTCTCCCGCTGCAATATTTAAATTAAAGTTTTTTAGAACAAACGGCATGTTCGGTTGGTAGCGGAACGAGATATTTTTTAGGTTTAAATGCCCTTGAAGAGGTAATTTATTTTCTTGCTGAGATTGTTCGATGGGTAAGTTGATAATCTGGGAAAGTTTTTCGATAGCGACGCTCGTGCGAATATAGTCTCCCCATAGCTTGGTCAGTTTGATGAGAGGCTGGTTAGCATGGTTAACCATCATATAAAAAGCAATAAGTTGGCCAATTGTCATCTGCAATGCTAAAACTTCAGAGGCACCAACCCACAATACAATCGCACTGGTAATTTTTTCGATAGCCATTACGAGATGCTCGGAACGGGAGCTAATTTGTCCTGCTACAAAGTTAGTTTGGCTCATATCTGAGGTTTGACCATCCCAGCGACGCGTAAAATTCGGTTCGACGGATAAACTTTTGGCGGTTTCTATCCCATTAATACTTTCGGTCAAAAAAGAGGTATTAATGGCGATATTAGTAAACTGTTGCTGTGCGGCAGACTCGATTTTAGGCGTTAGCCACCAAGCCAATAAAAGATAAAAAGGAATAGAGCACAAAAATATTATTGTGAGTGTTGTGGATATTAAATTCATCACGAAAATGAATACAAATAAAAACAACACATCAACACATAGCGTGAAAAAACTACTGGTTAAAAATTCGCGAATAGTTTCGAGCTCTTTTACGCGAGTGACAATCGCGCCTATTTGCCTACTTTTAAAAAAGGGAATAGGCAATCTCAATAAATGATTAACTAGCTTTAAGCCGAGTGTCATATCAATACGGTTAACTGTATGATGATAAATATATTCACGTAACCCTTTTAACGTTACTTCTATTAGTGCAGCAACCATTAACCCAAAGATTAAAACGTCCAAGGTGACTAAGCTATTATGAACGAGCACCTTATCCATAATCACTTGCATAACAATAGGGGAGACTAATGCGAGGATTTGCAATATAAATGAAAAAAATAAAACCCACAAAATAATGGATTTGTATTTCATAAATTCAGCTTGGAACCAAGTGATGTCAAATTGCCCTTGTTTAAGGTTTACCTGTAACCAATGGCCACTCCATTGTTGGTTTAGCTCGTCAATGCTCCATATCTCTGGCGGTTTATTCCCAAATTGCTGAATGAGAACTTGTTCTTGATTGCGGTTAGCTAATAGAAAAGCTACGCCTTTGGTATTATATAAAATTGCTGGGCAAACGATTTTAGCTATATTTTTATCTTTCTGATATTTATTCCTACAGCGAATGTTGTGTTTCGATTTAATAATGTTAATTTTTTCATTATAACCAATAGATTGATTGAGTGTTTGTTCTAGTTCTTTAGGATTTACTTGCCCTGATAACTTAGCAATGACACTAATGAAATATAATGTTGATTTTGATTTTAGACTATCCATTTTCTATATTAATAAATTCCTTAAGTTATTTGAATTTTTAAATCCAAACTTGCATTAATAAAATATGCACTAGATAGTAATAAGGTAGAGTAGAATTTGGATAATACAGGGTTTATAATTCGCTGTGTATTGAAGTTAGTCTTATTGTGTAATTAATAAAGTAATTATATTGAACTACAAATATATTTATAGATATTGAAAAGATATATGTCTTTTCAATATCTATATTTAAATATGATTAATTACTCAGGAATAGATAAAAAGCGATGGATAGCTCTTAATACATGGTCTGGTTTTTCTGCATGAACCCAGTGGCCCGTATCGGCGACAACCCATGCTTTGGCTTGTGGAAATTGTTGCGCTATTTGCTCTTTATATTCCGCTTGCACATAAGGGGAGTTTCCTCCGGGGATTAACAATACGGGTTTATTCCAAGCGGGTACGGTTTCCCAACCAATAATATGTTCATAATTCGCTTTGAGGGCAGGCAAATTAAATTTCCATTCACCTTGTTTAAAAGATTTAAGCAGAAATTGGATAACGCCATCTTCGTTAATATAATTACGCATAATCACGGTAGCTTCTTGGCGAGTTTTCGCATTTTTTTCCGTGACGGCATCAAGAGCCGCAAATATTTTATCATGACGACGGACTTGGTAAGCGACAGGCGCCATATCAATAGCAACGATGCTATCAATAAAATTAGGGGCGATTGCAGTTGCAGCCATGGCTATTTTGCCACCCATTGAGTGACCAATTAAAATAGCATTTTCGTACCCTAAAGATTTTATTAATGTAATAACATCTTGGGCCATTTGCTGGTAACTCATTTGCTCATCACGGAATGAGTCACCGTGATTACGAACATCAATTTGAATCGTATCGAAATATTGTTGTAAATTACGACCTAAAACACCTAAGTTATTGAGGTCACCAAATAACCCATGTATGAGTACTATAGGGCTATTTGAGATTGGATTTTCAGGTTTATGGATAGTATGGTTAAGTAACACAGTCATATTTATTTGATCAATTCGTCAGTGGTACATGTGGTCTTATCATGTCACGGCTCTGAGTAAAATCCAAATGGTCGAATAAACTGCGATCCTGGCCAAGGTAAGTTAATAGTCGATAACTAGGAGGTTTATAGCCAATAAATTTCAGAAAATTGAATTCGCTCACGGAAGTAAAATATTGAAATTAATGGCATGATAACCCACTGAATTATCTTTGAACTTAGAAAAGTGTTTACTTTAAGTTATTGAAATTTTAATTGTTTTGTTTTTTTTAAATCTGTCTTATAATCACACCGCAAATTTTAGTTAAATAAGTACTGGGAAAAAATGAAAACGATAGAAGTTGATGAAGAGCTTTACCGCTATATTGCGAGCCATACACAGCATATCGGTGAAAGTGCATCGGATATTTTGCGCCGTATGTTAAATTTCAAATCCGGGCAGCCAGTACAAGCAAAAGAAATTAGTCAGGAACATGCCGTCATTAAGGCTGAACCTGCGATGAGTACACCCGCTGTTGCATTAAATCCTGTTAGAGTCATTAGAGAGCTTCTGTTATCTGACGCTTATGCAGAAAAAAGTAAAGCGATTGACCGCTTTATGTTGATTTTATCTACCTTATATAGTTTAGATTCAAATCGTTTTGCGAGTGCAACAGAGTTAATGCATGGCCGAACTCGTATTTATTTTGCTGGTGATGAGCAAACATTACTTGCAGCTGGCAAGCAATCTAAGCCGCGTCATATACCAGGAACACCCTATTGGGTGATCACAAATACGAATACTAATCGTAAGCGTAGTATGGTTGATGCAATCATGCAGGAAATGCAATTTCCAGCCAATGTGATTGAAAAAGTTTGTAATACTATTTAAAAACTGACAGGCCACTGGTGTTGATAACAAAGCATCAGTGCTTTGGGAGAAAACAAGTGACAATACATGAACGTGCAGGGCAGCTTCCGTTTCAAAGTGACTTGATCAATGTCGCTCAATTAACCGCTCAATATTATACGCAGCAACCACAACCTGGAAATGCATCTCAGGCTGTTAAGTTTGGAACATCAGGGCATCGCGGTAGCTCATTGCGTAAAAACTTTAATGAAAACCATATACTAGCCATTGCACAAGCAATTGCTGATTTACGCAAAAAGCAAGGCGTAACAGGCCCTTGCTTTGTGGGCAAAGACACCCATGCGTTATCAGAAGCGGCATTTATGACTGTGGTTGAAGTGTTAGCGGCAAATCAGGTTCATGTTATTGTTCAGGAGAATAATGGGTTTACTCCAACTCCAGCTATCTCTCACGCTATCTTAAGTTATAACCAATCACACCAAGATATTGCAGATGGCATTGTGATTACACCATCACATAACCCACCTGAAGATGGCGGTATTAAATACAACCCAGCAAATGGCGGGCCGGCTGATACCGATTTAACCTCTGTGATTGAGAAAAATGCCAACCAATTGCTAGCCAATAACCTCGAAGGTGTAAAACGAGTCAGTTTTGATACAGCAATGACAAGCGAATATGTGACCCAGCAAGACTTAATCATGCCTTATGTCTGTGCATTGGGTGATGTTGTTGATATGCAAGCAATTGCTAAGTCAGGTTTAAAAATTGGTGTTGACCCTCTAGGCGGCTCCGGTATTGAATATTGGAAAAAAATTGCAGAATATTATCAACTCGATATTGAAATCGTAAACGACCAACTCGACCAAACTTTCCGCTTTATGCCACTTGACCATGATGGTGTTATTCGCATGGATTGCTCATCCAGTTGGGCGATGGCGGGTTTGCTTGGGATGAAAGAAAAATTTGATCTTGCGTTTGCCAATGACCCAGATTACGACCGTCATGGCATCGTCACGCCAGATGGTTTAATGAATCCAAATCACTATCTTGCTGTTGCTATTGATTATTTATTTCAACATCGTCCTCAATGGGGTAAAGATGTTGCGGTCGGAAAAACATTGGTCTCGAGCGCCATGATTGACCGTGTGGTTAATGACATCGGTCGTGAACTAGTCGAAGTACCTGTAGGGTTCAAATGGTTTGTTGATGGCTTATTTAGCGGTAAATTAGGTTTTGGTGGCGAAGAAAGCGCTGGAGCATCGTTCTTAAAATTTGATGGCACACCGTGGTCAACGGATAAAGACGGTATCATTCTTTGCCTACTCGCAGCTGAAATTACGGCTGTTACAGGTGAAAATCCTCAACAACGTTATAATAATCTCGCTAAGAAATTCGGCGCGCCGATTTATAACCGTATCCAAGCGAAAGCCACTCACGAAGAAAAAGTAAAGCTAAGTAAATTATCACCTGAAATGGTTGCAGCAGATACATTGGCGGGAGATAAAATTACACAGCGTTTAACCGCTGCGCCAGGTAACAATGCACCAATCGGCGGTTTAAAAATCATGACGGATTATGGCTGGTTTGCAGCAAGGCCATCAGGCACGGAAGAAGCCTATAAAATTTATTGTGAAAGTTTCCGTGGTGAAGAGCATTTACGTCAAATAGAAAAAGAAGCGATTGAAATCGTAAGCAAAGTTATTCGCTAATTTTTAATCCTCAATAAAAGACATATTCAATGAATATCCCGAAATACAGCGCAATGACGTAATTCGGGATATTATCGCTTATTTATTGTTAATTTCTCCATAAAATGATGCTTGTTGAGAGTGTGACAAGATTAACAAAATTCTTTTCCTCATTATCAAAAAATAACCCCTCTTTCTTTTTTGGACTTGCTGACAATAACCGTTGCAGCTAAAGGCTTGGAGTGGTACAACTTTAACTATCTGAGTGAATTTTATTAACCATAATTGAAGATGGATAGGGTGAGGTCAATGAGTCAGGTTTATAATTTCAGTGCAGGTCCAGCTATGCTACCTGTTGAAGTCATGCGTCGTGCTGAACAAGAATTTTGTAATTGGAAGGGGTTAGGCGTTTCTGTGATGGAAGTGAGTCACCGCGGAAAAGACTTTGTCGAAGTGGCAACAGAAGCAGAGCAAAATCTACGTGATTTATTAAACATCCCTGATAACTATAAAGTTTTATTTTGTCACGGCGGGGCACGGGCCCATTTTGCAACGTTACCAATGAATTTATTAGGTGATAAAACGACAGCAGACTATATTGTAAGCGGCTATTGGTCCGAGTCTGCAGCAAAAGAAGCTGAAAAATACTGCTCTCCTAATGTGATTCAAATTACTGAAGAAAAAGACGGTGTAGTGAGTTTAAAACCCATGAAAGAATGGCCATTAAGTGATGATGCAGCTTATGTCCATTATTGCCCAAATGAAACCATAGGCGGTTTAGCTATTCATGAGGAACCTGACTTCCCTGAAGATAAAATTATTGTTGCTGACTATTCCTCTTCTATCTTATCTAAACCGATTGATGTAAGCCGTTATGGTGTAATTTATGCAGGGGCTCAAAAAAATATTGGGCCAGCAGGACTAACTATCGTTATTATCCGAGAAGACCTACTCGGTAAAGCTTCACCTCAGACTCCATCCGTATTTGATTACACGGTATTAGCAAAACATGATTCAATGTTTAATACTCCACCGACTTTCGCTTGGTATCTCGCAGGTATGGTCTTCAAATGGTTAAAAGAGCAAGGCGGTTTGCAAGAAATGGCTAAGCGTAATTATGAAAAATCACAATTACTCTACAATGCAATTGATGATAGCCAGTTCTATATTAACCGTGTTGCAGTTCAAAACCGTTCTTGGATGAATGTACCGTTCCAAATGCAAAATCCAGCCCTTGATGCGAAATTTATTGACGAAGCCAAAGAACAAGGCTTACTTTCGCTGAAAGGCCACAAAGTGGCTGGTGGTATGCGCGCATCAATCTATAATGCGATGCCATTAGCGGGAGTTCAGGCTTTGGTTGATTTTATGGCTGATTTCGAACGTCATAACGCTCAATAACGAGATTTGCCGACTGAAATAGGATGTTCAGTCGGTTATTTGTGCTCTTAGCATTTGACTTAAAAGAAAATAGAGCCAAATTTTATTTACTTGCAAACTTCACTGGAGAAACTGCTTTTTATGCAATCCCTGACATTACAACCTATTCCTTCAATTAACGGCACAATTAATTTGCCAGGGTCAAAAAGTGTCTCAAACCGCGCACTGTTATTAGCAGCGATGGCTAAAGGAACGACCACACTCACTAATTTATTGGACAGTGATGATATTCGCCATATGCTGAATGCATTAACCCAGTTAGGTGTTAGCTACCAACTGTCTGAAGATAAAACACGTTGTCGTGTGGAAGGTTTAGGCGGAAATTTATCTCATCCAGATGAGCTAGAAATATTTTTAGGCAATGCGGGAACGGCAATGCGCCCACTGACTGCAGCACTATCACTAAGCCGTAATAATATTATTTTAACGGGTGAGCCTCGCATGAAAGAGCGCCCAATTGGGCACTTGGTCGATGCATTAATGGAAGGTGGTGCAGAGATTGAATATTTGGAACAAGAAAACTACCCGCCACTACGTTTAAAAGGTGGTTTTATCGGTGGTCAAATTTCAGTCGATGGGTCTGTTTCCAGCCAGTTTTTAACTGCGCTGTTAATGGCGGCTCCACGTGCAGAGCAAGACACAACAATTACAATTATTGGCGAGTTAGTCTCCAAACCTTACATTGATATCACATTAGCATTAATGAAAACGTTCGGTGTTAATGTCGAAAATCATCAATATGAATATTTCGTTATCAAAGGGCAGCAACAATACCAATCACCAGGCGAATATTTAGTGGAAGGTGATGCTTCATCAGCGTCTTATTTCCTCGCTGCGGCCGCCATTAAGGGGGGCGTAGTGCGTGTAACAGGAATTGGGCGCAATAGTTTGCAAGGGGACACTAAATTTGCCAACGTATTAGAAAAAATGGGCGCGACTATTCGTTGGGGTGATGACTACGTTGAATGTGAACGCGGAACATTGACGGGCATTGACATGGATATGAATGCGATTCCTGATGCGGCAATGACTATTGGCACCGTCGCTCTATTTGCTGAAGGCGAAACAGTGATACGTAATATCTATAACTGGCGAGTAAAAGAGACCGACAGGTTATATGCGATGGCGACAGAGCTGAGAAAAGTTGGTGCTGAAGTGGAAGAAGGGCATGATTATATTCGTGTGGTTCCACCGAAAAAATTACAGCATGCTGTAATTGAAACCTATAACGACCATCGTATTGCGATGTGTTTTTCATTAGTTGCGTTATCAGATACGCCAGTAACAATTTTGGATCCGGGCTGCACGGCAAAAACATTTCCTGATTACTTCGAACAGCTGGCACGTTTAAGTCATTAATTTATTGATTAGGTTGATATTACTTTGTTTGATATCAACCTAATTTTTATGGTTCAAATATCAATTTTTTCTTATTTTTTAGCAATCATCAGAACCTGCTTATTTCACAAATCTACTGAATTGGTATAATACTTTCACAGATTTTAATTGCGGGTAGCTCGGCTATTTGCAGAAAAGGAGATTTTTTATGGTGGCGATAGCCCCTGTAATCACCGTTGATGGACCAAGCGGAGCAGGTAAAGGTACACTTTGCCAAGCATTAGCAAACGAATTTGGGTGGCAACTTTTAGACTCAGGCGCAATTTATCGTGTATTAGCGTTAGCTGCGTTACATCACAATGTTGATATCCAATCCGAAGATGCGTTAGTTCCTTTGGCTGCAAATTTAGATGTGAAATTTGTTCCTGAAGACAATGTACTGAAAGTCATTCTGGAAGGGGAAGATGTTTCAAATCAAATTAGAACCGAAACAGTAGGAAATACGGCATCCCAAACAGCAACTTTTCCTCGCGTACGTGAAGCTTTACTTCGACGCCAACGTGCATTTAGAACACTACCTGGGCTTATTGCTGATGGCCGTGATATGGGAACGGTGGTTTTCCCCGATGCACCAGTAAAAATTTTTCTTGATGCCTCAGCTGAAGAACGGGCTCATCGGCGGATGAAGCAGTTGCAAGAGAAAGGTTTTGATGTTAATTTTGAACGTCTTTTGAGCGAAATTGAAGAACGTGATTTTCGTGATCGTAACCGTTCTGTTGCCCCCCTTATTGCCGCGAAAGACGCATTAGTGCTGGATTCCACAAGTATGTCTATTGGGGAAGTTATTGAAAAAGCACACACCTATGCAAAAAAAATTCTACAATTATCGTGATAATAGGCTTTATTTTAGCTTATAATTAGATAATATACGCAGTTATCGCTATGTGATTATATTATTAGCATAGCATCAACCTTGCGACATGGAATGTTGTGGGGTATGTGAAACAACCCCATTTGGCGGGAAGCTAAGTGGACGTTAATTTAAAACTCTTGAAGATCATTAATATGACTGAATCTTTTGCTCAACTCTTTGAAGAATCCCTGCAGAATATTGAAACTCGTCCTGGTTCTATCGTCCGTGGTACTGTTGTTGCCATCGATAAAGACGTAGTCCTTGTTGACGCAGGTCTTAAATCAGAATCTGCTATCCCAGTAGAACAGTTCAAAAATGCTCAGGGTGAGCTAGAAATCCAAGTTGGCGATGAAATCGATGTAGCTCTGGATGCAGTAGAAGATGGTTTCGGTGAAACTATCCTGTCTCGTGAGAAAGCTAAACGTCATGAAGCATGGCTGATGCTGGAAAAAGCTTACGAAGAAGCTGAAACTGTAACTGGTGTTATCAACGGTAAAGTTAAAGGTGGTTTCACTGTTGAACTGAACGGTATTCGTGCGTTCTTACCAGGTTCACTGGTTGATGTACGTCCAGTTCGTGATACTACTCACTTGGAAGGCAAAGAGCTTGAGTTCAAAGTAATCAAGCTGGATCAGAAACGCAACAACGTTGTTGTTTCTCGTCGTGCTGTAATTGAATCTGAAAGCAGCGCTGAGCGCGATCAACTGCTGGAAAATCTGCAAGAAGGCATGGAAGTTAAAGGTATCGTTAAGAACCTTACTGACTACGGTGCATTCGTTGATCTGGGCGGTGTTGACGGCCTGCTGCATATCACTGACATGGCTTGGAAACGTGTTAAACACCCAAGCGAAATCGTCAACGTTGGTGATGAAATCAATGTTAAAGTTCTGAAATTCGACCGTGAGCGCACTCGTGTTTCTCTGGGTCTGAAACAACTGGGCGAAGATCCTTGGGTCGCAATCGCTAAACGTTACCCAGAAGGTACTAAACTGACTGGTCGCGTTACTAACCTGACTGACTATGGCTGCTTCGTAGAAATCGAAGAAGGCGTTGAAGGTCTGGTTCACGTTTCAGAAATGGATTGGACTAACAAAAACATTCACCCATCTAAAGTTGTTAACGTTGGTGATGTTGTTGAAGTTATGGTTCTGGATATCGATGAAGAACGTCGTCGTATCTCACTGGGCCTGAAACAGTGCAAATCTAACCCATGGCAGCAATTTGCTGAGACTCACAACAAAGGCGACCGCGTTGAAGGTAAAATCAAGTCTATCACTGACTTCGGTATCTTCATTGGTCTGGACGGCGGCATCGATGGCCTGGTTCACCTGTCTGACATCTCCTGGAACGTTGCAGGCGAAGAAGCAGTTCGTGAATACAAAAAAGGTGATGAAATCGCAGCTGTTGTTCTGCAAGTCGACGCAGAGCGTGAGCGTATTTCTTTAGGTGTTAAACAGTTAGCTGAAGATCCATTCAATAACTACTTAGCAGCAACTAAGAAAGGCGCAATCGTGACTGGTAAAGTAATCGCAGTTGATGCTAAAGGTGCAACTGTTGAGCTGACACTGGGCGTTGAAGGTTACCTGCGTGCATCAGAAGCTTCACGTGACCGTGTTGAAGATGCAACTCTGGTTCTGAACGTTGGTGATGATGTTGAAGCTAAATACACTGGTGTTGATCGTAAAAACCGTGTAATCAACCTGTCTGTTCGCGCTAAAGACGAAGCTGATGAGAAAGACGCTGTCGCAGCTGTGAACAAACAAGAAGATACAGCATTCGGCAACAATGCTATGGCTGAAGCTTTCAAAGCAGCTAAAGGCGAATAATTAAGTGGGGACAACAGTAGTGTTGTCCCTTTGTAACGGTAGTTTAGGGAGGTACTATGACCAAGTCTGAATTAATTGAAAGACTGGCTAGCCAGCAGTCTCATCTTTCAGCAAAAACCGTTGAGGAAGCTGTAAAGGAAATTCTTGAGCATATGGCGGATACGTTAGCTAACGGTGAACGTATTGAAGTCCGTGGTTTCGGCAGTTTTTCTCTTCACTACCGTGCTCCACGCGTTGGCCGTAACCCGAAAACTGGTGATAAAGTGGAACTAGAAGGTAAATATGTTCCTCATTTTAAACCAGGTAAAGAATTACGTGATCGTGTAAATATTTACGGCCAATAATTAGGCTGTAAATCTTAATTATTACATCAAAACAGTGCTTGTATTCTATACGGCACTGTTTTTTATATCTAACCAACACCAACACCAACACCAACACCAACACCAACACCTCTCTATATTTATAAAAAATATTAAAACCAATTCAAAACCATATTGAGTGGTATATCCATATTTTGCGAAGCTCCTCGCAAACGAATATGTACTTTTTTGTCGGTGAAAAATATATTGGAAAGCGCTACGTAAAATAAAAGAAGGAAACTTTAAAAAAATAATAGAAATAAATAAACTAAAGCGAATAAATGCTATGTAGGGATACAAAAATTGATAGAAAATATCATCTACATAATAAGATGGCTAAACAATCGACTCAAAAAATATAATTCAATCTTTAGTAAAAGTTTATCTGTTTCGATAACAATGGCTTCTATTGCATTGATTTTTGGTACGTTACCACTTTTATTTTTACCTAAAATTATAATGTTGAGTGAATTGTTATTTGTTTTTTTATTTTTTACGTTGATAATAATGTTTTTTGTATTTGGTAAGTTAGGTAAATTTTTAGCATTAATTATTATGTTTTTCCTGTGGGGTAATTGGCATGGAGTTAACATTATTAATCATGTTAATTATCTATCTAACCAAAATAATGATATTGATGTGGTTATTATTGGTACTCCTTTGAATAACAAAGAGCAAAAAATCAAAGTACGTATTGAAAAAATTAACAACCGTATTGTTTTTCCGCCTTTATATGCTACATGGAAAACAAAAGAATCTGTTTGCGCAGGGCAATCTTGGCGAATCAATGGTAAAGTAAGGCCATTGCACAGCTCACTAAATGAAGGTGGATTTAATCTACAACGCTACTATTTAGCTAATAGAATTATAGGAGTTTTGAAAAGCCAAAAAGTAAAACCATTACAAATGAGGTGTTCTGTAAGGCAAAAAATCATTTATAACTACATGGAACTAATTAATCCATTGTCTAATAAAGGAGTTATTTATGGGTTAATGTTTGGTGATAGAAGTTTATTAGCCGCAGATCAAGCCTATTTACTACAGAAAACGGGCTTAACACATTTAATGGCCATATCAGGTTTGCATATTGGCTTAGCTTACTTGTTTGGCATTTTTATTACTCGAGGAATTCAATATTTTTTACCAATAAAATATATCAATGAAATACTACCAACAGTAATAGGTTTGGGGTTAGCTGTTTTTTATGCGTGGATCTCGGGGTTTGCTATCCCTGCGACTCGAGCATTATTTGCCTTACTATTATGGATATATATTAAAAATAAACCAGCAAGGTATTTTGTTTGGCAATGGGCTCTTTGGAGTATAGCGGGAATATTATTATTTGATCCATTGGCGATTTTGTCAGATAGTTTTTGGTTGTCTAGTTTCGCTGTTCTAGCCATTCTTTATTGGTTATCGATATTTCCACTACCATATCATTTAGCTAAAGGTGTTCAGGGAAAAATTATAGGATTAATACACTTACAAATTGGCTTACTAGTATTACTTATTCCAATGCAACTTATCATATTTAATGGTATTAACATAATGGGTTTAGTGGCTAACCTTTGGTTTGTCCCGCTCGTTTCCTGGTGTGTTGTTCCTGCTATTTTTGTCGTATTTTTAGTGCCAATAGAAGTAGTTCAGCAGTCGCTTTTATATGTGATAGATAGCGTTATAGCCTTAGGACTAAAACCATTACCTTATTTAAGTACTTTTTGGTCAGAATTCATCAATGTCCCCTATTATTTATTCTTAATATGTTGGCT
The DNA here is from genome assembly GCF_053098325.1 of Providencia sp. PROV_01. Classification (NCBI taxonomy): domain Bacteria; kingdom Pseudomonadati; phylum Pseudomonadota; class Gammaproteobacteria; order Enterobacterales; family Morganellaceae; genus Providencia; species Providencia sp. PROV_01. The sequence continues at coordinate 3,415,148 of NZ_JBRFKD010000002.1, read as the reverse complement.
AAGTATCATTGTCGTTTTATTTAAGTGGTATAAGCGTTATTTCGGGCTTGTTAGTTGTGTGGTTATTTTGATTTTCTTAGAAAGGGGAAGTGGTAAACAATTCAAAGAAGGCTGGAGAATGACGGTATTAGATATCGGACACGGTTTGGCAGTTGTGATAGAACAAAATAATGTGGCATTACTCTATGATACAGGTAATGCATGGAAAGGGGATAGCAATGCACAGCGTCAAATTATTCCTTTCCTTAAATATCATGATATAACCCCAATTGGAGTAATTTTAAGCCATAATCATTTAGATCACACTGGAGGGGCTAATTATTTAATCCAGCAATATCCATGGCTAAGTGTAAGAAGTAGTTTTGGGCCACAAAAAACTTCGGCATACAGGAAAAAAAATAATAAACTTAATAAGATAAAAAATATGGCTCACCTTCCATGTTTTAAAGGTCAAAAATGGCGGTGGGGAATATTAACTTTTGAAGTATTATGGCCTGAAAAGTTAGCGCCAATATCGCATAACAATGATTCTTGTGTCATTCAATTAACGGATGGCTACCATAAAATTTTATTAACAGGGGATATCGAAAAACAAGGGGAGAAATCACTTGTTGAAATGTACAAAAATCGATTACGTTCGACTCTTCTTTTCGCTCCACATCATGGAAGCAGCACTTCATCAACAGATTTATTGTTAAGAAATGTTCAACCTTCAATGGTGGTAGTATCATCAGCAAGGTATAGTGCATGGAAAATTCCATCTCCAAAAGTCTATTTTAGATATAAAAATAGTAACATTAAATGGTTAAATACAGCAGAAGATGGGCAGTTAACTTTATGGTTTAAAAAGGAAAAAATTCAGATTTCGCGTTATCGCTATGAAATTCAGCCCCGCTGGTATCATCTGTGGTTTGGCTTACCGCTATTTCCCGAGTAGAATAGTGCGCTTACATTAAGTCTGGTAATTAAAAGTATGAATGATAAAGACCTTTCGACAAAACAAACTTTTCGTCGCTTGTGGCCAATAATAGCGCCTTTTAAAGCGGGTTTAATCGTTGCAGCAATAGCACTTATCATAAACGCAGCAGGTGACGCGTTTATGATTTCTTTATTAAAACCTTTATTGGATGAAGGCTTTGATAAGGCAGATAATGACGTTTTAAAATGGCTTCCGCTCGCGGTGTTAGGATTAATGGTTGTTCGTGGTGGGTCTAGCTTTGTTTCAACCTATTGTGTTTCGTGGGTTGCAGGTAAAGTCGTGATGAACATGCGCCGTAAATTATTTGGTCATATGATGGGAATGCCGGTTAGTTTTTTTGACCAGCAATCGACAGGAACACTGTTATCTAGGATTACCTATGACTCAGAACAAGTTGCATCCTCTTCTTCTGGGGCATTAATTACAATTATTCGGGAAAGTGCTTATATCATCGGGTTGTTTGCGATGATGTTTTATTATAGCTGGCAACTCTCCCTTATTTTAATCGTGATCGCCCCCGTTGTATCAATCACTATTCGTATTGTCTCCAAACGTTTTCGTAAGATCAGTAAAAATATGCAAACGGGTATGGGGCATGTGACGGCTAGTGCTGAACAAATGTTAAAAGGCCATAAAGAAGTTTTAATTTTTGGTGGGCAGAAAGTTGAGACTGAACGTTTTAATAAAGTCAGTAACAATATGCGCCGCCAAAATATGAAAATGGTAACCGCTTCAGCAATTTCAGACCCTATTGTTCAGTTAATTGCATCATTTGCATTAGCATTTGTTCTATATGCTGCGAGTTTTCCTGAAATTCGTGATGAATTAACATCGGGTACAATTGCTGTTGTATTCTCATCAATGTTTGCATTGATGCGTCCGTTAAAATCATTAACGAATGTTAACTCTCAATTCCAACGTGGTATGGCGGCTTGCCAAACTTTATTTGCTATCTTAGATTCTGAACAAGAGAAAGATAACGGAACCAAAGTACTTAAAGAAGTTAAAGGTGATATTAAATTTGAGCATGTCACCTTTACCTATGCAACCAAAGAGCATCCTGCGTTAGACGATGTTTCGTTTACTTTGCCAGCAGGAAAATCAGTTGCTCTAGTTGGGCGATCAGGCTCAGGTAAATCCACAATTGCAAATTTGATTACTCGTTTTTATGACATTGATGAAGGGTCTATTCAAATTGATGGCCATGACATCCGCGAATACACATTGTCTTCATTACGTAGCCAAGTCGCGTTGGTTTCTCAGCATGTTTATCTATTTAACGATACGATAGCGAATAATATTGCTTATGCAACAGATGGTAGCTACAGTCGTGAGCAAATAGAGAAAGCTGCAGAAATGGCCTATGCAATGGATTTCATTGCTAAACTTGAAAAAGGTCTAGATACCGTTATTGGCGAAAATGGTGTGATGCTTTCTGGCGGACAACGTCAAAGAATAGCGATTGCTCGAGCACTTCTACGTGACGCTCCAATTCTTATTCTTGATGAGGCGACGTCTGCACTAGATACAGAGTCTGAACGTGCTATTCAAGCGGCCCTCGACGAGTTACAGAAAAATAGAACATCTTTGGTCATTGCCCACCGGTTATCGACGATAGAAAATGCGGATGAAATATTAGTTGTACAAGATGGACGAATCATTGAACGTGGTAACCATGCATCGCTATTAGCTCAAGATGGTGCATATTCACAATTACATAGTATTCAATTTAAACAATGATAGAACGTATTTGGTCTGGTAAATCATGGCTGTATCTCTTATTACTGCCGTTATCTTTCCTTTATGGGTTAGTAACGGTAATTAGAGATATGGTTTATAAAATCGGGCTAAAACGTTCATGGAAAGCCCCAATTCCAGTAGTAGTGGTTGGAAACCTGACAGCGGGGGGAAATGGTAAAACCCCTGTTGTTATCTGGTTAGTGGAATCACTTACTAAAGAAGGCTACCGTGTAGGGGTTGTTTCTCGAGGTTATGGTGGTAAATCTGAAAAGTACCCGCTGATACTCGATGAAACAACGACAACTGAAGTTGCAGGAGATGAGCCCGTATTAATTTTTCATCGTACTAAATCTCCTGTAGCGGTTGCCCCCAAGCGTAGTGATGCAGTTAAAGCCTTATTAGAGAAATTTCCATTAGATGTGATTATTACTGATGATGGGTTGCAACATTATGCTTTGCAACGTGACTACGAAATTGTCGTTATTGATGGTCAACGTCGGTTTGGTAATGGTTGGTGGTTACCTGCAGGGCCTATGCGCGAAAGGGCTGGGCGTTTGAAAAGTGTTAATGCTGTTGTTGTTAACGGCGGTGAAGCTCAAGAAAATGAAGCCTTAATGGCCCTTGAAGGTGATGTTGCTTGTAACCTTGTTAGTGGGGAAAAACGAGCGGTTACACAATTACCTGCGGTTATCGCAATGGCAGGCATTGGTCATCCACCTCGTTTTTTTACCTCATTAGAAAACAAAGGGGTAGACGTCATTAACACTCATGCTTTTGCTGACCACCAGTCATATGAATTAAAACAGCTTTCACGGTTAGTTAAAAATGAACAAAACTTATTAATGACTGAAAAGGATGCGGTGAAATGCCGTGCTTTTGCTCAGCCTAATTGGTGGTTCCTGCCAGTCCAAGCACAATTACAGACAACTGATGCTGAAAAAATCTTAAGCGGAATAAAAAAACTTATCACAAATAACAAAAAAACTTGTCTATAACGTTTCTCTGTGATAATAATATCGCCAATGTGATATAGATCCACTTATTATGTATCTAGATGCAATACATTGATAATTGGATTTTATACTAGCTTAAATTTCACGCTCCGTTCTTTAGTTAGTCTTCATATCCTCGCACAATCTACACTGTAAAGTCGTTGTCACTACGTTTTGTCATCATAATGTCAAAATAGACTGTTAACTTCGCAGTAGATTTGCGGTGTCTGAAATCTACATATATGAGCGTTATAAAATATGCACAATGATTTGTGCGCATGAATTGGTAAAGTTTAATTACTCTTTGATGTATTAATAGATCGGCAATTTATAAATGGGAAGCAAGAAAGAGTAATGATACAAAGATAAAAAAAATATTGTTCTCAGAACAAAAGGAGTTTTAATATGAATTTTCAATTACATATGGGTCGAGTTAAATGGTTTGACGCAAAAGAAGGTTATGGTTTTATTTCCCCATTCAATGGTGGTGATGATGTGTTTGTGACAACAAAGTCAATTGCTAATAAAAAAATCAAATCATTATTCGAAGGTCAAAACGTTGAGTTCTCTGTTACTCGTAATTCGGATGGCGTAACGGCAGCTGACGTTATTGCTTATTAAATAATAAACAGAACAATTTCTCCTGCTTATCCTCTCATCTCCTGCAGGAGATCTTATTCAGGAAGATTAAAGTTAACGGTGATATCTGCATGTGATATCCTGACTCCAAGTGAGTTAAAATCCATTCGGGAGAAAACATGGATCACCGTTTACTTGAAATCGTTGCCTGTCCTGTATGCCACGGCAAATTGAGTTATAACAAAGAAAACCTTGAACTTATCTGTAAGTTTGATCATCTAGCCTATCCCATTCGTGATGGCATTCCTGTATTGCTAGAAAATGAAGCGCGCCCTGTTTCATTAGATGAAGGCCAGTAATCATCATGTTTACGGTTATTATTCCTGCTCGTTATGCGTCAACACGTCTACCTGGTAAACCTTTGGCCGATATCCATGGCAAACCGATGGTTGTTCGAGTGATGGAGCAAGCTATTAAATCGGGGGCGAGTCGAGTGATAGTTGCGACAGATCACTCTGATGTTGCTAAAGCGGTGATTGAAGCAGGTGGTGAAGCTTGTATGACGGATCCAGATCATCAATCTGGAACTGAAAGATTGGCTGAAGTTATTGATACTTACGCTTTCTCTGACAATGAAATCATCGTGAATGTACAAGGTGATGAACCTTTAATTCCACCTGAGATTATTAGCCAAGTTGCTCATAACCTTCGGGGGAGCAAAGCTGAAATGGGGACACTAGCTGTGCCTATTTATGATGCCCATGAAGCATTTAACCCAAATGCTGTGAAGGTTGTTATTGATCACGAAGGTTATGCATTGTATTTTTCTCGGGCAACGATTCCTTGGGATAGAGACAACTTTGCGAAAAGCCAAGACACGATAGGTGATACCTTTTTACGTCATATTGGTATATACGCCTATCGTGCAGGGTTTATTCGCCGTTATATTAAGTGGGAAGCAAGTCCATTAGAAAAAATCGAAATGTTAGAGCAACTTAGGGTGCTTTGGTATGGAGAGAAAATTCATGTGGATGTTGCGAAAACTACGCCAGGCGCTGGTGTTGATACCCCTGAAGATCTTGAACTAGTTAGAAAGCAATTTATTCCGTAGTCAGCATTTTCCTGATAGCGGGAATGGCCAATATGCGATTTAGCTAAATGAAAGGTGTAATCTCAATAGATTACACCTTTTTTGTTACTATTCAGCGGTAACAACTTCAGGCGTGGCAAGTTGCTCTTCTAACGTTTGTGTATTATTGGGTTTTAAATGCCACCAAAGCGTACCAAGAAATTCATACCAAGCACGTTCACTATGACCGAAGTAATACGAGGAAGGGATATATTTCTCCCATGGATTGATTTCACTCGTGATAACTAACTGATTTGCAGGGGCTGGGAAAGGGTTCATTCCCCGTTGAGTAAACATAGTCATCGCTCGAGGTAAATGGTTAGCAGAAGTTACTAATAAAAAAGGCGATTTCCCAATAATTTTTTCAACTTCATAAGCTTCTTCTTGTGTATCTTTGGGTTCAGTGAGTGGGATCGTATCCTGTGCAGGAACCCCCAAGGATTGAGCGACTTGTGCGGCAACTTCGGCACTGCTGATAGGGCTACTTGCTTTACCACCAGTGAAAATGAGTTTACTGCCGGGGTGGTTAAGATAAAGGCGGACGCCTTCAGTCACTCTAGGTAAGCTATTATTCAATAGGTTAGAACTTGGACTCCAATCAGGGTTATATGTAAAACCGCCTCCGAGTACAACAATGTAACGTACCTCTTGAGGTGGAGTTTCAGTGATAAGTTCATAGCGTTTATTAAATTGCTTTTCTGCAGGAGCAAGCAAAGTATCTGAAATAGGCTGTAACCCTAATAGGGTTATTAAAACTAAACTTAGTGTAGCAAATGCTTTCCCACAACGTTGCCAGCGCGTGAACCAAAGCAAAAGTAACCCGATAAACCCGACGATGAGCAATAATGGTAATGGCATCAATAGCGAACCAATATATTTTTTTAAGAGAAATAACATAACTAAGCCTATTCTTAAGGGTTATCGAACAATCGTTGTGGTGGTGTTTACAGAAAAAAAACGCAATAAAGCAGCTAAATTGGCGTAAAAATAACAAATTAGTGTTTAATAGCACTAAATTGAAATTTGCTGAGTACAATAAAGTACTATGCAAAAATATAGCGATTATCTGTTATAATTCCTGCTTTAACTGTCGCTTCGCATTGTATGTGATAAGTGCAATACAATGTGAGAATATTTCTGGTTAGCATTAATTTTCCCAGTATCAGGGTGTAATCAACCATTTTACGTTTTTTCGCGACAAATTGGCGCATAAACCGCTTTAAATAATAGATGATAGGCAACCGGATAGCACATGGCAGACCGCAACTTTGATGATATTGTCGATAAATTTGCAAAAAATATCTACGGAACGACAAAAGGAAAAATACGAGAAGCGGTAGTTTGGCAAGATTTAACTCAATTATTGTGCAGCCAATTTGAAGGGAAAACCCTAAAAATACTTGATGCAGGCGGGGGAGAAGGGCATTTTTCACGCAAACTAGCCGAAATGGGACATCAAGTGATACTTTGCGATTTATCCGAAGAGATGTTGGAGCGCGCCGGTGAACTCGCCAAGGAACAAGGCATAAGCGATAACATGCGTTTTATTCATTGTGCAGCGCAAGACATAGCTCAGTATATTGATGAACCGGTTGACCTTGTTTTATTTCATGCAGTACTTGAATGGATTAGCGATCAAAAATATGCAATTGAACAACTGGTAGATATAATTAGACCTGAAGGCGTATTTTCTGTCATGTTCTATAATGCAAATGGCTTGGTGATGCGTAACGCAATTTTGGGAAATTTTCATCTTGCAACGCCACATATTCAACGTCGTCGTAAACGCTCGTTATCACCACAAAAACCGCTTTTTCCTCATCAAGTTGATGCTTGGTTGGGTGAGTGTAATATGCAAATTATCGGTAAAAGTGGTGTCAGGGTATTCCATGACTATTTACAAAGTCGGCAGTTACAGCAGAAAGATTTTCCGGCATTGTTGGCATTAGAACAGCAGTATTGCCGTGAAGAACCCTATATTAGCATGGGGCGTTATATTCATGTCATGGCACGCAAACAAATACAAAAGGACGATTTATGAGTGATTTTTCCCAGACCGTCCCTGAACTTGTGTCTTGGGCACGAAAAAATGATTTTTCGATTTCACTTCCCGCTGAACGTTTAGCATTTTTGCTCGCGGTAGCGGTATTAAACAGTGAAAGAGTCAATGGTGAAATGAGTGAAGGGGAGCTGATTGATGCCTTTCGTGAGGTTTGCAAAGGGTTTGAACAGACGACTGAATCTTTGGCGGTAAGAGCCAATAATGCTATCAATGATATGGTTCGCCAGAAGATATTTAACCGTTTTGCTAGTGACATTGTTGAAGGTAATGCAATTTACCGCCTAACCCCTTTGGGGATTGGTATCAGCGATTATTATATTCGTCAGCGAGAGTTCTCAACATTAAGACTTTCCATGCAGCTTTCTATTGTTGCTGGAGAACTACAACGTGCCGCTGAGGCTGCTGAGGAAGGGGGCGATGAATTTTATTGGCATCGTTATGTGTTTGCTCCACTAAAATATTCAGTTGCTGAAATTTTTGACAGTATTGATTTATCGCAACGCATTATGGATGAACAACAAAATTCAGTAAAAGAAGATATTGCGGCATTATTAAATCAAGACTGGCAGGCAGCTATCGCTAACTGTGAGCAATTACTCTCAGAAACATCAGGTACATTGCGTGAGTTGCAAGACACATTGGAAGCTGCAGGGGATAAACTGCAAGCGAATTTATTACGTATTCAAGAAGCCAATATGAATGCGCCAGCGTTCTCGGATTTAGTGGATAGGCTGGTTTTTGACCTGCAAAATAAATTAGATCGTATCGTTAGCTGGGGTCAACAATCTATCGATTTATGGATTGGTTATGATCGTCATGTTCATAAGTTTATCCGTACGGCCATCGATATGGACAAAAATAGAATTTTTTCTCAGCGGTTACGTCAATCTGTTCAGCATTACCTTGATAGCCCTTGGGCACTCACTTACGCCAATGCGGATCGATTATTCGATATGCGTGATGAAGAGCTTGCGTTGCATGATGAAGAAGTCATGGGTGAATTACCCCCAGAGCTTGAATTTGAAGAGTTTAGTGAATTAAATGACAAGCTTGCAGAGCTAATGGAAATTGAGTTAGCCATTTATAAAACAGAGCAGCGGCCACTCGATGTGGGCCGTGTGTTGCATGACTACTTACTGCAATACCCACAAAAACGTCATTTTGATGTTGCTCGAATTATTATCGACCAAGCTGTTAAATTAGGTATCGCAGAGGCTGATTTGGCGGGATTACCGGCAGAATGGCAAGCTATTAATGATCACGGAGCCAAGGTACAGGCACATGTCATCGACAAATATTGAACAATTTATGCCAGTTAAGCTGGCTCAAGCATTAGCTAACCCGATTTTTCCAGAGCTAGACAGCCAATTGCGTTCAGGTCGCCATATTAGTGTTGATGACCTTGATAACCACGCATTTTTAATGGATTTTCAGGAAGCATTAGAACAATTTTATGCACGGTATAACGTAGAGCTAATTCGCGCCCCTGAAGGTTTCTTTTATTTACGTCCGCGCTCAACAACCTTAATACCTCGCTCCGTGTTATCTGAATTAGATATGATGGTTGGAAAAATTCTTTGTTATCTCTATCTCAGCCCTGAACGCTTGAGTAACCAAGGTATTTTTACCTCACAAGAGTTATTTGAAGAATTGTTATCATTAGCGGATGAAAGCAAATTACTTAAATTTGTTAATCAACGTTCGACAGGTTCTGACCTAGATAAACAAAAATTGCAGGAAAAATTAAGAACATCGCTCAATCGCTTACGCCGTTTGGGAATGGTGCATTTTCTGCAAAATGATTCAAGTAAATTTATTATTAGCGAATCTGTATTTCGTTTTGGTGCCGATGTACGCAGTGGTGATAACCCACAAGATGCACAGTTAAGGATGATCCGTGATGGTGAAGCTATCTCTCTTGACGGTGAATTATCACTAAAAGATGGTGATGAAGAGGATGGCGAAGAGAGTCAAGAACCGGCAGAAAGTGATGAGGATGAAGAATAATGATTGAACGCGGAAAATTTCGCTCACTGACGCTGGTGAATTGGAACGGTTTTTTTGCCCGAACCTTTGACCTTGATGAATTAGTGACCACGTTATCGGGTGGTAATGGTGCGGGTAAATCAACCACAATGGCGGCGTTTATTACCGCAATGATCCCCGATTTAACCTTACTTCACTTCCGTAACACAACGGAAGCCGGTGCGACATCTGGTTCGCGGGATAAAGGCTTACACGGGAAATTACGCCCAGGTGTCTGCTACGCTATTTTGGATGTATTAAACTCGAAGCATCAGCGTGTCATGGTGGGTGTGCGTTTACAGCAAGTCGCTGGGCGCGATAAGAAAGTTGATATTAAGCCATTTATGGTACAAGGCATTCCATTGGCGACAGTTCCAACGGAAATATTGACGGAAGTTATCGATGGGCGACAAGCCAAAGTCATTCCACTCAATGAACTAAAAGAACGTCTTGAGGAACAGGAAGGCGTTTTATTTAAGCAGTTTAGCTCAATTACCGATTACCATTCGACCCTGTTTGAATTAGGGGTTTTACCTAAACGTTTACGCTCCGCGAGTGATCGAAGCAAATATTATCGACTGATTGAAGCGTCACTATATGGCGGTATTTCTAGCGCAATCACCCGCTCATTACGTGATTATTTATTGCCAGAAAACAGTGGGGTACGTAAAGCATTCCAAGATATGGAAGCGGCTTTGCGTGAAAACCGTTTAACATTAGAAGCCATTCGTGTCACTCAATCAGACCGCGACTTATTCAAACATTTAATTAGCCAGGCGACTGATTATGTTTCTGCGGATTATATGCGCCATTCCAATGAAAGACGCATTCACCTTGATGCAGCACTAGCTGCGCGCAATGAGCTATTAGCCAGCCGTAAACAATTGCGAATTGAACAAGTCCGCAGTGTCGAAATGGCGCGTGAGTTGAATGAGCAGAATGGGGCTTCTACAGAATTAGAAGCGGACTACCAAGCAGCCAGTGACCATTTAAATTTAGTGCAAGCCGCGCTGCGTCAACAAGAAAAAATCGATCGCTATCAAGCAGACATCGAAGAACTGACTTATCGTCTTGAAGAACAAAGTGAAGTTGTTGCTGAGGCGACTGAAACTCAAGAAGAATATGAAGCACGAGCTGAAGCCGCTGAAATTGAAGTTGACGAACTAAAAAATCAACTCGCCGATTACCAACAAGCTTTGGATGTGCAACAAACACGCGCTATTCAGTACCAACAAGCGTTGCATGCTTTAACGCGTGCTCGTGAATTGTGTCAACTTCCTGAATTATCCATTGATAATGCAGATGAATGGTTAGATACCTTCGAAGCGCGTGAGCAACAAGCAACTCAAACGTTATTAGCGCTTGAGCAAAAAATAAGTGTAGCGGATGCTGCTCATAGCCAATTTGAACAAGCCTATCAATTAGTTAAAAATATGATAGGGGAAGTTAGCCGCAGTGATGCATACCAACAAGCGCGTACATTATTACGTGATTGGTCATCTCAACAGCATTTAGCGGAGCGAGTGCAACCGTTACGTATGCAACTCTCTGAATTACAACAGCGTTTGAATAGCCAGCAAAATGCAGAACGTATGTTGGCGGAATTTTGTAAACGTCATGGGCAAAGCTATGAGCCAGATGAGCTTGACGCATTAATGGCTGAACTGGAAGCACAACAAGAGGAACTTAGTGTTGGTGTGAATGAGAGTGGCGAAAGGCGGATGCAAATGCGCCAAGAATTGGAACAAATTCGCCTGCGTATTAGCCAACTTTCATCTAAAGCTCCCGCATGGATTATGGCTCAAGAAGCACTAACACAGCTTAATGAGCAATCTCATGAAACGTTTGAGTCAAGTACTGCAGTGACTGAATTTATGCAGCAACTCCTCGAACAAGAAAGGGAAATAACGGTTGAACGAGATGAAGTTGCTGCGCAACGTAAAGATCTCGAAAAGCAAATTGAGCGGCTAAGCCAGCCAAGCGGTGCGGAAGATGGCCGCATGTTAGCGTTGGCAGAGCGCTTTAATGGTGTTTTGTTATCTGAAATTTATGATGATATTACCATTGAAGATGCGGCTTATTTTTCTGCATTATATGGCCCTGCTCGTCATGGTATTGTGGTTCAAGACTTATCTGTGGTCCGTAGCCAGCTCGAAACATTACAAGATTGCCCTGATGATGTTTATTTTATCGAAGGGGATCCTCAATCGTTCGATGACAGCGTTTTTGATGCACAAGAATTTGAAAGTGCGGTATTAGTCCGTTCGTCTGAGCGTCAATGGCGTTACTCTCGTTATCCTGAATTGCCTTTGTTTGGTCGTGCTGCTCGTGAAAGTCATTTAGAGTCATTAACTGCTGAGCGTGATGAGCTGGCTGAGCGTTACGCGAACCTGTCATTTGACGTACAGAAAATTCAGCGTTCACACCAAGCATTCAGTCGGTTTATTGGTCAACATATTTCGGTGGCCTTTGAAGATGATCCTGAAGCTGAAATTCGTACGCTTAATCAGAAACGTTCGGAAATTGAACGTGCTTTGGTACAGTTTGAAGAGCAAACTCAGCAACAACGTCAACAATTTGCACAAGGCAAAGAAAGCCTTGCGGCTCTTAATCGCTTATTACCTCAGATGGGGTTATTACTCGATGAAACATTGGTGGACAGAGTCGAAGAGATAAGCGAAGAGCTAACGGAAGCGGAAGAAGCCGCGCATTTTCTGAATAAGCATGGTCATGCGTTAGAAAAATTAGAACCGATTGTGACCGTGTTGCTCAGTGACCCTGAACAACATGAGCAATTACGTAAAGATTATGAGGCAGCAAAACACAGCCAACAAAATGCTAAACAACAAGCTTTTGCATTAGTCGAAGTCGTTCAGCGCCGTGCTCACTTTAGTTACAGTGATTCAACGGGGATGGTGAATGAAAATGCGGACTTGAATGAAAAACTACGTCAACGTTTAGAGCAGGCGGAAACTGAACGTACACGTGCTCGTGAACAATTGCGTCAGCACCAAGCACAAAGTGCACAGTTCCATCAAGTCCTCGCTTCGTTACGCAGTTCTTTCGATACCAAACAAGAGATGTTGAAAGAACTCGAAGTTGAAATGCAAGAGATTGGCGTAAAAGCAGATCCTGATGCTCAAGAACGTGCTCGCATTCGACGCGATGAATTGCACCAGCGGGTCATGGAAAATCGTAGTCGTATTAACCAGTTAGAAAAACAGCTGACATTATGTGAAGCTGAAATGGATAACTTACAGAAGCGTCTTCGTAAGTTAGAAAAAGACTACTATATGCTGCGTGAGCAGGTCGTGACGGCAAAAGCAGGTTGGTGTGCGGTCATGCGCTTGGTGAAAGACAATGGCGTTGAGCGTCGTCTACATCGCCGTGAGCTGGCCTATACTGACGGTGATAGCTTACGTTCGATGTCGGATAAAGCCTTGGGTGCGCTGCGTTTAGCGGTTGCGGATAACGAACATTTACGCGATGTATTGCGTTTATCTGAAGATCCAAAACACCCAGATCGGAAGATAAAATTCTTTATCGCGGTATACCAACACCTACGTGAACGTATTCGCCAAGATATTATTCGTACAGATGACCCGATTGATGCAATCGAGCAAATGGAGATTGAACTGGCGCGTTTAACAGAAGAGCTAACAGCGCGTGAGCAAAAATTGGCGATCAGTTCAAAAAGTGTGGCGAATATTATTCGCAAAACCATTCAGCGCGAGCAGAATCGTATTCGTATGCTAAACCAAGGGCTGCAAGCGGTGGCGTTTGGCCAGGTTAAAGGGGTTCGCCTCAATGTGAATATTCGTGAAAGCCATGCATTGTTACTTAGTGTGCTTTCTGAAGAAAGTGAAATGCATCAAGACTTGTTCACCAGCCAACGGTTAACATTCTCTGAAGCGATGGCGAAATTGTATCAACGCCTTAACCCACAAGTGGATGTTGGGCAGCGGTTGCCACAAACGATAGGTGAAGAACTACTTGATTACCGTAATTACCTAGAGTTAGACGTCGAGGTGAACAGAGGTTCAGATGGCTGGCTAAAAGCGGAAAGTGGTGCGTTATCAACGGGTGAAGCGATTGGTACTGGGATGTCGATCTTAGTGATGGTCGTACAGAGCTGGGAAGAAGAGTCTCGTCGTTTACGTGCGAAAGATATTATTCCTTGTCGTTTATTATTCTTAGATGAAGCTGCGCGATTAGATGCTAAATCTATTGCGACGTTATTTGAGCTGTGCGATAGGCTTGAAATGCAATTGATTATTGCCGCACCAGAAAATATTAGCCCAGAGAAAGGCACGACGTATAAATTAGTTCGTAAAGTGATTGGCACACATGAGCATGTGCATGTTGTTGGCCTAAAGGGATTCGGGCAAGAAAATCCGAATGTACAAGCACCCTCATTGCAATAATAGTCTTTGTGAATAAAATGAAAGCCGGTATTTAGGAATGAATATCGGTTTTTTTATATTTAACAAATAGCATAAAAGCAGTTTCACAGGATTATTAATTAATTTGAATAAAACCCGATTTTTAAAATATATTATCCCATGATAAAAACCACTTTTTTTATATGGAATTAAGTGGCAAAGAAAGTATTAGTTAAAGCTTTTAATTAAAATAAATTTCATCTATGTTTAAGGCACCAATAAATGTTTGAATTTATCTATGATGAAAATAATTCTTTTTCTCACTAATTGTTAACGTAACTGCATATAATCTGAAAAAAGGAAAATTAGTCTATTCCTATAACATTACTGCTAAAATCAAATACAATAAAATTGTAATTATAATAAAAATATTGTTATCCATGTAGTAAATTAAGGTGGATGTATGGCGAAGAGAAGAGTGCGAGCTCTGCAAGTCTCAGTAATATGCGGGTTGATGGCGTTACAATTTCCTGCATTTTCAAACGAAGAAAATACGCAGCAAAGTGTTTCTGAAGTTCAAACGATAGCTTCAGTTACACCAACAGAAAGTTTAGCCAAAATAACACAGTCGCTTCCTACGGATGTGAAACCCATTTTTTCTACGCAATTAGCAAAACTATATGCTGAAAGGCAAATGCAGCTATTGTGGCAAGATGAAACAGCAATTAGCCAATTTCAACAGCAATTGGCAGAATTATCTCTTGCTGGCGTTCAGCCGCAATTCGGGGAATGGTTGGCGATATTGGAAAATAACCAATTAAATGAGTTGGGCCGTGACGCTATTTTGTCTGATGCCATGCTTGGCTATTTACAGTATTTATCTTCGATAGAAGCGAGTGGGCAGTATTGGTTATACACGAATCGGCCATATAAAATTATTGCGCCCACGACGGCTCAAATGAAACCATGGCTAGATGCAGTTGAGTCTAATAACCTAAGTAGTTGGGTAAAATCGCAGGCGCCAAATCATCCAATGTATGTGCCAATGCGCAAGGAAATGTTGAAATTATTGGCGATGCCTGAAGATAATTTGGAAATTGTGGGAACGAAAACATTAAAGCCAGGGCAGTCTAGCGATGATGTGGTTATGTTACGTCAAATCTTACAACGTGAAGGGTTACTTGAAGGTGGAAGTGTAACCGAAGAAATTGAACCTCCTGAGACAATGGCTCAAGTCGCAGAACAGGCGGTTGAACAAACAGTCGAATCATCAGAAACACCAGCGAGCGCTGTGTCGAAAGTCTATGACCAAGAACTCGTCGAGGCTGTAAAAAAATTCCAATTACAATATGGTTTAGAAGCAGATGGTGTGGTTGGAAAAGGTACGCGTGTTTGGCTAAATATGCAGCCTAAGCAGAAAGCGGGTTTAATGGCACTTAATATTCAGCGCTTGCGTATTATTCCTGCAAGTAGTGGTACCGGAATTTTAGTCAATATTCCTGGCTATTCTTTAGATTTCTATTTAAATGATGAAGTGATTTTAGATTCAAAAGTGATTGTTGGTCGTGCTGATCGCAAAACACCGATCATGAGTAGTGCACTAAATAACGTGGTTATTAATCCGCCTTGGAGCGTGCCAACCAGTATGGCTCGTAAAGATATCGCACCAAAAGGAAAGCAAGATCCAAGTTATTTTAGCCGTAAAGGGTATACAGTGTATTCAGGTTGGGGCTCCGATTCGTACGAAATTGATCCTTATGCGATAGATTGGGAAAATATCACCCCAGCGAATTTCCCATATCGCATTCGACAAGCCCCTGGCCCTACCAATTCATTAGGGCGCTACAAGTTTAATATGCCGAGTTCAGATGCGATTTATTTACACGATACACCAAACCATAGTTTATTTAATCGTAATGCACGTGCAATAAGCTCTGGATGTGTGCGAGTGAATAAAGCAAGCGAATTAGCCAGTATTTTGTTAGGTGATGCTGGTTGGGAACAAAAACGAATTGATGGTGCATTGAAAGAAGGCGCAACACGGTATGTGAATATACCCGATAGGATCCCAGTTTTTCTGTACTATCAAACTGCTTGGGTAGATAAAGACCAGCAACCACAATATCGAGCCGATATTTATCAGTATGATAATTCTATTAATAATGCAGATAAATATTTGCCAATTTTGAAAAAGATTTTACACTAATTGTTTATTTAAAAGGGGAGTTTTTCTCCCCTTAGATATTTAAATTAACTGTCTGAATATTCTTTGCTGTACATTTCCATTCAGCAAAATTCCACTAAAATCCGTTTTTATCCTGTTTATTCTATTGTTTTATGGCTATTCAGCCATTACCATTTTATTCACCTTTGAAAAAGGCAGCATAATTTGTGTTTTAAATTGCATGTTTCGAGCGGTTTGAGTGACAAAACTCTCTTTTTGACGAAAATTGCAATAAAATTTCTGTGAAGTATGCATATCTTTACATTATTATACATTAAAGCTAGGCATGATTTGCTAGACTCAATAGATTGCCAAAATTTTATCGATTAATACTGAATTTATTAGAGTCTGAGCTATCACCTATGGATATAATTGATCAATCCCGCAGAAAATGGTTAGGTATTGGGGCCGCAACGATTGGCCTTAGTTTATTACCAAGCCATGTATTTGCTGCAATGACGACCCCTCGACCACGTATTTTACGTTTTCAAAATATTAATACAGGCGAATCGTTAAAAACTGAATTTTTTGATGGGCGCCGCTACAATAAGTCTGAACTAGCACGTTTAAATCATTTTTTCCGTGACTATCGTTGTGACAAAGTGAAAACCATCGACCCCAAACTGTTTGATCAAATCTATTTATTACAAATGATGATGGGAACAAATAAACCTGTGCAGCTTATTTCTGGTTATCGTTCTCTAGAGACTAATAATAAATTACGCAGTAAAAGCTCTGGTGTGGCGAAAAAAAGCTACCACACACGCGGGCAGGCAATGGATTTCCATATTGAAGGTTTACAGTTGAGCAATATCCGTAAAGCCGCATTGAAAATGAAAGCGGGTGGCGTTGGTTATTATCCTCGAAGCAATTTTATACATATCGATACAGGACCAGCAAGAACGTGGTAATCTGTGCATAGGTGACATAGATTACGGAGTAATTGCTCGATGAAATATACTATTATCCCAGTAACACCGTTTATGCAAAACTGCCAAGTTATTTGGGATGAAAATACGTTAGATGCAGTTGTTGTTGATCCCGGAGGAGAAGCGGAAAAATTAATTTCTACTATTGAAAACCTTGGGTTGAAGTTAACTAAAATTCTGTTAACTCATGGCCATTCTGATCATATCGGTGCATCAGCTATCCTCTCTAAGCACTTTTCAGTGCCTATTTATGGCCCACAAAAAGAAGACGCTTTTTGGATTGAAAACCTCGCAGAGCAAAATGCGATGTTTTACATTGGCGAATGCCCTGATTTTACGCCAGATTACTGGTTAGAAGAAGGGGATAAAGTAACTTGTGGCAATATCACATTTGATGTGTTGCATTGTCCCGGTCATACCCCTGGTCATATTATTTTTGTGAATCACGCTGATAAATTAATTTCAATGGGTGATGTATTGTTTAAAGGGGGAGTCGGGCGAAGTGATTTTCCTCGCGGTAACCACCAAGACTTAATCTCCTCTATTAAAAATAAAGTATTACCTCTTGGTGATGATTTTCAATTTATACCAGGTCACGGGCCGATGTCTAATCTCGGTTTTGAACGAAAAACAAACCCTTTCTTGCAAGATGAACAACCAGTTTGGTAATTAAAAACTATTTATATTATCCATTGATGCCTCATTATTGAGGCATTTTTATTTTTATGAGTGTAGTTAAATTTACTCCTAATTTTATATTACTTATGGAATGAAAGTATTGGTTTTGCTATTTTTCTATTTTAAATAATAATTATGGATAATTACTAGATGAAAGAAAATGACCAAACTATTAATTTCATGCAATATAATTTATATAATTATATTAATGCTCCTAAAAACAAAACATTTTTTATCAATATGATGACTGAGTATGGTATCAATCATAGTCAATCACCAGGTTATTGTTATGGGTTGACAAATGAGTTTTTAATCTATGAAATAAACAATAAAGGTGCTGATTACATTCAGCAATTGAATTATTTATATGATATTATTAATTTTGATAGCGAGGGTTTATCTGCAATAGATAAAGTAAAGTATGATGCTTTGAAAATGCACGCCCAAGTTTTATTGAATGACTATATTTATGGTTTTATTAAAATTCAGGGAATTCATAATAACTCATTAAGGAATAAAACTTATTTTGATAGCCTAGCCTATGATGAAATTAATAATAGAGTTTTTCGTGATTATCTTAATGATATAATTGATAAAAATTTTAATAAAGCAGTAAATGAAAATAAAAAAGATAAAGTGTATTATCAGTATCTTTATGAATCTCAAAAAATAAAACTTAAAGAATATATCAATGCACTATATGTAGGAGAAGATTTCTTTAATACAAAGGAAGGAGAGATTATTAGTTCTGACCCTATATTTTTAAAATTAAAAGATAGATTTATTCGGGGTGGGGAGGTATTAGGAAATAAATACTCCGTCTCTGATGCAAATTTTTTTATTGATTCGATATCTGAAAGTGTTAATAGAGATAATTATTTAAAGTTAGAATTAATAAATAAAAAACGAGGTGTTCAAGGAAATAATATACATCAGAATTATTCATTCAATACATTAAAGGGAACGACAGTCAAGAGGTTTAAGGACGTCGTTATTGGCCATACAGCTAAAAATAAAACACCACTCTATTATCAATTGATTTTAGGTAACCACGTAGTTGTTGTTAGCGCAAAGTATAACAATAAAAATAAATCATGGGAATATAAATTCTTTGACCCTAATTATGGTGTTGCGATGATTAACAAACAGGTTGATTTTTTTTCTTATTTAGATAGTCATATTAAGAAAATTGCTAAAGAAAGCAAAATACCTATTTTTGAGAATGATTATAATATAGCTGTTAGTGAGTTTGTAAAAAATGGAAATAGTGGGATTGATTTTAAAAAAATAAATAATACCAGTTTAAAAATAACTGAAAATGTACTTTTAGCTGAGAGGGGAATCACTTATCAGAAGAAGGGGAGTAAGTGTAAAATAATATATAAAGAATTTAATCCGGAAAATTGTTTATTAAAAATTAAGGTTGTCACAGGGAGCACAGAGTTTATAGCATATACGGATATTTTAGATGGACAAGACCTTTATACACGGATAATTAATAATCCTGAAACTATAGCAAAAATTAAAAAAGATGTTTTTATCTCTCAAGATGGATATAAAATATATTCGATAAATAAAAATTTCGACATCAAGACCTTTGAAAATATCAATAAAAGCCATAATAACCAAAACATTGCAAGGGATTATATTCGTACCAACTTGCATTTAAAACCGTTATCCAGTAATGAACCTAAGGCTATTACAGGGATCCCAGAAAATCATCAACGAGCCATTACGCAAGTTGCTAATGACTATAATGTTATTATAGGTATGCGACCTATTGATTATAAATCGACAAGTTTAATCGCTTCTGGCTTATATGGCAGTAAAGGGCTCATGATTAAAGGTAAAAGTTCAGATTGGGGGCCTCATAGTGGCTTTATTCCTATTTTGCAGCAGTTTGCTAAAAAATCAGGCCGGGATGAGCAAGAAAAATATAATGGTTATATAACGCAGTCTATTGAGCAAGGGCATGCAAAGCCGGTAATACTTGAAGTAACTCATGAGCGTATGAATGAGCTACTTAAATATGGGGCTGTGACTTCATTGGAGGATATAGGCAGGGGGGACCATATAAGAAGAACAACTGCCAAAGTGGATAATGTACCACATAGTTTTATTCTGAATAATATAACACGAGGAGAAACTAAGTTATGGCAAGTCTTTTATCAGTCTGGTCATAAAACAGCTCCTTTCCTGGTAGTCGGTGACCCTAAAACAGGGAAAGCTATGACAGCAGATTATGATCTCTTTAGTGTTATCTATCCAGTTTCTGAGCTAGAGCATTACGTTAAAGTGTCAGAAATGCCTTCATGGCAAGAGTGGAAAGCGAGTGTTAACTATGATGAACTCACAAATGAACAGAAAAAGCTTTATCACAATGAAGCTGAATATAATAAAAGAGAGGGGAAAGATAATGGTATTACGAATGCAAAAATCAAGGAGATTAATCAAGAGTTAAATAAAAAATTAGAGCGCCCCATTGGATTAGAGTTAGTACATCATGGGGCTGATGATGCCAATCCTGGAAGTGTGATGAAAGATAACTTTCCGATTACTTTTTTCTTACCGGATAAATTAAAAGGAAAAAATAAATTATCAGGAACACGTCAGTCGATAGGTACATATTTCCAAATGAATTCATCGGGTGCGGTTATTATTAATGATGTTGAAAGCCTTTCAAATTTTCAACAGTTATTAATCAATGAGGGATATCGTGCTCCTCTTAATGCTAACTGGCGTGAAGGGGAATATGCTGAATACTTTAATCCAAAAAGAAAAATATCGGATAGCTATATTAATGCAAGTAGAGAGATACAGCGTAAGAAAAGTATTCCTATCGCTGTGCGAAATTTTATTGAAGGTAAAGAAACTCAAAGTGGATACATTGATAATATTGAAAATAATTTCGGTAAACCGTTTGCCAAATTAGAGTGGCAGCCACACCACCAGCTAACTGTATTACTAGAAAAAATAGCGTTAAAAGAAATTTCTATTCAAGATATCAATAAGACAGATCACGCTTATTTATTGACGTATTTTTCAGATGGAAATGGAAATATAGATATTAAAAAATTAAAAATTGCAGTATCAGACCCGTTAGTTAACCGAAAACTAAATGAATATCTAAGTCAAAACGCTGAAACGAATATATTATCACTAGAGTTGCTCTTAGAACCCTCAATATCAAGTAGTTATCAACAACAAGCGAGTGATATTCAGGCATTATTGATCGCGATAAAAAATGATTTATCAATATTAAATCACTTAAGTGAGCGTTCGCAGAATATATTAATGAAACTATTTCCTGCTGGGGATAGAATAGATAAAGGTAAAATTTTAGAGTTAGTGACTGATAATCATAAACTGATTTCATTTAACAATAGGTTAAATGAGTTTAGTGAACTATCTTCAGCTAATTTTATTGGGGAAAATGCACCATTCAAAAAATATTCTTTTACAGAAGCGTTTTATTTTTATGAACAGAGCCAAGCACAGCGATTGGCACAATTTAACCAACAATTAATGTATGGTAATAAGGTTGAGTTACTGAACCATGGGGTTATTCGTTCTGGCTCTCAAAACCGAGATATGGATCAAACGTTGGGGGGGACATACGCGATTGAATTTTATTTAGCAGACGGTCATTTAGCACGAGACTTTATTGAACGTAAATCGCAAATAGAGCAAGCTATAGTGAAAAATACATCGACATCAGCAGAAAGATCACTGTTGAAAAAGATGGAACAGTATAGCCAATATATTAATATTGAAGTTCACAAAAATGGAATATCAATAGCGGATCAACCGATAGGAAATCTGTTTTCAGCAGTTACAGATACGAATAACGTAATAATATTCTTAAAGGGGAAATCGGTAACTTACACCGTCACTCATGTGCAACGTAATGGAGGTTATGAAATCAGCTTATTTGATCCTCAAGGGATTCAGTTAAGTGTAAAAAACAGATCTTCTCAGCAAGCTCAGCAGCAATTCCAACGGAAAATTAAGCATTATTTTAGTGAAAACCTCCAACTTTCTAATGGCGAATTTAGAGCAGACTTCCAGTTTATTGACTTGGATTCGACAGGTTTTAAAACCGTATTGTCTTCTATGCGTAACCAACGACAAACAATTATTGACCAAGCTGAATTTACACTACCAAAAAACCGCTGGGTCACGCTCAATGGTGAAAAAATTGCTTTTGCCAAATTACAACAACTTGGTGCAACTATTAAAGGAAAACCGATTTCTCTAGGCGACCTAAAATCCATTGATTTACATAATAAAATCCGTTTTTCTCCTGATAAACTAGCGATGTATTTCACACTGATGGAAGGTGGAAAAGAAGATCTCGCTTTCATTAAAGTGTTCCATGAGCAATTAAAATCAGCAGATATCCATCAGCTAGTCGAGCGCCAAGTTAATTTTGCTGAATCGGGGGTATTGAAAAGACAGTTTAAATATTTAGCGAATAATGTTGATGCTCAACAGGAGACTATAGCGCCTTCCACTTTAGCTAAGGTTCGTCAAGCAGGTCATAAGCTTCCTCAATTTCAGCGCATAGCCAATCGTGCTGGTCAACTAATGGGCGCAACCGGTGCTATCCAAAGCCTGATCAGCGCGTATGCAATTTTGGACAAATTAGATAACCCAGATCTTAGTGACGAAGAAATTAAAGAGCTAGAAAAACAGTTTTATTTACTTGCTGCGTCTGCTCTATTTAATTATGGCGATATGATAGTGCAACCAATGCTATTAAATATCGCATCAGGTAAGGGTGCGACTTCGTTAGTCCGCGCGAGGATCGCCACGGGGACGGTGGTGATTTTCAATTTGGTGGGGATGGGAATTGATATCTATCAAGCTTACGACAGCTTATCTAAACTGGACAGTGTAACAGACCCTAAACAGCGCCAAGACCTTATTGTGAATGCTTCTTTCTCTATTGCGAGTGCGGTGATCAATGGGGTCACCGTTATTGGTATCTTAGTGGGGTCTTCTACAATTCCAGTCGCTGGGCTAGTTATTGGTGGGATCTTACTGGTAGGAGGCTGGATTTATAGCGGCGTTCGTGCGGTTGAAAACATCAAACAAGTTATTGATATTGATTGGGATCGTGAATTAGAAGAAGGGATCCGCGGTGCTTTAGGCTTAGACCCAACCTTACGTAGCCAGCAAGAGATGAATATACAGCATTATATTAATGCGTTCAAAGAGCAAGATTGGCATATGGATCTAGCTTTATTTGAAAATAATATTCTACAGGCAGGATTTGCTCATCACCTCAGTATTATTGAAAAGCCGACTTATGAAAATGAGCCGAAATATTATTTAGTTGATAATTATGGTAATTATTTCTACGGTAAGCTGGGAAATCTATATATGGGGGCAGGGGATACTTCTGTGCGGTTTGTACGTAAAGGGGCTCCCACATTTACGGCTGATGAGATTGATTTTATTTTAAAAAATAAAATTGTCGGAACCACCGCGTGGTTTAAAAATTTAAAGGTTTTATATGAAAAAATGGGCTGGTCTATTCGCCATAATTTTCGCTTTCAATCAAAAGAGAAAGCGGTATTTGACCTTAAAAATATCGGAAGTATCGCCACTCACGAGCGTTACTCTTTAAATTCTGCTTATAAGAGCCCGTTATTTGAGGCATTTAAAGCACGACATCAAATTTTAGATAATGAATTATCATTACCCCTGCAATATCAGTTAATAAATTCTAACCCGGAACAAATTAGTTTTTATTCGAAAAAAACGGAGTTTGGCGTCTTAGGGCAACATATGCTCAGAGAAAACGAACGTGCTTTTAGTGAGCATATAGTGAATAACAGCCAGCGGACAGCGTTATATATTGAAAATACTAATAGCGAAGGAACCAGCTGGAATACAGCGAATGGTAATGATGTTGTCATTGGTAAAAAAGTACAAAAAAATGCCTTTCAGGTGTTATCAGGTGAGAAATACTTTGCGGGAGGAGATGAGAGCGATCTATTTTTTATCCGAGATAGCTGTTTAGCCTCGTTAACATCGCGAGAAGATAACAAGCCGACTAAGTACCTTGACGGTCAAGGAGGGCAGGATATCGTCATTATTGATAACCTACCCGATGGCTACCGAGTGTCTGTAGACTTAAACGAAAATAGGCTGCATTACCAAAGAGGAGGGGATCATCCTTTTATTCCCGTTGCGCATTTGCAAAATATGGAAAATGTGATGGTCAGGGGGAATAGCAATGATCATTTACAGGGGAATGACACTGCAAACATACTGGATGGTGGACTAGGTAAGGATATCTTAGAGGGTAAAGAAGGGGATGATAAACTCATTTTAACGCAAGGAATTGCAGCTGGTGGTGATGGAAATGACAACTATCACATTCGCCGCTATGAGTGGCTTGAACATGTTGATGACTTGTACCTTACAGAGCGTTATTTCGACAGGAAAGAGAAAGCAGTTAAAACGCGAAAGTCTCTTAACCCTAGCTATACAGAAGGTAGCCATCAGTTTCAGGCAAAGGTGGTTATTAAAGAATCTAATTATTTACAAAGCAGAGTCACTTTAGAATATTTTCTAGATGAAATAAAGCATGTTCAAATAGACGGCAACAACTTGGTTTTAACACTCAAACAGCCAAAAAGTAGTATAGATGGACATTTTTTTCAACATGTGGAAAGTGAAGTCACCATTGTCCTCGAAAATGTGCAAGACGCGGCTTTGAAGGCACCACATCATGGATATCAGCTACAAACTCTTGATGGTTGGGTGATGACAACAGTGAAAGATGAAAAACATCCTAACCAGTATTTCAGCTTAACTTATGTACAAGAAAGTGATCAACTCCCCTCTACAAACGGAAAATCCGTCAAAATAGATGAATCTGCGGGGGTTATAACGATAAACCAATCTCGTCATTATAAAAAGCCTACATGGGGATGGTTTATTCCAATAGGCTATGCTGAGCAGTTAACCTACCGTGGAAACAGCGAAAATAATGTATTACCCCTGATAAAATTAGGTAGCCATATTGAAGTTAGCCATGGAATAGATACCTATCAAATTGTGCAAGGCAAAGAAGAGTATGGTGAGGTTGAGTTTGATTTCTCTAAAGTAAATGACAGTTTTACAGATAAAGACAGCCTGTGCCTATTGTTACCTACAGAGAATGGTTATTCACTCTATAAGGATGATGGGCAGCTATACAGCGTAGATAAATTTGGGCAAAAAAAATTGGCTATTAAATTTAGCAACGTAGGTAATAAGATCTCTAATGCTGTTTTAATCCAAGATAAGCATAGCAACTTATTTAAAGTCAATTTACAGGCAAACCGCTTATCACCAGTAAACCCAGTTAAAGAAAGCAGCACGAGCGACGATGAAATTATATTACCGATAGGGTATCTATCTGAAAAGCATGTCATTGATGGGCAAAGTGGTGACGACACTATTATTAATAAAGGATTAGAAAGTTATGTCCTGTTGGGGGGAGATGGCGATGATAATCTTAAAGCTAGTGCTGGAAATAATATTTTATATGGTGGTGCGGGGGATAACTCTATTAGTGGTGGGTCTGGGGATGATTTGCTGCTATCAAGTCAGGGAAACGATGAACTATTGGGAGGCGTAGGGGATGACCACTATATCATCGATGGTAACCAGCCGAGTAAGGTATATATTAAAGACCAGATTGGGAATAACCATATTCATTTAATCAATTTTAAACATCAGCCAACTGAAAAGAGTGATACAGAATACCAGTTTTATGAATCATCAGCTGGCAAGCTTGTCAAAATTAAGGTTTCTATCGATGATGGTGAGGGTAAATTCAATATTCACCACTATGAGCGGCTGGATGAAAAATTTAACTGCTCCACGAGCCACGGGATGACCCCGCTCGTTAATTATCTCTCTGAAAAACTCCATAAAGCCAAACAGTCAGGGGAGTTTACCACTTGGAAACCCATTGATGAGCTTACAAGCACATTAAATGGCGTGGTAGCCAATGACGGAGCGAGACCTTTAAACCTAACATTGAAAGATGATGGGATTGTATTACAACAGGATTGCACGAGAAATAATTGGCTTATTGATACCTTAGCCGGCAATGATAATGTTATGGATATGTCTCAACAAGGGCGTATTATTAAGGGGGGTAGTGGTAACGATAAGCTGATTACCCTAGGCGGTGAAAATGTACTGTATGGCGGGCAAGGTAATGATGTACTACTGGCACAAGGGATGCATCAAGACGTGCTAATCTCTTTAAATGGAGAAGATCAATTAACGGGAACTCAAGGTGATGACCTCTATATTATCAGCGGTCATGGAAAAGGTGATGTGAAGATCACGGATGTTGAGGGACGCAATCAAGTGGTTCTAATTGATTTTAATACTGAAGAAGTTAGTTATAAACAATTGTCTGCTAAGGTTGCAGAAACAACATATCGCTCAAAGAGTGGAAGGCAAGTGACGCTATCTCATAACAACCATGTTGGGTCAATGCATAGTGTCATGCAGGTGCGTCATTTCAATAATTACAAGGAATTATCGAAACAACATATAGAGCAAACCATTGATCGCTTGGTTCAGTTACTCGTTGAAGAGCGCATTGATTATGAGCGAAATCTCGACCTTAGTATCACGAATGATAATTACCAGAAGAATTGGGGAGCGGTACAAATAACGGAGCGCTTCCTTAGCCATCTTAAATAGTTTTTTATAAAAAATGCCAGTCAGTAACGTAACTGACTGGCATGATATTAAAAACGCTGTTTTATCGTTTTCAATGCTTAATTTTTAATGCATCCGAATAATTACAGCACTTTCACGATAGCGTCACATAAAGGAACCATGTTTTCCAGTGTTAAGCCTGCCACGTTAATACGGCCAGAGCTTACCGCATAGATACCAAATTCGCTACGTAGACGCTCTACCTGCTCTTTTGTTAGGCCACTGAAGGAGAACATACCATTTTGGTTGATAATGAAGCTAAAGTCTTGTTTAGCGCCTTTTTCTTCCAATGTTTTCACTAACAATTGGCGCATGCGTTTAATACGTTCACGCATTGCGGTTAACTCTTGGATCCACTCAGCTTTTAACACGTCATCAGAAAGGATGGTTGTTACCACTGCGGCGCCGTGTGCTGGTGGGTTTGAGTAGTTTGCACGAATAACGGCTTTCGCTTGGCTGAATGCGCGCTCTGCGTTGTCACTGTCTTTAGCGATGATGGTACAAGCGCCGACACGCTCATTGTATAAACCGAAGTTTTTAGAGAATGAGCTCGCCACAATCATTTCAGGGTTGTTTTTAGTGAAAATGCGCAGGCCTTCGGCATCTTCATCTAAGCCTTTTGCAAAACCTTGGTAAGCAAAGTCAAAAACCGGTAATAAGCCTTTTTCTGCACATAATGCGGCGAGTTTTGTCCATTGCTCAGCGGTTGGATCAATACCCGTTGGGTTATGGCAGCAGCCGTGTAAAACAATCACATCCCCCGCTACCGCAGATGATAAGCTGTTAAGCATGCCGTCAAAATCCATACCGTGGTTGGCTGCGTCATAGTAGTTGTAAGTTAAAACTTCTAAGCCAGCTGCCTCAAAGATGTTTTTGTGATTAGGCCAAGTTGGGTTGCTGATCCAAACACGTTTTGCATTGGTTTGCTTGGCAATAAAGTCAGCGGCGATACGCAGTGCGCCTGTACCACCAGGAGCTTGCGCTGTACGTGCACGTTTTGAGGTGACAATTTCATGTTGTGCACCGAATAACAGTTCTTGTGTTACACGGCCAAATTCTGGCATTCCGCTAATCGCAAGATAGTTTTTGGTGTTTTCGTTATCCAGCAGGTATTTTTCTGCTTTTTTAACGGTATCAAGCACAGGGGTTTTCCCTGATTCGTCTTTATAGACGCCAATACCTAAGTTGATTTTATTATCGCGGGGATCAGCACGGAAACTATCAGCAAGACCTAAGATTGGGTCAGCAGGGGCAGAAGTAATTTTTTCAAACATGTTGTCGATTCCAAAGCTCTGTAGTGGTACCCACACAGTTCCTAAGGTATGAAGGCATAAGTGAGAATGCGGTTGGCTATCCTTGCTTGTAATCTGCCCAGACCATACGAAACTCGCGGGTGTAGCTGAAAACGGGTTTAGTCGAACGAGTCGAGTTCTCAGGGTAACGTGATAAAGGCTTTTTGCCAACCGTTTTACCAAAAATTGGCGAGATCTTGTGAACTAGGTAGGAATTGCATGTAATCTGACCATAAATATCTATAAAGATGGTGAATCAGTCTGTCTTATTGATAATTCTGGTGTTTTCGTGGAGGAGGAATTTATGCTAGAGATGAAAATGAGAAATAAAAAAGCAGCGCCGAAGCGCTGCTTACAAAAACATGTTACCGTTTTCTAACTTATCAGTTAACTGATAATTAGAATTGGTAAACTAAACCTAAACCAACAACGTTATCAGTCATCAGACCGTATTCTTTGCTGAAGTCGTTGTCTTTCAACAAGTTGATTTTGTAATCAACAACTGCAGACATGTTTTTGTTGAAGTAGTAGTAAGAACCTACAGAGATATATTTAACGATATCGCCATTCTTACCGTTTACATTTTTAGCTTTAGATTGGTTATAACCTAAAGATGGTTTTAAACCGAAATCGAACAGGTACTGAGCTACTAACTCAACGTTTTCAGTTTTGTTAGCGATAGTATCATTTTTACCGAAGTAAGTAGTGTTCAGCGCTTGGCCGTACATAGCTGCTAAGTAGACGTTATTAGCGTCGAATTTACCGCCCACGTTCCATACTTGAGCACGGTCACCAGTTGCACTATTAACTGTTGTGCTGCCATTAACTTTACCAGATTGTTGAGCAGGTGTACGTGAAGAGTTAGCATAGCTACCACCCAGTGTTACGCCCCAACCTAAGTCATAAGCTGCAGATAAACCGTAGCCGTCACCGTTATTTTCGTGAACTTTTTTACCGCCAGACTTGTTATTGTCGCCGTTTTTACCTTGGTATTGCAGAGCGAAGCTCAGGCCATCAACATAACCGAATGCGTTGTTGTTACGGTAAGTTAACAGGTTACGGTTACGGCTAGTCATGAAGGTATCTGACTGGGCCATGGTGTCGCCGCCCCATAAAGGCATAACGTCGGTCCATGCGTTCGTGTCATAGTTAACACCGTAGTTACGGCCATAATCAACTGAACCGAAATCAGCAAATTTTAAACCAGCATACGCTAAACGGTTTTTGTTTTCGTTGTTAGTTTCAGTTTTGTTAGTCTTAGTTTCCCACTCGAAACGACCAAAACCAGTCAGTTGATCAGTGATTTGTGTATCACCTTTCAGACCTAAACGAACACGTGAATCGTCGCCATCTTGGCCGCTGTCGCCTTTAGCAAAGTAGTGACGAACGTCAACTTTACCGTAAACGTCTAATTTGTTGCCGTCTTTGTTGTATACTTCAGCTGCGTTTGCTGCACCAGCAGCTAACAGAGCTGGGATAACCATTGCAAGAATATTGCGTTTCATCATTATTATTACCCTCATTGGTGTTATTCGGACACCTGCCACTGCCAAAAATAATTCGCAAAAAATAATTGGAACTATTTGTGAGAGATTAGTGTCGTCTATGTCGGCGACCAGTGTTCCATTGCTAAATAAAATTATCTACCCTCAAAGTGCTACAAAATCAAAGATTCTGAAACAAATGGTAACTAGATGTTTCAAAATGTAAAAAATAGAGTGATAAATAACCACTCATCGTACCAGTTTAAAAAATATTACAAAAATTAGGGAACTTTTTCAAAAGACAAATTGAGTTTTTTTTGAGCAGTTTAGCGAGTGTAAAGTGGTTATTTATCACTAGTAAAAAGAGAATAGCGAGATTAAAAAGCAGATTATTCTTAGCACCA
Organism: Providencia sp. PROV_01; assembly: GCF_053098325.1. Lineage (NCBI taxonomy): Bacteria > Pseudomonadati > Pseudomonadota > Gammaproteobacteria > Enterobacterales > Morganellaceae > Providencia > Providencia sp. PROV_01. Next base: position 3,385,510 of record NZ_JBRFKD010000002.1, on the reverse strand, counting down.
GCAGATTGCTGGCTGTTTACGGAGAATAATAAGGTGATAACGTAAAAATTGTGATCTGGTTATCATATGGCTGCAATTCGATGTAACGAGATGAGATAGTTGTACAGCGAAAGTATATTAGGGCTGAAAAGTAACGGGCCAACATCAGCTGGCCCGTAAATTAGGGTGTTAATACAGAAAAGCCGTTATTAGAACGCTGCATTTCTTGGGGTACGTGGGAATGGAATTACTTCACGCACGTTACCGACACCAGTGACATAGGCCACTAAACGCTCAAAACCAAGGCCGAAACCTGAGTGAGGAACGGTGCCATAACGGCGCAGATCACGGTACCACCAGTAATCTTCTTTATTCATGCCCATTTCTTCAAGGCGGGCATCGAGCATATCAAGACGTTCTTCACGCTGTGATCCACCAATGATTTCGCCAATACCCGGTGCTAATACATCCATCGCAGCAACGGTTTTGCCATCTTCATTGAGGCGCATATAGAACGCTTTGATGTCTTTCGGGTAGTTTTTCACAACCACAGGGGCTTTAAAGTGTTGCTCAGCAAGGTAACGCTCATGCTCAGACGACATATCGACACCCCAATAAACTGGGTTTTCGAATTTTTGACCACAAGTTTCTAGGATTTTAATGGCATCCGTATAATCAACTTGTGCAAAGTCTGAGTTAACAAAGCTTTCTAAGCGGTTGATAACGTCTTTATCGACACGTTGTGCAAAGAATTCTAAGTCATCACGGCGTTCTTCAAGAGCGGCTTTGAAGGCGAATTTCAGCATTTTTTCTGCAAGGCCTGCGACATCGTCTAAAGAAGCAAAAGCAACTTCAGGTTCGACCATCCAGAATTCAGCTAAGTGACGGCTAGTATTTGAGTTTTCAGCACGGAAGGTTGGGCCGAAAGTGTAGACTTTGCTAATTGCTGTTGCGTAGGCTTCACCGTTCAGTTGGCCTGAAACAGTCAAGAAAGCTTCGCGGCCAAAGAAATCTTCGCTAAAGTCAACTTCACCTTTGTCATTACGTGGCAGGTTGTTGTAATCCAGCGTGGAAACACGGAACATTTCACCCGCGCCTTCGGTGTCTGACGCAGTGATCACTGGAGTTGAAACCCAGAAGTAGCCTTGTTCATCAAAGAAACGGTGGATAGCTTGCGCTAAAGTGTGGCGCACGCGCGCAACGGCACCAATTAAGTTAGTGCGCGGGCGCAAGTGGGCTGCTTCACGTAAGAACTCAACGCTGTGGCGTTTTGCTGCCATTGGGTAGGTGTCAGGGTCTTCAACCCAACCAACAACTTTAACAGCGGTAGCTTCAAGTTCAAATGATTGACCTTGGCCTGGGGATTCTTTTACGGTACCCGTAACTTCAACCGAACAACCCGTTGTGAGATGCAGGACTTCGTCATTATAATTAGGTAAATTATTATTAATGATAGCCTGTAACGGATTAAAGCAAGAACCGTCATAAACGGCGAGGAAAGAAAAACCAGCATTTGAATCTCTCCTTGTACGTACCCAGCCTTGAACGGTGACTTCTGTGCCTACCGCCACTCGGCCTTGCAGTACGTCGACTACAGGCGCTACTATCATATAATTCACTCTCTTCTATATAATGGTTAATCTTATGCATCTGCAACCCGTCATACTTCGAGCTGTAGGTGTGTTGGCTTCACAAACTGACCCTAGTCACATACTTATGTATGCTCCTAGGGCTCAATTTGCTAGCCGCCTTCCTACAACTCGAATTATTTAGGGTGTATTCCAACTTTCGTAATAGGAATATTCAACACCGAGTTCAAAGGCACAACAACATTGTTATTATGCGAATGGCGGATGAAGCAGATTAATAAGGCTTCTTCAATATTAAACCCATTTTTCAGGGGCCAAAGCTCTATGTTACTTGCCATTTGTTAGGAAACAAGTAAAAAATCGCGATAAAACATTTCTGTTGAAGCGAAGCATGGTTATTGAGCTTAAAAGCTATAGTAATAGTAAGTGAATAAAAGAAAAAGGGGGTTTTGAAGCTCTGGGCAAGAAAAGTGCAAATTCTTACTCAGAGCTAGGGAAAAGCGACTTAATTAGCTGGCTTTTTCCATTTTAGGTAGGTCAAACGCTTTTCTGAGTTGGTTGACGAACTCATCATCTTCACAAATGGTTTTGCCTGGGCTATCTGAGAGCTTAGCGACAGGCTTACCATTGCACTCGACGAGCTTAATCACAATATTCAACGGGGTTACATGTGGAATATTGCAGGTTAGACGAGTACCGATACCAAAAACAAGGTTAATCCGCTGATGAAAATAACGATATAACTCAAGTGCTTTTTGTAAGTCTAAGCTGTCAGAGAACACTAACGTTTTGCTCATCGGGTCAATACCCAATTTTTGGTAATGAGCGATGGCTTTTTCACCCCATTCGATTGGGTCCCCTGAGTCATGACGCAACCCTTGGTAGCGGTTTGCAAAGTTAGCATCAAAATCACGCAAAAAGGCATCCATGGTGATACAGTCAGTTAATGCCACACCTAGGTGATTAGGGTATTCATCAAGCCAGCTCTGCAATGCCTCACGTTGGCTATTTGCTAACTCAGGGCTGATTTGTTGATGGGCTTGGAACCATTCATGGGCTTGTGTGCCAACAGGGGATAAATCTAATTCGTGTGCAAGTTTGTAATTGCTCGTCCCAACAAGATAAGGAAACTCTTGTTTAAGCATTGAAACAATGGCGGATTGTACGTCGTAGGAGAAACGGCGGCGCGTGCCAAAGTCCATGAGCTTAAAGTTAGACAAATCAAGTTGGTGTTCATCGGCTTGTTGATAGAAAACATTTAGCAGCTTTTTGAGTTGCTGAACAGCATCATCAGGATGAATGTTTGGGTGCCTATCTTTTTGGATGATTTCACTGACCAATGCAAGGAGCGGTACCTCCCACATAATCACTTCACGCCAAGGCCCACTGATGCGGATCGCTAACTGACCTTCATTTGTGGTACTGACAACGACTTGTTCTGGGTTAAAGCGGAATGACTTTAACCACATAAGATAGTCTTCTTGGAAGAAAGGTAAGCGGCGGAGAAAATTCAGCTCATCATCAGAAAGTGACAATTTAGCCATTAACTGAATTTGTTGCCTAATTTCATCGGCGTAAGCACCTAAGATCTCACTGCTACGACAGCGGAACTCAGCGACAACCGGTACCTGGTGGTAACGGTGGAAAACGGCCTGCTGCATATGAAGCTTGTAAGCATCGGTATCAAGCAGTGATGTAATAATTGGTGTAGCGTCTAAATTCATGGCACGCAGACATCCTCGCGGAGCTTATTTTTACCACTAATGCTATTCATTTTTACTCTTGTTTTCCAAAAAGTCACAATGAGATAAAAGCAGCAATAGTCGTTAGCTAAATCGTTAAAGTTGCAAAAGTATACCCACTTTAGCAAAAGATAGAAGTGTTATTCTATCTCTTGTTTTCAAGGAGCACGGCAACCTAAATTCGCGTATTGCCTTTCTGTATTACTATGAAATCAAATAAATACGTTTTATGTATATTCTGCCCATAGAAACAGACAAAAGCATTAATCACGAAAAGATACTAACACGCCATAAAATATTTAATAGTGCTATAGCACCAACAAACAAACGAATTTTTAACAAAGTTAAGTAGGGTGAGACATACAAAGCTAACATAGCCATAAAAATAGATAACATTTTTTGATGAAAATGTTTCTCAAATCCATTCACATTATTGTGGCTTATAGTATTGTATAAGTATTAAAGCAGTACGATATTGAATATAACGAATTAAAAGGTTACTTATGACCCAGTTAAGACAAGCGAAATATCGTCAGGATTATCAAGCACCTGATTACACAATTACAGAAATTGACCTCGATTTTAATCTTGACCCAGTGAAGACAGTGGTTACCGCAGTAAGCAAGGTAAAACGCCTTAATCCGCAATCTTCAACGCTTGAACTCAATGGCGAAGATTTATCGTTAGTCAGCCTCGAAGTCGATGGCAAAGCATGGCAGGACTATAAAGAATCTGAAGGTAAATTGATTATTGAGTCATTACCTGAATCATTCACACTACGGATTGTGAATGAAATTAGTCCTGAAAAAAATACAGCGCTAGAAGGGCTATATGTTTCAGGTGAGGCGCTATGCACGCAATGTGAAGCGGAAGGTTTTCGCCATATTACCTATTACCAAGACCGACCAGATGTGCTGGCTCGTTATACCACCACAATTACAGCAGATAAATCACGTTATCCTTATTTACTGTCAAATGGTAACCGTATCGCAGAAGGTGAGTTAGAAGATGGTCGCCATTGGGTTAAGTGGGAAGACCCATTCCCGAAACCAAGTTATTTATTTGCCTTAGTAGCAGGCGATTTTGACGTTTTAAAAGACAGCTTTGTGACTCGTAGTGGCCGTGAAGTTGCGTTAGAACTTTTTGTCGATAAAGGCAATTTAGACCGTGCTCCTTGGGCAATGCAGTCCCTGAAAAATGCCATGAAATGGGATGAAGAACGCTTTGGTTTAGAGTATGACCTTGATATCTATATGATTGTTGCCGTTGATTTCTTCAACATGGGAGCAATGGAAAATAAAGGGCTGAATGTCTTTAACTCTAAATATGTTTTAGCTAAAAGCGAAACCGCGACGGATAAAGATTATTTGAATATCGAATCTGTGATTGGACATGAATATTTCCATAATTGGACAGGAAACCGCATTACTTGTCGTGACTGGTTTCAATTAAGCCTAAAAGAAGGGTTAACCGTTTTTCGCGATCAAGAATTTAGCTCTGATTTAGGCTCCCGCTCAGTTAACCGTATTAACAATGTCAAAGTGATGCGTTCAGCCCAGTTTGCTGAGGATGCAAGCCCAATGGCGCACCCGATCCGTCCTGACAAAGTCATTGAAATGAACAATTTCTATACCTTAACGGTGTATGAAAAAGGTTCTGAAGTTATTCGCATGATCCATACACTGCTCGGTGAGGAAATGTTCCAAGCGGGAATACAACTTTATGTTCATCGCCATGATGGCAGTGCGGCAACCTGTGACGATTTTGTGCAGGCGATGGAAGATGCATCAAATGTTGATTTATCACTATTTCGTCGTTGGTATAGCCAATCAGGGACACCAGTTTTAACTGTACGTGATGAATATTCACCAGAAAAACAGCAATATACCCTACATGTTAGCCAAATGACGCCACCTACAGCAGATCAAGCTGAAAAGAAACCATTGCATATCCCATTGGATATTGAGCTCTATGATGAGCAAGGTGGCATTATTACGCTAAAACGTGATGGCAGTGTTGTAAATTCAGTGCTAAACATTACGCAAGAAACTCAAACGTTTGTATTTGATGAGGTGACAAGACGTCCAGTTCCATCCTTATTACGTGAGTTTTCAGCCCCTGTAAAATTAGATTACAACTACACGGATGAGCAATTAGCTTTCTTGATGCAGCATGCAAGCAATGAATTTGCTCGTTGGGATGCCGCGCAGCAACTAATTAATAATTATGTAAAAATTAACGTGGCTCATTATCAAAACGGCGAGGCATTAGTTTTGCCTGAGTCGGTGGTTGATGCTTTCCGTGGGGTATTATTAAGTGATTCGATTGATCCTGCGTTAGTCGCATTGATATTAACATTACCTTCCGAAAATGAGCTTGCCGAATTATTTACGGTTATCGACCCTGTCGCAATCCATGAAGTGGTGAACTTTATCCATCATCAATTAGCGGTAGAAATGCATGATGAACTTCTCTCTGTTTATCGTTCCATTAATATTGATGGCTATCGTGTTGATCACCAAGATATTGCTAAACGCTCATTGCGTAACATTTGCCTGCAATACTTAGCCGCGGGTGACGATAGCGAGCTGGCGAACAAATTAGTGCTGGAACAATACCAATCAGCCGATAACATGACGGATTCGCTGGCTGCATTGACCGCAGCAAATGAATCACAGTTAGCTTGTAAAGAGCAGTTAATGGCAGACTTTGATGAGCGTTGGCACCATGACGGGTTAGTTATGGATAAGTGGTTTACATTACAAGGCGCAAATCCAGCGAAAGAAGCCCTTACCAATGTACGTGAATTATTGAATCACCGTTCATTTAGTATGAGCAATCCTAACCGTGTTCGCTCACTTGTTGGTGCCTTCACTGCAGGGAATCCAGTTAATTTCCATGCAGAAGATAGCAGTGGTTATCAATTCTTGTATGAAATTTTAGTCGATCTGAATACGCGTAATCCACAGGTAGCATCAAGACTGATTGAGCCGTTGATCCGTTTAAAACGTTATGATGCAAAGCGCCAAGCACAGATGCGCAAAGTGCTTGAACAGTTAAAAGCGCTTGATAACCTTTCTGGTGATCTATTTGAAAAAATAACCAAAGCGTTAGAAAGCTAGTTTATATATAGCTAGCCAATTATTGGTTTTAATAAGCCGCTAAAATTTAATTTAGCGGCTTATTATTGTTTATGACAAAAGTGGAATATTAAATGAGAGATAACTCTCATAAAATGGTTGTTTTTCTCCCGAAACCCCAGACAAATGCATTTTTATTGATTTTTTCGTGGTAAAAGGGCAATAAGATAGGGTAATCTGTAGCGCGTTTTATCCGACGAAAAAATCGCATGTATGAATGAAAGCTCGGCAAATTGTATTTGGCGGGGTTTTAGCGTGCGACATGATGTCTACTCTATTGAAACGTACTAGTAAAAATAGGTTATTGGATATGCTATATCACCTTGCCCGCAAGGCACTATTCCAGTTCGACCCCGAAAAAGCGCATGAATTGACTTTTCGCCAGCTTCAACGTTTGAATCATTCCCCTTTCCAATGTCTTATTCGCCAATCAGTTGCCACTAAGCCCGTTCAATGTATGGGGCTTTCCTTCAAAAACCCACTAGGGCTTGCTGCGGGTTTAGATAAAGATGGTGAATGTATTGATGCATTTGGCGCAATGGGTTTTGGGTTTATAGAAATTGGTACAGTAACTCCTCGTCCCCAATCTGGTAATGATAAACCGCGGTTATTTCGACTTGTAGAAGCTGAAGGTTTAATTAACCGGATGGGCTTTAATAATAAAGGTGTCGATAACCTTGTCGAGAACGTCAAGAAATCGAATTACGGTGGGGTCATTGGAATCAATATAGGTAAAAATAAAGATACGCCTGTTGAACAAGGTAAAGATGATTATTTAATTTGCATGGATAAGGTCTATGCTCATGCAGGTTATATTGCTATTAATATCTCCTCACCAAATACGCCAGGGTTACGTACATTACAATATGGCGAAGCGCTGGATGATTTATTAAGTAGCATAAAAGCAAAACAACTGGAATTACAATTACAGTACCAAAAATATGTGCCTGTTGCTGTAAAGGTTGCGCCTGATTTATCTGAAGAGGAAATTATCCAAGTTTCAGATAGCCTAGTCAGACATAATATCGATGGCGTTATTGCAACGAATACCACGTTAGATCGTTCTTTGGTTCAAGGGATAAATCATTGCAATGAAGCAGGTGGATTAAGCGGTCGTCCTGTACAATTAAAAAGCACACAAGTTATTAAGATTATTTCGCGTGAATTAAATGGCAAACTGCCAATAATTGGAGTGGGTGGAATTGATTCCCTTACTGCAGCACGTGAAAAAATGGAAGCGGGTGCCTCTTTAATTCAAATTTATTCTGGTTTTATTTACCATGGGCCAAAATTAATTAAAGATATTGTTAATCATATCTAGTAATAAATTGTAAATTTACCTATCAAGGGGGTTTATTTATTCCCCCTTTTAAACTATATTGCTAATAGTGGCTATTTTTGTATCAAATTGAACTCAATTTTTAGTAGATTTGCTATTTAGATAACAATATTATCCGGGTATTTCTAACGTATCTTATTTAGTAGATCCAATTTTTAGCATATAAAAATAAGCCCTAGAGTAAATTTAGAAAGGATCACTATAGAGATCATTTCTGCTATATTTACCGGTAAATCGCTAAAGGGTCGTTTATGAATATTAAACCTGATGATCATTGGCGTTGGTATTTTGATCATGACCATAATAGAGTGATGTTAGATCTCGCCAACGGCATGATATTTCGTTCATGTTTTCCTGCTAAGATGCTAACGGTTTTTGCTCGTAATGAGATGCCATTTAGTATCGAAGATGCAGGTGAATATTATTTATTCGATGAGCAGGCTAAAAGATTAAATATTACTCAAGAAGAAAGAGCTGAATTAGTCTTAAATAGCTTAGTTGCTTTTCGTTTTTTAAAACCACAGATGCCAAAGAGTTGGTATTTTTCTTCATTTCACTATATTAATGAACCTAAGCAGGGGCAAATAATTCAAGTGTGTTTAGAAAATACAAACCAGTACTTCACATTTATTATTGCTGAAGCTGGCCCATCTGCGAGTTTATGTTTATTAGCAGAACCAATCTTAGAATTACCCGATCGAACTTTACGGTTTTGCGATCCAATTAAGATCATGAACGATCGCATGCTTGAATATTCATCTAAAGTTAAACGTCAATTATATGGTAATGCTATTTAAATGATCGGCAAGGATCTAGTGAAAAATAGTTAAATAAATAGGTTTCTTTGCTAATTTAATTAATCTAGTTATGAGTGTTTAACACCATCTGAGAATTACTCCCCTGATGGTGTTAAAAAGCAAAACCAACATTTAGTTAAACGCTAATTTAACCGCTGTTTTTGGGATACAGCTGCAGGCGAGTATGTAACCGTTTTCTTTGATGGCACTTTGTTTTAATGGAGTGACTTCCCCAGAAATAAGCTTAATTTTACAGCGACCACAAATACCTGCTCGACACGAATAAGGGATAGTTAAACCATGGGATTCTAATTGTTCAAGGATCACATTTTGGTTATCACCTGTATATTCTGTTTCCTCAAAAACTAAACTGACATTATTGGCTTGAGTATTTAATTTATTAGCTGCTAGGTCATTTTCCCGCTCTTGAACTAAATATTGTTTTGCAGGTTTAGTTTCTAATACCGTCAGGGTATCACCAACACGAATAACACCTGTATTTTTGATAATCACATTTTGGCCAAAATCGACATCGCCGGTTTCATCTGAACGGAAGGTTTGTAGTGTTGCAAGTGGTTCACTGTGGGGGTGTTTAATCCCTTTTTCTGGGCTAACAGTCGTTAAAATGCATCGGCTACATGGCCTATCTAATGTAAAGACGACATCACCAATTTGAATAGTTTTCCATGTATCTTCTTCAAACGGCTTGGCGCCAGTAATAATTAAGTTGCCACGAAACTGTTCTAATTTAATACTGGCAGGGCATCGACGTTGCAGTTCTTGGACAGAAGCTTCGTTGATCAGTAAAAAGGGATAGCCGTCAGCAAAAGACATTGGCACATCTTGGTATTCTTTGACGCGGCGAGAAAGCTGAGGACTAAGCCAGCGTAGTTGTACAGGTTCGTCAAAAAAGCTAGTTAACCAACTATTTATCGCTTCAGGGGCAATAAGTGCGTGAAAATGATTGCCCCAAACTTCAGTAGGGCTCTGTTTCTCATCAAAGTCCTGATACAATACTGTTGCACTTTCGCCATTTGGTGCTCGCAAGTGAAGACCATTATTGAGCATTACCGGTGTAAAAAGTAACATTTGTGGATATTTTCTCGCCGTAATAAATTTACCTTCCAGCGTGGTTACCATAAAATTACGATCAAAAGTCAAACCGCTAATATCAGCGAAGGCGTGGGATAAACGAACTCCTCGCATAGATTTAACTGGGTGTGTATAAAGGCGCGAAAGCGTTATCATTTTTTAATCCTTATAATTGTGCGTAGCAACTTTATGACAACTGCATAAGATTAGCTATAATGCGCAACAATTTTTCATCCAAATTGGTAATAAATACTATGAATTCTCTGTTTGCCAGCACAGCTCGCGGCCTTGAAGAACTACTGAAAACGGAATTAGAATCGCTTGGCGCTAGCCAATGCAAAGTGGCCCAGGGGGGTGTCTATTTTCAGGCCGACGAACGTGTTATGTACCAAAGCCTACTGTGGAGTCGGCTGGCATCGCGTATTTTATTGCCACTGAATGATTTTGACGTCTACAGTGACTTAGATTTGTATCTTGGTGTGCAAGCTATCGACTGGAGTGAGATTTTCTCCGTCAATGATACCTTTGTTGTTCATTTTACAGGGACTAACGAAGAAATTCGCAACAGCCAATACGGTGCATTGAAAGTTAAAGATGCTATCGTAGACAGCTTCGTACGCAAGCTAGACCAGCGCCCTGATGTCGCTCGCCAGCAAGCAGATATTCGTATCAACGTCTACCTTAATAAAGAAAGAGCCAGTGTGGCACTCGATTTAAGTGGTGACTCGCTACATATACGTGGCTACCGTGATTTGGCAGGCCAAGCGCCCTTAAAAGAGACACTGGCAGCAGCAATTATTAACCGTTCTGGTTGGCAACAAGGAACACCATTGGTCGATCCGATGTGCGGTTCAGGAACACTGTTAATTGAAGCTGCAATGATGGCAACAGATAAAGCCCCGGGATTACACCGTACTCATTGGGGCTTTTATGCATGGTCGAAATTTAACGCGGAACTTTGGCGTGAATTAACCACAGAAGCGCAAGTTCGTTTCCGCCAAGGTTTGAAAGAGACGACATCACGTTTTTATGGTTTTGATATTGATAAGCGTGTACTTGAAATGGCTCGTGCGAACGCGCGTCGTGCAGGGTTACAAGACTTAATCACCTTTAAGCAAGGTGATGCCGCAGCATTGGAAAACCCAGTTAACACCGATACGATAGGAACAATTATCAGTAACCCGCCTTATGGTGAGCGTTTAGAAAGTGAGCCTGCTTTAATTGCGCTACATAGCCAATTAGGGCGTATCGTGAAGGCCCGCTTCCCTGGGTGGCGTTTATCGATTTTTAGTGCTTCTCCTGAGTTACTTAGCTGTTTGCAACTGCGTTCAGAGCGTGAATTTAAGGCCAAGAATGGTCCTTTAGATTGCGTTCAAAAGAATTATCAATTAGCGGCTACACCGTCAGAAACTATCGCGGAAATTTCACCTGATTTTGCAAATCGTTTACGTAAAAATATCAAAAAATTAAGTAAATGGGCAAAACAACAAAGTATTGATAGTTATCGTGTTTATGATGCGGATTTACCGGAATACAATGTTGCGGTTGATATTTATGGCGATAAAGTGGTGATTCAAGAATATGCACCACCAAAAACCGTTGATGAACGTAAAGCTCGTCAACGCTTATTTGATGTGATCACTGCAACAATGAATGTGCTAGAACTGACATCGAATCAGCTAGTGTTAAAAACACGCCAGCGCCAAAAAGGTAAGCAGCAATATGAGAAATTAGCCCAAAAAGACGATTTCTTTTTAGTACAAGAATACAATGCAAAAATGTTGGTGAATTTGACGGACTATCTAGATACGGGGTTATTCCTTGACCATCGTATTGCCCGTAAAATGTTAGGCCAAATGAGTAAAGATGCGGATTTCCTAAACTTGTTCTGTTATACCGGTACTGCCACTGTGCATGCAGGGCTTGGTGGCGCGAAAAGCACCACTTCCGTCGATATGTCACGTACTTATCTTGAGTGGGCTGAAAAAAACCTACAAGCGAATGGGCTAACAGGTCGTCAGCATCGTTTAATTCAAGCGGATTGCTTGAGTTGGCTGGCAAATAGCCGGGAGCAATTTGATTTGATCTTTATTGATCCGCCAACATTTTCAAATTCAAAACGCATGGATGGTACATTTGATGTACAACGGGATCATATCCAATTGATTACCCATCTAAAACGGTTATTGCGCCGTGGTGGAACCGTGATGTTTTCTAATAACAAACGCGGTTTCAAAATGGATCTTGAAGCAATTAAAGAATTAGGATTACAAGCACAAGAAATCACAGCTAAAACACTGTCAGAAGATTTTGCTCGTAACCGTCAAATACATAACTGCTGGTTAATTAGCCACGCAGAGTAAGGATAGAATCAATGGCTTTAATTAATTTGTTGGGTGCATACCTTTCGTTTAGTGATGCCCCATTACTGGATAATACCGAAATTCATATCGAAGATAACGAACGTGTGTGTTTGGTTGGTCGCAACGGTGCGGGTAAATCGACATTAATGCGAGTGTTAACGAAAGAGCAGCCGCTGGATGATGGCCAGTTAATTTACGAGCAAGACTTGATTGTTGCTCGCTTACAGCAAGATCCACCGCGTAATATTGAAGGCACTATTTTTGATTTTGTGGCTGAAGGCGTTGCAGAACAAGCTCAGTACCTCAAAGATTATCACCATGTTGCGAAAGAGGTCGAAACTGACCCGAGCGAGAAAAATTTAAATAAATTAGCTGAATTGCAAGAGGTGTTGGATAACCGTAATTTATGGTTATTAGACTCTCGTATCAGTGATGTCCTGAAAAAACTCGGTTTACCTGCGGATGCAGAACTGTCTTCATTATCAGGTGGTTGGTTACGTAAAGCGGCTTTGGGCCGTGCGTTAGTGAGTAACCCGAGAGTATTATTTTTAGATGAGCCAACCAACCACTTAGATATTGAAACAATTCTTTGGCTGGAAAATTTCTTAAAAGATTTCCAAGGTAGTATCGTATTTATTTCCCATGACCGTTCATTTATCCGCAATATGGCAACCCGTATTATTGATTTAGACCGTGGGCAATTGTCTTCTTGGCCGGGTAATTATGATGACTACTTGGTGAACAAAGAAGAAGCTTTGCGTGTAGAAGAGATGCAAAATGCAGAATTCGACCGTAAATTAGCCCAAGAAGAGACGTGGATCCGCCAAGGTATTAAAGCGCGTCGTACTCGTAATGAAGGGCGTGTTCGTGCACTGAAAGCGCTACGCGTAGAGCGTTCAGAGCGTCGTGAAGTGATGGGCACAGCGAAAATGCAAGTCGGTGAAGCAGCTCGTTCTGGCAAAATTGTATTTGAAATGGAAAATGTGAATTACCAGATTGATAATAAAGTACTGGTAAAAGATTTTTCAGCTCAAGTATTACGTGGTGATAAAATCGCTTTAGTTGGGCCAAATGGTTGTGGTAAAACAACATTGTTGCGCTTAATGCTAGGGGATTTACAAGCAGACAGCGGACGAGTGCATTGTGGTACTAAGTTGGAAGTTGCTTATTTCGACCAGCATCGTGCGGCATTAGACCCAGATAAAACCGTGATGGATAACTTGGCAGAAGGCAAACAAGAAGTCATGGTAAATGGTAAGCCACGCCATGTTCTAGGCTATTTGCAAGATTTTATGTTCCCACCAAAACGTGCGATGACACCTGTTCGAGCACTTTCAGGCGGTGAGCGTAACCGGTTACTGCTCGCGCGTTTATTCCTAAAACCAAGTAACTTATTGATCCTCGATGAACCGACTAACGACCTTGATGTCGAAACTTTAGAGTTACTTGAAGAATTAGTTGATGGTTACCAAGGAACGGTTTTACTGGTTAGCCATGACCGAGAATTTGTCGATAACAGCGTGACAGAGTGCTGGATCTTCGAAGGTAATGGGGTTATTAACCGTTTTGCTGGTGGGTATTACGATGCTCAACAGCAAAAAGCACAAACCGTGAGTTTGAAAGCAGAACAAACGGGTAAAGTGGCTAGCCAAGATAAGCAGACGAAATCGAAAGAAACGGTAAAACGTTCAAATAAGCTCAGTTACAATTTATTACGTGAATTGGAACAATTACCAGCAAAATTGGAACAACTTGAAAGTGAAATTGAAGCGCTGCAAGCTCAAGTTGGTGATGCTGATTTTTTCAACCAACCACATGATGTAACAGAAAAAACGCTGAGTCAGTTAGCGGCAAAAGAAGCTGAGTTAGAGCAAGCGTTTGACCGTTGGCAAGAGCTTGAATTGCTGAAAAACGGCTAATTACGTTTTAATTAAAGGAGCAAATACACTTTGTGCAACCATGAGTCTCATGAACATGTGCTTTGTCCTCAGTGTGACATGTTGGTTGCAGTCCCTGAATTGGAGCAAGGGAGCAAGGCAACGTGTCCACGCTGCGAGACCACATTGGTCTCAAAGTGGCGATATCCGTATAAGCAGCCAGCAGCATATGCCTTCAGTGCATTAATTATGCTGTTTGTTGCCTGCTTATTCCCCTTTGTTAAGATGGGGGCCGCAGGGATTGAAAATGAAATTTCGTTATTTCAAATAATTGAAATTATAGCAACCACACGTTATAGCGGTCTGGCACTCTTTTTTCTATTTTTTTCATTGATTATTCCTGCATTTTGTATGATCACAATTATTCTTTTAGGGTTACAAGTTCATATTCCTAAAGGAATTAAAGTGGTGATCACCCGTATTTTGTTCCAAATGAAAGCGTGGTGTATGGCTGAGATTTTTTTAGCGGGGGTCTTAGTCAGTTTTGTTAAATTGATAGCTTACGGTGATATTGGCATTGGGTTAAGCTTTTTACCTTATTGTGCGTATTGCATGCTACAAGTAAGGGCTTTTCAATGCTTAGATCGCCATTGGCTGTGGAACCGAATTGAAGCGGCTCCGAAGCTAGATAGGCGGTTAATCGTGGGCCAGACAGGTATTAAACAAGACGTACGTTTATGCCTAGTGTGTACGGCGATTTTACCTGCCGAACAATCAAAATGTCCACGTTGTCACTCCCATGGTAGTGTACGTAAAAACCAAAGTTTACAATGGACTTTAGCGCTTTTAGTCACATCAATTATGTTGTATATCCCTGCTAATGTGCTGCCAATGATGACTACTAATACGTTGGGAACGGCATTAAATTCGACCATTATTGATGGTGTGATTTTGTTGTGGGAAGACGGGTCATACCCTGTTGCCATGGTGATTTTTGTGGCCAGTATCATGGTACCTACATTGAAGATGATAGGAATTGCATGGCTTTGCCTCGATTCTAAAGGGTACGGTAATCGCGACCCGCATCGTATGCACTTTATTTATGAGCTGGTGGAATATGTCGGCCGTTGGTCAATGATAGATGTGTTTGTTATCACTATTTTAGCCTCTTTGGTTCAAATGGGGCAATTGATGAATATTGTCCCTGCAATGGGGATTATTTTCTTTGGTGTGGTTGTTATTCTCACAATGTTTGCAGCGATGACCTTTGACCCTAGATTAACATGGGATCGCTGTGAAAGAAAAAATGAAGTAAATACTGTTGAACAAGAAGGAGTCATCGGGTGACTGATAAAGAAACACCACAGGCCAATGCCAAAATTAGCAAGCTAAAAAGTTGGTCGCCT
The DNA here is from genome assembly GCF_053098325.1 of Providencia sp. PROV_01. Taxonomy (NCBI): domain Bacteria; kingdom Pseudomonadati; phylum Pseudomonadota; class Gammaproteobacteria; order Enterobacterales; family Morganellaceae; genus Providencia; species Providencia sp. PROV_01. Next base: position 3,370,186 of record NZ_JBRFKD010000002.1, on the reverse strand, counting down.
GTATGGGTGATCCCAATAGTGACGCTCTTGCTTGGTGCTTGGGTCTTATTTTACCACTTTAGCAACCAAGGCCCAGAAGTGACATTAATCACTTACAATGCTGAAGGAATAGAAGCGGGTAAAACGAAAATTAAAAGTCGCAGCGTTGATATTGGCGTTGTGGAAAGCGTGACACTCGATGATAATTTTAGTCGAGTGATCATTAAAGCGCGCTTGAACAATGAAATGAAAGAGTTGCTACGTACCGATTCCGCGTTTTGGATTGTAAAACCGACAATCGGTCGTGATGGTGTCACTGGGCTGGGCACATTACTTTCAGGTGCTTATATTGAGCTTCAACCGGGGTTAGCGGCAAAAGAGCATTTCGAGTTCACTCTGTTGGATACCCCTCCTCTTGCATCACCAGATGCTAAGGGCATTCGTGTGGTACTGGTGAGTGATAAAGCAGGGCAATTAAACCCAGGTGACCCTGTATTATTCCGTGGTTACCGAGTCGGTTCTGTTGAAACTAGCAACTTTGATATGGATAAGCGTGATATGCGCTACCAATTATTTATCAATGCGCCGTATGATAAATTAATTAGTTCAAATGTACGTTTCTGGAAAGACAGTGGTATTGCTTTTGATATGTCATCCCAAGGTGTTCACGTTGAAATGGGCTCAATTGCTACACTGCTTACTGGTGGTGTGAGTTTTGATGTTCCAACGGGATGGGTTCCAGGTGCAAATGTGAAGGAAAATACGGAATTTCAACTGTTTGACAACCAAAGCAGTATTCAAAACTCTTTGTATACACAGTATCAAGATTTTGTCTTATTTTTCTCCGACTCAGTGCGAGGCTTGCAACCAGGCGCGCCGGTCGAGTTCCGGGGTATTCGTTTAGGTACTGTTGCACAAGTGCCTTTTTATACGGAAGGTTTAGACCAATCTCTGGATAATGACTTTAGAATTCCTGTTTTGATTCATATTGAGCCAGAACGTTTCTCTAAAGATGTTGGCAAGAATTTTAATTTAAAAAATGAATTAAATTTAGCATTGAAAGATGGCTTGAGAGCATCATTAAAATCAGGAAATTTACTAACTGGCGCATTATTTGTTGACTTGGATTTTGTGCAAAATGCAGAGCCTTATAAAGGCCCAATGGTGGTTGCTGGCTATAAAATTATCCCAACAACCAGTGCAGGGTTAGCGCAAATTCAACAAAAAGTCATTGCAGTGTTAGATAAAATTAACAATATGCCAATTGAACCGATGCTTAATCAAACCACACAAACATTGGCAGAAGGGCAAAAAGTTGTTAAAGAGGCTAATGCTATGTTAGCTCAGCTCAACAAAGTGATGGCGAGTAAAGAGTTCCAGAATTTACCTCATGACTTGCAAAAAACACTGCAAGAAATGAACCGAGCAATGCAAGGTTTCCAACCTGGTTCACCAGCTTATAATAAAATGGTGGATAACATGCAACGTTTAGACCAAGTATTGAGAGAAGTTCAGCCACTTTTACGTACCTTGAATAATAAGAGTAATGCACTAGTTTTTGAAGCTGAACCCACGAAGGATGTTGAGCCTAAAGGAGTGAAAAAATAATGAGATATTTATTATCGATATTTGTTTTGTTATTGGCGGCTTGTAGTAGTACTCCAGAGAAAAAGTACTACCAATTGCCAATGAAAACTCCTCAGACACAATCTGCAGAGGTGATGGATAAAGGCCAAGTATGGTTGCAGCGTATTATGTTATCGGATGTACTGACGTCAAATGGTATTACCTACCAAACGACAGATGTCAGTTATACCAATGCAAGTACCCACTTATGGGCTAGCCCATTAGAGCAACAACTTGGGCAGTCGATGGTGAGTGAATTATCTGCAGCATTACCTGAAAAATTGGTATCGTTGCAGCCATTACAGAACTCACCGGATACACTTGATATCACTTTAACGGCCTTTAATGGGCGGTATGACGGGAAAGTATTAGTGCAAGGTTTCTGGACTTACTCTCATGATAACAACGTGATCCGCCGTAATTTTGATGTACAGTTAGATCAAAATGAAGATGGCTATCCAGAGTTAGTCCGTACGTTATCGATGGGGTGGCAGCAAGTGGCTGAGAGTATTGCGAAAGAAATAGATAAATACTAGTTATTGGCAACTATTTAAGTAAATTATATTAAATGCACCTTGAATATATGTAGTTTTATATATTTCAGGTGCATTATTATTTTTATCAAATATAGATATTCTTTTAATTTATATATTAGTGAACAATAACTTCTTTTATTCGCTAATATTATGATAAATAAAAGAATGTTTTTATTTTTAATTTAAATCAATGAGTTATGCTAATTGTCACATACAAGTCACACTTATGCTATTTATGACAAATATATGAAAATCTTTACTTGATTTTTTTATCAACGGGCGCTATTTCTATAGAGTACCTATTAAAAAATAGTAGGTGCTGTTTTCTTTTCCATTTAAATGATGAGGGAAGTAAGGCATGAAAAGACAGAAACGAGACCGTTTAGAAAGAGCTTTATCAAGAGGTTATCAAGCAGGTTTAGCAGGGCGCTCTAAAGAGCTGTGCCCATATCAAGCAGTAGATGCTCGGTCGCATTGGCTAGGTGGTTGGCGAAAGGCGATGGAGGACCGAACCGTAGCGGTAGTATAATCCCCATATTCTTTGATCCTTTAGGTTAAATAACCTGTACTGATTTTCTTGCGTATTTTTGGGTTTTCAAGTTAAAGAGATCAATCAATTTAAGAACCTCCGCCATTGCGGAGGTTTGCATTTCAAAGCTTAGAATGCGCTCGTGTCTTTAAAAAGACCCACTTTTAAGTCTGTTGCAGTATAAATTAATTTACCATCAACTAATACTTCACCGTCAGCTAAACCCATAATCAGCTTACGATTGATCACGCGTTTAAAGCTAATGCGATAAGTGACTTTTTTCGCGGTAGGGAGAACTTGGCCAGTAAATTTAACTTCGCCAACGCCTAACGCACGCCCTTTACCTTCACCACCGAGCCAGCCAAGGTAGAAGCCAACTAACTGCCACATTGCATCAAGGCCTAAACAGCCTGGCATGACAGGGTCGTTTGTAAAGTGGCAGCCAAAGAACCAAAGGTCCGGATTAATATCCAGTTCAGCTTCCACATAACCTTTGTTAAATGTACCGCCATCTTCAGTCATACTGACGATACGATCCATCATCAACATGTTTCCTGATGGCAATGGAGGACCATTTTCTCCAAATAACTCGCCTTTACCAGAAGCAATTAAATCATCTTTTGTGTAGGATCCGCGTTTCTCAACCATGTTCTTAAGATAGCCTTTATTATGTGTAGGGCTACAGGATAGCGTACACTTGTACGCTGAACAACTCCGATCTGCTATTTTTTACGCAATCTTTACTCAACTCATCCATTTTAAGAACCAAGGGAGTCTAGCTTTATCAGGTGAGTTTGCTTGGTTGATTCGTTCTTGAATTAAAGCTAACAGGTGTACATTTTCCTCTTCAGCTTGTTGTTCAAAGTAAGGCTGCTTAGTGAGTAAAGTAATGGCTTGGGCAACATGTTCAACAGGCCAAATATGGAATTGACCTTTTTGTACCGCTTCAACGACAGCCGACTTGGTGCATAAATGGCGCACATTTGCCATTGGGATGATGACACCTTGACTACCAGTTAATCCTCGTTTTTCACAGATATCGAAGAAGCCTTCAATTTTCTCATTTACCCCACCAATAGGTTGGACATAACCAAATTGGTCAACAGCACCGGTGATGGCAATTTGCTGATCAATAGGTTGTAGAGCTAATGCACTAATTAAAGCACACAGCTCTGCGAGCGATGCGCTATCACCATCAACTTCACCATAGGATTGCTCAAAGACGATAGAGGCGGAGAAGGGCTGAGGTTGCTCTAATTTAAGCTCGTAATTTAAATAGGCTTGCATGATCATCATGCCTTTAGCATGAATATTACCACCTAGCTCGGCTTTACGTTCTACATCTGTAAATTCACCATCACCTAAATGCGCAACACAGGTGATTCGCGAAGGTTCGCCAATGGCATCTGGGTGCCCCGGGTATTGCAAAACAGACAAACCATTAACTTGCCCGATGACTTCGCCTTCGGTTTTAACAAAGATTTGTTCTTGTAAAATATCATCTTGAGTACGTTCAGCAAGAAAACTGTGGCGCCATTGGCGATTTTCATTTGCTTGATTAAATGACTCTTGAGTAAGCAAATGGTTAACATGGTAATGGCTGGCATCGACAAGAGATCGAACTAACCAAAGAATATCAAGAGGAAGATTAAATTTATCTTCACAGTAACGTACAGCTTGTTGGATAAAAGGAAGCCAACCTTCAGGCGAAATATTCGGTAGTTTATTCGAATCAATAATGGATTTTATGTAACGCATCCATAAGGCCAATTGCTCTTCATCCTCGAAGAACATAATAGGCTCATATTCGCCATAAATAGCGCAGCTAAATAGCTCCGGTGCTGTAAATTCAAATTCTTCTAAAGCGAGTCGGTCACCAACAATAATAACTTTAAGTTCTAAGGGGTGTGGCTCAATTTCAATTGGTAAAGGTTGATTTTCAGAATAAGGTAACCATTCAAGTTGTTGACGGTTAACCATATTTTTTAGGCGAGCCCACATTAAAGGCTGGCTAATTAATGCACTAGCTGCGATAACTAATATGCCGCCATTGATTTGATGAAGTAAGCCAGGCACTAAATTCAAGGACGGGGTGACATAGCCGAATAATTGTTCAGGTTCTATCCAATTACGGTAAGCGATTTTTTCACGAGAAGAAAAACGGCTTTTAACACCATTTTTCCACTGAAAAAGTCGGTTATCTTCAGATAACTGATAATCACCATCAATGGCGTTGATCTCTGCTAGCAGGGGGGCAATTGCATTAGCATAAAGGCTAAGATATGCCTCACTTTCATCAGACTTGATAAACATAAAGCGCGTTTGGGCAAATTCATCAACAAAATGTTGTATGCCATCAGACAGCCTAGGCTGAATGTCTGACAAAATTGCAGGGGTCAACGTTTCTGAAGATACAAATTTCGTCTGAAATGACGATAAGTTAGGAATTAGGCCTTGCCATGTTAGTTCTTGACTGATCACTATAATTATCTGCTATTAATAGGGTTATAAATAGAATGCCTGCCAATAAGCTGGGCGTATATGCCTGAACAAGGTTTATTTAATAAATTTGCTAAATAATATTGTTTGTTTTATAAACAAAATTCAGGCTAATTCATTACCCAATGGGCAAGCCTGTTATATTAGCCTTTGATAGGCAATCTTGCAGCAATAATTGTTGAATTATCGACTAGAATAACGAAAACATAAACACAATAGGTAGTGTCATTGGCCAAGTTAAACCAATTAGTATGGCGCTCAGTAAACGCATAAAACAGTTAGGGTCTTTTGTAACGAGTAAGGTAAATAGCATTGCGCATACTCCGCCAATCCCATAGATGACGAGTATGTATTCAAATGTGGACATGCAGTTTTATTAATTTGTTAACAGATAGGGGCAGATTGTACACTATTTTCACAAGGGTAGGTTGTCTTCTTTACTGAAAAAGTGAATATTCTACTAAATCGAATATCTGCTTGAGTATTTTGTTTATAATCTTGCTAATATAAAGATAGGTTCAATTTTCTTCAGGAAAAATTATGAAATATCAGCAGCTTGAAAATCTTGAATGTGGCTGGAAATGGGAATACCTCGTCAATAAAGCAAGAGGTGGTGAAGCTATTACCCGTTATATAGAAAGAAGCGCAGAAAAAGAAGCGATAGACTTGCTGCTAAAAATGGAAAATAGACCGATTGATGTACTAAAGTGGATCACTTTGCATATGAATCCTGAGCTTGATAATCGAATGAAACAGAGTATTCGAGCGAGGCGTAAACGTCATTTTAATGCAGAGCATCCCCATACACGTAAGAAATCAATAGATTTAAATTTTTCGGTGTGGCAGCGTTTGTCTAATCTTGCAGTGAAGCGTAATAAAACGTTGTCTGAAACTATTATTCAGTTGATTGAAGATGCAGAACATAAAGATAAATACGAAAGCCAGATGAGCTCATTAAAGCAAGATTTACAAGCGATCCTCGGGACGTCAAAGGAAAAGGATAATTAACAAAGGTTAGCGGCTCATTACTGTTGTATGTATTCAAGTAGTATGCTTTTATTACGAGATATTTATTTTAAAGTGAATTTTTATATCGTTCCTATTATTCTAATAGTAAAAAAAAACCCCAATATTAATTGGGGTTTTTATGTTCAGTTCGAAATTCAAACTAGGGCTAAGAATTAAGCACCTGGTTGAGTTACAACTTCAGTTGTACCTTGGATTTCGATTTCAACGCGACGGTCTGGTGCTAAACATTCGATCAGAGCAGCACGGCCTTTAACATCGTCACATTTGTTACCAGTTACTGGATCTTCTTTACCACGGCCTTCTGCAGCGATTGCGCTAGCTGGAACGCCTTTAGCAACTAAGTAGTCAACTACAGACTGAGCACGTTTTTGTGACAGTGGCAGGTTGTAGTTTTGTGAACCGATACGGTCAGTGAAACCAACTACCAGTACGCGACCTTGAGTTGGGTCGATGCTGCTAAGTTCGTTGTACAGCTCATTCAGAGCTTCTTGACCTTCTGGTTTCAGGCTTGCTTTGTTGAAGTTAAACAGAACGTCTGAACGCAGAGTAAAACGTTTGTTTTCAACAACTGGAGCAGGAGCTACAACTGGAGCTGGAGCAACAACTGGAGCATCAGCTTGACCGAAACGGTAAGCAACACCAACACTCAGCATGCCGTTGTCTGGACGAGTACCGATATTGTCTTTGTCACCTAAGTTGCTAACCCATTGGTAGTCTAAACGAGTCGCCCACTCTGGAGTGATTGCGTACTCAAGACCCAATGCGTATACAGGTGCAACGCCAGTGTCAGTTTCTTTGAAACGTTCGCCATTTTGGTGAGCTTTAGCTTCAGTGCGGTAAACCATACCACCTAAACGAGTGTAAACGTCTAAGTCATCAATGATTGGATAGCTTAATTTGGTAGTTAATGAAACACCCATAGATTTCAGGTCACCGCTGTTACCAGCGCCTTTGTATTTCATTTTACCGAACCAATCGTAGCCTAGCTCAAAGCCTAAGTATTGGTTATATTGGTAACCAGCGTAGGCACCTGCACCGATTGTGTCACGGTCAGTGCTGTTACCAACAGTGCCCCAACCTGCATAGTCTGTACCAGTTTTTGCTGGGTTCAGGCTAGTGTCTTCATAGTGAGACCAACCTAATTTAGCACCGGTATACCAAGTGTTATCTTTTGGAGCTGCTTGTGCAACGGTTGCAAAAGCTGCTACTGCCACTGCTACTGCGATAGCTGTTTTTTTCATTTTTACGCCTCGTTATCATCCAATATTGGCTTGGCTTCGCTGAGCCTTATTATATGCCATTGGTTTAATTTACTTGCTAGGTTTCGCAGACATTATCTACAAAAAAATAATAAAAGTAAAAAAATAATGCCATAAGCCGAACAAGCTAAAGTCTACAACGAACTTAAAAAGATACAAGTAGAGTGAGCAATAATCGTTAAAAAAAGTATTTTTTTAGTGTATAAATCAGAGAGATATGTATATTTTTCGTAATGATTATTTTTTATCTATCTGATTGATCTACAATACTTTTAATTTAACTTTAGAGATAAATATTTCTAAAGGTTAAATTTAGTAAGAAAATTCTTAATCTTAGCTAGTGATAATGATTTGAGTGAATTTTTAAGTGGTTTGGCTGTCCTGCATGTGTGCTAACCATATTATATGTTTCTTGTGGGCGCATAATTAAACCGATAGAACGACCTTCTTGAGCTGCATATTGTAAGCGAACAAAATCTTGCTCGCTTATTTCCGGTAGCCACCCTAGAACTACACTATAATTACCACTTCTTAGTGCTTTTTCCATAGCATCAATCGTAGTGATATCTTCCATATGATTTAATTGCATAACTTTATGAGTAGGTATACCTGATTGTTCTAACCAGTGTTTACTTAGCCTTTTATTTGGAGTTAGCCAAAGTAACCAGCGTGATTGAACCCCAAACTGACGAAGCATTGGTAATAAAATATAATCCATAATAGGGTGTTTTTCATCGTAAACAAGTTCGCTCACCATACCTTGTTGTATAGAGCTATTGGTAAGCCCTGTAGCAGGGATTGATTGTGCGTAATTATTAAGAGAATGTTCTGTTGAGTTGTTCCAAGAATAGATGCTCATAATTTACCTCGTTACAATGCTGTATGAACATACAGTAACTGTATATCCATCCAATATCAAGGCTATTTTTTCAAAGCGCTTCGCAACTTTGTTGTTTTTCTCCGCATTCTTCTTGGCATTTTTTATGGAAACTCTCAAAATTGGTTACGCGTAATTATCTGTAAAAAAAGAAATTATAAAATTAATTTTCTAAAGGATGAAAATTGAGCATACCCAAAAAGGAGTTTGGTAATGTTGTTAGAAGAAGAAAAAATTTTTTATTTATCCGGTTTGTTAAGTCAATTTGGCGCATTAAAACGTAAAAATCATTTTGGTGGATTTTGTTTACTAGTCGATGATGCAATTGTGGGGCTGGTACTTGATGAATGTTTTTATTTACGAGGTTGTTTAGTAGCGAGGAGCCACTTTGAAGCGTTAGGGTTTAATCGGTTAGTTTATAGTAAAAAAGGTATTCCATTGGAAATGCGGTACTATCAACTTTCGGAACAAGTTTGGCATGACGAAGTTTTGTTTCTCCAATATATTGAGTTGGCTTACCGTTCAGCTATCGAGGAATTAAAACAAAAGCAATCAATGACCATGCGTATAAAAGATTTACCCAATATGAATATGTCAGTTGAGCGTGCTCTAGGGAAAATTGGCGTATCTCATGTTGACGATTTGCGCATGATGGGCGCAAAGGCTTGTTTTATGAAGCTAAAAAAACATGGTAGGAATAACCCCAGTATCAAGCTACTGATTGGCTTAGCAGCTGCAATAGAAGGGTGTCATAGTGCTGTTTTGCCTAAGGATATCAAACAAGAGCTAATTGCTTGGTATAATAGTTTTGAGTTGACGTCAGCCTAAACTCACTGAAAACGACTTTTACTATTAATATAATCAATATTACATATACGCTATATGAAGATGAGTGGGTATTTAGAATTTTAATACCCGCTCATCGGTATATTTATGTTGCACTGATAGTGCGAATGATTTGCCGTATCTCAGGTATTAGTTCAAGCAATAACTTAGTTTGCTCCATGATAAGCAACGTTTTTTCGTCATCACTGGTTGAAATATAATCTATGCGGTGTAATAGACTATGGCGAAGTTTATCTGATTTTTCATCGATAACTAGTGGGTCAATGGTTGTGATTTGCAAGGATGATTCAACATAGCAAATAGCATCGTTGAGTAATGAAAGATTACTTTCATTTTGCATTTTTTCACGATGTGCACCTAATGCTGAAATATAACTGAGTAAAGTATGGTTTAAGCAAAGAAGGCGAAAAGCTTGTTCTTGGGTGATTCGATAAGACTTAGGGTCAGAAGCCATATTGGAAACAATCGATGCAAACTCTGCATCATTATTGTGTGCGTCTCTACGTGCAACTCGGTACTCAAGGCGGTTGTCTTTACCTTGGTAGTACTGCTGCAAAATAGCATCTAAATAACGGCAGTTGCTATCCATGGTTTTTTGAATGACTTGGGGGAGTTGGCGGAATTTCCAATCTGGCCAAATAAAGCTAACGGCAAGTAATGCAATAAAACAACCAATTAATGTGTCAATGATCCGTGGAAGTGCAACATCAAATCCTTCGCCCAATAGGTTAAAACAAAACAAAACGAGAAGTGTGATGAATAATGTTGCTTGGGCATATTGGCTACTGCGAAACATAAAAAACAGTAAGCCAGAAATAACGATTAGCGTAAGTTGCCCTTCCATTGAGGGGATTAAATTCAGCAAAGGTAAACCAATGAGAATACCAACAATAGTTCCTATTATGCGAAGGGCTAAGCGGCGTTTAGTGGCGCTGTAGTTAGGTTGGCATACAAATAAGCTAGTGAGTAATATCCAATATCCTCTTTCCATATCAAATAGTTGGATAATAATATAGCCAGTACAAAGGAGAATTGACATTCTTACTGCATGGCGAAATAAAGATGATTTTGGCGTTAAATGGTGCTTAACCCGCGAAATAATATCACTAATACCTGATAACGATTCATCAGATAACTGCTCTACCTGTTTATTATTTTGCTGCCATGCACTTTGCTCAAGGCTCAGGCCTTTAAGTTGAACATCAATTCCTTTTAAGTTTTTAAGTAGGTTATACAGGGCTTTAATTTCATGAAGCTCAGGCGATTGCTGTTTTAGTAGCTGTAGCGATTTTTCAATGTAAGCGAAGGTACGTTCAAAACGAGGATTATGTTGGTATTGTTTACGCCATAAAACAGATTGAGCAACTTGTTGGCAGGCTCTCGCTTGCATGGTTAATAGGCGTTGGAAACGAAATAAAATATCACAGTGACGTAAAGTGCGGCTAAGCTGTTGATATTGTATGTGGGATGAACTTGCTCGTTCGTGAATGTCTTGAGCAACAAAATAATATTGTAGCGAATTTCGTGTACCTTTTTGTCCCCGATCCCCTTTTAATCGACTCAATAATGCAATTTTTGCTTGGTTCATGGTGCTAACCAAGTGGCTGTTTACTAATGCTAAATCATAAACAGAGCGTTGGTAGTCATCTTCTAAATCAGGATCAAATAAGTTAGCTTTTGCGTCTAAATAAGCTGAAAGTTGCTGATAACATTGGGTTATTGCATCTTGCAATGGCCTTACAGGAAATAAAATATGCCCAATCAAGGTTAAAATATTATACCAAATTGCCCCTGTCAGTAATAATGCGGGTTGTTGGTACCAAGTATCAAAAATGGGTACGCCGAGCATGGTATAAATGGCAATTAATAGTGCACCAAATGCGATGGTAGCGTATCGCTGTCCTAAAGCACCAAGAAGAATAAAGCCACACGTAGAAAATGCGAGGCCAAAAAAGAAAAATAAAGGATAGGGAAAAAGGAGTTCAATAGAAACGGATGCAATAAAAAAACAAAAAAGTGTAATAATTAAATTTTTTATTCTACCAGTTAGCCTATCATCTAAGTCAGTTAGTGCTGCAGCAACGACACCCAATGTGAGTGGGATGGTGATTTTAGGCTCTTGACCTAACAACCATGGCACTAAGGTTGCGCCTGTCAGGGCTATAAATATTCGGATATAATATAAAATATGGCTGTTATATAGCACACGACGATAACTGGTAAGCAGTGTTAACACAAAGTACCTCAAAGGTAAGACAAGCCTTAATCTATATAGGATAGCTTGTTTGCAAGGAATAAAAAAACGTTTGGAATCAAGCCAACCGTATTTTTGTCATTGATTTTCTCAGGTGCAGGACGTATGGAACTGAAATCAACACAGATTGGACAGCGTCTGGCTCAGCATCCCTACAATCGGGTTCGCTTACTCAACGCAGGTATTGAAGTCAGTGGTGAAAACCACCAATATCTTATCCCATTTAATGAACTCATTGATCTTCGTTGTAAGAGAGGGATTGTTTGGGGGGAGTTAGAATTTGAAATTGTGAATGAACAGGTTGTTCGTTTACATGGCACGGAATGGAAACAAACTCAGCGCTTTTACCATTATTTAAATGAAAAATGGCAGCAATGGAGCACTGAAATGAGTCAAATCAGTGCTCATGTATTGACTGAGTTAGTTAATACGATTGAACAATTGACTCAGCAAGATCATTGGTTGACATTACACCAATTGGCTGAAATAAAAGATAAAATATCACAAAAGTTCTCATCATTGCCTATGCCTTTAGCACGCATTTCATTGTTTGAAAATTGTGCATCACAGTATCAAGAATGCCTGAATTGGCTAAATAACAGCCAAGAATGTCGAAAACAAATTAATGACTATTGGTGTGAGTCTGTTTTAGTTCGTTATCACGATTTTTTCCAGCAAGTAGAAACATCACCTCTCAATTATTCTCAGTCCTTATCTGTGATCAATGGTGAGGATAATGTATTAGTGCTGGCGGGGGCTGGAAGTGGTAAAACATCAGTCCTAGTCGCTAGAGCGGGTTGGCTTATCTTGCGAGGTTTGGCAAAACCAGAACAAATTCTCTTGCTGGCTTTTGGTCGTAAAGCTGCGGATGAAATGAACGAACGTATTCACTCACGCCTACAACAAGATATTGAAGCAAAAACTTTTCATGCTCTTGCTTTACTCATTATTCGTGAAGGTAGCAAAAAATCGCCCGTGATTAGTGAGTTAGAAACAGACACTCAAAAACGGCAAACATTATTATTAAATGAATGGCGAGAACAATGTTCAGCAAAGAAAGCGCAAGCAAAAGGGTGGCGAGAATGGCTTTCTGAAGAGTTACAATGGGAAATTCCAGACGGTGAATTCTGGAAAGACGAAAAAATTAGCACTAAAGTCGCTACTCGGTTAGACCGTTGGCTAAGCTTAATGCGTATGCATGGTGGTAGCCAAAAGGACATGATTGAGAATACGGCGGAAGAAATAAGAGATCTTTTTCAAAAACGTATTCGTTTAATGGCGCCGTTATTGAAAGCGTGGAAAAGCGCATTGAAAGATGAAGGTGCAATTGATTTTTCAGGATTAATTCATCAGGCCATCAATATTCTAGAAAAAGGGCGTTTTATTAGCCCATGGAAACATATTTTAGTTGATGAGTTTCAAGATATTTCTCCCCTTCGCGCTAAGTTATTGCAAGTACTACGCAAGCAGAATAAGCAAACGACGTTATTTGCTGTTGGAGATGATTGGCAAGCTATCTACCGGTTTAGTGGTGCAGAATTAGACTTAACCACATCATTTGAACATAACTTTGGCATTGGAGAACTTTGCGCTTTAGACACGACTTATCGTTTTAATGAGCGTATTGGTGAGGTTGCTAATCAGTTTATTTTACAAAACCCTATGCAGTTAGATAAGCCATTGAATAGCTTAACTAAAGGAAATAAAAAATCCGTTATTCTTCTGTATGAAGATGCACTGGAACGTTTGTTGGATAAAATGAGTGGTTATGTCCTTGATGATGAAACGATATTAGTGCTCGCTCGCTATCATTATTTAAAACCTAATATATTAGATAAAGCCAAGACTCGTTGGCCAAAATTAAATATTCAGTTTATGACTATTCATGCCTCAAAAGGGCAGCAAGCAGACCATGTGATAATTTGTGGTTTGAATAGTGGAAAGGATGGTTTCCCTGCTCCTGCCCGCGAATCAATTATTGAGCAAGCATTACTGCCTAAGCCAGAAGATTTTGACCATGCAGAAGAAAGACGTTTGCTATATGTCGCATTAACACGGGCTAAGCAGCAAGTTTGGTTGCTTTATCACCCAGAAAAGCCGTCAGAATTTGTTGATGAACTCAAGCAATTGGGCGTTCCAAAGCAAAAGAAACCTTAAGGTAAACTTATTTTATATTAAGCGCCAGAATGCTGTGGCGCTTAATATTGATAGATTAGTTAGTTCGTTTAGTTAAGTAGCTTTGGTAATCAGGAATAACAATGTCTATCGCATTATCAAAATAGGTGGAAGTAATTAAAAAATCAGCAGTTGCAGGGTTGGTTGCGACAGGAATATTCCAAACTGTGGCTAAGCGTAGTAAAGCTTTAACATCTGGGTCATGAGGTACTGCATTAAGAGGGTCCCAGAAGAAAATCAATAGGTCGATTTTTTGTTCTGCAATCATTGAACCTATTTGTTGGTCTCCCCCCATTGGGCCACTTAACATACTGGTAACTGGCAATCCAGTGTGCTGGTTAATTAAATTACCGGTTGTTCCTGTTGCATATAAATTGTGAGTTTGAAGCCGTTCATTGTTTTTCTTAGTCCAAGATAATAATGAGGGTTTACAGTGGTCATGGGCAACCAAAGCAATATTTTTTGAGGCTGTAATTTTACGGGTAGTTGATTCCATGATATTCCCTTAAATAAGATGCGAGATAGACATCTTTAAAAATTGAATGAGCAAAGATATACAACATATATCATAATGCTAATGAATAGTTTATAGATTTTGGGAGATATTTTGATGAGAGATCAAGAAATTGCTGAAATTTTAAAGAGTGTTCGGACTATCGCTTTAGTTGGGGCGAGTGATAAAGCAAATAGGCCGAGTTATGAAGTTATGGAATATCTTTTGCATCAAGGCTATACCGTTATTCCAGTGAGCCCAAAATTGGCAGGGCAAACTTTATTAGGGCAACTTGTATACGAAAAGCTTAGTGATATACCAGAGCCTATTGATATGGTCGATGTATTTCGTAATGCAGAAGCTGCAATAGGAGTAGCCAGGGAAGCGGTAGAAGTAAAAGCTAAAGTTTTGTGGTTACAAAAAGGCGTGATTAGCGAAGAAGCGCAAAAAATCGCTTTGCAGGCAGGTTTACAGTTTGTTATGGATAAATGCCCAAAACAAGAAATCCCTGCATTAGGCCTTGAAAAATAAACTACATTTTAGCGTTAAAAAGTAAAGCAGCTAGTTAGCTGCTTTACGGTTGCGTTCATAAATAACAATATCGATATTTGCAGGTTAGTTGCGAAGGCGAGGTGCTTGCAACTGAGACCTTATTGATTCCGCTAGTTCATCCATTGATGGTTGTTCTGGATGGTCTTCTGCGGTTTCATAGGTAATTTGAGCTTCGGCCAAATAAGTATGAACAGCATCCCCATTGTCATCTTCCATAACAACATGATACCAAGGTAGATCGCGTAGTGTGCTGTTAGCGGCAATATCATCATCATGTGGTTGTTCGAGCGAATACTCAGCGTCTACATCTACAACAACGCCTAAGTAGCCGAGAAGTTTGTGTCTAACTTGTTGCCCGATTCCATATTTACTGGTGATCATCATAGCGACCTCCTAAAAGCCTTGCTTATACTTCAAACTATATATGGGCAGTGCTACGCGTTTTCAAGCTAAGATATGGACAATTATCAATAACGCAATACACTGTCTTTATACGTAACTATCAAAAGCAGTGCCTCATTTAGCAGATTATCTGTTCAATGAATAAAAAACAACTGTTAAAAGAAGGTATCAATACAATATGCTCTGACAATGGAGGCTCACATGACTGCATCAGGTCGTTATTTTTATATTTATGGTCGTGTTCAAGGGGTTGGGTTTCGTTACCAAACCTATCATTGGGCTAATCAGAATGGCATAAAAGGCTTTGTGTGTAACCGGGATGACGGCAGCGTTAAGTTAGCTGTTTATGGCTCAGAGCAAGATATTGAGTTTGTTGATGACTGGCTGAAAGCGGGTGGTCCTCCGGGAGCAAAGATAGACCATTTTTTCACCGAAAATTGGAAAGCTGAGCCAATAGCGGATTTTAGTGTCCGCTATTAGCAAGAAATTAAATACATTTCACCGGTTTTGGCAGGCCAGCAAGTTTAGTGGCTTGCTTAGCTGGGCCTTTTGGAAATAGCCGGTATAAATAGCGGCTATTGCCTTTTTCTTCCCCAAATTGTTGAGAAACGGCTTTAACCAACATACGGATAGCCGGTGAGGTATTAAATTCCAAGTAGAAATTCCTGACGAAACGGATAATTTCTAGGTGTTCATTAGTAATTTCAATATCTTCTTGCTGCGCGAGTAAAGGGATTAATTCTTCACTCCATTGTTGGCTATCAAGCAGGTAACCTTGCGCATCTGTTTCTATTTCTTGATTATTAAAAACCAACATACTCTTATTCAACTCAAATAAAATTAGAACGTAAATTTAGCAAAAATTGGGATATAACCCAAGTAAAGTCGTTAGAATGTCGATATTTTCATCTAACAGTATGAAAGACGTATATTTTTAAAGCGAATGATCAAATTAGGGGTTTACATCCAATGAGAGGATGTTTATAGTGCACGTCATTGCGGAGGGGTGGCCGAGCGGCTGAAGGCAGCGGTCTTGAAAACCGCCGATGGGAAACCATCCGAGAGTTCGAATCTCTCCTCCTCCGCCATCTTCACTTCTAGCAACATCTTCCAAAGTCTTCCAATTCCAAGTAAATCAAGCATTCCAACTAAATCACATTATTCCAATGTCTACTAACGTCTATTAAAAACTACCCCCCCTTAGGTGGTACATTTATACTCCATAATTTGAGTGCCCCCAAATGAAGCTAATCATTATACTAGCTGATGCCAGAAGAAAGCGTGATGATGCAAAGAGATTACTGGTGGAGGGAATTGACCCAAACCAACAACCCAAAGAACAAAAGCTGGTGGAATGGGCTAAAAAATAGCAGGGGAATTTATTAAGCACCATAATTCACCATAAGATATGGTGCTTGTGAATTAGCCGTGTAAGTTAATTGGTATTCATTTTTAATTGTTCTTGATAATGCTGAATTTTAAGCTTTAAGTTACTTAAGTGTTCATTTAGAGATAAAATTTGCTTTTCAAGATTAGCGTAGTGTTCAGTAAGCAAATTCATTCTCTCAAATGAAGTTGATGTTCCTATATTTCTTAGTGCCGCGTATTCTTTAATCTTTTTTAAAGGCATGCCAGTTTCTTTTAAACGAGTGATAAACTTAACCCATTCAATATCATCTTCAGAATAGTACCTATGATTGTTTGCTTGTCTGGATGATTTCAATATTCCTTCTTTTTCATAGTATCTAAGGGTGTATATGGTGAATCCGGTTAGTTGTGCAAACTGACTGATTGAATAATTCATGTATTACCTAGAAGTTTCTTGACCTAGAGTTAACTCTATCCTTTACCCTTTTGAAACTTTTGTCAAAGAGGGTATGTCATGAGAAATAAACATTATGCGGTTATTACAGGTGCGAGCTCAGGTATTGGTCGTGCAATTTCAATAAAATTAGCTGAGCGTGGATTTAATATTATTGCTGTGGCAAGGCGAGATTCCTTGTTGAACCAATTGAAAATCGAATTGCGTAAGATTAATCAATACATTGAGGTCGTAACAAAATCATGTGATTTATCTATTACAGATGATGCAATGTCACTTTATGAGGAACTGAAAGCTTTTGATATTCGGGTATGGGTAAATAACGCCGGTGTTGGATATTATGGGGAAGCATTCTCTCAGCCAATAAAAGATGCACAAACTTTATTAAATTTGAATATCAATACACTCGCAGTTCTATCGTTAATGTTCGTGCGTGATAATCAGAATATTGATGATTCACAGTTGGTCAATGTAAGTTCTGCGGGAGGATATACTATCGTACCTACAGCCGTTACCTATTGTGCTTCGAAATTTTTTGTTAGCTCTTTTACTGAGGGGTTGGCTCATGAATTATTGAACTTGGATGCTAAGATTAAAGTAAAATTACTGGCTCCTGCAGCGACCAAAACAGATTTTGGTCGAATTGCTAACGGAGTAGAATATTATGATTATGATAAAGTTTTTGGTACATATCATTCTTGCGAGGAACTAGCTGATTTCTTCATTCAGCTATATGACTCAAACAATGTTGTTGGATATATAGATAGAGAGAGCTTTAGCTTTAAATTACTAGATAATAAAATGCCTTACGCAAATAACAATAAATTTAATCAAAAAATATAAATACGAAAAAACCGCCAAAGCATAAGCCGAGGCGGTTATGTATAATTGGCTTTATCAACTAAAGGGCTCACCAAATGAAAAAATCATGGTAATAAAGCCAGTTGTACTAATGCTTATATGATGGTTGCTAGGCAGAATATACGTTAACGAAACGTTAATAATATAAGGTGTTTTTTGTTGATCTAATGGCGTTTTTATTTGTATTTTTTGGCTTAATCAGACATGAGAGTAAATAGCATGCAGTTTTGAGTTACCATCCCACATAACTAAATAATGATTAATACCATGGGTTATAAGTAAATCATCAAGGTTAGTTTCATCAAAAAATTTCAGTGGATAGAAAGATAGTAACTTGTTGAAATTGTTTTATAAATATAATATTTAATATCTTAATGCCATGGATTTTATCAAGATGAATAAATTATTAGTTCCAATTTTTTGTATTGCTTCTTTATCAGGATGTGCGGTGACTGAGTATAATTATGTTCCTGACTCACAAAAAATCAGTGAGCCTAAAATAGGTCAGGTCAACCATATTACAGTAGGGCAACCCTTAGTAAGAGAAGGCAATATTAGTGAAATAGACGGAATTAAAGTATTAAACCCTGTGCAGATAGATTTGGCATACAAAATTATTCCGGGTGTATTCAAAAAAGTGGGCTCAAGTGATAAAGGCGATTTTTATATGCCAGACCAAATAATTGACTCTGGTTCGGTCGTTGTTGAGGTTTTAGGGCAACCTTGGAATTCACTTTTAATTAAAAAAGGGGCTAGTCCTAATGAAATTTGTATCGTAACGGATGTCAATGTTGCTGTTTGTAGCGATAAAGCACAAATCGAACAGGTAAAATTAAATAATTCTGATGGTAATTCATTTGAACAAGCCTTAATTTTCAATGGGATAAATGACCAGGTTGTCGATATTAGTTATCAGAAAATAGGTTCGAATATTGAGAACCAAGGATTTGGCGATACGATTCAGTATAATCTTAAAAACAGCGACATTATTTCTTATCGAAATGTAAAATTAAAAGTTATTGATAGCTCAGAAAATTCATTAACCTATACAGTGATAAGCAATTTTTCTGACAATTAATGTATGTCGCATTAATTAACCAATTGAAAAACAGCGTTAAACTAAATTTAATCTCTAGTTAAGCGCTGTCTCGGCATCTTTTCTCGTGTTGTTATCTTGCTAACTACAAAATATTTGGATCACATCGACAATTGTATAATATTGTCTTTTTAGTATACGTCACATACTCTAAGTTAAATTGATTTAACTTAGAGTATGTTATTTATGATGAATATCCAATCTGACCACAATAGCTTTTTTATTTTATCCGATGACAAGCAAACTCGTCTTGCCGAGATTACCTTTGTTTATACTGGCGATGAACTGGTGATTATTGACCACACTGTGGTTGATGAAAGCTTAAAAGGACAGGGCATTGCAAAGTTATTAGTTGCTAAGGTTGTTGAGCGAATGAGAAATGAAGGCCGAAAAATTATTCCATTATGCCCTTTTGCAAAAGCAATATTCGATAGAACACCTGAATACAGTGATATCCGCCAATAACATTTGCTAATTACTGATGAGGTAAGTATGAGTATTCAATTTAATGATAAAATACCTGATTTACAGTTGATTACCGCACGTTCGAAGGATGTTGGTGGGCTTCCTGTTGCACGAGTTTTGCCTACAAGGGAGCGTAGGTTAATAGGAGCTTGGTGTTTTCTTGACCACGCGGGCCCGACGGTTTTTAAAGGCGACTCAGAGGGAATGAAGGTATCACCTCATCCTCATACTGCTTTACAAACATTCACTTGGATGATTGAAGGTGAAGTATTGCATCGAGATAGCCTTGGCTATGAACAGGTTATTCGACCAGGGCAGGTTAATTTAATGACAGCAGGTTATGGGATCAGTCATTCTGAAGATACCTATGGAGAGAGCCGCCAGTTACATGCTGTGCAACTGTGGATTGCTTTACCCGAAGCAGTTAAAGATATTTCCCCACGCTTTGACCATTATCCTACATTACCTCGTTGGGCTGAAGGCGAGATCCATTTCCATTTATTAGTTGGGGAATATGGCACTTATAAAGCACCAACATTGACATTTTCACCGTTGATCGGGCTTGATATTATTGCGAAGAAAACAGCCCGACAAGTTTTAACTTTACGACCTGAATTTGAATACGGTATTTTTGCCATAAGTGGAAGTGCTACTATTGAAGGACAGCAAATTAAGAGTAATGAATTAGTTTATTTAGGCAAAAATATAACAGAAATTTCTATAGAGCTAGCTTCAGATAGCCACATTTTATTACTTGGTGGTGAGCCTTTAAATGAGTCAGTACTAATGTGGTGGAATTTTATTGGTCGAACTAAAGCCGATATTCATGCCGCAGTTGAGGAATGGAACCAAGGAAACCCACGTTTTGGTCGTGTTTTTAACGATGAGCGCGAGCCAACACCAGCTCCAATTATGCCATAATCAATTTAAGTAACTCCTTTGTTATTATTTTATAAAAAAGGAGTCACAGCCATTGCTATTCTCTATTATTTTTTCATATTTATATTTGTCTTTAGCCGAAAATGGCTTTGGATTTAATTTAAGACTCATTTTTATACTCATATTATGGGGTCATAACCTGACTTTTATCGAAAAACTGATAATATGTATACAAAAGGCTATTTTTAAGTCAAAGCAAGCCGTAGCTGTTAGAGGTGGACGATAGAAATGAGTAAAAAATACCCATTGGGAATCGTTTTTTTAAGTTTATTCCCTATTTCTTTTGTATCATTAGCGTTTCAAGAACAGCAATATAACCCAGTCGTGTTTAATCTGGCTCAACTTTATGATTTCAATCCTGTTAGAGGTGCTGTTAAGCAAATAAAATCAGTTGTTTATAATGAAGATAAATCAATTAATTATGAATCAATGTTAAAAATTGGCCATGATGGTTGTGTGGAAAGTTTTACTTTTGATCAAAAGAAAGATGAGTATTTAAATGGTGCTCATAACTATCTTTTTGTAAAACGAGTTAAAAATAAATTGATTGGTAGGGATGTTAGTGGTCCTGTCGAAATGGTGATAGGTGATAACTGTCAAATAATATCTAAAAAAGATTCAAATGGTGAATTAATCTACCAATATAACAAAGATGGCATTATTGCTGGCTCATTGCTTGCTGACACGAAAAAACAATATAGCAAAAATGATTATCAGCAGTAGTAACGAATAACAGTACAATTGAAATGGGGTTAGCAGTGAACAGTAAAGTAACTGCCATAGTTAAAGCCTCTTCGGTTATTTTAGCAACCAAAAAGTAATGGTGTTCTTATTTTATAAAAAGCGGCCATTGTAAATGAAGTGGCCGCCTTTTCTATTTCCGACATGAAATTAAGAGCTGACTAGTATCTAATATCTTAATTTTCTTGCCTTTTTTTTCAATTAATTTATCACTGACAAGTTTAGATAGTGTTCGATTTAATTGCCTAACGGAGACTCCTAGCATTGCGGCTAAAGAGTCACGCTTTTCTAATTGAAAACTTTCTCCATTCTGCTTTTCAGCAAAAGTAAGATAGCGTCTTAATTTATATTCAACTGAATATGATGCACTGGAGTGTAACTGTGATGTGTTATAAAGCTTTTTACTAAGGTGCTGACAGATAAATTGCAAAAATAATGGTGAGTAAATTTCTTTTTTTCGGATCATAGATAAAGGTAGCGCAAGTAAGTCTGCATCTGTAACTGCTTGGATCGTATTATAGATACGGTCATTTTCAAGATTGCTTTGAAAAAGTTCTAAATCACCAATTATAGAAAATGTATTTTCAAATGAAAAAATGACTTTGCAACCGTTAGTTTCATAACGTTCAATTTGCAGTTTCCCGTTAACAAGGAAGTAAAGGTGACTGATTTGGCTATCTTGAAATATTAAATATTCTTTGGCCTTTATGTGGATAAGTTTTGTATTTTTGAGAGTTTCGTCAGAAATGATTTTATCAAGTTGATGATGAGTAATAAATTCTGCACGCTTTATTGTAGAGTTTATTGCTTTCATTGTTATAACCATTTTTCGCTTGAAATTATACTTAAATCATACTCGTTTTTTTCATTTAAAAAAGGACATATGTCCTTTTTTAAATGGTAATAACCTTGCTAGCTTATTAAAAAATAACTCGCAGGATATTAACATGAAAGTCCCTTTAAAACCGTCAAGCGTATTTACTAAAAGCATAAAAGCAGCAATTAACGTAATGCCAAAAGTTGAACTACACGTACATTTAGATACATGTTTAAGTTTTTCTTATGTTAAACAAACCATTCCAATACTAACGTTTAATGAGTTTAAACAAGGCTTTATTGCACCAGAAAGATGCGAAGATCTTGGCGATTTTCTACGTTGCATTGAACCGCAACTTAATATATTACAGACAAAATCTGCTATTGGGCTAGCGGTTGATGATTTGTTTGAGCAATTAAAAATGGATAATGTAATTTATACAGAAATTCGGTTTGCTCCTTTATTACATACTCAACATGGTCTTTCAAGCCGAGAGGTTGTCGATATAATATTAGATGCGATGAATTCGGCAGTTGTAAAGTACGAAATAGAAGCTGGCTTGATTTTGTGTACTTTGAGGCATTTTACTGCCTCTCAAAGTCTTGAAACGGCAAAATTAGTTGTAGAGTATCAATCTCGTGGTGTTGTAGCACTAGATTTAGCTGCCGATGAGGCTCGCTTTTCATTAGACAATCATGAAATTGCATTTAACTATGTCAGAGAGCATGGCGGCAATGTTATCGCACATGCTGGAGAGGCTTTAGGCTATGAAAGTGTGATTGAAACATTAGATAAATTAAAAGTTTCTCGTATAGGACATGGGGTTAGAAGTATTGAAAATTCAAATACGATTGAAAAGCTCAAAGCGTTAAATGTATTACTTGAAGTTTGCCCAAGTTGCAATTTGGTGTGCAATGTCTTTGATAGTATCGAAAACCACCCTATTAATAAGTTGAAACAGCAGGGCGTTAAATTAAGCATAAATACAGATGCGCGAACAGTTGCGGATGTAACATTAAATAAAGAGTACCAATTATTGCATGATATATTTGGTTGGAGTATTGCTGACTTTACTGAGTGTAATGTAAATGCATTACTGGCGAGTTTTATTGCAGAAGAAAAAAGAGCATTGTTAATGAAAGAGCTACTAAATTAATAGAGTTGATAGAAAAAGAAGGAGGTCTTTATCCTCCTTCGCTATTGTGGTTAATTATATGTAATACCATGCAAACTCCAATGATGAGTAATCTCTCTAATGATTAATAAAAAAGCACTGAATTCGCTATTTGTCGGCAATTGTGTTGAATGAATGGGGCTGCCATTAATCACATCGACCAATTCATTAAAAGCGTCTTCAATCTGCGATGTCGTGATAAAATTACCATTAATATGCCTACTTTCTATCAGTAAATTTAATTTGTTATCATGACTAAAAAGCAATATTTCTCCTGTAGGGAGCTGTTTTTTTATCGGAATAATTGCGTTTTCGATATGTTCAATTGCCATTTCAGCTTCATAAGCTGTAATAGGGGAATGCTGAAACGTAAAGCCATTAAAATTCTTAATGCCAATAGGTAAAATTATTTTATCCGATAGGTAAGATAAAATGGCTTCATTGTCTTGAATATCCAATTGAATATGATTTTTCATTGTGGCCTCATTCATATATGATGATTTCATCATGCTACGCTGGTTAGTATTATCTGTATAGTAAATCCATTAATGTGAATGAATTGTTAATATGTTGCACAACATGGTAATGAGTATAAATTGAAAATTCCCATCTTATGACGTGCTAAAATTCAGCCTTTTCTCGTCAGGGAAAATAAGATGTAATGAAACGATAAAATTGATTGTATTATATTTTGAAGTTACACTATTTTTGCAATATAACAACATGATTAAAGTTAGAAAAGTGTTTTCTAATTTATAGAATAATAAAAGTTAAATTCTAACTTCGAGTTATGCTATAAATAGATGAGTTAAAATTATCTATTTATAACAGGGTGAGCTTATGTCAGAAATAAGAATTGTTGCAACAGTAATTGCAAAAGATAATGAAGTTGATTTTGTGAAAGCAGCAACTAAATCAATTGTTGAGCCAAGCAATAAGGATGAAGGTTGTCTTCAGTATGAATTACATCAAGATAATGCTAATCCAAACATTTTTATTTTCTTTGAGATTTGGAAGGACCAAAAATCATTAGATAAACATAATGGAACACAACATTTGAAAGATTTCATTGAGAAGATAGAAGATAAAATTGATTCATTAGATGTGAAATTAATAAGCAAAATTGCATAATATTAATTAATAATGGCTAAATAACAAAAAGGAATACAAATGTATTCCTTTTTAATTTGATTACCCGAAAATTTCGGTGAGATGTGTTTTGTAATCGTTGATATATTTTTTAATATTGGGTTCTTTGATCACGTCGTTTACCATAAAGGTTGGGAATTTTTTCAATCCGAGAAATTGTTGTGATTTATGAAAGGCAAAATAGACACCATCAACACCTCGACCATCAAAAAAATTATCAAACTCATCAAATGCATCAAGAGGGGCATTCCAAGTCACCGAAAGCATATATTTTCTTCCATGAAGTAGGCCTCCAGTACCATATTGTTTGCTTGGATCTTGGCGAGTACGACCATCGCTTGTATATAAATGACCATGACCGAGGGTATAAACCTCGTCCATATATTTTTTTACCATCCAAGGCATCATCATCCACCAACCAGGCATTTGGTAAATAATCGTATCGGCCCAAAGAAATTTTTTAACTTCATTATCGATATCGTAGCCCGACTCGATATGGGTTTCTTGCATAGTGTGCCCTAACTCATTTAGCGTGGTTTTGGCTACATCATGTAATGTACGATTAAGCTGGCCTGCCGAGTGAGCAAATGTTTGTCCGCCATTGAGAAGAAGAATTTTCATTTGTATTGCCTTATTCGTTAATTGCTAAGTTATATTTAGGCTAACAAACTAAAATAAAGATAAAAAGTAGAGTAATAAAACAGAGTTTGTTACTTTAATGGATTTTTTGTCTATATTTATGATTTGATTAGGCGAAGTTTAGTCAAATATCACTATAAAGACTATTTTTATAGTTAAAACTATTAATAATAGAGATTATTGATTTTTTAGCAAAAGTCTATTGAGCTTACGGCTATTTTTCTCTGCATTATCCCATCGTATTCTTTGTCGTATTCAAATTGTCGCAGTAATTATGGGTTAGTTCGTAGCGAATGAACATGGACTATCCAGATAATTACCCGTGAAGCTTAATGTAAAAAATTTAAGAAAGGTAACATAATGACGATTCCTGTAATTGGTGTGGGTACATTCCGTTTAAAAGATGATGTCGTGATTGCTTCAGTAAAAAATGCATTAGATGTTGGGTACCGCGCTGTTGATACAGCACAAATTTATGAGAATGAAGCTGCGGTTGGGCAGGCTATTGCAGAAAGTGGCGTTGAGCGCAGCGAGCTTTATATCACAACAAAAATTTGGATTGAGAATTTAAGTAAAGATAAACTTATCCCAAGTCTTAAACAAAGTTTAAGTGATTTGCAAATGGATTATGTGGACTTAACACTAGTGCATTGGCCATCTCCAAATGATGCGGTTTCTGTTGAAGAGTTCATGCAAGCATTATTGGAAGCCAAAAAACAAGGGTTAACACGTGAAATTGGTATTTCTAATTTCACTATTCCATTAATGGAAAAAGCAATCGCGGCAGTCGGTGTTGAAAATATTGCGACAAACCAAATAGAGCTTTCACCTTATCTGCAAAACAAAAAAGTTGTAGAGTGGGCAAAACAACATAATATCCATATTACCTCTTATATGACATTAGCGTATGGCAAAGCATTAAAGGATGAGGTTATTGCGAGTATTGCACAGAAACACAATGCAACATCCGCTCAGGTTATTTTAGCGTGGGCGATTGGTGAAGGGTATTCTGTTATTCCATCATCAACAAAACGTGAAAATTTATTAAGTAACTTGCAAGCAACTCAATTACAGTTAGATAGTGACGATAAAGCGGCGATTGCAGCATTAGATTGTAATGACCGCTTAGTTAGCCCAGAAGGTTTAGCGCCAAACTGGGACTAATTGATTATTCTATATGCTCAGAGGCTAGGATTTGTTATGGCCTCTGAATTTCTGCAAGATATTGAGTTAAGCTATCAATAAAAACCCGAATACGCTGGCTGACAACGCGGTCACTGTAATATACGGCATGGAATGGTAAAGGAACAGGCTGCAATTCATCCTTTAATACTTCGACAAATTGGCCATTTTGAATATATTTATTCACCATAAAGTCAGACAAACATGCAATCCCATTTCCAGCTAAACAAAGCTGTCTTAGTGTCTCCCCGCTATTTGATGATATCCCTGCAGTAACTTCCATTAGTTGCCCATCAATGCCTTTAACTGGCCACATATTTAATGATGCAGGTTCAGTAAAGGTCAGGCATGTATGATGCAAAAGATCTTGAGGAGATTTAGGCTCATCATGTTGTTCCAGATAATTTGGCGACGCAATAATCTTGCGATAACTCTTAAATAATGGGCGAGCACGTAAGCTGGAGTCGGTGAGATGCCCTGCCCGAATAGCAACATCAACTTTCCGTTCAATTAAATTAACAAAGGTTTCCGATGAAACTAACGACAAGTGAATGTCTGGATATTGTTTGCGAAAAATAGCAACAAAAGGAATTAATATATGCAATACAATCGGCGTTGCTGCATCAATTCGTAATAGGCCTTTTGGAGAGCTTTGTGTGTCATATAATTCATCTTCTGCCGCTTGCATTTCTTGCAAGATAATTTTCATGCGTTGAAAATAAATTTCGCCCTCTGCAGTTAGGTCAATTTGCCTGGTGGTACGGTTAAGTAAATTGACCCCCAGTTTTTCTTCCAATTTTTTGACGATTCGGCTCACTGCTGAATTTGCTAAATTAAGTTTATCAGCCGCTTTACTAAAGCTTTTTTGTTCTACCACTTCTATAAATACACGGGCTTCTTCAGATGTTGCTCTCATAATAATTTTATTAGCCAATAAGATGATAGAAAAGGTGACTATTATAGTAACAGCAATAGGTCTTAAAATTTAAACTAAAAGTTTAAGAGAATGGGGTTTTATTAGCTTAAAAGCTAATCATATTGAATCATAACCTATCGCTTTTCTTAAAAGAATTTTTAGTGCTTCAGTGTAATTTTCCTTGTGAATTGCATGTTTCGCTAATTAGCACGATAAAAGCCTTAGCCTTTACTAGGGACGTGTTTTCTCCTTGATTGAGTTAGTGGATGCTTCCTTGGATGATTGCGCTGCAGAATGTATTTTTTGTCTTACCGATTGCAAGACGTATTTCACTGATATTAGTGAAAACCACATAACAGTGTTGATGAAATTTGCTAATATCAAGGTGAAATTTATGGGGACTATTTTGAATGGGTTTTTATGTCGATAAAAATTATTGCTTTATTCTTTATCACTGCGTTGGCTGAAATTGCAGGCTGTTACTTTCCTTATCTTTGGATGAAAAAGCAAGGTGGGGCTTGGCTATTGATCCCTGCGGCGTTAAGTTTAATGCTATTTGTCTGGTTATTGACATTGCATCCGGAAGCAAGTGGCCGAATTTATGCTACTTATGGCGGGATATATATTGCAACCGCATTAGTTTGGCTGAAAGTGGTTGATGGTGTGTCTCTTACCGTGACTGACTGGGTAGGTGCTCTAGTTGTGCTCCTTGGAGCAGGGATTATAATTAGTGGTTGGAAATAGACGATAGTGTTATCACGTCACCTTGAAAAAAAATATTTGTTTATTTTAAGATGACGTGCATTTAAGGCGATCACAAAATGATTCCTTTATGTTTATTTCATCAGATAAATACTAAATCTATATTTAAATTAAATTTAAAATTTATTTTTTCTAAAAAATAGACGTATTCTCTTTTACGAAATGTTAATTGAAATGGAATTTAACTAAAATAGTTTAAATGTAACATTTGATCTAAATCAATTTAACAATAAATACTCTATTGGTAGTAATTTTAATTGATGTTTAACTACTCAGTTAATATTAATTAAACTTTTATTTTCACTTTCATTGATTTTAGGCAATATCTAATCATATTAGGCTGCTATTCTCTCACCGATTTATACAAAAAATATAAAGAGGTAGCAATGAACGTTAGTCGTAGAAAGTTTTTTAAAATCTGCGCTGGCGGGATGGCAGGTACAACTGTAGCTGCGTTAGGTTTTATGCCTGGAATGGCAATAGCTAATGTACGTGAATATAAATTACTTCGCTCTAAAGAGACGCGTAATACTTGTACCTACTGTTCTGTCGGTTGTGGATTACTAATATATAGCATGGGCGATGGCGCCATGAATGCTAAATCCGCGATATTCCATGTCGAAGGTGACTCAGACCACCCGGTAAACCGTGGTGCTTTATGCCCTAAAGGGGCTGGTCTGCTCGATTATATCCAAAGCGAAAATCGTTTACGTTATCCTGAATATAGAGCACCAGGCTCTGATAAATGGGAGCGCATTAGTTGGGATGATGCCTTCACACGCATTGCACGCTTAATGAAAGATGACCGCGATGCGAATTTCATCGAAAAAAATGCTGAAGGAACAACAGTAAACCGTTGGTTATCAACAGGAATGCTTTGCGCATCAGCTGCCAGTAACGAAACGGGAATGTTGACACAAAAATTCGCCAGATCGCTAGGAATGCTAGCGGTTGACAACCAAGCGCGTGTCTGACACGGACCAACGGTAGCAAGTCTTGCTCCAACATTTGGTCGCGGTGCGATGACCAACCACTGGGTTGATATCAAAAATGCCGATGTTGTCGTCGTTATGGGCGGTAATGCTGCGGAAGCACACCCTGTTGGGTTCCGTTGGGCAATTGAGGCGAAAAATAATAATGATGCCACACTGATTGTCATAGACCCGCGTTTTACGCGTACCGCATCAGTTGCTGACCATTATGTCCCAATTCGTTCAGGTACCGATATTACCTTTTTATCGGGCGTTTTACTGTACCTGATTGAAAATCAAAAAATCAATGCTGAATATGTTCAGAACTATACCAATGCATCATTGATTGTTAGAGATGATTTTGACTTTAACGATGGCTTATTTAGTGGCTATGACGCTGATAAGCGTAGTTATGACAAAACCAGTTGGAACTATAAGTTTGATGAAAATGGTCACGCATTACGCGATGACACTTTACAAGACCCACGTTGCGTGTGGAATTTACTTCACAAACACGTATCACGCTATACGCCTGATATTGTTGAGCAAATTTGTGGAACACCAAAAGCAGACTTCTTGAAGGTTTGTGAAATTTTAGCCACAACAAGCGCGGCAGATAAAGCCGGGACTTTCCTGTATGCGTTAGGTTGGACACAACATACTGTTGGTGCACAAAATATTCGTACCATGGCCATGATCCAGTTACTGCTAGGTAACATGGGGGTTGCTGGTGGTGGCGTGAACGCGTTACGTGGGCACTCGAATATTCAAGGCTTAACAGATTTAGGGTTACTATCAACCAGTTTACCGGGTTACTTGACACTACCTTCTGAAAAACATCAGAACATTGATAGCTACCTTACTGCGAATACGCCAAAAGCGACATTGCCAAATCAGGTAAATTTCTGGAGCAACTATCCTAAGTTCTTTGTGAGTTTGATGAAATCTTTCTATGGAGATTCCGCTCAAGCTGAGAACCAATGGGGTTATGACTGGTTACCTAAATGGGACCAAGCTTATGATGTGATGAAGTATTTTGACATGATGAGCAAAGACCAAGTGACTGGCTATATCTGTCAAGGGTTTAACCCAGTAGCGTCATTCCCTGATAAAAATAAAGTGGTTAGCTGCCTTAGTAAGTTGAAATACCTGATTGTTGTCGACCCGTTAGTCACTGAAACGGCTAATTTCTGGCAAAATCATGGTGAGATGAATGACGTTGATACAGCTTCGATTCAAACCGAAGTGTTCCGTTTACCATCCACTTGTTTTGCGGAAGAAGATGGTTCGATAGCCAACTCAGGCCGTTGGTTACAATGGCACTGGCAAGCGGCAGATGCTCCAGGTGAAGCGCGTAATGATGGCCAAATATTGACCGGTATTCTGTATAAAATCCGTGAACTGTATGAGAAAGAAGGCGGCCAAGGCCAAGATCCTCTGATGCAAATGAAATGGAATTATAAACAACAATTCCATCCGGAATCAGAAGAAGTGGCGAAAGAAAACAACGGTGTTGCACTGGTTGATCTTTATGATGCCGATGGCAATTTACAAGCGAAAAAAGGCGAACTACTCAGCTCATTTGCTTTATTGCGTGCAGATGGTTCAACGGCATCTTCTTGCTGGATTTACACTGGTAGCTGGACTGAGAAAGGCAACCAGATGGCAAATCGTGATAATAGCGACCCATCCGGTATCGGTAATACACTTGGTTGGGCATGGGCATGGCCTCTGAACCGCCGTGTGATTTATAACCGTGCTTCTTGTGACACCCAAGGTAAACCGTGGAATAAAGACCGCGTGCTTATCGAGTGGAATGGTAAAAAATGGGTCGGTAATGATATTCCTGACTTCAATGCTTCTGCTCCTGAAGTCGGAACTGGGCCATTCATCATGCAACCAGAAGGTTTAGGTCGTTTATTTGCTATCGATAAGATGGCTGAAGGGCCATTCCCTGAGCACTATGAGCCATTTGAAACACCACTTGGCACTAACCCGTTGCACCCGAATGTGGTTTCTAACCCAGCGGCGCGGATTTTTGATGAAGACAAGAAACGTCTTGGTGACCACAAAGATTTCCCTTATGTCGGAACCACATACCGTTTAACAGAGCATTTCCATACGTGGACTAAGCATGCTCGCTTGAACGCAATTGCTCAGCCTGAGCAATTTGTTGAGATCAGCGAAACATTAGCAAAAGCCAAAGGAATTGCGTTAGGCGATAAGGTCAAAGTCAGCAGTAAACGTGGGTTTATCAAGGCTGTTGCAGTTGTCACTCCTAGATTACAAACGCTGATGGTGGATGGCAAACCAATTGAAACAGTTGGACTACCTATTCACTGGGGCTTTGAAGGCGCGACTCAAAAAGGGTTTATCACCAATACGTTAACGCCGTCTGTCGGCGATGCTAACTCTCAGACACCTGAGTATAAGGCATTCTTAGTTAACATTGAGAAGGCGTAAGGGAGGGGACATGTCCATGCAATCTCAAGACATTATTAAACGTTCCGCGACCAATAGCATTACGCCTCCGCCACAAGCGCGTGATGATAAGCTTGAAGTCTGTAAGCTCATTGATGTGTCATCTTGTATCGGCTGTAAAGCTTGTCAAGTGGCATGTTCTGAGTGGAATGATATCCGTGACGAAGTTGGTCATTGCGTTGGGGTTTATGATAACCCAACGGATTTAAGCGCAAAATCGTGGACGGTGATGCGTTTTAGCGAAACCACTGAAATGGGTAAGCTAGAATGGTTGATCCGTAAAGATGGCTGTATGCACTGTACCGACCCTGGATGTTTGAAATCTTGCCCATCAGCTGGAGCAATCATTCAGTACGCAAATGGTATTGTGGATTTCCAATCAGAGCACTGTATTGGTTGTGGTTATTGTATCGCGGGTTGCCCATTCAACATTCCTCGATTAAACCCGAAAGACAATCGAGTGTACAAGTGTACCTTGTGCGTTGATAGGGTGAGTGTTGGTCAAGAGCCAGCATGTGTGAAAACTTGTCCAACGGGGGCTATCCGTTTCGGCACGAAAAAAGAGATGTTGGAATACGGTGCAGAGCGCGTAACTAAATTGCAAAATCGGGGGTATGCGCAAGCGGGAATTTATGATCCTGAAGGTGTGGGTGGTACGCATGTTGTTTATGTGCTTCACCATGCTGACAAACCTGGACTGTATCATGGCCTGCCTAAAGACCCACAAATTGATACACCAATCAATCTGTGGCAGGGCATCTTGAAACCACTTTCTGTCGTTGGATTTATCGCGACCTTTGCAGGGTTGATTTTCCACTATGTGGGAATTGGTCCAAACAAAGAAGTGAGTGATGAAGAGGAGAAAGATGACCATGAGTAAGAAAAGCAAAATGATTGTGCGGACAAAGTTTATTGACCGCGCGTGTCACTGGACGGTTGTCATCAGCTTCTTCTTGGTTGCTTTGTCGGGGATCGCGTTATTTTTCCCAACATTGAAATGGTTGACGGAAACCTTTGGTACACCGCAAATGGGACGGATTTTACATCCCTTCTTTGGTGTGTTGATTTTCGTTGTGCTGATGTTTATGTTTGTTCGCTTTGTGAAACACAATATTCCAGATAAGCAAGACTTACCTTGGATTAAAAATATTGTCGAAGTATTGAAGGGTAATGAACATGAAGTGGCTGATGTAGGTAAATATAACGCCGGTCAAAAAATGATGTTCTGGAGCATCATGAGCCTGATTTTTGTGCTCTTGATAACTGGTATTATCATTTGGCGCCCTTATTTTGCACATTTATTCCCAATGTGGGTTGTGCGGTGGGGGTTGTTGATTCATGCCGTTGCTGCAATTGTATTGATCCATGCCATTTTAATTCATATGTACATGGCATTCTGGGTTAAAGGTTCAATCAACGGAATGATCGAAGGGAAAGTTAGCCGCCGTTGGGCGCGAAAACATCACCCTCGTTGGTACCGTGATGTAGAAGCGAAAGAAGCCAAAGCCGAAGCTGAAAGTAAAAAATAATTTACGCAGTAGGTGCTAAATAACATTAAGCCATCACATTGTGATGGCTTAGGTTGTTGACAAAGCGGGATAAAAGCGTGGTTTTTCCCACTTTGTGTTATCAGCCGAAAATCAATAAATTGATTTTCCTAATTTATTTTCAAAACCTATTAGATTTGCAGCTAAACATAATATGTTTGGCTGCAAATCTGAGCCATCACATTGTGATGGCTTTTTTGTGGGTATTTGGGCTTATATGGTTTCTTATTGATGAGATTTGTTTAAAAAGTCACTGGCCTTGATGCGATACAACACATGCTCTTGCAACCAATGGCCATCAGGGAGTGCTGGGTGATAAAAGTTATTTAGTTGTTTTATCATTCCTAGTCTTTTCATTACGGATTCTGATGGTGAATTAACCACTGCCGTAAATGCAACCAGTTCGGGCAGATTTAGTTTATCAAAAGCATATTCGATGACACGACTCGCTCCTTCAGTGGCATAGCCGTGGTGCCAATATTCCGGTAACAGACGCCAACTTAATTCGATACAAGGGGAAAAAGGTAAATTAGAGGCGGGAATATTTAAACCAATAAACCCAATGAATTGTCTATTGGATTTTAATTCAACAGCCCATAATCCCCATCCTCCTTGTTGAGCAAATTTATCTATGATGGCTTGCATAAATTGTGCATTTTGCTGCTCATTAAGCACAGAAGGAAAATAATGCATGACATCGGGATGGCTATTCATTTGGTAAAATGACTGTTTATCTTCTTCTTGCCACCCACGTAGCCGTAAACGTATTGTTTCTAACTCAATGATTTTCATGGCTACTTTTTATTAAGACGCATATGAAGAATAGGGAATGGATTACCTTCGCCGTCTAATTCAGAACGTGCATATTGTGTAAAACCCATATGTTGATAGAACCCGATAGCTTGAGGATTTTGTTCGTTAACATCCAACTCAGTAATGCCTAAGGTATCAATGGCATATTGAAGCAGTTTTTTCCCTGTACCTTGGCCTCTACTTTCTTGGGAAATAAACAACATTTCAAGGCGGTGTTTATCGCACCCTAGAAAACCGGTCATATTGCCTGCGCTATTGAATGTCACAAAAACAGCTAAATACGGCAAATAAATATCTTTGATAGCAATTTTTAGTTCAGCAATTTTTTCTTCAGTTAAAAAATGGTGAGTTGCTCTCACTGAAGACTCCCAAACACGAATAATATCATCATCGTGTGCACGTGTTGCGCTTTGGACTATCATTATATTATCTCCGTGTATTGATTGGAAAATCTTAACTGCTGGTTTTCTTCTGTCAATCGTTTGTTTTTAATTTACCTTAAGATTGTTTTTGAGATATTTATCGCAGAAAAAAAAGTCAACTTCGTCATTATTAGATAAGTTGCGGTGTGATTTTTCGCTAAGTTCTTTATATAGCGATGAACGTATTTTTCTTTGTTGCTTTAATTGTAGGGGTATATTAATGAAATATAAATTGCTAACTCTCTGTTTATCTACGGCATTATTAACACCTATTGCGCCTGTATTAGCGAGTACAGATAGCAAAACAGATATGGTTTTAGATCAAGTTTTAGTCCTTAGCCGCCATAATTTACGTACACCTATCGTAAATACCGGTATTCTTACTGAAGTGACTGATAAAAAATGGCCTGCATGGGATGCACAAAGTGGTTATCTCACTACTAAAGGCGGCGCACTTGAAGTCTACATGGGGCATTATTTTAGGGAGTGGATAGACCAAAACAAATTACTTGCAGATGAACTGTGTCCAACAAGTAATGAGGATGTATACCTTTATACAAATAGTCTCCAAAGAACGATAGCAACTGCCCAATTCTTTGCTGCAGGCGCATTTCCAGGATGCAAGGTAAGTATTCATCATCAGCCTGAAATTGGTAAAATGGACCCTGTTTTTAACCCAATTATTACCAATGCTTCCCCTGAATTTAAACAGCAGGCACTCGCTGAGATGGAACAATATTTTAAAGGGTTATCACTGACTGCGGGTTATGACGAATTAGATAGTGTTCTGAATATTAAAGATTCTCAGAAATGTAAAACAGACAAATTATGTAATTTAAATAACCAAAAAAACAGCTTTATTATTGAAGCTGAAAAAGAACCAGGCGTCAGTGGTCCATTAAAAATTGCGAATTCAGCGGTGGATGCGATAGACCTTCAATATTATGAAGGTTTTCCTGCTAATGAAGTGGCTTGGGGGCTTGTGAATACCCCTGAAAAATGGAAAAAACTGAATACGCTAAAAAATGCTTACCAAGAAACGTTATTTACGCCAAAAATCATTGCAAAAAATGTCGCACATCCAATACTCAATTATATCGATAAAGGCTTTGTTTCGGTCGATAAAGGAGAAACAGCAAAATTTATATTCTTAGTCGGTCATGACTCGAATATTGCGTCACTCATGTCAGCAATGGATTTTAAACCGTATCAATTACCAGAGCAGTATGAACATACCCCGATTGGAGGTAAATTAGTGTTCCAACGCTGGACAGATAAGCAAGCGAATAAAGATTTTATGAAAGTCGAATATGTTTACCAAACTGCAGACCAGCTTAGAGATAATACGTATTTATCATTACAAACACCGCCTAAACATGTCACATTAGAGCTAAAAGGGTGTCCAATTGATAAAAGCGGCTATTGTTCTTGGGAAGATTTTCAAAAAGTCATGGCGACAGCCTTAGAACAGTAATCACGGTATATTGATGCCCTACAAACTTGAGCGGGGCATCATTTTTTGGGAAGATAGCCAAATTATATATTGGGTTTATTAATATCTTATGTGGACAAAATAGTCACTATGCCTATTCAGTTTTTTCAGCTAAATCAAATTGCTACCGCAGATCTTATCGCATTAAATACTCATCCAGCTGTACTTGAACATATGCCTCTAGGCAGCAGCCATTTCGATGAACAGGCCTGCCAGCAGTGGGTTTCAGGAAAAGAGCTGCATTGGGAGCAACATGGCTATGGAGTATGGGCCATTATGATTGATGACCAATTTGCCGGCTGGGGAGGGTTACAAAATGAAGCGGGTGATGCAGATTTAGCTTTAGTGTTACATCCTAAGTTTTGGGGAAAGGGAAAATCTATTGTTAAGAATATTATTAATAAAGCTTTTACATCACTGAAGGTTGAGTCAGTTACAATACATTTACCGTTAACACGCAAGAAAGTATCCGCGATTTTACGTTATGGTTTTACTGAAGAACGCATTGTTGATTTTGATGGTATTCCTTTTAAACGCTTTAGATTAAGCCATTCATCAGTTTTATAGCATAAAAAAACCCCGCTAAAAAAGCAGGGCGTGAAAATCACGAAAATGTTTATGAGCCTTTAATTTACCCTAAATGAACACATAAATAGCCCTATAAAGTGTATGTCTTTGCTGTTTTTTGTAACAATCATTAAGGCTAAACCTTTTGTTTGTAAAATGTGTTTGCTTAAGCTCCAAATAGCACTTTAGTCTTTATTATCTAACCACTAATACACTAGTTTTTGCATAACGAACTACTGAGGCGGCATTAGAGCCCAGCAAATAGGTTGACATACTCGGGCGGCGTGAACCTAATAGAATAATATCGGCGTTGATATCTTCTGCGGTTGCCAAAATTTCGTCTTTAACAGAACCAACGGTTGCTTTCGCCTTTATTTTATCTGCAGGGATATCAAATAGTTTAATTTTTTCTTTTAATTCTGTAAGGATAATTTCAGCTTGTTTTTCGTCGTCAGGGAAGTCTCCTGGTAAGATGGTGCCACCATAGCGTAAATAGTTTGAAATTGGTGCGGTTACGGCAAGAAAGTGCACTGTTGCATCATTCAATTTTTGTAGCGAATTAACATGAGGAACTAATAAGTTAGTGAGAGCATCTTCGGTTACATCGATCGGAACTAAGATTGTATTGTACATAATATCTCCCTTTCTCTTTTATATTATAAGTTTAGAACAATATCATACATTGTGAAATTGATTATTAATAGTAATGAATTTATTGGTGGAAGGGTGTGAGCAAGTAGCCGTAATAAGATTTTTCATCAAAAAAAGAGGGGAGCCTGATGCCATTATAATGAATAACATCAGGTAAAATGCAGGAAATATTGGGGTAGATTTATTTTTTTACGCAAGCTTCTTTTAAGCCAGCTTTGCAGGCTTGAGCTAGATATTCAGCTGCAGATTTTTCATTGATTTCAATTCCCTCTCCACTTTCTAGCATTTTACCGACTTGGTATTGTGCGGGTGGAAATTTTTTATCAGCAGATTTTTTGAACCACTCAAAAGCAGTAATATAATTTTGTTTTACACCAATACCTTGATAGTAAAACTGGCCCATATAATTTTGGGCTTCAACATTGCCTTTATTGGCTGATTTTTCGAATAGATCCATGGCTGTTTCAAGGTTGGCCTCAACGCCATTACCATTTAAATACATGTCCCCTAAAAACAACTGAGCATCAGAATTGCCCTTATTCGATGCCATCGTTAACCATTTTTTTGCTTTACCATAGTCCTGTTTAAGCTCGTTACCAAGGTAATAGCCAATTCCTAACATGACTTGCGCTTTTATATCGCCTTTTTGCGCTTCTTGCTCGATACGTTTGATAGTTTCTTTGGGAACCGCAGCGACACTTAGGTTAATTGAAAAGGCACATAAAATAATAAATGAAAGAATTCTAAGCATAATTTGATATCTTATTTTAGCGTTGTTTATTTCTATTTTTAATAAAATGTCTCAATGAGATTTATTACCAACAAAGTATATTACATAAAGAAAAGTTTACATCAAAATACGTAATATAAAATAAGCTATAAGCCTGAGGAGTTTACGCATTTTTAGAGTTATTGGCATCATCTATACTCTACGATTTTAATTTAAAAATATCAATATATAATAAAAATATACAATATATTAGGGTATGGGATTTCCTATCTTTTAGCCACGTTATGTGTTTGTTGTAACAAGATATTAATAAGAGAAATGATTAAGAAGTCATGCCAGGCAGATGAAAAGATAAGGGAATGGAATATTAATTGATATTTTAAGTGTGGTTTAAGGCGTTAGGGTGATTATTTTATAAAAACATTTAATACGAATAAATTTTCGATATAAAACACATCAGAAGTGAGAAAAGTGAATTAAATAAGGGCGGCTGATGTGTTATTAGAAAGGTGTGAATTAAAGTTTACAGAATTCGCACCTTTAGCAATATAAACAAAACCTTTATGTTGATGGCTTAAAAAAGCTTATGACTCAAATAGTGGGGTAGGTTTACCATTGTCATCAATTGCAACAAAATTAAACTGGCCATGTATCACTTCTTCACGACCTTCTGAATACATATCTTCTAAAAAAATCGATACATTGACCGTCAAACTGGTTCTTCCAACTCGAATGACTTTACCCACCAACTCAACAATGGTTCCTGAAGGGATTGGATGAGTAAAATTAATTTTTTCAGTGGAGACCGTAACAAGGCGCTTACGGCTAAAACGTGTTGCGGTAATAAAAGAAACTTCATCCATCCAAGCGAGAGCAGTACCGCCAAATAGGGTGCTGTGGTGGTTAGTTGTTGTTGGAAATACCACTTTAGATACGCGAGAAATGGATTGCTCAATTTTTTGTGTGATGACATCGTCAGCGATGGAACTCATGGTCTACCTTACAATTGTTACTTAGTATGCTAGTAATTGTTAAAAGCAATAATGTTAAAAGCTAAGTGTAATACTCATTTCAAACTAATTCAGCAATAAATGTGAAGTGAATCGTTCCGGCAGGGAAATTTTTGAGAATGTCAGCTGTAGATAAAATCAGAAGAGGGAATATTAAAGGCCCAGAGTTCAAATTATGAGCTTTTAAATTCTAATGAGGCATGGAATTAATTATCTAAATACTCTGCACTCATACGAACAGCTTTTGCGATAGAACCATCTAAAACAGGGGCTGCAATTTGTGGTTTGTTGTTATCAGCAATCATGTCCTCTAATTGCCCTACGGTGTAACTTTTTTCAGCGAAAGCTGTGGCACTTAACAGTGAAATTGCTATTGCCAATAGTGATTTATTCATAATCACTCCATTTGATTTAAGTTTCGAATACTAAGCAATAGAGCCACAATAGGTAATAAAAAAACCCTTCATATTGAAGGGTTTTTTGTGAGCAAATTTTACAAACAAGTATTAACTAAATCTGTATAGACTAAATGGTTTCACATTCAGTGAGGGTTCTTTGCCTAATAACAAGTCAGCGGTGAGCTCGGAAGAAACAGGACTTTCTGTCATTCCCCAGCCTGTCGCAGTATTGATAACTAGACCTGGGTATTCATTGACTTGAGAAATGATTGGGTGCTCATCTGGTGCGATGGCCATAGCACCACTCCATTGGTCAATCAATTTAGAATCCTTAAATGCAGGGAATTCTGTTTTTAATTTTTCAAATGATGCATTCAGCTCAGGCAAGTCAGGTAATGCAGTCATATTTCTGTGTTTTTCGAATGGTGAAACTTCATCCATTTTCCAGCTTGTTGGTTCAGTAAATGAATTAATTAACTGTTCATTTAATGAAATATGGACAGGGAAATCTGGCATCGACAGCAGTGGAATGTATTTGTAGCCATAGACGAAGGAATCTTTAACAACCGGAGCAACAATCACGCGAGGAGATGTTGCGTAGGTACCATCCGCTTGTTCACGGAAGAAAATATTGCCTGGTAAAGCAACGTTACCACCTGGCGCAGTTGGTGAACCGGTGATCAGTTGCTGAGATTGATAAGCTGGTAATGTTGGGACATCAACGCCTAAGTTTTGCATAAACAGTCTTGACCAGACACCACCTGCAACAACAACACGCGAGGTTTTAATAGGCCCTTTCTCGGTGACGACATCAGAAATAACGCCTGCTTGTGTTTCTAAGCCTCTAGCAGCACAGTTAGTGTAAATTTTGATACCTAATTTTTTCGCGTAATCTGCCATGACGAAGGTCGCAATTTCAGCATCTAAGCTACCGGAGTCTTCTTCAAAACCTGCGATAGTCCATTTAGATTGTGCACCATTTAAGCGCTGGTTGAGTTCTGCGCCTTCAATGATGCGTGTTTTGAATGGAATATCTGAACCGACGTTTTTACTGCGAGTATCAATCCATTCTCTAACATTAACAAGATCTTCTTCATCGAACGGTACTTCAACGCGCCCTTGAGTACGATAGCTTGTATCTGCACCGACTTTCGCGTTCATCTCTCTCCAACGTTGTTTGCCTAAGTGGTGGAGTAAGAAGGTTTCATCTGGCATTTTATAAGTGATGACTTGGCCATAGAAGCGGGATGATTGTTCGCCTGCAATATTACCTTTTTCAACAATAACAACATCTAAACCGCGCCCAACCAGCTCAATTGCTGTCATAATTCCTAGAATTCCAGCACCAATAACAACGACGTCAGCTTGCTGTGGTAGAGGACCTTCTGTTCCTGCGACAAAACCATGTCGCGGTTTACCAGGAACAAATCGACCTTCACGCGTTAACATTGGAGTTAAAATTCCGGCCCCTGCAGCAACGGCAACAACGCCACCACCAATCAAAAATTTTCTTCTAGTAATAGCCATCTTATAAAGTTCCTTATATCGAATGAGTTTTTCACTATTGACCAAAGCTTCAATTAGAAATATTTATAATTGTAATTATATCTTTAATAATGATTATGATTGTAAACTAAATTGAGTTGGAATTAAAATTTTTAGTTAAATGTTAAAAAAAATTTTTTTCTAATATGAAATGGGCGCCAATATTTCAAGAAAAATAATGGCGCTGGCGGAATTGAAGTAGGAGAAACAGGCAGGAAAAAATGGCTTTTATTCTAGTTTATTGATTTATAAAACTTAAATTAGGATTTGGCCTGTTAGAAACAAAACGGCGTTACCTGTTAGTTTTACTCGACCAGAGGCTAGCTCGCAATGAACTACTCCTCCGCGTGATGATATTTGATGGCCAACTAACTGCACTTTATTTAGCCGATTTGCCCATATTGGTGCAATAGCACAATGTGAAGTGCCTGTTACAGGGTCTTCATCAACCCCTTTTGCAGGGGCAAAATAACGAGAAACAAAGTCATAATCGCTATTAGCACTTTCTGCTGTAATTGTTAATCCAGGTAGAGAAAGCTGTGAAAGTTTTAGCATATCCGGCTGGCAGTTTTGAACGAGTTCTGCACCTTCAAGAAAACACAGGTAACGGTCTTTCGCTATCCAAAGCTCTTTGATTTTGATTCCAAGGATGTCAGCGAGGTGTGGGTATTGGTCTGGATGACTTTGTACAGATTCAATAATTGGAAAATCGAGTGTAAATCCTTGGGCATTTTGTGTCACAACCAACTCACCTGATAAAGAGCTAAATGTTAAAGGATGAATGTTTTGTTGGAGCACA
Organism: Providencia sp. PROV_01; assembly: GCF_053098325.1. Classification (NCBI taxonomy): domain Bacteria; kingdom Pseudomonadati; phylum Pseudomonadota; class Gammaproteobacteria; order Enterobacterales; family Morganellaceae; genus Providencia; species Providencia sp. PROV_01. Next base: position 3,329,141 of record NZ_JBRFKD010000002.1, on the reverse strand, counting down.
TGGTTTAACACAAAGGCTGCGGCAAGTGTTGCATGACCACATAATTTTACTTCGACTTTAGGGGTGAACCATCGAATATGGCGGCCGACTAAAAATGCGGTTTCTGACAAATTAATTTCTGCGGCAATTGCAATTAGCTGTTCATCTGATAACCAATTATCGAGTAATACAACCGCTGCGGGATTACCGTGAAAAAGGGTATCTGTAAAAGCATCAACATAGTAAATGGGAGCAGAAAGGCTCATTATAGGGTTTCCAAGAGTCATTATGGGATGATGAAAGGCCAGTATAACGCCTATTTTATGAAATATAATAGGCAAATTATTAATAGGCTAATGAAGCTGGGGGGAGATCCGGTAGCGTGTGGGTTGCTACCGGATAAAAGACAATTAATCCGCGTTATTAAGCATTTGCTTCATTTTTGTCTGCATTTTTGAGCATTTTCCTGACAGGGATAATCAACGCTGCCAATACGACCGCACAGATGACCAGCGCAATAGAGACATGGGAGAATAGCTCAGGCATTGAATCCAATTGGTCTTTACGGATGTTACCACCCATGATACCTGCGGCAAGGTTACCCAACGCACTCGCACAGAACCATAACCCCATCACTTGACCACGCATTTTTTGTGGTGCGAGCAAAGTCATTGTTGCCAAGCCGATAGGGCTCAAGCACAGTTCTCCTAATGTCAGTAATAAGATACTGCCAACTAGCCAGAAAGGGGAAACGCCACTTTGTGTTGCAAGCACTTGGTTTGCTGCCACCATCATGATAGCAAAGCCACCTGCAGCAAATAAGATACCAATCACGAACTTGGTCATGCTGCTTGGGTTCATATTACGTTTAGCCAGAGAAGGCCAGAACCAGCTAAATACTGGGGCTAACAATATAATGAACAACGCATTAATTGATTGGAACCAAATGGTTGGGATTTCAAAACTGCCCATTTGGCGGTCAGTATAGTCGCGAGCAAAGATATTAAATGAAGTCGGTTTTTGCTCAAAAGCGGACCAGAAGAATGCGGCTGCAATCAGTAAAATTAAGCAAGCCAGTAAGCGAGAACGCTCGCTACTGTTTAAACCGCCAAGGAAGAACATAAATAAGAAATAGATGCCCACACAGGTCGAGATAACATAAGCAGAGCTTTTCGCGATGATTGAGGCATTAAATGGAATCGTACCATTATCAATCAAGACAACCAGTATGGCCAATAATACCATGGCAAAGGTTACCCATTTCCCCACGTTTTTGCGCTCAACTGTTGGGCGGTTCCATGTGGAATCAAGGCCAACTTCTTTATCATAGCGGCGCATTTGAGGAATGGCGTAAAAACGGAAAATTAACAGGGCAATTAGCATTCCTAAGCCACCAAGGCCAAAACCTAAATGCCAGCCATATTTTTCATGAAGTGGACCAATAATTAACGGGGCAATAAATGAACCCATGTTAATACCCATATAGAACAGAGAGAAACCGCCATCACGACGTGTATCTTCTTTCTTATACAGCGTTCCTACCATCACAGTAATACAGGTTTTAAATAACCCTGTACCTAATACGATGAGTAATAAACCAACGAAAAAGAAGGTATTTGATAAGAAGGCAGACATTGCGATGGATAAATGGCCAAACGCAATAATTAATGAGCCGTACCAAACCGCGCGGCGCTGACCTAACCAGTTATCGGCTAACCAACCACCCGGCAACGAGGTGATATAAACCCCACCAGCGAAAATACCGACAATAGCGGAAGCTTGTTCAATAGGTAATTCCATTCCGCCTTGTAATAATGCCGCACTCATAAATAGAATAAGTAACGGTCTAACTCCGTAAAAAGAGAAGCGTTCCCACATTTCTGTGAGGAAAAGCGAACTCAATGGGTATGGATGCCCAAAAAAAGTTTTTGTTTTAGTCGCAGAATTGTTCATCTGTGAACTCCCATAAATACTCTCTTGAGAGGTTGTGCATGATATAAAACACCAAGCCGTGCGCTTGAATGTCAATTGTTATTGATATGTTAACACAAGCATGTGAAACATATTTTTAACATACATTATTATAGAATCACCTATATACAGAATGAATTTATTGTAAAAGGTGTGCTTTTAAGGTGAAAAGTCGATATAACTCTCATTTCTCACGATAAGCTAGGGGAAGATACAGGATTTTAGTTGACAATAAAAGAAAGAATTTTGAATCGATTAAATTGTTTAAAATCAATTACTTGATGTTGTAAAATTTTAATTTTAAGCAAAGTGAGACAATAAAGCGTATAAATCATCAGGTTTTTGTACAAAAAATAGCAAGGGGGTTATTGGTCGGACGGGGAAGCGCGTAGACCATCGGATTGGCGCCGGATAACTAACCATGAATAAATTAAGTTGAAGAGAACTAACGCCGCAGTGAAAAAGAATACGGCTCTGAAACCATAGGTGGCAGCGACAAAGGAGCCCATTAAAGGCCCTGTCACGTTTCCAACATCGCGTAATGCTTGGTTATAGCTGAAAATACGCCCAGTCACTTGGTGAGAAATATTATAGATAATTAACGTTTGTACCGCAGGTAATAGTGCAGCATTTAGTGCCCCAAGCATAAATCGGAGAAAGCCTAACTCCCAATAACTACTTACCAACCCCATTGGGAATAATACAAAAATAGATGCGCCCAGCACGGCGAGTAAAACTTTTTCAGGGCCTATTCGGTCACTGAGTTTACCTAACATGGGCGCACTGATTAAAGCCGCAACACCGGGAATGGAGGCTATTACACCACTGACAAAGGCGAGGTTTTCTAAAGAATCAGATAGATCCCGAACATAGAGGGTGATCACGGGGTTGATTGACCCCATCGCAGCTTGAATGATCATCGTGGTGAAAAACAAGCTAATGACTAAATTCTTATTGCGTAGTGAGGCAAATACTTGCTTGCTGGACAATGCATCTTTGCGCGAAACCGGCGTGAAGCGTTCTCTAACATAAAAGAGCGTGACAAAAAAGCAAATAAACAGCACCGTTGCTGTAATAAAAAAGACGGGGCGTAAGCCATATTGGTCAGCAAGAAAACCGCCGATTAATGGGCCAATAAGTGCGCCACTGACCGCACCAGTCGCAAGGACGCCCATAGCCCAGCCGCTTTTTTTCACGGGAATTTGAGTTGCAATCAACGCGTTAGCATTAGGAACAAAGCCACCCAATAAACCTAATATGGCTCTTAAGGCTAATAATTGCCAAATATTCTGCGCAAAGCCGATTAACACCATGACAATCGCCATGCCCAGCGCGGATCGCAATAGCATTAATTTTCGCCCTTTGCGATCGGATAATCTCCCCCAAAATGGAGCGGCAATGGCAGAAAATAAAAAGGTGATACTAAAAACGGCACCAGTCCATAAATTCAACGAAGCATGGTCTTTGACACCAAGTTCTTCAATATATAACGGGAGAAAAGGCATGATCAGGCTAAAGGCGGCACCTGTTAAAAAACAGCCGAACCACACGACGTATAGGTTACGTTTCCAATACTCTGTTTTTCCCGTCATAATTTTCCCGTTATATTCAGTTCTACAGCGTTGTTGGCCTCATTCAGCTACCCAAGTCACTTTTCCCGTCATATTCAGTTCTACAGCGTTGTTAGCTTCATTCAGCTACCCGAGTCACATACTTATGTATGCTCCTCGGGATATCTTCATTTTGCCGCCTAGCTGTAGACCCGACTATTTAGGGAAAACAGTATGAAAAACAACAAGAAAAGCATCATAAAAAACAGTTGAAAAATCACGCCATATAGAGAGAACAGTATAAAAAACAGCAAGAAAAACATCATAAAAAATAGTTGAAAAATCACGCCATATAGAGAGAACAGTATAAAAAACAGCAAGAAAAGCATCATAAAAAACAGTTGAAAAATCACGCCATATTTAGAGAAAACAGCATAAAAAATAGCAAGAAAAACATCATAAAAAGCAGTTGAAAAATCACGCCATATTTAGAGAAAACAGTATAAAAAACAGCAAGAAAAGCATCATAAAAAATAGTTGAAAAATCACGCCATAATTTATCTGATTACGTTAATCATTAATGATGGATTTTGTCTAAATCCCCGTATAACGAAGGTTCCCCTTCAGGGCGTGTTTTAAAACGGCGGTGTAGCCACATATATTGTTCTGGCGCCCTGAGGATTTCTTTTTCGATAATTTGGTTCATCATGGTTGCGGTAGCCACATTATCTTCAATTGGGAAATCATCAATGGCAGGTTGAATGATCAATTCATAACCTTTACCGTTAGGTAAACGCCTTGGGGTAAAAGGCACCACTAAAGGGGAAGCCAGGCGTAAAATAATTTGTGAACCATTGGTTGTCGCTGCATTTTCTACAGCGAATAAAGGTGCAAATGTACTATTGCGTGGGCCGTAATCATGGTCGGGGGCATACCATAAAATTTCCCCATTTTTTAAGTCGCGTACCATGCCTTTCATATCTTTGCGATCCAACATATATTTATTGGAACGTAACCGCCCACGGGTTTGTAACCAATCAAGCAGGTCATTATCATTGGCGCGATACACACCAATACCCGGGTTTAACATACCAAAGGCACGCGCACCTATTTCCAAGGTTAGAAAATGAACGCCGAGCGCGATAATCCCTCTGCCAGTTTGGCGGGCTGCAACGGCATTTTCTTCCCCAATGACTTTGACCCAGCGACGAACGCGCCAATCAGGCCAAAACCAAGCCATACCCGTTTCAAATAAGCCCATGCCGACAGATTCAAAGTTTTTGTCTATGCAACGCTGCCGTTCCTGCTCACTCATCTCTGGAAAGCATAATTGCAAATTTCGTTCTGCGACTTTCACCCGCTTTTTCAAAAAGCGCTTGGAAAACAAACCTAAACGAGTTCCCATCCAATAAATGATAGGATAAGGCAATAAAACAAGAAGATATAATACGCCAATACCTAGCCAAGTTAGCCAGTAACGAGGATGGAGGAACCGTTTTTGAAATTTTGGAGCTAGTATCATTATTATCCGAATATATTAGTCATAAATTAATAAAAAGGCATGATTAAACTATATCAAATTATTCGTTTAAAGCGTTAACTGCCTGCATGGTGCTCATTAACTCAGCTAAGTTGCGAACAGCCATTTTCTCCATGACACGAGACCGATGAACTTCAACGGTGCGCACAGAAACACAGGCTGCCTCAGCAATTTCACGGTTAATTAAGCCTTGCAACACATAGCCACAGATATCTTTTTCACGAGGCGTGAGCGTTTCATAGCGCTGTTTAATTAAATACCCTTCAGTGGCTTTCGTGGTTTGTGAGCGAGCTTGCTCTAAGGTCTTAGCAAGCTGTTGGCTATCAATGGGTTTTTGTAGAAAATCAACGGCACCCAGTTTCACTTGTTCTACCGCCATCGGGATATCCCCATGGCCAGACAAAAAGATCACGGCTAATGTGCTGTGTTGTTCCCTCAGGTATTGGTGAACTTGTCGCCCATCTAATTTAGGCATGCGCATATCCAATAACACCACACCTTCTTGGTGTAATGCCGCATTTTGGATAAATGCTTCACTGTCATTCCAAACGGTAACGCTATAGCCCAATGTTTCTAGTAAGAATTGGCAGGCATCCGTCACATCGGGGTCATCATCCACGAGATGGATCACTGGCATACATATACCTCGTCGTGTAGAGGGTGACAAAATAGGGTGCTTTATGTAATGAGCATTGATTATCGTAATAAAGCCATTGTCACATATAGTTAATGTGAATGTTATCAATTACGTGGCAAAACATGCTCAATCCACGATTTTATTGTGATAATTGAAAATGAGAGTGACCATTAGGCCATGTAATCCATCATCACTCAGGTTATTTTCGATACGAATATCGCCACCTTGGCTTTGGATCAAACGCTGGCAAATCACTAAACCTAACCCTAAACCTTCTTTTTTAGTCGTAGTAAATGGTGTGATACCTTGCTCTAATTGACCCGCAGGCATACCTCCGGCATTGTCCTGCAAGACAAGTAAAAAATGCTGCTGTGAAAAATGAAACTCGAAACGCAGTAGGGTTGCCCCCGCTTGTAAACTGTTGCTGATTAAATTGGAAAGTAATTGCTCAAGTAACGTATCAGGCAACATCAGGGAGATGTCAGGCGTTTCAGGTAAAATTAACTTTGCATCGGGGTAGTGTTGGTCTGCACGCAATAATTGCCAAATATGATTAATGGCCTGTTTAACTGATTGTTGGCTCAAGGTGACTGCCGGGTCAAGACTTGGTTTACCCGCCCAGAGGCGTAAATTACGAATGATATCGGCTCCACGTTGAGCTTGGTCATCGATTTTTGTTAATGCGTTAATTAATGGGTGGCTTTCAGACTCTTTAGTCAGGCGTAGAATACACCCTTGGGCATAGTGGCGGATTGCAGACAGGGGTTGATTCAATTCATGAGCAAATCCAGAAGCCATTTCCCCCAAAATATTTAACCGCTGTGCCTTTTGTAAATTGGCTTCTTGTTCTCGTAAGCGGTTATGCGCTTCTTCTAATTGGCGGCTACGGCGCCTAACCAAAAAGGCAATCCAAACATGATTAATGCCAAGTAACACAAAAAATAACGCGACAAGGCTAAGAGTGATTTGGTTTTGAATAGTCCAACTGACGATATCTTGCCAGATTTGACGTTGTTGCGGGTGTTGGTTAACGTCCCTGAGCAAGGTTTCAACTTGAGTCACCGAGGCCGGAGCTCCCCAACGCATGGCGGCTTTATCGGTTGATAATAATGTCTTGGTGACTTTGTCGACTAAATTATCCGGCACTTCACTTAAGGCAGCAAAAGACCAGTTTGGATACAGTTCTGTGCTAGTTAAACAAGAGAGAGAGCTTGGATGTTGAATTAGTGGACGAAATTGTGTTTTATCAATCAGCCCTTCGCTATGCATATTTTCTAATAAACAGACAGGAACAATTGCCGCAGATAATGAATCATCACGCAGTGCATATAATAATGCATCAGCAGGAAAGCCTAAAAATTGCATCTTAAAGTCTTTAGCCGCATCGTAGCCCATATCCCTTAACACTTTGTAACCTAATAAATAGCCACCAAAAGCATCTGGCGAGATAGCGCCGACTTTTTTGCCAATTAGGTTTTTAACTTCTGATATATCACTGTCTTTGCGAACTAATATTAAGCTGCCAATAACATTACGCGTCGTGCTGTTGGGCTCCACATCAGAACGAAGGGAGAGCAACCAACGTAAATGATAGCGGTTATCTAACTGAATAAATTGGGCAGGATTCGTCAGTAAAAAATCAATCTTACGGTTGGAAATTGCTTCTTTCATTTCATCTAAATTGAGTGGTTGTAACGTAAAACGTTCCCCAGGAATCGACTCATTGAGTGTGTCAATAAGTGGTTGCCAATGAGATTGGGTGGAACTCGGTCCACGCAAGGCTAATACTCCGATAGTCCATTGTGCCGAAATTGCAGGCAAAGACCACGTCAGTAGCATGATTAATAGTATGTGATACAACGGCCTAGGCGATTTTTTTAACATATTTGAGTTATTCGTTGCGTTAGATCAATTTAGCTACGGGTATGTGGTAAACCACAATAGGGCGGCGGCTCCACACTTCTTACAATGGCACTACACGTTTTATCAAGATAACTCATTTGGTTTAAAGAGAAATAACAATTCCACGGGTTATCTTAACGAGACTGTACCCATTGTCAATAACGCATGTAATACAAATAACATATTGATTAATAACTTTTATTTTCGCATTAGCAATGTCAGTACTGGAGCCAATTATGGATCTGAGTAAACGAAAATTTCTACAACAAATTGGGGCGGTGACTGCGGGAGCTTCGTTAATTCCTATCGCAGAAGCTGGGCTCAGTTTTTCCCCGACACGCCGAGAAGGCAACCCAGAAAAACGTTATGGAATGTTGATTGATTTACGCCGTTGTATTGGTTGCCAATCTTGCACAGTAAGCTGCTCGGTTGAAAACCAAACCCCACAAGGCCAATTTAGAACGACAGTGAATCAATATCAAGTTGCAGTGAAGGGCGAAGAAGGTTTTACCAACGTATTATTACCTCGCCTATGTAACCACTGTGATAACCCTCCTTGCGTACCGGTATGTCCAGTTCAAGCGACTTTCCAACGTGAAGACGGCATTGTTGTCGTTGATAACGAACGCTGTGTTGGTTGTGCTTACTGCGTACAAGCGTGCCCATACGATGCTCGCTTTATCAACCACTCTACGCAAACCGCCGATAAATGCACATTTTGCGCTCATCGCTTAGAAGTGGGGTTATTGCCAGCTTGTGTTGAATCTTGTGTGGGGGGCGCACGCATTATTGGGGATTTAAAAGACCCGAACAGTACTATTCGTAAAATGCTGACAGAGCACGAAGCTGAAATCAAAGTCCTCAAACCGGAAAATGGCACATTGCCACAAGTTTTTTATATTGGTTTAGATGACGCATTCGTGCAGCCGCTACAAGGCAAAGGGCAGCCCGCATTATGGCAGGAGGTGTTCTGATGAATGGCCAAGTAACTTATATTTCAGAAGTCATGGCTCAGCCACAAGAGTTCTTTTGGCTTCCTTGGGCGGTACAATATTTCTTCTTCATAGGAATTGCTGCTTGCGCGGTACTGTACGCTTGTTATCTTCATTGGAGAAATAAACCTGAAAACAGTCGCTTAGAGATGATTGCAGTATTTATTGCTATCACGATGGGCATTACCGCTCCATTAGCATTAACCGCAGATTTACACCAAACCGCAAGGGTATGGCATTTCTACGCGCATCCAACAATATGGTCTTGGATGTGGTGGGGGTCTGTGTTACTGCCATTATTCACTACATTTATTGGTTTATATTTTGTCGCATTAGTGGTGAAACTGATTTGGAAAAAAGAGTTTAAAGCAACACGTTGGGTGGCGTTGTTGGCTGCACTTTCAGCGATAGGATTATTGTTATATACCGGCCGTGAAGCCTCAGTATTAAATGCTCGCCCAATTTGGTATAGCTGGTGGATACCAGTATTGATGTTCCTCAGTGCGCTACAAGTATTACCTGCATTGATTAACTTAGGAGCACGCCGTGAACCTCAATATCAAAACCGCTTAGCACGCTTCCAAGTTGTGACATTATTGCTGTTCGCCGTTTGTTTTGCGCTATGGCTCTCAGGTGATACCACCTCAGGTATTGCAGTACGTCAACAGTTAGATACAGCAAGCCCTGGGTGGTGGATGTTGATGGGAGTTTGTGCATTGTGGGTAATCACTTTTGCGATGTCCGTCAGTAATTTAAAAGCGAATCGCTCGGTTGCATATATCACTGTTCTCGCTTTAATTTCAATGGCTTTTGCTTGGACGATACGTTGGATTTTCCTGATGGAAGTTCAAGCGGTACCAAAATATAACATTATCGCTAACCCATACCATTTCCCATTGGGAACAGACGGATTACTGGCAATTGTCGGCACATTCGGTTTATGGATTGCATTAACAATTATTGTTCGTGAAGGTGTTCGCTGGTTTGCGAGGAGAGTGCAACATGGCTAAATTCTCAAGACGTCAATGGCTTAAAGGTGGTTTGGTTATCGGTGGTATCGCATTATTTGGTGCAAGCTACCGTGATGTGGCCAAACGTGCAGTCGATGGTCTGGTTAATGGTACGTCAGGTAAAGTCACTCTTGATAGGCTCAATGGTAACTCTTTACGTCCTGAAGGACAGGCACTGAAAGGTTGGCAAGAAAACCCAGAACAAGTGGTTGCGATGACGCAATGTTTTGGTTGTTGGACTCAGTGTGGTATTCGTGCTCGCGTTGATACAGCGAAAAATGAAGTATTGCGTATTGCAGGGAACCCTTATCATCCACTATCTCATGAAGAGCATTTTCCGTATGGCATGCCGCTGAAAACGGCATTTAACAAAATGAGTGGGGAATCAGGCCTTGAACACCGTTCGACTGCCTGTGCTCGAGGTGCGACGTTAATGGAAGGCTTAACAAGCCCATTGCGTATTCTCGAACCGATGAAACGTGTTGGCAAACGCGGGGAAGGTAAATGGGAGCGCATCAGTTTTGAACAATTAATAAAAGAAGTGGTTGAAGGGGGCGATTTATTTGGTGAAGGGCATGTGGATGGCTTACGGGCGATCCGTGACTTAGAAACGCCTTTAGACCCATCCCAACCAAAACTGGGACCAAAAGCCAACCAATTATTAGTGACCAATGCAGGTGACGACGGCCGTGATGGTTTTATCCGTCGCTTTGCACAAAATGCCTTTGGTAGTAAAAACTTTGGAGCTCACGGTTCGTATTGTGGATTGGCTTATCGTGCCGGTTCCGGTGCATTGATGGATGATTTGGACAAAAACGCCCACGTCAAACCCGATTGGGATAATGTTCGTTTCGCACTGTTCTTAGGCACATCGCCTGCGCAATCAGGTAACCCATTTAAGCGCCAAGGCCGTCAATTGGCGACTGCGCGTTTACGTGATTCATTTAACTATGTGGTGGTTTCGCCTGCATTACCATTAACAACGACTTTAGCAAATGACCACGGCCACTGGGTCCCAGTACAGCCGGGTACTGACGCTGCGTTAGTGATGGGGATGATCCGTTGGATCATTGAAAATGAGCGTTACAATGCCAAATACCTCAGTGTGCCAAGTGAAAAATCCATGGAAGCGATGGGGGAGAAAAGCTGGACTAACTCAACACATTTAGTCATTACGGATGATAACCACCCATTAGCTGGCAAATTGTTAATTTCTTCTTATATCACAGGAGAAGGTGACGATGAGAAAGCCTATTTAGTACAAGATGCCTCTGGCGAATTAAAACTGGCAAACGAAGTTCCAACTGCTGAATTGTTTGTGACACGCCAAGTGACTTTGCGCGATGGCAGTGAAGTGACGGTTAAATCCAGCTTCCAGTGTCTTAAAGAAGCCGCAAATCGCATGACTTTGGAAGAATATAGCCAGCGCTGTCATGTCCCAGTAAAAACCATTGAATCACTGGGTAAAGCATTAACGTCTTATGATAGAAAAGCCGCAGTTATTTCCCATGGCGGTATGATGGGCGGTAATGGTTTCTACACTGCATGGTCAGTTATCATGCTTAACGCATTGATTGGTAACTTAAACTTGAAAGGCGGTGTTTCTGTTGGTGGTGGTAAATTCAACGGAGAAAACGATGGGCCACGTTACAAAATTGCCAGCTATAAAGGTAAAGTGAAACCTAAAGGTGTGGTGTTATCACGTAGCAATGAAGTGTATGAAAAATCAGATGAATTCAAAGCGCGTCAGGCAGCAGGTGAGAACCCATATCCCGCAAAAGCCCCTTGGTACCCGTTTGCCAAAGGTCAACTAACAGAACAGTTAGCATCCGCCTTGATGGGGTATCCTTATGCACTGAAAGCGTGGATCACCAATATGACTAACCCTGTATATGGTATCGCAGGTATTCGTCAGGTGATGGAAGAAAAACTGAAAGACCCTAAACACTTGCCGCTGATTATAGGTATTGATGCCTTTATGAATGAAACCACGGCATTGGCAGATTACATTGTGCCGGATACCCATAATTTCGAAAGTTGGGGGTTCAGTGCACCATGGTCTGGTGTGCAGGTCAAAGCCAGTACGGCACGTTGGCCGATTGTTGAGTCACGCACGGCTAAAACAGCAGATGGCCAGCCAGTTTCGATGGAGAGTTTCTGTATCGCTGTAGCAAAAGAACTTAATTTACCGGGCTTTGGTGATAACGTGATTGAAGATATGGATGGCAACATGCATTCACTCAATACAGCTGAAGACTATTACTTAAGAGTTGCTGCAAATATGGCATGGCTAGGGGAAAAACCAGTTCCTGAAGCCGCAACAGAAGATATCCAAATCAGTGGCGTGGAGCGCATTTTACCAGCGATTACGCGTACGTTAAAACCAGAAGAAGTTCGCCGTGTTGCCTATATTTTCACAAGAGGAGGCCGTTTTGCTCCGTATGAAAAAGCCTGGGATGGCGATGCAACAGGACCTCAATGGAAAAAAGGCTTACAAATTTGGAATCCAACGGTGGCAATCAATCGACATGCCATAACGGGTGAGCGTTATAGTGGTTGCCCAACTTACTATCCACCACGTATGGCAAATGGCGATGATGTGAATACGGTATTCCCAGAACAAGAGTGGCCGTTGAAACTGATGTCATTTAAATCCCATGTCATGAGCAGTTCAACGACAGTCATTGAACGTCTACGCCATGTGAAACCAACGAATCTTGTTGCTTTGCATCCCGATGATGCAGCAAAAATGGGTGTCAAACATGGCGATTGGATCCGGATCACCACACCGGGTGGCCATGCTGAAGCCCAAGTGAGTGTTCTTGATGGTGTAATGCCTGGGGTACTTGCGATTGAGCATGGTTATGGGCACACCGAAATGGGGGCGAAACAGCATTATCTGGATGGCCAACCAATGCCAATGAATGAGGCAAATGGTTCAGGAATTAACTTAAATGACCTTGGGTTTGCTGACCCAACACGTGAAGTCGCCAACACGTGGTTAGACTGGGTTTCGGGGGCATCGGTACGCCAAGGATTACCTGCTCGCATTGAGTTAATTGGTTAAACTAAGTAGTAAGGATGGTTAGTGATGGGGACCTGCATAGCTTCATTATTAACCATCTGGTTGTTGGCAATATGTAGTAAGCAGTTGACATTGCGCATAAAACGGTGTGCTACCACACCGTGACTTCGGCAAATGCCTGGGAGGGGGAGCCCTCCCTTTTTTAATGGTTTATCGCAACAGTGGGGAAACCGATTGTTCCAAACCGATGCTTTGAAGCATCAAAACACCCATCAAAATAAATAAAATACCTGCCAAAATTTTTAGTGAGATTGCCCAATAAGGGGAAAATGACTTTCCTTTTAATTGTGATACGCGAACCGCATTATCACGCATTAAATGAACAAAAATGGCAATTAAACAAATGGTTAATGCAGTACCCATTGCCATTGCTAAGGCAGCGATAACTCCCCATGTATATACTTCTATCACATAAGAAAACAGCAATACGAGAATTGCTCCAGAACAAGGACGAATCCCCATTGATAGAATAATCAATAGGTTACTTTTAAAACTGGATTGCAATTGATGAGACTGGATAACGTGTTGGTGGCCACAACCACAGCTGTCCGAGTGGCTATGGGCTTTTGTTTTAATTATTGCTTTCGTTGAAGAATTCAATGGCTGAATGCTTTTTATCGTGAGTGGGGTTAAGTATTTTGATTTGCGGATTAACCAGCCACGACGTAATGCGCTGAGACATAAATAGCTACCCAGTAAAATAACAAATAGATAACTGATTTGTTCTGCATATAAACTGGCTTGGTTGAGATGTTTAGTAGAGAGTTGGAATAGGATCAATACTAAGGAAACTAAAGTAATCGCAACAAGCCCTTGTAAGAGTGATGCTAGTAAGCTAATGATAACACTCTGCTTTAAATGAGTCGCTTGGGTGGCAATATAGGTGGTAATAATTAATTTGCCATGACCCGGTCCAAGGGCATGCAAAAAACCATAAGCAAAGCTGGCAATCACCAGTAACCCACCTGCATACCATGGGCGAGAGGTGGTTTCTTGCAATAAGTAAGATAACCCTTGGTTTAACTGTTTTTGCCAAGCTAGGCTAAGTTGTAGCCATGATCCCCAGTGAATGTATAGCTGCCAAGTGACATAGGTAATAAGTCCTACAAACAGCGCAGTAATTATTAATTTTTGCGTACGTAAAGGCATTATGGACATTGTATATCAACCCGTTGTGCAAACTGTTTGCCAAGTGCTAAATCCTCTTCTGGATTATCACTTTTGTCTAAAGAGAAAGCGTAGGCGCGCATTGAATCGGTCACATTTGCTTCTTGTAATTCCATCTGGCAATTTGCAGCAATATCCAACGGTAGGTTAATTTGTTGTTTATTTTGGTAAGTCATACTGACATAGAAAGTTGGGTCATAAGTTTGAATTTCCACATGGGAACCTGCTATAGGCAGGGGTTGCATAAATGAAGCGGTAAAGAAGAAAACTAAAGAAAAGCCATCTTTTTCTAAATGGTAGCTATCTGGAATTCGTTTAAAGCTCACTTTCTTCCCCTGATAATAAAAATCAGTGAAATAATCTTGCACCAACACATTTGCCATAATAATAGCTTCTTGCTGTTTCCAACGAGGATCATCCGGTTTAATGCCTTTTAATTCATAGGCGATATCCGCTGATGTCATGGGGTCCATTTTCCAAACATAGCTAATCCCTGTGTATTTATCTTGTTTATTTTCAAGGGAAATTTGCATCTCAATAAAACTGTGAGGGTGTGCCGCTACTAGTGGAGCAACTATGAACAGAAATAAAAAATAGAAAGGAAAAAATCGCATCATTCAGTCAGCTAAATTGGCTTATCAAATAAATGTTATAACATAACGAACTGCAAACTAAAAAGAAAAATATTTCGGAATGATTTAAAAATCAACTTAAAACGAGTCGTTAATACTTCCATCACAATAACCTTTCAAATAAAGGGTTTTTTATTAACAAAATAACAGCGATAATATTTGATAATAATCAGATGTGGACATTTCGTGAACACCACATGATTTTAAGCTTTAAATATTAACTAGTTACAAAGGAAAAGAGAACACCATGCCAGTGTTACATAACCAAATTTCAAATAAAATCTTAAAAGAGCGCATGTTGGCTGAGGTCGAGCCGCGCACCACTATCTCTTTTTACAAGTATTTTAATATCCAAGACCCAAACGAATTTCGTAATCAATGGTACCAACAATTTAAAGCATTGAGTGTTTTTGGGCGCGTTTATATTGCCAAAGAAGGTATTAATGCACAAATCAGTGTGCCTGAATCCAATGTGAGCGCATTACGCGAACTCATTTATGCAACAGATCCCGCATTAGAAAACCTACGTTTAAATATTGCGATTGATGATGACGGTAAATCATTTTGGGTGCTGCGTATGAAAGTCCGTGAGCGTGTAGTGGCTGATGGTATTGATGACGAAACATTTAACCCAGCAAATACGGGGCAATATCTAAAAGCTCACGAAGTGAATGAGATGATTGATGACCCAAATACTGTTTTCGTTGATATGCGAAATCATTATGAGTATGAAGTGGGGCGTTTTGATAATGCGATTGAAATACCATCAGATACATTTAGAGAGCAACTGCCAATGGCGGTTGAAATGCTGCAAGAGCAAAAAGACAAAAATGTTGTGATGTATTGTACTGGTGGGATCCGTTGTGAAAAAGCCAGTGCTTATATGCTGCATAATGGTTTTAAAAATGTCTACCATGTTGAAGGTGGGATTATTGAATACGCACGTAAGGCGAAGGAGCAGGGCCTACCTTTACGGTTTAAAGGGAAAAACTTTGTTTTTGACAACCGCATGGGTGAGCGCATTACAGAGGACACATTAGCACAATGCCACCAATGTGGCGCGCCTTGTGATGCACATACCAATTGCCGTAACGATGGCTGCCACTTATTGTTTATCCAATGCCCTAGTTGTGCAGAAAAGTATGAAGGCTGCTGCAGTTCGTCTTGCACAGAAGAAATGAAACTTCCTGAGCAAGAGCAACGCGCACGCCGTGCAGGCCGTGAGGTCAGTAATAAAATCTTTAATAAATCACGTCACCGTTTATCCGATGGGTTATTAAATAAAGACAACTAGTCATTAATGTTATCTATAATAAGAAAGCCCTGCAATTAGGGCTTTTTTTTTAATATAAATATTTAAACACATTATATATAAAAAATAACTCTATTCTGTTTTTGACGAAAACTTTAGAGGTAATATGCCTTTTTTGTGAGTAAACAGTGCTATTGCTAATTCCTAGTTTTCGAGAAATAATATGATTAGGTGTTTCATTCATCCAATTGTTAATAATATTTTGTTCTTTAATTGTGAAAATAGATGACTCAATATTATTAGCAAGCTTAGTAATTTTCTCTATTTGTTCATAGTCACGAATAACCTTATCAAGAGTTTGAATAATAATATCTTTTGATAGAATGAAATAATTATCCTTTAATAACAATGGATTGTTTGTCTGTGGGTACGGGGCGTTAATATAAATATAAAACCGTGTATTATTGGTATTGCTTAATAATTGCTGTAGCGTAGGACAGTAATTAGAGTAATTACAATAATACGTTAAATTCACCAGTATAATGCTTGGTGTGTTTATATTTATAAAACCAATGGCTTCTTTTATGCATCCTGTACTAATAAATTCGAGTTTTTTATTTTTGGATAAATATTCTGTAATGCCAAGACGTGTATAATAACATTCATCAATAACTAATATTCGCATTGGAACATCCTTGTTCAAGAAGGTGCCTTACAATAAATTGGAACTGATAGTGAAGTCAACCAAGGATTAATAAAAACAATAAATAGTGTTCTTATTTTAAATTGCGAATTAGTAATTAATTAATAAGGTAATTATATAAAAATATATAATTACCTGTATGAATGAATAAATTAAATGGATATTAGTGACCCTAATATCCATTTATTTCCCTAGTGTGTTTTAAAACCAAGCTCAACATATTCCCCAGATTCTATCTTGTCTACACCTGCTTGAAGAATATGAATGAGTTGTTTAGCCACATCAGTCGTTAGCCACATGGTTTTATCCACAATAGCGTCACCTGTGTGTTTATCTTGCTCGGGGAGGTAGTGCAAACGCAACATCATAGCGTCGTAATCATCGACTGTACTGATGTCCCAGCCAACTACTGGGTGGGTTTGAATGACATCATTTTTTTTATTCATATAAACCTCCTAATCAAACATCGTGATAAATAATAAATATCTATAACTGACTAAGAGCAATGACCTCGTGATGAGTCCACTTTTAGTATAAGGAGATTTCGCCAATAAGAAAGCAAATAAAACATTTTTTTTGTCTATATGGCAGAAAATGCATAAAACGAATAACAAGCATTGTAAAAATAGAATGGGAAGTATTTTGAACTTCCCATCGGCGTGTAAACGACTAACTCAGAGAGACTGTCCAGCGTGCATCTTGCCCTGCTAAGAAAGGAACTAATTTATCATTACAGCAGTCAATGGATTCACAAATTATATTTTGTTCTTTAGTTAGCGTAATTGCCCCTTCATTCACAGGTAAGTTATAGAATTTAGGGCCATTTAGGGAACAAAAAGCTTCGAAATGCGCCAAGGCACCGAGCTCTTCAAAAACACTTGCGTAAGCCGCTAATGCGGTGGGAGCATTAAAGACCCCAGCACAACCACAGGAAGATTCTTTACGTGATTGTATATGTGGTGCGGTGTCGGTACCAAGGAAGAAACGGTCACAACCTGAAGCAACCGCTGTACGTAATGCTTCTTGGTGCACATTACGCTTCAAAATAGGTAAGCAAAATAAATGCGGTCTTATACCACCAACTAACATATGGTTACGATTAAACATCAAATGTTGAGGTGTTAAAGTTGCAGCTGTAAATTCATTCGCTTCTTGGACATATTGAGCCGCTTCTTTGGTGGTGATGTGTTCAAAAACGACTTTTAGTTTTGGAAACTGTGCCCGTAGTGGCAACATAACTTGCTCAATAAATAAGGCTTCTCGGTCAAAAATATCGATATGACTTGCGGTGACTTCACCATGGATAAGCAGTGGCATTCCTGCTTGTTCCATTGCAGCTAATACGGGGTAAATCTTTTTAATATCGGATACGCCATGGCTAGAGTTAGTTGTTGCATTGGCCGGGTAGAGTTTACAGGCAGTAAATACCCCCTCGTTAAAGCCGCGAACGACTTCAGCAGGATCTGTGCTATCAGTAAGGTAGCAGGTCATTAAAGGGGTAAATTGATGTCCTTGTGGAACCGCTTTTAGAATACGCTCGCGGTAAGCTTTTGCGGCTTCAATTGTTGTGACTGGTGGCACTAAATTCGGCATGACAATCGCGCGGCCAAAGAATTCACTGGTATAGGGAACGACCGTTTTTAACATATCATCATCGCGAAAATGAACATGCCAATCATCAGGGCGGCGGATCGTTAGGGTAGTTACAGTTGTCATTAAACCGGCTCCATAGGGGAAGAGTGAATGATGAGCGAGTGCTCAAGCCGGAATAGAATGATAAAGGTAAAGTGAAAAAATAGCTATGAGAAATCGCGATTATAGCTTATTTCAAAGGTAGATTATGTAAATGACGTAAATAGCTAACTTATTCAGGCATGCAATAGCAAAAAACCTGCTTAAGTTTCCTTAAGCAGGTTTCTCTAAATTTTGGCTCCTCCAGCTGGACTCGAACCAGCGACATACGGATTAACAGTCCGCCGTTCTACCGACTGAACTATGGAGGAACTCCTTGGTACGCAGAGGATATTAGCTTTCTCTTACTGTATTGTCAAAGGAGAATAGCGAAAAATATGTTTGTTTGCCTGTTATCTGTGCGAACTGTTGGAAGTTTGATCGAAAATTAGGTAATGGTGATTAATCAAGACCATACACAAACAAAAAGACGGTAACAAACTTAAGTCGATGGGCGGTATATTATTTCAAATTTAGTGGTTAACTGCAGTTAACCACTAATTGATGAATGTAACTTACAGAAATTATCTACAGCGGAATAACGAGAACTGGTTGGGCGATATCGTCGAGTAAACTACGAGTCACAGAGGTATTAAGCCAGCGTCCAAGTGAAGAAAGATGGCGATGAGAAATAATTAATAATTCGCAGTTATATTTTTCCATTTTTTTGGGGATGGTATCGATAGGGGTACCTGCAGCGAGTAGTCCTTGGGCTTTAAACCCCATGCTATTTAAGGCGCTGGTGACCTCTTTTAATTGTTTTTGTGCCAAAGCTTCTTCTTTTTGCGCGGCAGGGTATTCATCCCACTCATCGCTATCTTTACTTAACCCAGTGCGGCTTAGTGCAAAGGTATTATCGACAACAGTCAATACAATCACATTGCTGACACAGCCAGTCATACGCTGCATAAAACTAAGTGCATTACTGCTATTCTCAAAGCTGTCGACGGCTAACAACACATTATTAATCATGATTAGTTCCTGATAGGCGAACTAAATAGCGCCTTTAAAGTTAGCTCCCCTTTTTTCCAATACTTTTTGTAAAATGGAAAGGTTTTTGGGGATCATACGTTGATCGATAAATGAAAAATAACCCACCATTCGGTGGGCAAAGTCGCTGTGTTTTGCGTGGCTACCCAGTTGTCTGGGAGTGTGGCTTACAGTGGAGTGAAATCTTGCCCAATGGCTTAGTAGCTGATAAGTTTTTAACAAAACCAGTGTGATCACAGTTTTGTTCATCAGCGGCTCCCATCGAGTGTATTAATGGTGACATCTGCAGACATACCCACACGCAGCGCATTCATCATCTGGGCATGCTCGGTGTTGCTATCAAAAACAATTTTTACAGGTATGCGCTGTACAATTTTAGTAAAATTACCCGTCGCATTTTCCGGGGCAACGGGTGAGAAACTTACGCCAGACGCGGGAGCAATACTATCGACATAGCCTTTTAATATTTGCCCTGGGAAGGTGTCGATACTAATATCAACGACTTGGCCATGAGTAATATTTTCCAATTGAGTTTCTTGATAATTCGCGATGATGTAGAGCTTATTTTGGGGAACAATAGCCATTAAAGCATCGCCTGGCTTAACAAACTCACCGACGCGCAAACTTTTTTTACCAATTACCCCACCAATTGGGGCAGTAATGCGGGTGTAAGAGAGGTTCAGTTCAGCCATTGCTTTTTTGGCTTGAGCTAATGTCAATTCAGCATTGCTATCAGCCTGTTTGGCTTCTAAAACTTGCAACATATTTTTGGCTGCTTTTAATGATGCTTCAGCTTGTGCAACACTTGCTGTCACTGTTTGTACACGCGTAGTTGCTTGTTGTGCCGCTTGTTGTGAGCCTGCGCCAGTATTTGCCATTTTGTGGTAGCGAGTTTTTTCTTGGTACGCAAATTGGAGTTCTGCTCTTGCAGATTGCAGTTGGGCTTCTGCCGCAGCGATTAAGGCCTGTTGACGCATTAAATTGGCTTTTGCATCATCTTGCCGTGCGCGAGCAGATTGCTCTTGTGCAGCAGCCTGAGAAAGTGCAACTGTAAATTCTCTGGGATCAATGACTGCTAATAATTCACCTTCTTTAACCCATTGGTTATCTTGCACAAGGACTTCGGTCACCACACCTGAAATCTGTGGTGATATACGTGAAATATCCGCTCGGATATAAGCATCATTGGTGTTTTGAGCATTTTTTTTAATGGCGAATTTATTAATTAATAATCCTCCCATCAAAACAACAATAGCGATGATAGCCAGAGCGACATTTTTATTAATTTTTAATTTGATCTTACTCATTCTAATTTCCTGATAATCAATAACTAAGCAGCGGCAACAGACCGCGGTGGATAAATACGAGTTGGCATCACTAAAATCAGCCCGGTTAATAACAGTGCTAAACCAGAAACCAACAGATATAGGTCAGAGCTAGCTAAAACATGTCCTTGGCTTGAAGCGAGCTGTGTGAGCTCACCGATAGAATTCGTCGCCGTATCGCGATAAGTACTGCCGTAGCTGTCAGCAATGACGCCCGAATGAAAATCACCTCGCTGGCGGCTTAATAGGGCAATTGCTCCCCCGGCAGCCGTTGCTGCAAATCCTTTAACCGCATTAAACCAAGCAGCAGCAAATGGACCATCAGTGGGCAGTAATCCGCCCGTTGCCATCATCAATAGCGGAATAACGGCCATGGGTTGTGCAACAGCTTGTAAGAGAGAAATCATTCTAAAATTGTCACCATTCCAATCAGGGGTCAGTTGTGATGCGAGAAAACAAGCGGCTGTCATCAAAAGTAAACTAATGGCGAGCACCCAACGGCAATCAACTTTGGGGGTATTACAAATAATGGCTATGATAGGGAGCGTGATGAGTTGTGGGAGTGACACCCATAGCATCATGTCGGAGGTTTGTTCTAAGCGATACCCTTGAATAGACGATAAATAGCCAGAGGTAATATTCACCAAAGAAACCATAATCAACAGCACACCACCAAGGGTGATTAATGAGAACGATAGATTCCGTTTGCTAAGTAACTGCAAGTTGAAGAAGGGTAATGGGTGGTACCATTCGTTTATCAAAAACAGAGCTAATAAACCAAGTCCACCAATCAATAAAACATAAATTAGTGATGAATTTAGCCAATCAAGGCGTTCTCCTTGAGAAATACCTACGGTGAGCATAGCAAGTGCACTTCCCCCCAGAAGTAAACCTCGCCAGTTAAACTGTTTCAGTCGTTCTAAGCGTAAAGGGTCTTGTGGCAAACCAAAGCCAATGCAGATGGTGGCTATCGCCATTAGTGGTAAGTTCCAATAAAAATACCCACTCCACCCCCAGTGGAAGGCAAACGCGGCCGCAGTGGCACCAAAAGTAGCACTCCATGCAGAAACCCAGCCATAAGCTCCTAAACCTAATACTTTAATAAGCGGAGGCATAAAGCGCAGCACTACCGTCATTAACATAGGCGGGAGAGCCCCGCCCGCAAAGCCTTGTAAACTACGTATTGTTAATAGAAGAGCATAATGATCTCCTAGCCATGGTGTAATTAATCCTCCAATCAGATAAATAGAACACATAACGAGCGCAACACGACGTAGTGAGAATGTTGGCCAAAAGCAAGGAGTAAATCCTGAACCAATTACAAAACCAGTTACATAACAGGTGATTAACCAACTGCCAGTATCAATATTTAATGCCATTGCCCCCTGAATATCGCCTAGGGCGAATTTACTGGCGTTTTCTCCCACGCCACTCGCCATTACTGCTAAAAAAACACCAAATAGACCCATCCATGTGCGGCCATTAATTTCACTCGCACTGGCTATCCATTTGTTTTTTTAGGTTGTATGATAGACGCATCAACCATTTCAAACTCCTGCCATTTAAAAATTTGCTCTGTCATTTTTTAGTAGTAGTATCTAAACTTTATTTAATTGTTTAAAATGAAATGATGTAATTAAATTATTGCATGAAACGCAATCCACTAATGAGGAGGGCTGCAAAGGGGCGAGGAGGAAAAATGCCACAAAAAATCGACTTCAATTTGATTTATGCGTTGAATTTATTATTGGAGGAAGGAAGTGTAGGAGGAGCCGCCAAAAAAATGAACCTGAGTGCTCCTGCTATGAGCCGAATTCTAGGGCGAATTCGTGAGCAATTTAATGATCCCATTTTAGTCAGGGCAGGGCGTAAATTAGTACCAACTCCCAGAGCATTAGAATTAAAAGAACAACTTAGCCATATTATTGCTCAAGCAGAAGCGTTAATTAATCCTGATGAATTATTCAATCCAAAAACATTAGAAAGAACATTTGTTATTCGGGCGAATGATATTTTTATTGGCGCCTTAGGTGGTGGGTTGTTAGAAAAACTCAGGGAATTAGCTCCCCAAAGTAGCTTAATTTTTATCGCAGAAAGTGATATTGAAGATGATTCTTTGCGTAGCGGTAAAGTCGATTTGGTTATTGGTTCTTCTCGAGATTGGCACCCTGAAATTAAGGCTCAGAGCTTATTTACTAGTACTTTTCAGGCGTTGGTTCGCCCAGGGCATCCGATTATTGGACAAGTGACACCTGAGAGTTTAACGCATTACCCGCATATTAGCGTATCGCGGCGGGGGCGTACATTGGGACCAATTGATGACGCGTTACGTGACCTTCAATTAGAGCGTAATGTTGCGTTGACTTTGCCTAGCTTTCATTCAGCTATGATGCTAACGATGAACTCTGATTATATTTTGCCGCTCCCTCGCCATGTACTGCAAGGGGTAAAGAGTGTTAATTTGCCGTTAATTGAAATTGAACTCCCTTTGGAATTGGAATCTATATTTATCGTGCAAGCATGGCATCCAAGGTTGGATAGAGATCCTGCGCATCAATGGTTACGCCAGACAATTAAACAATTTTTTCTGGAGAAAGAGTAGCTATTCATTCTATGGTGCGGGTCTTTGCGGTTGCTTAGTTAGTAGCTGAATATTCAGAAGGGTAACTTTCAGAAAGATAGCAAAAAGCCCGCATTAAGCGGGCTTTTTAAATTTGGCTCCTCCAGCTGGACTTGAACCAGCGACATACGGATTAACAGTCCGCCGTTCTACCGACTGAACTATGGAGGAATTGCTTTGTTCCTGAGAACGAGGCGCATATTACCCATCCTGTTCACCGTTGTAAAGCATAAAAACGAAAAAAATAGCCAAGTGAGTGTTAAGTAATCGATTTGATGATTATCTACTCCAATAAGTGGTGTCGTTGTCTATAGTATGCGGCTTATAGGAGATGCAGAGGGAACTGATAATAGAGGTGAATAATTCATGAGTAGCAGAACATAACAAACAGATAGCAAAAAGCCCGCATTAAGCGGGCTTTTTTTAAATTTGGCTCCTCCAGCTGGACTTGAACCAGCGACATACGGATTAACAGTCCGCCGTTCTACCGACTGAACTATGGAGGAATTGCTTGTTCCTGAGAACGAGGCGAATATTAACGACATCATCTCAGGCTGTCAATCATAAAAACAGAAAAAATATCTAACTGCTCATTCACTGCACATTCTGACGAAGTTTTGCTCTAGTTAATTGATATTGAATTAATTTTGAGCTGCAAGTGTACCAGGTAATTGCGTAGAAACTTCAGGATAAGCAACATGATAGATATCATAAAACGATATCATTCCTTTTAATGCAATTAAACGCGATATTTCTTGCTTTATTGCAGAGCTAACATCTTGTGAATCAATGATTTTACTTATCGCATTATCAGAAACGGGTTCAGTGACAAACCATTCTCCGTTATAACAAACGCGTAAATCTAACACACCAATATCTTCAAAATGATAGACAGGTTTAATGTCAAAAAGTAGCACACTTGCTAGTATAATAAAGAGAATAGTGATACCCAGAGCCCAATAAGGGCCAAAATAAGGGGCATACCAAAGAATAATGGCTAGGGGGACATAAGCCGCAACCATGCCAACACATAAATAAGGGTGGTTGGCGAGAAACTGGCTATTAAAGTAAGGTTTCCCATCTCGGTTTTCACGTTTATTGATGGCATCCAAGTCTTCGACGAGTATTTGTTTGATAATATCCATGTGTATAACTCTCTCTCAGATATCTATACTAGGAGGGTATCACGAGCCGTTGAGATTGTTATATATCAGTTAAAAAAAATATTTACACAGATTGTCATCGTATCAGATAATTCTTACTGACATTTATTGGGTTGTTGGCTTTTTAAATTAAAGTTTTCTTTAAACTATCAACTAAATGCAGCATTTTTGTTAACGTTATAGTCGATAAAAGTGACGCAATCGAAAAAACGACATATTTTTGAAGTTTACCCGTATAAAATAGTTGCTATTATCTTTAAGTCATGAGTTAATGAGTGTCGGCCTGTTTAGCAGTCCTATTTGATGTATGATTACTGAGTTAGTGTGTTCTAAAGAAGAAAGTTATCACAGATAGCCTTTGACCGTGACGCTGCATCTTGGTGTTTCCCTGATTAAATAGTTGACTCTGGCCCGTATATGCCAAAAGGCAAGTTTTTTTGATGTTATATAGGAAAAGTCAAATGTCCGACAAAATGAAAGGTCAAGTTAAGTGGTTCAACGAGTCTAAAGGCTTCGGTTTCATCACTCCAGCTGATGGTAGCAAAGACGTTTTCGTCCACTTCTCTGCCATTCAGGGCAATGGTTTCAAAACTCTGGCTGAAGGTCAGCAAGTTGAATTCACCATTGAAAACGGTGCAAAAGGCCCAGCAGCTGCTAACGTAACTGCTATCTAAGCTAATTGCTTAACTGATTTTCTAAAGCCCGTCATTTTTAATGACGGGCTTTTTCGTATGCGCTACATTTATGGTTAATATATTTTGTTGGAAAAGACTGTTATGAATATTAATGACCGTGTTTATGTAAAAACAGACGGGGAAGAGCGTCGTGAAGGCACTATTTTACTTATTGAGCCCTTCAATGAAGGGGTAATGTACTTAATCGCATTACCAGATTACCCGGAAGGTATTTGGTTTTTTAATGAAAAAGAGGGTGATGAAGGGATTTTTGTTACACCAATTGAAAGATCAGTTTCAAGTTAATGAACACTTTGTTCTTTACTTAATAATTTTCCCCACTTATACTCCTTCCATCTTTTACTTAGGAGATTATTACTTGGACAGTCAGAGTTGGAATAAAAACTTAATTTAATGGCAAGCCAGTAATCATCTTTTCTTTTCACTGCTTGCCACAATGGCGGGCGGTGTCTGATGTTTCCTCATCATACTACTCCCTTATAATTGTATTTAATTAGATAGCATATTATAGCTGTATTGAGTGTGTATCATGTTGGTCTATATTTATTCTCTATTTCCTCCAGGCAATAGCTAATGGTTTTTGAGTAATTTATTTTACTCAAAATATATGGCTATATGCTTTTTATTAGGCATATAAATCATTATCCAAGTTATTTTTGGAGGGATTATCATGCTTTTTTCCCCTGATATTTTAAATTTACTGTCTGCTATGTGTTTTGGTGCATTAATCGGTGCTGAGCGCCAGTGGCGTCAACGAATGGCGGGCTTGAGAACCAATGCACTGGTTGCAACAGGTGCTGCGGTGTTTATTTTAAGTTCTGTAACAACATCTCCTGATAGCCCTGGGCGTATTGCTGCCCAAGTGGTGTCTGGAATTGGTTTCCTCGGGGCGGGTGTGATTATGCGTGAAGGCATGAACATTCGAGGTCTAAATACTGCGGCAACGCTTTGGTGTTCTGCGGGGATCGGTGTTTTATGTGGATTAGGGCAGTACTCTTTGGCATTGATGGCGACGTTATTAATTTTATGCGCCAACATTTTATTAAGAGAAGCAGCTTCACGAATTAATAAACAACCACAGCAGCAAGCGCTTGATGTAGAACAGCGCTATAAGATCCGTGTAATGTGCCATCAAACGGATGAAATTTTAGTAAGAACACTTATTTTACAAGCAATTAACGGGCTTCATATTCGATTGCAATCGTTAAGTAGTGCCGACACATTAAAGCCTGAACAGCTGGAAGTGTGTGCTGAATTCCTTGCAACACCCGCCGAGCAAAAGGAAATTGAAGCATTAGTATGCAGAATAAGTCTTGAGCAAAGTGTTAGTGCTATCAATTGGAAAGTCGCATCAGAGCTACCTGCCTGATGACTTTAAATTAACTCACTATAGGAGCTGAAATGGACGACCACCCTCCGTCATGGAGTCGTAAGCTGGAGCTATCTAACTGATAATAAACTAATTTTATTTCAGTTGGATAGCGTTAAAATCACGAGTGTTGTATTCGAGACAACGTTATGACTGAAATAAGAGAACCGCGTAAAAGCGTCAAAGCGGCTGCACGCCAAAAATATATTGTTGGCGAACAAGCGAGTAAAAATATTGAGCAAGTGCTCAATGAATATCAAACAAATCTATTAGGCTTATCTGAGAATGAGGCGATGGACCGCCTAGTGACTGAAGGTGAGAATGAAGTTGCTCATGAAAAAGCCCCTCCAGCATGGAAGCAACTACTCACTTCCTTTAAAAATCCATTTATATTCGTACTGATTATATTAGCAGTTGTTAGTTTTTTTACGGATTATGTTATTCCCGAACGTCAAGGTGAAGAAACAGACTTAACCGGGGTGATTATTATTGTCACTATGGTTTTACTGAGTGGATTTTTGCGTTTTTGGCAAGAATATCGTACCAATAAAGCTGCGGAAGCATTGAAATCTTTAGTTCGAACGACAGCTACGGTATTTCGTCGCGACAATAAAACGGGACGTTCAGTTCGAAAAGAGGTGCCGATTAAATGCTTAGTACCTGGGGATATTGTGTTGTTATCCGCAGGAGATATGGTTCCTGCTGATTTAAAGCTAGTCGAATCAAGAGATTTGTTTATCAGCCAAGCGATTCTAACAGGGGAGTCTATACCCGTTGAAAAATATGACACATTGGGTGACGTTTCAGCCAAAAGTTTAGATCCCGTATCGCCAACAGAAAATGAATTATTAGAGATTTCAAATATTTGTTTAATGGGAACCAATGTTACCAGCGGTACAGCACGTGGAATTGTGGTGGCAACCGGCGGAAAAACCTATTTAGGCTCGTTGGCTAAATCCATTGTGGGGAGCCGTGCGCAAACATCATTTGATCGTGGTGTGAATAGCGTAAGTTGGTTATTGATTCGTTTTATGTTAGTCATGGTACCAATTGTCTTACTTATCAATGGGTTTACAAAAGGTGATTGGTTCGAAGCAACATTATTCTCACTGGCGGTTGCTGTGGGGTTAACACCCGAAATGTTACCGATGATTGTTAGCTCCAATTTAGCCAAAGGTGCAATTGCCATGTCAAAACACAAGGTGATTGTCAAAAGATTAAATGCTATCCAAAACTTTGGTGCAATGGATGTGCTGTGTACCGATAAAACGGGAACTTTAACGCAAGATCGTATTATTTTAGAACATTATTTAGACAGTAATGGGCAGAAAAATAGTAAAATCTTGCAACTGGCTTGGCTAAATAGCTTCCATCAAAGTGGCGCTAAGAACATGATGGATCAGGCAATTATTCGTCGTGGTAGAGGGAACAGTGAAGTTGAGAAGCTAAAAGGATTTCAAAAAATTGATGAATTACCCTTTGATTTTATTCGGCGTAAATTGTCAGTGACAGTACGAACACCAGAAGGTGAAGCCCTACTTATTTGTAAAGGCGCCGCTGAGGAAATGTTAGCTGTTTGCCAAAGCTATCAACAAGATGGTGAGCTTCATTTACTTGATAACCAAGCAAGAGCAACAATTACTGAGCTAGTGAGTGACTATAACAGACAAGGATTTCGTGTATTACTACTCGCAACTCGCCGTTTGAATGATGCTGAAGCCAGCTTACCGCTTTCAACTCAAGCTGAGCATCAGTTAGAACTACAAGGCATTTTAACTTTTCTTGACCCAGCAAAAGAAAGCGCAATTTCAGCCATTGCAGCGCTACGTGAAAATGGTGTTACGGTGAAGGTGTTGACGGGTGATAATGCGATTATTACCGAAAAAATTTGTCGTGATGTTGGTCTAAATATCAGTGAAATCATGACTGGTCTGGAAATTGAGGCTTTGACGGACGAAGAGCTCGGTCAGAAAGTTGAGCAGGTTTCAGTTTTTTGTAAATTAACACCCTTGCAAAAATCCCGTATTTTAAAGCGGTTACAAGCAAATGGGCATACAGTTGGCTTTCTTGGTGATGGGATTAACGATGCACCGGCATTACGTGATGCTGATGTGGGAATTTCAGTTGATACAGGGACGGACATTGCTAAGGAATCTGCGGATATTATCTTACTTGAAAAAGATTTAATGGTATTAGAGCAGGGGGTGATTAAAGGACGTGAAACTTTCGGCAATATTATTAAATACTTAAATATGACAGCGAGCTCTAACTTCGGTAACGTATTTTCTGTATTGATTGCCAGTGCATTTATTCCCTTCCTACCGATGTTAGCCATTCATTTGCTCGTTCAAAACTTGCTGTATGATATTTCCCAGCTTGCATTACCCTGGGATAAAATGGATAAAGAGTTTTTAAAACGACCTCGTAAATGGGATGCAAAAAATATTGGCCGCTTTATGCTTTGGATTGGGCCAACGTCATCTATTTTTGATATCACGACTTTTGCGCTAATGTGGTACGTGTTCCAAGCAAATAGTGTTGCTCATGAAGCGTTGTTCCAATCCGGTTGGTTTGTTGAAGGGTTACTCTCTCAGACGCTAGTTGTTCATATGTTAAGAACACAAAAAATCCCCTTTATACAAAGCACAGCTGCGCTACCTGTTATGTTAACGACAGGGTTAATTATGGCTCTCGGGCTATATATTCCATTTTCTTCATTTGGTGAAATGATAGGATTACAACCGTTGCCAATAGAATATTTCCCATGGCTAGCTCTGACATTAGTGAGCTATTGTGTTGTCGCTCAACTGATGAAGCAGTTTTATATTAAACGTTTTGGCACATGGCTATAATATATTGTTAAGTCAGGAAAAAAAAAAACCAAGGATGGTTCTTCTTTTCTGTGCGCAATAAAAAGAGCCACCAGTGTGGCTCTTGTTGATCTACAGAATAAAGAAGAATAGGGCTTATTGCAGGCCTAAAGCAGCTTTCATCTGTTTCATTGCATCAATACCTTGTTGGCAAGCTTTATCTTGCTGATCCTTAGGCAGTGCAGCAACTTGTTTTTTACCTTCTTCCAGCTGACCTTTCATTGCATCTAACTGAGTTTTTGCTTGCGGGTTTTCTGAAGCTTTAGCAATTAAGCTATCAACTTCAGCGAAGTAAGCGTTACAAGTTTCAGTTGCACCAGCAACTTCGCCTTTTTTCTCTTCTTCCGAACAAGCAGTGATTGTCAGTGCCAATAAACCCATACCACAAGCTAAAATCAACTTTTTCATAATCAACCTTATTAAAATTATTTATTTATATAGCAAATTGAGTATATAAGAGATGTTTTTAATATCAAACGTGACAAATCCTAAAATAATATCTTAGCTAATTAATTAAGTTTCAATTTAATTAGGCTATCATATTTCATTTCAGGATGTTTACATTACATAATTTTGTAACTATAACTAAATTGTTTTTTATCATGTTGTTATGGGATGCCTTTGACTATTTTACGCTTATCTAGGGTGATGAATAGACGGATGAAGTGATTGAAGCTTGAGATAAAAAGTTAAAGGTTTATTAGGAGAAGGAAAAATGGTTGTCTAATTTTAATAAACATATTTTTTGACGATAATTATGTTTCAACTCGCAAGATAGAATAATGCGTTATGCGTGAATTTACCTATATAAGATTTTGAAATATTGTTATAACATTTTTTTATACACAATTAAAATTATTAAAAAATCGTTTATTTGTAACAAAATATTTACGGTTGAATGATAAATTTTTACTATGAAATATTTATAGAATTAATGGCTGTTCATTTAAGATGCAATTATAGATGTGAAAAGTGAGCTACTTCACAAATTTAAGAAGAAAACCTTTGTATCAGTATAAGTTTGATTTTTAAATTAAATTTTCTTTGTACGAAGATGAAATTATCAGGTAAAGTCTTTGTTTTTAAGCGAACTAATAAGTAAATATCGCTTAACTTATGGTTAATGATAGGTGTACAGGGTTAACGACAATTAAGTTAATTTTGTTGACGCTAACTCAAATTCATACCAAAATTGATTCACCGTAGAAATTCGCCAAAGAGCGAGATACGGGTTAGAATGTTTTTAACAAAGGGCGATACCTTTTCTTACTGTACATTTTTAGAATGATTAGTTCTCTAAAGGTAAAGTAAGAATATATGATATGGGTTCACCATATCACAATGCAACATAGCAAATAATATATTAATGCTATGGGCATACAATGTATGTAACCTGATTTATTTGGTTACAATTTTATATTTAGACTTACACACAGGGCTTTACCATTATGTCTGCTTCTATTGTAAAGAAACGGCCTCTGAGTCGTTACATCAAAGATTTTAAACACAGCCAAACTCATTGTGCACATTGTCACAAGACCCTTGATCGCATCTCTTTAGTTTTCAACGATGACATCTTAAATAAAGAAGCTATCGCTGATATGACTGAATTGGTTGATGAAGGTACCTGGGGGGAGCTGCAAGATAAATTTACTGCACTTTGTCGTTTTTGTAGTGAAATTTATTGCAATAGTAATACTGATTATTTTGATATTATGTCATTTAAACAGTATTTATTCTTACAGACTGAGATGAGCCATAGTACTGTTCGTGAATATGTTGTTCGTTTACGACGTTTAGATGAGCTGTTATCTTCTTCTAATTTTTCTATGAAAGAATTTACTGCAAGTAAAGTTCAAGAAGAGTTAAGTGAAAAAATGACAGACTCTGCATTTAGCAATTACAATATTGCATTACGTAAATATGAACAATATTTATTCTGGGAATCTGAAAAGTGCAATAATTAGAATGACATACTGAAAATAAGCATCGTTATTTTCATTGTTGTTTTTAAACAATGGTGTCCTCGTGGGCACCTTTTATGTTTCTAGCAGTAAATATATGAGATAGCACTTATCTGATAGGAACCGCGACTGTTATTCTTATGAGATAAGTGTATTTTTAAATAAACACATTGTGATGGATGGCCTGATCCTCATAAACTGCGAGGTCAGGCCTTTTGTTTATTACCCGATCGTCATTAAGCTAGCATTACCACCTGCAGCCGCGGTATTGACACTCAATGAGCGCTCATGAAGTAAGCGTTCAGTCAGCAGATTAGTTTCACCTCGTTCAAAGCCTTGTACTGAAATAATAGGCCCTTTACGTTGTGCAACCGCTGCACAAACCTCTTTTAACTGATCGCTGTCACCATGGTAAATAACCCCTTCGATTGGCTCTTTAGATTCTATCCAGTTTTTAGTTAGCGATATGGTTTTTCTCACTTTTTCAGGTAGTGACTTAAATAGCTTCTGATGAAGTTCGCTATCTGGCCATAACACCTGACAACCCGCAGAAAGCACCGCTGTTAACTGAGTTAAACAATCTTGTTCATTATCGCTAAGGCATAAAATCAAACCACGTGGGCGCAAGGTATAGGTATTCCTTTCTCCCGTTGGACCGGGCAACACACGAGTGGTTCCTGTCTGACTATGGCGTGTAAATAGCTCAATAACGGAGGGGGAAATAACCGAATTTTGTTTTTCAGACCATTGAGTAAGTGCTTCAAATGGCTCGAGTAATACGGTTCGGGCACTGGCATCCATCGGTAAATGGCTATCTTGTCTCTCTAAAGTGTTTGAAACCGCGTTATCTGGGCGTTCGCTTAATAAACGATAGAGGTATAGTGGCCCGCCTGCTTTAGGCCCAGTTCCAGATAAACCTTCACCACCAAAAGGTTGCACACCAACAACGGCACCAACCATATTTCGGTTTACGTACAGATTACCTACTTTAGCTTTTGAAACAACTTGGTTGATAGTTTCATCGATACGAGTGTGAACACCAAGTGTCAGCCCATAACCCGCAGCGTTAATTTGTTCAACGAGTGCTTCTAGCTCATCTCGTTTAAAACGTACAACGTGCAGAACAGGGCCAAAGATCTCTTTTTTCAGCTCACTAACATCATCAAGTTCTATCAATGTCGGCTTAACATAGGTTCCTTCCATTTGTTCTTGTTGATCATCATGATTTTCAAATGCGGCTTGGAAGACGACTTTCCCTTTGCTGCGCATTTTTTGAATATGTTGATCGATATTTTCTTTTGCTTCACGGTCAATCACCGGGCCAATATCAGTTGATAAATGTTCTGGATTCCCCATGCGGCACTCTTCCATTGCGCCTTTTAACATACGAATCGTTCTATCTGCGACATCTTCTTGGATGCATAGAATGCGCAGTGCTGAACAACGCTGACCTGCGCTATCAAATGCAGATGCGACAACATCAATGACAACCTGTTCTGTTAATGCAGAAGAATCAACGATCATTGCATTTAATCCGCCCGTTTCTGCAATCAGCGGGGTTGGTCGGCCCTGTGCATCTAAGCGTCCAGCGATATTACGTTGAAGTAATCCTGCAACTTCAGTTGACCCCGTAAACATGACTCCACGAACACGGCTATCACCAACGAGTTGGGCACCAATCGTTTCACCTTTACCCGGTAAAAATTGCAGTACATCGCGTGGAATACCCGCTTGATGCAAAATGGAAACCGCAATAGCACCGATTAATGGTGTTTGTTCTGCCGGCTTCGCGAGTACGGTATTTCCTGCCGCGAGAGCAGCTGCAATTTGGCCTGAAAATATTGCTAACGGGAAGTTCCATGGACTAATACAGACCACAGGCCCTAAAGGACGGTGCGTATTGTTATCAAAATCATTCTTGACTTGAGTTGCATAGTAATTAAGAAAATCTACCGCTTCCCTAACTTCCGCAATTGCATTGTTGTAGGTCTTACCCGCTTCACGAACTAAAATATCTAATAGTGGCTGTAACTGTTGCTCCATAAGGTCAGCGGCTCGTAATAAGATAGCTGCTCGTTCAGAAGGCGGAGTTGCGAACCAGATAGTACCCGCATCGTTAGCGGTATTTAATGCATGTTCAGCTTCTTGTTCTGTTGTTTCACGAACATGGCCAACTATATCTTTATTACAGGCAGGGTTTATAATTGGTGTTGCTTCAGGTAACGTTTGCGAAGCTTGGAAATTGCCCCCTAACAGCGGTTCTGCTATTTTTTGATGCATACCTGCACTCAGTAGGGCACTTGATAAGGAAGCGAGTCGATGTTCGTTTGATAGGTCAAGCCCCATCGAATTTACTCGTTCTTGGCCGTATAAATCACGTGGTAACGGAATTTTTGGATGCGGTAAGCCAATTTGACCTTCAGTTTTAGACAGTTCTAAGACATCTTTAACTGGGTCAGCAACTAATTCATCTAGCGGAATAGTGGCATCAGCAATACGGTTTACAAATGAAGTATTTGCACCATTTTCTAATAATCGACGCACCAGATAGGCAAGTAGTGTTTCGTGAGTACCGACAGGTGCATAAATACGGCAAGGGCGGTTTAGTTTGCCATCAGCGACTTTACCAACCACCTGTTCATAAAGTGGTTCACCCATTCCATGTAGACATTGGAATTCATATTGGCCTGGGTAGTAGTTTTTACCTGCAATTTGGTAGATAGCAGAGAGAGTATGTGCGTTGTGCGTTGCAAACTGCGGGTAAATTAAATTGGGAACCGACAACAGTTTTCGTGCACAGGCAATGTAAGAAACGTCAGTATACACTTTACGCGTATAAACTGGGTAACCTTCTAGCCCATCCATTTGCGCGCGCTTGATTTCACTGTCCCAATAAGCCCCTTTTACCAGACGGATCATTAAACGACGTTGGCTGCGTTCAGCTAAATTTATGATTGAGTCAATCACAAATGGGCAGCGTTTTTGATAGGCCTGGATAACAAAGCCAATCCCATTCCACCCCGCGAGTTGTGGTTCAAAACAGAGTTTTTCTAGTAAATCTAAAGAGATTTCTAAGCGGTCGGCTTCTTCTGCGTCAATATTAATCCCTATATCGTATTGATGCGCTTGTAATACTAGGGATAACAGGCGTGGATAAAGCTCTTCCATTACGCGAGAGTATTGTGCACGGCTATAACGTGGATGTAATGCTGATAGCTTAATTGAAATACCAGGGCCTTCATAAATACCGCGGCCATTTGATGCTTTACCAATCGCGTGGATAGCTTGTTGGTAAGACACCATGTAATCTTGTGCATCTTTTTCCGTTAATGCGGCTTCGCCCAGCATGTCGTAGGAATAGCGGAAGCCTTTATCTTCGAGTTTTCGTGCGTTAGCGAGCGCTTGGGAAATAGTTTCGCCAGTAACAAATTGCTCTCCCATAAGGCGCATCGCCATATCAACGCCTTTGCGTACCAGCGGTTCACCACTTTTACTAATGATGCGATTAAGTGAGGTTGAGAGTTTAGCTTCATTATGCGTAGAAACTAGCTTACCCGTAAATAGCAGACCCCAAGTCGCGGCATTGACAAACATTGAGCTACTTTGGCCAAGGTGTGATTGCCAATTCCCATTGCTAATTTTATCGCGGATGAGCGCATCTCGAGTTGCTTTATCAGGAATGCGCAGTAAGGCCTCTGCGAGACACATTAATGCGACACCTTCTTGAGATGAAAGTGAAAATTCTTGGAGTAGACCTTGAACTAAACCTGAGCGGCCGATGCCATTTTTTTGATTGCGTAGTTTTTCAGCTATTGAATAAGCTAATTTATGAGCGGCTTCAGCTTGTTCTGTAGGGAGCTGTGCTTGCTGTAACAACATTGGCACGGCTTGTGTTTCAGGAATTCGGTAAGCAGAAGTAATTGCAGAGCGTTTTACAGATTGTGGTAAAATGTGCTCTGCGAAATCTAAGAATGGTTGATAGTTAGATTCAACGGTGGTGTCTTCATCAGAAGTTTGATTTTCTTTTACATCGATACCCGGTGAGAGCTCTGGAAAGGCTTGGCCATTATCGAGTTGTTCTAGGTAATTATAAATAGCTTGTTTGATAAGCCAATGTGATGTGCGGTCAAGACGCTGAGCGGCATTTTTAATGCGTTCACGAGTTGCTTCATCAAGTCTCACACCCATAGTTGTAGTGCTACTCATCTTAATTCCTCTAGGTCACGAGTCATTTTAATCAAAAAGTTACACCACATTATCTTAATGTTGCAACTTTGTGCAACATTGTTACGTGTAATTTCTGAAAGAAATGTGAAACATATCGAGTTTTTTGAGTTCTAATAATTTCAATTAAATTGGTATTCATTTATTTGTTATATTTTACATGTAGTTATATTTATCATCTTTAGATGAGGCGATTAAACATCTGATTGTGAATTTAAGTTTAAATTTTAACATTTGTGAT
Source organism: Providencia sp. PROV_01 (assembly GCF_053098325.1). Taxonomy (NCBI): domain Bacteria; kingdom Pseudomonadati; phylum Pseudomonadota; class Gammaproteobacteria; order Enterobacterales; family Morganellaceae; genus Providencia; species Providencia sp. PROV_01. The sequence goes on along the minus strand of NZ_JBRFKD010000002.1, from coordinate 3,293,529 downwards.
ATGGATTCTATTTATGCAATAAAAAATAGTTAATTTCTTGTTAATTTAATACGACTCTGTCTAGGATGTGGCAGTTAAGATATTAAGTTAGTGCAACACAAACAATCACAACCTATTTGGTGTTTGCGCAGATAAATTAAATATGTGCAATAAAGTGCAACACCATGAAGTTACAAGTTATCAGCGGTCACTTATAAAGATAACTAATAATTTTAAAGCTACTCAATGGAGAAAACAGGATGACTGTAAGCACTCCGATGATCATTATGTTCGTCGTATACATTACTGGCATGTTATTAATTGGTTATATGGCCTATCGCTCAACGAAAAACTTTGACGACTATATTCTGGGTGGGAGAAGTTTAGGCAGTGTTGTAACTGCATTGTCTGCTGGTGCCTCAGATATGAGCGGTTGGTTACTCATGGGGTTACCAGGTGCGATTTTCTTGGCCGGGATTTCTGAAAGTTGGATTGCTATCGGTTTGAGTCTCGGTGCATATCTTAACTGGTTATTTGTTGCTGGGCGTTTACGTGTCCAAACAGAAAAAAATAATAATGCGTTAACATTACCGGACTACTTTACTAGCCGTTTTGAGGATAACAGTAAGATTTTACGTATTATTTCTGCTGTTGTTATTTTAGTTTTCTTTACGATTTATTGTGCGTCAGGTGTGGTCGCAGGTGGCTTGTTATTTGAAAGCACATTTAATATGAGCTATGAGAAGGCGATGTGGTTAGGTGCACTCGCGACGATTGCTTACACTTTTCTAGGTGGCTTTTTAGCCGTGAGTTGGACCGATACTGTTCAAGCTTCATTAATGATCTTCGCATTGATTCTTACACCTATTGTTGTGATCCTTTCTTTAGGGGGAATTGATACCTCTATTGAAGTGATCAAAGCTAAGAATCCTGAATATCTTGATATGTTTAAAGACATGAATATCATCGCAATTCTGTCATTATTAGGTTGGGGATTAGGCTATTTTGGGCAACCTCACATTTTAGCACGTTTTATGGCAGCAGACTCTGCTCGTACTATTCGTTCTGCTCGACGTATAAGTATGACATGGATGGTGTTATGCCTAGGTGGAACGATTGCGGTTGGCTTCTTTGGTATCGCTTATTTTGAAAATAATCCGGCTTTAGCGGGTTCGGTCATGCAAAATAATGAGCGTATATTCATGGAGTTAACGGGGCTTTTGTTTAACCCATGGATCGCTGGTATTTTATTATCAGCCATACTAGCCGCGGTAATGAGTACGTTAAGTTGCCAATTATTAGTTTGTGCGAGTGCGCTAACGGAAGACTTGTATAAGCCTTTTATTCGTAAGAGTGCTAGCCAAAAAGAGTTAGTATGGGTCGGGCGTTTTATGGTGTTGTTAGTCGCTGCAATTGCCATTTACATTGCTCGTGATCCAAATAATAAAGTTTTGGCATTAGTGAGTAATGCATGGGCTGGTTTCGGTGCAGCGTTTGGTCCTGTTGTTTTAATCTCTGTAATGTGGAAACGAATGACGCGTACGGGCGCACTCGCAGGAATGTTAGTTGGTGCAGTGACAGTACTCGTTTGGATAAAATACAAATGGTTTGATTTGTACGAGATCATCCCAGGTTTCTTATTAGCAACAATCGCGATTGTTGTTGTCAGCTTGATAACTAAAGCACCAAGTGCAGCTGCGCAGGCTCGTTTTGATGAAGCCGAGGCAGAATATAAAGCAAGTTAATCGAGCGAGTTTATAAACTAAAAAGGCCGAGTAACAATACTGTTATTCGGCCTTTTTGCTTATTTTTCATTAATGGTTCTTTTTGCGCTTAGCGAATTGGTAACCAATGAAGAGCAAAATAAACCAAACTGGTGTTGCTATTAAGGCTTGTCTTGTATCGTGCTGAAATGCCAATAAAACAACCATAAAGGCAAAAAAGGCGAGGCTTAACCACGACATCACAATACCCGCAGGCATTTTATAATGGGATGCTTTGTGCATCTCAGGTCGCTTTTTACGGAAATTTAAATAGCTATATAAAATCATGCTCCAAATAAACATGAAAAGAATTGCAGACACGGTTGTGACTAGTGTGAATGCATGCATGATATCAGGAATAAAATAGATCAGAACAATACCAAAACTGAGGCAGATACAGGTAAAAATTAACCCAGTAGCGGGTACGGCTTTTTTCGATAATTGGCTGAACTGTTTTGGTGCATCCCCTTCTTTTGAAAGCCCAAAAAGCATTCGACTGGTGGAAAATACACCACTATTTGCAGAAGAAGCTGCAGAAGTTAAAACGACAAAGTTAACAATACTTGCTGCTGCAGGTAAGCTTATCAGGACAAACATTTCTACAAATGGGCTTTTATCGGCCAATATGGTTCGCCATGGGGTAACTGCCATAATCACAATTAAAGATAACACATAGAATGCAATGATCCGGATAGGTATCGCGTTGATAGCTTTCGGTAAAGATTTTTCTGGATCGCGTGTTTCAGCGGCTGCCGTTCCGACTAATTCAATCCCAACAAACGCAAAAATAGCAATTTGGAAGCCAGCAAAGAAGCCGCTGATCCCCATCGGAAACATTCCACCATCATTCCAGATGTTGCTTAAAGATGCCGTATGACCCGTAGGGGATTGAAAATTCATGGCAATTAGTGTGCCACCTACTGCAATGAGAGCCACTATGGCAACAATCTTTATCATAGCGAACCAAAATTCGAGCTCACCGAAAAGCCTGACAGAAACCAGGTTGAGTGTTAATAAGGTGACTACGCAGATAAATGAGGTTACCCATTCAGGAAAATCAGGAACCCAAAAGCTCACATAGGCTGTTATGGCAATGATATCGGCAATACCTGTGATAACCCAGCAAAACCAGTATGTCCAACCGACAAAGAAACCTGCCCATGGGCCGATAAGGTCAGCAGAAAAATCACTGAATGATTTGTAGTCCAGATTAGAAAGTAGCAGTTCACCCATTGCGCGCATCACAAAAAATAGCACAAAGCCGATTATCATATACACAAAGATAATTGATGGGCCCGCAAGTGAAATGGTTTTACCAGAACCCATAAATAAGCCTGTACCAATTGCGCCACCAATAGCAATAAGTTGTATATGGCGGTTACTAAGACTACGTTTTAGCTGATTACGATCAGCGTTGGGTTGTGTTGATAGTGAATTCGCATTTTCTTCCATACTAAAGATGTCCGTAGTGGTTTGTGATAATTAGCCACAGTCTTTTTTATAATTTTGTGGTTATGTTTGCGTGAAATATTGTGACACAAATCTCAATTAGAGTAAGGAAAAGTTATCTTGTTAGAAACGAAGTGATGTTTATTCAAGCGATAGTTTTCTTAAATTTTACATTCGTAACTTTAAATTAACTTAGATAATAAAAATAGCAGAATCATATTGACTGTAGCAATTGTTAGGCGTTAAATAATTTGTATCGGGTTGTTAGCTCAGTTGGCAGAGTAGGTGACTCTTAATCATTAGGTCGGGGGTTCGAGCCCCCCACAACCCACCAAAATTAAACTTTAATATCAGTATGATAAGCCACTTTATAGACGGTGGCTTTTTTGTGTCTAGTAGTCATTGTCCCTTTTTTGTCCCCTGAGATTTTTCACTACCATTGATTATTTTCGTGACATGTCACAACTATTTTTATTTTGTCTAAAGTATGTCACGCTAATTTCCCCAAATAATTTTCCAGTTCATTTCAGTTTTTCAATTCCTCTCAAGCCGCATGGTTGCTGGCTTTCTGAAATTATACGGTTGATATCGCGATCCAATAAAACTCACGTAAAATAGAAAATATTTATATATTTCATTGTGTTGTGTTTTTAACGCGATCCGCTTTGTGATCCAAAAACTGAAATCTATTGAAATTCTTTTCACACATTTCAGTTTGAGATTTTTGTCAACTCCCTAGTACTGGCGCGGCTTGGCGATATGTTTTGTAGAATTTTAAAACTGAAATAATTTTTAGATCCAAATTGTGCAGGCGGGTGCGGTGTAGTGCGTTTTACGTGGTGAAATCTTTTCTTTCGTGGGCGCTGTGACTCGCTAGCGCAATGCAGTAAGTGCGATCCATTTTATTTATTGTGTGGTATGGTTGGGTGATTGGTGCGCTCTGAGTTGCGCTCAGGCTGCTATATTGGACGCATAAAAAAGCCCACACTCGGTGGGCAAATGGTGGACGATAACTTTACTTACCAATGACGGGAGAATACTTTTCATTCAAGGTGTCTGACTTGGTGCCAGTACCTTTAATCGCTTGCGCGTTTAATGGTGCGCCTGTATTGCTGTGAGTGTGTGCTGCTGTCAATTCTGCTAATTCTTTCACTACATCAAGTGTGTCTATCATTAGCTGTGCGACGTTGATTTGCTGGCTACCTATCCAAACAACAGGGGCAATAATTTGTTGCTGTGCGCCTGCGATACTTTGTTTTATTTGTCCAACTTTCTCTATCAGCTTTTGTCCCACGGTGATAGTTGAGTTTTGTCCAATATCAAGTGTCATGTCTTTTTCAATACTGGCGACATAATTTGATGATGTGGCGATTGAGTAGTCACCCTCAGATAATTGCTGTATAGCGCCCGCTAGTAATTTTCGTGTACCTAGAACGGTTAATGTGTCGCTGGCCTGTACTGTGGTTTCCCTCGCGACCAGTTCGCGCTGTTCTTTGTCCGCTTTGATAATACGTAACATTGACGCTTCATTAATGCTTTGGTCAGTTTCACGGTTCCAACTACCATCTTGTGTGACACGCTGAAAAACTTCTTTGCGCTGTTGCTGCAATTGCTCCCCTGGTTGTATGTCCGGTAGGGTATTATTTTGACTGAGCGTTTGCCGGATAAAGGGTTTATCTGGCCTGCCGCCTTCAAAAGCAATTTCGACTAATGTTCCCTCGGGTGGAAATTGAAACATACCGCTTTCACCGCCTGCCATTGGTAGTGGTAAAGGTACCGCTTTGTAAGTTGGTGCGGCTGATTCGTTACCGTCACTATCCAGCAATTGCACGTCAACGGCATATTTCGGTCTGAATGGGTCAGAAATATCACCGGCACTAACTGACTCGCTTGGTGATTCAATTCGCGCGAATTTTGGTAAATGTAAACCTGCGGATAATTCGGGGTAAGCCTTATCAATTTGTTTTTGAATTGGGCTCTTATTTTCGGCTTTCCCTGTCAATGGATTTGCGGCTGTCCAGTAGAGCGTAATATCATCATTTTCAAGCTGAATTTTATTAACCCGCTGATTATTTACCACGGTTCCGGCACGTAAATCGTGGATTAATGGATAAGTGGCGCTGTTACCTGCAGATTGATTCTTTGAAAATTCTGCGGGGATTTCGTGGCTATCGGATTTAAACATCGAATCAACCCAACTGCCGACAAAAACTTTACCATCGGGCATTTGATACCACACATAATCAGTGATACTAAAAACTACGCCTAAATTAGTTAGTAGCTGATATCCGGTACCGTTGTGGGTGAAATGAGGAATAGGCGTATTGATGTATTTTGCATCGGGTAAAATAAACGTTAATCCGCTATTTTCCTGTAAGTAGTCGGTGATGGTTTTTAATGTTGGGTGCTGAAATGAACATGGCCACATTTTATCAAACAGGCCAACGAGCTCACGAACAAATAATTTTTGAAAGCCATTATCGGCAGGTTGTGAGCGTTCAACGTATCCCGTGAAATACCGATACAGTGAATCGGTGTACCCCGTATCAAAGCGCACTAATTTACCTGTGTAATCATCTTCTGTCTCAACCGTCAAAAAACCACGACCACACGCCGATAGTTCAAGCATGATTTTAGCATCCACAATATGGACTTCATCATTGGATAAATAACAGCGGCTAATGGGTTTCATTATTATTTATTCCCTAAATCATCAATCGGTTTCAAAACCGTACTTTCAAACCAACTTAATTCGTCTTTTTCTTCTTTTGACTCTGCCGTCGGTGCTTTCGGATTGCCCGTTTGTTTTTTCGCTTTGACTTGTGCTGCGGCTCTGGCGTCTTTTTTCTCCGATACGGATAAATGCTCTCGCAACGTGAATGTGACTTGCCACGCCATCTGCCCATCAATTTCACTGGCATCAAGATTGTTGGTAAAAGTACCAATGCGAAAATTAATCGCTTTTGCGGTGTGGTTTGCCACCCGATAACGTTTTAACTTTCCGTTTTCGGTGGCTCTTGCTAACGTAAATAGTCGCGTGAGTATTTTTTCATCAATAAAATTAATCACACCCGTGATGCGCAACTCTTGCGGCTTAATGCCTTGCTCCGCTACGGATGTGCTGGACGTTTGACCGGACTGGTCTTTATCTTGAAATTGAATAGACGAATTAACTTTGATGTTTTTCAGCGGAATAGCTTCACCATCAAGGGCGAGCGTGATTGTCGGGTTCTGTGCTGTTGATTGATTTTGTTGGATCATGAAGCATTCCTTTTAGTGGTGCCAGTTCACTTCCTGCAAACAGTGTAGCCAATGTAAAAATGGCATCTGGCTCAGGGATATCTTTTTGTAGCCGTTCCGCTAAATAATCGCCTGTACCTTTGCCCGTAAAACTCCAAATAACCACGGATTTTCCGAGTAACTCCGTGAGTTTATTGCCAATCTCTTTAAGTGCGTTCTCTCTTGCTGATTTAAAGCCAGACATAGCAGATTTCATGGCATCAATACCGCTTGCGCTGCCTGCGCTATTTTTCGCCTGTTCTATCAATTGAGCATTAATTGTTGCTCGACTTGTTGATGTTGATAGTGCCTGCGGCTTAGGTAAGCCGCCAAATTGTTTGCCCGGCAATTGCATTTTGGTGACTTGCAGATTAGCCGCTGTTTTTGCCATGCGTTCCACTTGTGAGAAAACTGGCAATGGAAACACAGACGAAAACACTTGTAACAATGACATAAATTCTACCTGCGATTTAGCGCATACCATCATGACAACAATGTCAGTTTCACCCGCCCCTGCCAATTTCTTTGCAATATGATTAATGGCATTCGTTGGGCTTAAATAGCAGCCTGTATCGGTTTTTTGCCCAAGCCCGTAAATAAACGGATGTGCAGGCACCATCGAACAAGTTAGCCCCGACATGGTCGGGGACATTTTCATCAGACTTTTACGCCACTTTGGGTGTATTACGGTTTCACTGGCCATTCGATATCCGGTGCAGTAGATGTATCAACGCGATTGAGATAAACACGGTATATTTTCCATGCTTTCAATTTTGTTTCGTAATCGTCATCATCAAGACCGACTTCAATGGCATCTTGCAAATACGTGATAGTGCTATTCGCTTCATCTAATCGCTGTGCTTTTTCTTGTTCAGCCTGCGCGACTAAAGCCGCTTTTTGTGCATCGGTATCTGTTACCCACTTTTTACCATTCCACTTATCAAATTCTGTTTTTGGTGTTAACAATGTTAAATCGCTGGGCAGGTCACCAATAAAGTCAATTTCAATAGGTTGGCGTGTTTCCGTGCTGTAAGCTGTTTTTTTGCGGTAGTCAGGAACGTGTAACCATGATTTTTCGTCGTCACTGCGAATAATTGCAATACCTGATTTGGTTGGAAGGTCTGGCTTATCTAAATAAGCATCTGCAACAACAGAACCACCAAAAGGGACATTGTCTAATGATGCTCGAACATATTCACGGGTCATTGAATCGCAAAGGTAGACTTCTACCCATCCCGCGATAGTTGCTAAACCTTGTTCATCCAATTGCGCTTTTTGAATTTCAGTTGAATATCTCATTATTTCATTCTCGTTATTAAAATTTTAGCTACGTTTTTCATGCGTGTTTCGTTTGCTGTGCGGGCTACGAGAGATACATCGAACGTTAAATCCCTAGGAGCAAATGAAACTCTCCCACCCTCCGCCGAGGCCGCTTTTTGTTCTCCCATCTTTAATACGCCTTCGCCAGCACCACCCGATAAAGATTGCCCAATTAAGTCAACTTTACCCGTGAATTTCTGCAGTGCATCTTCTTGGTATGTTGCAACCTTACGACCTGCATCTATTCCTCTTCCATTGTCAGCGACTCGTATTGCATACCCCCTATCGTCTGGTAGCTTTAAATCAGGGAATATCTTTGCAGCTTCTGGATACTCAATCTCAGAAAATGAACGCCCCTCATTAGCCCAGAAGTTGCTAGGAATTGGCGCAGATGTATTCCAAAGAATTGATGACCCAATTGGACAGACTGCATTAATTGCATCCGTTACCGCTTTTTGATTCATTATTTTTTGTGTTGAACTTCCAACATCATTTGCTAAATGATTGACAGACAATGTATCTTCTGGAGCTGGCATCCAACCACTTTTTAAGTATTTCCCATTTTCGTCATATACAGCAGTAAATATTGCGCCATCACTTCCAACGGATAGCAAAATTGCAGCATCGCTAGTACTTGATTTAACTCTGATGCCTTTCATTTTTTTATATAGGTCATTATTAACATTGATTGCACCAGAAAACTCTGACGGTGGCACATTGTTAAATTCTTTTGCGGCATTAAATTTACTTGCTAACCCTATGTTTAGTTCATTATTACTGGCTTTTTCTTTCATCATCCGAGTGATGAAATCTTGAGAAACAACGCTCTCAATATCCTCCCCAAATTCATTTTTTATTTGATTTTTATCAAATTTTTTCCCTAATAAAACCTCAACTTCTTGTTTGCTAATTGCACTATCATAATCTAATAGCCATCCGCTTTTTATAAAGTTACCATTGCTTCCGTAAACTGCTGTGAATATGGCACCATTATCCCCAACAGCAAGTAAAATCGCACTATCATCATGATTTGATTTTACTCTTATCCCTTTCATTTTTTTATATAATTCGCCAGTAGATTCCATCGCCCCAGAATATTTCCCAGATGGATGGGGGACAGTAGCGCTTGAAAGGACGCCATTAAATTTCTTATTAACCTCTTGATTTAATAGATTAATATCTTGGTCGCTTAACGCGCCTATTGGGCGTAAATCTTTTACGCTCCCTGATGCGTCAATGCTGGCAATAGCAAACACCTGATGCATAAATCCAGCCGCATCAACATAATTATTTAATGTTGGTGCTGATGTAATTTTAACAACCGTGTTCCATTTGCTAATAATGTTTCCTTGATAACTAAAATCAGCGTAAATTTTAGTATTGCGCAAGCCATTTAAAATCTGGTTTTGTGCCAGCTCGCCACGTAAGCCGCCGACATAACCCAAACCTTTTTTGACGGTAAATTGTTCACCACTGCGCGTAACTTCAAAACCATCATTAAAGAATGCCGCCGCGCCGTAACTATCAATATTAATCAGGCGTTGCATTTCATCAATGCCCGACAAACGTGCAGTAAAATCAATTTGCCATGTTTCGGCAGTAGTCGTGATTTGAGTTTCTTTTGCTGCCCCTTGAAATTCCAATAAAAACGAACGGGTTAACACGTTCCCTTGTTGGCCATTTTGTGTTTTTAATTTCTTTTGGGTCGGGGCGTGGGTAATCATTGCAACCGTGCCAGATGCTTTATTTAATAAGCCTATCCAGTTGAAATCAAAATTACCAACTTCCGTACCCATCGTGACACTATAGGCCACGGCGTTTTCGCTGGCTAAACCTGCTTTATTGACCGCTTGACGGTGAACAATTTGATTTGCAGGGGGTAATTTTTCGTTTCGGTCAATGGGTTTGGTTGGGTCTAAATTCGGCACATTAGCGAACACGAATTCATCCAACAATACGGCCTTACCGCTTGCCGCTTCTTGGGCTTTCCAATTTTCGAAAGCAGTAGTAATAACTGATGCCATGAATGTAGTCCTTTACATTAATGATGCGCCAAAGGTTTCACTTGACGCGGTAATTTGTCCAATTCGAATAAATAATGGTTGATTTGGAAGCGTGGCGTAATAGCAAATATAATCGGCTTCAATAAAGCCCACTCGCATTCCTAACTCATGCACCGCCATGACTTCAAAGCGATAGCGCCTGCACGTTCGCCCGTACTGACGGATAATTTGCAGCAACAAATCAGGGTTATTCGCTATTTGCCCGTCGCTGACCCGTAAAATAATGACATCCCAGTCAATATCCGGCTGTCGCTCATTAATTTCGACATAGCCCACACCAAGGCGTTTAAATATCTCAATAAATCCTGCGACACTGCCGGAGTCTTTGGCGTTGATAAATGCATATTTCACGCGCTTACGGTATAAATCCAACGGTTCATTATTAAAGCGGTGGATATCGCGCTGATAGGCCAACAAGTTTAATAATGGCTCGGTGCATGTATCGGGGTCTAATTGCGCCAAAGGCCACGTTAACCAGCTATAAACTATTTCCCAAAATCGCTTTGCTGACCGTAATAATATGGCGAGCTCACCAAGGTTCATCCATGACGGCAATTGCAGTCGCTTTAATCGCTCTTTAAACTCGGGCATTTTGCACCTCAACCGTGAGCGATTTTAGGCGCGGCACGCTTAAATCACTGACAATATCGGGTATGCTAAACACAATAGAATCCAAGACGGAAAATTGTTTATGTAGCTCCCGACCTAAATTTGAGAATGAAAAACGCGAATATGGCCATGTTTTTTTAACGTCATAATTGGTGTTTTCACGAAATGCACAACGCACCAAATCACCCGTATCTTGTTTAAGTTTTTGCAATTCCTCTGCGGTAAAGTTTTCCACACTTTGCACAAATAAAGTCACTTTTAATACGTGCTGTGTTTCTGGCATGGGAAAACACCGCATATCATCACCGTGTCCGTGGTGGCCTTGTGCATTAATATAATCATTCACTTTGTCGATAAATGGCTGACTGGTGACGCCACTGTCCAATAACAAATACGCATTGGCGGTACCTGCGCCACGGGGCGCATCATGTAAAAAGAAAATACGGTCAATACTCAAACCAACAACATTCGCTATCATGCCGCGATAAACCGCATCGGTATGATATTGACCGACTAAGTTGTATTGATTGCGGCAGCGGTCACGCAAATCATTGTCACTTTCTGCATTCGCACCCGGAACTAATAACCAATTTTCTTCACTTTGAACGCGCTCAATCCCTGCAATCGCCACGGGTAAAATACGAAAATAACCAGGAGCAAGATTGTAAGCCCCTCCGGCATTTTCAGCGATAACCGGCACTAATGCGCTATCGGTATTTATCGCTTTCGTTTCAACGGTTTTCATACTGTAAATAATCCCGTTGATACGCTCTGTTTGCACTATGGTTCCGGCAGGAATGGTGACTGTTCCCGCACCTGCGGTACGATAAAAACGGATGACGCCTTTTGCTTCGGTGGCAGGCTTGCGCGTTAAATTGACGCCCCATGCAAACATGTCTAGCCATTGCCCTGATGCAGTGGCTAAATACATATTTTTCAAGGTGACATTAATTAATGCTTCCGTAAGCCAGCGAACAGGCTTTGTTACGATGGTATTAATCAAGCGCCAAAACGGCGACATGTCCGAGGTGTTAGTAACAAAGCCCTCATCGTGGACAATTTCCGCAAATTTATCGCTAATTTCTTCCTCTGAGACAGGCATCCCGCTATCACGTAAAACCTGTTCATAATCAATTTCAGGAATGTTTTTACTGTTCATAATTCACCCCTAAATTGATACGGCCAAAATCATAAGTATCAGCGGTTACCCAAAGTCGCTTAGTATTTTCTTCATCAATCACAACGGTACCCGGAACTAACCGTTCATCACTTTCAACCAAGATTTCCATTTGCGTGCGAATGTCCGCACGTAATGTTGGGCTACGCTCTGCCACTAATTGGGTGGCGAGTCCGCTTTCAATAATACGGTGTGCCACATCTTGGGTGATTGATTGACGGTTATTGCATAACTCCGGTTCATTGCCGGAGTTTAATGTCAAATCTCGGTTTGTAATTAATAAATCAATGTAGAGTAAGTTAACCATTATCAAGCGCAGTCCATTCCGCTAAATCCGTTGGTGACATTCCGTTTGTCACATTGATATTTACTGTATCGTATCGCTTGCTGTTATCAATCGATTGGGTTCGGTTATTGCTGATTTGCCGACTAATGCCGCCTTTCTCTACGCCGCTAAGTTGCCCACCGACTAATAAACCTGCCGCTCCTGCTGGGGCGGGGGAGCCGTCAACGGTTCCGGTAGTTTTGGTTTCAATATTGACACCCGGCAAGTAATTTAACAGGTCGATAATGCCGTTAAATGTTTTAGCAAAGGATGATTCGATAGTTTCCCATGCGTCAAAGAACAGCTTAACAACCCCCTCAATCATGTTGTCGAATGTGTCAATTAGTGAGAAGTTTTCAAATGCGCCCCAAAGTGCCGCCCAACCATCTGCAATGGCATTCCATGCGGTATTAAACGCTTGGCTAATTAATTCAGACATGGCAATAATGGTTTTGAAAACTAAGGTATCACCGAAATAATCTTTAAATTCTTGCCATTTTTGTGCCATCCATTCCCACGCTTGTGCGGCAACTAATCCAACCATGCGAACAGCTATCGCCACCACTTTAAACGCTGTCGTGTTCATTACTGCGGCTTTAACATCATCCCAATGTTTAATGAGTTTATAGATGCCATAAGCGAGTAGGGCGATAGCGCCAATTACTAATAAGATAGGCCAGCTCATAAATGAAAAGCTGACTCCTGCCGCCATTGCAGCAATACGCACCGCTAACAATGTGCCGCGAATAAATTTAAGGGCGGTATTCCATGCCAATATTGCTGTGCGATATAACCAAATAGCAGCAGTGCCCATTTTTAGCACACCACTAAATACCCCCATGATGATACTTAACCCCACCATGATAAATTTGGAAATACCCATCACGATATTTGCGGCAGCACCTGCGGCGGCAAAACCGAGTGTTCCCATCGTGATATAACCAACCCATCGTGCAATGTTAGGGAATAACGTAAACCAACGCACAAGGGTTTGACCTCCCTCTGCGAGCTTATCAATTAATGGCGTAATAACAGGTAATAGCGTCATACCAATGGCAATGCGGATAGATTGCCAAATAGACATCAGTCGTTCCCACGGATTGGCTAATTTTGCGGCTTGTTCCGTGGTGCGCTTCATTCCGTCACTAGCCCCCAAGAAACCAATATTTTTTCGCAAAATATCGACATTGCCGTAAAGCTGTTTGACCACGACGGCAGAATCACCAAAGGCCGCTTCAATTTCTTTTTGGGCTTTTAAATTGCCCTCAATACTCTTGCCGTATTTGGCTTGCAATTTATCCAGCATTTCAGGCATGGATAACATCTGGCCTGACGCATTGACGAATGACAGGCCGAGTTTTTTACCGCTATCGGTGGCTGTTTTGAGGAATGCTTCATACGCCCCCGACGACTCACCGCCTAGCGTTCGTTGTAGCTCACCCAACACTGCGAGCTGTTCATCAATCCCGACGCCAAATTGCGTACCTGCATTTTTTGCACCCTCCATCAAACCTGTTATTTCAGCCATCGATACGCCAAATGCTTTTGACATATACACGGCCTTACCTGCCAAATCTTCGGCAAATTTAACATGACCGACGGCATTGGCTTGGTTTTCAAACTGATTGAACATTTGCCCCATGTATTCGGCGGCTTCGGTTGATGTGGCTTTCAATGCAGCGGCTGTCGTATTGGTAATACGGGTTAATTGCGGCAAATCTTGCTGCGTGACATTGTTAATGGCTTTGCTGATTGCCGTAGTGGAATTGACAAAATCAATGGATGATTTTCCGTATTGGGATGCGAATTTCAGGGCGTCTTTAGACACTTTAGACATAATGCCATCATCAATACCCTGTAATGATGCACTCATCATGGCGTCATTCATTTCAATGGCAGGGTCAAGAATGCTTTTAATAGACCAGAACGCCCCGGCAAGGCCTGCACCGCCTACCGCAATTTTACCAAAGGCGACTTGGCTATCTCTAGCAAAATTAGAGACAGCCGATTGCACTTGTCGAATAGGCTTTGTGATATTGTCGATAAGGCTGAGAGTAAAATCTAACTCGCTCATGAGTCACCTTTAAACGCTAATACAATTCCGTTTGCGACTGCAATTTGCGTGTTTTCCCAGTGACGGTTATCTAACCAGATTGCAGTAGCGATATTTTCTTCCGTGTCCGGCTCATGAGGTAAATAGTGTTTTCTGAGCGCAATGAATTGCTCTAACTCATTGCGCTCAATTGCACGAACACGGTTTTTTAGTTTTTTACGCTAATTTCCAGCTTTGGCGCGTATTCTTTGTTTACTGCTTCGGCTAGCTGTGCGGCAGCCCCCGGAAAGCTGAGTAATTCGTCTAAATATTCTTTGCTTTCAGCGGTGACAATACGTTTTAAATAAGTGGTGAGCGGGGCAACTTTATTGTCCATCGACATATCGTTAATCATGCCATTATAAGCCGTGATATTTGGCTCAAAGCTAACGTCTTTTTCATTGATAGTTAACGTAATAATTTTTTTAGTCATGAGATAGTTCCTTTCTCTTTCTGATTTCGTCCGTTAATTGGTTGTGCCGTGCGGCACATTGACCGTATAAAATAGCCATTTTTTCTAATGGCTCTGAGATATCACGGCCTGTTGTTCCCGTGAGTCTCGGAATGTCCGTCGAGCATTTTTTTAACAGGTTTTCCTGATAGTTCACGCTCGATATTGTCGGCGGTTTGGTTGTACATGCTGACAAACTCATCACTAACACAAACGTTAGTAAACACAGGCTTAATAATTTCAGTGCGTATTTCTCTGGGGGCAGCATTGGCAATCCCCTCCAATTTTTCCTCAAGCGCTTGGCCTGATTGGCTTGATATTTCTTCAAGATTAATACGGGTTTTATCTGCCACTTTTTGAGCTGTTAGCTCTAAGCTGTCGTGATAAAGCCCGTTGACTCGCCAACCTGCGCCAAATGCACAAAGTAATAACGCAAGTATTAGCGCAAGTTGCTTTGTCATTACTTAACCCCGTTATGCTCTAATGAGTAGTGATTACCGTCATTAAATCGACCGCCCCACGTTCCTCCGATAGATTCCCAATATTCGCCAAGCGGTTGATGGTCAGTGGATTTTGTCAGCCACGCACCATTTTTAAACAGATTAAAATCGACGGCTAAACGTTGCGTATGCAAACTGTTTTTAATGCCTTTGCCTGATTTTGCGTTAGCTGCGGCCTGTTCTGGCGTGCGGTAAGCTTCACCAAAGGTGAGGCGGTAGCCGTGCTCGTCAGCCCAAAAAATTAATTTAGCAATCATCACGGTAAACAATGCTTGTTTTTCACTAAGTGTCATTTTTTTAACTTTCCTTGTAATAATGCGCTTCCACGCTTTTTCAGCCACATTTCAACCAATTGATATCCTGCTATCCCGAATGCCGTGCCAATTCCTGTGAGTGCTAAGGGTGAAATATCAGGAAACCATATCAATAAAGCCCCTGCTAAAACTGATATTGCCGCGCCTAAAATTACACGCCCAAAAAACAACCGAACTGTAATTTGCTCATCACTAGTTAGAATTTTTCCTATAGCAATCAAGACCCCCATAAAAAATAGGGCTATAAACGTTTTTTCGTGTTCTTCCATGAACAAAATTACCTTATCCGATAAGGGTTTGAGTTAATTCCGACTCTAAATACGGAATACCTTTAATCCGCACAAAATCAGGACTGGTGACCAGATATTTAATTTTGTGAGTAGTGAGTGCGCCACCTTTTGGGTCGGTATCTAAAATATCAGTCAAAATCAATTTATTACCGAATGATTCGACTTTCATTTCTTCATTGCCCGCCTTGGCATACCATAAGAAATCCATTGGCTTAATCCCACGCCATGAACCTGCCGCCCGCGCTTTTGCGACGATAATCTCAAAATATTTTGTACTAATTTCGATTTCACCCTCTGCGCTCACATCACCCGCGACAAAGCCGTCGGGCATACCTTTGGTTTGCGCGGCTGCGGTATTATCAGTAATGGATAGACTCACTTTTTCGACGTGAATTAAGTCGCCATCAATATTAAAGTCAAAGGATTGACCAGATAAACGTTGGCTCATTATGCGCTCTCCAAGCTAGCATCCAGTAAGATACTGACCGTAATTCCTTTCGGACATTCATACGTTCTTACTGTGATATAAATTTCAACGGTATTTTTGGTTTTCCACACAATCACGACGTCATTGTCTTGTGGCGGTTTACATTCACCGGGGAACGTGACACCGTTGATTTCTGCACTACGTGACATTTCACGCATTGTGCGAGCAAAATAGGATTTGTGGGTTTCAATGCTGTTTGGTGTACTGTTTAAGCTACGGTCTGCAATTTTTGCAATAGCTTGTAAACGAACGCGACGCGCGACTTTATCAACAATACGCAAGTTTTCAATCGCTTGAAAATCACCGCCCTCAACATCTAAGGTGCGACCATCAGACCAATACATGCCGTCATAGTCGGGATACCACATCGGTACGCTATAACGGAGTTTTTCCAACGCTTGCAAGGTGGCTAAATCAATTTCTACACCGCTATCGTCTTTAGGTTTATCAACGCTACCTAAATCAAGCAAAGCGCCTGTTTTCACCCGAGCCGGACTATCAGCAATGGTAACCGCACGGTTACATAAACGACCCGCCAATACGCCCGCTTCATTTCCCCAAAATGTGGGCACTAATTGAATAGATTCAACCGCTTCGCCTTTTTGAAGTTCACCAAGGCGCGTTAATGCTAGTTGCCACGTTTCTTTTGCTTGTAATCCTGCGACAGAAAGAATTGCCCATGTCCAGCGCCCAAACTTCGCCATTAGATTTGCGCGGAGTGTTTGCGCGGCCTTAATGGTGGCTTTGGTGGTATCACCGATATAGACATAGCCCTCAACACTGGCAACAGATTGCGCTTTCATTACCGCATCAACAAAATCGGTTTCGGCTGCGCTCTCCGGTAAGACGTGAACATAACCAAACCAGTTCTGCCCAGCATTCGCCATTGCTGCCTTGATATTCGACTTTAAAGGGCTATTTTCTACCCCCAATAATGTATCTAAATCAGTTTGAGTATTAACAGGTAAGGTTTCACCAATATGGCTCTTCCCTTTGCCCACAAACAGCAAAACACGCTCAATTTCTTTGGTTTCGCCTTGTAACTGATTGACTTGATTAACCTGAATGTTAGGCCACATAGTTAAGTCCTTTTATTTAATATCCTGCGCTTTAACATCAGCGCCAAATCCAATCCCTTGTAACTGCCTTGCGAGTGCCTTTTTAAAATCGCTGTCGCTCATGCCTAAAAAAACACGGGATGGAACATCTATCGACCATGTATTTTTAGGTGGTTTTTCACTTAACTTTCTAATTAATAAACCTGCTTGCCCCATATCCATATTTTCACAAATATGCTTTACAGTTGGTTTTTTCCAACGTTTCCCAGATTTAACCTGATATCCTAAATCACGTAATTTTTTTGCTTGTTTCTTTGTGGCTTCACGCTCAGTTGTTTTTTTTGATTGAACATCACGTTTTCTTATTGTTGCTTTCATTCCATGTTGTTGAGTGAAACCAACAACACCCGCACTTAATTTTTTACCGCCACTATGATAATTTCCACCTTGTAAATAAATTCTTACCGAATCTGTTTCAGGCATCTCCCTGATATGCAATAATTTAGGCATATTACGAAGCATTTTTTTCTTATAATTACTTTGCCTTTTTTTCCAAGCTTCACCATCAGGCGATTGTTGATTTTTAACATTTCGTTTTGCTGATGCAATTACGCCATGTTTCGCCATGCGCCATAAAAAACGCTGTTTTTTCTTTTCTGGTAATTCAAGGTTTTTTAACGCTTTTTGCATTTCTGCAAATTGCTCTTTGCTCAATTGGCCTTTAATTATCATTTTTCACGTCACTATAAATTTCAGCGTGTTCTGCGTATCCAAATTCGGTATCTGCCAGTGACCAACGTTTACCATCAAAAGGAACAATCCCGTTTATGTCTTCTTTCATCACAACGGGCTCAGCGAGTGAAATTGACACAATGACAACGGCTGTTTCGTCATCAACTTCAACAATCATAGATGGCGGTTCTTGTTCGATATTGCTATTGCCTAACTCGTTATCTTGTTCACATGCCCACGCATCAATTAGCAAAGGGATATAATCAGGATGAATCAGTCGATAAGGAAAACGCCCCCATGAAATGACAGCTTCACTTTGTCGTATCATCATTTGATATTGGTCTAAGCCTAAGTCCCGATGCGCGCGGATAAACTGTATTTCGTCCATTTCGCTTTTAAATTCAACATCGCAGACGCGTGGCGGTAAATTGGCTTTTAAAAAATCAGTTAGGCTTTTTAATTTATTCATATCATCGCCACCGTGACACGTTTTAAGCCTTTCATATTGCGGATCACAAATGCGGCTTCTGCGAGTAAATTATTCTTTGTTTCAGGGTTTTCTTGCTTCGGATTTGCCGCACGGCTGACAATTGATGTTATTTCGCCTATCAAATCCGCTTTAGCCCGTGCATAGAGTGCCTTTTTATATTGTGCACACAATGCATTTTGCCCATTGGCTTTTGCTCCCGGAGCATCATTTGCCGTGTTATAACCTTTAGACAACAATTGTTTTTTCAGTGATTCGAGCGATAAATTAATTTCAGCAACACTCGCTAATAACGCATCGGTTAATAACTCATGATTTAAATCAGGTGGTACTTGGCGCTGCTTTTGAAAATCCGCTAAATTAATATCAGGCCAAAAACCATCATTAGTTATTTCGACCGATTGATAATTTAACTCGTTGCCATTAAACATAATTTATCGCTCGCTACTTTGAATCACTCCGCCAGAATATACTTCGCAATACAAATAAAATGACTGATAGCCCAATAACCGTTCCCCAATTTACAGGTACTACCGTATTTAATTCGGCTGAAATTGAGAACCAATTCCAGACACTTAATATTCCCCAAGAAAAGCCCAGAGATAACAATAAACACACTGCAATAATGAGTAATACCAATATCGCGCCAACCATTGTTTCTGATTTCATTTTCTATCCTTGTAATAAAAAAACGGGCAGTCCGGTTTCCACGGTTAATGACATGATTGTCATACCTCCACCGCGCCCGTTTCGGCTTGCGGTAGTCGTTTTTATTCTGCTGTTAACGCTCGAATGCGCATGGCGATCCGTTTTAAATGCGTATCAACACCCACTTTCGGATTAAGCTGTCGTGCTTTTTCCATATAGGATGAGGCTTGCTCCAATGTATCAACACAATCAATGGCGCTGGCTTTCGCATCTTCATTGATATTGCTTCTGAGTAAATTCAATGCAGCAAATTTGTAGTATTTCGCCCTGATTTTTTCGTGAACTCGCCATTTTTCAGTGACATTTTTAAAGGTTCTTGAAAAATAAGGCTCAATACTGTTTCCCGCTTCATTTTCTAATGTTGCCCACGCTAAGATAGTGTCAGCAACAAAGGCCGGAAAATTACTGCGGAAATTGTCTGGGGTGAGCTGTCCTTGCTCAATGGCAATATCTGCCCAATCCAATCCCTTGTCGAAATCCCCAACATCAAATAGCCAAACGGTGCAGTAAGCAAAAATCGGGTTTCGGTAGATCTCCCCCTCGGACAAATAGCGTTCAGCGGTGGGAAGATAAGCGGGGAGTAACTCCCGCTTTTTCATTTCCACGCGGTCAGCCGTTGTCGGTTGCTCACGCAGTCTTTTGACATCCCGCTCAATCGCCCTCGCTTGTAAGTGCATGCTGGCACCATCAGCGATAGTGATGGCCTCTTGCCTTTCCAGCTTTTGCTTGACTTCAACGTCTAAGCGGTGGCGTTGTGCGGGTGATAACATTACTCTTGTTCCTGATTATCTGGATTGTTCGGTAATTCAGAAACGGTGCCGATAGTCACTGCATCTTCATCATAAGCGGCATATAACTCTGGGTATTCCAACGCATATCCCTCATTACGCAGATATTTGTTTTCATACTGCTTACGGTCTTCTACAAACTCTGCTTTACGCTGACGCGTGTTGCGCTGGGTGTAGATATGCAGGTTTGACAACATTGTCACAACCATGCGCTTACCGGGCATAAATGGCGGCACTAACGCTTTACGACCCGCGATAGTATCTGCCAGCATTTGTGCAGCGATTTTTTCGGTTGGTTTATCAGCCGCTTGATATAATCGATATTGCTCTGCTGCCACTAAATCAGCACCAACAAGCACCACCAAGCGCGGGTCATTACGGAATTGCTGTGGAATGCAGGTATTAATCAGGTCTGATGCCATCGCATCTAATGAGCGATAATCGCCTTTGTCATCCAAGGTGACCGGAGTAGTAATAATTTGCTTACCATTCTCCCAATTTTTAGCGATTTGATGCCAACCGATATTGACATCTTCACCGTTCGGGTATTTTTCAGGGTCGGTTTTAGCCGCAACTTTCACACCATTAAAACCAATACGGAGCATATCTAGCGCAAAAGATTCATTAGTAAATGTTTGCATGCGTTGTGCAAATTCGTCTTCCGAGCCAGCATTCGCCCAAACAGACAATAAACTCCATGGCAACGCAGCACCTGAGTCGGTTTCAACCAATTTATATTCGTTACCACTAACCGCAGTTTTTCGAATAAAACGACCAGTATCACTTCGACCTGTAAAAATACCCGGATTACCAACAGCGACGACTTGGCCTTGTAACTGGTCAACATCAGCGCAAGTAATCATATTAAGAAACTCAATGCGGTCTAATAATGCAGAACGCAAAGCGGTTTCTTTTGGGTCTGACAAATTAAAATAACGAGAAGTCTTATCAATCCCATAAGATTTTCTAAGGCCTTCTTCATAACTATCAAGACACTTAACTGCCTTTTGATTTAACATGGAAATCCCTCTCCTAAACTAATGACGATTAAAGATATTCGAAGCCTTTTTTGCGTTCTTTATCTTCGCCTTTAGGGTTATTTTTTGGCAACTTAGTGACTTTTTCGTCTAACTTTCCAAAGTTTTTAACGATTTGTGGTAGGTTCTCGCGCAAACGTGCGAATTCTTCCGTGTCTACCACTTCTTTTACCGTGTCGACGTCGTCTTGAACGTCTTCCACTTCCTGCTGAGTAGATGCAAGCTGTTCTTTTAACAGTTTAATTTCTTCTTCGGCAGCGGCTAATGCTTCCGCTAGTTTCTGTAACTTATCACCGTCAACCGTTTCCTCTGGCGGTGTCGCTTCTGGCTCAGCAATATTAAACAACTTACGCCAGCTTGTTTTCTTAGACTTTGTTGACATGTCCTTGTCCTTTCGTTTTTTTCGGCTGAAATGTAGCCTTGTGGTTCCAACACTGGCAGGCTCATTAGTAACAGCCAGCCCTTCAAGATACGATTTACCTGTCCCTCTAAAATTACCGTCAGGCGTTAATTCTATGGAGGTAAACAGGTATTTATCCTCGGCATTTGCGATTAATAAGCTGACAAATGGCCTGATAATGGCGAGAAGCTGTAATTCACCATGCTCATTTTCTTCAAGCATGACCTCAAGCACTTCGCCCATTGGTTCTGCATCGTGATTATGTTCCGGCCAAATTAGTGCCGCATATAATTTATAATCGTAGAGCTCTGCCGCATCTAACAGGTCTTGCCTTTCAATGACTCTGCCGTCTACGGTGTCACCCTCTGTCGCGATACATAACCATGTTGTTCTTAATTGCGACATTTACATGTTGCTCCCGTCCTTGGGTTTATTGCTTCCATTTCGTTAGGTGCTCAGTATTGCCCACATTTTTTTCACTGGCGACAAGTTCGATTCGGTTATAAATGCTTTGCCGAAAGCCGCTTAATGCCAGCGTTTAAAGGTCGGGGCACAATGCATCTACTATGGCTAAATACACGGATGCAAAAATACAGGTCGCAAAATCGTTATATTTGCGACGCTATACTCCAGCGGAAATCGCGGAGGAATTGAGCCTGCCTAATCGTCGGATTGTTTACTATTGGGCAGAAAAATGGAATTGGGCGGATATGCTCAGTCATGAGAGTGTGATTGAAGCAATTAACCGTCGCATTGTTTTATTAAGCGAGCGAACCAAAAAAACGGAGCTTGAATTAGATGAGTTAGACCGCTTGATTGCTAGCCACGTTAAATTAATGGCGCAAGCGAATAAGCACGCTGAAAAAATGGCAGCGTTAAAATCACAAGTTTCGGATATGCAAGGTCGGGGGGATTATGTCTCTGACGATACTGGCGAACCGAAGAAAAAGAAACGTTATCGTAAAAATGACATTTCTAGCCTGACACCAGAAGATTTCCAACGCTTTGCTGATGAAATGCTGTTTGGTTATCAAAAGCATTTACGTATTAATATTACAAAATCCATTCGTAATATTTTAAAAAGTCGTCAAATCGGGGCGACATGGTACTTTGCTTTTGAAGCTTTTGAAAATGCTTGTTTAACGGGTGACCCACAGATATTTCTATCAGCATCACGACCACAAGCCGAAGTTTTCCGGT
Source organism: Providencia sp. PROV_01 (assembly GCF_053098325.1). Classification (NCBI taxonomy): domain Bacteria; kingdom Pseudomonadati; phylum Pseudomonadota; class Gammaproteobacteria; order Enterobacterales; family Morganellaceae; genus Providencia; species Providencia sp. PROV_01. The sequence continues at coordinate 3,271,021 of NZ_JBRFKD010000002.1, read as the reverse complement.
CTTATATTGTCAATATTGCAGAGAAATTTTTTGGGGTGACATTAACAGGTAACCCAATTCGTTTAAGTAATGGGGCTGAATTACGCTTTTTATCCACCAATAAAAACACAGCGCAATCTTATAGCGGTCACTTATATTGTGATGAATATTTGTGGGTACCTGATTTTAAACGCTTAAATGATGTTGCATCAGCAATGGCGACGCACGACAAATGGCGTACTACTTATTTATCAACACCGAGTTCTAAAACGCATGCAGGTTATAAATTTTGGATTGGTGATGAATGGCGCGGCAATGATCCAAAGCGTAAAAAAATTGAGTTTCCCAGTGAAAAAGAAATGTGCGACGGTGGGCGTGATTGCCCTGATGGGCAATGGCGCTATGTTATTACCCTTGAAGATGCGATTAAAGGCGGCTTTAACTTGGCGTCCATTGATAAGCTACGACAACGCTACAACCCTGATACATTCAACATGTTGTATATGTGCGTATTTATCGACAGTGGCGCATCCGTTTTTAAATATGACCAGCTAGAAAAATGTGGCGTTGATGTAAATTTATGGGAAGACCATAAACCCAACGACCCGCGCCCATTTGGCAATCGCGAAGTGTGGGGCGGGTATGACCCTGCACGCTCTGGCGACACATCAACGTTTGTTATCGTTGCACCCCCCATGATGGCACCCGAAGTATTTCGGGTATTGGCAACATTTTATTGGCAAGGGTTTAGCTGGCGACATCAAGCAAAATTGATTGAAGATTTAACCAAGAAATATCGTTTCACACACATTGGCATCGATACCACAGGGATAGGTCAATCCGTGTATGAAATGGTGCAAGATTTTGCGCCACGTATTACACAGCCCATTCTTTATAGTCTGCAAATGAAAACGCAACTTGTGATGAAAATGATAGATATTGTCGACGAAGAACGCATTGAATGGGATATGGATCAGAAAGAAATCCCCGCGTCATTTTTATGCATCCGTCACACAACTACAGGTAAAGGTGGCGCAATGACATTCGTCGCAGATAGAACACAAGAAACAGGCCACGCGGATGTTTTCTGGGCAACGTCTCACGCAGTAATTAAAGAGCCGCTTAACACGGATAAAAAGCGCAAATCTAAATATATATTACCAAAGGCTGCATAATGAAAAAGAAACGGAATTCACGTAAACAAATGGCGCAACCCGCTAAAGCCCCCTCTAAAGGATTTAGCATCACACTGGGCAAGCCAACACCTATTTTAACGACGCATACTGATTATAAAAATATCTGGTATGACAATGATTTTGACCATTGGACACCACCAATCGACCGTGAAGCACTGGCGCAATTGGTGAATTTAAATGGCCAACATGGGGGCGTTCTCTATGCCCGCCATAATATGGTCACCAGTGATTATATTGGCGGTGGCCTAACCCACGAGCAATTAAAAGCGGCTGTCTTTAATTACTTTTTATTTGGTGATGTGGCCATTTTAAAAGTGCGTAACGGTTGGGGGGAAATCATCGGACTGGAGGTTTTACCCTCACTTTACTTGCGTAGGCGTAAAGACGGTGATTTTGTTATTTTACAAGAAGGTGAGCCGCTAGTTTATACCCCTGATGAAATCATTTATATCAAGATGTATGACCCACAACAGCAAGTTTACGGCTTACCGGACTACATCGGCGGTATTCATGCAGCTTTATTGAATAGTGAAGCCACTATATTTCGTCGTCGTTATTACCATAACGGGGCACACACGGGCGGGATGATTTACTGTAATGACCCGAATATGACCGACGAAGTAGAAGAACAAATTATCCAAAAACTCAGCCAAAGCAAGGGAATTGGTAATTTTGAAACCATGTTTGTGAGTGTGCCGAATGGCGACCCGGACGGCATCAAATTTATTCCCGTTGGGGATATCTCTGCAAACGATGAGTTTAGCAATGTGAAAAGTATTAGTGCGCAAGATATCTTGAATGCTCACCGCTTCCCCGCTGGCCTTGCTGGCATCATTCCCGGCTTAGGCTCTGGCGGCTTAGGTGACCCCTTAAAAGCAAGAGAAGCCTATCGACAAGATGAAGTTATCCCCGTACAAAATTTATTTATGAATGCGGTTAATAGTGAAATCGGTAGAAATGAGTCTTTGAAATTAAATTTCCGTCAAAATATCATTAAGGAAAATGAATAATGTCTAAAAATAGGGTAAAATTAAGACGTTATCAACAATCGGAGGTCTGGAACGTGCGAGTATTAAAAATATTCTGCCCCATTTGCGGCCAACGCGCGACAATTCGCAAATCGAATCGTAAACATCGTGAAATTTCAGACCTTTATTGCGCCTGTAATGATGTTGAATGCGGTCACACCTATGTTTTAAATCTAACGTTTAGTCACACAATCAGCCCTAGCGCCCACTCAGATGATTTGATTCAATCCATGATTGAAAAATTTAACCCCGAACAGCGCCAACTGGCGCTAGGGTTATTAACCTCAAAGGGTGCATGATTGCTGATTTACATCAGGGCTGCTATTTAGCAGCCTAATTTTTTGATTGCTCTTTTTTGCTATTTCTTCCCTTGCACCGTCTGCAAGTTCAGTAATCAGTGTGAGTACAACTTGACGCTCATAATGGTTGCAACCCTCTAAACTCCCCAGCTTTGCAATAACACTAATGCGCTCAAACGCTACCGATTCCTGTAATAAATCGCTCATATTCAAATTCCCATTTGTATACTGGATATTTGTACAGTATACATAAATAAAGTCATTGGGAAACCCTGTAAATCAGAAATAATTAAAATTTCTTTTGAATTACAGGGTTATGTGATTCATTTATAAACTATCTGCTTTGTGACATGTCACAGCAATATTATCCAACTTCAAATCATGCCAGCCGTTTGTATTCCAACAATCAGCCGCACCTGATAAGCAACACTGACTAACAGGTAATTGCTCACCGCATCTTTTACAGGTTGATTTTGATAACTAGCGAATTTTATCACTTAGTCGCGCAGTATCTTGGCGAATTAATAGTTGAATGTATTCATTCATTTCGTAAGGCTCCCGCCCTGGTCGACGAATAGCACAATTTTTTTTCAACATGTCCAATTCTTGGCTATCGACCATCAACTCAAATTTGATTTCGCCACTGTCTTTTTGTCGTTTACGCTGTTCCGCTTTCCGTTCTGCTGCTGTTTTTGCCATGTGCTCTACTCCCTTAGTTATCGTTAAAACAACAAAAAATCATTTCTTGAGCATCTTTTTCAATCATTCCGAATGAATCACACTGATTGACAGTTTTTTCATTCAGCAAACATAAGCTTCCAATTTCATATTCTGAGTTTTGGACAGTATCTTGATAGTAATCATTTCCTAGTAATTCCTTATATATCCAACTATTGTTATAACAACTACGAATATCTTTTGTGGAACGAAACGTATATAAAGTGACTCGCCATTTAACATGCATCGAAATTGAACGAGCCAACTCAATAATGTCAGGTAAGTTATTAATCCATGACCATTCAGAAATATAGACATCCCCTGACAACCCACCAAATGTGGTTTTGGGTAAATAATCGGGATTAAAAATATAAATACTTGCACCGTTACTTAATCTAAATATGTAATTATGGGCAATCTCAGCCTCTTTCATCATTGCATGCTTTAATAAATAATTTACTGGTACAGAACCAAAAAATATTTTATTGCGGCCTGTTAAACAGGCATCCTGTAAAGCTTCAAATAAAAAGTAGTAATCAGCGCCTATTTGCCGACCTTTTCTTAAAGAACGACCTTTCACGAATCGTGTTTGATACCATCGACACTGCCACGGCAAAAAATTCATCTGCTCTTTTTGCAGACTAAATAACAATTCACTTGTGATATTTATTTCCTCTACAGCAATTTTAGTTGTCATATTAGTTTCCTATGAGTGATTGAATTCTAGACATGGCTTGTTCACACCGAGCCAGTGATTTTTTAACTTTATCTGACTTAAATACGATTTTTTGAATATGGCCATTCGCATGAAACCTCACGCTTTGCCCGTTCTCTGTATAAATAGCCCCTCTAGCGAGAGAATGGATCATAAATTTGTCTTTTTCAGGGTCTAAAGTAATGCCAATTTCCTTAGCTTTTCTCACAATATCGGGAACAACCGTTTCTTTAGTTTTAATCGTCCTCCGTGCCTGCGTACAGTTATTGACAGAACTCCAAGGGGCGCTAATCGCGCCATCAAAACCAGCCTCCGCTGTCGCTTCGGCTAACTTCGGCACAATCTGCCAGTTCTTAATACGTGTGATAATTGGGGAGTCGTTCCCCACCAAAGTACAGTAAACCCCTTTGATACAATCGACGGGCTCACCATATGTGTTGGTCTTTTCCTCACGCTCATACCAAAGACGGGCGATAAGGTCGGCACGACGAACAAATGCACCACCTTGCAACTTGGTATATTCGCTCCAGTTGCTGGTATCTGCTGCTTTGTGGACTTCGGCAAATTCAACATCCAAACCTGTTGATGCTTCGGTATCATCCCCCATGCGGCGTAGTTCACGCCATACCGACACAGGCGCACCGCCTATTTGTTGAAACTGGCGAATTTTCCAATGTGAAGCCCAAGCGGAAACCGCACGCGCCATGTCTTTGCACTTCTGGCCTGATTCCTTATCGACTTCATCGTCCATTGCGTAACCGTCGATATTTTTTGAAATGTATTTAGCGATATAGCCTGTTGCACTGCCTTTACGTTCGTCGATAGGCTCAACGTGAAAACGGGCTCTTAATGCTTTAGGTGTAGTAAGTTCGTCTCTATCTTCTAAACGTGCATAGTGACTAAAAATAGAACGCAATTGTTTTTTATGTTCAGGCATAACAAACAGCAACATATGCCAGTGCGGTGTACCGTCGTGGTGCGGCTCAGTAACACGAAAACCAAAAACACGGATACCTGCACGGCTATAAGCTGCGCGTATTTTCGCCCACGTTTTACATAGATACTTTTGAGTTGCTCTTGGATCACATCCGTTCCAATTATCAACAAATCCGCCTGCTTGATAGGCTGAATGGTATTTTGATGGAGCTGTCATTGTGTAAAATTCACCATCACAGCCCATTTCCTTGGCGAGGTCTTCAAACCCGCGCATACGCGCCATTAGCTCGCAACGACGAACGGCTGGGTTTGCAATACTACCTAAAACCATTTTTGTAAGTTCGGTTCGGTTGCCGTCTTCGTCTTCTAATTCAAAGTCTTTAAGAAATTGCCAATTTGACCGCTTTTGCTCTACCCAGCGATGCAAGGTTGTTTTTGAAACATAAGGGGATGCGGATTTTTGAACTTGACCAATCGCGATAGCAAGGTGCTCACGTTTAAGGTCACATAAACGCTTTAAGCGACGATACCACCAAGCAGCATCAAACATGCGAAGTAATGCCGCGCAAAGTTTATCTTCATTTGGTTTAATTCTGCCTTTAATGAATTGCAGCCAATATGGCGGTTGGGTACCTGACTGTAATGTTAACTTAGCAATGAAAGCGTAAGTTTTATCAAGACGCTGACGGGCTTCATACTCATCTTTTGGATCGCTGTTGGCGTATTGCTTTGTTGCAGCTTCATAGTTATCACTCATAAAACTGGCAATTTCATTTGCTAAAGTTTTGATAACCGTTCTATCTAACTGCGCAACATTTTCTAGTTGCTCAATAAAGGGGAATGGCCTATCACCTGAAACACGATGTTTAAACTCATACTGTTTCATGACACGTTCGAATCGTGGCAATACATTTTTAGCGGTTTTGCGCAAAAATTCATTGGCACGACGACGACCCTTTTGATTAAAAAGGCGTGCGTATTTAGTGGCAAAGTAAATTGATAGGAAATCGGGGACATGAGAAATAATTTCATGACGCCACTCAGCATCATCTTTATTAGCATCCCACATAATGCGTTCAGCCAGAGTCGCTGATTTCGGCAACTCTGGCTTGTTTTCTTCTTGTTGGCGACGTATTGAAATATATACGTCGCTATTGTGTTCTTGGTTCGAGCTCATTTTGTTAGTCCGTGATGTTTAGTTAATTCTTTTTTGTTGGTATATCTGTGATAATGATTCAGCATATTCAGTATTTTTCTAAAACTCATAGAGGAGTTACCATGGACGATTCATACATTGATAACATCAAGCGAAGTCAACTTGAGGAAAAAATCTCCAAAATAGCTAAAAAGGTATCAAAAAATGAATTAGGAGGAGGGCCGATGGTGGTTGCAATTGAAAATGAAAATGGAGAAATCTATAGAGTGATAACAACATATGGAATGTCCTCATACCTTAGCTTAGTTGATAAATTGGCTGCATTAGGCTTAACGGATTTGTTTGCCGATAATTTAAGTCCGGGTAAGTACGACAGCCAATTCACATTTAAATGATTATTAAGAGCAGTTTTAGAACTGCTCATTTTTGACCATATACTTTTCAACGTATCGATTGGATGTTTCCTGATTTTCAATATGACTAATTTCACTTTCTAATAACTGGCTGATTGCCGCATAATCTGGCTTTTCTTGCAGCACATACATTTGAAGCTTACGTAGGCGTGATGCGTAACGGTCATTGCAAACCTTGCGTTCATCGTTACGATTCCAATTGATACAGACATCAATTAAAATTGCATCATTTGAAGTGGCATCTAATACGGGTGTGAATGTTGGTTCTGGTATATTCATTTATTTAATTCCTAAATTTAGAGTGTAAAAATCCCTGACGTGCTAACGTCATTTATTTAATTGGGTATTATTTAATTAAGTGGTAAGGTTAAATTTTTTGGTAATAATGGACATGAGCCTTTAAGATAATTAATGGCTTCAACAATCTTAAATATTTCTTTTGAAGTGAAATCTTCATATTGACAACCATGTCTAGATTTATCAATTTCAGCCATAAAAAATATAATAGCTAAAAGCTTTTTATTATTTGCATGGTCTTCATTAAAACGGTCACGCATTTCTTTTATAAATGATTTTAATTCTTTATTCTCTAATCCCGACGTTTTAGATTTAACTTCACATACTTTATTGATACCGTGTACACGCTGGCCTATAGACATTGGCATGTAACGTTGCTCAAGTATTGCTGGGTTCTGTTGCATAGTAATCACCTATATTCTAGAAATTAAATAAATAGTCGCAAACAAAATAACAGGAACAATATATTTTAATAAACCATCTTTTTTGTTTACGTTGATTTCTTCTAAATGTTTAAATGAGTCGCCAGTGACTTTATATTTGTACTGCTGTTTATGTGCTTGAGTCATTTCTTATTCCTCAGAATGGAACTTCATCATTACCTAGTCCGTAATCAAACTCGTTACGAACATCATTAAGTACTTCATAAACTGCACCAATATCTAATGAACATATATTCATTGAATAAAAAATTTGATTTAAAAGTTCTTTTTTCAATGTTGCTTTTTCTGATACTCTTTTAAAAACATCACCTTTAAGCTTTTCTTGTGATGGTGTTATTAAAATGTTTTTTCCTGTCATTTCAGCTAACTTTTCTAAATCACTTTTTTTATTGCACATAATTACCTCACACCATTGCTTGACTGAATCCCACAATGGTATCAATCGCTGATACAAACGCAGGGGATGAATGTAAACGGGCTGAAATTGTCACACCAACTAATGCTAAACAACGGATCGCATTATTTACGCTCTGTTTAATTTCAGCGGAACGGGCATTATTAATATGACCACCTAAAACCACTTGGCTTGCTAACTTTCCGACCTCTGCCGTTGCATTTAGAATATGTGCAGGGAAATTTCCTTCACTTGCATTATTCAAAGGTACAGACGGCTGGCATTGAAGCTGCTCTAATAAACCATCTAACAACGTGGCATCTTCTGTCGCATCCGTAATTTTAACTAAATCACTTGATGTTAATTGGTGCGGCTGTTCAGGGTTTAACTTGTTACGCAACATTTGTGCATTCATGCCGATTGCTTCCGCTATCTGAACAAGGTCACCTTTGTGAGTAATCGCAAAAGCACGACACGCATTATCAAAGTGTGATTGTTTGGAAGCCTGATAATCAAACATAGTATTTTTTCTCCTAAAGCGAATAATACTTACGCTTGAAGCGAAACATTACATTCTGACAGTGATTCAACAGTGATTGCAGCAAGATTAATAAAAACTGTACCTTGCTTTAAACCTTTATCCTTTTTGCGAATAGGTAGGCGTCCATCAGCAATCATATTGCGTACAGAGCTTTTAGATAAACCAGTACGCTTAGAATACTCACTAACTGTGACGTATGGGTCTGGAATGGTTATTGTAATGTTTGGGCGCATAAGGCAAAATCTCCTATTAGTGTGCTATTTGGTATTGCTTAGTGTTATTTGGCGCTTTGCTTAATGGGAAATTTACTTCACTTTATGTGAAGTGTCAACATTAAGCCGGCTTTATTTTGCATTGTGTAAAGTTTACGGGAAAGAAAATGAATGACTCATTTGATTTTGTATCATGTGAAAACAGCGGAGTTGTCTTAGATAGAATCATGGAAGCCTATGGTTTTACTTCAAAAATGACATTAGCTGAACATTTCAACATGGGAGCTAGTGCAATTTCAGGACGGTATAAAAGAAATATTTTTCCTGCTGATATGGTTGTCAGGTGTATGCATGAAACAGGAGCTAATCTTGAATGGTTAGTTTGGGGAACTGGCAATCCATTTGATAACGAACGAGTTGATATATTGAAGCTAACTAACTTCAAAGAACTAAACGGTGAGCTACAAAGAGCAAGCACTGTAATGTTTGATAAAGTTATGTTTTCAGCTAATAAGCCAATGCCAATAGAGCCAATTTGTGTACAAATTGACAGGGATTACTATTTAATTGATAAATCCTTTGGTGATATTTTTGATGGCAAATGGCTCGTAGATATTGAAGGAAAAATCAGTGTTCGTGAGTTAACTCGCATTCCAATCCAACGCGTTCGAGTTTCTGGCGTTGGCATGGCTTTTGATTGTGATTTAAAAGACCTAACAATACTTGGCAGGGTTATAAAAGAAATTAAGGATTATTGATATGAGCGAATCTAAAAAAGAAAATAAAGAAAAAAAACCTAAAGCAAATGAGTCTGTAGAAAAAGTAGTAACAGATGAAAAAACCTGTTTTGTTATAATGCCTATTGCGGATCACCCTGATTATCCAAAAGGTCATTTCAATCGTGTTTATGAGTATTTAATAAAACCAGCGTGTAAAAATGCTGGGTATAAAGCAATTAGGGCTGATGATAGTAAAGCGTCACATTTAATAATGTTTGATATTTTACAGAATATTGTTAAATGTGATATGGCGATATGTGATTTAACTACCAAGAATGCAAATGTTTTTTACGAGTTAGGATTAAGACAAGCATTCAATAAAAAAACTATTTTAATCACTGATGGAAAAGAAAGAGCTCCATTTGATATATCAGCATTTCGTTATATTACATATTCTCCAACGTTAAGAATAGATGAAACAACCGTAGATATAGCTAATATTACTAGCATGTTAATTGAAACAGAAAATGCACCGGAAAGTGATGTTAATTCAATAGTGAAACTATTGGAAATAGAGCCAGCTAAAATAGATTATAAAGCATTAAACTCAGAAGAATCTATGTTTTTTAAAATGTTAATGGGAATGAATGATAAGTTAGAGTCATTATCAAATGATGTTTATAGAAAGGCTAGCCCAACCCGTTTGGATTCGGAATTAAACAAATTCACCATCAATTATTCTGAAGGGGATAATAATAAACTTAACTTATCATTATATGCAATAATAAATCATGGGTTAGATATTTATAACTATGAATACTCAAATTCAGTAAGAAGATTGGGTACAGTGAAAAAGATTGATGATGATTTTATCTATTTCACCCCAAGAGCTGGTCGAATGATTAGAGTTAGAAATACTGAGGATAAATTAAGAAGAATTATAGCTACTGAACTGGATGTTTAATGTTAAAAAAACAACTCGATGGTCGCTGGCGTTTAGATTTTTATCCTGAAGGGAAGAAAAACGGGAAGGGTAAGCGCATTCGAAAAACATTCACCACCAAAGGTGAAGCGATAGCCTATGAACGTTATATTTTAGACAACACCGACAACCAACCTTGGTTGAATAATAAAGAAGACCGACGCAAACTTATTGAGCTTGTTATTTCGTGGTATGAAGCGCACGGGATAACTTTGAATGATGGTGAGCAGCGTTTAACCGGGATGACTTTTGCCTGTGAAGCAATGGGTGACCCATTAGCCACTGAATTTAATGCGCAAATGTTTTCTTCATATCGTGAAAAGCGCATGTCTGGCAAAATTTACCGTACTGAAAAATATAAGCAAGTTTCAACTCGAACCATGAATATTGAGCTTGCATGGTTTCGCGCCATGTTCAATGAACTATCAAGAATGGGAACTTGGAAACACGGGAACCCTTTACAAAGCATTAGGCCGTTTAGAACTGACGAATCAGAAATGGCTTTTCTGACTCATGATGAAATTAAGTTATTACTTGAAGAGTGCGCGAACAGTTCAAATAAGCATTTACTAACAGTCGTTAAAATTTGCTTATCAACAGGGTCTAGGTGGTCAGAAGCTGAAAGCTTGAAAGCGTCCAATGTTACACCTTACCGAATTACGTATAACAAAACTAAAGGCAAGCGCAATAGAACGGTTCCAATCAGTGAAGAGTTATACGAACTACTGACAGCAGGAAACAAAAGAGGGGCTTTGTTTACTTCTTGCTATTCTGCTTTTGGTAGTGCTTTAAAACGCACTGGCATTGAATTACCTGATGGACAATCAACCCACGTATTGAGACATACATTTGCCAGCCACTTTATGATGAACGGTGGCAATATTTTAGTCTTACAGCGCATACTTGGTCATACTGATATCAAAATGACAATGCGTTATGCACACTTTGCCCCTGACCATTTAGATGAAGCTTTGCGATTAAATCCACTTGTTACAATGCCCTAGCTAGTAAAATTATTGCCCCTTTTGTGTCCCTCTAGGTAATCAATCATTGATGCTATTTATTTCTATTTGATACTGAAATTATTTATATTTCAGTAAGTTATTGTTTTATAAATGTAAGGTACATTACTCTTAATCATTAGGTCGGGGGTTCGAGCCCCCCACAACCCACCAAGATTTTCAATGAGTTATGAGCATGCTGCGGAACCTATACTGACTGTATGGGACGTATTTGGGACGCAAGCATTAAATATTGCATCAATTTGCTTAGCATGTTTGGCTAAGTGATCTGGTGCTCAGTGAGCATATCGCAGAACCATCTCAATACTTTCCTAGCCGCCCATTTCTTGAAGATCAGACAGCGGGACGCCGGATTGAACTAACTAGGATTGCAAGGAATTTAAACAGCGTTTCAAACTAACCTGCTGAGGTGATTTTTTATCTGTTTTAATTAGTATTCAAATAGCATTGATTGTTTATGAGTTAGGCTTTTACCTCATTATTTCAATTTATTAGAGTAAAAAATAGGATCTATAAACCAATGAATAATTGGAATTGATGCTAATAAAAGTGCTATACAAATGGTTAGTAGAGTAAATGTTATTATTAATAATAAATTAAGCTCTATACCTAAAAAAACTAATGTTTGTAATATAATAAAACAAATAATTGGGTGGATTAAATAAACACCTAAAGCATTGTTTGATGTTTTCGCATATTTATCAGTTGATAAGGCAAAGTAAATAATGCTTGACCCTAACACTAGACTTATAGAAAAATTTAAAATATGAATAATAAATTCGTTGAAGAATAAATAGGAGTTGATACCGCTGAGCATTTCACTTAAGAAAGCATCTCGATAATGAAGGAATAAAATAGCTGAAATTGTAATACAAAAAATTACCATGGTAGGTTTTTTTCTTAACGAAGATATACTTTTATTATTAATAAAATAAGCGATGACAAAAAATGGAAAATATAGAATAATTGAGAAGAAACTAGAAAATGACATAAGGTAAGTTTTTGTTATATAAGAAATTATCAATGATAATATTAAAGTTATAGAGAGGTAGAATTTATTTAATTTAAAGCTTTTCGGTAATAATAAAAAAATAGCTTGCCAGATAGGCGTTGCTAAGAAAAACCAAACTCCGTACTGAGGAGAAAGTAAATAGGTTCTTAAAGTTAACTCACCGGTGAAATAAAGTGGGAGCATATCGATTGTTTGGAACGTAAAATAAATGATAACAGCAGGAAGAAGATGAGATTGTAACCCTTTCCATGTTGTATTTTTTGTTATAAATGCAACTATAAATACAAACATAGGGATTAATGTTAATTCAAAAGTATTAATAAGCAACGCATATTTGTTCTTATCAACTAAATTTAAATAAAAATTAAAAACAATTAATGAACTCAATATAAGCTTTAGTGTAGGCCAGTATGGTTGGTTATTATCTTTTATATTCGAGATTAAGTGATTTTCATTTTTCATACATATACCCTATATAAAAACTCACTTATTGTACCTCATTGAGATTTTTATTTAAAATAAATTATTTTAGGGATTATGAAAGGGAAGGTAATACGTCAAATATTGATGAGTCTTATTAAGTTAAATGTTACTCTTAATTCGAGTTAATTCATGATTTAGTAACCGGATATAAGGCTACAATATCCTTTATTCATCATTTAAGAGTACGATAAAAATCACAGATGCTTAAGACATGAAACGTGATAGACACCCCAAGGAATCTGTATTGGGGTGGAAAAGTATGATTTGGTTGAATTGCGAACAATTTAAAGAGACTATTTTTTAATATGGAATGTACCTAAGAAGTGATTGCAATTACAGGGTTTGAGACATGAGGAAAATAAAATTAACTCAAGTCTCTGCCATTTCATCAACGCCTAACAATCAGTATAGGTAAATAAAGGTGTTTCAGGCTATTTCGGCGCTATTCTTATCAATGATGATCAGTTCATGCTGTTATCAACCAATTTTTGGGTGATTGTAATTGAAGCTTCAACGCCTAATATATATAAAGCCTGCTCTAAAAGTTCAATTTTAGATGCGTAATGAATATCGAGTAAGCGTTCTATCTGTTGTGCATTGATGTTCAGCCTGCGAGCGAGGTCGATGCGTTGTGTTGCAGAATTGAGAATCGCGTTATGCAAGGCAATTTTTAAGCAGCAGATTATGGGTAAATAAACAGTAAAGGTTGCTTCACTTTTTGTTTGTGTTGCTAATGGAATAGGTTTTCTGAGTTCAATTAGTTCAGCAAAAGAAGCGAGCAAAATTTCTTGGGCTTCTAACTCAACATCTTCTTTACAATAGCTAACGCCCTGTAGCCCAGAAAAATCACTAAAGTTGATTTCATATACGTTTTCTTCCTCAATGAAGTCTACAGTTGCTTGATAATTGAACATGCTTTTCCTTAAAATTATATTTTAGTGTGCTCAGTGTTGCATTGGTGCATGAGGAAAACAAGTTTATCACTTCACTGGCCTTGTCATTTTTTCATCATTTTGTCTATATTGATCCTACATACGACTTAGAGAGCATTGTAAGCAATATTAATGTGATCTTCTTAACATAAATATATCAATGAGAGTATCGTTTTATTCGGAAATTATTGAGAAACAAAGAAAACAAGTGTGAAGACTGTCGCAAATTGGAGAATATTTTTGCTCATAAAAAGCACAATAAATTTGTTTGTTTTATAAGCAAGCTTCTCACTGAATTATTTTAACTAAAAGTCATTTTTTTCTATTCCTTCATTATTGGATTAAGCAATTTTACTTAAGTTAGGATGATGATTAGGGTATTTTGTTAAAATAAAAGTATATAGTAATCAAAGGTTACTATAACCTTGGTTAATCAAATTTGTTGTCATTGCGTGAAAACAGCTAGAACGGATAAGCATGAAGACATGTAATAATACGCTTAGTCGTTTTTATTTTAAGTGCCAATCGAATGTTTTAAAAGTGATATGAAAAATATATAGAAAATGGAATGTTCTTAATTGAAACCTTCATTTTTCACCCTTAACACAAAAGTGATTGGTTAACGTAGGTTGATCTTTTTATTAAAAAAAATGAAATCTCAGCTACTTTATATAAAAAAACAAATATTAATTAATCAAAAAAAATTACTTTAATGAATTAATAACAAAGTGATTACTTAAAATATTAAAAAAACAAAAATAACCAGTAAAAGTATTTAAGCTAAATAGTTTTTTATTATTGGTAATTTATTTAAATTTTATTAATTTTATTAATATTACGAGATGATGACATTATAATCATTGTTTAATTAATCTAATGAGAATTGAGGGTGGATACTTAATATGTATGACAATATAGTGAGAGTTTGTATGATAACTACGATTGAATAATTTTGAACGATGGTTGTAATGTAGATTAAACTTATTGAAAATTAATGATTAAGTTTTATTCCAATAGTGCCGATAACGGCTTATTACAGACATGGGTAACTCAGTTTCTTAATACTAAAAATTGATTTGGATCAATATGTTGTTTTTGATGTTGTGCTTGGTTTTTTTCGCTTGGTAATCACATGTAAAGAGTGAATGCTTTGATTAAAATCCTGCCATTTTGCTTAAGGTGACTAAAAATGTTGTGGATATTTAGGATAAAGTAATAGAAGATAAAGAGATAATGAAGATTATTTAATGAATTAAGGGGTAATCATCCCATTGGTATAAAAAGAAACATAAGTACCTTGAATAGTTAATTTAGTGGTGCATAATAATTAGCGACTAATAATGACATCAGCCATTTCTGATTTTTACGGGAACCGCTAATTTTTTAGTCATTCTTTATTGTTGTAGGTATTCAGGAAATATCTTTAATTTAAGTTTGGAAATTTGTGTGTTTATACTCCAAATTGGGTACTTTTGAATGGATGACATGGGAAAATTAATGGAATTGTATTTACCCAATTTAATTACTTTTTAAATTTAATAATTTGATTACACAATACTTTCAAATTTATATTTGTTCTTTTTGCACACAGATCGCACAGATGTTGATAATTTTCGGAAAGGAAAAAAAATGAGCTCGACGACAGATTTTCTGAAGCATATATACGATATTAACCTCTCATATTTGCTATTAGCCCAAAAACTCATCTCCCAAGAGAAAGCCTCTGCGATGTTTCGTTTAGGTATCTCTGATGCAATGGCAACTACTTTAGCAGACCTTACACTCCCTCAATTAGTCAAATTAGCAGAGACAAACCAGCTAATCTGCCAGTTTAGATTTGATAATAGTGACACAATTGAAAAGCTAACCCGTGATTCAAGAGTTGATGAATTGCAACAAATTCATACAGGTATCTTACTTTCGACCCGATTATTGCAAACGCATAATGAGGGCGACACAGAAATAGCGAGAAAAAGATGAGTACCGCAGCTGAAAAAAGTATAGTCCAAGAAGCGAATGATATTCGATTAGCCATGGAACTAATCTCTTTAGGCGCTCGCCTTCAAATGTTAGAAAGTGAAACTCAAATTAGTCGTGGTCGTTTAGTTCGTTTATATAAAGAGCTAAGAGGCTGCCCACCACCAAAAGGCATGCTACCTTTTTCTACAGATTGGTTTATGACGTGGGAACAGAATATTCATTCATCCATGTTCTATAATGCTTATCAATTTTTACTTAAAAGTGGTCAATGTCGTGGTGTGGATGCCATATTAAAAGCCTACAGGTTATACCTTGAACAGTGCATTCCAGAACCTGGTGAGGAGCCTTTGTTAGCTTTAACACGCGCTTGGACATTAGTCCGTTTTGTGGAAAGTGGCATGTTACAAAGTTCACAATGTAGCTGTTGCCATGGTTCTTTTATTACTTACGCACATATTCCTGAAAATAGCTTTACTTGTAGTTTATGCCAACCGCCATCACGTGCAATAAAAAAACGTAAACTTTCCGAGCATCTAGCCGATATTACGGTATATCGACAGGATGGCATTACTAAAGCGGTAATGTAATTGGATTGATTTGGTTAACAGGCAAAGGTTTTTGCCTGTCACTCCTAATATTCCCTTTGACTGCCATCTGTTAACCAACGGAGTGAAAGGGAATATTGTGTTAATACTCATCGGGTATATCATTGTTACAGTTGCGGTTATAGGCGGATACTTAATGGTCGGTGGCCATTTGGGTGCGCTTTATCAACCTGCTGAATTTGTTATTATTTTAGGTGCAGGTTTAGGTGCCTTTGTTGTTGGTAACAGTGGCAAATCCATCGTCGCCTTGTGTAAAGTATTACCAAAACTCTTTCGTCGTTCCTCTTACAATAAAACAATGTCAATGGACTTAATGGCGTTGTTATTTCAATTACTTAATAAATCACGCCAGCAAGGGTTACTTGCACTTGAAAAAGATATTGATAACCCAAGTGAAAGTGAAATTTTTTCCCAGTATCCCCGTATTTTAAAAGACGAATCCACCATGATGTTCATCGTGGACTACTTACGTTTGATGGTAAGCAGTAACTTACAAAGCCATGAAATTGAAGCATTAATGGACGAAGAGTTAGAAACTTTTCGCCAAGAAAATGAAGTACCGGCTTCGGGGTTAAATATGGTCGGTGACTCTATGCCTGCATTTGGGATCGTTGCGGCCGTTTTGGGTGTCGTAAATGCCTTGGGCTCAGCGGATCGTCCTGCTGGTGAATTGGGTGCTTTAATTGCTCATGCTATGGTGGGAACATTTCTAGGTATTTTAGTGGCTTATGGCTTCATTTTACCTTTGGCTGCACTAATAAGACTACGCAGTAGTGAGCAATTGAAAATGATGGAATGCATTAAAGTGACTTTCCTTTCAGCATTGCAAGGCTATGCCCCTCAAATTGCAGTGGAATTTGGCCGCAAGGTGTTATTCAGTGCAGATAGGCCTTCATTTGTTGAACTTGAAGATAAAGTTCGAGAAGTGAAAGTTGGTGCCCGCTCACAAGAAACAACTGAGGAGTAACTAACGGATGGCAGCCAATACACCGCATGTTATTCGGGTTAAAAAACGCAGTTCGCATCAGCAAAACGGGCATGGCGGTTCATGGAAAATTGCTTATGCCGATTTTATGACGGCGATGATGGCATTTTTTTTAGTGATGTGGCTAATCTCAATTTCAAGTCCTCAAGAATTAACTCAAATTGCCGAGTATTTTCGTACTCCCTTAAGTACAGCTATCAACCCAGGAAGTAAAAGTGGAGATGCCACAAACCCTATTCCAGGTGGTGGTAAAGACCCTATTTTCCGTGATGGGGATGTGATGCCAGAACCTAATAATATTATTGATGGAAATGCAAACTATCGTTTTGAAAAATTAAAAGAGTCACTTGAGCAGGCCATTTTAAAAGACCCACGTTTGAATGAATTAAAACCACATTTACTGATTGATATGATCAACGATGGGCTGCGAATTCAAATTGTAGACAGTGAAAATCGCCCAATGTTTAAAGTTGGTTCGGCAATGGTTGAACCGTATATGCGTGATATTTTGCGAGCAATAGCACCACTTCTTAATGATGTTCCCAATCGAATTAGTATCTCCGGTCATACTGATGATCTTGCTTATGCCAACGGAGCCAATTACAGCAACTGGGAGCTTTCATCTGATCGCGCGAATGCTTCACGCCGTGAATTGATTCGCGGTGGAATGGATGAAAATAAAGTCTTACGCGTGGTTGGAATGGCATCAGCTATTCATTTAGACAAAGATGATGGCTTTGCTCCGATCAACCGCCGGATAAGTATCATTGTTTTAAATGATGAAGAAACAAAGCAGATCCTCCGTGAATATGATGGCGCGAAGCCGATCAATGATGTGCTGAATAAACCGCAAAAGCCCACACCAGAAACGTCCGTGGGTGTTGTCGCTGCGGTGAAAATACCGTGATGAATTGCTGTTATTTGAATTTATTACATAACATGTTTAGTTGCCTGCCGGAATGTCCGGCAGTCAGCGTTAAGTGAAACTTAAGCGAAATTGGATAAAAACCATGGATATTACCGAGTTTTATCAAACATTTTTCGATGAAGCTGATGAGTTGCTCAGGGATATGGAACAACATTTACTTGAGCTTGATCCTTTTGACCCGGATAGCGAGCAGCTAAATGCCATCTTCCGCAGTGCCCATTCAATAAAAGGAGGGGCTGCAACCTTTGGTTTCACTCAGTTGCAGAATACGACTCATACATTGGAAAACCTTTTAGATAAGGCGCGTCATGATGAGTTAACACTCACACCTGACATTATTGATGTTTTTCTTGATGCTAAGGATGTCATGGCATCACAGTTAGATGCCTATAAAAATGATTCTTTGCCGGATGAAGAGACCTTTAAGCGCATTTGTGAGGTGCTTAGCCGGGTTGAAAATAGAGCAGAAGAGGTCACTGAAACAACGGCTGCGTTACCTGAGACTAAAGTTGATGTTGCGGTTGTTGAAGAAGCTCCCGCAGAGCAAGGTGAATATTCACACTACTTTATGATCTCGTTAAATCAGCTCAAAGAAAATGAAGTTGATTTACTGGCAGATGAGCTCAGTTTATTTGGGCACTTGTATCATACTGAAAAAACAGCAAATAGTTTGCAAGCATGGCTTGGTACAAACACTGATATTGATGATATTAGTGGCGTATTATGTTTTGTGGTGGATGAATCACAGATTGCTCACCAAGTCGTATCATTTGCGGATTGCCTCGCCTTATCTCCTGAAGAAGTCATCACGGATGGCTCCGATGGCACAATCGAAATTAAGATTCCTGAGCCGGAGAAAGAAGCAAAACCTGTAACTGTTTCACCAGCGGTAGCTGCGCCTGCAAATACATCGAAAAAACCTGCAATCGCTAAACCGAAAGGGGATTCGAGCAGTATTCGTGTGGCTGTAGAGAAAGTTGACCAGTTGATCAACTTAGTCGGGGAGTTGGTCATTATTCAATCAATGCTGACCCAACATAGTCAGCATGTCGATCAAAATGAATACAGTGATTTATTAAGCTCAATCGTACAGTTGGAGCGTAATTCTCGTGCCTTGCAAGAATCCGTTATGTCAATTCGCATGATGCCAATGGATTACGTATTTAGTCGTTTCCCACGCATGGTACGGGATATAGCATCGAAATTAGGTAAAAAAATCGAGCTGAAAGTGGAAGGAAGTTCAACTGAACTCGATAAAAGCTTGATTGAGCGCATCGTCGATCCCCTGAATCACCTTGTTCGTAATAGCCTCGACCATGGGATTGAAAAGCCAGAAGTTCGCGTGGCAAATGGTAAGCCAGAAGCTGGCACATTGACCTTAGCGGCAGCACATCAAAGTGGCAATATTTGCATTGAAGTTCGTGATGATGGCGCAGGGCTAAACCGTGAACGTATTTTGGCAAAAGCGAAGTCACAAGGCATGAACGTGCATGATGGTATGAGCAATGATGAAGTTGCGATGCTGATTATGGCTCCAGGATTTTCAACCGCAGAGGTAGTGACAGACGTTTCGGGACGCGGTGTTGGAATGGATGTGGTGAAAAGAAATATCCAAGACATGGGCGGTCGTATTCAAATCGGTTTTACCGAAGGCAAAGGCACCATTATCCGCATCTTATTACCGCTCACTTTAGCTATTTTGGATGGGATGTCGGTGAAAGTAGCGGAAGATGTCTTTATCGTGCCATTGAGTGCAATTATCAGCACGTTGCAGCCTCGACAAGAGGATATTTATCGCTTGGCTGGAGAGGAAAAAATGCTGCTTGTGCGAGGTGAATATCTACCGCTTGTTGAATTACACCACGTATTTTCCATCGAAGAAGCCGAACGAAATTTAGATAACAGTATTGTGCTGATTATTCAGAATGCAGGTCATCGTTTTGCATTGTTGGTCGACAAATTAGTTGGGCAGCAGCAAGTGGTGGTGAAAAACATTGAAAGTAATTATCGCAAGATCCCCGGTATTTCCGCAGCAACGATTATGGGTGATGGTTCTGTTGCATTGATTTTAGATGTGGCTGAACTACAAAAAATGAATAACAGCATTTTGATTAAAAAGAAACAGCAGGTTTCTCAACCTGTCGTGCACTAAATAGAGGCCATACACCATGTCTATGTTAGATGATGATTTAAATAAACACGAAGAAGAAAAAAACGGCGAAGGCTACCTCATTTTTACCTTGGGTGAAGAAGAGTATGGCATTGAGATCTTAAAAGTGCAGGAAATTCGTGGTTACGAACAAGTGACTCGTATCGCGAATACCCCTGATTTTATCAAAGGAGTGACTAACTTACGTGGGGTCATCATTCCGATTATTGATTTACGGGTGAAATTCTCCCATGAAAACGTGGTGTATAACGATAACACGGTCGTTATCGTAGTGAATTTAAAAGATCGCGTCGTTGGTATTGTCGTCGATGGAGTTTCGGATGTACTGGTCTTGAATGAAGAACAAATTGCACCACCACCTGATTTTGCCGTGACATTATCAACACAATATCTGACAGGGCTCGGAACATTAAACGACCGTATGTTGATTTTAGTCGATATCGAAAAATTATTAACAAGCGATGAAATGGCGCTGATTGACAGCATGGCTGAGTAATTCTCAGCCCCAATAATTGTTCAAATAATAATAAGTCATTAACTAAAGTTTTTGGTTGGATGACCGATATCCAAAATACAACAAAATTATGTTAGTAAAACGTCATGTACAGTCGAATTAAAATCGTATCGGGACTTTTGTCCGTCATTTTTATCTTTATTTTGCTGCAACTGGTATCCAGTGGGTTGATGTTTACCAAACTGGGCGATAACAGCGACAGCATCAGTTATTTGAATTCATTACAACGCCAAAGACAAGTATTAACGGAAAGCTGGGTCAATTTGTTACAAGCTCGAGCTAACTTAAACCGCTCTATCAATGCCTATTTACTTGAAGGTCGTAAAATTCAAGACGATGCAACGACAGAAGATTTGATTAAAGCCGCTAAACGTAACTTTAAATCAGCGGATGATGCCTATGCACGTTATAACAAGCTGATGCAAAGTTCGGATTATGATAAGGCCAAATTTGAAAAACTATTTAGCACCTATGAAACCTATCGTGATGCGTTAATCAAGCTAGGTGAATTCGCTGAAAAAGGTGACCTTGAAGGCTTTTATGCACACAGAACCTCAGGGCACCAAGTAAAATTTGAAGAGCAATTTAACGCTTATTTTGCGGATATCTCAGCAGATTTTCAAGCCGAAGTCGTTAACGCAGATAATAACTATCGCCAATCTTTATATATGTTGGTGACGCTATTTATCTTACTCGCCTTAATTGGCTTCTTTAGTTATCGCTATGTTCGTAAAGGCATTATTGAACCACTCGGTATCTTAATTGAGCGTATTAAAGTCTTTGCTTCAGGCGATTTAACACCGAATGTGACAACAATTGCCAAGAATGAAATTGGTGAGTTGGCCAATGGTGTTCAACATATGCAGCAGGAATTGATTAATACCGTTCGTGGTGTGCTAGATGGTAGCGAAACTATTTACCAAGGTACAACCGAAATTGCAGCAGGTAACAATGACTTATCTGCACGAACTGAGCAGCAAGTTGCTTGCTTAGAAGAAACCTCAGCCAGTATGAGTGAGCTGACTGCAACCGTAAAACAAAATACGGAATACGCCCACCAAGCGAGTGAATTTGCAAACCAAGCTTCAGTGATAGCAAAAGAGGGTGGCAAAGTGGTATCGAATGTGGTCAGTACCATGCTGAACATTGCCGATAGCTCACAGAAAATCTCTGATATTACTGCGGTTATCGATAGCATCGCCTTCCAAACCAACATCTTAGCGCTAAACGCAGCGGTTGAAGCGGCGCGAGCAGGTGAGCATGGTCGTGGTTTTGCTGTGGTGGCTGATGAAGTGCGTAATTTAGCACAACGCAGTGCTGATGCGGCTAAAGAGATTAAAACGTTAATTGAAGATTCAGTGTCAAGAACTGGGACAGGCGCTCGCCAAGCAGAAGATGCGGGCGAAACAATGACCAAGATTGTCGAGTCTGTCACACGTGTCACTGACATTATGACGCACATTGCAACTGCATCAGACGAGCAAAGTAAAGGAATTGCACAGGTCAGCATCGCTGTTGCAGAAATGGATAAGGTTACACAGCAAAATGCGTCGCTGGTTGAGCAGTCTGCGGTTGCAGCCAATGTATTGGAAGAACAAGTGGCAAAACTGTCGCAATTGATTTCCATCTTCCGTTTACCACCATTAAAACAAAGCGAAATACGCAATATTCAGCCGGCAGCAAGAACGGTTTCAAATATCGTTAAAACGCCGGATCTGACAAAACTGTCATCGAAAGAACATAAAGATGATGACAATTGGGAAACTTTCTAACGGTTAAGCTCAGTCTTTCGCTGCAAGGCTTTGGTTTTGCAGCGTTTCTGTGCATTAGAAAACAAGGCAATGTTTCAGAGGTTCAGTTCTCTTAGCTGGCACAAGTGGGGATTTCTATGTTTGGTAAAAATATCCGAATTTCGGTGAGTTTGTATCTACTTCTCATTTTATTTTGTGGGATGCAGATTGTGTCTAGCGGGGTTTCTGTCGGGATTGTTGTAAGTGAATTAAAATCTTTAGAGCGTATTGATTTGGGGTCTGATAAGCGAGCGATGCTTGAAGAAACCAGTAAACACCTAATGCAAGCACGCAACAGCTTAACGCAAATTGCTTTGCTGCATAAAGTGGGTGGTAACGAACCGTTGATTGAAGAAACGAGAGTAACTTTTGATAAATTACTCGAAGAAGCTGAGAAAGATTACACCACGTTTAAAAACCAGCCTCTTTTGAGTGAGAAAGAAAATCTCGCCGCTCTTGAGGCTCGGTATCAAGCCTTTGTATTGACACTCAAAGCATTAAAAACACATTTAGATAATAAAGATATTGCAGCCTATATTGAACTTCCTGCCCAAGAAAACCAGGATCAGTTGGAGCAAGTTGTCGAGGAATACCTTGAATTACTGAATGCTGAAAATGATGAATCTCTTGCAGCAGCAAGAATGTATAACACGTTTGCGTGGAGTTCATTCGCTTCAGTGATTGTTATTATCCTTGCCGTTATTGTTTTTGTTAACTACTGGATGAAACGTAAAGTGATTAACCCATTGAAAAGTATGGGAGAGCACTTTGCATTAGTGGCTGATGGTAAACTCAATCAGAAAATTGAAGTCACTACCCGTGATGAAATTGGTGAAGTGTTTGGTAAGTTAAAAGACATGCAGGAGTCTCTAGCGACTTCAGTAACAGCGCTACGTTCAAATACGGACCAAATGTACACTGGTATCCGTGAAATCGCGTTAGGAAATAATAATTTATCTTCACGTACTGAACAGCAAGCGGCATCACTTGAAGAAACCGCAGCCAGTATGGAAGAGTTAACCGCTACGGTTAAGCAGAATGCGGATAACGCGCGCCAAGCCAGTGAACTTGCTGTTAGCGCATCGAAAACCGCAACGAAAGGCGGAGAGATCACCGAAGACGTGATTGACACCATGACTTCCATTTCCAATAGCTCACAAAAAATCAGTGCCATTATTAGTGTGATTGATGGCATCGCCTTCCAAACCAATATTTTAGCATTGAATGCTGCTGTTGAAGCTGCTCGAGCGGGTGAACAGGGGCGCGGTTTCTCTGTGGTTGCTGGTGAGGTTAGAGCATTAGCTCAGCGTAGTGCGGAAGCGGCAAAAGAAATTAAAACCTTGATTGATGAATCTGTTGGCAGAGTCAGCCAAGGTTCTCAATTAGTTAATGAAGCAGGAGCAACTATGAGTGAATTGGTTGCTGCAGTTAACCAAGTTACTGAATTAATGGGTAATATTGCCTCTGCATCCAATGAGCAAAGCCGTGGTATTGAGCAAGTCGCAACAGCAGTAAGCCAAATGGACTTAGTCACACAACAAAATGCGGCGTTAGTTGAGCAATCGACCAGTGCGACGGCAGCGCTAGAAGATCAAGCGAACAACTTAGTTGATACGGTTGCATTCTTTGAATTACCTGAAAGTCAATTAAATCGTAATCGGCGTTAAGTGTTGTGAAAACTCGTTTTTGAGTTTTCGGTGGATAATCGTAACTGGTTATTTTTTCTTAGGTTATCCATCCTAAAAGGCAGCCAAATAACTGGCTGCCTCTGGGTTTTTATTGAATAGGACGACAAGTACGATGCTTTTTGTACCACAGGTAGAACCACTGACTGATGATGAGTTTGGTCGGGTTTGTCGATTTATTCATAAAAAATCAGGCATTGTCCTCACCATGAATAAAAAAAATATGGTCTATAACCGGCTGTTAAAGCGGTTGCGTGATTGTAATATCGACAATTTTTCCGATTATTTACGGATGTTAGAGCGTGAGCCTCACCATGCAGAATGGCAAGCTTTCGTGAATGCTCTGACGACAAATTTAACCGCATTTTTTCGTGAACCGCACCACTTTGTGACGCTAGCAGACTTTGTTCGCACACGTAAAAATAGCGCGATTAATATTTGGTGCGCTGCATCTTCAACAGGAGAAGAGCCATATTCGATAGCCATGACATTGAGTGATGTGCTTGGGCCAAACGCAATTAATGCCAAAGTCATTGCCAGTGACATTGACACGGAAGTGCTAGAAAAAGCGAAACAAGGCGTGTATCGCATAGAAGAGCTGAAGTCTTTAACGGCATTACAGAGACAACGCTATTTTATGAAAGGCGTTGGCGAGTTTGATGGCTATGCGCGAGTCAAGCCAGCATTACGCCAAATGATTGAATTTCGTTATTTAAATTTGAGTGACCATGATTGGCAAATGCAACATCGATTTGATGCGATTTTTTGTCGTAACGTCATGATTTATTTTGATAAAGAGATGCAGATAAAAATGCTGGAGCGTTTTGCTCCATTGCTTAAGCCAGATGGTTTGTTATTTATTGGGCATTCTGAAAATTTATCGCAGTTATCACAAAGTTTCGTTATTAAAGGGCAAACCGTCTACAGCTTGCAAGCGGCGAGGAGGGGGTAATGAAAAAAATTAAAGTGCTATGTGTGGATGACTCAGCACTGATGCGCCAATTAATGCGCGAAATTATTAATAGCCATGATGACATGATAGTGGTTGATACCGCACCAGACCCTTATGTTGCTCGTGATTTAATCAAGCAATATGAGCCGGATGTGATTACGTTAGATGTGGAAATGCCACGAATGGATGGTATTGATTTCTTAGAGAAATTAATGCGCTTACACCCAATGCCTGTGGTCATGGTTTCAACATTAACGTCGAAAGGTTCTGAAGTGACATTAAAGGCGCTGGAATTAGGTGCTGTGGATTTTGTCACGAAACCGCAAATTGGTATTCGTGAAACCATGATGAGTTATCGCGATATTATTGGTGAAAAAATTCGCGCAGCAGCTATGTCAAAAATTACTCAGCGCAGCCGTTTTGCTCGTCCGGACAAAAAGGTCAGTGAGCCAGTTTCTCAAGCCAAAGCGCTCTCTCCCTATGTTTGTAACAGCCGTGTGATTGCGGTTGGCGCATCGACAGGTGGAACAGAGGCGATACGTCAATTTCTGGAAATGTTACCTCATGAATGCCCACCTGTCGTGATCACTCAGCATATGCCTGCGGGTTTTACGCGTTCTTTTGCTGATCGCTTAAATAAGCTGTGTGTATTGACCGTAAAAGAAGCTGAACACAACGAGCTATTACAAAAAGGCCATGCATATATCGCACCAGGCGATTCGCATATGTTGATTGCCGATAAAGGCAAGGGATTTCAAGTCATTTTACAGCAAAGCGAACCTGTTAACCGGCACCGTCCTTCTGTTGATGTGTTGTTCGATTCAGTAGCTCAATGTGTTGGGCGAAAATGCATTGGTATTTTATTGACGGGAATGGGGATGGATGGAGCGAAAGGACTATTAAATTTACGTAAGCAGGGGGCAATCACTTACGCACAAAACGAAAGTAGTTGTGTGGTATTTGGTATGCCGCGTGCTGCGATTGAAATGGGAGCTGCGGATGAAGTGCAAGATATTCTCAAGATTGCCCCAAGTGTTTTAGCAAGACTTTCTTCTGTCACGGTTTAACCCGGGGCAGGAATTCACAATTGTATTTTGAAGGAGTGGTTATGGCCGCTAAAGATCTCAGTTTTTTGGTTGTTGATGATTTTTCTACTATGCGCCGCATCGTCCGTAACTTATTAAAAGAGCTCGGATTTAATAAAATAGAAGAAGCGGAAGACGGTGTTGATGCCTTAGAGAAAATTCGTGCAGGCAGCATCGATTTTGTGGTTGCCGATTGGAATATGCCAAATATGGATGGTTTAGAACTGCTCAAAACTATTCGCGGTGATGATGCATTAAAGCACATCCCAGTTTTGATGGTGACGGCTGAAGCGAAAAAAGAAAATATTATTGCGGCTGCACAAGCGGGTGCGAGTGGTTACGTAGTTAAGCCGTTCACTGCCGCTATTTTAGAAGAAAAATTGAATAAAGTATTCGAAAAAATGGGTCTGCAATAACAGTGCGTGCCAAAGGAGATTTTCATGACTGAACAAGTGGGTATGGAAGGTATTCGCAATGGTAATGATGATTTAAAACAAGTCATTACACGCATTGGTACGCTAATGAGAACCCTGCGTGAAAGTATGCGCGAATTGGGCCTAGAAAAAAGCGTTCAACAAGCCGTGGCGAGTATTCCAGACGGAAAAGACAGGCTGCGTTATATCGCACAAATGACGGCGCAAGCGGCAGAAAAAACCTTAAATGGCATTGATGTCATCAAACCACTGCAAGTGGAAATGAATAAAAATGCGCAGGTGCTGCAACAGCAGTGGCAAGAAACCGCTGGAGATGCGGTTCCTGCACAATTGCGTGAGTCAACAGAAGCCTTTTTAGGACAGGTGATCCAAGACAGCGAAACGACTAAAGCAGAGTTGTTGGAAATCATGATGGCACAAGATTTCCAAGATTTAACAGGACAAGTCATCAAAAAAATGATGGAAGTGGTTGAAGAAGCTGAAAAACAACTGCTTGCATTATTAATGGAAAATACGCCACCTGAAATGCGTGCGAAAACGCAAAACGAAAGTTTGCTCAATGGCCCGCAAATCAATAAAGAAGGCGTTAATGTCATGGCATCACAGTCTCAGGTTGATGATTTACTTGATGAGTTAGGTTTCTAATTGCTAACAAGATTTTAATTAAACTACTCTAATTACATAGGATTAGGGTAGTTTTATTGTACTTGCGTTACAAGGAAGGGATTGCAATGATAAATAACGATTTAATTTCTACTTTCGTGATTAAAGAACAAAAAGAACAAGCTGATATCGTTCAAGAAAATAACGGGGATGTTGATGAGTGCTCTTCAGAATTACAAATGAGGCAAGCGTTAATCAATCAACTTAAAAAAGCGCGTTTAGCCAATAACTTAACCCAGATGCAAATTGCAGAAAAAATGCAAACTCAAAAGCAAAACGTGTCGCGTTTGGAAAAAGCGCAATTCGACCCGAAATTAGGCACATTATTAAAATATGCGGAAGCGGTTGGCTTGAGCCTTACCTTGGATTTTCCTTCTAAGCCCTGAATTATATAGTGTATAAGTAAATCTATATGTATTCAGGTGAGTATTTAATCGCTAATCATGTTGATAGACTGCGATGATCTTACTGCCAAGTATTTGTGCAAATAGCTCAATAAAATCATCGCGGACATCCCAATTATGAAAACTAAAACCTAAATTACCGAATGCCCATTGCGGATCAAATTGCCACGCATTAAGTGGACCATGAAAATCGCAACAAAAACAAGCGAGGTTTTCTGGTTTTCCCTCATACCAATCAGATACCGTATCGCTCCATGCATGGCTCTGTTCGCTTTGTTCACTGGCACATTGTGGGCAGTAAATACCGAGGCCATTGCCACCTGCGTGAAAAACCGTGTGTTCAGTTACGATAGACAGGTAATTTTTTAGCATATCTTCCGGGAGTTGGGTTGGGACGATTTCATCATTAATGACGTACAAAATGGGTTCTTTGTGAGCGGGTGTAGGGCGATAAATGACTTCACCATATTCAACGCCTTGGAAATGTGGGTCAATAATGCCTTGTTCTTTTAGCCAGTCAAGCATGCGCTGGGCATGTTTGGGGGCATCTTCTAAGGAAATATCTGGGGCAACAAGGTGGCAAGTATCCATAATAACCCTTTATTGTTAAAAGCCATTAATAAGTAAGTCGATTGCGTGTTTAATGTTGTCTCGTTGGCAACTTAAGTCAACGATTTTTTTCCCTAATAATGAATGAGGGACGCAAGCCATTTGATGAGTCATTAAAATGAAAACCTGCCCGTTGATTGATAATTGTGGATTTAGGCGTACAGGTAATGTTTTTTTAACAAGCCTTGCTTGCTCATAAAGTTCAGGCGCGATAGTGACACTGGCGTTTTTTTCATGCTTTGAGCCATTGTACTCATGGTATCTCCTTAATTACACGTGTTCAGGCATGTGAAATTAAGCATGCTTATTGCTCAATAGCCAAATAACCCCCTTGAACTACGTCTATTTTCCACCATTGATTTTTTTACACTCTGTCATGCTATAGCGATAACTCGTATTTTCATTAAATTTTGGAATCACGGTGTCCGACGAGAGTGATGTAGAAAAAACAGAAGAGCCCACCCCCCATAAAAAGCAAAAAGCCAAAGATGATGGGCAAATCGTTCGTTCAAAAGAATTGAGTTCGCTAATGATGATGTTAGCTGGCGTGAGCTTGCTATGGTTAAGTGGCGGACATTTGGCGGCACAACTGCGGCAAATAGCTCGTCAGGGTTTTATTTTTGATGGTCATTACTTACAAAACACAGGCTTGATGATCAGCTATTTAGGACGTGTTGTCAGTGAGGCTTTATTTGCCTTATTACCCGTGATTGGTGGGTTAGCTTTGGTGGGGATTTCTGCGTCATCGTTAGTGGGTGGGCTCGTTTTTAATAGCAAGTTGATTAAATTTGATTTGAAAAAGTTAAATCCAATCAAAGGGCTAAAGCGTATTTTTTCGATGAATGCGTTATCTGAGTTATTTAAAGCAATTTTAAAATCCTTATTTGTGGGTTTAGGGGCGTTTATTTTTCTTTGGCAAAGTTGGCCATCATTACTGCATTTAGTGATGGAATCACCGGTTACGGCGCTAAGTAATGCACTACAGAAAGTCATTTTTGCCGGGTATTTAATTGTGTTTTTGCTGATCCCGATGGTGGCTTTTGATGTTTTCTATCAGTTTCGCTCCCATTTAAAAAAATTGCGCATGAGTCGTCAGGAAATTAAAGATGAATTCAAGCAGCAAGAGGGTGACCCGCAGATTAAAGCCAAAATTCGCCAACAACAGCGTGCGATTGCGCGTAACCGAATGATGGCGGATGTCCCAAGTGCGGACGTCATCGTCACTAACCCGACACACTATGCGGTTGCCCTTAAATATGACGACAAAAAAATGAGGGCGCCAAAAGTATTAGCGAAAGGTGCGGGCGTATTGGCTCAGCGCATCAAGGAAATTGGTGAAGAGCACCGAATATTACAGTTAGAAGCACCGCCGCTTGCTCGTGCGCTATATCGCCATGCGGAGATAGGCCAAAGCATTCCTGTTGCCTTATATGCGGCGGTTGCAGAAGTTTTAGCATGGGTTTACCAATTGCGCCGCTGGCGTCGTGAAGGTGGACTCAGACCAAAAAAACCGAAAAATTTGCCAGTGCCACCGACGCTGGACTTTGCTGGAGATAACAATCGCGATGGCTAATTTGGCTTCATTATTAAAATTGCCTAAAAATTTACAGGGAACGCAGTGGCAAATACTTGCTGGACCGGTTCTTATCTTATTGATTTTGTCGATGATGGTACTGCCATTGCCGGCATTTTTATTGGATTTACTGTTTACCTTCAATATTGCACTTTCTATTATGGTGCTATTAGTGGCGATGTTCACTAAGCGCACATTAGACTTTGCTGCATTTCCAACCATTTTGCTATTTGCAACCTTATTGCGCCTTTCTTTGAATATCGCCTCAACGCGAATTATTTTGTTAGATGGCCATACAGGGCCAGATGCAGCTGGACGAGTTGTCGAAGCTTTTGGTCACTTTTTGGTGGGCGGTAACTTTGCCATCGGTATTGTGGTGTTCATTATTCTTGTACTGATTAACTTTATGGTTATCACTAAGGGAGCAGGGCGTATTGCGGAAGTGGGCGCTCGCTTTGTGTTAGATGGTATGCCGGGTAAACAGATGGCCATCGATGCCGACTTGAACGCAGGTATCATTACGGATGATGAAGCGAAAAAACGCCGTGCGGAAGTGACTCAAGAAGCGGATTTTTACGGTTCAATGGATGGTGCGAGTAAGTTCGTGCGTGGGGATGCGATTGCGGGGATCATGATTATGGTGATCAACGTGGTTGGCGGGTTAATTATCGGTGTTGGTCAACACAATATGTCATTGGGTGAGGCGACAAGTGCGTATACCTTGCTGACCATCGGTGATGGCCTTGTGGCGCAAATTCCTGCTTTGATTATTTCAACGGCTGCTGGGGTTATTGTCACTCGAGTGGCAACCGATGAAGATGTGGGTGAGCAGATGGTCACCCAGCTATTTAATAACCCGCGAGTGATGTGGTTGAGCGCAGGCGTTTTAGGCCTAATCGGTTTGATTCCGGGTATGCCTAACTTTGTTTTCTTGCTATTTACTGCAGCACTGGCCGCCCTTGGTTGGTATTTAGTGCGTAAATCGCAACAACCCGAAAGTGCCACGGGAGATAATAGCCAATCGCAGCATTTCCAAGAAGCAAATAAAGTGGTTGAAGCCACGTGGGATGACGTGCAACTAGAAGATTTGTTGGCGATGGAAGTGGGGTATCGGTTGATTCCCTTAGTTGATAATGACCAGCAAGGTGAATTATTAGGGCGACTGCGTGGTTTACGTAAGAAATTTGCTCAAGAAGTGGGGTATTTACCACCTGTCGTACATATTTGCGATAACTTGGCGCTTTCCCCCTGTGAATACCGAATTCTGATCAAAGGTGCAGAAGTTGGGCGGGGAGAAGCACAGCCTGGTCGTAGCCTGGCTATTGACCCAGGTAATGCCGCCGGGTCGTTACAAGGCGACGTCACCAAAGAGCCTGCATTTGGTTTACCTGCAATCTGGATTGATGATGATTTACGTGAGCAAGCGCAAATACAAGGGTATACCGTGGTATCTGCGAGTACCGCAGTGGCAACTCATTTTAATCAAATTTTGTTGCAAAACTCCAGCACCTTATTTGGCCGCCAAGAAGCACAAATGTTGTATGATCGTGTGAAAAAAGAGATGCCAAAATTGGCAGATGACCTGATCCCAGATACCATTTCGTTAACCATT
Organism: Providencia sp. PROV_01; assembly: GCF_053098325.1. Lineage (NCBI taxonomy): Bacteria > Pseudomonadati > Pseudomonadota > Gammaproteobacteria > Enterobacterales > Morganellaceae > Providencia > Providencia sp. PROV_01. The sequence goes on along the minus strand of NZ_JBRFKD010000002.1, from coordinate 3,239,556 downwards.
TTGCACCGTGTACTACAAAATTTATTAATGGAAGATGTGGTAATCCGCGATATGCGTACCATCATTGAAACCTTAGCTGAAATGGCGGGGGAAAATGGTGAGAATAAAGATACGGATTACCTGACGTCACAAGTGAGAATTGCGTTAGGTCGGGCTATCACCCAGCAATGGTTTGGTAATGCAGAAGAAATTCAAGTTATCGGTTTAGAAGCTAGTCTTGAACAGATCTTACTGCAAGCCGCTAAAAATGGCGGGGGATTAGAGCCAAACTTGGCGCAGTTTATTCAAACTCAAGCGGAGCAAGCCGTGGCACACCAAGAGGCGATGGGAGCCCCAACGGTATTATTAGTTAACCATGGCTTACGCCTAATTTTATCGCGTTTCTTGCGGCGCAGCCTGCCACAGCTAGTGGTCATGTCGAATTTAGAAATGACTGACCACCGTAAGATCAGAATGACGTCAATGATCAGCGGCAGTTAATTCTATCGGTATTATTTGCCATTTAGCTACAGTATTAAAAAGAGGAAAATTGCCAATAGGATACGGTAATTTTCCTCTTTTTTTATTCCAAGACTTTGCTTAATTAGCATATTTTCTTCCTTAACCATGATAATTTTTACTATAGTAAAAATTATAGTGAGTTGAAGCTAACCTGTTGGTGGGGATTCATTATGAATAATAAAATAAATGAGTTACTGAAATTTGCTCAAGAAATGAAAGCAATTGGTGGTGCTGATGGCACCGCGGCTCGCCGTATCGAGGCGCGGATAAAAACACAAGAGCTTAAGAAAAAATTCACCAACCCTAAGTCTATGACAGGAGAAGACATTAAACGTATTTGTGAGCAAAATAATATTTCTTAATCTTCTCTCGCTTCGATATTAAATATGACCAAGGAAAGTGTTTCTAAATGGGAAAGAGGGGAGATTAAACCAAATGGTGCAGCATTAAGGCTACTCAAACTAATTGATGAAAAGGTGTTTATTATCTAGTACATGAAAGGGTAATCCTTTTTAGTTTAAAAATACAAAACAACCTTAAATTGAAATTTTCTTACCTAATATAGGGCGCTTTGACTCTAAGCCATCAGCACCATAAGTAGACTGGTTATTATGCTTTTTCACAAAGTTTAGGCGCTGAGCATTTAGCTCAATATGCAATTGCAGCATCTGGTGATTACGATAATTCAGCTCTTTTAGGTTGGTGGTTAAGGTTTTAATGGCTTCCCATACCCCAGCTAGTGCGTCATTGTTCTCATAAGGTGCACTAACCTCCGCTTGTGCTTCTAATGCCAAGCGGTTTGTTTCACCATGACCAATTGCGGCAACCAGAAACCGTTTTTGTTCAGTGGTTTCTTGAAAAGGCGAAGGTGGTACACGGTGATAACCTAATAATAACTCTTCATTTTTCATTACTATCTGTAATGATTGCAAGTGAGAGAGTTGTTGCTCGAGTAATATCAGTAATTCGTCAGTCATGATGGCTATTTTTATTTCATTGATAACATGCATTCATGGGCATCACGTAAAATGCCATCGGCAATTTTTTCAGCGTCCATTTTTAAGGTGCCATCTTTGATAGCTTGTTTGATTTGCTCAACTTTAGCACTGTTAATATCGCTAGCTTGAGGTTGCAATAATTTTTTTTGTAACTCACTTGGCGCAAAAGAACTCTCTTGAACGACTTCATTGCTGGATACTTTTTTGTCGCGCATCGGGGCAGCCGCATCTTGTGGGTCGCGGTTTGTCACCTGAGTCAGCGCAGGAATTGCAGATGTTTGCTCAATAGCCATAATGTATTTTCCTATTCCCGATTTTTGTCATATGTCAGTTATCGGCTTATATTGATGAATCTTTAGTGTCTATAGTGTTACAAAATATTGCATCATTCACCAGCTATACTCGTCATACTTGAAGTTGCAGCGTTGTTGACTGCACTCAGCTAGCCGAATCACATACTCATGTATGCTCATCGGTCTATCTTCACTTGTCGCCTAGCTGCAACTCGAATTATTTAGAGTATATACTCGTATTACTGCAAGTTGCAGCGTTGTTGACTGCACTCAGCTAGCCGAATCATAGACTCATGTATGTTCATCGGTCTATCTTCACTTGTCGCCTAGCTGCAACTCGAATTATTTAGCGTATCAATGGGGTTATCTTTACCTCAATACCACTTGGACACTGCCATTTTCTAACGCTTCCCCATTCACCACTTGCCCATTTAACAAGCGTACTCGGGTATTTTGGCCGGCAGTGGCATTATTAATGGCACGACCTTCATATTTCACTGAAAAATTATCACCATTGGCGAACACAAATACCGTTTGTCCCGCTTTTATTGCCCAAGGCTGTCTTGTCATTGATTTTGTGAATGTTTGCCCGGCAGGAATATTACGCAGGGCTATCGCACCACGTAGCGCGATTTTATCGGTGCTTGCACCTGTGGGGAGTTTATGTAATAAGCCCTTCTTGGTACCGATATCGACAAATTGTATGGATTCCCCTCTATTTATATTACGTGTTGCCACGTAATACTGACCTGTCACATTCACGGTAAGCTGAATAAACTGCTTTTTCTTACCACATTGTATCGGTAGGGAAACATTACCCATATTGCGCCCACCAACTGGGGGGTTGAGCTGGGGGTTTTCACAAGTCGGCCAACGCTCAATCGGTGTTTTAATCTCAATTGAAACTTGCTTGCCTTTCCCATGAATTTGTCGAAAGTATTGGTTGATGTCTTGAGGTAACGACGCTTGAGAAAGTGTTGGAGTAAGCCCTAATAAGCTGATTACCAAGTATAATGGCAATTTTTTAGCGTAATACATCCCTTTTATCTCCCCCAGCAAGCAAACTTTTTCACGATTGCAGTTTACGCAGCTCTGAAATAACGAATGAGCCAAATAGGTCAATTATTTTGCCTTTATCTCGCCATTAGAATTTTTCGTAGGCCGCTAAGATATGCAGGTCGAATTTTAATTTTTACTCGCGAACGTTCAAATCAGGGATCGCGTTATCTCCATTGAGGGCCACTATGATTGATAAATTAAACGCCACGTTTGCTTTCCAGCAACAGGCTTTGTCAATACGCGAAGCAAGGCAGACCGTATTAGCTTCAAACATTGCTAATGCCGATACACCCGGCTACCAAGCACGTGATATTGACTTTAATCGTCAACTTCAACAAGCCATGGATAAAGGTGTGGTAGGGGGAAAAGGTGTGACTCTTGCTGTCACTTCGAAAGGGCATATCGAAGGGCGAGGAGGCAAAGCCCCCAATATTGACCTGAAATATCGAGTTCCTTACCAAACCTCAATGGATGGTAATACGGTAGATATGGACATTGAACGTAGCCAATTCGCAGATAACACCCTGAAATATCAGGCCGACCTTACATTCATCAATAGCCGCGTCAAAAGTATGTTGGCTGTCTTACAGCAAGGGTAATCTTCATGGCTTTACTGAGTATTTTTGATATCTCTGCATCAGCATTGACCGCGCAATCTCAACGCTTGAATGTCAGTGCGAGCAATATGGCCAATGCAGAAAGTATAGCAGGGCCTGATGGCCAACCATACCGTGCAAAACAAGTGGTTTTTCAAATGGCACCACAAGGGCGCCATGAAGTAGGTGGTGTACGTGTGAGCGAGTTGATAGAAGACCCTACGCCACCTCGTATGGAATATAAGCCCGGCCACCCGTCAGCGAATGAAAAAGGCTATGTGCAAATGCCAAATGTCGACATGGTCGGTGAAATGATCAACACCATTTCAGCTTCCCGTAGCTATCAAGCCAATTTAGAAGTGATGAATACAGCAAAAACCTTGCTGCAAAAGACACTCACAATAGGCCAGTAAGGGAGCGTTTTCATGGGAATTGCAGCCACAATGTACGACCCTTTGGATAATACGACAGCTGGCCCTGAGCCAGCTGCGAGTAATGTGCCAAAGAAAAGTCAAAGTGACGATATGCGTGACACTTTTTTAAAAATGATTGTCACGCAAATGCAAAACCAAGACCCAACCAAGCCAATGGAAAACACGGATTTAACCAGCCAATTGGCGCAAATAGCCACGCTTGAAAGCATGAATAAACTCAGCGATAGCGTGAGTGGTATTTCCCAACAAATTGGTTCAGGTCAGTCATTACAAGCCACTCAGCTGGTTGGTAAGGGTGTGCTTATTCCGCGCAATGAAATCATCTTAGCGCCGCTCAAGAAAGAGAGCACAGGTGAAGACAGCAATGTGACTAAGCCATCAAACCCGCTTCCTGATGAAGGCATCAGCCCAAATAGCCCTTCAACATTTGGACTGAGTAATAAAGAGGCTATTGAAGGTGAAGAAGGCGGTGAAGAGCCGCAATCTGAATATATTTCTTCGCCGTTTGGTTTCTTTTTACCGAAATTGGCAGACAAAGTTGAAATTACTATTCGTGATAAAAACCGAATGGTTGTGCGAACCATTACCTATGATACGGAAGTTAAACCCGATATCTATGATATGGCGTGGGATGGTCGTGATAACAACGGAAACTTAGTCACAGATACAACAGGAAAATATTACTTTGATGTGAAAGCCGTCAGTTCGGGGGCTGAAATCGAAGTCACCAAACTGGGGTATACCCGTGTTAACGGTGTGACTCCAGGGGCTGACGCACCATTACTTGATGTTGGCATTGGGCAAAGTGTCCCGCTGAGCAGCATTTTCAAGGTTTATCCATCTTCTTAATTTACCCCCAATACTCATGGAGAAAATATGTCTTTTTCACAAGCAGTCAGTGGCTTAAATGCAGCCTCAGCGGGGCTTGATTCAATTGGTAATAATATTGCCAACTCCGCAACAAATGGTTTTAAAGGAGCGACAACCTCATTTGCAGATATGTTTGCAGGTTCAGGTGTTGGTCTCGGTGTTAATGTGGCCGCGGTGACACAAAATTTTAAAGATGGCCCAATCACGCGTACTGATAGAGCGACAGATGTTGCTATCTCCGGAAATGGCTTTTTCCGTGTACAAGACCAAAACGGTGATACTTATTACAGCCGAGATGGCCAATTCTTACGGGATAAAAGCGGTAACCTAGTGAATAACCAAGGTATGGTGGTCACAGGCTATCCTGCGAGTGTCGACGAAAAAGGCAATGTTACCATTCAAAGTGGTGGTGTACCTGAGGGCTTGAATATCCCAACGGATATGATGGATGCAAAAGCATCGGAGTTAGCGAAATTAACCATTAATTTGAATTCAGAAGACAAAATCAAAGATAAAGCTTTCGATGTTGATAACCCTGATGATTCCGCGACTTATAATTTCAGTACAACCATGACGGCGTATGATAGCCAAGGTAACACGCATGAAATCTCTGTTTATTTTGTAAAAACAGCGGACAACAAGTGGACGGCTTACGCTAAAGATGCGAATGACACAGCAGCAACTAAGCTGGGGGATATGTCATTTGATGGTAACGGAAAATTGGTGACAGAAACGGTAACACCGGGCCCGAATCCAGGTGATGACCCTGTTGTAACGCCAATAGAAACAACGTTTGATTTTGCATACAAAGGGCTAAATGGTGCAAATGATGGCACCTTAAAAGTTGATTTAGGGAAAACTCGTCAACAAAAAGTCAGCGAATCTTCCGTCAGTGCGATTGATGTGAATGGTTATCCTGCTGGTGAATACACCACCTTTAAAATTGAAGATAACGGTTTGATTACCGCTAACTATTCTAACCAACAAAAACGTGTGGTTGGCCAAGTGGCGTTATCTGCGTTCGCAAACCCAAATGGTCTGGTATCCCAAGGTGGCAACGTTTGGGCCTCTTCTAATGCCTCTGGTAACCCAATGGACGGTGTTCCGGGTGTCGGCCAGTTTGGTAAATTAACCAGTGGTGCATTGGAATCTTCTAACGTCGATATGAGCCAAGAGTTAATCAGCATGATTGTGATGCAGCGTAATTACCAATCAAACGCGCAAACCATAAAAACACAAGATCAGATGTTACAGACGCTGGTTAACTTACGATAAAACAAGAGGGTGGCCATGGATCACGTCATTTATACCGCGATGGGGGGAGCGCGTCATGCGCTGGAAAACCAAGCGATTGTTTCAAATAACATTGCCAATGTGTCAACTGCAGGCTTTAAAGCGCAATTGTCCGCAATGCGTGCCGTTCCAATAAATGGTGACAGCGAGCAAACCAGAACGCTGGTGGTGGCATCGACTCCTGGTGCTGATATGAGCCAAGGGCCACTCAATTATACGGGTAAACAAACCGATGTTGCGTTAAACGATAAGCATTTTTTGGCTGTTGAGTTAGCCGATGGCACAGAGGCTTATACCCGTAACGGCAACATCCAAGTGTCTAGCGAAGGTGAACTTGTCATTGGCGAGCGCCGCTTACAAGGTGATGGTGGGCCGATTAACGTTCCGCCAAATGCAGAATTAACCATTGGTGCAGACGGGACAGTTACCGCACTTTTAGCCACTGACCCGCCAACGATGTTAGGGCAAATCGGGCGTTTGAAAGTGGTTGAAGCGCAACCGCAAGACTTGATCCGTGGCGAAGATGGTTTGTTCCATTTATCACCACAAGGGCAAGCGGCAAATGGCAATGCTTTGCCACAAAGTGAACGAGGAATTGTCACCGCGGGAGTCATTGAAGGCAGTAATGTCAATGCCGCGGAAGCGATGGTTTCTATGATTGCTAATGCAAGGCACTTTGAAATGCAAATGAAAGTTGTCCGCAGTGCTGATGAAAATGCACAACGGGCGAACCAACTGCTCGCTGTTAGCTAATTTCACAAAGGAATTATTATGATCCGCTCATTATGGATTGCCAAAACAGGGCTTGATGCTCAACAAACTAACCTTGATGTTATTTCCAATAACTTAGCCAACGTTAGTACGAATGGTTTTAAGCGCCAACGTGCTGTTTTTGAAGATTTAATGTACCAAAATATTCGCCAGCCGGGTGCCATGAGTTCAGAACAAACTTCGTTACCATCTGGTTTACAAATGGGTACAGGTTCACGCCCTGTTGCCACAATGCGTATTCATGCGCAAGGCGCATTAAATAAAACGGGAAATACCAACGATATCGCTATCAGAGGGCAAGGTTTTTTACATGTGCAAATGCCGGATGGTACAGATGCTTATACTCGTGATGGGGCATTACAGCCAAACCAAGATGGCCAGTTAGTGACCTCAAGTGGTTATCAAATCGTTCCTGCGATTATGATCCCCGATAACGCGAATAGCTTGTCAATTGCGCGCGATGGTACCGTGACTATCACTGTATATGGCGATAACCAACCACAGCAAATTGGCCAAATAACATTAACCACCTTCATCAATGACGCCGGTTTGGAAAGTATGGGTGAAAACCTGTATATGGAAACGGCCAGTTCTGGTGCACCAAATGAGAGCGCACCAGGTACTAACGGCGCCGGTTTACTTTATCAACATATGTTAGAAACCTCTAACGTTAACGTGGCAGAAGAGTTGGTCAACATGATCCAAACTCAACGTTCTTATGAAATCAACAGTAAGGCGGTATCCGCTTCTGACCAAATGTTACAGCGCTTAACGCAATTGTAATTGGTAAAAAATACGTAAAAATAACTCATTGCGATAGTGATGAGTTATCAATGAGAGGGATCTCTTCGTGATGATAAAACGTACACAGCAGCAAAAGAGTAACATGATGATTGAAAGCGGCACGATTTCTCAACAGCAAAAAACAGCGTTGCTAACGCATTTCATAGCGCCTAAACAGGCAGGGTTACTTGCCATTTTGGTCTTAGTTACCAGCGGTTGTGCACAAATCAAATCGCGTCCATTAGTGGACACACAAACCACTGCAATTCCAACAGCACCGACAGCACCTGCACCCAATGGCTCGATATTTCAAAGCGCGCAACCCGCTTATTATGGTTATCAACCGTTGTTTGAAGACAGGCGCCCTCGTAATGTTGGCGATATTTTAACCATTAATTTGCAAGAAAACGTAAGTGCGAGCAAAAATTCCTCTGCGAATGCGAATCGTAGTGGGAAAACAGGTTTCTTAGCTGCGATCTTACCGGGTTTCATGCAAGGGTGGATTGGCGGTAAAAACACAGAATTAGATATTAAAGGTAACAGTGACTTTAGCGGCAAAGGCGGTGCCAATGCCAACAACACCTTTAAAGGCACCATTACTGTCACAGTAGATCAATTATTGGCGAACGGTAACTTACATGTGGTTGGTGAGAAACGTATCGCGATAAACCAAGGTACTGAGTCGATTCGTTTCTCGGGAGTGGTTAACCCACGCACAATTGGTTCAGACAATCATGTGAGTTCGACACAAGTCGCTGATGCACGTATTGAATATGTGGGCGACGGCTATATTAACGAATCGCAAAACATGGGATGGCTACAACGCTTTTTCTTAAATGTTTCGCCTTATTAATTAAACATTAGCGAGAAAACAGCCGAGATAATTCAATGAAAAACAAAGTATTAATTTTGCTATCACTATTTTTTTGCTTCGCTTTTTCAGCATACAGTGAGCGTATTAAAGATTTAACTACCGTACAAGGTGTACGAGATAACGCGTTGATTGGCTATGGTTTAGTCGTTGGTCTGGATGGGACAGGTGACCAAACCATGCAAACGCCGTTTACCACACAAAGCTTGAATAACATGCTGTCACAAATGGGGATTACGGTTCCGCCGGGTACCAATATGCAATTAAAGAATGTGGCAGCGGTCATGGTCACCGCGAAATTGCCGCCTTTTGCACGAACTGGGCAGTCCGTAGATATTGTTGTTTCCTCAATGGGTAACGCGAAAAGCTTACGTGGTGGTACGCTGCTGATGACCCCCCTAAAAGGGGTAGATGGGCAAATTTATGCAATGGCTCAGGGTAACATCTTAGTGGGTGGTGCGGGTGCCAGTGGCGGTGGGAGTAGTATTAAGGTTAATCAACTCAATGGTGGCCGTATTACAGGTGGAGCGACTATTGAGCGCGAATTACCGAGCAGTTTCGGGCAAAACGGTGCGATTAACCTGCAATTAAACGAAGATAGCTTCACATTGGCACAAGATATTGCTGATGCAATTAACCGTATGGGCGGTATGGGGACTGCATCGGCGTTAGATTCAAGAACGGTACAACTACTGGTGCCTGCCAATAACCGTGACCAAGTGCGTTTTTTAGCCCGGGTACAGGAACTGAATGTACGTGCGCCAGTGGCTGAGGCGAAAGTCATTCTCAATTCGCGTACGGGATCTGTAGTGATTAACCGCAGTGTCACTTTAGATAGCTGTGCTGTTGCACACGGCAGTTTAGCGGTTACGGTAGAAAGACAAACTCAAGTTAGCCAACCGGATACCCCATTTGCGGGAGGGCAAACCGTAGTGACTCGTAATACCAATGTTGGGGTGCGTGATCAAGGTGGGGCGCTGCAAAAAGTCAATGCAAGTGTGCAATTAAACCAAGTTATTCAAGCACTGAATACACTCGGTGCAACACCAAACGATTTGATGTCGATATTACAAGCGATGGAAAGCGCAGGTTGTTTACGCGCGAAACTGGAGATCATCTAATGAGTGACATGCAGCTATTGCAAGGTGCCGCATTTGATTTACAGTCACTGGGGCAGTTAAAAGGTGAACTGAATAAAAATTCGGAGCAAGGGCTGCGCCATGTCACGCAGCAACTTGAGGCAACATTCGTTCAATTGATGCTAAAAAGTATGCGTGACGCACTCCCGCAAGATGGCTTATTTTCCAGCGACCAAACTCGTATGCTGACCAGTATGTATGACCAGCAAATCGCCCAAGATCTTTCGCAAAAAGGTTTAGGTTTCGGGGAAATGATGTACCAACAGCTCACTCGAGACCAACACACTTCAAGCGAGCCAACATCCAACAGCTTACTAGCGTTAGATGAAAAAACAGCGCAATCATTACCACCATTTAATATGGAACAAATGATGCGACACTTTGCGCCAATGGGCGATGCACTATCGGCACCATTCCAAAAAATCAAAGCATTATCGCTTAACAGCAGCAATTTTATTAGCCGATTAATTGGCCCCGCAAAAGCCGCGAGCCAAGACAGCGGTATTTCACATTTTCTGGTATTAGCACAGGCGGCATTAGAAAGTGGTTGGGGTCAGCGAGAAATTCTGAAGTCAGATGGAAAAACCAGTCATAACTTATTTGGGATCAAAGCGGGAAAAAACTGGCAAGGGCCTGTTACGAATATTATGACAACAGAAGTGATTAACGGCAAAACCATCAAAATACGTGATGATTTCCGCGTTTATGGCTCTTATGAAGAGGCGATTGCGGATTATATCAATCTATTGACAGAAAACCCGCGTTATAAAGACGTCAAAAAAGCGCCGACACCAGAGATTGCTGCACGCCGTTTACATCAAGCAGGATATGCCACAGACCCGAGTTATTCGGACAAACTGATTACTTTGATTAATCAAATACGTGGTCATCAACCAATAGGTAGTCATTCTGCTTCAAGGGCTGTACAGGCATATACCATAGATTTGAACGATATCTTCTAAAAATACGGAATTATTGGGAGTTTGGACTAAACAATTACGCTGAATTTCCGATAACCAAATATGCTCTAAATAATTTGAGTTGCTATCGCTTTCATTGTGTCAGCCAATGGTGGCGATAAGCACCCAGAACAGGAAAAGCTTATGCTGAACAATGTAATGAATAATGCGCTCAGTGGTGTGAACGCTGCACAAGGCGGGTTAAGTGTTATTTCTAACAACTTAGCCAACGCTGGTGTGGGTTACTATCACCGCCAAAGTGCTGTTTTCGGGGAGAATCCCGGTACGATGACACCTAATGGCTATTTTGGTAACGGCACTTATTTCAGCCATGTTCGCCGTGAGTTTGATGAATTTATCAATGCGCAGTACAGCCAATCCCGCGCACGTAGTGGCGACTATGAGGCGTACGTTAAGAATTGTAATAAAGTTGATGATTTGCTTACTAATGATATTGAAGATATCTCAAGCAATATTGGTAGCTTTTTCACCGCGTTAGATGCAGCTAGCAGTGATGCAAGTGACAAAACGTTGATTGACGTTTTTTTAGGCAATTCAAATGCACTACTAAGCCAGTTTAAAGAAGCGGATCGTCGTCTGCAGGAAATGGAACGCGATACCAATCATCAGATAGAAAATAAAGTAAAAGACATCAATATCTACGCTGAAAAAATTGCCGGCTTAAACCAGCAAATTTCACGGATCCGTTCAGTAAGTGGTTCAGAGCCAAACGATTTATTAGACGTGCGTGACCGTTTAGTCAATGAAATTAACTCATTAATTGGAGTGAAGGTTATTGAGCAAAACGGTAACTATAATGTGACCTTTGCCAATGGGTTACCACTAGTCACGGGGGAGAAAGCTAATCGTCTGGAAGCGGTTCCGTCTTCTAAAGATGATAGCCGTTTTAGTATTGGCTTTGTTGGAGCTAATGGCCAAGTCCGCGAAATTCCTGACGAATCATTTCGTGGTGGGGAACTCAGTGGTATTTTGCGTTCTCGCCAAGAAGTCATGGACCCGGCTTATCAAAAACTCAATAAGTTAGCATTAGTTTTCGCGACTAAATTCAATGAAGTACATAGCAAAGGTTATGATGCCAACGGCAACACGGGCAAAGACTTCTTTGAAATTGGTAAAGGAACTGTCGTTAGCAACACCCATAATAGTGGCAAAGCGGACTTTGATCTCAGTTATAGCGATGTGTCTAAAGTCACAGGCAATAACTACGAGATGCGTTTTGACGGCAGTGAATGGAATGTCACACGTTTACCAGAAGGTACCAAAGTACCTGTGGATTCAAATACGGCAGGGACACTGAAATTTGATGGTTTAGAAATCAAAATCAGCAATAGTACGGGTATGTCAAAAGGTGACTCATTTCTGGTGAAGCCAGTGAGTGGTGTGATCAACGGTATGCAGACCTTGGTCAGCAATGCATCCGATTTTGCGGCAGCGGGAAGCAAAGACAGTGGCCCTGGTGACAATGAAAACATTAAAGAACTGGTTAAATTACAAGACGAAAAACTGATTGATGGTAGTTCTACGTTTTCCGATTTCTATGCAACGTTAGTTAATGATGTGGGTAGTAAAACCAAACAAGCGCAAATTGATTCAGAAACACAGAACAAGATGACCGAGAGCTTCTATGAGCAAGAACAAGCTATCTCGGGCGTGAATATGAATGAAGAAAGTATTCAGATGCAGAAAATCCAACAGTTTTTCAATGCCAATGCGCAAGTGCTAAAAACGGTGGATGATTTATTTAACGCATTGATGCGTGCATTCTAAATATTAGCGATAGGATAAGGATTTAGCGATGCGTTTAAGTACCAATATGATTTATCACCAACGCTTGCAAGACATGAATAGTGCGCAAGCGCGTTGGATGGATGCAGGGAGCCAATTAGCTTCTGGTAAGCGTGTAAGCAAGCCTTCTGATGACCCGCAAGCATCTTCGCAAGCGGTGCGGATTAATCAGTCAGAAAACCGTAACCAACAATATGTAGCAAGCCGCGGATTTGCGAAAACGGGAATGACATTGCAAATGAGTATTTTGACTCAGATGACGGATGTGACGACGCAAATCGATACCACGATTATTCAGGCATCAAACCAAGGTGCTTTAAGCGATAAAGACCGCAGTACTTTGGCTGAACAGCTAACGGGTTTAAAAGAGCAATTAGTGGCGTTAGGTAACTCGACAGATGGAAATGGTCGGTATATTTTTGCGGGTTTTAAATCAGATAAACCGCCATTTGAAATTGATGCTAGTGGTGAGGTGCTCTATCACGGTGGTGATAAAGCCATTATGCAGAATGTGGCGAGTGACCGTGAGATGACAACCTATTTCACCGGTGCGCAAGTGTTTGATACAGACAGTAATGGTGTGGTCAATATTTTTAAAGCGTTGAACACGGGTATCGAATCACTGAAAAAACCATTGCAAGGAGCACCACAAGCAGATTTAGACCAAGCGCAAGCAGAGTTGGGTGAAGCGAACAGTGCCATCAAGTCCGCATTAGATCAAATTTCCAACATTGAAGCTAAGCAAGGTCTACAGCTACAGGAAATTGATAAATTAGACTTTTTAGCTGACACGCGCTCTATTCAAAATGCAGCCCGTAAAAGTGAGTTGTTAGAAACCAACTGGACTGGCACCACTACAGATTATTATAAAGAAAAAGCGATGTTTGAAGCTTCACAAAGTATTTTTAAAGACTTAAACAGCATGTCACTTTTCGGCAGCCGTTAATTATTTAATATTATTTTTACTCACCGCGCTTTGGAGTGATCCAAGCGCGGTTTTTTTGAGCTTTAAAAATGCTATGTTAGACAATATGTTATAGATTTGATGTAAAAAAATTGAATTAATGTTTTATTACGCAATAAACTTTAATAATTAAATGATAATATGTATTATTCTCATTTGAGTGTTTTGTGATATAGGAGATTTATGCGAGTTTTTAAGGTAAATACTAAATGGGTTTTCACTATTATTGTTTTATTAGGAGCTATTCCTTTAGCTGCAATATGGCTAAATGTGTTCTCAAATTCTACTGTAACTAATATTAATAACTGGTTGGGTGAGTTTCATGCAATATACATTAGCAGCATCACTTAACGAAATATTACCATGTGCTGTGGGAGCGATTCCATCGTATATCAAATTATCACGGAAACTACTATGTGGGGTAACTACCATTACATCATTCATCTGATTTCCTCTTTATGAAAATATAAATAAATTACAATATTTAAATACATTCATTAAAGAAATGAAACAATACACAAAATATAATGACACTTATTAAAATATTAATGAGAAGTCAATGATGTGAGAGAATGGCTATTGTGACATGTTCAGAGCGACACTGGCATATAAATTTACTTGCGAAAATAAATTAATTTTATACCTAAATTTTAGTTAGGTTTAGTATTGGGTATTTACTGAGACTGTCATTAGATAGTTTAGAAATGTATCAAATAATAGGTGATATTTACAACTATACTAGTTGCTTTTAATATAGACTACAAATAGGAAATTAAATCAGTTTTTCTTGGGCTACTTTAATTATCAAATTCGAAAAATTACTTTGATAATCAATTAATCATTAATTAATTTATTAATTATCTATTCTCAAACAAACAAATTAAACATCAATGATAGCTGCTCAAATGCTTGGTGGATAAGCCGTTCCGTGTAGCGGGGAAGTATGGAAATAATCAACCCTAACATACTGATACCGATGGTTAATGTAAGGGGGAAACCCACCACAAACACGGATAGCTGTGGGGTCATTCGGTTTAGAATACCGAGAGCAAGGTTAAGAATGAGAAATAGTGTAATGAACGGTAGTGCTAGCATTAACCCATTAATAAATATAGTGTTAGCAAATTGAACAAACACCCAAAAACCATCACGATTTAATGGTGCGGTTTGAATTGGGATAAGTTCAAATGAATTGACCACAATATAAATAAGCCACAGGTGCCCATCGAAAGCGAGAAACAATAAAATAGTGATGACGTTAAATATGCGCCCTAAAATCGGCATATTAGGTCCACCGGTCGGGTCAAAAAAGGTGGCGAACGATAACCCCATTTGCAAACCAATCACTTCTCCCGCATGGCGCACGGCAGCAAATGCCATTTGCATTGTGAGTCCCATCGCAATACCAATCACCATTTGCTGCACGATAACCCATAGCCCCATGGCAGAAAATAGGGGAATATTTACGACAGGAAGTTGTGGGGAAACAATCAAGACGACAAAAAAAGCCAATGCGACGCGAACTTTGGTAATTGCCTGTTTTTCATTAAAAAAGGGCGCTGTACCAAGCAGCGCCAAAAGGCGTATGAAAGGGTAAAAACCTTGGCTTAGCCACAATGTGAGTGTTTCGCTGGTAATGGTTAGCATTGTTAGCCAATAATAAACGGTAAATTGCTCAACAATGACCGCATATAATCGGTAAGCAAATTCAGCATCCAGGGCCCTGCAATAATAATCACAGAAATGACCGATAAAATTTTAGGGATAAAAGATAGCGTCATTTCATTCACTTGTGTGGCGGCTTGCAGTAAGCTGATAATTAAACCTGCGGCTAAAGCGGCTAATAACAAGGGAGCCGCTAGCATCAGTGCGATTTTCATCGCCTCAGTTCCCATCGCCATCACTGATTCAGGTGTCATAACTACTCCGAGTAAAATAATCCTAATTAAAAAAGCTTTGCGATAATGAGCCAAGTAATAATTGCCAGCCATCAACCAAAACAAACAACATTAATTTAAATGGCAAGGAAACTGTTGCAGGTGGAACCATCATCATCCCTAATGCCATTAAAACACTGGCAACCACTAAGTCGATGATTAAAAATGGAATAAAAATGGTAAAGCCAATTTGGAATGCAGTTTTTAGCTCGCTGGTAATAAAAGCGGGCACTAAAATACGTAACGGAACATCTTTCGCTTCTTGAATTTCACCGACTTTAGCTATCCTTGCAAACAGGGCCAAGTCGGATTCTCGCGTTTGCCCTAGCATGAAGGTTCTTAATGGTGCAGTGCCTTTCTCTAAAGCGGTTTCGAGGCTAATTTTATCTTCGCTAAACGGCTGGTAGGCTTCGCGGTAAACTTGGTCAGCAACGGGTGACATCACAAAAAAGGTCAAAAATAGCGCCAAGCCTAGTAAGACTTGATTCGGAGGCGCGGAGGGCGTTCCGAGAGCGTTACGTAATAAACCTAAAACAATAATGATGCGAGTAAAACTGGTCATCATTAACAATAAGGCAGGAATAAAGCCTAATAAGGTTAAAAATAATAGAGTTTGAACGGGTAAAGACCAAGTTTGTCCCCCATCTGCTAGAGAATGGCTAATAACGGCAGGTAGTGCCGCAGAAGCTGAATTCGGCAGTAAAAACAAGAGCGCAGTAATCGTGAAAAGAGATTTTAGAGGTAACATTGAGTGCTTCCGATTACTTATGCATAGATGTCACTGAAGCTGCAAATTTTGCAGCCTCTTGTTTTTTCTTTAATAAAGACTGAAATGTGAGCGGTTCAACTGGCAATCCCGTTGTGCTTTCAGGTTCTGATGAGTATTGGTGTAACAGGCTGATATTTTGTGTGGTAACACCTAATACTAAGCACTCATTATTCACCTCAACCACCACAATGCGTTCTTTATTTCCTAATGAGCAGCGGCTTTTGACTTTTATGAGTTGCTCATTGCCCATTTTTTTTGGCGCAAATCCTAATTTTTTCACCAACCAAGCCCCTGCTAATATCAATAAAATGATCCCCCCTAAAGTACCGGATATCTGCGTTAAGCTATCATTATGGTCAATAGCCGGCGCATTAGGTTCACTCGAGGAAACGGTTGTTGATAAAAAAGGCACAGATGTCGGTGCCTGCTCAGTTTGATTGGATATTGCCATTATTAGCGACTCACGTTGTTAATTAACGGCTTAAACGGCGCATACGTTCAGAAGGCGTGATGATATCAGTGATACGAATACCGTAATTGTCTGAAACCACGACC
The DNA here is from genome assembly GCF_053098325.1 of Providencia sp. PROV_01. NCBI lineage: Bacteria > Pseudomonadati > Pseudomonadota > Gammaproteobacteria > Enterobacterales > Morganellaceae > Providencia > Providencia sp. PROV_01. The sequence continues at coordinate 3,222,958 of NZ_JBRFKD010000002.1, read as the reverse complement.
ACTTCACCTTGTGCAATTAAATAGCCATTGATTAAAATATCCAGCGGCTCACCCGCTAAGCCATCCAGAGAAACTACTGAACCTTGGGATAAGCTCAGTAACTTTTTAATGGTCATTTTAGTGCGACCCAATTCAACAGAAAGACGCACTGGGATGTCCATGATCATATCGATATCGGACAGCTGATTTAGCGGGTTTTGTCCATCAAAGTTGTCGAAAGCCTGTGCACCAGCTGAGGCGGATTCCGCTTTTTTTTGCTGTTCCAGCGCTTCAGCCCATAGGTCTTCACTGTCGTGATTGGTTGATGCATCAGGAGAGTTCTTCGCCTCACTCATTGGTACTTTCCTCATCTAGAGTGTTTAATACAGGGTTAATCAAATGTTCTACACGCAATGCATACTGGCCATTTTGAGTACCGTATTGACTGGTTAATACGGGAACACCATCAACATTAACGATGAGGCGGTCAGGTTTCTCAATTGGGATCACATCCCCTTTTTGCAGTTGCAGTAAGCGAGAAATTCGCATTGGAATGTCAACAAAGTTGGCAACCAATTCAAGTTCAGAGCGTTTTACTTGGGTAACAAGATTGGTTACCCAAGTTTCATTTTCTTGGTGACCTTGCTCCATTGGTGGGTTAATCAAGCGCTCACGCAATGGCTCGATCATGGCAATTGGAATACATATACTGAATTCACCAACGGTATTGCCTATCTCCACTAAAAACGGTGTGGTCACCACAATGTCATTAGGAGAGGTAGTGATATTGGTGAATTTGACTTGGATTTCAGAACGTACATATTCCACTTCAATATCAGCAATTGGTTTCCAAGCATCGCGATAAGCCCCTAAAGCTAATTTGAGCATGCGATTGATAATGCGTTGTTCAGTATTGGTAAACTCTTTACCTTCTTGCCGTACAGGGAAGCGACCATCTCCACCAAATAGGTTGTCGACAGCGATATAAACTAGTGCGGGTTCAAAGGTAAACAATGCCGTACCGCGTAACGGAGGCATATGAATTAAGTTGAGGTTGGTTGGTACCGGTAAATTACGCGCAAACTCATGATAAGGTTCAATTTTAATTCCGCCTACTGTAATGTCTGGGCTGCGGCGTAGCATATTGAACAAACCCATACGGAACTGGCGAGCAAAACGTTCATTGATGATTTCGAGAGACTGCATTCGCTCACGAATAACCCGACGTTGAGTGTTCGGGTCGTAAGGGCGAACATTATCTTTCCCTTGAGTCTCTGGCACAGGCGTACTGCTTGATGGCGTATCATCATTAAGCAGCGCATCAATTTCGGCCTGAGATAAAATATTATCGCTCATGAATATTACCGCAGAATAAAAGTAGTAAATAACACATCAGAAATATCCTGATCGGTATCCCCCGGGATCAGGGTAGGGGTAAGGGTTTGCTTGATATCTTTCATTAACTGCAACTTACCTTCATGCGTCTCGATATTTTTTGCTTTTTGCTCTGAAAGCAGCAGTAACATACGGCTACGTACTTCAGGGAGGTATTCATGAAGTTGTTTACGCGATTTTTCATTCGCCAGTCGCAAGGTCACATGGATATAAAGCACTCGATCCGGCGCATCGGCAGCACCGGTTAAATTGACGGTAAATGGCTCTAATTCCATAAAAATAGGTTGTGGCATGTTCGGACGCTTTTCTTCCTCATTCGCCGTTTGTGTGCCTTGTTGTGTCGTCCACCAGGTATAACCCCCAAACCCTGCACCAGCAAGGGCAATAAGGGTAAGTAGAATAAGCAACCCTTTATTGGAACTTTTTGATTTTTTGCTCGACGACATTTAGCTGAATTCCTGTTTCTTGGATGCTAAACCCAAATGGGTTTTTACGTTATGATCTCTAGCATTATGGCTTGGTTGCCAAGAGTTAAAGGAGTGAAAAACGAAACAAAAAGGCGGTAACTCGGCGCTTTAGCTAGGAAATTACCGCAATTTGTTTATTTATTATGCAAAAGTGTTAATTCCACCTTGTCGTGATGCCGTTGTTATTGGTGTAACAGTGGCATTCGCTTCGCTGATACCGACAGCCCCCACGGATGGATGTGTGGCTTGAATTTGTCCATCGTGTTGGTGGGTATTTTGCTGCGAGCTATCAGACTGGTGGTTCAAGTTATCTTGGCCAACAGAGCCCTGAGCGAGATGAATACCACTTTCTTGTAATGCACTGCGTAGCACTGGTATCATCGACTCCATGGCGGCACGTACATGGCTATGTGGTGACACAAAATGCATCACCGCTTGGTTATCTTCGATACGTAAATGCACATTTAGTGAACCTAACTCTTCAGGATGCAAACGAATTTGCGCTTGAGAAACCCCTTGGCGAGAGAAAAACAGCATATGTTGGCTTAATTGCTGCTGCCATGCTTCGCTGCCTAATTGGCTGGCTAAATGCAGAGTTGGTGTAGAGGTTGGTGCATTCATCGTTGCCGCTTGGGCCGTTGATGTAGTTGGCATCATGCTAATCGGCGCAGTTGTTGTAGGTTGTGACGATGTGGTAGTAAAAGCACCAGTTTCAGTTTGTAAGGTAAACGCACCTTTTGTGGTTTGGTTTAGGGTATCGCTTGAAACATTTTGTAGGTTTAATACGGGTTCTTTATCACTCACTTTTTTATTCAATGCCATAAAATCGGTAGTTAAATTTTTGCCACGTATATCTTTTGGGTTATCAAGGGGAAAAAGAGATTGGTCACGACGTTCTTCTTTTTCATTCTTAATAAATACCCCAAGCTTTGGGCTGTCTTCTTCGCCTGCCAACTGTAGCTGTGAACCCTCAAGATGCTTGCCATCATCTTGATTAATGATGCCATTCGCATTATCCGTTAGATGTTGCATTTTTTGACTAAATGCCCCTAAAGCTGGATGAGCTTCAGTTCGGATTGTGGTATTCGCCGCGGTTTGTACTTGGCCTGCTAATGACTGTTTCAAGCTATTTAACCATGCTTGCTCGTTGGCGTCTTTACCTGTCAATAAGTCAGTATTAAGGGCAGTTTGTACACTATCTGCCCGTAAGTTACGGCTAAAATTGAGCTGTTCTATGGCACTTTCAGCCGTTTTTTGTCCAGCTTGGGTTTGCTCTATCGTTTCTTTACCCGCTATTGCCAATTTGTTGTCGACAATGTCTTTATTAAGAGCTTCTTCATTAACAGGTTGATTAGTAACGTTTTGTTTTTCAATAGGTTGCTGGCTATCAAGCATGGCTTGAAAGGGAAGAGCAGGGGCTTGATTTTCATCAGCGCGCGATTCATTTTGTGGTAGATTGCCATTTTTTGTCGATGACGAAGCTGGCATATTCAGGGCGTTGATGTCCATTTATTGAGGTCTCCGTAAAGTCGCTCGTTGAGCAAACTCATCCATTTGCTTTTGTTCTAAGCGGTTTTGACGTTGGTATTCAGTATGTTCAGCGCGTTGAATTAATGTATCGAACGCATTGACACGTTGTTGTTTTTCTTGCCAGTGACGATTAGCTTCGTTAACGCGTTGCTCCCATAAATTCAGTTGCTGTTGCTGCTGCTCGATGGTCAGCTCCAATGTGACCAAAAATTGCTGATAATTCTGCCACTTATCCGATTCCATGCCTGTATGCAAGGTTTGGTTGAGTTTTTGACGATATTCGGATTGATAGTTTTCCAACATACTCAGCTGCTGCGCCATTTGTGTATGCGTTTGGCGTACTTGAGCTAACACTTTCGCCGCTTCTTCCGAGGCTTCAACAGCTAAGGTGAGTAATGTTGTTAAGGCATTATTTTTGGCCATTTATCCCCTCGTTATTCGTTGGGAACCACTTGAGTCAACTGTTCGCATGCGGTTTGATAATCACATCGCTCATCAATATCTTGCTGCAAGAACTTCGACATCCGTGGGTAATATTGAATTGCTGTATCCAACATGGGGTCACTGCCCATGGCATACGCACCGACGTTAATTAAATCTCGGTTGCGTTGATAACTAGACGTTAACTGCTTGAAACGTTGAATTTTTCGGTAATGCTCTTTAGGAATGAGCTCCGTCATTGCTCGGCTGATGGATGCCTCGACATCAATCGCAGGGTAGTGCCCTGACTCTGCCAGTGAACGTGAAAGAACAATGTGGCCATCCAAAATGGCGCGAGCCGAGTCAGCAATTGGGTCTTGTTGGTCATCCCCTTCCGTTAAAACGGTATAGAAAGCGGTAATTGACCCACCATTTTTCCCATTTCCTGCACGTTCAACTAATGCCGGTAATTTGGCAAATACAGAAGGTGGATAGCCTTTCGTTGCTGGTGGTTCACCTACGGCTAAAGCAATTTCCCGTTGTGCCATGCTGTAGCGGGTGAGTGAATCCATAATCAACAGCACACTTAAACCTTTATCGCGAAAATACTCAGCGATACGAGTGGCATAAGAGGCGCCTTGCATGCGCAATAAAGGGGACACATCGGCTGGCGCAGCAACGACAACGGCACGTTTTAAGCCATCAGCCCCTAAAATATTTTCAATAAAATCTTTAACTTCACGGCCACGTTCACCAATCAACCCGACTACGATAATATCGGCTTGTGTAAAGCGAGCCATCATGCCAAGTAACACGCTTTTCCCCACACCAGAGCCTGCAAATAGCCCCATGCGCTGACCTCGACCAACCGTTAATAACGCATTGATTGCACGAACTCCAACATCCAATACACTGCTAATAGGCGTTCGTTCCAATGGGTTAATTGGTGGAGTGATTAACGGAGCGCGGGTTTTTACCTCCAATGGACCTTTTCCGTCTAATGGATTACCTTGCGCATCAAGTACTCTACCTAATAATTCATTACCAATGGGTAATAGGCGGCTAGTTTGCCCGTCATCGCCAGTTGATTGCGCATAAACACGCGCACCTGGTGCAATTCCTTCAAGGTCAGCAAGGGGCATTAATAGCATTCTTGGGCCGTTAAAACCGACGACTTCACATACCACTTCGTCCGAGCCGCCATTAATAGAGCGCTCAATAAAGCAGGTTGCCCCTAAAGGCATTTTAATACCTTCGGCTTCCATCACTAAGCCAGTGATTTTTGTGAGGCGGCCATAACGACGCACCATCGGGATCCCTTTCATCCGCGATTCTAAATCGTCCAGTGAGGCAATCCAGCGTCCCAATCGTGCCGTCATGAAAAGCTCTCCGGTGCATATAAACGGCACAATTCTTGCCAGCGTGTCGCCACAGTCATATCAATTTCACCGTCTTCTGCGACGACTCGGCAACCACCGATATGCAGTTTAGGGTCAGCCACTAAGCGCCAGCCATTCAAGTTGAGTAGGGAACCGAGATGCTGCTCGATTAATTCAAAATGATTTGGATTGACGTGCAGCTCAGGTTGCCCAGCAAAAATTGGTTTTTGCTGGAGTAAATGACTGATCTCTTCCAGTAATGCCGTACCATCACAGACGGTAGATTGGCCTAAGACTTGCTTAGCGGCGGTCAACGCTATCTGCAACAGCTTAGTGGTCACCACCGTATCAAAGGTATCGAGTGAATAATTGAACTCAGACAGCAATTTTTGCCATGTTTCAATTACGGGTTGTTGCATAGCGAGCGCTTGCTCACGGCCTTGCTCTTCTCCAGCACGCAAGCCTTGTTCAAAGCCAGCTTGATAACCTTCTTGCTGGCCTTTTTCATGCCCTTGTTGGTAGCCGGTGCGCTGCGCATCTTCTTTTATGTTATCGAGCAAGTTAATTTGCTCTAACACTTCTTTCGGCTCAAGGCATGGGACTTTGGGGGCGTCAGGTTCAGGAACATCGCTTAATGCAGGAATGCCTGAGTTGAGATCCCATTGATTAAGCTCACGAAGCTGCCAAGGTTGCCATTGGTCATTTGGAATTGTTGACTTAGACATACACGTCGTCTCCACCACCTATAGCGATTTCGCCTTTTTCGACTAAACGACGAACGATAAGCAAAATGGCTTTTTGTTCGTTTTCCACTTGAGACATACGTACAGGAGAGCGAGATTCCAAATCGTCGCGTACGATTTCCGCTGCACGAGCGGCCATATTGTTGAGGAAGTGGTCGCGTAGAGCTTGGTTGCTGCCTTTGAGGGCAATAACCAGCGAGTCTGTCGAAACATCCTGCAAAATACGTTGAATGCTGCGATTGTCCACTTCGATAAGGTTTTCGAATAGGAACATTTCATCAATAATTCGTTGAGCCAGTTCACCATCGTAATCACGCATTGCATCGATAACGCTTTCTTCTTGCTGGCTTTTCATCAAGTTGATGATTTCTGCCGCAGTTCTTACGCCACCCATTTTGCTGCGCTTGAGGTTTTGACCATCCAGTAAATTGTTCAATACCTCAGTCAATTCCGCTAATGCCGCAGGTTGTACACCACCAAAGGTGGCGATACGTAACATAATATCGTTGCGTTGGCGCTCTTCGAATAATTCAAGTACATCTGCTGCAAGGTTGCGTTTTAAATGAACCAAAATGGTGGCGATAATTTGTGGATGTTCATCGCGAATAATATCGGCAACGGTTTGTGGTTCCATATAGTTGAGGCTTTCGATCCCTGAGGTGGTTTCTTGTTTTTCAAAGATATCTTCCAGCAGGCTCGCAGCACGTTCTTCGCCCAGAGCCTTTATCAATACAGAACGCAGGTAATCGTTGGTGTTAATATTAAGCGCCGCAAATTGAATTGCGGACTCTTCAAATTCCGTTAACACTTCCGCCAGTTCATTATTTGAGATTTGGCGCATGTTTGACACCGCCATACTCAATTGCTGAACTTCTTTAGGGTTCAGGTGCTTAAACACTTCAGCAGCCTGATCTTCACCGAGTGTCATTAACATGACGGCACTTTTTTCTGTTCCACTTAAACTCATTGGGATTTTCCTAACCACTGACGGATAACCATTGCCACGATTTGTGGGTCTTTTTCTGCCATTTCACGTATGCGTTGGCTTTGGATTTCTGCGCTAACACGTTGACGAGTTAGACGACGACGCGTTTGCTCATCCATATCTTCATCAATCACTTCATCAACCACGAGAGGGGTTTTCATTTGTGTTGCAACGAAAACTTCAGCATCGGCTTGAGCTTGCTGTGTCTTACGGTATTTAACCCATTGTGGTTTGATACCAAAACGCCACATAAACCAAGCAATAATGGCAATAAGCAGTATTTTTCCGTAATCCAGAAGCTGAGCAATAAATTGTGGGCTTTCCAGTAACGATGGTACTTCCTCAACAGGCGTCTCATTGGTAAACAATGAATTAGTAATGTTGAGGGAATCACCTCGTGCAGTGGAAAAACCCATGGCTTCGCGTGTCAATGCTTCAATTTGTTGCAGCATTTCTGGCGGCAATGGCTTCATTTCTGGACCATTTTCGCCATCTTGTGAATGGTAATTAACAATAACTGCGACCGAGAGCCTATCAACGACACCAATTTGCCGTTGGGTATGGCTAATTTTGCGATCTACCTCGTAATTCGTAGTTTCATCGCTTTGTGAGTTTGAGACACTATTACGGTTATTTGCTGTTTGAGTGCCGTCTTTATTGTCTTTATTGGTTTCAATTGGTGCATTTGGTGCACTAACGGGTTGATTTGAAAGCGCTCCTGGTACTCCACCTGTTCCACCATTGTTATTTTGCATACTTTGGCTATTTTGGCGGGAACGAATAGCAGCGCTATCTGGCGTTTGGTTAGGCTTATATTCCTCTGAAGTTTGCTCCACTTTAGAGAAATCCATTTGCGCGGTAACCTGTGCATGGATATTGGCGCGCCCCACGAGAGGGGACAAAATATCTTCAATACGCTGTTTGAGATGCGACTCCATCTCTTTGGTCATTTTTATTTGCGCACTATTAACCGACTGCTGGCTATTATCATTATTGGTCAGTAAACGGCCCGCTTGGTCAACAATAATGACATTGCTTGCAGTTAATCCTGTGACACTGCTGGATACCATATGCACAATGGCGCTAATTTGCCCCTCATCGAGCATTCTTCCTGGTAATAAACCGACCGTCACCGAAGCTGTTGGTAACTTTTGCTCACGCACAAATAAGGTCGGTTTAGGGATCGCTAAATGCACCCGAGCACTTTGTACTGGGCTTAATGATTCAATAGTTCGAGAGAGTTCACCCTCTAGCGCACGTTGGTAGTTGATTTGTTCACTAAATTGGCTAATACCAAATTGTTCTTTATCTAATAATTCAAACCCCGTATTGCCACCTTTAGGTAAACCTGATTGAGCGAGCTTTAAACGTAATTCATGCACTTTATCTGCAGGAACTAAAATAGCGCTACCATTATCAGCAATTTGATATGGCACATTCATCTGAGTTAGCTGGCCAACAATATCGCCACCATCTTTAGCACTTAAATTGCTAAGAAGTACACGGTAGTCAGGGCTGCGTAACCAGAGGAGAAGGGCGACAATAATTGAAACAGCCGCAGCCGCCGCAATCATTAACGGTATTTTAGGATCAGCTTTAATCCTTTCAACTATAGAGGCAAAACCCTTTTTGGCCTCCCCCGTGTCTTTAGATGCGGCACTCATAAATATTCCCTGCTTGGCAGACTACTAGACGGATGAAAATACTTTTGGTGAAACAATGTTATTTCCCTCTTCGTAACGTCACTTTTTCACTTTGCTATTATTTCTTGTCTTGCGGGAATCTAATGACGGAATCAGCCTATAAAATTGGTGTTATTTATCGGCTTCAAGTTAAAAAGGGTGTGATAGGGTAAGCTGGCCAATATAGGTTAGTGAAAAATTCACAATAATTAATAAGAAGAGAATCGAATGACAGTTCAAGCCATTGAAGGGGTTATTTCACAATTAAATGTCGTGGCAACCCAAGCCACTAACCCAATAAAACCAGCAATAGAGCCAGTTGGATTTGCTGACCATCTGGTTGCTTCTGTAAATCAAATTAATAAAACACGTAATGATTCTGCCAAGCAAATTGAAAATTTCACGTTAGGAAAGCAAGATATTTCCTTGAATGATGTAATGGTCGATATGCAAAAAGCCAGTTTAAGTTTACAAATGGGTATTCAAGTGCGTAATAAGCTGGTGGCGGCGTATCAAGAAATTATGTCAATGCCAGTGTGATTGGTTTATCTATTTGAATAAGGTCAAGTCGTTGATAGTGATGGCCGTATATTAACGTGTGTTAGAAAACATGGGCGTGGGAAACTGCGCTTGAGCAAATTCGGTAGGAATGTGAGAAAAACATGGTTCCACTTTAAAAGTGGCATTATTAAAATCTGATTTTTTTGTAGTTTCTTAGGCCTTCAGTTAATAGCTGATGGCTTTTATTTATAGAAAAACTGAAAAGCAAAGAAAAGCCCCAAATATCAAGGAAAAATAAACTGATACAATAGGTTAGAATACACTATCAGCATAGACTCTTTATAAAGGATTTACATGAATAAAGTGTAAGCAATACAGAAAATAAAATACAAATTAGAGTCTCGTTAAATGAATAAGGAATACTAGAGGATTCAAAATAAATATACCCTCTAGCATTTGAAATAAGAGCATTAATGTTTATTGGGCCGCTCTTTGTATTGCTTCTCCTCCTGCTTCTATATCTTCACCAACACCTTTAGTGGTATTACAGGCAGTTAATGTGAAAGCAACAACTAATGAGCAAATGAGGAAATTGATTTTTTTTAACATATTATCTTCCTTTCAAGTTTAAAGTTATAAATTACAAAAGGTCATCTTTAATTATAGCAGAACAAGTCGATGACTATTTTTAGCTGTATACTGCAGTAAGGTTAGGATTAAACCCTCATATTTTTGTGGAATTAGTATTGTTAGTGATACCTGACAAATGAAAATGAGCTGCTATATTTTAAGTGTTAGTACTTATTTTGGGTGATCAATCTACATTAGCAATAAAGGGTATACTCTATGATATTAAAAGAGCTATTTATCCGTATGCTTTATGTTTTTCAATACTTATTATTTGGTTTTCTTTTGTTATTATCATCAATAGCCTTACCTAATTGGTTAGGTAACGCCACAAGTTTTTTGTAGGATAGTATCTCATCGAGAAATATTCAACGGAGTTACCATGCGAGTGAAGTCAATTTTTATGTTTTTAAGTATGCTTCTACTTAACGGATGTAGCGTTAAAGTGCCAAAAGATATATCACCTGTTGAGAAGTTTGATTTATCACGTTACCTTGGCGAATGGCATGAAGTAGCGAGAATAGATAATCGATTTGAAAAAGGATTAAGTAAAGTCTCTGCTAACTATTCTCTTCGTGATGACGGAGGTGTAAAAGTAGTGAATAGAGGATGGAATTCTGAAAGCAAAAAATGGAAAGAGAGTATAGGGAAAGCTTACTTTGTTGAATCCTCGGATACTGGGGCTTTAAAGGTTTCATTCTTTGGGCCCTTTTACGGCGGCTATAATATTATTAAGCTAGATGATAACTATCAGTATTCATTAGTTGTTGGACCTAATAAAGATTATCTATGGGTACTATCGCGTACTCCAACTATGCCACCAGAGTTATTAAATGAATACCTTAGTTTTGCAAGTAACCATGGTTTTGATAGGCAAAGAATATTGATATTCCAGTAGAACCTATTCTTTATTAAAAATGAGAAGTTTAACAAGTGAAATATATGACCCGCCAAGTGCGGGTTTCTTATTTGACATTATTACCTATATCCTCTTAAGCAAAGTTATAGGCATAATATGGCGCTTACCGACAGATAAGAAATGTTTTGTCGCGAGTACCTCAGCGATTTAAACACTACACAGGAGGCTATTCGTGCAGGATACAGCGATAAAACTGCAAACGTAAAATCAAGCCGACTGTTAATAAATGTTAACATTCAAAATAGAATTAAAGACTTAAATTAAATAGGAATGAACGTGTCGAAATAAATGCTGATTATGTTTTTAACCGCTTTGTCGAAATTGACCAAATGGATGTATCAGATATTGTCAATGATGGTGGGAAGCTAAAACCAATAAGCAGTTGGCCTAAATCATGGCGGACAACATTATCAGGTTTTGATATCTCTACGACAATCCGTGACTACGATGAGAGCACCAAAGAAACTATTCTCATGAAAATCAAATGGCCTGATAAAGATTAAAAATCATGAGCTCTTAGGTAAGAATGTCAAAATTCAGGCATTTAAAGAGCAAATTGAACGGAAAAGCTGAGAGACTCGCTAAGCTAGAAGCAGAGCAATTAGCGGACGAAGTGGAAATGGATTTGGAGATTTAGGTTAACTTTTGGGTGGTATTTTGATTATAACAGAGTGTTGTATGGTTTGTTTTTGATAAGGAGTGCTTTTTGCTGAATTAATGGGGTGAATCCTAATGCTATTTGTGTGAATCAAAGTGTAGTTTTGAAACTCAAATTAATAACTCGAGTTATTATCACATATATTACAATAAGATAATATTATGTATTTTGGCTGCTTTCACTTTTTCATCGCAAGCTAATTCATTATGGACTTATGAAGGTAGTGGCGCACCTGAAAACTGGGGGAAATTGAGTGATGAATTTAAAGTTTGTGAAAATGGATTTAATCAATCACCGTAAGGAAAAAACTTATGTGTCAGCTTGAGTGGTTGGTATATTTAGAACATTATCTAATTATGTGAGTTTTCCAATTTTGGTATTCAATTACTTACTAAATAAACAGGCTAAAGAGTACGCAAAAGGTAGAGTCAGAAATTTAGTAATGAAATTTTTAATACTTACAGCATACGATATAAATTAAATGTTTCCATATATTATTAATTAGTCCATAAAACAGGTCACTACCTTCAAGGCTTTTTATGTAAATACTAATTAATAATAGGAGATATTTAATGGATAACCAAAATTCGATTTCTAATCATATTGCTTGCAGTCTTCGTCAATTAAGGATAAAAGCTAGGTTATCAGTATTCGAGCTATCTAGAATGGCGGGAATAGAGAGTGAGCAGCAACTATATCGTTATGAATATGAAATTGATAAGATAGGAATAGCGGAGACAGTAGCTATATTAAAGGTATTGAATGTTGATATTGAAAGTTTTTTTAGTAATTTGGATGAGTATAAAACTATAATTGCATGTAGCGGAGATATAAACTAAGTTTATTTCGATGAAACTTGCTTTCGCTTGAGTTATATAGCAAAAACCAACTGTAAACGGTTGGTTTTTACTATATAGGGAGGAGCGATAAAGTGATTACTATACTAGTATATAGTGTATTTATTTAATTCTCGCAATTGAATTAATTACATGATATTTATAGCTATTGTTAAACGTCATAATAAAGGTCAATCATAATATGTCGGAGGCTCTATCTCACTGGATAATTGAATATGGATACTTAGCTGTGTTTCTGGGTTCCATGATTGAGGGAGAAACAGTAGCTTTCTTATCGGGCATAGCAGCACATAATCAATTACTTTCTTACCCTCAAGTAGTTATAGCCGCCTCTTTAGGTGGGATTGTTAGTGATAATGTATTGTTTTTTATAGGCCGTTATTTTGGAGCACAAATTTTACCCAAACTACATAGTCAAAAAGATAAAATAGTATATGCGCAAGAATATATTCAAAAAAATGAGAATTGGGTTGTTATAGGTATTCGCTTTGCTTATGGGTTAAGGACAATAGGACCTATTATTATCGGTGCTAGTGATGTAAGTCCATTTAAATTTTTTATATTAAATATTATCGGTGGCGCAATTTGGGGAGCTTTGATAGTTTCTGCAGGATATTTTATTAGTAAACTAGTTCTTTCACTACCAACTCATTTTTCAATAAGTATGCTAATAGCTGTAGGTATATTTTTGTTATTGCTAATTTTTTGGAGAAAACATCTATTGCAAAAAATGCGGAAATAATACGAGATAGCTACTTGTAATTATATTATGCGAATGCAGTATCAATACCTGATTAATACTGCATTGGTTTATAAGCTGAAAAGAGTTAATTCCCTCTATATGTTGAATAACCATATTGGCTTAAAAGCAAGGGGATATGGTAATGTTCATCTAAATTATCTATTTGAAATTCAACGGGGATTTCAGGGAAAAAACTGTGTTTACCTTGTTGCTTAAAATACTCACCAGTTTTAAAAATCACTCTATAGTCTCCTATAGAAGGCTTCTCAGGGCTGTCAGGTAAGATAGATTTAATTCTGCCATCATTACTTGTTTTTTCTGTGTTTATGAGTACCCAATTGTTTCCCTGTTTTTTCTCTAATGTAACCTCAACATTAGGGGCTGGCTTCCCTGTTTGCTGATTAAGAATATGAACACTTAAAATATTATTTGACGCTATTGAAGTTGCTGGAGTTAAAATAAAAGGAATGAATACTAAAAGTAGTTTTTTTTTCATTTAGATATCCTCTATTGATATATTGAGGATACTTTATCAATGGAGGCTAATGGTTAGCCTTACAGTTTGATTACATTTTTTTAATCTAAACTTCATTACATTAGTTAATGGTAGATAGATTAAAAATAGTAAGTTTATCGATTTCGACTGGAGTCTTTGTATGAAGACTGAAAGCACTGTGTCAACATTAATAGGAAAGAAAATTAAAATATTAAGGCGCAATGCTGGATATACCGCAAGTGAGTTTGCAAGATTGAGCGGCTGTAAAAGTGATCAATAATTGTATCGCGATGTACGAGGTGTTAATAAAATTGATACCATATGTTGGTATCAGTACTAAGGATCCTTAATATAAATATAAGTAGTTTTTTTGAGCAGATAGCTGATGAGATAATTAAAGAATTCGATGATTATAATGTAAATATATAGACATCTAGTATGGCGAGGCCGCTATAAATGGCTGCTTTTTATATTATGGAATAAATCAGTCAGTTGATTGATACTTTTTTATAGTCGTTTCTATTACCTATTATTCATTTAAATAGGATTAAGCCGCCAATCCTTAATGTTTTCAACATTCACATAGGATATTTAAGGTTGTTATCGATATTTAATTTTGCTAGGTTTTTCTATTGTCAATAATTACCCAAGTAGATCATTATGAAATTAATCTCTTCGCTTTTTTGCCTCTTTTTAGTGACAGGCTGTACATTTACACCTTCTTTTGAGCCCAATAAGTCAACCTGGCCTAAGCCACATAAAGACGCCCGTTCATCTGAACAAAAAAGAGCTGATAGAGAGGCTGTACATGAGCAACAGCGAGCTGTGATGAGAGGTGAAAGACCGGATTACGGCGTTTTTGATAGATACTAAACCCGAGGACGTAAGAACTTTTGGGTTAAGATTAAGATAAACAGCAAACTATTTGTTTATAAAATCGACGCGAAAATAAAATTTGCCATTTGGTTCTAAGTGTGGCTTAATATGCTCACTGGTTTGGAAGTACAGGCCTATTTATGTTAGTCAGTTTTAAGATGTTCACCATTAAGCGCTATCTCAGATACCACTTCATTGCGAATTCCTTCTAATTAATTCCCATAAGTACCACAAGAACAAACCGCAACATGCCTTATGGCAATTTTAAAAAATTAAAGGAAATTCTATGTCTAATACAATGACTGGTACAGTAAAATGGTTTAACGATGATAAAGGTTTTGGTTTTATCACTCCTGCAGACGGCAGCAAAGATGTATTTGTTCACTTTTCTGCAATTCAAAGTGATAACTTCAAATCATTAGCAGAAGGCCAACAAGTTTCATTCAGCATCGAAAATGGTGCTAAAGGCCCAGCAGCAGCTAACGTTATCGCTAAATAACGATAACGAATCGCTAAGCATTCAAAAACCTCGCTAAATGCGAGGTTTTTTCGTTTTATAGCCTGCTATTTTCAATAAATACAGAGTTAATATTATAAAAGTTGTTTGATAAAATAATTAGCACCATCACGAATCGCCTCGTCTGATATTTGCATCATGCGTGAATAATGTAAGAAGGCGTGCAAAGTTCCTGGGTACATTTTATATTCACAAGGTATATCATTGGCATCTAGCGTTCGGAATAAAGCCAAACTATCATCTAATAGTGGGTCAAACTCAGCACTGGCAATATAACAAGGTGGAATACCGTAGGTTAAATCATTATTGAATAAGCAATAATATGGCGCCTCTCTATCGCCAGCTTCACCAAGATAGGCATTATCATAATCTTCTAAATCTTGTTTTTGTAACCCATCCCATTCTCCACCATATAGCCGTCGGCTTATTGAATCCTGCAAACCATACAGCCCATACCACAATAAAACAGCTTTTATATTGGCACATTCTATCACGTTATCACGTAACCAAAGTACAGAAGCAAGAGATAACATCGCGCCAGCTGAGTCACCGGCACAGCCAGTTTGTTGCATATTGATATTATATTGTTCAGCATTTTGCTGATAGTACTGATAAACCATGGATATTTCCTCAATTGCTTGAGGGTAGCGTGCTTCAGGGGATAACGAATAATCAACTCCAATAACTGTACAGCCCGAATATAGTGCCAGTAAGTGCATAATACGTTCGTGGGTCTGTAAATTACCTAAAATAAACCCACCGCCATGGAGATAAAACAAGGTGGCTGATGGGGATTCAATCGGCTGAAATATACGCGTCAAAATATTGCCATATTTAGTTGGAACTTGAATATCGTGAATGGAGTGCATCGTTGGCGCTTCTGAATTCCAATATTTTCTATCTTCAATATACGCTTGTCGCATACCATTATAAGTGGCGTCAAGAGGTGCTGGAGATGGATTTTCTGCATAAAATCGCATTACAGATTGCATCTCAGGTGAAATAAGGTCTAACACATTAATTTTATTTTTTTTGTTCATTATGCTCTCCTAGCTAGATGTTTCCATTGTAAAAGGGGGGCATAATTAAGTTGTGATCCTGCTAACCAATATTAAAAGGTTCTGTATTTTTAAATTATAAGGCTTGAGAATTTATAGGTATTTTAATTTATATCTCAAACGGTGAGATCATCACCGTTTGAAATATATGTGAGTTTTAGGTGGGAAAGTTAATATTTAACGATGATGTCAGTTAACAATTATTTAGCAGCTCTTTGTATGGCTTCTCCACCGGCTTCTATGTCTTCACCAACACCCTGAGTGGTGTTGCATGCGCTTAAAGAGAATACTACAGCTAATGAACAGGCCAAAAAACAAATTTTTTTAATCATATCTTCTTCCTTTGGTTAAACTCACTTACGGGTTATAAGACATTTCACGTATAAGTATAGCAGAAGGATAAATGAGTGTTTTTTGAGCTGACGTATGTTGCGATTTGATAATATAAAAATTATCAGTTTATTATGCTTTGATTTTTCATTTTAATGAAGCATAAGGCTATAAGTTAATAAATAAAAAGAGAATTATAGCAATAAATGATAAATAGTTTTAACTATTTTAGAGAAAAGAAAGATACAGAAAAATCCGAATTCCACTATATCCTTATGTTAGTAAACATGAATGCGACTGATATTAGACCAGTTACATAAACTTTATTAATCTAAATGGATATTCCATGATGGAATTTTATCATTTTGTTAACAAATTCATCGTTATTATATTTGTGAGCTTATGTAATAATACTTAGTCGATTTTTTAATTAATCACAAGTTAAATCAAAATGTTATATATTGTCGTAAGAGAATTTTAATGTAATATCGAATCTGTTTGAAATTCCCTTGGTTTCATTGATTTATTTAAACCGCCATATAGGCGGTTTTTTTTAGTTTTTACCCAGTGAGAACTTTTCAAATAACCAAAGCCCACTTTTTTTCATTGCGAAACCAAATAGCACACCAATTAATAGTGATTGAATAGTGACCAACCAAACACCTTCTGCCGCAAAAATAGTACAGGTGCCGACAAACGTGCCGGGTATATAAGAAAGCCACTGTTTTTTAGCTTGTATACACATCAAAAAGGCAACAATACCAGTAACGAAGTATCCTACAAAGTGAGGTAACTGCTTCAGGTAGTCACCGCTGTGCAGGATCACTAAGCCCCAAACCACACCACTACAGACGGTTAATGCGGTAATACCCAGACCTTTTATCCCATCTTTAGGATAAGCAAAATAGGCTGTACAGCCTAAAAAGCCTGCCCAGCCGATTAGCCCTAAACTATCAGCAACCCAAGCCCATATACCAGAAAGAATGGCGGTTGTTAAAGAAAGACAAAATAGTAATTTCACAATATGCACTTTACGTTATGGTTGTTTGTTAATAATACGGACGATGAATGCTATGGCCTATCGCTTGGTTACTAAGCCCATTAGCTGCAAAGCCAATTTATTCTAGAGTTAAGCTTTAACGATTCAGCTATCTTTTATTCGAACACCATCTAGGGAGTTTTAGGTATGGCTAGAGGGGTAACTGACTAATAATAGGATAGTTATTTGTAATTGCAGTGACTCTGGGGCCGTGTAAAGAAAAGCATTGTATAGAGCTAAGGTAAATCTGGCAATGAGTATCCGATAATTTATATGTTTTAATTTTATCTTACTGATAATAAATAATTATCTGTAAATTTAACGTTAAATAAATAATGTATAATTTAAAGATTAATTTTGAGTGTGTGAATAGTTGATGGCTTTTTTACTTTAATTTAGCGACTCCTCGCTGTAGCATGAAGAAAATTGACTTGTGAGGTAAGGGTATGAAATGGATGATAGCTGGTGCTACTGCACTGTTATTGGTAGGGTGTGATAGCACATCGACTGCACCATTTGGCTTAAACTGGGGGCAAAGCATTGATAGCATCAGTTTTATTAAGGCGGGGAAATGCCAAGCAAGTGGTAGTAAAACAGTTTGTACTTTTGGGCAGCAAAAGCCATTTAATGATTGGAGCTATGAAAACCAACTCACTTTTGATGGTGGTACGCTCATTCAAGTGGCTACCACACTTGTTGGGGTTGAGGATTATGCCTCGCCAAAACCGGATTTTTTGGACTTCCAACAGAAGCTAGAAAATGAAATGGGCTATTTGACAAAGCAAGGGTTTAGCTCACAAGTCGCTAGTGACATTCTCACTAAATGCCAATCAGAGACTAGCTGTCACAAAGTGAGTGAGTCATCTCAAACTCGTAGTGGCATGTCTAATCTTTGGGTTACCATTAACCCTACACCAATTGCCATTATCACTTACAGCCAAGATTAAGCTTAATTTAAAGCCAGTTAATGTTGATATTAATTTGCGTGGCGAATATAAATAGTACCAATATATCATTGGTACTATTGGTTAAGGCTTATAAATAATTTATAAAAATGATAAGAACAATATAGGTTGAAGAATTACCACCCGAAGGCGACACCCGCTCCAATAACCGCAGCATCTGAATTATTCCAAGATACAGAACTGCGTAGGTTGATGTTTTCTTTTAGTTGATATTGAGCACCGGCAGCGATCGCTGAGCCATTTTTGTAATTACCTGCACCAATCCCTGCGCTAAAACGAGTATTTGTTGCGTAAGGAATATTGCTCATTGCTGCGACAGACGCAATACCGGAATTCGCTTCTTGAGCACGTTTATCTATTTTCCTATCAAGCTGATGGAGCCCATGATCTACTTTATTTTCTAAGCTGGTGAATTTGAGTTCATTAGCTTTTTGCGTTTTCGACGTGTCACTTTTTAGGGTCTTAATTGACGAGGTATTTCCAATCACTTTGTTATCTAGATTTTGCATATTGGTATTTAATTGGTTGGTGATTTGGTCAGCCGCATTGACACCAGTTAGTGCTCCTTGCAAATGTAATTCGACATCTTTTAATTTTGAGTCAAGTGCATGGTGCTCTTTTTCTCTGCCTTGTTGTATTGATGTGATTTTACTATTAATTAAATCATTGTTGTTTTTTATTTCCTGAAAAATATCTTGAGAATATATTTGTTCAAAACTAACGATTTCATCATTCAATGCTTTTAAATCATTTCGTATATCTATAGTTTCTGATTTAAGTTTACTATTATTTTGTTTTAATGTGTCAATGTCGCTATTAAAACGTGAGTCCATTTGGTTAATTGTAGTGTTGATATGGTTGATTTTTCCACTGATATCACTAATTTTTTTAACATTAGTGCTGATACCTTGCGCGTTGACACTGCTTAAGGATGGTGGAGGACTTGAAAATGAAGTGTTGGCTATTACATTGCAAGACACACCGCTAAGTAATAGAGCTGACAAAAGACGGGATGATATTTTCTTTTTCATTTGTTAATTTCCGTATTATTTAAAATTATCATCTAAAAGAAGAATGAAAGATAAATTTATTTTCCTTTATTCGTTTATAATAAAGATATTTATTTGGTGGGTAAAATCGATTTTTAAAATGATATTTATTCGGGATATCCGTGTTTGAGTGAAATAAATACAGTGATATATATTTTTTATATTAACTAGATACTTTTATTTGATGGAATTATATTTGATAGTGCTTATTTTGAAAAGTTAATTTAAATTGATAGTAACTTTAATGTGGCCTAAATATATTCTCAATATTAATAAAAACTAAAAGCGAAAAAATAGCCACAAGCGAATAGATGCCATCAGTGGGTAAAAGCAAAAACAGTGAAGAGCCTACAAAGGGTCACCATTTTTCCTGTTTTAGATGTTTTTTTCCAAATAACGTGTTATTTTTCTGTAAAATTTTATGTGGCTTATGTTCCATGAAGGGGCAGTCTAAATAGGCAGGCGTTAATTTATTGATGTTTAAAATAAATTTTGTTTTCTGATTAACAATGCCATTTTTTGCATGTTGTTGGTGAAATAGAAAGACGATAATATTTTATCTGTTCTTCATACTTCACAGGCAGAGTTGTGGCGGCAGTTAGCGGCTATTGTATGCGTCACTGTTGCTTAAAATAGTTTGAATGATTGATATTTGAATGAAAGTAATCGAATTTATAGGGTTTAAATTATGGCAGTAAGAGAAATTATTGAAATTCCAGATGAACGACTGCGTATTAAATGCAGCCCAGTGACGGATTTCGCTGCGGTACAAACCTTGATCGACGATTTGTTAGATACCATGTACAGCACCGATAACGGTATTGGTCTCGCTGCCACGCAAATTGCGGAAACTAAATCCATTATGGTGATTGATATTTCAGAAAACCGTGATGAGCCGATGGTATTTGTTAACCCTGAAATCGTCGAAAGTGAAGGGGAAACCAGTTATCAAGAAGGGTGCCTGTCAGTACCCGAAATCTACGCCGATGTAGACCGCTTCCTGCGCGTTAAAGTGAAAGCGTTCGATAGGCACGGTAAAGCGTTTGAAGTAGACAGCGACGAGTTCTTAGCGATTGTCATGCAACATGAAATCGACCATTTACACGGTAAAGTGTTCCTCGATCACTTATCGCCGCTAAAACGCAATATGCTGTTGAAAAAGCTGAAAAAGCAGCAACGTTTAAAACAGCAGCAATAGGCTGAGAGTTGAAGATAAAAGGCGTGTCAGGTCTGTCGGCCTGACACTCAAATTATTCCATCGGGCGAACGACTAACGGGGTATCCGGCTCATCAAATTGGCCATAGCTGTTATTTAATACCCGTTTTTGGTCTAATTGCTTAATTTCTTTGCTTAAAAAGTTTAAATGCTGTTGTAAATATTCTTTAGTAATGCGTTCATTTTCAATAATTTTATGCAATAACTGAATAAACTCTTCAGTTATTGGCTGCTGTTCTTCGAACGCTTGCGTTAACTTGGTGAGGTTTTCCACCGCAAGGACATATTCTGTCTCTCGGGAGACCAACGTCTCCCATTCCCCGGATTGCGCTAAGGCAACTAAATTTTCACTTAATACTAAGACATTACGGTATATTTCATGTAAATCGATAGGATTTTTATTGTCCACCTGATTATCTTTCATCCACATTTGCACCGATTTGTTGCCACGCAGAGGCGATATCGGAGAGTAACTGATAAACTTCTTGGACATAAGCCACGTTGTTTTCGAGGTTGGCGCGAAGTAACTGCATTGTCATGTACTCATACAAACTTGCTAAATTTTCTGCAAGTTCGCCGCCAGCTTCATAATTTAACGACTGCTTTAACCCAGTGTCAATGATGTCGATAGCTTTTGAGATTTCTTTACCTTTTTCTGCCACCTTACCTTGCTGCATAAAAATCTCACCGCGTTTCAGGGCACTAAGGGCCCCTTTAAACAGGATTTGGATCAGTTGGTATGGGGTCGCGTTGGTGATTTCACTCTCTAAATCAACCTGTTGGTAAGCTTGCTGTGCGTGTCGTTGATACATGTTTTTAACCTAAAAGTGTTAGCCTAATAATCGGCCTAAAGAATTCGTAGTGCTATTGAGTGAGCTCATCATTTTATCGAGGTTTTGGAATTGACGACGGTACATGTCCATGGTGTTTTCGATTTGTTTATTGGTCTGCTCAATACGTTTATCTAAACTTTTCTTTTTCTTTTGGATACCATCGGTGGCGTTGTGTAGTGAACCATCTTTTGTATCTAAAGTACCCTTTAAAAAGTTAAAGTTTTCAGTCCCAAAACCGGTTTCTTTGCCGTCACCTGCAAAAAATACTTTGACGCTTGATGGGTTTTCTTTAAGCGCTTTATCCAGAACCTTATTGTCAATTTCTAAGGTTCCATCTGTTTTCTGTTTGATCCCCATTTTATTCAGCGTGTCGATTTCACCACTATTTTGTGGAGCACGGACTTGAGTACGCATCGTACTTTGAATAACTCGTAACGTGGAATCTCCAATGAGCGGGCCGTTGGTTTTATTAGGAGTTGTTCCACTTTCATTTGGTGTGTATTTTGTCAGTTCTTTCGCTAACGTTTGGAATTCATTATAGGCATCTACCCATGCTTTAATTTTATCTTTAGCGGGCTCGATATCTTCAGAAACCATTAAATGGTCAGCTTTATTGTCTTCGCTTTCTTTTTTTAGTGTCAGTGTTAAACCAGGGAACAAATCTTTGGCTTCATTGGTTTGCGACTCAAGTTCGAATCCATCAATAGTTAACTGTGCATTTTGAGGGGCAACCTTTTGCTCCATACCGCTAGTTTTCTCATCTTTGATGATAATTTTTCCGTCTTTATCAACATCAGATTCCACATTTAGTATTTTAGCCAGTTCATCGTCACCCTCCACATTAATGCTAATGCGGTTGTCAGTACCTTCTTTTTTTGAGGTTACGACAAGGTGGTATTGATTATCTCGGTCTTTAATAACAGATGCGGTAACACCTTTATCTGTTTTATTAATTGCATCAGCGAGCTCGATTAAAGATGTACTTTGGTCATCAAGTTTAATAACAATCTTATCTTTTTCTTCTTTTTGTGAAGGCTGAGTGATCGTGATGGTACGTTCTTTAGCATTACTGCCTAAGAGTTGCTTGTTGTCAGAATGGCCTTTAGTGGCGATAGTTTGTGCTTTAGCAAGTTGCGTCACTAACACATCGTGCACACCGGCGACTGCTTTACCATCGGTTTTTACGTCAAAGGCTTTATATTCACCAGTGACTTTGGTGGTACTGATATCGCCGTATTTTTTTAAGTCCTCAGCGGCTTTTTTCAGTTTTTCTAATGATGATTGCATTTTGCCATAGGCGCTAATTTGCGCGTCATAGCTGGCTTTCTGTGTGGTTAATGGGTCAAGGCGGCGACGCTCCATTGCCTCAATTTGGTCCATTTGCACATTTAAATCTAAGTTTGCCCCGATACCGAGAGTGGATATTCCTGCCATATTTTCTCCTACGCTATGTCTGTGACATAAAACCTGTAATAAAATCCATTTAGAGTCTTATCGGCAAAACGGAGCAAAATTTTAGACTATTCTGAAAAAGAGTGATGGCGGGAGCTGATAAGAGAAAAGTAGTTAATTATCGCTATTGAAATTAAATAATAAGAAAGTTAATAAAGATAAATGAGTGTGTTAAAAACGAAAGTGTTAAAAAATAATGGCATTAAAAGCGGGCGGTAAAGCCATTTCTAACCTTATAGATAAAAATTTTCATCAAAAAGCCTAAAGGGGACTTTTTTGTAGCCGATAACCTAGTTGCTGACGAAATTCATCAAGTTAAGCATTTTGGCTTAACGCATTAATTTGAATAATAAGGATCACATCATGGCACAAGTTATCAACACTAACATTCTGTCTCTGACAACTCAGAACAACTTAAACCGTTCACAAGGCGTATTAGGTTCTGCAATTGAGCGTTTATCTTCTGGCTCACGTATCAACAGCGCTAAAGACGATGCGGCAGGCCAAGCGATTGCTAACCGTTTTACTTCAAACGTTAAAGGTTTAACTCAGGCAGCTCGTAACGCTAACGATGGTATCTCTATCGCACAAACCACTGAAGGTGCATTGAACGAAATCAATGATAACTTACAACGTATTCGTGAGTTAACGGTTCAAGCGAAAAATGGCACTAACTCTAATTCAGATATCACTTCGATTCAGAATGAGGTTGATGAACGTTTAAAAGAAATCGATCGTATCTCTAAAGAAACGCAGTTTAACGGTGTTAAAGTTCTGAGTGGTGAAAAAACAGATATGAGTATCCAAGTGGGTACTAATGATAATGAAGTTATCAATTTTAAATTAGATAAAATTGATACTAAAGTTTTAGAAGTTGAAAAAGAAAAATTATTTGATGCGAAAGTTGCGGGCACAGCTACTTCTAAAGGTGACGCAATAGATGCAACAGTTGCTGATGCTGCGATTACAGGTGCAACTGGCTTCGGTGCGGGTATCACAGCGGTCACTAAATATCAAGAAGATGGTGCAGACGTTGCAAACAAATTTGTTGTAACGAAAGATGATGGTACCGAAGTGGTTGCGACATTAAAAGTAGGTACCGGGGCAGATGCTAATAAAGCAGTTATCGATGCTGAAGAGGGTGAATTTAAAGCTACTGACGGTAAAGCTGGGTTAGAAGTTAAAGCTGATGCTCTGAAAACTTTAGATGACGCAATTAATAAAGTTGATGAAAGCCGTTCTAAATTAGGTGCGATCCAAAACCGTTTCCAATCTACCATCAACAACCTGAACAACTCTGTTAACAACCTGAGTGCAGCACGTAGCCGTATTCAAGATGCTGACTTCGCAACAGAAGTTTCTAACATGAGCCGTGGTCAAATTCTGCAACAAGCAGGTACTGCTGTGTTGGCACAAGCTAACCAAGTTCCACAAGGTGTTTTAAGCCTGTTACGTTAATTCGTGATTGGTTGATGATATTGAAGGCCAGCATTGCTGGCCTTTTTCATGCCTTTAAAATCAATATATCCAATGAAAACAATATAGTAAACATATGGATAACAGCGCCTAAAAACGCCAAAGCACGCTATAGTGTGGTCAACGTGTGGACATTTTTTACATTACTGTTTTTCCTTTTAGTGGATTATATGAGATGGCATCTTGTAAAAAATCAGGAGCAAAATGAGCATAGGTTAAGGTTTGCATTAATGAACCATGACCTAATATTTTTTGAAGCGTAATAATGCTACCCCCGTTCATCATAAAGTGGGTTGCAAACGTATGTCTTAAAGAATGTACCGCTTGTCCTTTAGGTAATGAGGGTTTGGCTTCTTTTAGTAATTGGCGAAATAAAGAATATTTAACACCAGAAAATAGCAGTCCTTTTTTATTTTTACATATAAGGTCTGCAACTTCTGACGATATAGGCACAATCCTCGCTTTACCTGTTTTGGTATAAGTAAACCGAACCTTATTTTCAATTACATGCTCTCTTTTTAATTTCATTGCCTCTCCCCATCTAGCTCCAGTACTTAAACATAGAACTGCTATGTTGTAGTTGTCACCTGATAGCTTGGATAAAAATAATTTAATATCTTCATTAGTTAGATAAGACATTTCGGGCACTTGTTCTTTCAGTCCCTGAAAACCAGCTAATGGGTGATTACCATGATAAAGATTAGTTTTGATAAGATCTGAATATATCCCCCTTAACGCTGTTATTTCCCTATTGACCGTTGATGCTTTAATTCCTTTTGCTTGTCTTATTTCCGCGTAGATATTAACTCGACCTATGGTCACCTGAGATGAAATCGGATCTGATAATCCATCGCAAACTCGCTCTGCTTTTTTTCGCTGATTAATGCCATGTACAGCGTTTTTGCCAAACAGATCCCACCATTGTGATATCAGCTCGCTTAACTTTCTTTTATCGGCTAGTTTTGGCTTCCAAGCTTTTTCAGAGTAATTTGCTAAGGTGTAACGCTCAAAAGCAATAGCTTCATGTTTTTTATTAAACTTCCTTCTGATCCGCTTTCCATTGCGGCCAGTAGGTCTAATGTCCACTTCATATCGACCATCTTCGAGTTTCTTAATTGACATAAGAAATCCCTCCAATGGCTGAAAGACTTAGCGAATCAATAAACTCGCAAAAATCTTGATGTATTGTTAACCAGTTTTCTTTTCTGAACGGGATGAGGTTGTTGTTTCTTGCCCATTGTGTGCGAGAGCCGGTGCGATTTGACCAGCTTCGGGATCGGTCTCATCAAACATGAACCAATCTCTATATTTTCTAAATCGTGGGTGTTTAAACAGCTTTATACCAGCCTCCATTGGCATCTTAGCTTTATCAGTTTCATATCCATGATATGAGGTGTAATTAATCTCTGTTATATCAGATACTTCCCTCTTTGTTAGCTGCTCTGAGTTACGGATTAGCTTTAATTTTCCACCTTGACTTATTGACATTGTTTCGATATCTCCATATTATTTCGATAAATAGAAATCACCCAGCATCGCAACTAGGCGCAAAAGAGCGCCAAAGGGCGCCCATGAATAAGAGGTTATCAGATGTCGAAAGAAATCGAAATTCCTAATACTGCTTCAGAGTTTGTTACTGAGACAAAATTTGCCGGCTATATCGGTAAAACACCCAAAGCTGTGTCTGATATGCGTAAGGATGGGAAATTGCCTTATGTAGAAGTTAAGCACCCAGATAATTCCCGCGGTGAGTATTACATCGACGTAACCGATTGGAATAAAGGCTTACGTATGGCGCGTGAAAAAATGCCAAAAGAGCTACGCGACGGCTGGTTAATCTGGTTGGGATTAGGTGAACCTCAATGATTAATCAATTAATCCAGATATCAACTCACAGTTTTAAATATCGTGGCTTTCTAATCGTTAAGTTACCGGCTAAAGCTGTGAATCCAGTAACCCGCTATCATGTCCAACGAAATGATGATTCATACGGTTTATTTGATTCAATGAGTGATGCAAAAAAATATATAGATTCATTATTTGTAATTATCGATGAATTGCCATTCTCTCCACTAATAAAGGGTTAATAAAATGACTCAATTACAATTTCAGCAACACAAACATAAATTAACGAGTTCATCATTTAATGAACATAAACGAAATAAAAAACGCCAATTATCGTTAATGGATAAAATTTTAATGATTGGCGGTATTTTATTCTTTTTATATTTATTCTCGGCAGCTATTAAATAATAGTGAGGGTTAAAAATGAAAATCAAAATAGAAATGTCAGAACCAAAAGAATTTAATAAAACAAAAACTGCATGCTCTGATGAATTTAGTGTTATTAAAAGACTACGTGCATTATCAGCAGCAAAGCATGATATTAAGCAAGATATTATATCCGTCATGAATAAAGCCATAGTTACCTATGGTTTAAG
The DNA here is from genome assembly GCF_053098325.1 of Providencia sp. PROV_01. NCBI lineage: Bacteria > Pseudomonadati > Pseudomonadota > Gammaproteobacteria > Enterobacterales > Morganellaceae > Providencia > Providencia sp. PROV_01. The sequence goes on along the minus strand of NZ_JBRFKD010000002.1, from coordinate 3,196,326 downwards.
TCCTCTAGATGTTGATTTTATTATCTGTGAGTTAAGTAGTGACGTAAGAGAGGCTTGTGCTGAAATGCATTGGGAACAAGAGGTAAAGGTATACATTGCATGAGTGATATTCCAATGGATGATAACATCCCATTTTAGGGGGTTGATATAGAACATGGGAACTACGGCAATTGAGTTAGTTAAAACAAAAAAGCTTATTGAATCACTCGATAATGTGAAAACTGATGATGTGCCAGTAAAGAATGTAATAACTAGGCACTACGAAAATCACGGTGACAGCTTAGAATATCGCGTGAATGAGTTGAATAAAGCTGCTCAATTAAGGACAACCGTTTTTCATTCAAATAAAGAATGTCCAGATAATAAAGAGCTTTCCGGATTTATTGAGTATCTAAGATTAAGTGATGAGAGAATGCTTAATATGATTCTTTATTTAGCCGAAATTAATAGTGATAAACATCATTTAGGTTTTGAAGAATTTAATAAAGAGGAAATGCAATCAATTATTTCAGCAATAAATCAAATTAAAGCACTTACGGCGCTATTCCCTAAACATATCGCCATGCCTATTTAAGGTAAATAAACAAATTAATGACGTTAGCGCGTCAGGGATTCCTACATTCTAAATTTGAGGATTGGATAATGAAAAATAAAGAGATAAAGCCAATTTTGATAGGTGTTGATACTGCAACTGGTAAGCACGATTACTCCGCTGTCGCTATCAGTATTACAGCAATTCGCGAAGATGAACGCAAAACCATGTATGACAAATTTTCATCTCGCCTTGATGCCCTTGCATGCAAGTTAATCAATGAAAAATTAAATGACGAACAAATTCACCAGTTATTAGTTGGTGAATCTGAGCATTACTCAAACCTAGCTGCGGAACTGGATCATGTCTAAAGAAATTGACCTCGCTAGCGAGAACGAAATGCTTATACGTGAACAGCAAATAAAAACCATTACTAATCGCCTAGTCAGTGTTTCAGCTTTCGAATGTGAAGATTGTGGCAAGCCGATTCCAGAAGAACGCCGCATCGCATCACAGGGCTGCATCCGCTGTATTGACTGCCAAACTATTTTTGAGCTTAAAAGTAAACATTATCGGAGCGTGTGACGATGAAAAGAAAACATGAGCTCAAGCTAGCCCCTCATTACTTTCAGCTCGTTCAAGATGGTTTGAAAACAGCAGAGTTTCGCCGTGCCGATAGGGATTTTCAGGTTGGTGATGAACTGTTTTTACGTGAATTCAATTCAATCAATAAGCCTTATGCCAGTTACACCGGCAATGCTATTTCATGTCTCATCACTGACATCACAAAAATTAATGAGGTTTACCCAGAGTTAAGGGCATTACCTCCTTTTGTGATGATTTCATTTTCAGTTATTCGAATTGAGGATAATTATCGTGGCTAAATCAAATAAAACTATCCTCAAGTGGGCTGGCTCTAAAGTTCGTATCATGGAGCAATTACGCCCACACTTACCAAAAGCAAAACGGTTAGTTGAGCCGTTTGCTGGTTCATGCGCTGTGATGATGAACACGGACTATGAGCAGTATTTAATTGCGGATGCTAATCCTGATTTAATTAACCTATATCTCATGGCTCAGTCATTGCCTGTGCAGTTTATGCCAAATGCTGAATATTATTTTCAGACATTTAATCAAGTAAAAAGCTATTACGACATAAGAAACAAATTTAACACAACTAAGAAACACATGACTCCAGAAGGAATGGCTGTCAATTTTTTGTATTTAAATAGGCACTGTTACAACGGACTTTGCAGATATAGCGAAAAAACAGGTTTTAATGTTCCTTTTGGTAATTACAAAAAACCGTATTTTCCAAAGGAAGAAATAATAACCTTTGCTGTTAAATTTCAGGATGCCATCATCACTTGCCTTGAATGGCAAGATACACTTTCATTAGTTGAATATAGTGACGGTATCTATTGTGATCCGCCATACATGGGCGGGAGCGATAGCTTCACTCAATATCATACAGCCGGCTTTACCTATGCTGACCATGAAGCGTTAGCGATTGCATTAAAAGATATTAATGATAGCCAAGGCAATCCGATCACCGTTTCTAATTCCCCGCAAGCTAAAACACTTTACGCTGACCTTGGTTTTACTATTCATGAAATAGAAGCACCACGCACAATCGCTGCAAGTGGTTGTCGTAAGCCCGCAAAAGAAATTATCGCTGTTTTAGAGGGGGTTAAGTAATGATGCTTGATCCAATCAATGGCGTCTACATTAGCGGCACACGCTTTGCTATTCAGAGACATGTTGATACAGAAAATAATAAAATTATCTGGCGCTTGCTGTCATATAACCGTCGTAATCGTTGTTATAGCCTCGTTTGCTGTCATTCTGATCCGTGGATGCTGGCAATTGATTTAGTTTCTTATCATGTTCAAAACGTTAAGGGGCGAGGTATTAAAACATTAGATGTTTATCGTGAAGCGGTAGATATCATTTCTCGCCGGTGTGAAACTGCTATTAATCTTTTAAGACCTGAAACATTAGGCGGGGCGCTTAATGTCTAAGGTATTAGATTTCACCACGTTACCGCTGACTTATACCGCGGATATGGTATTTCCTTATCCGTGGAATAAGCCAAAAGATAATGATTACTATAAATCTGATATAGAAAGACCGCTTACCCGTGAACAAATTGTTCAGGGGCAAGCGATTTTAAGTGATATTCAAACCTTGCCACGCGTTCTGCGCTATCGCTATCAAAAACACTATGACAATTTATTAAAAGAAAGTGGCCTACGTAAAGCCTACGACTTTTTATATTACCGTTTCCATCAGCAGATATGGCAAAGATTGCTAGTTATCAATGCACGTTATGAAATTGAAACAAAAGCATTATTAACAATTTCAACTCGTTTATCGCCTGATGTTAGCCAATATAACCGGTTGTTTGATTTGAATGATAAATCGGTGAAAAAGTTGGCTGAAATTATTGCTATCGGTTTCTCTAATTTGTATGAAATCTATTGCGATAAGTTTACAGAACAGAATAACGGTGATCGTGAAGTTATCTATCAAGATTCAGTACAAACAGAAATTTACGGGCGTTTGGCTGAGTTGGTGAAAGGGTTACATGTTGCACCGCTTCATTATAAAGCTTACCGCCGAGTTTTGAAAAATCGTAAGAAAGGCAAAGGTAAACAAAATCTAGAAATTCGAAAAGTGATCGCGACTGTACAGCGCTTGGTTAATGCGGATTTTTGGTGCCGAAAGTTAAAAGCCCACCGCACTCAATGGCTAGAAGCCTTAATGATTGCCAATATGGATGTTTGTCAAAATCGCAATCCATATGCAAGTAAACAAGCTATTCGCGCAGTGCAAGCGCAGCGTTTGTCTAATATGCAATACCTACAAGGCATGGATATTCAGGATGTTGAAACCGGTGAACGCTTTGATCTGTTCGATAAAGTTATGGCGAGTGTTTCAAATCCTGAAATTCGCCGCATGGAACTTATGGCTCAAATGGCGGGGATTGAACGCGTAGCGAAAGAACGTGGTGATATTGGAATGTTTATTACTATGACTTGCCCGTCAAAATATCACCCAACAAAGCTACGTAAACGCAAAAAAGACGTGATCGCAGTACTTAACAGCAAATGGAAAAATGAGGCCTACACACCAAAGGACGGTCAACAGTACTTAGTCAAAGTTTGGTCGCGTATTCGTTCGGCATTTAATGACAATAACATTAATGTTTATGGTGTTCGGGTTGTCGAACCGCATCATGACGGTACACCACATTGGCACATGCTACTTTTTGTTGATAAGGCAAGTAGGGCTGATGCCATTGATATTATGCGCAAGCGTGCATTAAAAGAAGATGGTGACGAGGCTGGCGCACATAAATACCGTTTTGAATGTAAACACATGAACCGCGGTGGTGCAGTAGGCTATATCGCAAAATATATCGCTAAAAATATCGACGGTTACGCCCTTGATGGTGAGATAGACCACGAAACCGGTAAAGATTTAAAAAGTATGGCGGCGGCTGTTACTGCGTGGGCTTCAACTTGGCGTATACCACAATTTCATTTCTATAAACTCCCATCAAAAGGCGCTTATCGAGAGTGCCGTCGTTCTTGTTTGCGTGGCGTTTCTATTGCTGATCAGCTTGGTGAAGTTGCAGAGCGCGTGCGCGCGGCTGCAGATAGCGGTGATTTCTTTGAATATGTTATGTCACAAGGTGGCCCATGTATTCGCCGGAGTGAAGAAACGATACGCGTTGCTCGTGAGATCAGTGATGTAAATGTTTACGGCGAAGATGTTCAGAAAGTTGTTGGTATCTACAACCAATTAAAAGCCGGTACTCCAGTCATTAAAACGCGTGACAGAAAGTATCAAATCGTTAAGAAAAGCGCCGTTGACGTTGACCTTAATCTTTTAAGAAGCGACAGCGGAGCGCCTCGGAGTCCTGTCAATAACTGTAGATCGCGGATCACATCCAATCTATCAGATGTGCAATTTTACGAGCCTGAGCACGGCTCAGGTGAAGTATGCAACATTAAGGAATACGGTTTCGCATTTGTGGAAAAGAATGCTGGAGAATGTAGCCTAGTACAAATTTTATATGATAGTCGATAATTTTAAGTCAAATATTTTAATGGCTAACATATTGATGTTTTATAGTATAGATTGGTACTATCGTATAATAAATATTATTCGGGAGTTATAGTGTCATGGTTATAGAAAATTTAGCAATCGGATTGATTGGTAAGGCTGCTGATAAAGTTACCGAGAAGGTTACTGGTGAGTTTGCGGAATTAATGGTAAATATTCTTAAAGATAAATGGAACCATAAGTCAAAAAAAGGGAATAGATTAATAAAAGAAATTAAAGATAATAACAGTATCTATAATAATTTCATAAAATGTCATATAATGGAAAATTTGTATTTCAAAACTATTGATGGTAAACAAAAAAACATTTTCATTGAGGATGTTTTTATCGAGTCAGATATTAAAGATGAAGACGGGGAATTAAATTCAATTATCGATATACTACATGAGAGCAATGGAAATATAATATGTTTAGAAGGAATAGCCGGCCAAGGGAAAAGCACGCTATTAAGAAAAATTTTAATCGAGTGTATTAGATTTAAATTTAAATTACCAATATTCATAGAGTTAAGAAAAATAGAAAAAGAAAGTAGTATTATAGATGAAATTGTTAATGTTTTAAAAATAGCAGGATTAAATGCAGATAAAGAAGGTGTGGAATCAGCTTTATCTAGTGGCCGTCTTCTTTTGTTACTAGATGGATTTGATGAAATTGAATCAACATTTAGTAAAAGTATATTTAATGAACTAGAATATTTAAAATTAAACATTAAAACTCCGATTATTTTAACATCAAGACCTGACACTCCAATTTGTAATAGTCCCATGGTCAAAAATATGAAGCTAAAAAACCTCTCAGAAACTCAAGTATTAGAAATAATAAAGAAGAGAATGAGTGAAGATGATTTTAAAAAATCAAATATTGCATTGAAAAACAATCCAAGACTAATGAAGTCATTAATTACACCTATTCTTGTATCCTTATTTTGTGCAAGTTACCCAGAAACAGATTACATTCCTGTTACTGCCAGCGATTATTACGGTCGTATATTCCATATATTATATGAGGGACATGACAAAAAAAAATCATACTATGATCGAGAGAAAAAATTTAATATACAAACAGATGATGCGTTTAAAGTATTTACTGCATTCTCTTTCCTTTGTTTCTCTTTAGCTAAACTATCATTTGATAAAGGGTTAGCCATAGAAAATATTAGTAAATCACTGACTAAAATTGGAGTTTCATCTACTAACTTAGAGCAAAATAACTTCCTTGATGATTTAATTAGAATCACTGGATTAATAAAAAATGATGGACACAATAGATATACATTTATACATAGAAGTATATTAGAATATCATACAGCCATATATATATTGGAATCAGATGAAAAAAAGAAAAAATATCAAGATTTTATATTAAAAAAATTATTGTTATCTCAAGAAAGATATATTTCTGTAACAGAATTTCTTTTTGAAAAAGATAAAGAATCCACTATTAAAAATATTGCGATCCCATTACTTGAAAGTATAGGACTAACGGATAACAACAATGATATTTTAAAAATAAAAGAAAACCTAATAAACATTTCCATTCCAGAAGCAAGGATAGCAGTCTTACTACATAAAGAAATAAAAGAAAAAGAAAAAGTCATAGGTAAGAACTCCGTTTCTCAAACAACAAAAGGATTTTATTTAGTAAAATTACAAAATTTAAATGACATCTCTAACTCAATTAATATATTTATTGATAATAAAAAGGAAAAATTAAATCCACTTCCTACAACAATTCAGCATACAATTTTTGAACAAGAAGGTGTAAAATCTAAAGTAATTGAAGAGACTTTTTCTAGCAGTGAGGATGTAAAATCTAAAGAAATTGAAAAAACTATTTCTAGTAGTAAAGGGTTTGAAGACATATTTCTTGATGAAAAAAATTCATTATCAATGATTGATTTAATTGACAGATTTAATCTAAGGGATGTTGTTTACAAAGATTTAGACCCTACAGTAACAAAAATAGTTAATTGTTATACAACACTCAGTCATTTGTTAAATGTCATGAATTCTCAAGATACTGACTTTGATTGGGAATAGATAAAACTTTCGCTAAATAATCATAGGTAAGAAATTCCGCAATTTTCCGCCTAAATCTGCAAGTTATAAAAAGGATCGTTATCCACGTAAAGCGCCACCACTGGCGCGGTTCTAACGATCTCTTGCAGGTGCATGAAAACCGACCTATTTAGTGGGCAGGCGTGGCGGGGCTACGATTGCGCGGCGAGGTGTTTATTGTTAAATATCCGTCCGCAAAATCTCCGAGCCGTCACAGCGTTAAAATCAAATTTATATAACTAGATAGCAATTATTTTTGCACGCTTTGTGGTGGCGTGTGGTGCGTTTAAATCGCTATTTGATGGAAGAAATTTATTGCGGATTCGTCTTGGTGAGCTAGGTTTGGTATAATACAATGGGGTCTTATTATTATTTAGGGCGTCGAGATCACCTACTTGCAGGCAGAAAAATACCGCCTCAGTGGGCGGTATCATTGAATTAACTAGTAATATTATTCGTCGTCTAAGTCCAGCGAGTACTTATCAAACTTTATAATCTCCCCACCAAACCAATCATTCAATTGCATCATCTTACTTTGTAACGGCATCAACTCATTGCGCACAAATACTTTTGCCGCTTTCTCAACATCACCAAAGCCGCCCACATTTTCAGGAATGATCCCCATGATTTGTGGTGGCACGCGGTGTGCCGCTAACATATCGTCACGACTTACATTTTTAATATTAAGGAATTCATCTTTTGCGGCAGCTTCGGAAAGCGGAATAGTTTGGATGCCGTCTTTCTTTCCCCCTGGTGCGTACAAAAATAAATTGCGAAAGTTCCCTGGTCCTTTACTGCTTTTGAGTGCTTCACGAATTTTATCAACATCATCGGTTTTTTGTGCTGCATCACTGATATACAAGATATAACCGGCATGCGAGCCATTGAGATAATATTTACGGCGAAATAGTGTTGCCGATTCATTGAGCAGTACGGAGGGGATCGCCGCAAGATATTCCGGCAAGCCGTATAACTCTTGGTTAATATCCGGCTCAATCAAGTGAAACACTTTACCCGTTTGAAATTCATACGGTTTAATATCGTAGCCATATTGCACAAACCAGTAAGTTTCTAAGTCAACACCGCGGCGGGTAAACTTAGCCGGCGAATGTTTAAAATTCAGCGACTGCCCCAGACGGTTATTTCGTTCTTCAAGATACCCATTACCAAACAGTAAAAAATCTAATGCCCAACTATCAAACGTCTGACGACTTAAATATTTATTAGGAATAAAGGTACTGGTGAGAATATTACGTTTTACATAAATTGCGCTGCTATGGTGTGGGGCTGCGCGGAACGTGCGCGCAAGGCCATTAAAACTAATTGGCGGCTCATAGTAATTATCAATTTGCACACATTCCAAATAATCAAAAATTTCACGCTTATCAAGTACGGGGATTGGATCACCGAAAGTGAATGCTTCCATTGATGCGCTGTCGGTTTTTTGCGCCAGTGTTTGTGATTGGCGTTTTTTATTTTTACGGCTCATTAAAAGACCTCGACGATATTATGTTGATTGTGATTTTCACCGGTGATCGGTTCGTTATAAAGGGCGTGCATGGTTGCCCATGCTAAATCTGCGTGGCTGGCTTCTTCGCTGCGGTCAGCTTCATAAGTTGGGCGGTTACCACTGGCGGTAGTGGCACGGCGAATGGCCATAAAAGATTGCGTGATATCATTACTACCCGCGTCATATTCCAACCGGTCATGGCTAATCACGTCATAAGCTTTAAGCACCAATGCATTTTTTAAGGCAGGGTTATAGACAAATTCTTTTGCAGCAGGGAAAAATTCCCGCACATTTTGCAGGACACCATGGCCAATACCTGTGGAATCAATCCCGATGTATTGCACGTTGTAACGCTCGGTGAGTTCTTTTATCGCGTCCGATTGCGCGCGAAAATCCATGCCACGCCATTGATGATGCTCAAGTATGCGAAACTTACCGCCTTTGTGTAGCGGTGGCGCAATCACCACACAACCCGCACTATCTCCGTTTTGAGTACCTTTCGCGGGGTCATAACCAATCCAAACAGGGTGATAAGCATAGGGACGTATCATTAACGGCTGAACGTCGTCCCATATTTCCCAACTGTCCACCATGCATTTTTGCATTAACTGCAAATTAAAGATGGATGCAATATCATCGACAAACTCACACATCAGCAAGTTTTCGAATTCATCAGGGCTATATTCTAAATAGAGTTGATCAATATCGAATAAATTACACCCGCCCCGCATGGCATCTTCAATCGTGACAATTTGCCGCCACTGACCATCCCCACACATCATGCCATTCACTAACGCTTGATGGCTGATATCGACCTCAACGTGATCGGCCTTACGACGACCACGATTAAAGAGCTTTCCAGACCAGAACGGATACGCGCTGTGTGTTAATGCGGATGGGGTCGAAAAGTAGGTTTGACGCCATTTTTTGTGCATGGCCATACCGGAGGCGACTTTGCGTAATTCTTGGAATTTGGGTATCCAGAAATACTCATCAAGATACAAATTACCGTGGTAACTCTGCGCGGTACGGGCATTGGTGCCAAGAAAATACAGTGTTGCGCCATTAGGCAAAACTATCGGATCACCTTTTAAGTCAACATCAACCTCTCGCGCCATATCAATAATGTAGCCTTTAAATACGTGCGCTTGGGCTTTACTCGCCGATAAAAATATTTGGTTTCGACCGGTAATGAGTGCATCCATAAAGGCTTCACGAGCGAAAAAGTAAGTTGCCCCGATTTGGCGTGATTTTAAGATGTTGCGAATTCGGTGCTTATGGCCGGCTCCGTACCATGCTTTCTGGTACTCAAACATATTTTCACGAAAGATTTCTTCCAGCTTTTCAATCTGCTCTTCGCTGAATAAATTCTTCTCAGGGGCGCGGCGTTCACCTTTATTGCGATTGGCCAGTTTCGGGTTCAAATCAACCTCATTGCCGCCGTTTTGGTACTTGTGAATTTTGGCATGCCGCTCTACTTGGCGATAAAGTAAGTCGATTTCTTTAAAGTCTTTCCCCTCTTTATTTTCTTTACTCAATAGCGTACAAAGTCGCATCTCCAGCGTCATTTCCACGCGATCAATGGGGGTGATTTCATCCCACTTATCGCGGCGTTTCCAACTGTGAATTGTCGCGGCCTTTTCCTTGAGAGCCTCGGCAATACGCGCGATGCGATACCCACTAAAATACATGTGCATGGCGCGTTTTCTTGGGTCAAAATCGTGTAATGTTTTCATGTCGCCAGATTACTGGCTCAGACGACCAATCGCCCCGAGCTGCCGTTGTGCCATTTCCCACACAATGGCAAAGCATTGTTTCTTAGCCCCCATCCCTGAAAACATAGGCTCATCAATTTTTTATCTACGCATTAAATTTAATTGCCGGAGCCTGAGCAATGACAAAAAAATCTAAACCGGTGCGCCTTTGTGTTGAGGGAGCCACAACCGACGGGCGCAAAGTACAACGCCAATGGTTGACGGAAATCGCCAAAAATTACGATAAAAATGTTTATGGTGCCCGCATCAATATGGAGCATTGGAATTATTCTTTTATGCCGCGCTTCGGTGATGTTGAGTCGGTCTATACCGAGGAAATCAGCGAGGGAGCATTAGCAGGCAAGTTAGCACTATATGGCGTGTTAACCCCAACACCTGAGTTGGTCGAAATGAATAAAAAACGTCAGAAAGTTTACACGTCTGTTGAAATCAATCCAAATTTCTCTGATATGAACGGTGCTTACTTGGTGGGCGTAGCTGTCACGGATAACCCTGCCAGCCTTGGCACGAGCATGTTGGAATTTAGCGCGGGTGCAGATAAAGCCGCGACTTTCTCAGAACGCAAGCAAGATAAAGATAACGTCTTTACGGCGGCGGAAGAAACGGTGATTGAATTTACCGAAGAAGAAAACAAACCAGAAAAACCCAGCTTGAAAGATCGCATCATGGCGAAATTCAGTCGCGAACGTCAGCGCAATGATGTTGAACTCAATGACATTCACCAAGCGGTAGAGCTTTGCGCGGAAGAGCAAACCGAAACTGCACAAAAGCTGACTCGACTTGAAACACAAGTCAAAGCGTTATCGGGTATCAAAAAAGAAAATGAAACCCTGCGCAGTGAGCTGGACCAACTCAAAAAAGATTTGAGCCAGCAAGATAATCAGCAACACCGCCCCACGTCTTTTGGTGGCAATACAACCAACACTGAAAACCTGACTGATTGCTAAACGGGAAAAACAATGAGAAAAGAAACAAAAGTTAAATTTAACGGTTACATGACCCGTCTAGGTGAGATTTACGGTGTTCAGCCACACGAATTCACAGATTCAAAAGTGGAAATTGAGCCTTCGGCAGCCCAAAAACTGGAAAGCAAAATTCAGTTAAGCGCCGTCTTTCTGACCAAAATTAATATTGTGCCTGTCAAAGACCAAGTGGGCGAAAAAATCGGCCTCGGCATTGGCTCAACGGTTGCCGGCACGACGGACACCACCAAACAAGACCGCGAACCGACTGACCCAACTCAATTGGCCAAACAAGGGTATCACTGCCGCCAAACGAATTTCGATACCGCTATTCGTTATGAAAAACTGGACATGTGGGCGATGTTTGAAGATTTCCAGCGCCGCATACGTGATGCCATTATTCAGCGTCAAGCTCTTGACCGCATTATGATTGGCTTTAACGGGACACATCGTGCTGCAACTTCAAACCGTGAAGTCAACAAGCTACTACAGGACGTAAATGTTGGTTGGTTACATAAAATTCGCCTTGAAGCCCCTGAACATGTTTTAGGTTCTTCAACCGATAAAGACACCAACCAAATCACCCCTGAGCCTATCAAAGTGGGTAAAGGTGAAGAGTATGAAAACCTTGATGCACTGGTTATGCAAGCCGTCGACCACGCCATTTCCGAAGTCTATGCCGATGATACCGATTTAGTGGTTATCTGTGGTCGCTCATTATTAGCCGATAAATATTTCCCAATCGTCAATCGTGATCAAGCCAATACCGAGGCGTTAGCTGCGGATGTGATTATCAGCCAAAAACGCCTCGGTGGATTGCCGGCGGTACGTGTTCCCTATTTCCCGAAAAATGGAATGCTTATCACACGATTAGATAATTTATCTATCTACTGGCAAATCGAATCACGCCGCCGTCAAGTGGTGGACAATGCAAAACGTGACCGTATCGAAAACTACGAATCAGTGAATGAAGATTACATTGTTGAAGATTACGACTGTGTGGCGTTGATTGAAAACATTGAGCTGACGTCTGGAAAACCGGCGGAGCCTACTGAGCCGGACGAAGTAAAAGACGCGCCAACCGGAGAATAATCTGTGAATCCGTGGGAACGAAAACGCATGCAGGTTGAAGCCAAGAACGTCAGCGCCTATGGCGTTCTTGCTGACCCCTCGGCAGCAACACAAGTCAAATTGATGTTGCGCCAACACATGCGTGATTTAGGTAAAACCCAATCATTTGAACGTAAAGCCGCGTACAAACGTAAAGCCTTACCGCTATACGAAACGTGGATCACTGAAACATTAAAAGGCAATTCAGGCGTTCAAGATGATGTTTTGATGTACCTCATGTTGTGGAGTTTTGACGCGGGTTTGTACGCGCAAGGGCTAGATATTGCGGAGTATGCATTAAAACACAAGCTCGCCATGCCGTCAGGCCAATCTCGCACAACCGGTTGTGCTATTGCCGAAGAAATGGGAGATAGAGCCAAAGAAGCCTATACCGCAAAAAATCCCATTCCATTGGATATCTTGCAGCGCACTATGGCATTAATTGAGCATGAAGATATGCCCGATAAAGTCCGCGCCGAGCTACATAAATGGCTCGGTTACAGCTTGCGCGATAATGATTTTCCGCAACCGGCTTTATGTGAATTAATGCGTGCTCTTGAGCTTAATGAACGCTGCGGTGTTAAGCAGGATATTAAGAATATTGAAAAGTTTTTGTCAGCAAAAAACAGGGCTGATGAATAAAGAACGTGCCAACGCGCAAGGCGGCGCGAGATAAGAAATTTATTTTTCGGACTCTCGCCCACCGCCTACCTATTTTTAAGGTGACCTTATGGATTTTGTTTCACCCGAACCCGCTAACGAAAAAGACGAAATGATCACCAGTGGTGATTTTTGGCCTGCGATTAATACCCGTGCATTTCGGGAATCAATGCGAGTTGACGGTACGGTCACCCAAGGTCGATTAATTGAAGCCTTAAAAAACGCCATCATTGAAACCAACCGTGAATTATCCCGCTTTCAACAGCAAGAAATCCACTTGGGCTATACAACGTTAGACGCGGTTCCGGCCAGCAAAATTACCCATGGGGAGATTGACGTATCGGAATTAGTGATCCTTTATCGCCGTGCCGTATTCAGCGCGGCAAAAGCAAACTTAATCGAACGTTACCGCGATATTGATACAACCCCCAACGGTAATAAAAAAGCTGATGCCTTAGAGACGAATATTGATGATTTACAGCGTGATGCTATCTGGGCAATTCAGCGCATCAAGGGTACGACACACAATATTGTTGAATTGATATGAAAACCAGAGCGATAAAAGGTGACACCGTAGACGCGATATGTTGGCGATTTTACGGCCGAACGACAGGCATGACCGAGGCTGTTTTGTTAGCGAATCCCAATCTTGCCGAACATGGCGCGGTGCTACCTGCGGGGCTATTGATTGAGTTACCTGAAATTACCGAAGAGCCGGTACAGCCACTTATACAGCTATGGGATTGATACATGTTTGATAAAGATCCGAACAGTTTCGGTATCGCACAGTGGTTATTAATGCTCTTCATTTCAATGTGGGGAGGTGTTGTGAGATACATCATTGACGTTAAAACGAATAATGCCCCGTGGAGCTGGTTTGCGGCTTTTATGCAAATGGTTGTTTCTGGCTTCACAGGGTTACTCGGTGGGCTACTCTGCATAGAGTACAACCAAAGCCAATACATTACGCTGTTTGCAACTGGCGTTTGTGGGGCTATGGGGAGTGTCGCCCTCACTTATTTTTGGTCACGCTTTACAGGGGGAAAACATGTCTAACGTACCACGCGGCATACGCAACAATAATCCGGGCAATATTGATTATAACCCGAAAAATTCATGGCGAGGGGAGCTGGCCTTTGACCCTAGCATTGAGCCCCGTCATAGCCGTTTTGAGAAACCTGAATACGGTATTCGCGCTTTATTCAAGCTTTTGCGGACCTATTCAACCTACGCGGGAAAACAAGGGGTTGGCTGCGGCAAAATTGATACGGTGGAAGAAATTATTGAACGTTGGGCACCGGCAAAAGACCGCAATAATACAGAGGGTTATATTAATCGTGTCTGTAAAGAAACGGGCTTTGGTCGTCGTGATTGCCTTGATGTTTATGACAAAGAAACGGCATTCAAAATCGCTAAAGCGATAGTCCATGTTGAAAATGGTCAGCAGCCATACAGTGATGAACTGTTTGAAAAAGCGTGGGCGATGTTGTGATGTTTGAACCCAATAATGCGAGACGAAAAGCTTATGTTTAATATGAAAAAATGGGTAATCGCTTTCGTATTATTCCTTGCCGCCGGTGTCATATTCGCCGGCTGGCAAGGTCTCAAAAAAATAGACCGGCTCAATGAACGAGTCGGCATACTCACGGCAGAAAACCAACAACTCGCGTTAGACGTTGATAAAAAATCCGCGCTGATCACTGACCAATCTTTAAGTTTTCACCGTGCGAATCAAATCGCGGGTGATGCCTATCGCCGCGGCATTATTCAACGTGCCGCCGCCGAGGAAAGAAAAATTGAATATAGAACCATTCTTAAAAACGAGCCAACGTGTGATCTGCCTGTGCCTGAGTATCTTGCTGATCGGGTGCTCAACAACGCCTACCGTATCCGTGCAAGCGCAATGCGTTCCCATTCCGAAAACACTAACCCAGCAAGTACCACCGCCTCTACCGGACGGGTTCTAACTTATTGCGATTTGGCTTTGATGGTTGACCCTTTACTTGCGGCCTTAGAAACGGTCAATATTCAGCTTGGTGCAATTGAGCAATTTGATGAGGAACGGAACCGTGAAAAAACTCATTAACTTACGGGAATATTTAGACCGCAAAATTCCATTTCTCAAAGATAATCCTGAAAATTTATACTTGTTTGTTGAAAACGGGCGGATTATTTCCACGTTAGAAGAAACGCCCAGTTTTGAATATGAATACACCGCTAATATTATTATTGAGCGCTATAGTGGTGACCAAAATGTCTTAATTGCGGTAGTCAATGATTGGCTAAGAAAAAATCAATCCGATATTTCAACGAACCCCGCAAAGCGGCAACAAGATTTTAGATTTGAGGCGGTGATTTTAGATAACAAAACCGCCCACATCAGTATTGATTTAAATCTCACCGAGCGTGTATTAGCGATTGATAAAGACGGTAAATATGTGATTGAGGCTACCCCTGAGCCGGATAACCCGTTTAATGAATGGCCAACGACACGATGAATGATGATACTTTGCGTCAACTTGACAGTGAATTAACGCATTTATTAAATCGCATGTCGCAAGGCCAGCGCCGGCAGCTCGCCAAAGAAATCACTCGCGATTTACGCCGTTCTCAAATTAAGCGCATTTCACAACAAAAAAATCCGGATGGCAGCCCATACACCAAACGCAAAGCGAATTTCATCACGGTACAACGTGAAATCCAATTTATGTGGCATGGACAAAAACGTACCTTACGGAACTGGCGAGGTAATAGCAAAACAATCACTGGGCAAGATGCGAATAAAAAAGCGCAGCGCTCATTTCGTAAATCAGATATTCAGCGCTATATCAGTATCAAGAAAGATAAAATCAGTACAGAGCGCAAAACCAAGCAAACCCGCATGTTTAAAAAACTGGCCACCGCACGTTTTTTACGCGCCTATAATAGCGATAAAGAAGCTGTCATTTATTTTTTACCTTCCGCAGCAAATATTGCCGGTGTACACCAGTTTGGTTTAACAGAGCGTATTGGCAATACAAAAATCACCTATCCCTCTCGCCAGTTATTAGGGCTCACACCGCAAGAAATCAGGCATATTGAAAGTCAGATTATTGATTTCCTCTCACGATAATGTGTATCACAGACTGCACAAAAGGCAGTAGCTGCAATCAATACACTATCAATGGCACGCTTAAGAAAATCATTTTTTTGAGGTTGCCATGCGCAAATACATTCCGCTAATTCCTACTCTATTTATCATTATTTACTCACTGGTTATCTTTTTTGATACGGGCGTAGGTAACTATATTTCTGTGGTGATCATCAATACGTACATTTCACTTCACGGCTTTAAATTATTTTTTACTCTCACGCCTTTTTTATCCAATAAAGATTATGAATATACCTTTGAGGGCTTCGAAAAGCTTCTCATACCGCTTGATGAATGGATTTATCGAACGGTGATTTTATTGACAGCGATCGGTGTGATTATCCTATTCATAACAAGTCAGTGGGTTGTCGTGCCATTCTTTGTATTTTGGTGTTTTTGGCAGGGGTTGGCTCGCGGTGTGCTTTTGTCGGCAGTCAAGGCAGCGAGTAAATAAACTATGTATGCCGAGATTCGTCGCCTAATCAAAAACCTGATCCGCACTGGCACTGTGACTAATGTTGATGCACAAAAAGGGTGTCGTGTTAAAACTGGTGAGCTAGAAACCGACTGGCTAAATTGGATCACCTTGCGTGCTGGTAATACTCGCACCATGAATGCACCTAGCGTGGGTGAGCAAGTTCTTATCCTTGCTTTAGGCGGCGAACTTACCACGGCATTTGTGCTAACCGGTATCTTTTCCAATGAACATGCCGAGCCGACCAGTTCACTCACAGCAGACCACCGAACCTATTCAGATGGGGCAATCATTGAATATGAACCCGCCACTGGTGCATTAATCGCAACAGGAATTAAAACGGCCACGATTGACGCCAGCGAACAAATTAATGCCACAACAAATGTGGTTATCATCAATGCAAGTAAACAAATTAATCTCACCACACCAACAGTGATTTGTTCGGAAAATCTGACTTGTGCCACGCTCAATGTGACTAAGGGCGGCGAAATGACGGGTAATTTTACACACACCGGCGGCGCGATTAAATCCAATGGTATTACGTTGCATGATCATACTCATGGCGGTGTACGTAGCGGCGGAGAATCCACAGGAAAACCCCAATGAGATATTGCGGTATGAGTCGAGAAAATGGAAAGTGCCTTTCCGATATTGAGCATATACGTCAATCCGTGCGCGATATCTTGATCACGCCTATTGGCTCACGCATCGCACGGCGAAATTATGGTTCGCTATTATCAGAACTTATCGACCAGCCACAAAATCCCGCGCTGAAATTGCAGTTAATGTCAGCGTGCTACACCGCATTGTTGAAATGGGAGCCACGCATTTTATTAACTCGCATTAGCCTAAATAGCACTGAGGCTGCGCAGATGATTGTGGATATTGAAGCCACAAACCAAGACACCAATCAGTCACTTAATTTTTCGGTCAATGTGAGGTAACCATGGCAGCCAGTATTGATTTAAGTTTATTACCGGCACCGGATGTGGTCGAAACGTTAGATTATGAGGTGCTCTTTGCCGAACGCAAAGCGGCGCTCATTGCTGCGATGCCAGCAGAACAACGGGAAGCCATCACCCGCACCTTAGAATTGGAATCTGAGCCGTTAACCAAATTATTGCAAGAGAGCTGCTACCGTGAATTGATTTTACGTCAGCGCGTTAATGAAGCGGCTCGTGCAAGTATGGTGGCCTTTGCCACCGGTGCCGACCTTGACCAACTCGCGGCCAATAACAACGTGAAACGCCTGATGTTATCAGCCGGCGATGAAAACGCCATCCCACCGATTGCACCGGTATATGAGTCAGATTCCAATTTACGCATGCGTATACCGGCCGCTTTTGAAGCGTTAAGCGTAGCTGGCCCGATTGGCAGTTATGAATATCACGCACGCTCTGCCGATGGTCGGGTTTCTGACGCTTCTGTCATTAGCCCATTACCGGCTCACGTCACTGTCACCGTTTTATCTCGTGAGGGAAACGGCAGCGCACCTGCTGATTTAATTGAAAAAGTCGATATGGCGCTAAACGATGAGGACGTTAGGCCGGTTGCTGACCGTGTCACCGTACAATCAGCCAAGATTATCAATTATGAAATCGACGCTGTGATTTACTGTTATCCCTCTCCTGAATATGAGCCGATTATGGAGGCGGCAGAGGAACAAGTGAAACGTTATGCGACACAGCAACACCGACTAGGCCGTGACATTGTCCTTAGTGCCATTTATGCCGCTTTGCATGTTCAAGGCGTGCAACGCGTTGAACTGAAAAAGCCGGTTGCAGATATCAAATTGGATAAAACACAGGCCAGCTTCTGCACACAAATTAATGTGGCATTAGGGGGCTCAGATGAATAATCGTTTATTACCTGTCGGCTCATCACCGTTAGAGCTCGCGGCGGCCGAGTCATTGGCACAGATTGAGCGCGTGCCTATTCCTATTCGTGAACTTTGGAACCCTGATAAATGCCCCGTGCATTTGCTGCCGTATCTGGCGTGGGCGTTCAGCGTTGACCGATGGGATAAAAACTGGACTGAAAAAGCCAAACGGGATGCCGTGAAAGCCGCGATGTTTATTCATAAACACAAGGGAACGATAGGGGCATTGCGCCGTGTGGTGGAGCCGTTGGGTTATTTAATCCGCGTGATTGAGTGGTGGAAAACCAACGAAACCGCCGGCACGTTTCGCCTTGATATCGGGGTGCTTGAAACTGGTATTACTGAGGAAATGTATCAAGAGTTAGAAGCATTGATTTTTGATGCAAAGCCGGCGAGCCGTCACCTTGTGGGGCTCACTATCCAACTTGAAACGCGCGGTGAGTTTTATTGCGCGGCATCCAGTTACACCGGTGACTCGTTGACTGTTTATGCGTATACACCGCCTTTAATTTCTGTTTCTGGCCTTGATGTTCAAGGTGCGGCTATTCACTTAATTGATGAAATGAGGATTAATCCACAATGAAATACTTTGCCTTACTCACAAAATTAGGTGAGAACTTATTAGCCCAAGCGACAGCGCTAGGGACAAAACTTGAATTAACACATATGGCGGTGGGCGATGGTGGCGGGAGTTTGCCAACACCAGACACAAATCAAACTAAATTAATTGCTGAAAAACGCAGAGCCGCCATTAACACATTATTTATTGATGATAAAAATAAAAATCAAATCATTGCTGAACAAATTATTCCAGAACAGGATGGCGGTTGGTGGATACGTGAGATTGGCTTATTTGATAAAGCCGGTAATTTAATTGCGGTAGCAAACTGCCCCGAAACGTACAAGCCACAATTAGCGGAGGGGTCAGGCCGTACGCAATCTATTCGAATGGTATTGATTGTCAGCCACACTGAATCCGTCACATTAAAAATTGATCCGTCGGTGGTACTAGCAACTCGTGAGTATGTGAATACTGAAATTACCGTTATTGATAAAAAAATTGATGCACTATCAGCGCAAACCAAACTGGATTTAAATAAAAAATTCGATAAAGCGAATATTTCAGGCCAGAAAGGCAACGATAACGACAAAGTCCCTAGCCTGAATTTGTTTACGACTGAGATTGGTAAACTTGCCGCACTTGGGTACAGCTATTCAAAAATTGAATCAGACGGCAGATATCAACCTAAAGGAAATTATGCCCCTGCGGGTGACTATGCAACAAAATCTGAACTTAAAAATGGGCTTGATGGAAAACTAAATACATCATCACCAGAAGCAGAAAATAGATTAACAGTAAAAAATACTGGGGATTATGCTGCTATATCGCTCAAAAAAAATTCAAATAATAATGGTGAGCGTGTTGATATTGAAACAATGCCAAACGCAAATAATAGTTCGCTAAACATTATTTATCGAGACAAAGACGGGAGAAATGTATCTGTTACTAGCATACCTAAAAAAACAGGTACTACAATGTTAGTTGGCGATTTTGGCTGGGGTGCGACAAAAAAAGAAAATTCAATAAAAGAGACTGATTTTGGCATTAATAAACATAGAACATTTGGTGTTTTTTATCATGATTCAGATGCGAAAAATACACCAAATGGCCATCAATATGGCGGAGGGATATTTTTTGGTCGAGACCCAGCCGTATCTACCCACATGCTTTATTCGCCAGATTGGTCAAATCGGTTATATATGCGCTCTTCCAAAAGCGCATCAACGATGAATGATTGGGCTGAGTTTTATAGTACAGAGATTGCCAAATCCGATCGTAATGGACATTTAAAACACACTAACTTTCCAGATGAATTAAGTGATTACCCTGTAGGTGCTCCGATTCCATGGCCTCAGGCTACCGCTCCAGCAGGTTTTTTAGTCTGCAATGGACAGTCATTCAATAAAACAACCTATCCACTTTTAGCAAAAGCATATCCAACAGGGGTTTTACCTGATTTACGAGGAGAGTTCCTTCGAGGTCTTGATGCGGGGCGCGGTGTTGATTCTGGTCGTGCGGTTCTATCTGCTCAAGGAGATGCATTTCGAGCACATAACCACTCGGTAATTGGCGAAGATTCCGGCTCTGGTACCTCCTATTTTGGTCGGGGTAATGGAAGTCGTCGTTCAATTGCAAAAGACGCGATGAACCTTGAGGGCGGAACTGAAACACGTCCGCGCAACATTGCATTTTTATATATCGTGAGAGCAGCATAATGAAAAACTATAATTTAGAGATTGAACAAGCCGAAATTGGCGAAAATGGTTTAGCAACAAAAGCGGGTTGGATTAAAGTCTACATCGCAGACCCACAAACGCGCGAATATTTAAACGCGAGCATGGAGAATATTTATTTTGATGTAAGTGTGTCCGCTGGTGCTTATATTGATGCGCCAGAATTACCGACAAAAGCGAGCTTTGCGGTGGTGCGTAGTGAAGATGGCTCCAAATGGGAAATTGTCACCGATAACAGAGGGAAAACGGCTTACAGCACAGAAACCCGCCAACCGATTGAAATTGATTTTATTGGCGATTTGTCCGATACGCTAACTTTCTTAGAACCGAAAACAGAATTTGATAAGTGGAACGGCAAAAAATGGGTAACAGATATTGAATCTCAAAAAGCGGTATTGGTTGCACAAGCCGAGCAGGAAAAGGCGCAGCGATTAGAGGAAGCGAATGCCACTATCACGTATTTACAAGATGCCATTGAAGTCGGTCTTGATGATGACGATTACCAAGCAAAATTAACAGCGTGGAAAACATACCGTGTTTTGTTAAACCGTGTTGATACTTCACTCGCACCAGATATTGATTGGCCTGAAAAACCCGAATAACATTAATCTACTCTGTGCCCCAATCAACGGGGCTTTGTTTCATCCCTCACACAATCCCCATTTCGTGCATTTGTCTTAACCCCAACCCAAAATTGAGCTATTGCAAAATAGAGGACGCTAGTAATGGCTCAAGATTATCACCACGGCGTGCGAGTGATTGAACTCAACGAAGGCACGCGACCCATTCGCACCATCAACACCGCCATTGTCGGAATGGTGTGTACTGCTGATGATGCAGACGCAAAAGCCTTTCCACTCAATACCCCTGTTTTAATTACAGATGTGAAAAATGCAGCGGGTAAAGCTGGCGAAACTGGCACGCTTGCTCGCTCACTGGATGCCATCGGTAACCAATCAAAACCGGTCACCGTGGTTGTACGTGTTGAACAAGGCGAAAGCGAAGCAGAAACCACATCCAATATTATTGGTGGCACCACGCCCGATGGCCGCAAAACCGGCTTGCAGGCATTAACCGTGGCGCAAGGCCGTTTAGGTGTTAAGCCTCGCATTCTAGCCGTACCGGCTCATGATACACAGGCGGTTTCATCAACGCTCGCCGGTATCGCGCAAAAAATGCGTGCCATGGCTTATATTAGCGCCTATGGCAGTAAAACTATTTCAGATGCCATTGATTACCGTAAAAACTTTAATCAACGTGAATTAATGTTGATTTGGCCTGAATTCCAAAGTTGGGACACCGTCACGAATGCAGAGAGTAATATCTACGCCACCGCGTGTGCCTTGGGTTTACGTGCCAAGATTGATAATGAAATTGGCTGGCATAAAACCTTGTCTAACGTGGGCGTTAATGGTGTAACGGGCATTTCTGCCGATGTGTCATGGGATTTACAAGACCCTGCCACCGATGCCGGCTTACTTAACGAAAACGATATCACCACGCTAATTCGCAATAACGGCTTCAAGTTTTGGGGCTCCCGTACTTGCTCTGATGATCCGTTGTTTGCCTTTGAGTCCTACACCCGCACCGCACAGGTGTTATCCGACACCATCGCCGAGGGGCTAGACTGGTCCATTGACGGCACGCTCAATCCCTCACTGGCTCGTGACATTATCGAAAGTATCAATGCAAAACTGCGCAGCATGACAACGCAAGGCTATTTGTTAGGCGGTGAATGTTGGTTCGATCCAGACGTTAACACCAAAGAAGAGCTGAAAAGCGGCAAGTTATACATTGATTATGACTATACAGCCGTACCCCCACTGGAAAACTTACTGTTACGTCAGCGTATCACTGACCGCTATTTATTGGATTTTGGCTCAAAAATTAAGGGGTAATCATGGCCTTACCACGCAAACTTAAAGATTTAAATTTATTCAATGAGGGTGAAAGCTATATGGGGCGTATTGAAGAAATCACGCTACCGAAAATCACCCGTAAATTTGAAACCTATCGCGGCGGCGGCATGAATGGCGGCGTCAAAATTGATATGGGGTTAGAAGATGATGCCCTCTCAGCCGAATTAACATTTGGGGGCTTAGAAGCTCAGCTTTATAAGCAATGGGGTATCACTCAAATTGATGGCGTGATGTTACGCCTCAATTGTGCTTATCAACGCCAAGATACCAAAGAATACACCGCCGTTGAGGTCGTGTTACGGGGTCGATTCAGTGAAATTGACTCCGGTAATGGCAAGGCCGGTGAAAATACCCAAGTCAAAGCGCCTTTTAATGCCACGTATTACAAACTCATTTGGGATGGTGAAACACTCATTGAGATTGATTTACTCAATATGATTGAAAAAGTTGATGGTGTTGACCGCCTAGAAGAACAACGCGCCGCATTAGGTTTATAGGAAAAGTAAATGACTGAACCCGTAGAAAAAAATCAAATCACCGTGACGCTAGATGAACCCATCACGCGTGGAACAACCACAGTGACAGAGATTGTGGTACGTAAACCCAATTCTGGCGCATTGCGTGGTGTTCGTTTAGCCGCACTGATGGAAATGGATGTGGATTCGGCGATGTTGGTATTACCCCGCGTCACCGCACCGGCATTGACGAAACCCGAATTAATCATGATGAACCCTGCGGATATGCTGAATTTAACCAAAGAGCTTGTGCTTTTTTTGTTACCGAAGTCGGTGACTATGGATTTCCAGAACGATTAACCGTCAATGATTTAGTGGCAGATATTGCCACTATTTTTCACTGGTCACCCGCTGTCACCGATGAATTTTCCCTAACTGAATTATTAGAATGGCGTTATCACGCCCTTAAACGTAGCGGTGTAGAAGATGAGTAAAGATTTACGTTTACAGGTGATTTTAAGCGCCGTCGATAAATTTACGAAACCGTTTAAGAGCGCCCAAGCGTCGAATAAAAAATTGGCGGAAACCCTCCGCCAATCTAAACAACAACTCAAAGAGCTCAACAACCAAGCCAAGCAAATTGACGGGTTTAAGAAAACCAAGCAATCCCTTGATAGTGCGAGTCAAGCGTATCAACAGGCTACCGCCAAAGTTAGCCGGCTCGCACGTGAATTATCCACCGTTCAAAATCCCACGAGGGCCCAATCACGGGAGCTTGACCGCGCAAAAGCGGCGGCCGCAAAACTCAAAGCTGAAACCGGCACACTGAGTGCCTCATTGCAGCGCCAACGGGAAGCCCTAAAAGGCAGTGGGATTTCAACACGCCAGCTAAGCCAAGCCCAAATCAAATTAAATAGCGACATTGCCAGCACAAGCCGGCGATTACAGCAACAAGAGCAGCAACTAAAACGGGTAGCCAACCAAGAAAAGCGAATGTCTGCGGCAAAAAATAGCTATCAAAATGCCATGGGAGTGCGTAATAAAATGGCCGGTAGCGGCGCGGGTATGCTTGCATCCGGTGTGGGGTTAGGTTATGCGGCTAAAAAAGTCTTAGTACCCGGCTATGATTTTGAAATCGGCATGTCGAAAGTGCAAGCCTTAACCCGCCTTGATAAAAATTCCGACGACTACAAGATGTTAAGGGAGCAAGCGCGAGACCTTGGGGCGACAACCGCATTCACCGCTAATGAAGTTGCACAAGGCCAAGCGTTCTATGCCATGGCTGGTTTTAAGCCAGAACAAATTAAAAATGCCATGTCCGGTACTTTATCCATGTCATTGGCCGGTGATATCGACTTGGCCACCACGGCTGATATTGGTTCCAACATCTTGACCGGCTTTAAGCTGAATTCTAATGAAATGAACCGTGTCAGTGATGCCCTTGTTGCCACCTTTACCCGTTCAAACGTCAACCTCACGATGCTCGGTGACACCATGAAATATGTAGCGCCAGTGGCATCAGGTCTTGGTGTTGATATAGAAACAGCAGCCGCAGCCGCGGGAAAACTGGGTGATGCGGGTATTCAGGCTAGCATGGCGGGTACAGGATTAAAATCTATTTTAGGTCGTTTGGCTGAACCACCTAAAATGGCAGGTGAAGCTCTTGATAAACTGAAAATTAAAACTCGTGATTCAAAAGGTAACTTGCGTGAATTTACAGATATACTTGTTGAACTAGATAAAAAAACCAAAAAAATGGGTAATGCAGAACGTGCGGGATTATTCAAGCATATTGCGGGCGAAGAGGCATTTGCAGCCCTAACGGTACTTGTTGACCAAGCAGGAAGCGGGCAATTACAAACTTTAATTTCTGAAGTTAAAGCCGCCAAAGGGGAAGCGGAAAAAGTCGCCAAAACCATGACAGATAACCTTGATGGCGACTTAAAAAACTTAACCTCGGCTTATGAAGATGTAGGAATACAAATTTTTGGCGGTGCAGATAGCCCTTTGCGGGATATCACTAAACGAGTCACAGACCTCATTTCGAAGTTTGGCCAATGGGCAAAGAAAAACCCTGAACTGATCAAACAAATCACCATGATCAGCTTGGGGTTAGGTGCGGTGCTGGCCGTTGGTGGCGGTATCACATTGATGATTGCGGCATTAATTGGACCACTCGCCATGGCAAAATTAAGCCTGTCCGTATTAGGTATCAAAGGCAGTGGTTTTCTATCATTACTGATTAAGCCTATTAAGTTAATTGGAACGGCATTTATGATGCTAGGCCGTGCGCTATTAGCTAACCCGATTATCTTATTTATCGCAGGGATCGCTGGCGCGGCTTACCTGATTTATAAATATTGGGATGATATCGTTCCGTACGCAAAAAAATTATGGAACAGAGTGACAGAGATATTTTCCCAGTTTTGGGAGGGGGTTAAATCCTATGTGCTGAATTGGGGGCTTGTCGGGCTAGTCTATCAACACTGGGATGAGATTGTCGCTATCACTTCTCGCATGTGGGCATTAGTTAAGAAAACCATTTCTGATAAGTGGGATCAGATTGTCGCGGATGTTAAAGGTTTGCCGGAACGTTTTAAACAAATTGGCGGTGAGATCATTGATAGCCTGAAAAACGGCATTCTGGAAAAATGGGAGGCACTGAAAGCTCAATTTGCCGAACTCAAGCAAATGGCCACAAACATATTACCCGATTGGATGCTTTCAGATGAAACCAAAACTGTCCGCGCCATGTCACAAGTGACCGTTATTCAAGCCGGTATGAAAAGTGCGGGCATGTTCGACAATGGCGGATTTATCCCTAGTGGACAATTTGGCATTGTCGGCGAAAAAGCCCCTGAAATAGTAACTGGCCCTGCTCATATAACTAGCCGGAGAAAAACCGCTGCGCTGGCTGCGGCGGCATTAACTATGGGCTCTATGACCGCGACAGCAAAACCCATCCATCCTTATGCTTTACCCGCAAATAGCTATCAATCCGCACCAACAAACATAAACCAAAGCAATCATGCGGCAAATACTGCGCCGGTCACTATCAATGTTTATCCATTACCGAACCAGTCAGCAAACGATATTGCAAGAGAAGTCGCCAGACAATTAGAGCAAAACCAACGGCGTGAACAGGCAAGACGACTGAGTCGGTATCAAGACAGCGAGGACGATTAATTATGGCAATGGCAGCACTAGGCTTGTTTGTCTTTCAATTAAATACAACGCCTTACCAGATGATGCAAATTAACCAAAAATACCGTTATGGCGTGAATAATCGTGTCGGCAAACGTCCCGCAGTTCAATTTATCGGCCTTGATAATGACGATATCACATTAAGTGGCTCATTATTTCCGTCACTGACTGGCGGCAGACTGTCATTGCTGGTATTGGAGCAAATGGCAGAAACGGGGAAAGCATGGTCGCTGATTGATGGCTCAGGCACCATTTACGGTATGTTTGTGATTGAAGAAATCACCCAATCGAAAAGTATTTTTTTTGATGATGGCTCGGCCAGAAAAATTGATTTTACGCTGAAATTAAAACGCACTGATGAATCGCTGTCTCAAATGTTTGGCGATCTAGGTCAGCAACTCAATGATATTCGCGGAGCCTTACCGCTATGAGTTTTTTAACCAAAGATGAACTAACCCCTGCTTTTGCGCTCGCGGCAGGCGGTGAAAATATTAATAGCCTGATTCAGGGGCGTTTAATGTCATTAACCATGACTGATAACCGCGGCTTTGAAGCTGACCAATTAGATATTGAATTAGATGACAGCGACGGAAAACTCGCCTTACCTAAACGTGGAGAAACCTTATCATTGCATCTTGGTTGGAAAAACGAACCGCTGATCTACAAGGGGACGTTTACGGTTGATGAGGTTGAACATAGCGGCGTGCCCGATAAGCTCACGATCCGTGGTCGTAGTGCGGACTTTCGCGACACTTTAAACGTCAAGCGTGAGCAGTCTTACCATCAAAAATCGTTGGGCGATATTGTACGCACCTTGGCGGAACGCAATAAGTTAAAGGCGGTTATTGATGAAAAGTTAGATAAAATTAAACTCGCTCATATCGACCAAACCAACGAATCGGACGGCTCATTTTTAACGCGAGTGGCGAAATCCGAGGGGGCAATCGTCGCAGTTAAAAACGGGAATTTACTGTTTATGAAACAAGGCCAAGGCTTAACCGCCAGTGGTCAGCCCATTCAAACTATGCACATTACTCGCTCAGTCGGTGACGGACACCGTTTTTCACTGGCCGATCGTGGTGCATATACCGGTGTTATTGCTAACTGGCTTGATACACGTGAGCCGAAAAAGAAAAAAGCAGTGACGGTAAAGCGTAAGCGAAAAAGCAAACAACCTGCAAAACTCGCCAAACCGAAAGAAAAACAAGGGGAATATTTAGCCGGCGAACAAGGGAACGTCCTGACGCTTTCCCATACTTACGCGACTAAAGAAAACGCCGCTCGAGCCGCAAAAGCCAACTGGGAAAAAATCCAACGTGGTGTTGCGTCATTTTCGATTCAACTCGCGGTTGGTCGTGCAGATCTCTACCCTGAAATGCCTGTCACCGTCAGCGGATTTAAACCCGAAATTGATAACGCGGACTGGACATTAACGCGAGTCGTTCATTCACTGAATGACAGTGGTTTTACAACCGCATTAGAGCTAGAGGTAAAAATCTCGGATTTAGATATAGCTGACGAATAATTTTTTAGACTGTATAAAAACACATGATATAATTCACATAACATCAACATCATGACAAAAGGTAATCTATCATGATGAATTGTCCAGAATGCGGTCATGCTGCACATACACGTAGCTCCTATCAAGTCTCATCCGAAACCAAAGAACGTTATAACCAGTGCCAAAATATTAATTGTGGTTGCACATTTGTCAGTCACGAATCAGTGACCAAAATTGTTGTTAAACCTGCACATATTAATGTTGTTGAACCGCATCCGAACAAATATCAACAACCCTCTTTAGCATTATAGAAATCAAAGCCCCTCAATTGAGGGGCTAATTTTTGAAAACCTGATACATTCAGAGTGTAATGCGGATACTAATATTGGCCTTGAGATGCTACACCTGCAATAACAGCCGTCATTGTAGAGAAAAAGAAAAGGAAAAATACCGCAGTAAGGATAATAGATAATATGAAATACACTAATCCGGCTCTATTCCATGTCTCTTGTACTTTCATAAAAGTTTCAACAGAATCATAATCCCCATTTTTCCAAGCCCATTCATTACCTTTGAAGCCACAAACGAAAATCCAAATTAAATTAAAAACAGGTATTAAAGCAAGTAAAGGAAGGTATGACTTATTACCAAACCCCCAGATAATGTTGAAAACAAAAGCCCCCCAATTCCATCTCTTAATTTCTTGAGGTACTGCTTTATTCGTGTATGACATCTGAAATCCCTATATGTAAGTAAAATAGCAATAAAAAATCTGCAACATGATACATGACGAAGATACATAAGTTAAATTTTCATATCCACACATAAAGATATCAATTTGAACTTGCGCCTAAAAAATAAACCCCTCAAGCGAGGGGTTTATTAGTCTATAATATTAAGTGTGGTCGATATGTGGACATCGGCAGAAATAAATCCTTTTATTTCATATAATTAAACCACTATAGCAAGGCCAGCATTGCTGGCCTTTTCTTTGCCCGTCATATTAGCCGTCATATTTCGCACCATAGCGTTGTTGGCTTCATAAGTTCATCCGAATCACGTACTTATGTACGCTCATCGGTATAAACTTATTTGCCGTCTAGCTATAGCACGAACTCTATAGGCTAAAGAAACATATTTTTAAAGCCAAAACACCAAAAGCTAAAAATGGTTCAAAAAGTGGTTTTAACAAACCAACCACTCCCACTTGTATTACCAGTAAAACCCTCTGAAAATTGTGTTAAAACAATCATTAACCTGGTAATTATTCAAATTTGACCTATTTAGGATAAGGCAAATAAAGCCACATTTAGTGCCTTACTCTACGGATTGAATTCAAAACCAACACAGATAATGAATACCTTTTATAAAGCTTGAAGGGTGATTCAGGTTGTGAGTGATTTGTATACTGCCGAAGGTGTGATTAATAAAAATAGCCTATGGGAGCGTTATTACCCTCTAATACGCCATGAAGCCCTGAAACTGCAAGTCAGACTACCCGCCAGTGTTGATATCGACGACTTAATTCAAGCGGGGGGCATTGGTTTACTGCATGCATTGGAACGTTTCGATGTTACCCAAGGGGCATCGTTTGCCACGTATGCAGTGCAGCGAATTCGTGGTTCGATGTTAGATGAATTGCGTAGCCGTGACTGGGCGCCGCGCAGTGTGCGCCGCCAAGCACGAGAAATGACCAAAGCCATTGGTGTGCTGGAGCAATCGTTAGGGCGCAGCGCCACCGAGCCGGAAATCGCCAAAGCGTTGGATATCGACCTTGCGGAGTATCGCCAAGCGCTACTAGATACCAATAATAGTCAACTGTTTTCCTACGATGAGTGGCATGAAATTCACGGGGAAAGCTGTGAGCCGCAAATGGATGAAGACGATGGCGGCAACCCGCTGAGTTTGTTGCTGGATTCTAGCCTACGTGACCAAATCGCGGCGGCAATCAATCAGTTACCAGAACGCGAAAAAATGGTGCTGACACTGTATTACCAAGAAGAGCTGAATCTTAAAGAGATTGGGGCGGTGTTGGATGTCGGGGAGTCAAGGGTGAGTCAGCTGCATAGTCAGGCTATTAAGCGTCTCCGCGGCCGCCTCAGATAGATGCTCGTCATACTTCGCACCACAGCGTTGTTGGCTTCACTAGTTCACCCTAGTCACATACTTGTGTATGCTCCTAGGGCTAAACTAGCTTGCCGCCTAGCTGTAGCACGAATTATTTAGAGCATCAGTATTGAGTACTTTTAAAACTTATTTAAATTTGTTTTTTCTATTATAGGATGAATTGGTTAGGCTGTTGATATTTAAGTTTTTTATACTTCAAGCACATCGCTGCTTTCTAGACTTATGTCTGCTCCGGCTTCCTACCCACAATACGAATTATTTAGAGCATACGCAGAGGGGTATTTTAAAGCTCATTTAAATTTGTTTTTTCTACTATATTTCTACGCTTTTAACGATGTTACTTTCTATTATTCATCCAGTTCTGTCGATCTAGCCAAATAGTTCTCTGCCGTGGTGTGCCACGCTCTTGGGGATTGGGTGAAGCCCAGTTTTAAATATTCGGTGAGGTTACTGTCGGTGGAAAAAAATAAAATCTGGCAGTCGGCGGGGAGCTCTTCAGCGGCGAGGCGCATTAATTGGCGGTCGATGCCGTGTTTTTGATAATGCGCATCAACGGCCAGTTCGCAGATATAACAACAAGAACTAAAATCTGTTACTGTGCGGACAAACCCTACCACCTGCTCGCCATCCCATGCACTAACCAATAAATCCGCATTATTCAGCATCGCATCTAATTGGGTAAGATTATCGGTTGGCACGGCTTCTTTAAACGGTGACTGGCGAATTAACCGAATAAAATCCTCAATAGAGATAGCAAAGTTGACTTTATAGTTCAGGCGACTGGCAATAGCATCCATAGAGTTCCCTTTGTAATCAAACGACACTCTTATAGGTTTAGCCTGAAATAACGTAAATTTCCTGTTTTTTGTGGAATTTTATCATAGCCTAGCTATTCCAATTACTGCGTAAATGTCCTAAGTTAAATTCAAGGTAGTTGTGATGTTTAGCCCAACTGGGTAAATACCATAAGAATTCTATTCAACAGACAAGTGAACGAGATATGACTATGGAACTAAAGGATTATTACAGCATCATGGGTGTTAAACGCACTGATGATTTAAAAACCATTAAGACTGCGTATCGCCGTTTAGCGCGAAAATATCATCCTGACGTTAGTAAAGAACCGGATGCCGAAGCGCGCTTTAAAGAAATTGCAGAGGCATGGGCGGTACTTGGTGACAAAGAAAAACGCGCAGAATACGATGAAATGTGGGAACACAGGAATGACCCTTATTTTAACCAAGCTAACCAAGGCCAACAGAGCCACACCTATTCCCAGCAAGGGTTTGATGCAGGCGGCTTTGATGATATTTTTTCATCGATGTTTTCTCAACGAGCACGGGGTGGCAGCACAAGGCAGGCGCGCAGTCATCGTGGGCAGGATTTAGAAGTTGAATTGGCTATTTTCCTTGAAGAAAGCCAAGAGTCGCATAAGCGTACCATCAGTTATAACCTACCGGTCTATAACGCTTTTGGTTTTATCGAAAATGAAGTTCCCAAAACACTTAATGTCACTATCCCAGCAGGCGTGATTGACGGGCAACGCATCCGTTTAAAAGGGCAAGGCACTGCGGGGGAAAATGGCGGTGAAAATGGCGATTTGTGGATAACCATCCGCATTGCACCACACCCATTATTTGATATCAAAGGCCATGATTTAGAAGTGGTCGTGCCGCTTGCTCCATGGGAGGCAGCCCTCGGAACTAAAGTCACCATTCCAACATTAAAAGACCCAATTGTGATCACTGTTCCTGCTAATAGCCAAGCCGGACAAAAATTACGTATTAAAGGTAAGGGACTGAAACATAAAGGTACAGCAGGGGATTTGTATGCGATTATAAAAATCGTGATGCCAAATAGCAGTAATGCAGAAGCGGATGCGCTGTGGCAGAAATTGTCGGAGACCCAACAGAGTTTTGACCCACGTAAAAATTGGGGAGGCAAATAATGGAACAGTTCACATCATTAACCGTTATTGATTTCTGTATTCACACGGGTATTGCGGAAGAGGAATTACGGGAAATTGTCGGCCTTGGGATAGTTCAACCCATTGAAACTGCTAATGAATGGTTATTTGATGATCACGCAGTGATCATCGTGAGAAGGGCAGTGCGACTTTACCATGAGCTCGAAATTGACTGGCCGGGAATTGCAATGGCAATGAGCTTGATGGAGCAAAATGAGCGGCTTCAGCGTGAAAATGAGATGCTGCGGCTACAACTAAAACGTTTTATTGGTTAGTTAGCTAATAGTTTAATTGTTCACCACCACGAGCCTTAATAACTAAAATTGGGTTTGTGGTGGTTATAATTACATCTAAAATCTAAATTATTAGTAAATTGTATTATATTTTTTGATTAATTTGATAAAGCTAATAATTAAATAATATTTTAATGAACACGAACAACAAAAAAGCCCTTACCATCCAGTAAGGGCGTAATAACGACAACGAGATTTTTTATTGTTAATTAAATGGTTGCAGCTTCAGCAATTAACTTACCAAGCTCTTGCCAGTTCTCACTATCAATAAGGTCATTGGGCACCATCCATGAACCGCCGCACACTAATACAGAAGGTAGTGCTGTGTATTCTTTAATATTTTTCACACCAATACCGCCAGTTGGCATAAATTTAACCGGGTAAACGGCGCTGAGTGCTTTGAGCATGGCAACCCCGCCAGAGGCTTCGGCTGGAAAGAATTTCAACGTGGTGAGATTAAATTCAAGGGCTTGTTCTACTAAACTTGGATTATTCACACCAGGAATAATAATCACGTTCTTTTGTTGGCAATAGGCGACAATTTTGGGGTTAAAGCCCGGGCTGACGATAAAATCCACACCCGCTTCAATGGCTTGGTCAACTTGCTCTGTGGTTAATACGGTACCTGCAGCAATCAGTAATTCAGGGTAGGCAGCACGCATATTTTTAATCGCTTGTACCGCGGCCGGGGTGCGGAAGGTGACCTCTGCACATGGCAGGCCATTATCCACTAAGGCTTTTGCTAATGGCGCACCATGCTCTGCACTATTAATGGTGATAACAGGAACAACATTGAGTTTCTTAATTCTTTCAAGTAATTGATTCATGGTTAAAGCCTCTTAACATGTTTCTAAAGCAGTGGTTGGCATAGCTTCGGATGGAATAATCGCTCCCCGGTGTTGGATGACGGTTCCAGCCAGTAAATGACCTGTTTTTGCCGCTTCGCATGGGCTGCCACCTAAAATACGGCAAGCAAGGTAGCCGGCACTGAAAGAATCCCCTGCGGCAGTGGTATCAACCACATGGCTTATTTTATTGGCAGGAACTTCAATGCGTTCGTTATCAATAACCACAAAACAGGCATCGGCACCGCGCTTAATCACAATCTCATTCACGCCATATTGTTGGGTACGGGCAATTGCATCGGTTTCATCAATATCACCGTAAAGCAGTTGTTCGTCATCAAAGGTCAGAAAAGCGATCTCGGTTAACGTGAGAATTTGCTGGTATGCTTGTTGAGCGGCTTGTTTCGATGGCCAAAGTGCTGGGCGATAGTTATTATCAAATACAATTTTGGCGCCATTCTGCTTAGCTTGTTGTAACATTTCAAATAGTAACTGACGTGAAGCGTCAGGCAAAATGGCTAGGCTGATGCCACTTAAATAGATAAATTGTTGTGAATTTAGAATTTGCTGTGTGTGGGCTTTGCTGTTTTGATCAAGGCACACTGCATCAAGCCAAAATTTTGCCGCAGCATTATCTCGCCAATAGAAAAAACGGCGCTCGCCATCAGCAGCGGTTTCGATCAAATACATCCCGGGCAAATGTTTGTCTGAAATAAACACTTCTTCAGTATTGATGCCTTCTTGTTGCCAACTATTTAGCATTTGTTGGCTGAATGGGTCTTTGCCTAAACCGGTGATATAACGGGTTATCACACTGTGATCTTTGGTTAAACGAGACAGGTATAGTGCGGTATTTAGCGTATCCCCACCAAACGTTTGTTTATAAAGCTCACCCGATTTTTGCAACTCAACCATGCATTCGCCAATAACGGCAACTTGCGGATATGCAC
Organism: Providencia sp. PROV_01; assembly: GCF_053098325.1. Taxonomy (NCBI): domain Bacteria; kingdom Pseudomonadati; phylum Pseudomonadota; class Gammaproteobacteria; order Enterobacterales; family Morganellaceae; genus Providencia; species Providencia sp. PROV_01. The sequence goes on along the minus strand of NZ_JBRFKD010000002.1, from coordinate 3,162,547 downwards.
TCATTTTCACCACCGAATTAGTAAACTATTGCTGACTTGATAGTGCTATTAAAGCGCATTTCATTGCCAATTTCAATAAAAATGAAACGCCGTTTTAAAAATATCGAATCATCGTTCTTGTTTTTGTATGAAGAGACAATTATGCTACTCAAACTTAGGTGATATCAGTTAGTTTCGTTAATTTGGGGTATAATATTGCTATCAATTTATAGGATGCAATTTATAGGATGATGGAAAGGTAATGGATAAGACAACACAAACGGATGCCGTGTCAGCGGTAGTAAAGGTATTTAGTATTCTTAGTGCCCTTGGAGAGCAAAAGGAGATTGGCGTATCTGAATTGTCCCAACGTTTGTTGATGTCAAAAGCCACTACATTTCGTTTTTTGCAAACGATGAAGCAGTTGGGGTATGTCGAACAAGAAGGTGAGGCAGATAAGTATTCACTGACCTTGAAGCTCTTCGAATTAGGTGCGAAATCCCTCGAGTATGTTGATTTAATCGAAATTGCAGATAAGGAAATGCGCCATATAGGCCAACTGACGAATGAAGCGGTGCATTTGGGTGCATTAGATGAAGACGCCATTATTTATATTCATAAAATCGACTCGAGTTATAATTTGCGTATGTATTCACGAGTTGGGCGTCGTAACCCATTATATTGCACTGCAATCGGTAAGATTTTACTCGCTTGGCAAGATGAACAAACGATTCGTCTAGCATTGAAAGATGAAACCTTTAGCCAAAAAACAGCAACGACGATTTTAACCTTAGAGGACTTGCTGGCGGAATTAGCCACAGTTCGTGAGTGCCATTATGCGCAGGACCGAGAAGAGCAGGAGTTAGGCCTGCGCTGCATTGCAGTACCAGTGTATGACAGGTTTGGCCATGTGATTGCAGGGTTATCGATTTCATTCCCAACTATTCGTTTTGATGGACAACGCATTGGCGATTATGTCGAATTACTGAAAACAGCCGGGCGTAATATTTCACAGAAAATGGGTTATCACCAATATCCATAATATTGGTGATATGGGCTATTTATGAATTAAGTTGTTGAGTAAATAAATCGGTATATTCAAATTCATAGGTTTGTTCTGGGTTGCCAGAGCTTATGGCCTCTGGGAAAGGTTTATTTCCCGGGCGGTCACGGGTTAAGCTCCACATTGACACCAAGTTAAGGCCATTATTTTTAGCAAATTCAGCGAGAATATTGACATCATTAAAGTTAAACATGGTGAGGTCATCATTGAGACCAATCATGGGGGTAATTTGTACATAATTATATAGTTCGTTATCGTCTATCCCTGGATATAGCGGTTTTAGTTGGTTTTTGATGCTATTGGCGGCTTTTACCGCTGCATCCCCAAGGCTCGTGATATTCGGGTCGTAGTAGTCCATTGCCATCCCATTAACCTTTATCATTAAACCCGCATCAACCGATTTTTTCACGAGTGCTAAGCCTGTGCTGGTTAGCCCTGTTGGCATAGTCGGCAAGGTTAAGCTGAGGGTGATTTGTGGATTATTATCTACAATGACTTTTAAGGCATAAAATGCATTATCAGCATCGTACAGACCATTCTCGAAATCTAAATCAATATGTGAGGCATTGAGTGTATCAATGGCTTCTTGGTAGGTGTTGATGAGTTGTTCTTGTGTTTGTACCAATGAAACATCTTGGTTAGCAGCTCCCCCAAATGAAACAGCAACTTTAACACCGCCAGCAATCAGTTCATCACACAAAGGTTTAGCCCAGCTAATTGGCATGGATGGCTGGGCTGACCATGCTGCTTTTTTATCTAATGTGGCGGTTAAAAAACCAAGAGACAGTATATCTACCCCATACTTAATAGCGGCTTGGCTATATTTTGCATTAGGCCTGCCATTTGGGTAATTTTGCCAATCATTCCAAGTTGCATCAACACTGACATCCATATAAGGACCAAAATAAGTTTTATGCATTGTATACCCTTAGTTTGTTAATTTATAAAAGGAAATTTTAGCCTATGCTCTACGGTGTAATTGATAGGACAAGGTCACTTTTATAGAAAATTGACTCTGTAACAAGAACAAAAATTATTAGTAACCTAATAGGTTATAGGTCGGTTATGAGCATGGAAATGGAAGTGATTCGCTGTCGACTGCGTTCAGAAAGCCGGATCATATACTGATATTTGCTTATTCGCCTACCTCCACTTTTTATCTAGGAGCTGGCGCTTTGCCTTCTTTCAAATTTGTATTACCCCAATTAGCAGAGACGCTTAGATTGCCATTTGCATCATCATATGCTGTGTAAACACCCTTTTTGAGATTAATATTTCATCTTCGCATTGCCATAAAAACAACCAACAGATTTAAAATAAACCCATAATGGAACTAATTAATTATTCTGATTTGTTTTGAAGTTGAGCTTATATACTTGGACAAAATTGAAGAGGATAACAAGGTTGAAAAGTAACAGAAATTAATGGGTTAATGTGGGGGATGGTTGGTGAAAAAACACCCTTAGTATTCAGATAAGTCAATAACAACGATGTATCAATCAATTGATTTAATAACTCATGTAAATTACTTATTTGAATATTAAGGTTTTTATAAATTTCACTTATTATTATTCAACATTCAGTGTTGCTGCTGACATATAATATTCGCTTATGGACACAGCAGGAAATTGATATGTTTAAAAAGATTATTGTTATTATTTTTCTTTGTTTCACTTCTTATGGCTTTGCCAGCGACTTTACATTTAAAGAAAAGTCACCCGCTGATCGCGAGTTTGATAAAGACTACCAAGGAATTAAAGAATTACAGGCACAACAAAAGTTTGTCTTTGATCCCAAAAAGAAACTTTCTCAAGAAGAACAAAGTTATCAAGCGTTGTTAGAACAGCGAAATGCAGATGAAAACGCGTTTCCACAGCGTTTTAATGTGTGTGATGTTAACCCGACGGGAGCAGGGTGCCCTAATTCAATGGCTTGGATGAATGACCGCGAGCAAATGAAAAAAATGCTGGAGCAAGCAGGTCGTCCTTATTAATTATTGGTTTATGTGTTGGCTCTAAGGGAGCATAGCCCCCTTAGAGTTCATATTATACAGATTCAGGGAATGTTAAGGTTGCACCGGGAGCTTCACGGCTTAAATGTATGAAATTCATATGTTTTTCATATTGGTCGAGAATATCACTGATCACTTGTTCTTTAGTGTAATCCATTAAATCATTCCCTTGCGAGCCTTCCCATAAGAAAGTTTCTAAGCGGTAATAATGGGATTTTCCTGAACGTGCGCGATAGGTAAAACCAGGAACCGAATAGCGCTGAGGCCATACTTGGTAAATAAAGCTTTGTTCTTCGCCAAGGTCGACCGTTAACTCTAAATGGTCTAATCGCTCATCAGCAATCGGTGGTAAGGTGTTAAATTCCACTTTTGCTCCCCTTAAACTGAGCTCTTTTGCCACTTCTTGCATGGCTGGAATACAGACTAAATCAAGCATTCGCTGGGTATACGTTGTTCCAGGGAAATTCATCACTCGTCCCAAACGCTGTTTCCAATTGAGTGTTCCATTGCCATACAGTGGTGCTGGCGCATTGGTATTTAACGAACTAACTCGTCTAAAGTCCTCAACTTTTAATGACTTATATAGCCCAGCCATAATAAAGAAGATAACAAAACTGAATGGTAAGCCCATGATCACTGTCGTATTTTGTAACGCAGCGACGCCATCTGTCATTAACATCCCTAAGGTGAGTAAACCAATCGCGACAGACCAAAAAATCCGCAACCAATTGGGCGCATCGTTGTTAATATCACTGAGTTTTGAGGTGAAATTGCCTAACACCAAAGAACCGGAGTCCGCTGAGGTGACATAGAACAACAACCCAGTAATTGTGGCGACGGAAGCGGTTAGGCCAAAGCCGGGGTAAAGCTCAAGTAGTGAATAGAAGCCTTTTTCGGGTGCGTCGAGCACGGTTTTAGCAAGTTCGCTATTACCGTGAATGATTTCATACAATGCACTATTACCAAAAATAGATAACCACAATAGTGTGAAAACAAACGGAATAATTAAAGTGCCAATCACAAATTGTCTAATCGTTCGACCGCGAGATATACGCGCGAGGAATAAGCCAACAAATGGCGACCATGCGACCCACCAAGCCCAGAAAAACAGCGTCCAGCTATTCATCCAATCGGTTGGGCGATCAAAGGCAAAGCTGTTGAGAGTCATCCCCATAAAGCGATTGACATAGTCCCCCACATTCAGTACTAAGGCATTAAGTAAGAACTCGGTATCTCCGACAAATAAGATAAATAAAATCAAGCCAAGTGCCAAAAGCACATTGAGCTCTGATAACACGCGAATACCTTTATTTACCCCTGATGTAGCGGAGATCACTGCCATAATCACCGACAGCAGAATCAATCCACTTTGCACGGGAAGCCCTTGGGGTAAATCGAATAATACTTTGAGTCCATAATTTAACTGAACAACACCGATCCCCAGAGTTGTTGCGATACCGAAAATCGTCCCTAGTACTGCAGCAATATCCACGGTATGGCCAATCGGGCCGTCAATCCGTTTGCCAAAAATAGGATAAAGTGCGGAGCGAATGGTTAACGGCAAGTTATAACGATAACTGAAATAACCCAGTGCAATCCCCATTAAGGCATACATAGACCAGCCCGTTAGGCCATAGTGGAACAGGGTCCACACCATCGCCTGACGAGCTGCTTCTAAGGTTTCGCCTTCACCCGTTGGCGGCAGCATGTATTGAGTGACCGGCTCAGCGACAGAGAAAAACATTAAATCGATACCAATTCCTGCGGCGAATAGCATCGCAGACCAACTTAGTACGCTAAATTCAGGTTTAGATTGCTCGGGGCCGAGCTTGATATTACCAAAGCGCGAAGTGGCAACGAAAATGACGAAAACAATATACAGCGTCGCTGCTAACAAGTAATACCAACCAAAGGTTTTGGATACCCACCCAAGGGCGGCAACGATCCACTGATTTGCTGTTTCGGTCATCAAGATGGTGAAAAAAGAAAACGCCAGAATAAGGCCGGCGGAAGTAAAAAAAACCACAGAATTCAATTTATCCTTCTGCTTATTTTTTGGACTATTTTGAGTTGTCATTGGTAGTTCCACATTTTTATTTATTTAACAGGTTAAAATTACTTTCTAAGCTAATTAATTGATTTATCAGCTAAGATTTGATTTTTGTTATCCTCTCCTTTATGCTAATTGTGAACGAATTGTTGTAAACAATAGTTAATATTGATTGAACATTCAATTAAAAAAACGTTTAATACAAGGGATCAATGTATTTTTTAGGTTCAAATACCATGCCGAAGATAGGAATGCAGTCGATACGTAAACAGCAGTTAATCCAAGCCACGTTGGCAGTGATTAATGAAGTTGGAATGCAGGAAGCCAGTTTTGTGTTAATTGCCCGTAAAGCCGGGGTTTCTACAGGAATTATTAGTCATTATTTTCGTGATAAAAATGGCTTACTTGAAGCCACTATGCGCCATATTCAATATCAATTGGGGTTTGCGGTAGCAATACGCCTACGCATGTTAGCTGGGGCGGAGCCAAAATTACGCATTCAAGCGATTGTTGAAGGTAACTTCGACCCAACGCAAACCAGTGAGGCGGCGATGAAAACATGGTTAGCCTTCTGGGCTAGCAGTATGCATCAACCAAATTTAAACCGTTTACAGCAGGTCAATGACCGGCGTTTGTATTCAAATTTAAGTTATGAGTTTGGGCGAGTGTTAAGCAAAGCGGATGCGCGGATGGCTGCGAAGGGACTAGCTGCTTTAATTGATGGCTTATGGTTACGGAGTGCTTTGAGTAATGAGCAATTTCCTGTCAAGGATGCACTCAAGATCACCAACGAGTATATCGATATGCAACTGAAACGTGCAGAGGTTATCGGAACCTAATGACCAATTCAGAGGAGATAATATGCAACATCCACCGATACATAAGCTTTATATTCATGGTGGCTATGTCGACAGTTCACAACCTGAATGCGGGCAATTTCCTGCAGTCAACCCTGCAAATGGTGAAACTATCGCGCATTTGCAGTCTGCAACGCTTGAAGATATCCAATGGGCGGTAGAAAGCGCCAAACAAGGCCAGAAAGTATGGGCGGCAATGACCGCAATAGAACGTTCACGTATTTTACGCCGTGCGGTGGATATCTTACGGGAACGTAACGACGAACTGGCTTACCTCGAAACGCTTGATACGGGGAAACCACTTTCTGAAACTCGTTATGTAGATATCGTTACAGGAGCGGATGTCCTTGAATATTATGCAGGGTTAATCCCTATGTTAGAAGGGCAGCAGATCCCTCTGCGTGATAGCGCGTTTGCCTATACTCGTCGTGAACCGCTAGGAGTGGTGGCAGGGATTGGCGCATGGAATTACCCCATCCAAATCGCGTTATGGAAATCTGCACCTGCTCTGGCAGCTGGTAATGCTATGGTATTCAAACCCAGTGAAGTCACTTCGTTAACGGCCTTAAAGTTAGCTGAAATCTATACGGAAGCGGGCGTGCCTGCAGGAGTATTTAACGTGGTGACCGGGCAAGGCGGTGAAGTGGGCCAATGGTTAACAGAGAACCCTGATATTGCCAAAGTTTCATTCACAGGGGGGATCGCAACGGGTAAAAAAGTGATGGCGAATGCGTCAGCCTCTTCATTAAAAGAGGTGACGATGGAACTAGGTGGTAAATCACCTCTCATTATTTTTGATGATGCAGACTTAGATAAAGCCGCGGATATTGCCATGATGGCGAATTTTTATAGTTCAGGCCAAGTGTGTACCAATGGAACAAGGGTTTTTGTTCCTGAATCGCTTAAATCGCAGTTTGAAGACAAGATCATTGAGCGTGTAGCTCGGATTAACATAGGTTCACCTGTTGACGAAAATACTAACTTTGGGCCATTAGTCAGCTTTGCTCATATGGAAAATGTATTGCGTTATATTGCGTTAGGTAAACAGCAAGGCGCGAAACTATTGTGTGGTGGTGAACGCTTAATGGAAGGTGATTTTGCGCAAGGTGCGTATGTTGCACCAACGGTATTCACCGATTGCCATGATGAAATGCAGATCACGCAGGAAGAAATTTTTGGTCCTGTCATGAGTATTTTGAGTTATCAATCAGAAGATGAAGTGATTGCTCGTGCAAACAATAGCGTATATGGGCTTGCAGCTGGGGTCGTGACACAAGATTTAACGCGTGCACATCGGGTTATCCATCAATTAGAAGCAGGAATTTGCTGGATTAATACATGGGGTGAATCACCTGCTCAAATGCCTGTGGGCGGATATAAGCATTCCGGCGTTGGTCGTGAAAATGGCATTATGACGCTACAAAATTACACGCAAATCAAATCTATCCAAGTAGAACTCGGGGAGTTTTCATCCGTATTTTAATCACATCATTTTAATTTGACTGAAACAGAGGAGATAACAATGGTCTATGACTATATTATTATCGGTGCTGGTTCAGCCGGTAACGTTCTTGCTACCCGCCTGACAGAAGATCCTGATGTTACTGTGCTGCTCCTTGAAGCAGGTGGACCGGATTATCGGTTCGACTTTCGCACACAAATGCCAGCGGCATTAGCGTACCCATTACAAGGGCGACGTTATAATTGGGCTTATGAAACTGACCCTGAACCGCATATGAATAACCGCCGCATGGAGTGTGGACGTGGAAAGGGGCTTGGTGGCTCATCATTGATTAATGGGATGTGTTACATCCGAGGGAATGCTCTAGACTTTGACGGTTGGGCAGAGGCACCAGGGTTAGAAGACTGGCGTTACCTCGATTGTTTACCTTATTTTAGGAAAGCGGAAACGCGTGATATTGGCCCTAATGATTACCACGGTGGAGATGGTCCCGTTAGTGTGACCACACCGAAGAATGGCAATAATGTGTTATTCCATGCGATGGTGGAAGCTGGTGTACAAGCGGGCTATCCAAAAACAGATGATTTAAATGGGGTTCAACAGGAAGGTTTTGGTCCGATGGATCGCACAGTCACACCACAAGGGCGACGTGCTAGCACCGCAAGAGGGTATTTGGACCAAGCGAAAGGGCGAAGAAATATCACCATTGTGACACATGCGACAACAGATACCATTGAGTTTGAAGGGAAAAAAGCGGTTGGTGTGAAGTATTACCAAGGCCAGAGCACGGCACCTACGGTGGTGAAAGCCCGTAAAGAAGTATTATTGTGCGCGGGGGCGATTGCGTCACCGCAAATCTTGCAGCGCTCTGGCGTGGGGCCTGAAGATGTTTTAGCTGAATTTAATATTTCGCCTGTCCATGTCTTACCCGGTGTTGGGCAAAACCTGCAAGATCACCTTGAAATGTATTTGCAGTATGAATGCAAACAGCCTGTTTCATTATATCCTGCATTAAAATGGATTAATCAGCCCAAAATCGGTGCCGAATGGCTATTTAAAGGTACTGGAATTGGAGCAAGTAACCAATTTGAAGCCGGTGGATTTATTCGTACCAGTGAAAAATTTGCATGGCCAAATATTCAATTCCACTTTTTGCCTGTGGCGATTAACTACAATGGTAGTAATGCAGTCAATCAGCATGGTTTTCAAGCTCATGTGGGCTCAATGCGCTCGCCTAGTCGAGGTCGTGTTCGCTTAAAATCTTTAGACCCAAGGCAACATCCGAGCATTTTGTTTAATTACATGTCATCGGAACAGGATTGGGAAGAGTTCCGTGCTGCTATTCGTATTACCCGTGAAATTATGGCTCAACCTGCACTTGACCCATATCGCGGAGAGGAAATAAGCCCTGGAAAACAGATTAGTACGGATGAAGAGCTAGACGCATTTGTCCGCGAGAGAGCAGAAACCGCTTTTCACCCATGCGGAACCTGTAAAATGGGTCATGATGATATGGCGGTAGTTGATGGTGCAGGGCGAGTTCACGGTATTGAAAATTTACGGGTTATCGATGCATCGATTATGCCGTTGATTATTACGGGGAATTTAAATGCAACGACCATCATGATCGCGGAGAAAATTGCCGATAAAATTCGAAACCGTCCTCCATTACCCACAAGTGATGCAGATTATTATGTTGCAGGTGATAGGCCAGTGAGAAAACAGCCATTACGAGATTAGTTTATTCACGCAATTTTTATATACAAAGCGATTGATATTCATATCAGTCGCTTTTTTATGTGATTAAAGAATAAAGGTAAGTCAATTAACACCAATAATATTAATGATAATGCAAATGATATTCATTATGATCTTGATCATTATTATCATTGGTGTATATTCCAAGGCTTAATAATATTCACAAGGGAAATGAGTACGTAACCATTCAATAAATAAGGTTTTTCGAACTAGTTACATCTATGGCATAGCACTTAAATTTACTTTAAATGCATAAATGGAAAAGTATAAAAAATGTATCCTCACATCTTTTATACGCTATTTCTTCACGTCTATCTAATCATCATTAATTAATGAAGGCATTACTTAAATGATATTTCAAAATAAAAACATAATTAGCTTAATTATTATATGTTCTTCAAGCACAGCATTAGCGAATCAAACCAATACCACAACTCAAAAAGATAAACTTCTCGTCACAGCCAGCAAAATAAAGTCAAATAGCAAGCAAATAGACGCCAATGATATTTCTACCGTAAGAGGAACGACCAATTCAGATATATTTGCCAATGAAACTTCATTGCAAGTTAATAATGCACGAAATGAAGCGGGTGCACTGGATATCGGTATTCGAGGCTTACAAGGTAATGGTCGAGTCCCCATTATCATTGATGGCAGTTTGCAATCAACCAACACTTGGCGTGGTTACCAAGGAAGTACAGATAGAACTTATGTGGATATGGATTTAATCGATACAATTGAGATCGAAAAAGGGGCTTCGATGAGTAAATTCTCAGGAGGAGCCATCGGAGGTACGGTTAAATTAAAAACATTATCAGCAAATAGTATTATTCCTCAAGGTGACCAATTTGGTTTCTTATTTAAGGGGAATATTTACAATAATAACCGACGCCCGACTATCGCTTCAGATGAAAAAGGCGAGTCTGGGTATCGTGTTTCAAACGGTGTTAAGAATTCACATTTTAATAATGGCTCTATCACGACTGGGGTTGCATATCGAAATGATAAATTTGACATTTTGTTGGCTCATAGTGATAGAAAACAAGGGAACTTCTTTGCCGGTAAAAATGGTTATCATAAATACGCAAATACAGATGCTCCTATTAAACCTGGGCAAGAAGTCGTTAATACCAGCTATGAAAGTCAGTCAACATTATTAAAAACTAATATTTATCTTAACCCATACTCAAGTATTGAATTAAATTACCGACATCATGAACAAAAAGCAGGCGAGGTTTTAGCGGCGTATTGGTACCAATTCGATGGGAAAATGCCGCAGTGGTCATTAGGTAGCGCAGATATTGATACTGCCTCTTTAAACTATTCTTATAAACCCGATTCATTATGGGTAGACATGAATTTAGGCCTTTGGTGGACAAAAGGTAAATTTAAACAACGTAATGGCACAACGGATGATGTTACCGCGCACTACGGTAATCAATATCAGCATCGCTATACCGATGAACGAATGGGCTTTAACTTAGAAAATACGTCTGAGTTTGCAGATTATCCTATCGATATCACTTATGGTGTGGAATATATGCAACAAAAATCAAAGCCATTGACTAAAACCTATCAACCGATTTGGACACCAGAAGGAACCATACCCGGTGAGGAGTTAGATCCTGTAACGCGTAATGCTAAAGGAACGAATAAATCAGCCTTTACCAATATGGCATACAAAGGGGAATGGGTGAGTACTTTAGTCGGGTGGCGTATTCACGCTTTTGATGTTGATGACCATGTTTTAGGTAAAAGTATTAGCTACGGTCCGAAAAATGATTTAATGGGTGAGCTACGTTTTCATGTGACTGACGAATTTGATATTTATACCAAATATTCTGATAGCTATAGAGAACCGAGTTTATTCGAGACCACAGCATCAGGGCAAACCTACTCTTATTCTCCTGATGTTCCATTAAAACCAGAACATGCTAAATCATTTGAAGTTGGAATGAATGTAGAAAAAGAAAACCTTATATTTGATGAAGATAATGCTAAATTACGTGTGGCTTATTTTAATAATGATATAAAGGGCTATCTCTCTCAAGGAGTGAACCCAACGGGCGTATATCACCCTTATATCGTGATGAAAAACTACGATAGTTTCAAGCTCGCAGGTTATGAAATCGAACTGAAATACGATTCTAATTATGCATTTGGTTCCTTCGATGCGACATTTTATAACAATTCTGAGTTATGTTCACGAGACGAAATGGAGTTAGGTCGCCTTCCAACGGCATGTAATTCAGTTGGGTTTGCTTGGGGGTTATCGCCTTCACGTATTCCACCGAAAAAGGTTGTGACCGGTATTGTTGGGGTGAAAATGTTTGATCAAAAACTACAAACAGGTTTGCGAGTTCGTTATAACTCAGGCAAAGACTACCCTCATGAGTGGCTAGTGGGAACCGCTGCGGCCCCAGTAACTAAGCTATATTCAACCACTACATTCGATTTGTTAGGCAAATATCATGTTTCGAAAAATATTCATGTGAATTTTAACATTGATAACCTCACTAATCGCTATGCATTTGACCCAGGAACTGTGATTTATATGCCTATCCCAGGAAGAACGTTTAGACTTGGCGTCGAAGCAACATTTTAGTTAATTTCGTGATTATTACCTTAGGTTTATATTAGCCTAAGGTAATATAGAATTCATTATATGGCTTTAATAGATTAATTTTTATGATAATTTAAATAAAACAGTGTGTAATGTTGTTTATTAGTTGCGCTTTTTATGACTTTTTTCTTCGGGTTTAAGGAATATGCACTAGTCAATTTTAGACAAAAAAAACCTCCAAATATTTAAGGAGGGAAAATAAATATAAAGCGAGCCTATTTATATAACATTAATTTACGGTAAACCATAGCCGACCAGTTGAATTAATTTATACAAAAACGACATTAGCTCACAATTTATAGCGTTTTAGTTATTCAATTTAGATGAACATCTATTATTTAACAGAGTTAATCAGCCATTGTAGATAATTATCTTCAATTTGGCTTGGGTCTAAGCGAATGAGTTCTGGGGTTTCATATGGGTGTATTTTTTTTATCTCATTAAATAAATTGAGTTGATTTCCTTGAGTCGTTTTGATCAATAGTAAGATCTCCTTATCTTGTGTGATATTACCATGCCATAGATAAACTGATGTTATTTCTGGGAGTAGAGAAATACATGCAGCTAAACGATTAGCTAACAAATGTTGAGTTATTTTAATTGCACTTTCATGGCTATTGGTCGTACATAACACAATACATGGGCGTTGAGCATTTGTGGTGTAAATGTTATCAGTAGACATTTTATTTCCTTATTAGTCATATTTAGATGGGCTTTGTTACTCATATTAGATTAGTGATAAAAAGAGTATGAGAACAAAGGATAATCACTATAAGTGTTTTTTAGCATTATCAGATTAGATAATAACTAATATAAATTAAGCAGAGAGTATGGGTTCAATAGTAAAGTGTGCGTTTTTTAATCAGTTGTTATCATTATTATAATTTTTTATATATTCAACACAATTTAGAATATTTCTTGATTTTATTTTATTAATTCGATTCAGCAATCATAAATTGATGACGCTCTATAAAAATAATTGAAATTTTAGTATATTAAGAAAAAAATTGATTAGAAGAAAAATGCGAGTTTATGTGCTGTTAGCCTAGTAAAAAAGCAAATAATAAGCCCAGTTTTATTCTTACTCTTATTAATGTAAGAATAAGCTTGTTTTTGTGTGCAAGATATATCAGAAGATTAATTGCTGAAATAATATATTACGTATTGTTACAAATTAGTTTGAGTTTTTATCATAAAAGAATCTACGTACTGATAAATATCAAGGTTTTTGAGCTATATATTGTTAATCTAAAGATAAAATTAGAATATATAACTGAAATTACTCTGTATTTCCATCTTTAAACGTGTATGGATAACCTTATGAATAAACTGACACCTTTAAAACCTGTTCCAACTCTAATCGCAGTCGCAATAACATTAATTATTTGGTTTTTAATTCCTGTTCCTGAAGGTGTTAATCCAAATGCGTGGCACCTTTTGGCATTATTTGTCGGCACAATCGCTGCCATTATTGGTAAAGCTTTACCGATAGGGGGTGTTTCTATTGTCGCAATTTCATTAGTTGCAGCTACAGGAGTCACTAATCCTGAATCAACCAAAGGGGCAATTGCGGATGCCTTAAGTGGTTTTTCCAATGACCTAATCTGGTTAATTGGTATTTCTATCATGGTTTCCATGAGCTTGAATAAAACAGGTTTAGGGGCGAGGATAGGTTATTATGTCATTTCTTTATTTGGTAAAAAAACATTGGGTATTGCTTATTCATTGGCAATAGCAGAAACAATTTTGGCTCCTGTCACACCAAGTAATACTGCGCGAGGTGGGGGAATTATTCACCCAATTATGCGCTCGATTTCAGATAGTTTTGGGTCAAAGGCCGAAGATGGAACCGCAGGTAAAATAGGGCGCTACTTATCACTCGTTAACTACAATATTAACCCGATTACTTCCGCAATGTTTATTACGGCGACAGCCCCCAATCCATTAATTGTTAGCTTGATAATTAGCGAGACTAGCCAAGAAAATGAATTAACTTGGGGGATGTGGGCTATTGCCGCATTTGTTCCAGCCATCGTGTCATTAATATTAATGCCCTTGGTTATCTATTTTATGTATAAACCAGAAATTACCTCAACACCGGATGCACCAAATTTCGCCAAAGAACGTTTGCAGCAATTAGGTCCAGTTTCATTGCCTGAAAAAATAACGCTTGGTGTTTTTGGGTTATTACTTTTGATGTGGGCCGGTGTACCTGCAATGATTTTTGGGCCTGCATATAGTGTTAATGCTACCACTGCTGCCTTTATTGGGTTGAGTATTCTATTAGCGACAGGGGTCATTAATTGGGATGACGTGCTAAAAAACAAAGGGGCTTGGGATACGGTTGTCTGGTTCTCCGCTTTAGTGATGATGGCGAGTTTCTTAGGAAAACTCGGTCTCATTAAATGGATGTCATTAACAGTTGGTGCAACCATTGATGGAATGGGCATTAGCTGGGTATGGGGAATGTTAATTCTTGTTTTAATTTATGTGTATTCCCATTATTTCTTCGCGAGTACAACGGCGCATATTACGGCAATGTATGCGGCATTTTTCTCCGCGGGTTTAGCGCTTGGTGCTCCACCAATGTTATTGGCCTTAACGTTAGCATTCTCATCATCACTAATGATGTCATTAACACATTATGGTACAGGAACAGCCCCGATTATCTTTGGGTCAGGTTATGCCACTCTTGCTGAATGGTGGAAAACTGGTTTTGTCATGAGTGTGGTTAACTTAGCCATTTGGTTCTTCATTGGTAGCGTTTGGTGGAAATTCTTAGGTTATTGGTAATTAGCTGAATTAGTTATTAAAAACAACCAATAGAAATCGGGCTATCGGCTCGATTTCTTCTTTTTAATATCCCTTGCTACAAAGAAGTGGCTATTGTGACAACAAGGCCACCTATTATAGAAATCAACATCACTTTCCCCCAACTACAGACTGATGATGATTTTAATGCGTGTTGCCATAACAGACTTATTTCGTTGGCATGTGCATACTTTCTTTTATTGATCGCCGCCTTTACCTTTTTGATTGTATCGTTATCTATCGGTAATGTTTTTTGAATAACCATGCTATGACCTTCCATTAAGTTGAAGATGAAACTTCAATCGGTAAGATTGACACTGTTCGCCTGTCTTAATTATCTCAGGTCATACAAGAAGAAAAATTGATGAGCTTTTATGCAAACTTCCTCTTTTATCCTATTTGAAATGAGATTTAATCTATTTAATAAGGAAAAAGGTAGCTTAAGAGAAAAATCCTCTTTATTAAGAGGAAATGGCTCTTGATTTAAGGTTACATTTATTATTTTTGGGCGAGATATTTTTTATTTAGAGAAGTCGGAGATAAAGGCCATAAATGTGATTGGTTTACATGCAAAAGCCAGTATGATGTAGCTGCGAGTCAGTTAATTCATTCAGAGGAACACATGTATTCACAAAGGAAGGCAGAATTTTTCTTGGTGCTTACCACGATAATTGCAGCTTGGGGATGGGTATTTTCCCGAGAAGCTGTGCAGGGAATGCCAATATTTGCCTTTCTTGGTAGCCGTTTTTTACTAGCTGCTATCATTTTAGCCCCTTTTTGCCGAGGGAAAAAAAATAGAATAACGGTGAAGCAATTACCAAAAATATTAATGACAGGCGGTTGGATGTCATTAAATATGGCGCTCTGGATCCACGCGGTGGCAATAACAGACTCAATTGGCGAAGGGGCTTTTATTATGAGCCTCGCTATGTTATTTGTTCCGTTAGTTGCATGGGTTATTTTAAAAAATAAACCTGTTCGTTATTTCTGGGAAGCACTCCCTGTTGCGGTATTAGGGCTGGCATGCTTAACCCTATTTAAGGCTCAACTTGAATTTAAAGCAAGTCAACTGTGGTTTCTTGGCGCGGCAATTGTCCAAGCTATCTATTTTTGTTATACCAGTTTATATACCCGAACAATTCCTCTTTTACCGTTAACGGCCATTCAACTTGCTTGTACAGGAATGACAGGGCTAGTCTTGTCATTCTTTTTAGAAGAATGGCCGAGCAGCATGACAACGCCTACCATGATGTGGTTTATTGCTAGTGTGGTGATAGCAACGAGTTTGCGCTTTGTGTTACAGCTTATTGGTCAAAAAAATACCACAGCAGGAAATGCGGCAATTATTATGATCCTTGAACCCGTGATGACCGTTTTTGTCGCGGCGATTTGGTACCATGAAAGAATGCCTTTTATCCAAATTGTGGGTTGTGTGCTAATTTTATCATCATTATTCTACTATCGATGGCGCTGTTCTAATTCATTGCCAAGGTAGAATATACATAATAAAAAATGGGTTAATACAGCTTTTTTACCAGAAAACAGCTATGATTGTTATGAATAGTCAGTGATAGGGATATTAATCTTAATAAGAGCGTCTTATTTTGCGTATTAAGATTAATGGTATTGAAAATATAAACGATATATCCAAAATAGCGTGAACTAGGAATAATAGCGGTTTATTATTATCACCTTAGTTAAAGCTGAATAGGAAATGGGCATAAAATGAAAAAATTAGCATTAATATTAGGTATGGCGGGAGCGATGGTTGTGTTGTCTGCATGTTCTGATGAAAAATCAGAAATTGCGGAGTACAAAGAGAATTTTGTGAATACCTGTGTTGTTGCATCAGGAAACCCGCAAGGTGAAACGGCAAATGCGGTCAGTGCAATTTGTGGTTGTGCCTACGATAAAACAATTGAAAAATATGGTTTAGCTGAGTTTAAACGTATGGATGCGGAATTAGAAAAATCAGGTACTGCAGAACCTGAATTCCAAAAAACCATGATTGAATTTGTTCAACAGTGTTCGACTAACGCGCGTTAATTGTTTATTACTCGCAGCTATTTATTATCAATCAACAATAGCTGCGAGTTTATTATTTTTATTTAAATAAATGTTTAAATTGATGTGGAGCACTGCGCAAGTATTGTGGCGCAACATCTATCTGTTCATTCAATTCGCTCGCTGCTCGCCAAGGCCAACGTGGCTCAAATAGGATCCCTCTGCCAATAGCCACCAAATCTGCTTGGTGGGTTGCAATAATGGCTTCAGCTTGTAAAGGTTCAGTGATAAGACCTACAGCAATGACAGGCATCATGGTATTTTCATGAATAGCTTGGGCTAAAGGGACTTGGTAATTTGGGCTCAATGGTATTTGTTGCTCTGGTGATAGCCCACCTGACGAAACGTGAATGTAGTCGCAACCCAAATCCTCTAGTAATTCAGTAAGCTCAATAGATTCAGGTGTATTCCAACCCGATTCAAGCCAGTCTGTTGCAGAGATCCGCACGCCAATTGCAATATTAGGGTTAATCGCTTTTCTCATTTCATGGAAAATATTGATAAGTAATCGAGTACGCCCCTTAAAGCATCCACCATATTCATCTTGTCGTAAGTTTGATACTGGTGATAAGAACTCATGCAGTAAATATCCATGAGCGGCATGGATCTCAATAACGTCAAAACCTGCTTTTTCAGCACGAATAGCTGCATCAATAAACTGTTGTTTTAGCTGTAAAATTTCTTCAATGGTTAATGCATGTGGTACCGCATTATCACCAAAAGCGAGCGCAGATGGTGCAACAGTTTGCCAACCATTAGGTTGTGTGGGCTGGATACTTTTACCTCCCAACCAAGGTAAATCAGTTGATGCTTTCCTGCCTGCATGAGCGATTTGTACCCCTAAGCGTGCATCTGAAAACTGCCTGATATCGTTGAGCATTTGTTGCATTGCAGTCATTTGTTCATCATTCCATAAACCAAGATCTTTGTAGGTAATACGCCCTTCAGGAACAACAGCGCTAGCTTCTACAATAACTAAAGAGGCACCAGATAAAGCAAGGTTCATATAGTGGGCTTTATGCCATGCTGTTGGCATGCCATTTTCTGCGGAGTATTGGCACATAGGGGGAACAATAATTCGATTTTTCAGAGAAACTTGGCCTATTGATACAGGTGAAAAAAGGCGGCTCATTGAAACATTCCTTATTAGCAAACTTAAATTATTCTAATATTATACTCGGTTAGCCAAGTTTTTTTTGTGAGATGGTGTGGTTTTACGGGGAAATTTTATTTTTAGACGGATCGTTGATAGAAAATCAAGTAAAAT
The DNA here is from genome assembly GCF_053098325.1 of Providencia sp. PROV_01. Taxonomy (NCBI): domain Bacteria; kingdom Pseudomonadati; phylum Pseudomonadota; class Gammaproteobacteria; order Enterobacterales; family Morganellaceae; genus Providencia; species Providencia sp. PROV_01. The sequence continues at coordinate 3,144,602 of NZ_JBRFKD010000002.1, read as the reverse complement.
TTTGCATATTTGATCAAAACCATAAAAAGTATATTTCCCTAGCAACATAATGAAAAAAGAGGGAAAAAATATAAAAAAATGAGATAAAAAATAAAATATAATAATAACTATTATTTTTTGATTGTTATAATTCTGTAACTTATAAATAAAATTAATTACCACCAACTTAGAGTGGCGTTAATTTATGCTTATGGTTTTAATGGTTCTAATAGAGAATAAAGCTATTTTTTTATTTTAAATGATAATTTAAATAAGAATTAATGCATTGTTTGTGAAGCAAAAATATAAAATATTCCTTGCGGTTATATTCAATGGTTTATATAAGAAACAAGCTTGTTAAGCTAATGCGAGCCAAGCTAAATTTTGTGTTCACCTGAAAAATATAATTCTAAGAAGGAAGTAGATGTGCTGACAATTATTGGTATTTTAATTATTTTATCGATAGTAACATTATTGATGATGGGGAAAGTTAGCCCAATTATCGCAATGTCTTGTATCCCCTTTATTGGTGCTTTATTTGCTGGTTACTCTGTTGCTGAAATTTCAGTATTCTTTGAAAGTGGTATTAATAAAGTGTCAAAAGTCGCTGCGATGTTTTTATTTGCGATTTTATTTTTTAGCTTAATGAAAGACCTGCACATTTTTGATCCGTTGATTCGTTTTATGGTTAAAATGACGCGTGGAAATATTATTATTGTTTGTATTATGACAACGTTAATTGCGGGGGTTGTCCATTTAGATGGGTCAGGCGCTGCGACATTCTTAATTATTATTCCTGCCTTATTACCTTTATACCGCCAACTAGGGATGAGCCCTTATTTAATGTTATTGCTGATGTGCGCCAGTATGGGGGTCATGAATATGGTACCTTGGGGTGGCCCATTAGGTCGAGCTTCGGCAGTCACTGGAATTGACGCCTCGACTCTATGGCAACATTTGATCCCTGTACAATTAATTGGCATGGCTGGCGCAGTGGTATTTGCTATTCTGATGGGATTACGTGAGAAAAGACGTATTGCAGCGGCAAGTTTGAAAGGCACTACGCCATATGAAATGGATTCTTTACTACCTGTTAGTGATGACACTGCAGATATAAGCGATACAGTTCAGAAACCCAAAAAACCACTTATCAATGGTGGGTTAATCATCGCATCTGTTATCTGTTTAGCATTCGGATTATTATCAGCGCCTTATGTTTTTATGATCGCACTTTCCATTGCTTTAATGGTTAACTTCCCTAACCCTAGGGACCAAATGAAAATTTTGGCAGCCCATGCACCGCAAGCGTTGGGAATGGTGGCCATAATATTAGCAGCGGGAGCATTCTTAGGTATTTTATCTGAAGGTGGGATGCTTGAGTCAATTGCAACAGACTTAACGGCTATTTTACCAACAGAATGGGTTTCTAAAGTCCATATTTTTGTCGGTATTTTAGGTGTACCGATGGATATTTTTACGAGTACAGATGCTTACTATTTTGCTTTATTACCAATAATTCAACAAATTGCAGCCACAGTTGGTGTTGACCCATCTTCCGTTGTTTACGCCATGGCGATAGGTAACAACGCGGGAACCTTCGTGAGCCCATTTTCACCAGCAGCTTGGTTAGCAATGGGTTTGGCTGGAATTGATATGGGCCGTCACTTACGCTATTCATTTGGTTGGATTTGGTTGTTTAGTTTCTTTTTGTTAGCAGTTGGGGCGCTACTCGGCTTGTATTAATTTGCTCGTTGGCTTCAAAAGTAAACCCTAGTCACATACTTGTGTATGCTCCTAGGGATTTACTTTTTTGCGGCCTAGCTGTGACATGAAATCCTTAGAGCAAATTATCTCTTCTTAAATCCTTATATCAAACCATCTTCATCTTGCTTGCCACCGCGTTTTTGGCTTCAAAAGTAAATTCTAGTGATAGGTAACTAGGGTTTGATTATTTTTTAGCTATTCAACTATCACGTATTAACTATCAGATAGTTACTATGTTGTAATACGAATGGCTATGACATGATTTATTGGTTAATTATATCAATAAGGTTTGTTATGCGTAGGCCACTTTCTTCCTATCATCCTATTCTCTATTGGCTGCGCGTGACTCAAAAGCGCTTAGTTCGAAGATTGCATTGGGTATGTTCTGCCAAGCATTATGCGAAGTCAAAATCCAGTGAACGCCTTGAGTATCGCTACAACAAGCATACATCTAAGCTGATCCGTAAATTAGGTGAATCAGACCTACGTTTGCAATACAACAAAGTAACGAACTTGCGTATTGCTGCCGAAGCGATGAATGGGGTTATTATTTACCCAGGAGAATATTTTTCATTTTGTCGGCTCGTAGGAAAACCGACTTCGCGCAGAGGTTTTCTTGAAGGTATGGAACTTTCATTTGGTGAAGCTCGTTCAGGGATTGGCGGGGGAATTTGCCAACTAAGTAATTTAATTCATTGGATGGTATTGCATTCTCCATTGCAAGTGGTTGAGCGCGCTAATCATAGTTTTGACCCATTTCCAGATGAAGGTCGTGTATTGCCTTTTGGTTCAGGGGCGGCAATCTTTTATAATTATATCGATTTGGTTTTCTATAATCCGACACAAAGTGCTTTTCAATTGGTATTTAATATCGCTGAGCATCAACTCGAAGGGGAATTATTGAGTTGTACCTCACGTGAACATAAATACCATATTTATGAGAAAAACCATAAGTTTACCCGAGAAAATGGAGTTATATACCGGCATAACGAAATTTGGCAAAAAGTGACAACTAAAGGACAAGAACCTAGTACTTTGCAGGATAATTGTTTGTATCGTAATAAGGTGATAGTGAAATATTCCTTAGATGAAAGCCAGATAGCGGTTGAATAATATCGCTAGCAATGAGATTAGGAATAAATTGATAGCCTTTTTCTTGACAATTAGACTAAAATTCAACTGTTTTCCTTCAATTTCGCTAATTTTGACCCTTAGCTAAGTAAAAATGAGGCCGTTACTCGGAATAGATATGTAATACCTACACTTGATTTCTCAACAATTAAAGACGCAAATCTAGCAAAAAGATTTGTGGTTATTTCTATTTCTTTAGAGAAAGCATGATGAATATGCAATCAAGAAAGTATGGTAGAACGTATCACTATCCGTTCTCCCCTGGTACGACTAGTGATGATCGCATTAATCGCGATTGGTGGTCGCACATCCAAAATATAGACAAACTGGTTCACACAGAAAAACTGGACGGTGAAAATAATTGCTTAAACCGTTATGGGGTTTTTGCGCGCTCTCATGGGGCTCCAACTCAATCGGCATGGAGCCAGCAAATTCGCCAACGTTGGCAGTTGATTAAAGACGATTTAGGGGATATTGAACTATTCGGTGAAAACCTTTACGCAATACATTCCATTGAATATCAACATATTGAAGATTATTTCTATGTGTTTGCTGTTAGGCAAGGGGAGTATTGGCTTAGTTGGGAAGAGGTGCAATTTTATGCGGCTTTATTTGATTTTCCAACTGTCCCCCAATTAGATTTATCACTCAGTAAACATATGGACAAGCAAGAATATGCAAGTTTATTAATTACTGCTGCATCATTAGATAGCCAATTTATTGCGCGTGATACTCACACAGGGAAAGCCTGTAGCATGGAAGGGATTGTGAGCCGTGATAGCCAAGGGTTTCATGTGGATGATTTTATGGCACATGTTTTTAAATATGTGCGTAAAAACCATGTCAAAACGGATATCCACTGGAAGCGGCATTGGCAGCGAGCCAAGCTGGCCTTTGAATTACAAGGAGAACAACCATGAGTTGGCAATTAACCCAATATCGTGATTGGGCACAGCTTGAAAGAGAGTTCGATTTTGTGCGTGATATGCAATATGTGCAGCAAGACCGTTTGCACCATGCGGAAGGCAATGTGGCTATTCACACTCAAATGGTGTTAGCGGCTTTGGAGGGGTTACCTGAATATCAACAGCTTCCAGAACTTAAACAACAAATCGTTTGGGCGGCAGCGTTGCTACATGACGTCGAAAAACGCAGTACAACAAAAGAAGATGAAGAAGGGCGAATTCATTCGCCTGGACATGCCAAAAAAGGCGAGTTATCGGTACGCAATATATTATTTCGACAAATAGAAACTCCTTTTGCTATTCGTGAACAAATTGCAGCTTTAGTTCGATTTCATGGTTTACCGCTTTGGTTAATGGAAAAGCCAGATCCTGAACGCACGTTATTTGCCGCCTCGTTGCGCGTTGAAATGTCTTTATTGTGTATGCTAGCGAAAGCCGATGCGATAGGGCGTACGTGTGAAGATAAAGCGGAATTGTTGGTCAGAATCGAACTATTTGAGTTGTTCTGTCGTGAGCAGGGTTGTTGGGATCAACCTAAATCATTTGCTTCGCAAGCTGGGCGTTTCCATTATTTTCATCACCAAAAGGGTACTACAGATTATCAACCTTTTGAAGAAACTGGGAGCGAAGTCGTTATGCTATGTGGTTTGCCGGGGATGGGAAAAGACCATTTTATCAAACAGTTTTACCCACGAACTCCGGTGGTATGTTTAGATGATGTTCGCCGAGAACATAAAATTAACCCAGCAGATAAAAATGCCCAAGGCTGGGTGGCGCAGCAAGTGAAAGAACAGGCTAAGGTTTTTTTGCGAACGAAAACGGATTTTATATGGAATGCGACCTCATTAAGTGCTTCGTTACGTGCCAGTATGATCAGTTTATTTGAACGCTACCAAGCCAAAGTTCATTTAGTTTATTTGGAAGTGCCATTTAAACAGTGGCGACAACAAAATCAACAGCGTAAATATGCGGTTCCAGAGCTGGTTATGGAAAAAATGGCAGGGAAGTTAGAATTACCAACGCCAGATGAAGCCCATCAGGTTTCCTATTATATTGACGGTAATTTTGAACCGTTACTTGCAGAAAAGTAAAATTAATCGCCTGCCTCTTAGCTAGAGGCAGGACGTGATATTAGTTTTAAGGAACGTACACATCGCCCTCGAAGAGTTTTCTCGCTGTACGAATAATTGATGCCTGAATCCCTTCCGGTGAATTGCCTTGCTGGTTTAACGATACGTCAAATTTTCCACTTAAATGTTCAATGGAAATATTATTCATATCAACAGAGTGAATATATTGCTGAGTAATACTATTAGGAACAATAGTACTTGTCGCAATGGCGATAGCACCAGTCACGGCAAGTGCGCCATGGCATTTATGTGGCATAAAATAACGGACATTAATTGTTCCACCGTGAATGGCTGGTGAAATCAATATAGGTTTAGGAATAACTTTTTTGCTAACATCACCAAGTCCCATCACTGCGCCTGCTTGTATACGAATAGCTTCGAGCTTTTGCATAAATTCGGCATCGGCTTCAAGCTGTTCCGCGGTTTCATAACCAGTTTTGTTAAGCTGAGGGGCATCAATTAACACCACAGGCATCGCCATATCAATACAACTAACATCAATACCTTCAATGGTGTCAATTGCATGGCCAGTCGGGAGCAATTTTCCTGTTTTAGTTCCACAAGCATTTAAAAATGTCAGTGCAACAGGCGCGGCATGACCGGGTACACTCGCAATTTCGGTGTCACCATCATAATCGACATGGCCATCAGGCGTTTGTACAGTAGAGTTGACGAAGGTGTTTGTATTGACATTACGGATCCTCACAGTCGTTGTTTCTCCTGTGATGGGCACCAAGCCTTTTTCAATAGCAAAAGAACCTACGGCACAAAGAATATTGCCACAATTTGGTGCCGTATCAACAATGCGCTCAGTAATAGAAACCTGAGCAAATAAATAATCAATATCAGCATCACTGTGAGTTGAAGGGCTAATAATAGCGACTTTACTGGTTTGTGGGCTGCCACCACCAATGCCATCAATTTGCAAAGCATGACCAGACCCCATAATCGCTAGGATCAGCTCATCCCGTTGTTTTATGTCTTTAGGAAGGGAGTCTGCTAAAAGGAATACGCCTTTCGAGGTGCCGCCACGCATTAAGGTACAAGGAATTTTTTTCATCTGTTTACCCGTTATATTTCACGCTGTGCCTGTGTTGGCTACGCTCAGTCACCCAAGTCACATACTTTTGTATGCTCCATGGATGCCTTCACTTGCCGCCTTGCCACAACGTGAACTATTTAGGGTAAACCCGTTCAGCTTCCCGCAGTGGCGGTGTTGGCTACGCTCAGTTACCCAAGTCACATACTTTTGTATGCTCCATGGGATGCCTTTGTTTTGCCGCCTTGTTACAACCCGAACTATTTAGAGGATTAGCGTGAATTACCGTTATATTTGGGTTTAGGGCACAATTTGCATTGCGCCCCATGGAATAATTTAATGAGAGATTAGAATAGAGCGCATTAAATCAGCCCCATGCTAATCAAGATCTCCCACCAACCTAAACCGATAGTCATGTGAACGAATAAGCTAATGAAGGCCACTAACCCGCCAATGATCCACCAAGAACGGATATCGTTATAACCCGCACCGAATACGATAGGTGCTGCGGCGCCGCCATAGTGAGTTACGCTTCCGCCGTAAGCATTCGAGAACAGCAAACCTAGAGCGAGTAACATCGGAGGAGCCCCTGCAACCATACCGACAGTGGCAAATACCGGAACCATGGCTGCAACATACGCACCACCAGAGGCAAATAAGTAGCGAATGGCAACACTGATGAACATGATGACAAAGAAAGCTAGCATCGCTTGGTCACCGAAGGAGAGATATTGACTCATGGTATCGGCGAGCCACTTGAAGAAGCCTGCTTTTGTGAGAACACCAGACATACTGATGATACCACCGTACCAAATCAGGGTATTCCAGCCGCCTTTATTCTTCAGTACGTCATCCCAAGTTACAACACCTAGGATCAGGGTTAATGCCATGACCGCAATCGCGACGCTAGAAGCGCTGACACCGATAAGGTCAGAGAAAATCCAGCCACACAGCGCGATAATGAAGACAATTCCCAGCAATTTTTCACGCATAGTCATTGGGCCTAAGTCTTCCAGGCCTTTGGCCGCGATCTCTTTGTTATTCACCTTTTTCAACTCAGGTGGATACAGTTTGTAGATCATTAACGGTGTCAAAATCAGCATGATTAAACCCGGTACAGAGGCTGCAAGTGCCCATCCACCCCAACTTAAATGGATGCCCATAATGTCACTCATCATGGCAAGGGCGAGTGCATTTGGCGCCATTGCGGTCAAGAACATATAGCTGGTGGTTTTAGTCACCATATAAACGTTGACGAGGAGATAATGGCCTGCTTTACGTGGACTTTTTTCTGGATCAGACCCTAAAGCAACGGCGACACTATTGATGATTGGGAAAACAATCCCTCCTGCACGTGCGGTATTAGAAGGCGTCGCTGGTGCGATAATTAAATCAAGGATTGCGGTTACATAACCGAGTCCTAACGTTGTACCACCTAACTTACCAATCAAGATATAAGAAAGACGTTTACCTAAACCAGTAATAACAAAGGCAGCGCTCAGAGTAAATGCAGCAAATACAAGCCATGTCGTACCGGATGCATATCCACTTAAAACTTCACTTGCTTTGACATCTTTAGTACCTGTTACTCCAATAATTACTGCACTTGCAGCAATAGTGGCTAATAAAATAACAGGCTCTGAATATGGTTTAAGTACCAAACCGACAATAGCGGCAAGATAAAGACCGAATAACAACCACGCAATATGTGGTAGCCCCGTTGGTGTAGGTATTAACGCAATAATAATTGGAATGGCTATTAACACGAATAGCTTCCATATTTTTTCTTTTTGCATAAGCCAATTTCCTTGATTAAATCAATATTAAATTTATTTAATATTAAATTGAATGAACTTTAATATTAGGAATTTGTTAAAATGATAATTTTTAATATGGCTGTATCTTGAATGAAATATAATGATTTTAATTTTCATTAATAATTCACTCTAAGGTATATAATTTAGTTAAATAATTAATTGGTTTTTATTTGGTTAAATTGTTTTATTTTTAAATTATTCCTGTTTTATTAATGTTAAAAAATACGTAATGTTAAATAAAGGATTGATTGGGTAATCGAGCAAAAAACCAAGTTAGAATTAATAAATCCGCACTTCCCCCAGGACTCACATTTAGCTGAATACATTCACTATCGAAATGTTTAACCTTAACTAAGTCATCATGGGTATTTATACCAGCAGTTAATAGCTGTTTTGCACGTTGCTTGATCCACGTTAAACTCTTGATACCACCACGATTGACAATATTCGTATCATCATTCAGGCTCATGAGTAAAATTAAAGTATCAAGTAGAGCGATATCGGCGAGTTTGCCTTTAGCAAGTTGCTGCAAATAATAAGGAAGTGAATGTTTGATTACTAACGAATAACCGCCCTCAGCTTCACCTCTTGCACCTGTTAACCCATGTCTCTGATATAAGCGATGGCCAGCAGTAGGGTTTTCGGTTTTTTGTTTAAGTTCATTGGTAATTCCCTTACACATACTAGCAACCAATAAGCTGATATTTTCAGGTGAGACACATTGTTGTTGTGCAATCAAACGGCCTATTGCGGTTAAAGCTAAACCTAAGGAGAAAATACTGCCTTTATGGGTATTAACCCCTTTTGTTGCACGGAACATCGACTTTTCACAATCCATTCCGATAGGGCGAATATGGGGTAATAGTTGCTCTATAGGACAATTTTTGTATTGAGCGCCTGCTTGCAAAAATTGAGGAAAATGTGTCGCGATGGCATTGGCACTTAAATGAAAATCTGTCAGTGCCATATCTTTATGGGCACCGGTATTATGTTTATCCACTAACCCAGGTTTAGGGGTTAAGTTTACTTCAGCTAACATCGCTTGCCATGCTAATTGGCTGTAATAGTGGGTTAATTTATCATTTATATGGCTGAGTTGTTTAATGGGTTGCATGCGCTAACTCCTCGATACGATTAAGTATCTCAACCAATGAATGTGTCCGCTGACGAGCACAAATTTTCGCTTCATTTTCACAAATTAGGCATTGTCTTGGTGGCAGATTTAATTGACTACGTGAATATTGCTGCCCCTTGGCATCAAACACATCAAAATCCCATAACCGACCAACAGCAGACGATTCTTCCATGCGAATTAACGCTTTTTTAATCTCGATAGCATCTCCGTCAACGGCAACCAAGCATTCCGGCCCCGTTTTTAATGCCCAAGATTGTTGTGATAAAAACACCCACTGCCCGCATGAAGCAATTTGTTTAAGCGCATTTAGGCCCTGATTAAACACATGTCTAACAAGAGAGTTGTCTTTGACAGCTCCAGGAAAAACGACAGTAAATGAAATCAAGGTTACCTGATGGAGACCAATCCACGCTTGTTGGCGAGCCTGACGGGCATCTCGGCTATCCAACAGTTCAGGTAAAGAAATATCAAATTGCTCTTGAGTATCAGGCAGTGGGTAAAACATATTTACTCCTTCACTTGATGAACAACATCAATGACTGAGCCATCACGATAACGAACAACCGCAACAGCTTTATCTGTAAATTCAATTGGGTTAGGAGTACCAGTTAATAATTGTGCTCGTTCTCGTAACCAGTTCATTGAAACGGTTTTAATACCTTGGCTTTCAAGTTGCTGTTTTAATTCAGGACGAGCAGGGTTAACTGTAATTCCATGGTCAGTGACAAGAATATCGACACTGGAACCAGGTGTAACACACGTGAGCACTTCATCCACTAATGTTGGAATACGGCCACGTACCAGTGGTGCAACAATGATAGATAATTTTGATGCAACAGCTGTGTCACTATGGCCACCAGATGCACCACGAATAATGCCATCAGAACCCGTTAACACATTGACATTAAAGCGAGTATCGATTTCTAACGCGCTGAGCACAACCACATCAAGCATATCAACGGAAGCACCTTTTGAATCAAAGCACGCATATTGGTTAGCACTGATTTCAATATGATTCGGGTTGCGAGCAAGTGATTCTGCTGCCGCTTTATCAAAACTTTGGACATCCAATAATTTACGAATTAATCCTTTTTCATGTAAATCAACGATAGTTGAGGTAATGCCGCCAAGTGCGAAGCCAGCCTGAATATTATGGCGTCTCATTTTGTCTTCAAGGAAGCGAGTGACGGCAAGAGAAGCACCGCCCGTACCGGTTTGTAATGAAAAACCATCTTTAAAGTAACCCGATTTTTCGATAACATCAGCTGCAGTACGAGCAATCAGAAGTTCACGAGGGTTCGACGTCATACGTGTCGCATCAGCCCCAATTTTATCGGCATCACCCACCCGTTTAACTTTGACGATGTAATCGACTTCATCTTGCTTAATACTGGATGGGTTATGGGGGTAATCTAATATCTCTTCAGTGAGCATCACCACTTTTTTCGCGGTCTCAGCATCAATTTTGGCATAACCTAAAGAACCGCAACTCGCACTGCCAGTGTAGCCATTGGCATTGCCGTATTCATCACAAGAAGGAACCCCAATAAACGCCACATCAATAACTAGCTCACCGCTATGAATTAGATTGGCTCTTCCACCATGCGAATGAATTTGTACAGGTTCTTCTAATTCACCACGTGAAATAGCTTCAGCGAGTGGGCCTCGGATACCAGAGGTATAAATTTTGCGGATAACACCATGACGAATATGTTCAACAAGTGGTGAATGGCAAGCACTTAATGAGCTTGATGCAAGTGTTAAGTTGCGAAAACCCATTTCAGCAATGACTTGCATCACCATATTGACCGTAAGATCTCCACCGCGAAAGGCGTGATGGAAAGAAATAGTCATACCGTCTTTAAGACCAGAACGACGGATCGCGACTTGTAAGTCATCACATAATTTGCGATTTCTCGGCTTTTGTACCTGTTGTTGTACTTTGCCGATATCTTTAAATTCACGTAGTTCATCGTCAGTATTTGGTTGTAAGTAGGCTGATACGCGAGCCTGGCGCTGAGTATTATTTGTCATTTTTATTGCCTCACTCTTCCCGAATTCCTGATAATGCTGCTCGTGATAACACGAGGCGAGCTCTGTCAATAACTGGGCCATCGACCATTTTTCCGTTCAATGAAACCACACCTTTACCTTCAAGGGCTGCGGCATCAGCGGCTTCAACAACACGCTGTGCATGGTCGACTTCTTTTTGAGTTGGTGCATATAAATTATGAAGTAACTCAATTTGTCTTGGGTTAATTAATGATTTGCCATCAAAGCCGAGCTGTTTAATGTGAGCGGCTTCGCGTAGGAAACCTTCTTCATTATTCGCATCAGAATATACGGTATCAAACGCTTGAATACCGGCTGAACGAGCGGCTTGTAAAATGGCGCACCGAGCATAGAGGAGTTCTACGCCGTCTGGAGACCGCTCGGTGCGCAAATTGCGGACATAGTCCTCGGCACCTAATGCGATGCCTATAAGTCTTGGTGATGAATGAGCAATATTGACTGCTTGAGTGATGCCCATTGGAGATTCGATAGCGGCGAGCAAACCCGTGCTACCTTCTTCGCGGCCACAACTTTTTTCTATACGTAAGATTTCACTTTCAATATCAATAACATCTTGCGCAGTATCTGTTTTAGGAAGGCGGACAATATTTGCACCACCACGAACAACGGCCTCAAGGTCAGCAACACCAAAGGCGGAATCTAATGCATTGACCCGCACAATGGTTTCAATATCTTGATAAAGCGGGTGCTGTAATGCATGGTAAACCAAGCGACGAGCTGTGTCTTTTTCGCGTAAAGTTACAGAGTCCTCAAGGTCGAACATTAAAGCATCCGCTTTATAAATAAAGGAATTGCTTAACATGGCTGCATTGGAACCGGGCACAAATAACATACTTCTGCGTGTACGTGATTTTTGTTCTGGAGTCATTATTTATCCTCCCAAGGCAGATAGTCGATATCACAGGCGCGAGCCAATAAGGCTTCTAAACGCGCTTTAAGTACGCATTCCAGTGCACCTTTATCATCTACAATGATTTGTGCTCCTTGAATATCATGCTGCTGAATCATTTCTTGTACGATTTTTGCGATAGCATCCCCAAACTGCTTTTCAACACTACTGGTAATTTGTATTGAGACCTCTTGAGTGTCTTCTAGCGGTTCGATACGAACCATGACATCACTTGATTCAAGTGTGCCAGCTACTGCTGCGTGTTTTATCTTCATATTTCACCTATGGCTAATTCAGAACTTTCGGTGTGGCTTTGAGCGGATGCGACTTGATTGGCGACCATCTCTTGTAAATATTGATAGGTTGCCTCAGGTACAATCGGCTTAATCGCCGCAAGATCTTTTTTAGCGAGCAATCGTCTAACTTGTGAGGCAGAAACTGCCGTTCCATTGATGATTGTTCGCGGAAATTCAACGAGTTCTATAGGTGGAAAATTCATAGCATCGGTTTTTAACCAAAAGCGCATGTCTTGGTTATATTGGTTGGTGACTTGGCAAAATGGTTCCGAGCCTACGAATCGATGGGTTATCCCCAGAGCAGGGGCGATATATTGACGAAATATCTTAATGTCTATTTCGGTATAACAGTTATTGGCAACCGTTTTGTCTTTAATAAAGTAACAAGGAAAAGTCGCGCGAGAAATAATATACTCGGAGCCTTTGTGGATAGTGAGATTTTCTATTCCTTTAGTCCCAGCTTCGATTAAATTTAATCTAATTTTATAAGGGAAACGAGAGGTATCTTCTTTGACAACAAATAGGTGTAGCCAGTCACAGGCCTTCGCGGCTTGTTCTATTAAATAGCGATGGCCAAGGGTGAAGGGATTGGCATTCATGACGATTGCGCCAATTTTTTTTCCTTCCTTACGTTGTGCTTTTAAACTTTCGATATAACGTTTTAGATAACAGCAACTGTTTTCCATCAACACCATAATATCAGGAACGGTGGCAATAGTATGGAAGCCACATTGTTGGAATAAGCTTTCATTTTGAAATTTAGTATAAATAAATAAATGCGTTGTATTATTTTCGTAAGCAAGATTAACCAGTTCTGTTGCTAATTTTAATGCAAGGCCTTCACCTCGAGCATCATCACTAATAGCAACGCATTTAATAACATTTTTTGCTAAGCCTCCGCACGCAATTAATTTTTCATTGCGTGAGATTGTAATAAAAACGTCAATGCTTGAATCAAGCTCTAAATCGTTTTCCTTTAAAAACTGAGTTATTTCAGCAAGTTTCCTGTTCTCATGACGTTTTACTTGGTTAAACGTTATGTTTTCGAACATAATAGTATCCTGCATCTCATTTAGAGATGTTTTTAAAATGTTGCTAATGTTAAAGTTAATTAAATAAATATTTTTGATTATTCTTATAAAAGTAAATATAAATTCTTATTTAATTATCCTCTCTGATATTTATATTAAAGATACTGTATTTAATATATTTGACCTATTTCATGTTTCTTAAATGAGATTGTATTTGTTTAATGGTTTTAAAGTTTTTAATTATTGGATATGTTTTTTATTGCTTGGTTTTAATGTGTTTAATTATTAATATGTGTATTATACCTTTGGCTTGAATCCGATTTATCGGTTATCCTACCTTTTTTGAATTAACAAATTTTTTACTTTTCAGCCAGTAACGAGATATAACATGAAAAAAGAATATGCATTCTCTTCATTGAAAAAAGTAAATTCAGTTTCATTTTCAGTACGAGTTTTTTTTCTGTTATTGATTGTTTCTGTTTTTTTAACGTTCGGGTTGGGCAAATATTTCACGGATACGGCTGAAAATCGATTGATTGCAAACATTCAATCGTTAGCGATGAGCCAAGCAAAGCTGATTGCTTCTATTGATGGTGTGGTGCAATCAGTAAAGAATAGAGATATTCCGAGACTGAAGGTTATTGCTGACAAACTAAACCAAGATTCCAACTATGATTATGTAGTTATCGGTGATGAAAAATCAATTCGGTTATATCACCCAAATAGCCAAAAAATTGGTTTTGAAATGCAGTGGAACAAACCAGGCGCCTTAGAGAAAGGGGAAAGCTATTTCATTAATGGCGAAGGCTCGATGGGAAATGCTGTTAGAGCCAAGACCCCTATTTTTGATGAACAAGGTAAAGTGATTGGCGTTGTTTCTATTGGTTACTTATCCAACAAAATTGATACGTCACGCAGTGAATTGTTTGTGCAAACAGGTGCTACCTTTTTAGGAATATTGATTATTTTGCTGTTTTTATCTTGGGGGTTTTCACGTTTAATTCAAAAACAAATGTTGGGAATGGAACCTGAAGAAATTACTCAACTGGTGTTAGTACAAAAAGGAATATTTGAAGCCGTTTTTGAAGGTGTGATTGCGGTAAATACACAAGGGCAAATTATCAATATCAACTCAAATGCGAGAAAAATGTTATCCCTAAGTAAGCCATTGGGCCAGTTAACAGGAACATTTGTGTCAGAGCATATATCGCCAGCTGATTTTTTTATTACCGACCTTGAAACAACTAAGCATGATGTGATTGGCGAGTTTAATGGTTTAAATGTGATTGCAAACCGGGTTGCGATTCGTGATGGTGAGCATCTGGTGGGGGCGGTTATTAGCTTTCGTAGTCAAAACGATATTGAATCGTTAAACTCTCAGTTGACTCAAGTTCGTCAATATATTGAAAATTTACGCACTTTACGGCACGAACATCTTAATTGGATGTCAACATTAAGTGGGTTATTGCAAATGAAAGAATATGACCAAGCGTTGGCTTTGATTAAAGGGGAATCAGAATCTCAGCAGCAATTAATTGATACACTCCGTGGGCAGTTTTTTGATAAGCAGGTTGCAGGTTTACTATTTGGTAAGCACCATCGAGCCAAAGAATTAGGGCTACAATTAAAATTTACTGCCGGTAGTCAGTTGCATGAATTACCTGATTCGTTAAATAGTACGGAATTTTGTGCCATATTGGGAAATTTACTTGATAATGCATTTGAAGCAAGTTTGAAAAATAATCAGGGTAATAAACAAGTGGAATTATACCTTTCTGATGAAGGGAAGGAGATTGTCATTGAAGTCGCGGATCAGGGGTGTGGTTTCCCATCAGAAATGCAAGATAAATGGTTCGAGCGCGGTGTGACAACGAAAACCGATGTGACAGATGGCCATGGTATCGGGTTATATCTTGTTGCGTCTTATGTTAAACGCTGTAATGGTGCGGTTATTATTGAAGAAAATCAACCGCATGGTACAGTATTTTCAATTTTTATTCCGAAAGTGAAGATATAAAATGATTAAGATAAAAATCCTCATTGTGGAAGATGAGTTACTACTTGCTGAAATGCACAGTGAGTATATAAAAGCCTATCCCGCATGTGAGAAAGTGTGGCTTGCAGGTAACCTTGCTGAAGCGAGAAAAATGATTGAATACATGAAACCAGACCTGATTTTATTAGACAACTATTTACCAGATGGTAAAGGGATTGATCTGGTCCATGAGTTAATACAAGAAAGGAATAATGCAGATATTGTATTCACTACGGCTGCAAGTGATATGGATACGGTTTCTGAAGCTATTCGTTTAGGCGTTTTTGACTATTTAGTGAAGCCAATTGCCTATGAGCGTTTAGGCCAAACATTGGATAGGTATATTCAACGTAAATCTGTTGTACAGGACAATAGCAAAACCAACCAAAGTAAAATTGATGATATGTTCAATACCTATGCGCGAGGGGAATCAAAGGAAGAACTTCCAACAGGCATTGATATTATTACACTTGAAAAAATACTCGCTTTGTTCACTGAACCTGATGTGCAATATACGGCAGAAAGTATTGCTGAAACCATCAAACTCAGTCGGACCACGGCAAGGCGTTATTTGGAGTATTGTTTAGCGAAGGATAAAATTGAAGCCGAAATTGAGTATGGCAAAGTTGGCCGACCGCAGCGAATTTATCGCGCTAAATTGTGAGTGTCTGAACTAATAAGTATATGCCTATAGAAGCTCTGCATTGGCTATAAACAATGCAGATTTTCTTTATCTTACTTATATTAGTGGTACAACAGTAAGTTGGAAAAATAGAGTTTATTGTTGCTGGTTTTCTAAAATTAACACTTTCTTTTCAGCCCGCTCATGGCCTTTAGCGGCTGCGAGTTGATACCAGCGTAGGGCTTTTTTATCATCGGCTTCAACACCCATACCATATTGGTAGCAAGCTCCTGCTGCATATTGCGCATCGACACTATTTTGCTGAGCGGCTTTTATAAACCAGTGACACGCTTTTGCTTGGTTAGCCTTGATACCATCACCGCGTGCATAGATAAGCGCAACATTAAATTGAGCCGAAACTTCACCTTGTTCAGCGGCTTGGGTTAGCCATTTTATGGCTGATTGGGTATTTTTTGGGGGGCCTTGCCCGGTTAGGTACAGCATACCTAAGCTATTTTGGGCGGGGGAAAAGCCCAATTCTGCGGCACGGGTAAAATATTGAAAGGCAAGAGGGTAGTTCACCTTATCATACATGCCTACAGCAGCCTGATAACCCAATAAATAGAGTGCTTGAGGATGGTTTTTTTCAGCAAGAGCAAGATATATTTTTTGGGCTTTTTGCGGGTCTTTTGTAACAGCTTTTCCCTCTTCATACCAATAGGCGAGGGTGAGCATAGCAGGTTGGAAATGTTGTTCGGCCGCTTTTTCTAGCCACTGTTCTGCTTTTTCTGGGTTTTTCTCTAATAAATTATCAAGGCCGTATAAGGTATATTCGGCCATATTCATTTGGCCAATAGGATCACCATTTTCGGCTGCTCTGCTCATCCAGTGCAGCATTTGTTTCTCATCTAACTTAACCCCGGTACCTTGTTGGTACATCAAACCAAGGTTAATTTGTGCTTTTGTAAAGCCTTGATTAGCAGAGAGAAGATACCAATGTAAAGCTTGGTCAAACTGATGGTGAGACTGATAAAACATACCTAAATTAAACTGAGCTTCGGCTTGGCCCTGTTCCGCAAGTGCAATTAGCGTTTTTTCATTAATTAGTGGCGTTGCTTCTTCTGCAAAGGCAGGAGAGAAAAATACGTTAATAAAGATAAAAAACAGTAAAAATACTTTTTTCACATGACATCCTTTGGACTAAGCTCTTAACGGCTACGTTATCTTGTTAGATAAGTTCCTGCAATGATATGAAGGACATTTTATATTAATTCTACTAAATCAGATGGTTAATTGTTGCTATTAGCGCATAGAGCAAAAAATACATAAATAATTTAAAAAAAGATGAACTTTTTTCAGTGATACTGTGTCTTAGTAGTATCTATATACTGTTTGCTTGCGTAAACATTCATATATTTACCCTCATCATTCATTTCTTTACACGAAGTAATGTAATAATGCACCTACGTAGTGATAGTTTGAATTTAGCAAAAAGATCCTTGAGTAGAATGCATTATGCCCAGTTTTTAACTGGGCTTTTTTTTATCCAAAATTCCAGTTTGAATGTCTCTTTAGCTGCGACTCTCTAAATCCTTTCTTATCATAAAAGATCATAAAAGAAAAAAGTGTTCATTTGTTATGGATATTTTTAGTTTCCCATAACGTTTAAAGCAATAAATCATAGAGTTATAAACAGGGTGTTATAGTTTCACTATAGAATAATGTTCTTAACATTTAATAAACAAATGACTAATTAGTAATCGATAATAATTTGGTGATTTTGTAAAAAATTGAAGTAAATCACGATTAAATTCAATTCAAGCAGTAATTAATACTAGCTAATTCTTTAATTTTGGTGCATAAATAACGTATATGGCTTAATTGATTATTGGGTTCTGGGCGGGTTATCTGCCAATTAATGTTGAATAAATAATCAAATGTGCTTTAACTCATTGAATTTATGTTTGAGATCCATAAACAAGTCTACACACAGTTTTGTTTGTTTTGAGGTCAGGGAATGATACTCCTCCTACCAAAAGTGAATCTTTTCAACTTTGAATTCTTGAGATCATAACAATGCGAGAGCGCATAGAGCGTTCCGTGGTTTTTTTGCATATGTACAGGTTGTACTAGAGGTAACTTGTGTCCACAACAAATAACAAAGAGGAAGTCAGTCTTAACGCGTTTAAGCAACCTCGCTCATTCTATCTTATTTTTTCTATCGAACTCTGGGAACGTTTTGGTTACTACGGTCTTCAAGGGATCCTTCCAATATACCTAAGCCAAGTGCTGGGTATGTCAGAAACAGAATCAATTACACTTTTCTCGGCGTTTGCAGCATTAGTTTATGGTTTTGTTGCGGTAGGTGGTTGGTTAGGGGATAAAGTTCTCGGAACAAAACGTGTTATTGTTCTTGGAACGATAACACTGATTGCGGGGTACGCATTTGTTGCTTTCTCAGGGCATGACGTGTCGATGGTGTATGTTGGCTTAGCGACTATTGCAGTTGGTAATGGTTTGTTTAAAGCAAACCCATCATCACTGTTATCAACCTGCTATGAAAAAGACGACCCTCGTTTGGACGGTGCATTCACCATGTACTATATGTCCGTGAATATCGGCTCATTCTTCTCAATGATTGCAACACCATGGTTAGCAAAACATTATGGCTGGGATGTTGCGTTCTCTCTTAGTGTTGTAGGCCTGATTATCACATTGATTAACTTCTATATGTGTAAAAAATGGGTTTCTCAACATGGCTCAAAGCCTGACTTCGCTCCTGTCGTGATCTCAAGGTTGGTCGCAACTGTCGCTGGTGTTGTTGCACTCATTGCGATTTCAACATGGCTATTGCATAACCTCGGTATTGCTCGTACAGCATTAGCGATTATTTCTTTGGGTATTTTAGTTATCTTTATCAAAGAAACATTAGCACTGAAAGGTACGGCGCGTCGCCGCATGATTGTTGCATTGATTCTAATGCTTGAAGCGATTGTATTCTTTGTTCTTTATAGCCAAATGCCTACATCGCTAAACTTCTTTGCATTACATAACGTAGAGCATGAAGTTTTTGGTTTTTCTATTGAGCCTGCACAATACCAAGCTCTGAATCCATTATGGATCATGATTGGAAGCCCAATTTTAGCTGCAATTTATAATAAAATGGGCGACAACTTACCGATGCCACATAAATTTGCTATTGGTATGTTGCTATGTTCCGCGGCATTCTTAGTTTTGCCATTAGGTGCGAAATTTGCAAATGAAGCTGGGATTGTTTCTGTTCAATGGCTAGTTATCTGCTATGGCTTCCAAAGTATTGGTGAGCTGATGATCTCAGGTCTTGGCCTTGCGATGGTAGCTCAGTTAGTTCCACAGCGTTTAATGGGCTTTATTATGGGCGCGTGGTTCCTGACTAACTCAGCAGCAGCATTTATCGCAGGGTATGTTGCCTCAATGGCAGCGGCACCAGAAGGTGAACTTACTAGTAAAGTTGAATCTTTAGCTGTGTACAGTGACGTATTCCTGAAGATTGGTTTAGTGACTGGTGTGATGGCAATTTTGATGGTTTTAACTGCTCCGATGTTAAATCGTATGACTCTTGAGCGTTAATTTTCATCTTAAATAGTTGTAATCAAAAGGGCTGAAAAGCCCTTTTGATATATATGACATACTGTATTGTTGCATTAATTAAAATAGCGATTATTAATCAGTTTTAGCGAACGGTCACGGCCATTAACCAAAATGGTATTTGAAATACGGCTGTAAGCATCTATTGATACACCATCCATCAAGATTGTTGGTGTGATAGCTGTGGCGGCAAATATGACATCAGAAGTACTCACCATCTGGTCTAAAGATAACACCTCACCAATTTCTAACCCCATTTGCTGACAGCGCAAAATTTCTTGTGCCGCGAGCTGTTTGTTTTCTTCGCTATCACCTTTGGCTTTATCTCGAGAAATTAGCCTTGCTTGCATATCACCGCCTAAAGCGCGTGCGATGGCTGCACTGATAATGCCTTCAGGAGCACCACCAGTCCCATACATCATATCAATGGGATGCTCCGGAAGAATGGTAAGTAATGAGGCGAGTACATCACCATCAGGGATGGTAATCACATTCGCACCAAAATTACGGATAGTTTTAATAATATGTTGATGGCGAGGTTTATCAAGCACTGCGATTGAAAGATTTGAAATGGGTTTATTCAGTGAGGAGGAAAGAAATTCTAAATTTTTTTCTAGGGGATTTGCTAGGTGAACAGCTCCTTTCGCTGCGGCACCAACAACAAGTTTTTCCATATACATATCAGGTGCTTGAAGCAGTGTTCCCGTTGGCGCGGCAGCAAGTACGGCAATGGCATTTTTTTCATTACAAGCCACCATACGTGTTCCATCAATAGGATCTACTGCGATATCTAACCCAACAGACCCGGATTGTTTGCCAACTTGCTCGCCAATATATAGCATGGGAGCATCGTCGATTTCACCTTCACCAATGACAATTTTGCCATGAAAATCAATTTCATTTAGGCGATTTCTCATTGCTTCAACAGCGGCTTTATCTGCGGCATTTTTATCTTGTTTACCTACCCAATCGAAGGCAGCTACAGCAGCGACTTCAGTAACGGAAGCGATAGCGGAAGCTAACTCATCACTAATTTTCATTTTTTGTTCGTATCCTAGGTGTATAAAAGAAAAGTACTTATCTCTATGATACGTTTTTTGTGATCTGTCTGGCAAATTATAGGTGATAAAAGCAACAGAGAATTTAGTGCCGCAATGAAATGGCAGCCTATGTTTAGGCTACCATTAATTTGAAAGCTAAAGCATTTCGACGATAGTGATACCGCCAATAATCGAAATTAAGGCAGCAAGTGTACTTAATAACACGGTTCCAGCAGAGGTTTCCGTATAGGCCTGATTACTAATTGCTAATGCAGGAACAGCGGTCGCGGTGGGTAATACACCAATGATAAACGCGGCTTTAAGTAAATCATCTTGTAATCCTAAAGCGAGCCCAGTCCCTAAAATAAGAGCGGCTTGAACAAAGTTTTTTATAAAGACGTTAAATATAATTTCCTTACTTATTGTCAGTTTGATTCCTGAAAGGAGCAATCCAAGGAAGAATAAAGCGACTCCGCCTGCTGTTTTACCTAATTCATTAACTGAGTTTTGTAATATTTCAGGTAATTTAACACCAAAAATAGCCAATAATGCCCCTAGAATAGGAAGAAAAACTAAGGGCTGGGCAATGGCTTTCCCAACAGATTTAAAGACACTATGCCCTTGTTGTGAGCCACTGATCATTAAGAGAGTAAATGGGATAATAATGACAGTATAAATAAGGTTGCCTAATACCATAGCGATTAAGCCTGATGACCCGACAGTTGCGAGTAAGACAGGTGGCCCACAGTAGGCCATATCAGGAAAAGACACCGACAATGCTTGCATTGCAGCATCTTTCTTATTGTGACGAAAAATAAACTTACCAAAAATAAAACCAATCACGTATGTTGCAATTAGTCCTACGGCTAATGCTAATAAGTAGTCAATATTGAGCAATACCGAGGGTGGAGCCTGTGCAGCAGCTAGAAATAATGCAAATGGTAATGCTATTTTAACTACAAAGTCAGCAAAGGCTTGGGAATACTCTCTTTTGATAAACCCATATTTACCCGATAGCCAACCGACGGCTAATCCAAGAACAATGGGCCCTAAAGCAGCAAGTATAATGTGAGTTAACATTAAAAATTCTCCCGATATTATGCGATAGGCTTTGTCGAATAAAAAATCTGTGGAATGACAGTTAACATTTTCCCGTGTGTTAACTTTATTTAAATTAAAACATTTATGTTTTTATCAGTGCTTAATTAAGAAACTAATTAACATAATTATAAATGACTTTAGTCATTTAAGGATAATAAGTATTAGAGTAATGTTTGCAGATAAAGCTATTATATAGATAACATAATAAAAAAAATTGTACTAATAAAATTTTAATGACTAATTTTTTGAGCATCTAAAAAGGAACATTAAGAATAGATAGTTATATCAGTTACCTATTCTTTATGAATGAAATTATCATTAAATGATGATTAAGGGTTTTCTTAGTTACTAAAATAACTAATGGGAGTATTAATAAGTCATACATAAAAGAAGGGAAATATCGCTTCTTTTTTGTCTAAGGTATACCTAAAAGCAGCATGTAACGAATTATTTTGTAACAGTTTATTACATTTAGTTGGCAAGGGGATCAATGCTATTTACACTAGCAGTAATCGTGGTCATTATTTTCCAGATTCTCAATTGTGAATTTTATTATGAGGAAACCTATTTGTGGATACTTGGATACTAGTAGGACTCGTATTAGTTTTTCTGCTAGTGCTAGCTCCGATTCTTGCTATCATTGCCATCAATCGAACAGGTCGGTTGCAGTACCAAATTTCGCTGTTAAATCAGAAGGTTTCCTCATTAGAGACTTTGCTTTCAAAAGCAAAATATACGCAGAGTATATCCGTTGATGGTGTGGCATCTCCTCAACCAGTTTTAAATGAAATACAGGATGCGCCTGTAGAGCAAGAGGGAAATGAATTCTCTTCTAGTGCGGACGTTAAATTAGACAACGAACAGGGAGCAACTCAAGAGCTTGCCTCGATGAGCCATGTTGCTTACCAGCAAGCTGAAAAAGAACATGGTTTATCTGATAATGTGAATTCAGCTCCGATGAGGGAGCAATCTACTCATGAAAATACCAATCCAAATAGGTTTGATAACACGCTAGTACAGCAAATTGACCCAAATCGATTTAATCGTAATAAGTCTAATACAAATCAAAACAATCAGCATTCGGTTAGTCACGATAAATCAATATTCAGCTATTTCTTTAGTTGGCTATTTAAAGGAAACCCGGTTGCGAAAATAGGTATCCTGCTGTTATTCCTAGGTGTGGCATATTTACTGAATTACAGCGTGCAAAATGAAATTATTTCACCGCAAATGCGGTTAATTTTCAGTGCAGTAGGGTGCTTAGCCTTACTAGGGGTTGGCTGGTGGTTACGAAATAAAAAGGCATTATTTGGGTTGATTTTACAAGGAGGGGCGATAGGCTGCTTGTATATCACTATTTTTGCTGCCTTTAAATTATATACGATGGTGCCATATGGAATGGCATTCGCGTTTATGTTACTTATTTGTGCAGCAAGTATTGCTTTGGCATTATTGCAGCGAACTATTAGTTTAGCCGTTTTAGCATCAATAGGTGGGTATTTAGCACCGGTATTGCTTTCTACTGGCGGTGGAAGTCATGTTGTCTTGTTCTCTTATTACCTGATGCTGTCCATTGGTATTTTGGTTATTAGTGTGTGGCAAGCTTGGCGCCCTTTAAATTTAGTTGGTATGGTGATGACTTATAGTGTTGCCATTTTATGGGGATTAGAAAATTACCAACCAGGCTATTATTTATCTTGCCAACTCTTTATCATCGCTAATTTAGTTGTATTTAATGCCTTAACTCAACTGTTTTCACTGCGTTTTGAACATAGCAAGCAACTGATTGTTGATAATACACTTCTGTTTGTTCCACCTTTTATTAGTATTGCCCTTCAATTCTTTATTTCACAAGGGGAAGGTCTATTACCAGCCTTTATTTCACTGATTGTTGGTTTGTTATATCTGATTACTGGATCACAAGTACATAAGCGCTATAAATCTGCTGGCAAAAATATGGCATTAGCGAATATTATTATTGGTGCTGGTTTTATTACTTTAGCTATTCCACTAGCGTTAACATTTGAGTGGACTTCCATTATTTGGTCATTAGAAGGGCTGTTAATTCTTTGGTTCGGTTTACAGCAAAACCAGAAAAAAATGGCGGCTATTGGCTCTTTATTGATTGTTATTAGTGCAATAACCTTATTAAGTGATTATCCTTATTTATATTGGAGTCGCAGTAGTACTTATATGGTGCCAGTGCTATTAATCGCATGTTTTATGGCCGGAGGGCTTTTCCATACTCGTCGTCATGAAGACAGCAACTTTACTTTATTTAGCTACGGTTTCTTAATTATTGGCTTGGTGACTTGGTTTTGCTGGCTCCCCTTATTTACGGATATTTTATCATGGAGCCGTGAATCTGAAGGCTTTATTATTTTAGTTTTGGTCGTTATTTCTGTTTGGTTCTGGCGTTTATATGCTATCCATATAAATTGGGTGCCATTGCTACTTTGCCAATCCATCCTATGGATTGCGGGATATTATTATCTTGGTTTAGATTTCTTAAACGACCAAAACCCGATGGGGCGTGGCGAAGGTTCTCTTATATGGCCAGTTGTATTGGGTAGTTCTGTTTTATTTGTTATTCATGCGTATAAACTTCGTGATCGCTGGATGCAAAGAGTACTTCATAGCGCTAATTTATGGCTAATTCTTGCATTTATTGGTACTCAGGTGAATTGGTTTGTCTCCATTTTGCCATGGGGAATGCACGAAGTGGGGTATTTTATTTATGTCATGGCGATAACGCTAACCGTGATTATTCTTTATTGGCTACAACAAAATAGAATGCCACCAATGAAACGTAATGGGTTAATTTACTGGTATGCAATGCTCCCTGTGACAGTGGGGTTAATTGTATTATCTTGCTATGCGAATTTAGAAGATGGCAAATTGACCTTTTGGAGTTATGTGCCGTTAATCAACCCATTAGATGAAGCTGGGTTATTTAGTATTGCGACTCTAATTTTAATACGTAAAGGTTTCACTCAAAAAATACGCAACATGACAGTGGCTAATTTTTGGATTCTACGTAGTTTATTAGTGGCTATAATTGCACTTTCTGCTTATTGGTTTAACGGTATCTTAATTCGTGCAATAGCAGATTTCGCTGAGCTAAATTGGAACTATGATACTCTTTATGATTCGCGCTTATTGCAAACTGTGCTTTCTATCAGTTGGGCATTGGCTGCACTAGCCTGTATCACTATTGCCGCTATTAAGAAAAATCGTATTTGGTGGTTTATGGGAGCCGGTATTTTTGCTTGTGTTATTGCCAAGTTATTCTTAATTGATATTTATGGGCAGGGTGGTATTTCTCGCGCAATTTCATTTATTGGTGTTGCATTATTAATTTTAATTGTTGGGTATTTTTCACCATTACCACCAAAAGAAACAAAAGGGAAAGTCGAACAGGAGAAACAATCATGAGTTTAATAAAAAATACCGGGCTAAGAAGGTTTTTTGCAGTCTTCTCTTTGTCATTATTGTTTTCAAGTTACTTAAATGCGCAGACAGTAGAAGAGGCTACACCTTATAGCTTTTATCAAGGCTCAGAAATAAATGTACTCGATACATCGACTCCTTTTTATTGGTTAGAGCTCCCTGTAAATGCATACATTAATTCAGCGTACCCCAAGACCTTGCAAGATGTTCGCGTCTTTAACGGTACGGGTAATGAAATTCCTTCAGTCTTATTTTCTGATACGGAAAAGTCCATTTCTAATGAGAAGGTGACTTTTACGCCACAACGTTTAGTGACGCAGGTTGATAGCGTTAATTCTCATGATGATGTGCGTAGAGAAAGGCAACATCTATTAGTTGAATCTATTCCAGGCAAGGTAGATAGAATTGAGTTGCCTAGTATGCAGGTAAAAGACAATGTTGCTTATCAGGCTTATTTATTAACGAGAAATCAAAGTCAAACCAAAGATACGCCAATTAAAAACCTGACATTAGACTGGGCTAAAAGTGAGAATGAATGGCAGGCAAAGGTATTTGTTTTTTCCAGTGATGACAAAGAAAACTGGCTAAATATAGCAACAAACCAGCCAATTATGAATTTGAAGTTAAATTCTGAAACTATTGCAAGTAATAATATTGAATTATTAAATGGTAATTCAAAGGCATTGAATGCACCTTATCTTATGGCTGTGATTGTCAGTGGCCCTGATATTGTTATCCCTGACTTATTAAAAGTAAATGCTACTTCTAGTATACTTAATTCAACTTATCGCCAGGAATTATTCCATTTTGAAATGACCAATGATGGAGTTTCAAAAGACCATGTTATATATCAATTGCCAAGAGCTCAGCCATTAAGTGAATTACAAATACAATTGCAGCAATCAAATCGCGTGGTCCCACTAAAAATAGAGTATTCATCTGATAGAGGTGAAAGTTGGAAATTACTCACTAATATTGTTGCATATAATCAAATAATAGATGGTGAATTAGTTAGTAATCCGAGCACTACACTTTATGGCGAAATGGTAGGTAAAGTAAGAATTTCTGCACTCAAAGGCAGTTGGGAGGACCAACCACCAAGGCTAACGGGGAAACGAGATGCTTATAACCTTATTTTTAATTTACAAGGTCCCGCTCCGTATTTGCTTGTTTGGGGGAATAAACAAGCAAGCTTTGATAAATTGACCACAAGCCAGCTGATAGGGAAACCAGATAGCATTGATGAACTAATGACGAATTACCCTCAGCTCTTTCTTGATAATACAGTCATTGAATTGGGTGGTGTAGATAGGTTAACTGCAACAGACGCAGTTGATGATAATTTTAACTGGCTGACAATTACCTTATGGGTATTGTTATTTATTGGAATATTAGTATTAGGGTATTTTTGCTGGTATTTATTAAGAGAAGTTAACTCTTCAGATAAAACAAATAATGAAGAGCTATAACTAGATTTTTATTAACCAAATAGGGAATGGTTCCCTATTTGGTATTAATTTACGTCGTTGACAGTTTTGACATCTCTTTACTTAATCATGATAACTCTTACTTGTAGTCTGTTTTTTCTGACGGGGATTTGCGCTAAAACAGTTCTAACAGAATAGGAGATGATGATGAAAAAAACATTACTGGCTCGTATATTTATTATGGTTGTTATTTTGACTGGTTTTTCAATAGCTGCCCAAGCTACGAGTAATACGGTATTAACAGAAATTGCAATGCATAATAAAGTGACGTATGAATATGTACTACAAAACACAGATGGAAATGATGCAGATATTGAATTTGAACGGGAAACGAAAGAATTTGATAGTTCACAGCTGCGCAGTATTGTTAACGATAAACGTTTTAGCGGGCGACAATTCAGAATAGATGAAAGGTAAATCATCACTTAACTTTTCTGCGGACATGTTCATATTGAGATTATAAATCTACGATCAAAATAAAGGGGATTCTATGCATCAAGGCCAATGTTTGTGTGGTTCTGTAAAAATCACAACTACAAAAGATATTAGTCATGTCAGTGTATGCCATTGCGGAATGTACCAAAAATGGAATGGCGGCCCAGGTTTTAGTGTTGATTGCGGTAACGATTTAATAATTGAGGGGCAAGAAGCTGTGACAATTTTTGCGTCATCTCAATGGGGAGAACGTGCATTTTGTAAAAATTGTGGTTCACACCTTTTTTATCATTTACTTTCACCTTCAACATATTATGCATCAGCCGCTTTATTTAAAGAGAGCCAAGATGCGCAAATGTGTATGCAAATTTACATCGATAGCAAGCCTAAGTATTATAACTTTGTAGAAAAAACACCTATGTTGACAGAGAAGGATATTATGGAAATGATGTCCCCATCATCTGACTAAAGTTTCTAGTTATAGTATTAATAGCAAGAAATAGGCAATTCGGCAGTAGCTATTCAGACTGTATTTTTTGATTTTATTGGTTAAATTAAGTTCTTATTTGTCATGCGAACGACTTAAATTTGTTTTACAATTAAGGTAATAAATAGACTTAGAAGTTGTTCAGAGGGATAAAAAATGAACAGTATGAAAGGAATGCGTCATGCGAGTAATATCGCGTGGGTACTGCAATGGATATTAAATATAGGCTTGATAGCACTCGCTGCTGTACTTGTATTCTTCTTAGCTAAAGAAACAGTGACAATGGCTTCATTAATGTTTGGTAGCTCAAAAGGAGCAACG
Organism: Providencia sp. PROV_01; assembly: GCF_053098325.1. Classification (NCBI taxonomy): domain Bacteria; kingdom Pseudomonadati; phylum Pseudomonadota; class Gammaproteobacteria; order Enterobacterales; family Morganellaceae; genus Providencia; species Providencia sp. PROV_01. Next base: position 3,116,748 of record NZ_JBRFKD010000002.1, on the reverse strand, counting down.
GCTTATGAGTTACTAGAAGGTATTGTCATTTATTTTCTGTATTTTGAGTTTATTGCTTTGATAATAAAGTATTTTATGTCGGGCTATCACTTCCCACTAAGGTATTTTATATATATAGGTATTACCGCAATTATTCGCTTAATTATTGTTGACCATAGTGACCCAATGACAACTCTGTTACATGCAGGGGCGATTTTGGTTCTTGTTGTAGCACTTTATATTGCAAATACTGAAAAATTAAAGCGTGAATAACATACATTAGTGTAATTTACTTGCATACAAAAAAAGGTGTAATTATTATTCCTTTTTTTGTATGCGTAACCACGAAGCCAAACACTTAAGTGATATATTCTACATCTAAACCTATAAGTTTATAAAATTTAAGATATAGCATATTTGAAATATAAAATTAATATAAATAATTCTAATGTTTTAATTTGCAACTGGTTTATCCTGTTAAAACTAATCACAAAAGTATTTTACTTTTATATATAGGTTATTTACTGTTATAAAGTTTCTATTCTAATAACATAAGTAGCTTGTAAATATGACAACTAAAACACTTCCCAAGAAAAAAGGGTTCTTAAACCGTGTTGAGCGCATTGGTAATGTTATGCCTGATGTGACTATGCTGTTTGTTTATGCCCTGATTATATGTTGGTTTTTATCTTATCTACTTTCTTTCGTAGATTTTAGTTATTACCATCCTATTTCAAAAGAAAAAATTGCTATAGTTAATATGTTTCAGTATGAGGAAATAATATTATTTATTACTGCGGCAGTTAAAAACTTCATTAATTTCCCTCCTCTCGGTATAACGATAGTGGCAACGTTAGGTATTGGTATTGCTGAAAGCAGTGGTTTTATTAATACTGCATTGAAAAAAATGTTGTCGTTTATTTCTCCTAGAATGTTAACGCCTACCGTGGTGTTTGTCGGGATTGTTTCTCATATTGCTTCAGACTCTGCCTATGTGATTTTAATGCCAGTGGCAGCGATGATGTTTTATGCGAGTGGTCGTCATCCATTAGCTGGGATTGCTGCTGCATTTGCAGGTTTAGCGGGGGGATTTACTGCAAGTTATACGCCGTCAATTATTGACCCAATAATGCAAAGTTTTACGCAAGATGCCGCACAAATGCTAGCGCCAGGTTATAGCGTAAATGTTTTATGTAACTATTTTTTTAGTTTGGGTGGTACATTTGGGGTTATTTTCACGTGTTGGTTTATCACTGAAAAGATTGTTGAACCATGGTTAAATAAAAATTGTCCGATCAATTCAAACGAAGTGGATACTGATTCTGAAAAAGATTTAGGTAAAATTACGGCCACTGAGAATCGTGCTTTTCGTATTTCAGGTTTAGTGCTAATTGCGTTAGGTATCGGATTATTTGCATTGTTATGGCCAGAGAATTCTCCATTACGCGGGCCTGATGGCAGCTTAACTAGCCCTAAAGCACCTATTATGCAAATCGTTGTGCCTTTACTGTTTATTTTCTTTGCTTTGCCAGGCATTGTTTATGGTTATATGACGAAATCTTTTACGTCAACAAAAGATGTTGTTAAGGCAATGGAAAATATTACTAAGTCACTTATCCCATTTATTGTTTTTGCTTTTTTTGCTGCCCAATTTTTATATTCATTTCAACATTCTAATTTAGGCACATTATTAGCACTTTCAGGAGCTGAGTTATTACGTACACTTGATATGCCATCTGGAATGACTGTTTTTGGCGTCATTCTATTAACCGCTATTTTAAATATCATGATTACTTCAGCGACATCAAAATGGGCAATCATGGCGCCAGTATTGGTACCGATGCTAATGGCAGTGGGAATTTCACCTGAGTTAACACAAGCGGCATTTCGTGTCAGTGACTCAGCAATGAACGTGAGCACACCGATGTTTCCGTTTTATCCGTTAATCCTGATGTATTGTCAAAAATACTATAAAAATGCAGGAATAGGAACATTGTGCTCAATGATGATCCCGTTTACTGTTGGGTTATTAATTATTTTGACTTCAACATTATATTTGTTCTGGGCTTTTGATATCCCAATTGGTTTCGACAGCGGTTACACATGGCATCCTGCACAGTAAGTAGGGCCAATACCTTATCTATTAAGTAAGTAGATAGGGTAAATATAGTCAATGCAAGGAATATGAAATGAACGAATTAGGTAAACAATTAGAGCAGCGTTTTTACCGCTATCTCGCTATTGAAAGCCAAAGTGACGCAGCAAGCATAGTTGTTCCAAGTACAGAAGGGCAACGTGAACTAGCAAAATTATTAGCTCAAGAGCTTGAAAACTATGGTCTGAAAAATGTTTATATTGATGACCATGCCATCTTATATGCAATGCGTCCAGGAAATAAGCCTTCAGCGCCAAAAATAGGTTTTGTGACTCATTTAGATACTGTCGATGTTGGGTTATCTCCCATCATTAAGCCTCAAACTTTGAGGTATGAAGGCCAGGATTTATGTTTAAATGAAAAAGAAAACATTTGGTTTAAGACTGCCGAGCACCCTGAAGCTGCACCTTATATTGGTGAAGATATTATTTTTAGTGATGGAACCAGCGTACTGGGTGCTGATAATAAAGCCGCTGTAACGGTTGTTATGGAATTAATGCATAAACTGCAATATGCCGATTTTGATTGTGGGGATATCTACGTTGCGTTTGTACCTGATGAAGAAATTGGTCTACGCGGTTCTAAAATTATGGATTTAACCCGCTTTAATGTTGATTTTGCTTATACTATTGACTGCTGTGCGCTTGGTGAGGTTGTGTATGAAACGTTTAATGCAGCTTCTATCGAAGTTTCAATTAAAGGTATTACCGCACATCCCATGTCAGCTAAGAATGTATTATTGAACCCTATTCGGGTTGCGCATGATTTTATTGGCTGTTTTGACCGTTTTGATACCCCAGAGCACACAGAACATCGCGAAGGCTATTTTTATGTCACAGATTTAATCGCAAACCCTGATAATGCTAAAATTAAAATGGCGATCCGTGATTTTGACCGCCATAGTTTTGCAGCTCGAAAACGTTTTATAGAACAAGCTATTGAATTAATAAAAGCACGTCATCCAAGAGCAAAAATTGAATGCAGCATTGTAGATGTGTATAGCAATATTAGTGACTCGTTAGGTGATGATCGTACAGCGATTGATTTAATTTTCGATGCATTGAAAATTCAAAAGGTTGAGCCTAAAGTGATCCCGATGCGTGGTGGTACGGATGGTTCAGCTTTATCAGCAAGAGGCGTCTTAACCCCAAATTATTTTACTGGCGCACTTAATTTCCACTCATGCTTTGAATTTTTACCAATCAGTTCTTTTGAGAAAAGCTACCTAGTATCAGAAACTATTTGTCGTTTAGTTGGAAAAAAATAACGCATCAGTTAACTCTTAATAATAAGACCACTTAATAAGGTGGTCTTTAATTATTAATTTCCATGAGTCATTCACCTAAATTATAATTTAATATTATTTTTAATAAAACAAAGATAAATTAAAAAGTGTATATGACTTTTTTATTTATTCATTTATTATTTTCACAATTAATTTTAAAATCCAATAGGGGAATTAATTGATTAATATTATAATAATTGACGACTAGACTACCTTTGACAAGTTAAGCCAGCTCTAGCCATGATATTGTTTTAATTTGTTGATTTTAAATACATATATAAAATAACCTCAGACAACTATAGACACCTAAAGTCAACATAAGACATAATGAATGTGTCCACCAATGTGTCCATCAAAACTGGACGATTACAACAAATGAGGGGTTATGGCTATATCTGATACTTTCCTTCGGGCGAATCATGGAAAGAAAAATGACTCTGTAATAGAAAAATCAGACCGTGACGGTTTATGGGTTCGTATATCTAAAAATGGGGTGATTTCTTTTTTTTATCGTTATAGGTTTGCAGGCAAGCAAGATAAAATGACAATCGGTCAATATCCTATCATGTCACTAAAAGAAGCCCGATCAAAAACTTTGTATTGGTCTAGAGTTTTAAGTGAAGGACAAAATCCGAAGTTAGTCAAATCAATGGAATCTGAGCAATTAGCATCGCTCGGAAAATTTGAAAATTTGTTTAGACAATGGCACTCAATTCACTTTAGTAATAAAATAAGTTCTGATTTAGTAATGAGAAGTTTTGAAATTCATGTTTTCCCAAAGTTAGGTAAATACCTACCAGAACAATTAACAACAAAAATATGGGTTTCATTTCTTGATGAATTATCCAAAAAGTATACCGAGATAACAAAAAGGGTTATAAATTGCTCCTTCAATTGCTATGAGTGGGCAAGAAAACGGAATATGTTGGAATATAATCCGTTAACAAATATTAGCCCAAAGGATTTTGGGATAAAGAAAAAACATAGTAGTAGAACGCTATCTGATGAAGAATTGCATTATATTTTTAGGGCATGCGATGAATCTAGGATGACTGAGAAAAATGCATTGTTCGTAAAACTTTGTACGTTTTTCGCGTGCAGGGTAGGCGAGCTTAGATTAGCCAAGAAAGCTGATTTCGATTTTAAAAAAATGCATTGGATTGTACCAGCAGAAAACCACAAAACAGGGCATGAAACTGGACAGCCACTTATCAGGCCAATTATTCCTGAAATACTGCCAACGATAATAGAACTCTTTGCAATAGCCGACTATGATATTTTATTCAACACAGGCGAAGATTACGCTGCATTTAATTTCCATCTAACATTCCCTAAAAATATCATTAGGTTTGTCTCAAAGAACTACGGGGTGGAAATTCCTCACTTTTCAATGCACGACTTACGGAGAACAGCTAGAACTAATTTTTCTGAACTCACAGCTCCTCATGTTGCAGAAACAATGTTAGGTCATAAATTACCCGGGGTATGGGGGGTTTATGATAAATACGGCTATATGAATGAAATGAGAGAGGCTTATAAAAAGTGGTGGGATAAATTAGAATTAATAACTAAACTCGCCCCAAAGTAGGGGCGTTATTTTCATTTGTGTCTCACTTTACTTAATTCAGAATCTTTCGTTTGCCACTCCAAAACTTTATATTTAAACCATCTATTTTCAGAGCCTTGATAACTACAGTCAGGTTCAGGAAATGGCAATACCTCACGTTTTCTTCTTCTGTCTAAGGTTCTTGATGAAATTCGTAGATGCTCACATACATCTTTAGTTGTCATATATGCGCTATCAAGAGTCACTTATCACCCCCTTTCTTGTACCCGTTTCTTAACACTTCAGCAGCGATTTCTTCAGGTGTACCAATCCAACTAGCTTCTTCAATTAATCCACTTAGATGATATTTTGCTAAATCATCCACCGTCTTTGGTAGGGCATCATGTTTCATGCCCAGATAAATACATGTGGCGGTTTGGTCGGCTGTCATTTGAATAATCTGTTCAATGGTAAAATCAATTTTTTTATAACCAGCTAATAGAACTGCTTCAGCGATATCAGATGGGTGGCTTCCAGCATTTTTAACTATATTCACAAGATTCTTAATATTCATGATGATCCTCAGCTGGTGGGCTTTTAAACCAAAGGCCAGTCAGTTATTTCTATTTCGTCATAATCAATAAACCATGGCTCAATTTCATCGATTCGAATACCCATGTCATCCAGTGAAGGGTAACCTTCTATTCCTTTATCTTTAGACCAATCGAACTGTTCAGTTAGCCACTCTTCATCTTTGAAGTTATTAAATGCTATCTGTTGAAAACACTCGGCACAGAACATTGCAAACCCAGCTTTCTCATGGCTTCCGTAGTTTTTAGCTCTATACTCTGCATCACAAAAGAATTTATTAATTTGTTTACACTGAGTTTTGAATTTATCTTCATCGATAACAGTGATAACCATTTCTAAATCTTTCTGCCATGCGCCAGTGCTTACTTTTATTTTCTTGTTCATTTTTTTATTTTCGCTCATCGTCATTAATCCTCGCGATAAATTACTGTTTATAATAATTTCAGCATCTTCAATAGTTGCAAATAACCCAGCCTCATAATGGCAGTGTGGACACATAATCATGAATCCGTGGCGATTTGATAATTCGCTATATTTTGGAACTATCTTCATTTCCTCACCGCAATCATGGCATTTATATTTATTAGCCACTGTTTGCCTCACGTAATAATTCTATAAACTGACTTGACTGTTTTTATATAGCCATCAGTTAAATAAGTATCTATATTTAAAATTTCTGATGTGTATATTTTGTATCCATTCGGGAATCGTCTTTTTTTATCAGAGTAAACTTTTCCGAATGCACGGTTATCATGTATTTCCTCTAATTCTAAATCAGCATCAAATTCAGGTGTGATAGACATAATTTAATCTTTCCTATTATCAAAATTGTTAGCGAAGTCTTTTATTCTTTTTTGTATTTTTGATATTTTTTCCACTTTTCGTTCCCAGTGAAAATCATCGATATAATTTTTTATATGGCCTTCAACTAAATTATTTAAATATGAAGGAGTGAGAGCGTCTAACTCCCAACTAGATGTACCATATAAGGCCCTATACCCAGCAAAACGCGCATCAGTAGATTTGGCAGGGTTCTCTGGTGGGTTAATCTCTTCTATTTGGTCCATGTTTAAAGCTATTCGGTGAACATGAATATCGCTATAGACTTCACTGAACAAATCAAGTCTATCTTTCAAATCCCTTGTCATATCAATCCCACTGGGGTCATGGTCACCTAAGTGAAGTATCTTGCAGAAAATACTACGAGTCATATTTGGTAATAGATGGTTTTTGGCGAATTCTCTTAATACGGTACCACTTGGATATCCTCGAGCAGCTAGAAGAGGGACATCATAGCGATGGCATAACCTCTCTAAAACACCCACAAGGGCTTCTTTCTCAATAATAACGAACACACGGTGTTTCTGATTATCCCACAGGTCTTCGTGATATTGATTAGCGCCAGCCATGATTATATCTGCTGGATCATCCCAGTGAGCACGAGTTTTAAATTCTCGCGTTCTGTCCTCTAGTGCGTCCCAGTCAATAGCACCAGCTAATTTTCCATCATTAATAAGTCCAGCAATACGTTTGTAGCTATTAAGAGTATTTTCAATAATATCTCTAGCCACTAATTGATAATAAACCTGTCTAGTTGTAAGTGTGTAGCCTTCAGCCTGATAATCATCGACAATATCATTAATGACATGAATTAAATTACAACTCTCAGAAGAAAACCTTTTTTCAATATATTGTTGTTTCATAATTATTCCAATTAAGTAAATTTGTTATTTGAAGGTTCACTTAATGCTTGATTTATTTCTCTTTCTTTTTTTCTTTTTTTCTTTTTAATAGTTGTTATTTTTGGCTTTATAACTTGTGGTGCTGGCGGAATAGGAGGACAAATACCCATTCTTATATAACAACGTTGTTTTATTCCGTGAATAATACGAGCAGTCCAATCACGTCCATCATCTACATAATGAGTAGAGCGAATGGTTGTATCATCAAAATCAGCGATATCATTTTCGGTTTCTTCATATTCAGACATTTCAATTCCTATATTTAGATAAAGTTAATCCCTCAGCATTGACGCTGATAAAATAGAAAAGTTATTTTTATTTAATTAGTAGGTATACGAGCGCACAATACACAATGCGACTTAAAGTTATTTAAATTATTAATTGCTTCCTCTTCGGTATTTGCAGTTGTAGATAACTTTAGAAATTTACCATCTTTTTCAGTCCAGAAACGATAAGTGAAAGTCGTACTAACTGTACGTATATCAGGTTTCGGTGCTGAGGGATTTGGCGCATAATGTATAGTCGGCATTTTTTGAGCCTCATTGCTATTGGTTAAAAATCAACACCATGTATTTCGCCTATGCCATGTGCTAGCCATAAAGAGCTAACATCTAGAGCTCCGGCAATAATACCTTCAATAGCAAGGTCACCACCTTTCTTTCCTGTAGCTAATGCGCTAATAGTACTCTGAGATACCCCAATCTTTTTGGCTAATTTCGCCTGTGTCATACCTTGTTCTTTGAGAGCCAATTTTAGGCGTTCAGCGAAAGAGTTTTGAGGTTTAATATTATGTACTCTATTTTTTAATGCTGTTAATACAGTACTAGTAGTTCCTATTTCTTCTGACTCATTTTTTATGATGGTGTTAGCTAATTCATTTTTTTCTATAGCCATTTCAATTAGAGATTGAATTTCTTGAGTTGAACTAGATTCAAGCGCACAAAATAATAAAGTGGCCACTTGCTTGTTTAGTTGCAATACTTTCGTATTGTTTTGCGAAAAGTTCATTAGGTGTCCCTCATTTTATGTTTCTCGAAACCTAAGTTACACAAAGGTGGTTTTTGTGTCAATAGAAAAGTGAAAGAAAAGTTTCGGAAATAAAAAACCAGCTTTCGCTGGTTAATTGAATACATCGAAGAGGTGTTCTAGTTGGCGGGCATACTTAATTTTGTTTATACAAAACGCATCATCATTTGAACAACTACACCTATTATTTTGCAGTTCCCATTAATGGATAACATAGGCCAAGAAGGGTTTAACCCTTTAAGGAAGTGGCTATTTCCATCGATAATTAATTTCTTAAATGTCGCTTCGTTTGAGTCTGTTAGCTTAGCTATGACTAGACTACCATTAATTGCATCCCTGCCTGTATCAACCAGCACTAACGACCCGTCAGGTATACTTACCCCAATGGGGGCTGTCATTGAGTCGCCCTCGACTCGAAGCCAAAATGCAGATCCATGTACATGCACTTCTGATTCATACCATTCATCAATTTGGTCTAGTGTATAGGCTTCACATGCTTCGTTCCAACTGCCTGCTTGAACCAGGCTTAAAACTGGGTATTTAGGTGACGGCCTATAAGGTCTAGGGTTTGAAACGTTGTTATCAAGTTTTATGGAAGGTTCAGATATTGGTTCTTCTCCACTAAGTAACCATTTTGGCGAACACTTTAGGGCTGCTGCAATTTTAAAAAGGTTTGCAGACCTAGTATCTTGTGATTCCCCCAGCTCAATCTTACTTATTGTTACTCTTGATACGCCCGTTAATTTGGCTAGCTCATCTTGAGACATCCCCATTTCAGTTCGTCGTTCAAGTAATCTTTCTGCAAATGTGCTCATTTTCTCACCTCTAAAATTTATCCCGAAACTAATATATCAAAAAACATTGAAACTTAGGTTTCTTTTTAATATGATTTAACGAAAGAAAACTTTCAAGAGGTTTGTATGAATCTGTATGAAATCCTAAAAATAATTTACAAAACAAATACGGCCATTGGGAAAGCTTACCCGCTAAAAGGCAAAAGCCGTAGTGGTCAAGCAGTTGGGAAATGGAAGCGTTTTGGTGTTCCTGAAGATGTAGCAATTTTATGCCACTACGACCCAAGTATCCCATATACGCATGAGCGATTAGCAAATGAATCGAACATACAACATACCGATGCCTAAGCACTATTTTCCTGATGACGCTAAGTGGATTCAAGAAATGTTATTACAACTGTCACCAAGCTCTAGAAATAGGGCGCTGGTGGCTTACTCAAATGTTTATCAAGAGTTTTGGGATATAGAGCCCGTTTCATACAAAAAAGATAACGTAGCGCGGCATGAAGCAAATGCCCGGTTGAGAGAGTTTGTTAGGCGCTTATCAAGATCGATTCAAGGGTATGCATCAAAACCTCTAGCAGTAACTCGATAACCAAAGATTTAGAGCTAAAGATGTCTGGACGTCTGTTTGTTATTTTGGGGAAGAGGGGAAAACTTTCTAGGGGGGTAAGGGGGGTGATCTTTGAAAGGGGTGTAGGGGAAGGCACTGCCAAGGAAGGGCAAGATCTTTAATACAGATCACTGTGCGTTTTACAAAAAGGCCACCAGCCGCTTAGACGTCTAGATGGTGAATTGTTGAGAAAAGGCTTCGTCCTTGGCATGGCAAATTAAGAGAGGGTCGGATGTTAAATATCACACCAAATTTTGCACAAGAGCGCGGGTTAGCTATGTTGCGCCAAAACTGGAAACAAAACCGCACATTCATGATTTATAGCCCAACGGGAAGTGGTAAGACCGGGCTAGCGGCATTTATCACAAATGGTTATATCAAGCGTGGTATGCGAGTTATGTTCTGTGCCCCATATACCATTTTGATAGCTCAAACAGCAGAACGTTTTCAGGAATATGGAATTCCTATGGAAGAAATCGGGTTCGTGTGGGCTGACCATCCAAATTATGATCCTACAAAACTCGTTCAAATTGCTTCAGCAGATACCCTCATTCGCCGTGAATTTCCAGACAACATCGATTTATTAATCATTGATGAGGCTCATCTTCGTCGTAAGAAAATTTTAGAGGTTATTCGTGATACCGAAATTAAGGTGATCGGGTTATCTGGCACCCCTTTTTCTCCATTCCTTGGCAAATATTACGAAACACTGATCAAACCGACGACGATGAAAGAATTAATTCAGCGTGGTGACCTCAGCAAGTATGAATTTTATGCGCCCACTAAACCTGATTTATCGAAAGTAAATACAGCACGTAGCCGAGAGTTTGGTACAGATTATAAAGAGGCTGAAATTGCAGAGATTATGTCCGGTGCGGATCTTGTTGGTGATGTAGTTGATAACTGGTTAGCAAATGGTGAAAACCTGCCAACTATTTGTTTTTGTGTCACCGTCAGCCATGCGAATTTCGTCACTGTTGCATTCAATCGCGCTGGAGTGAATGCCGAAATTATCACGGCAGATACACCGCATGATGAGCGTCAAGTTATTGTTCACCGATTTGAGCAGGGTGCAACTAAGATCATTGTTAACGTCGGCACACTCGTTGCGGGTTTTGATAGTGATGTTCGATGCATCATTTACGCGCGTCCGACTAAATCAGAAATTCGTTGGGTTCAGTGTATTGGGCGCGGACTTAGAAAAGCTCACGGCAAAGATAAATGTATTATTTTTGACCACTCAGGTTCAGTACTTCGTTTAGGGTTCCCTGATGACATCGAATATGACGAGTTACTAGATAAAACTGATGGAATGCAAGAGTCTAGTAGCTTCCGCGAAATCGTAAAAACTGAGAAAACCCCCAAAGAATGCACATCTTGCCACTACATGAAACCTGCAGGCGTTTATGTGTGCCCTAAATGTGGATTTAAGCCTTTGGCTGGTGAAGATATTGAAGTCGATGATTCTCGCAATATCAAAAAGTTAAACAAGAAACCAAAGGTCTACACACAACAAGAGAAGCAAAGCTTTTACTCTCAACTCAAATACTACCAAAACATTCGAGCTACCGAAGGCAAGCCATTAAGTGATGGTTGGGTAGCGAACACATACAAAGAAAAATTTGGCTGTTATCCGCGAGGGATGCACGACACTCCACAAGAATTAACGCCAGAGGTCAGCAACTACATCAAACATAAGCAAATTAAATATGTTAAGGCCAGACAAAAATCTGGTGAACAAGTCGACAAAATTAGAAGCAAATTAAAATCTCAACCTCAGCAAGGGGCATTACTGTGAATACTATTGATGCTGCACATGGGCAATGGGCAAAGATATTTGCACATTATGGCCTCCCTCCAATTACAGGAAGAAAACACTTTAAAGGCAAGTGCCCTATTTGTGAGCAGAAGGGCAAATTTCGAATTGATGATAAAGATGGTCGGGGTACTTACATTTGCAAATGTAGTGCCGGTACCGGATTTCAATTACTCGAAAGAACACAGGGGAAAGCGTTTAAAACGTTGGCTGATGAAGTAGATCAGCTACTTGGAAATGTCAGACAAAAAGAAGCGCCAAAACAGTCAGTTAATACAACAAAAGCAGACTATCAAAACAAATTGATTAAATGTTTCGCAGGTATGCCTGATTTGAAAAACACTTCAGCGGCGCTGTATTTGCAAGAACGTGGTGTGTTTTCTCTGCCAGCTGAAAGTGTTCGGTTTTGTGAAAATCAACCGATTAGATTGTCTGGTGGAGTTCAGCATTTTCAAGCTATGTGGGCGATTGCGACAGATAGCAAAGGTAAAGCCTGTTATTTGCATAGAACATATCTAAATGGCGCTAAGAAAGCCCCTGTTCCCGTGCCTAAGAAAATGAATTCATTACAAGATGATAAATATCTTGATTATGCCGAGTCAGTTGCGATCCGCATGTTCCCTGTTGCATCAACATTAGGCGTCGCTGAAGGGATAGAAACAGCCCTTTCATGTAAACAAATTTATAACGTCAATACATGGTCAACGATGAATGCCAATCATATGACTAAATTTATTGCGCCAAAAGGTGTTAGGCACTTGATTGTGTTTGCTGATACCGATTGGAGTGCAACAGGTCATGCAGCTGCATTTGAGTGCGCGAATCGAAATTTAATGGCCAATAACGATGTTGAGTTGGTTAGCGTACGTTGGCCTGACACGGGTGATTTTAACGATGTTTTAGTCGGTGCTTGTGAAGTCAGAGAGTTAGTTTTCGAACATAAAAGTAGGAAGGTGGCAGCGTGACGACAATAGTTTATTCAAGCAAAACACCTGTTGAAGATAAAGATTGCTGGCAAACACCAGTGTGGCTATTTGACGCATTAACTCTTGAGTTCGATTTCTGGCTTGATGCAGCTGCCAATGAACAAAATGCATTATGCGCATACTTTCTGACATTAGAGCAAGATGCTTTAAAAAATGACTGGGTTAGTTATGGAGCCATCTGGTGTAACCCACCTTACAGCAACCCGAAACCATGGATTGAAAAAGCAGCTGAACAATGTGTAAAGCAAAACAAAGCAGTTGTGATGTTATTACCTGCTGATCAATCTACATCCTGGTACTCATTAGCATTAAAAAGTGTTGATGAGGTGAGGATCATTACTGATGGACGAATCAATTTTATTAATCCTAAAACAGGTAAAGAAAAAAAAGGAAATAGTAAAGGGTCCATGTTTCTTATTTGGCGTCCATTCATTGCCCCTAAAGCAACAGTAACGCATGTATCAAAAAATAGGCTTATTGAACTAGGAGCATCGGTTAATGAATAAATCTATTACGTTTATTTTACCTTTTCCTCCGAGTGTAAATGCCTGCTGGCGGAATATTAACGGGAAAACATTAATCAGTGCTGCAGGTCGTAAATTTCGTGCTAATGCAATAGCTGCAGTCTATGAACAATTACGAAAAAGGCCAAAGTTAATTACTGAAAATGTATCAGTCATTGTGAAGATGTATCCACCCTCGCGGCAGCGTCGAGATATTGATAATTATCTAAAAGCTCCATTTGATGCGTTAACTCATGCAGGCATTTGGAAAGATGATGATCAAGTTAAGCGCGTAGAAATGGAGTGGTGTGAGGTAGTGAAAGGTGGGCGTTTTGAAATCACTATTAGCATGCATGGAGAAACAGCGTGAATTACAAATGGATACTCACACCGATCATAGTTCCAGAAATTGGAGCAGTGATATTTAGACCAGGAGCTCACTTAAACACATTCAATGGGCGAATGTTACTGATGACATTACCTGAAGATCTAAATCATAAGCCTTCTGGACTTATTCAGCTTTCTCAGCAATACCACAGCAAGACATTGAATGAAATTGAGTCATTAAAGAGCGTCTTAAATTTATCAGTAGATCCTGAGCCGCCAGCAAGCTTTATGAAAAAGCCAAAGCTACAGCGTTGGGAAAGTGTGAAGTACTTACAGTGGGTAAAATCGCAACCTTGTTGTGTCTGTGGTGCTACGGCAGATGATGCCCATCACCTAATTGGCTATGGGCAAGGCGGGATAGGTACAAAAGCACATGATTTATTCACGATTCCATTGTGTCGAGTTCACCACAGCGAGTTGCATAAGGATCCGAAAGAGTGGGATAGGGAGCATGGAAGCCAAATCGTTTTTTTATTTCGTTTTCTAGATAGGTCTATTGGTCTAGGTGTATTTGGGTAATGGCGGCGCAGTGGAGATTAATTATATGAGAGATATTCAAACCAGATTAGAGCTATGGGGAGCATGGGCAGCATCCGATAATAGTGGTGTAGATTGGAAGCCTATAGCAGCTGGATTCAATGGGTTATTAATAGATACAAAAAAATCACGCCCTAAATGTGATGATGATGAAGGAATTCTTTTAGATAGCTGTATAGCTTGTTTAAAAAAGTTTCAGCCAAAAGAATACGAATTAATCATTGCACACTTTGTAGGTGGTGTTTCTTTACGCTCAATTGCTAAAAAAAGAAAATGTGCTGATGGAACAATAAGAAAAGAGCTACAATCAGCGATGGGATTTATAAATGGTTGTTTATGCTTTATTTTAGTTTGATGGAAATAAAAGCCGCAATGCGGCTTATTTTTTATTTAAATCTCTTTTTTCTTTAAACAACGCTTTTATTTTTAAAGGGATAAAGGTGGATTGAATAAAAGAAAAACAGGTTAAAAATGAAATAGCATAACCAATACAAGATCTTGCAAATAAAAAATATTCGCTTGTGTTATTTTTATCTTTAGATAGTAGATAAAAAATAAAAATCAAGGCAAGGGTTAGTATATAAAGTAAAAACAACATATAATACTTAGTAAATCTCATTAAAAAACGTCTTTCCTGATTTGCTTCATCAAGCAAGGAAAGTCCATTCATTACTGTTGAGTTCTCACCTGACATTGTTATGACTAATAGTAAGAAACCAGAAAGAATAGAAAACACATTGGCGACAAGATTTAGTGCATCAGTGTTGTTTGTTAAGCTATAAGTTAGAAAATAAGAAAAAGCAGCTGAGGCTAAAATATTTAATGCTGTTACAAATATTCCTGTGACGTTAAAATTTTTAAACATGTTAGCCCCTCCATTTCTCTGCATTATAACTCTTTTGCAGCAAAATCTTCTAGAATTTCTTTGGCATATTTAGCGTTGATGGATTTCGAGCCATATGGAACAGTATAGTAGGTTTTGGTTAGCTTCATATCATCACCGTATATTTTTTCACCTTTTTTGGTTTCAATGTAAAAATCGGAAGTCAGTTCGCTAACCCATTTAGATGGGTCTGTTTCTATCGATTGAGCCAGTTCTAAATTCCCTGCAGCATCAATTTTAAGATGTCCTGTAATTCCTTTTGTTTTTGTCTTTGGTTCTTTTTTAAAGATTGACTCTAAAAATTTTGGAGTGGTAACAAAGTCAGATTCATCAACTGCAAGATCTAAGTGTAATGCTCTCAGTTTTTGCTCTTTAATTTTTGCAACAACGGTTTTTTCTAAAATAGGTGTTGGAGTAATTGTAATTCCAAATTGCTCAAAAATTGTAGCAATTTTATTTTCACACCAATTAGTTGATATTTGCATTAAAGATGCAATGTCATTATTTTTTACTAACAAGAAAGCATGTAAATTATCAAGATTTTCAACATCTAATAAATCACTTTTATTTTTAGTACTTGGTGTTATAGAAACTTGTTCTTTTGGGTTGTATAAGGCAAAGTGCAAATAATGACAATTATTTGCTGTTGAGAACTCTTTTAATTTTAAATGTTTATCTTTACTTATTTTGATGACTGTATCAGGGATGAATTTAGTTGAATTAGAAATTTGATTAAAAAGAACATCATTAGATGACGTGTTAACTTTAAACGCTCTTACTAAGCATTTTTTTGTATTTCCATCTTTTTTAGATTCAGAAAAGTTCATATATAATCCATTAATAAAATTTGGGTTTGGTGATTGTAATAAAAAACTAACGCGTACGCAAAAATGTTGGTATTGTGATAAGAGTGAATACGTTGTAACCGAACTTATAGAATGAAACCTTGCCATTTGTGCGGGGTTTTTTGCTTTATAAGCAAATAGAACTTGCTGTTACGATTGGTCAGAGGTACATGTGTAGTTATGCACAATAACTGACCAAAGGTTTGAAAATATCATGTTAAAACAGACTGATATGACAGAAGAGGCAAAGATAGTTTTAGAGGTTGTTCCGCACTCCTGGTGGGCGACAATAGAAGAAATCTCAGACTATACAGAATTAGCAAAATCACGTTGTCAGTTGATATTAACGCAACTAGCGATAGCGGGATTAATCAAAGAAAACATCGAAGAAAATACATTTCAAAATATCTAGCACTGTGAAAATGGGCGGCTGGTGGGTGTTGGTAGCACCTTCCAGCCATTCGCCCGTTGAGAACGGATCACGGACAAACTAAAGCCCACTGCTTATGTGCACAAAGCAAGTGAAGCTTATCAAAAAAGGTTTCCCTGATCTATGAAAAACACTGTGAATTTAAACAGTATCAATTTAGTCAATGATGACTCACTTAGCTACATAAAGACACTTCCCGACAATTGTATCGACCTAATTGCAACTGACCCACCTTATTTTCAGGTTAAGTCATGCAATTGGGATAATCAGTGGGAAAACGTCACTACATATTTATCGTGGCTTGATGAAATGCTTGCGGAATTTTGGCGTGTTCTGAAGCCAAACGGCAGCTTATATATGTTTTGTGGTTCAAAGCTTGCGGCTGATACGGAATTATTAGTGCGTGAGTGGTTCGATGTGCTTAACCATATTATCTGGGCTA
This sequence comes from Providencia sp. PROV_01, assembly GCF_053098325.1. Classification (NCBI taxonomy): domain Bacteria; kingdom Pseudomonadati; phylum Pseudomonadota; class Gammaproteobacteria; order Enterobacterales; family Morganellaceae; genus Providencia; species Providencia sp. PROV_01. Next base: position 3,100,188 of record NZ_JBRFKD010000002.1, on the reverse strand, counting down.
AACCATCGGGACCATGGCGACGACAAAACAAAGAAAGCCTGAGAAGTTATTTCCCTGCGACAGAGCGGATCTTGTTTGCTGAACACTATCAAAGCCCTTACAAGGGGAAAAGCAGTGGTTATCTTCAGCGACGCAGAGAATTGAAAGAAAATACACTGAGGCCATTGATTGAATATTTTAAGCAAGCAAGAGATTCATTAGGCATAACGGCAAAGGAAATACATCAGGCCACTGGAAAGCAAATGGCTTCTCATTGGTTTGGCTATAGTCAATGGCAATTACCGAACGAATCAGACTACTTGAAGCTACAAGAGCTATTTAACCAAGTAGCAGTAAAACAGTTCAGCGACAATCCATTAAGCCGCCAGCACGCTGATTTAGTTAGTGAACAAAAACTACTAAATCGTGAATATCATGAGTTATCTCAGCAATACCAACTATTAAGGCGTCCGTTTACTGTAACAGTAGATGTTCCTTATACCGATGTATGGGTATATCCACCCGTTCAATATTACCCCGGCAAACATCCATGTGAAAAACCTTCAGCAATGATGGAACACATTATCAATAGTAGTAGCCGTGAGGGTGATGTAGTTGCTGATTTCTTTATGGGCTCTGGCGCCACAATAAAGGCGGCATTAAAACTTAATCGTCGTGTTATCGGTGTTGAGCTAGAAACAGACCGTTTCGAACAAACAAAGTTAGAGATAGAGCAGAATAAACCGCGTCAATAGTTGTAGTGGCGTACAACAGCTTGCCTGAGCTAAATCAGGCAGTTACAAAAATCTAACTATAACCACAGAAGTACAATCTTAAAAATGATATAAGTGATGAGTGTTATATCAGATTAGAGGTTTATATGAATAGAGTATATAAAATTCCGTTAGGTGAGATAGCCCCTAATGATTTAGATGGAATTAGACAATTAATTAAGAATAACGAGTCAATTTTTGAAAATTATGTTTTAAGTGATTTCGCTGCTGACGATCCGAGATATTGCTACTGCGATGATTCTTTGTTAGTGGAACAAATTGAATCAGATTATTTTTCATTTTCAGCCAAGGTTTCCTATTATGCTGGTTGTAGTGATTTGAATAAAGATCATGATGTACTCAAGAGCGTTTGTTACAAAATCCATGATAGCAGTATAGTTTTTGAATTGGATGAAACCCCATGGGACGTTCGATGATAAAAAGCTAATAAATAATTAGAGGCTACGAATTAGTAGCCTTTTCTTTTTTTTCAGGGGCTTATATGACTATCGATGAAATAAAGGCTGTTAACGATGCTTATATAGCCAATGAAAAAAGAAAGGCTGTAATTGAGAGGGCCAACAAAAAAGCCGATGGCTACCAAGCTATGAAGTATATATTTAAGCTAATGGTGGATGATCGCTACGTCAAAAGGTATGAAACCTATATTGATATTACCGTAATGGGATATGACCACGCGACTATATTTTATAATGCACTTCGTGATATTCCATTATTTATTAAATATGGCAAAGAAAACGGAGTGTGGCAGCATCGATTATTTAAGAAGCTATTTTTTTATGACCAAATAAACTGGTCGTATGGCAAAAACTATGTTCGATTGATGCTGTAATTCTTCTTTCACTTCTTCTTTTATCCCCTCAAATGAGGGCGAAAAAACAGAAATCCCTACAACCATAATTAACGGAACACTCCGAAGGGGGTGGATATGCGTATGCACGAAAAATACTCAAGCCCTTTTTCTTATGCTCTCGGAGTAATTACTACAGCAGCAGGGGCATTATCTCTAGACCAATGGGCGGTGCTCATCGGGATTATATGCACTGTCGCTACCTTCTTGGTGAATTGGTACTACAAACGGAAAGAATTCAAATTAAGAGAGGCTAACAGTGGCAAAAATACCAAATAAAATAAAAATGGCTGCCGCTGGTGGCTTACTTGCTTTGACTGTAAGCATGATTGCTTATTTTGAAGGCATGGAAACTAAACCTTATAAAGATGTTGTGAATGTTACCACGGTTTGTTTTGGGCACACGGGCTCTGACATTATCCCCACCAAAACCTACACAGAGTCGGAATGTTTAGCTTTGCTTGAAAAAGACCTCAGCAAAGTCAGAAAGGGCGTAGACCCTCTAATCAAAGTTGATATCGACGATAACACCCGAGCCGCTATTTATTCCTTTGCTTACAACGTGGGCACGGGTGCTTTTGCACGTTCTACGATGCTAAAGAAACTGAATGCAGGCGATATCGCTGGTGCTTGCAATGAATTAAAACGCTGGACTTATGCAGGGGGTAAAGAGTGGAAAGGCCTAATAACACGCAGGGAGATAGAAAATGCAGTATGCCTTGGAAAGTTCGACTCGGCTTACTTTTATTCTTTATCGGATTCCCCATCTACTTGGCAACTGGCGTATATGTACTCAGAGACGATACCTGCAGTATTGACAAGGTAAGTTTAGAAAAGCGTTGCCAAAAAGCCCTAGATCACTACCGAGGTAAGCAGGTGAACTTATGAAAATCGATAATTCATTCTGGTTATTTCTGGCGCTATTTGCTGTGAGCTGGTGGGCTGTTACTGAATATGAAAACAATTCATTACTGAAAGATGACAATATCAAGAAAAGCCGTGTCATTGCCAAGCAATCACTTGAGTTCAATCGATTCAATCAAATAGCTACATCGGCATACCGTTATGGTATTCAGGCAGAAGTTAAATCACAGGAGAGAGTAATTGAATACAGAACGATTCTTAAAAAAGAGCCTACTTGTGATTTGCCTGTGCCTCAGTCTATTGCTAATAGGTTGCTCAAATACACCGATAATCTTAGGTCAATGTACACCGATACCGGAAACATTAACTCAGCCAGTATTAGTACCGTTACCCCCCAAACTTTAACGTATTGCGAAGCGGTAGTTTGGGTTGATTACTTGTTAGCAGCGCTTGATAAGGCTAACGGGCAATTAAAAGGCATTAGAGATATTGAAGTAGAAAAAAATAACCCAAAACCACATTAGAACGGAGTGTTTACGATGAAGGCGAGACTGCTAGCAATACTCATTGATGTGGTCGTTGCCGCATCACTTTATTTTGGGTTGACCCTGAACAATGAAGGGCTAACCAATATCGGGTATTTCACAGGGTGGCTATTTGCTGTCATGGGGATATTACTTATCTTCGTTGATAAAGATAAATTCGCAAAAACCTACAAGCACCAATCAATGGCATGGCGAACTTATGATGTATTAACCAATGTGGCTTATGTAGCTTTTGCTGCTTATTCTGGCTGGTTCGTACTTGCTACATTCTTTGCTATTGCTTCGATAATCAAAGCGGCAATAAAGAGTGACGCTGAAAAATCCTTACTAAAAGCCCGACAAGAAAGCAATACGGGAAATTGAACAACAAAGAATTGCTCCAGATATTGGAGCAATTGAGTTAAGGTAATCTTAGGGTAAGCGGTAATTTATGCCACTCTTTCGCCAATCACAGCAGGACATTCAATTAGGACTTCTAATTGTGGATCTTCAGATGTTGAACCTGACCAATACTTTCTAGCCATAACTAATGTTGATAGGTGATTAGACCCTATTTTAAGTAAGGAGGAGTCTGCTATAAAGTATTTTTTATTTGTAGATATTTCAAATATAGGAAGGCTAGCATCGTTAAAGTAATTCTGCGCATCTTGAATGGTTAGACATGCATAAGCACAAGTCATTCTAGATGGTTTATCTGGGAACTCGCTCCGTCTTATTGTTTCATAGATGATTTCTATTGCTGGGGATAAAGTAATTAATGGCTCTGCATAGCCCGAAGAAATAAGATTTTTGTTGTCTAGTAAATATTGCATACCATGATATGAAATTCCAGATGGAAAAAATTCTGATAGATAAGATTTTAATTCTGCTTTTTTGCAAAATCTTTCATCTATTGCGGTAATGGCGGATGGAAGGTTTCGTGGTTTAGTGTAAAGGTCAAATATATCCCCTTTTTTTATAAGTTTAGTTCTGTCGGCAGTATAATATTTCATGATATTGATAGATGCGCTAATAGCTAATTTTCGGTAGTTCATATTATAACTAAAATGATCTTTCAGTTAAGGTAAATATAAGAGAGTTTTATTTAATTCTACAAATGCTATTCATTGAGTAGCATTGATAGAGTTTTATATTGAGTAAAAAGAGTCATGTATCAAAATTCACGGGGTTTTAATGAAACCCTGATAAATCAGCTAGAAGAATATTCTAAATAGCCATCAGTTAGCCGCTGGTGGCTTTTTATTTGAGGAGACAGTCATGTCAGATAAGCAAATTAACTTTGAAGCAATAGGTCATTGCACTCACCTTGAAAAGAGATTACAGCAGCTTATTAGTGATAGGCGTCAGCTATACCTAGAGTTACATAGCACCTCGCTGTCTAGTGCTGCAGGTTACAAAACAGAGAGAAATTACAAAGATATTGAACTAGTAGGAATTGATAAGCCAGCTGAGATGCTTAAAAAGATTAACGATATCAACCAAAGTATAGTTAATGCAGCTAAAACTTATAATTCATGGGCTGATAAGGCTGGCTATGAGCATTACATCATCAGTGGTGGTAATAATTGCAACATCAGTGTCTCTGTCGGTTTCGCTGCTCAAGTGTTCAATGTTAGTTGTGGGCAGGCGCTTATTGAAACAAGAGCAATTAAAGGAGCTGTAATTTACTCAATTACCCTTAAGCGTGCAAAGGGTGACCTTTTAAACGAGACAACTAAAATAGAAACGGAAGACCAACGCCGTATCAAAGCACTGGAGACAGGCTTAAGCTTATTACAGTCATCCATGGCATCAATACAACAGACCATGACTGATTCAGAACAAGCGCTTGCAGCTTCTCTAGAACATCTTCGCACTGATATTCAATCCGTTAAGTCTGGATGGCATCAGTGAAAAAGCCCAATGTCTACGGTGGTCGGTGGGCAAAGGTTAGGCTTAACTATCTTGCTAAGTATCCCCTATGCGTGATGTGCCAAGAGCAAGGTCGCATTACTGCAGCAACTGTGGTCGACCATATTACCCCGCACCGATTGAAGGATGCGCTTGACTCAGGTAATGCCGAACAGATAGCCAAAGCCCAAAAGTTATTCTGGGATACCAATAACTACCAAAGCCTATGTGCATCACATCATAACTCCACTAAGCAACGCATGGAGAAGAGTGGTGTTGTTGTCGGCTGCAGTGAAGATGGTATACCGCTTGACCCTAATTCACATTGGAATAAATAGTATGATTGAAACTAAGCAAGTAAAACTTTCTAAGCTGTTCAAACATGGCAAACAGATTGGCTACTGCCTTACCGTTGATGGTCAAATGTTGTCTAATCAAAAACAAGTCAGCATTAACACGTATCCATCAGATGCTTCAGTTGATGTTGAATTCGTGTGGCATGAATCAATGATCACAGACGCACCTGATATTTACTTATGATAGTTTCATTTTGAAATCATAACGGTAGGGGCGGGGTAAAAGTTCAAAACCTTTGCCTTAAATTACCGACCGTAGTCATTCGTGTGCACAACCGCGAAATGAAAAGTTTTTTTCTGGGAGGTTCCGATGGCAGGAAGACGCCCGAAACCGACCAACTTGAAATTGGTAACGGGTAATCCGGGGAAACGAAAACTTAACGACAAAGAACCCAAACCTCGGCGTGAAATTCCAAGCCCACCCGAGCACTTAACGGATTGGGGAAAAATCGCATGGGCAAAATTAACCTTGCTACTTGATGGTATGGGCGTTTTAACCATTGCAGACGCTTTGGCTTTGGAAAGGCTTTGTGATATCTACGCTGATATTCTTCAGCTACGCGACACGATAGCGATTGAAGGTCGCACTTATACAACAAAAACCCAATTGGGTGATTTTCTGATTAAAGCGCACCCAGCAGTAGCAATGTTGGCTGATGCGGATCGCCGTTTTAAAAGTTATTTAGTCGAGTTCGGTTTGACTCCGGCTGCTCGCTCAAAGGTGAAAATCGATGGTGGAGAAGAAGAGGAAGACCCGCTCAACGCGTACTTCGGTTGACCCTGCAACGCAATATGCCCAAGACGTTCATGACGGTAAAATTCTTGCTGGCCCCGACATTCGAAATGCTTGTGCTAGACACCTTAAAGACCTAAAAGAAGCTAAACAACGAGGTTTAGTGTGGGATATTGATGCAGTTCAGCGTGCAATTGGTTTCTTTGCAAAGGTACTAAAACTTAATGGTGGTGAGCACGAGGGGAAGCCTTTTATTTTGCTGCCATGGCAATGTTTCGTGGTTGGTTCGATTTTTGGTTGGCAAATGGAAGATGGCACTCGTCGCTTTCGCATGGTGTATGTTGAGTCAGGGAAGGGCTCGGGTAAATCACCCTTAGCAGGTGGAGTAGGTCTTTATTGCTTAACGGCTGACAGTGAGCCGCGCGCTGAAGTTTATGCCGCAGCAACGAAGAAAGACCAGGCTATGATTTTGTTCCGTGATGCGGTTGCAATGGTTGACCAATCACCTGCATTGAGCCAGCGGATCACCAAATCAGGTGGTACAGGTAAAGAATGGAACTTAGCATTTTTAAAAACAGGGTCATTTTTCCGACCGATTAGTGCTGACGATGGGCAGTCAGGCCCACGCCCTCATTGCGCATTAATTGATGAAATTCATGAGCATAAAAATAATAACGTTGTTGAAATGATGCGTGCTGGGACTAAAGGTCGACGGCAAGCATTGATATTTATGATCACTAACAGTGGCCATGATAAAACCAGCGTGTGTTATGACTACCATGAATATGGTCGAAAAGTTGCTGAAGGTTCGATTGAAGATGACAGTTTCTTTTCTTATATCTGTTCACTTGATGAGGGGGATGACCCCTTTAAAGATGAATCGTGCTGGGGAAAAGCCAACCCCTCTTTAGGTTATACCTTTACTGACCGTTATTTACGGGAGCAAGTTACACAAGCTCAAGGTATGCCCGCAAAAGAAAGCATTGTTCGTCGGCTTAACTTTTGTCAGTGGGTCGATGCTGATAATCCATGGATAAATGGTGATACATGGATGAGTTGTGAGAAAGCGTTCAGATTAGAGGACTTGCAAGGCGAGGAATGTTATGGCGGGCTGGATTTGTCAGGAACACGAGATTTAACCGCGTTAGCACTTTATTTTCCACGAATCAAACATCTTTATGTCGAATTCTGGACACCGAAAGACACCTTGCTAGATAGAGCTAAAACTGACCGCGTTCCTTATGATGCATGGGCTAGAAAAGGCTTTATCCATACCCCTCCTGGTAATGCAGTTAAATATGAGTTTGTTGCTGAGCGGATTGCTGAAATAACAACACATGTGAATTTAGTCGCCATTGCATTTGACCAATACAGGATCAAATACTTAGAGCCTAAATTAGATGAGGCTGCAGTCACGGTACCCTTAGTTCCTCACGGACAAGGTTATTACAAGGCGAAAGATTCTGGCTTATGGATGCCTCACTCAATTGAACTATTTGAAGGGTTAATTGATGACCAGACCATCATTATCCATGCTAATCCCTGTTTACGGTGGAATGCGGCATCAGCAGTGACAGAGGCGGATCAAAAGGAAAACCGCATATTTGCGAAAAGGAAAAGTACAGGGCGCATTGATGGTGTTGTTGCTTCAGCAATGGCAATTGGTGCATCTGAAGAAGAATATGAAAATGATGGAGATATTGAAGGTTTCTTTGATAATCCAATTATGGTGGGGTTCTAATGGCCAGACGGAAATCACAACGCAAAGCGCAGCGGTTGAATGCTAGTCAGCAAAATCCCCCTGCAGGGATTGAGACTCAAGATTTATTGAAAGCGCTGGGCGGGTTAAGCAGCAGTGGAAAATCCGTATCAACAGACAAGGCGCTACAGCTCTCTGCTGTATGGTCATGCATTCGTCTGTTGAGCGAATCTATTTCAACGCTACCCTTAAAGATTTACCAGTACCAGACTGACGGCTCTCGAGTGATAGCGAAAGATCATCCCGCTTATCGCGTGCTGTGTCGACGGCCCAATGCAGAAATGACCCCATCACGATTTATGTTGATGGTGGTAGCCAGTATTTGCTTGCAAGGGAATGCCTATGTTGAAAAACAGTATATTGGTTCAAAGTTGGTTTCCCTGCAGCCGTTATTGCCGCAATCAGTGACAGTAAAACGGCTCGATAATGGGCTATTGGACTATCAATACGCGGGGCAAGGCGGTAAAAATCGACCAATCCCCGTTAAAAATATGATGCACATTCGTGGGTTTGGGCTAGATGGTGTGGTTGGACTCACGCCCATTCAGATGGGGCGTAATATTTTAGGCTCGGCGATTGCCACCGATGAAACCGCCGCCAAGATTTTCCGCAATGGCTTGCTGGCATCAGGCTTCTTATCCTCAAAAACAGCACTGACAAAAGAGCAACGTGAAAAGCTACGCGGCTACTTGAATGCGTTCATCAGTTCTGAAAATGCGGGCAAGTTGATGATCTTGGAAAATGACCTGAGCTATAACGGCATTTCCATGAACCCCGAAGATGCGCAGCTGTTACAAAGCCGGTCATGGAGTATTGAGGAAATTTGCCGCTGGTTTCGTGTGCCGCCCTTTATGGTGGGGCATGCGGATAAACAGAGCAGCTGGGCGTCGAGTGTAGAAGGCATGAATATGCAGTTTCTGACCAATACACTGCGCCCGCTTTTGGTCAATATTGAGCAAGAAATCAGTCGTTGCCTACTCGATAGCGATGATGAATATTATGCGGAGTTTTCTGTTGAAGGTTTATTGCGTGCCGACAGTGCGGGACGTTCAGCTTATTACACTACTGCCCTACAAAATGGCTGGATGAGTCGCAATGATGTGAGGCGACTTGAGAACTTGCCACCAATTGACGGGGGCGATATTTATACCGTTCAACTCAACCTCACGCCGATTGACCAACTCGGGAAAGATAGCGCGGGCAATGAAGCCGAGAAGCTGAAGGCACAATTGAGCAGCTGGCTATTTCCTGAAGGTAATCCATCAGCTCAAGCTAACAAACCTTCCCCTGAATCTAACAAACCTCATTCCGAGGAGTAAATTGAATGAAAAAAAGTCATTTGCCAGTTGCGCTGGAGGATCGCCCCTGCGCATCGATTAGCTATGAACTCAAGCCTAAAGCACTGGATAAGTGGAATAGCGGTATTCGTGCCGCCAGTTCGGATAACACCATTTCGGTATTAGACGTGATTGGTGAAGATTTTTGGGGCGAAGGCGTCACCGCCAAGCGTATTTCTGCTGCACTTCGCGCCATTGGGAACAATGATGTTGTTGTCAACATTAATAGCCCGGGTGGTGACATGTTTGAAGGGCTAGCCATTTATAACTTACTTCGTGCGCACAGCGGCAAAGTCACCGTTAACATTTTAGGTATTGCGGCTTCAGCGGCTTCCATTATTGCGATGGCAGGTGATGAAATACAAATGGGGCGCGGTGCCTTTTTGATGATCCACAACTGTTGGGCTGTCGGTATTGGTAATCGCCATGATTTCGCCAAACTGGCAAATGACCTTGCTCCTTTTGATAAATCGATGGCGGATATCTATGTAGCGCGAAGCGGTCAATCCGATGAAACCGTTAGCCAGATGATGGATAACGAAACGTATATTGGTGCCAGTGATGCGATTGAAAAAGGGTTTGCAGATAGCTTGCTAGCGGTCGATGCTGTTGACGATGGTGACGAAAGCCCACAAGCTGCTATTCGTAAATTAGATGCATTATTAGCAAAATCGAAAACCCCGCGTTCTGAGCGTCGAAAACTCATTAGTGCTTTAACACGAAGTATGCCGAGCGCTACTTCAGATCCCGACGGTACGCCAAGCGCTACCCCCAATATTAACCCTGAATCCCTTTCGGAACTGGAGAAGGCGATCGATGCCTTCGCTAACCTATCAAAATAATTGGAGACATTATGTCTGAAGCAAATGAATTGTTAAAAAACCTGTCGGCTAAAATTGAAAAAGCGACCGGTGAGTTTAATGCGAAAGCCGAAGAAGCATTAAAAGAAGCCCAAAGAGTAGGGGGCTTAAGTGATGAAACGAAAGCCTCTGTCGATAAAATGATGACAGAGCTCAACGCACTACGTGAGTCTGAAAAAACACTGAAAGCTTCCTTAGGTGAGTTGGAGCAACATGTCGCTCAAATGCCGCTAGGTAACGCGGTTCAGGCTGCAAAAAGTATCGGTCAGCAAGTCATTTCAGCCGACGTGTTGAAAGATATTAATTCCAGCATTCAAGCCAGTAAGCGCATTTCGGTTCCCGTTCAGGCTGCACTAACCTCTGTTGATGTGGCTGAGGGCGTGGTCGAGCCCCATCGCTTACCGGGGATTGATGTTGCACCAAAACAACGCTTGTTCATCCGTGATTTAATTGCACCCGGGAAAACGACCTCACCGGCTATTTTCTGGGTACAGCAAACCGGATTTACCAACGCCGCTGCTGTGGCACCAGAAAATACGACCAAGCCGTACAGCAACATCCAGTTTGCAACAAAAATCACGCCAGTTACCACCATTGCACATATGTTCAAGGCCTCTAAGCAGATTTTAGATGACTTCGCACAACTGCAATCATTGGTTGACGCTGAAATGCGTTACGGTTTGAAGTTTGTCGAAGAGCAAGAAATTTTGTTCGGGGACGGCTCTGGCGCTCATTTGCACGGTATCATCCCGCAAGCGTCTAAATTCAAGGCGGAGTTCGAAGTCGATAAACAAAACGGCATTGATGATTTGCGTTTGGCTATGCTCCAAGCACAGTTAGCGCGTTTCCCAGCAACGGGGCACGTTCTGCACTTCATCGACTGGGCGAAGATTGAACTGCTGAAAGATTCACTGGGCCGTTACATTCTGGCGAATCCGTCGGCATTAACAGGTCCAACGTTATGGGGTTTACCGATTGTTGTCACTGAAACTGCAGCATTCAAAGGTAAGTTCTTGACTGGGGCCTTCAATGCGGGTGCGCAGCTGTTTGACCGCGAAGAAACCAATGTGGTGATTTCTACCGAAAACGCCGACGACTTTGAGAAAAACATGATCTCTATTCGTTGCGAAGAGCGTCTGGCGTTAGCGTTAAAACGCCCAGAAGCTTTTGTTTATGGTGACTTCACAGCGCCTGCCTCGGGCGAATAATCAATCTAGGCGGTCGATAAGGCCGCTTTTTCTTTTGGGGTGAAATATGAAACTCTTGATACTACGTGCGATTTACTTTGGCGGTAAAGTGGTCACGGAAGGTGACGAAATTGAAACGCTGGAACTGCATGGGCGCGAGCTTATTCAAAAAGGCTATGCTTCTGAAGTAGTTATCAATCATGCTGCTGAACAGCAGGAACAGCAGGAACAGCAGGAACAGCAGGAACAGCAGGAACAGCAGGAACAGCAGGAACAGCAGGAACAGCAGGAACAGCAGGAACAGCAGGAACAGCAGGAACAGCAGGAAACAAAGCAAACTAAGGCTAAAAAGGAGAAATAATGCTTTCTCTTGAATTAGTTAAAGCGCATTGCAATATTGATTCTGATTTTACCGATGATGATAAGTTACTGACGATTTATACAGGCTCTGCGGTGAAGTATGTGGAACACTATACGCGCAGGACGTTGTATGAAAACGAATCATCAGAAGGCTATCAAGACGATCCTGAGTCGCTGTTGCTAAGTGATGATGTCAAAAATGCCATGCTGTTATTGATTGGTCAATGGTATGAAAACCGCGAAGCCACCAATATTGGTAATATCACCTCAGCATTGCCGTTTGCAACAGAGGCGTTGCTTCAGCCTTACCGTATTTACGGGCTGTAAGGGGGATTTATGCAAGCAGGGCGCTTACGACACAAAGTGACCTTTCAACGTAATGAACTAGTCAAACTACCCTCAGGTGCCCGTGAAAATCAATGGGTTGATATTGCTACGACACGCGCTGAAGTTAAGCCAATTTCAGGTCGCGAGCTTCTTGCGTCAGGTGCCGAAATGTCAGAAATCACCGTTCGCGTTTGGATGCGTTATCGATCTGATATTAACTCAACCTGCCGGATGGTATTTAATGGGCTCAACTATGATATTCAGTCCGTTATTCCTGATGTGAAAAATACCCGGCTTGAATTGCTGTGTAAACAGGGAGTTAAGGCTGATGGATGATTTTAATATTGATTTCAGCGGGTTCCTTGATGTGAGTAAAGAGCTTGAGGAACTCAGCAAAGCTGAGAGTACGAGGGTATTGCGACAAGCGACTTATGCGGGTGCTGCTGTTTTACGTGATGAAGTGAGAGCAAAAGCACCAAGGCGTACTGGAAAGCTAGCCCGAAATATTATGGCCAGCAGCCAGCGCAGTCGCAAAAATGGCGAAGTTTCGGCGGGTGTTTATGTTCGGGGTAGTAATAAAGAGGGGACTAATAGCGATAATTCAATGAAAGCCAAAGACCCAAGAAACGCTTATTACTGGCGATTTTTGGAAGAAGGCACTTCAAAGATGCCCCCCGTACCTTTTATCCGTCCTGCATTCGATAGCAAAGCCGATGAAGCCGCTAGTGCAGCAATCGAAAAACTGAATCAGGCGATTGATGGAGTGCTCAATAAATGACTGATGCCGACTTGCTCAAACTCTTAGATCCTGTATTGCCTGATAAGGTGTTTCCGCTCGTTGTTCCGCAAGATATGCCCGCTATCAGTCCGCCATGGTTAATATTTTCATTCTATGAAGTTGACGAGGATGTGTTCGCTGGACAGGCTGAAACAATGACTAATATTCAAATTGATATTTATGCGAAAAGCCCTGATAAAGCTAGCGAAATACGGGATAAAGCATTTATGGCCATAAAGGTATTAGCACCTACAAATGTCTCCCGAAAATCGGATTATGAATCCGACACGGCTCTATATCGTAAAACGTTAGAATTCCAAGTCTGGAATTAAATTTCAACTCACACCATCAGCCACCTGCGGGTGGTTTTTTTATGTCTATAGGAAACTGATATGACGAGTAAACATGAAAAAACGCAAGGTACCAAAATCAGCGTTTCTAAATTGGCGGCAACAGATATTGCTGCAGTCGAAACAGATTCGTTGCCAATTGATTGCACAACGAAGGAAATTAGCTTCACGGGTGGTCAAAAAGCGGATATTGACGTCACAACATTCTGCTCAAATGAACAGGAAAATATAAACGGTCTCGCAGCTCCAGCTGAGGTCACTATTGGGGGCAACTTTGCAGTTGATGAAGGTCAAGATGTATTGCGTCAGGCTTATGATAGTGATGCAGTTCATGCCTTTAAAGTTGTGTTTCCGTCAGGTTCGGGTTTCGCGTTCCTTGCTGAAGTTCGCCAAAACAGCTGGTCAGCGGCTACAAACGGTGTTGTGAGTGCATCATTTACTCTTCGTCTGAAAGGTAAGCCAACGCCATTAGTGAAAGGAAAAGTAGCGGCTCCAGCAACGCAATCATTACCAACAGGAGGCGGTAAGTAATGGCTAAAGTTAAAAAGTCTAATTTACGTAACTTAGCCCTTAGTGCTTCACAATCATTTCGGACTAAAAAGGTGGTTGTCCCTGAATGGGATAACTTAGAAGTAACCATTCGCGAACCATCCCTTCAGGCGCGTATTAAGTGCAGTGAATTGGTTGAAGTAAAAGAGGGTGAAGAATTAACATCTACCCAAAAATCCTTACGCAATATTGAAGGTGATGTTGCTTTATTTATTAACATTCTTCTTGAAGAGGATGGAACGCCCGTCTTCACTGAAGAAGATATCCCTGCCTTATTGAAAACATACGGTCCAGTTCATGCGCGTTTATTATCTGAAGCGTTTGCGCTAACTATTTCAGTGTTAGAAGCTGAAAAAAAGTAAAAGAACCGGAAACATTCTTTTTAATGACACTGGCGCTCAGGTTAGGAAAAACGCTTAAAGCGTTAATTCATGATCTGGACGCCAGCGAATTAAGAATGTGGATGGCATACGACAAAATCAGTCCTATTGGGGATGGTCGTGGCGATATTCAAACAGCAATGATCACCTCTGCAGTCATGAATGCGGCAGGTGCAAAAGTCTCTCTACGGGATATGATTCCAGTTTGGGATCAGGATGCAGCTAACGAGCCTACTCGTGATAGTAATAATCAAGAGCCGCTTGAAGCATGGTTGAGCAGCATGTCTGAATAGTTATATAGTAGACCCATTATTCATTAATGGAACTACTCAAATGAAAAATCTGCTTTTTGCTACTGTTTTACTATCATTTCTCTCATTGATGGGGTGTGATTCTCAGGATGCAGAATCTAAAAAATTCGTCAAGCAAACCCAAGAAATAATTAAGTCAGAATATAAATCATCATCTTTTGAGTTTAAAAAATCTTATTATTTTAAAGATCACGACAATTCTCTTTCAAATATGGGAATTGTATGCGGAGAAGTTAAGAAAAAAGATCATGACAATGATTATAGTGGATACAGAAAATATTATGCCGTAGTAAGAAGTCACGAGGGAAATATCGCAAAAATGCTATTATTTAAGTTTGATGTGCTTGCGGATGCTTCAGCAATACCATTATGGCTTGAATATTGTGAAAACAACTAGACCGCTCAGGCGGTCTTTCTTTTTTATGGAGACCGCAATGTCTAAGTTACGTGAGCTAATCTTAAAAATCACAGCAAACTCATCTGGCTTTCAGGCGGAAATTAGCAAAGCCTCCAGAATTAGCAGTGATTTTTATAAAAATGCGTCTGGTGGTAGTCGTCAATTGCGGCAAGAGCTAGCTCAGCAAAAAAAAGCACTTTCAGAAATCAACAATCAATTATCTAGCGTTGCCATGACAGCTAAAGCGAGCGCGGGTGCTTTAGTGGGTTTTTTCTCAGCATCAGCAGCAATCTCAACGGTTGATGAGTGGGGGCAAATGTCTGCACGTATCACTATGGCTCTAAAATCCGTGGAAGGTTCAGCGCATAGGTACGATGAAATACAGCAACGATTTTTAACTATTAGTAACCGCAATGGTAAAGCAATAGAAACAACTCAAGAGCTATATATTGGCACCGCATCAGCTATGAAAGAACTCAATTATAATACTACTCAAACGGTTGATTATATTGAGTCAATGTCTTCCGCATTTACCGCCAATGCAACCAGCGCCCAAAAGACAGAGTCAGCTCTTAATGCCATAAATAAAGCCACTATTGAAGGTAAAGTCGCAGGTGAAAACTGGAAAGCGATCATGAATGCTACCCCTTCGGTGCTGGTAGATATCGCTAATGAGCTAGAGCGTACCAATGGGGGGATGAAAGTCACTCAAAGCCAAGTTAAAAAACTGGCTGCAGAAGGTAAAATTTCCTTTAAGTTATTTGCGGATGCCATGATAAATGCAAAGGATGCAAATAATGCACTTGCTGACTCAATGGATAATACTGTTGCTGATGGCTTTATGCGAGTTGCTAACTCAGCAAAAAGTTACTTTGGCGAATTAAATCAAGGGGCAGGGGTAACCAAATCAATAGCTGCTATTTTGGCTAAACTGGGCGATAACTTTGATAAAGTGGCGCTAGCTGGTAGCTTGGTTATTGGTGTTGGATTGTCTAGATATTTTGGGAATCTGACAATAAGCACTAAAAACCTAGCCAAAGAAACGGTCAATAGTTATTTATCTCAAGTTAATCATACAAAGGAGCAAATTCGCAGCCTCGAGGTAACTCAAATGCGAATAAAGGATGAAAGACAGTTACTTATCGATGCCCGAAATACGTTAGCCGCTAAAAAAATGGTGGCAGCAACGGACAAGGAGAGATTAATCCTTGATAAGCAACTAGAAAAAAACACCAAAGCACTAGTGGCCCTTAGTAATCAAGAAGTAGCCGCCAATACAAAGCTTGCTGCATCTCGCAGGGCACTGAATAGCATGACGTCAGTAACATCTACAATAGGTCGAGGGCTATCAAGTGTGCTTTCTTTGGTTGGCGGCTTGCCCGGTGCAATCATGCTGGGGGCAGGGGCATGGTACGCTGTTAAGCAGCAACAGGAAGCAGCTCATCAGTCTGCACTTGAGTATGCTAGCGCTTTAGACGAAATTGTTAAACGCACTAAAGCCATGACACTAACAGAGTCTTCCGATGAGGCGAAGAAAGTTGAGAAAACCCTAGAGGCACAAAGAAAAGAATATGAGCAGCAATTAAGATTAGTACAAAAAATAAGGGCGGATATTAAGGCTGGCGAAAGTCGTGCGGCTCAAAATTTTCCAGACCTACCAACAGCAAGAATGAAAGAGGGAGCTTTAAAAAATCACTTATCCGCTGTGCAATTACTTGCTGTTGAAGAAGATAGATTGATACAAAAAGAAAGAGAATTACAAAAAACTACCGATACGTACAACCTGCTAACAAACCACTCAAATAGTTTAATTCAGAAAGGAAACGAAAATAAGCGTAATAAAATTGCGTTTATGGGGCAAGAGCTTGTTCAGGAGTCCGAATTTAATAGATTATTATCTTTAGGAAATAGCTTATTACAAGCTCGTCAATCTCTTACTCAAAATCAAATGTCTGCTGGACCAATGCGTATTTTGAATGATGAGCAAAGCATGATGATGATTAATGCTGAGCGTGAGCGTAAATTGGCCGGAATGAGTCGACGCGATCAAGTCAAGCAGACTAGTGAATGGGAGCTTGATAAAGCTGGTTTTTCTGGACCAATGCATGAAAGTTACCGACAGCAGTACATAGATGACAAATTAAAGGCTTATGATGATCGCGAAAAAATGAATAATTCGCTTAAATCTGGCACGTCTTTAATGAAAGAAGCGGAACGAGTCACTGAACGCTATAAAGACAAAATGGCTGACCTCAGCGTAGCTACAGAAGTTCAGCGTATTAGAGCCCTGCAAGGGGAAAAAGCGGCGGCACTCTATGCGGCTGGTCATGAAACAGGCGCTAAATGGACGGATGAGCAGCGAAAATCAATTCAATCAGCTTCTGTTCAGCTGGCGGAATGGACACAAAAAGCCGATGAAGCCGTACGTAAACAGCGTGAAATGACGGATGCATTAAAAGAGCTGAACGATGCAACCCGTAAGTATCAGGATGACGCAGCATTAGCTCGAAGCACTGTCGGTATGGGAGATCGCCGTCGAGGTCTTGAGGAAGAAAAACAACAGGTTGAGCGCGTATTCAGTAAAACGGATGGTGGTACCGAAGCGTTAAAAGCAAGGCAGAATGCACTCGATGCACTGAATCAGAAGTATAAAGAGGCTGTATTAGCCGAGGCGGATTGGCGTGCAGGAGTAACGGCAGGTTTAGAAAATTGGGTGGATGATGCGTCCAATTATGCAGGTCAGGCAGCAAGTGCAACTCAATCCGCTATGGGCGGCATGGTCGATAACATTTCTAATATGCTAATCGGTAACAAAGCTGATTGGAAAAGCTGGTCAGTAGATGTACTGAAAAGCGTACAGAAAGTACTCACGAACATGGCCCTCGTTCAGACAATGAAGGCGGCTGGTGGTTATTTCGGTGGTGGTTTCGGTAGCTTTATCAGCTCCATTGTGCCAAATGCCAAAGGCGGTGTTTATGATTCACCAGGCTTAAGCTCGTATAGCGGACAAATTGTTAGCTCTCCGACTTTGTTTGCCTTTGCTAAAGGTGCGGGTTTGATGGGGGAAGCAGGACCAGAAGCGATTATGCCACTGACTCGGGGTTCTGATGGCTCATTAGGTGTGCGTGTTCTTGGCTTAGAAAATGTTCAAAATGGGTCTACATCTATCACTTCCAATAATGCTATCAATATCGATGTTGGTGATATTAACCTGATTAGCGATGGAACCAAGGAGCAGCAACAGCCAGTGGGTGACGTGAGTGGCGCTAGGCAGCAACTCAAAAATGAAATTGTGAGCACTGTCAATGAACAGGCATCAAGAGAAGGCACGCCACTTTGGCTGTTAATTAACAGAAGAAGGTGATCTGTATGATTGAAACGTTCACATGGTGCCCTCGTGTTAACGCCCAAATTGATACGACATTCAGAACTAAAAAAGCACAGTTCGGTGATGGGTATACACAAACGGCAGGCGATGGGATTAATCCACGTTCCGATACGCCATCATTTGAGTTCGTAGGCGAAGAGGCAATGATCAAGCAGATTGTTGCCTTTTTTGATCGTCACGAAGGACACAAGGTATTTATCTTCACTCCGCCATTACGCGAAAAGGGTTTATTCCGTTGTGAGGCATACAAAACATCGGCATTAGGTGCGGGTGTTTATTCTGTATCAGCAACATTTATTGAGGCTTTCAGCTCATGAATATTACATCTGACGTTCAAAAGCTCGAAGCGGGTAATAAAATTCAACTCATTGAAGTTGATGCTAGCGAGTTCGACGGACCTGTATTGCGCTTTCATGGCTATAACCTACGACATACCCCGACTGAAATCGAATCGGCAGAGGATGAATTAAAACCCAAGTCGATTTGGTGGCAGGGCAATGAATATGGCGCATGGCCATACAAAATAGAAGGTATGGCTAAAAGTGGGGACGGGGCTCAGTCACGGCCTAAATTGCAGGTCTCAAATGTGGATAGTGTTATTTCGTCATTGTGCTTACAGTTTGATGATATGGCAAAAGCGAAAGTCACTGTTTATGAGACATTCAGCCATTATCTTGATGCAAAAAATTTCACTGAAGGCAATCCAACCGCTAACCCGAGTGAATTTTTCTCTCAAGTTTATTACATCGACCAAAAGACAAGCGAAGTGGCTGGCGAAGCGATTGAGTTTGAGCTATCTAGCCCGTTTGATTTACAGGGAATTATGATACCCGTTCGCCAGATACATAATCTGTGTTATTGGTGTATGAAGGGGGATTACCGTAGTGGTAATGGGTGTTCCTATTCGGGTAATAAATACTTCAATGAACGGGGTGAGCCTGTCGATGATCCATCACTAGATAAATGCGGTGGGCTAATCAGTGATTGTAAAAAACGTTTTGGTGAAAATGAGCCTTTAGATTTTGGAGGGTTCCCTGCAGCAGGACTAATACGATGATCACAAAGAAATTAACCGAAGCGATATTTCAGCATATTAAGTTGGAATATCCCAAAGAGGCCTGTGGTGTTATTTGCCAAAAAAGCCGAGTCAAAAAATACTTCCCCTGCAGTAACCTTTCCGATAATCCCAATGACCATTTTGAACTTTCACCCGAAGACTATGCCATTGCTGAAGATTGGGGGGAGCCTATTGCAATTGTGCACAGCCATTGTGGGGATGGCGCTACGACTCAACCGAGCGAAATCGATAAATTACAGTGTGATGCGACAGGGATACCGTGGGTGATTGCATCATGGCCAGAAGGTGACATTCGATTCATTCAGCCTCGAGCAGAGCGTGAATTAGAGGGACGGCCATTTGTGCTGGGTCACGCAGATTGTTGGTCATTAATTATGGATTACTACCGGCAAAAACACGGTATTGAGTTGCATAACTACAGCGTCGATAGGCATTGGTGGGAAGAAGGCGAAAACCTGTATATGGATAATTACCAGAAAGCGGGTTTTATCGATGTTACTGGTGAGCCTAAAGAAGGTGATATGGTGATTATGCAAGTGCAAGCCGACGTTCCCAACCATGCAGGGGTAATAGTCGACGGTATGTTACTTCATCATCTATATGGTCAACTTAGTCGACTTGTTCCCTACAGCGATTATTGGCGTGATCGGACGGTTAAAATTGTTCGGAGGAAAGAATTGGCATGAGTGAACTTAAAGCTATTCGTCTTCATGGTCAACTCGGTACCCTATTTGGGCGAGAACATAAATTAGCGATTGATTCCCCTCGTGAAGCCATAAAAGCATTGTCAGTGCTCTACGACGGTTTTGAGCAGTTTTTGGCTAATGCACACCTTAAAGGGCTGGAGTTCGCCGTATTTAAAGGTAAGCGCAATATTACCGAGGATGAGCTACACCTTGATACCTGCGAAGATATTCGCATCGTACCCGTGATTAAAGGTAGTAAACGAGGCGGATTTTTCCAAACTATTTTAGGTGTGGCGATGATTGGTGCCGCAATGATGATAGGCCCAGCGGGGTGGGCGGCATTTGGTGCGGGCGGTGTTTGGGGTGGTGGTCTGGCGCTTGGTGGGGCGGCTGTCGCGTTAGGTGGTGTCATCCAATTATTATCACCTCAACCTCCTGGTCTTTCCATACGGCAGGACGCAGAAAATAAACCTTCGTATGCATTCGGTGGGGCGGTCAATACAACTGCACAAGGCAATCCGGTACCATTATTTTATGGGCTAGACCGACGCGAAATCGGTGGCGCTATTATTTCAGCGGGGATATACACCGAAGATCAGCAATAAATCACTTCAACGTTCTATAGCGGCTTAATTGCCGCTTTTTTTATGGGTGAAATATGAGAATTCAAGGCGCTAAAGGGGGGAGTTCCAAACCTCGGACACCCGTAGAGCAAAAAGATAGCCTGCTATCAGAATCCACAGCAAAAATATTGTTAGCATTATCAGAGGGTGAAATCGCAGGTGGGCTTGACGATACACGTATTTTTCTTGATGACACCCCGATAGCGAATGCCGATGGCTCTAAAAACTTTGAAGGGGTAACGTGGGAGTTTCGTGCCGGCACGGAGCATCAGGAGTATATTCAAGGTATCCCTTCGGTTGATAATGAGTTCAGCGTCGGAATGGAACTTAAAGATGACCAGCCGTACGTTAGAACTATCAACAACTTGCAATTATCAGCGCTACGTATTCGTTTAGCTGTTCCACAATTTATGCAGAACCATGATAATGGTGACACAACCGGGTACCGTGTTGATTATGTGATTGAGCTTTCTACGGATGGCGCAGGGTATAAAGAGGCCGTTAAATCTGCATTTGATGGCAAAACAACCAGTGAATATCAACGCACCCATCGTATTGATTTACCTAAAGCAAATACAGGTTGGCAAGTCCGTGTTCGGCGTTTAACGAAAAACCAGAATAACGCACGTATTGCAGATCGGATTAATGTGGCGGCAGTTACTGAGGTGATTGATGCAAAATTGCGGTACCCAAATACGTCCCTGTTATTCATTACCTTTAATGCCCGTCAATTTAATAACCGTATCCCTAAAATCAGCGTACGCCCCAAAGGGGGAATACTGGTCAAGGTACCAACGAATTATGACCCCATTAATCGGACCTATTCAGGGGTATGGGATGGCACCTTTAAATTAGCGGTAACGAATAATCCAGCATGGGTATTTTATGACTTGGTACTCAATAACCGTTACGGCTGCGGTGACCGGATTAAAGCCTCACAAGTTGAAAAGTGGGACTTATATAAAATTGCACAGTATTGTGATGAATTAGTCCCAGATGGACATGGTGGTGACGGTAAAGAGCCTCGTTTTTTATGTGATGTGTATATCCAATCACAAGAGGCTGCGTATACCGTGTTACGGGATATTGCGGCGATTTTCCGTGGCATGACTTATTGGTCGGATAATAAAGTTAATGCTATCGCTGATATGCCGTCCACTATTTTCCGTACGTTCACCAATGCCAATATCGTCGGGGGTAAGCCATCATATTCCGGTGGCAGTATTCAGAATCGTTATACCCAAGCTTTAGTTTCTTTTACGAATATCGATAACCACAGCAACGATGATGTTGAGCCCGTTGTCGATTTAAAGCTTCGGCGGCGCTATGGTGTTCGTAAATTGGAGTTATCGGCAATAGGGTGTACCCGTCGAAGTGAAGCCAATCGTCGAGGCCGCTGGGCATTATTAACCAATGCCAATGACCGCATGATTTCTTTTGCTACCGGGTTGGAGGGGGCAATACCTTCTCCTGGTCATATTATTGCGGTTGCTGACTCATCACTTGCTGGTCGTAATACGGGGGGCCGTATTTCATCCGTAGAGGGGCGTAAAATTACCCTCGATAGAACGACCTCAATTAAAGCCGGTGATCGCTTAATCGTAAACTTGCCTAATGGCGGCTCAGAGGGGCGAACAGTTACGGCCGTAAATAAAAATGTGGTGACGGTTTCTGTTGAATATTCACAATTACCCCAAAAGGAAGCTGTGTGGGTGGTGGATTCTGACGACTTAGCCGTTCAACTGTATCGAGTGATTAACATCAGTGACAATGGTGATAATACCTACACCATTAACGGTACCATTCATAACCCTGACAATTATGCTCACATTGATTCAGGGGCGCGTATTGATGAACGGCCAATTACAGTTATCCCGCCCAATGTGCAGCCAGCACCGAAAAACGTGCGTATTTCCTCCTATTCACAAGTAGACCAAGGCATTGCATTCACTACACTGCGTGTTGATTGGGAAGCTGCAGAGAGTGCGATTGCGTATGAAGCTGAATGGCGTCGTGATAATGGTAACTGGATAAATGCCCCACGGACATCGACGCTGGGTTTTGAGGTCAATGGTATTTATGCAGGGCGTTATCAAGTTCGCGTACGTGCAATTAATGCATCTGAAATTTCCAGCGTGTGGGCCAATGCAGAAGAAACCCAGCTCAACGGTAAAGAAGGCAATCCACCGAAACCATTAAACCTACGTGCGACCTCAGAGGTTTGGGGCATTACATTGGATTGGGGCTTTGATGTAAATACCAGTGACTCACTCAAAACAGAGCTGCAGTATTCACCTGAAAATATTGCTGATTCTATGCAGTTGCTGGCGGATGTACCTTATCCTCTGAAATCCTATCGTATGTCTGGCCTTAAAGCGGGTGTGCGCTTCTATTTTCGTGCAAGGCTGGTGGATAAAAGTGGTAATCAATCGGAATGGACAAGCTTTGTTTTAGGTGAATCATCAACAGATGTTGAGGGTATTTTGGACGCGGTTGGCGACAAGTTCCTCAGCACCGAAGCTGGCCAGCAAATGCAGGAGCAAATTGAATTCAATAAAGATAATCTCACTGATTTAAAAATTGATAGTGACGATTTTAGGCAGAAGGTTATCAGTATTGATCGCGAATTAGAGGCGGTTAATGAAGCGGTCATGGAAGTTGTTCACTTTTCGACTGAAAATTACTATGAACTCAAGGAAGAATCCGCTAAAGGTAAGGCGTCAATTAAGCAGTTAGAGCAAGTTCAAGCTGACTTCACTGCCTCTCAAGCAAAGTACCAGCAAGAAGTTGCGACTCAATTTGAGCATACGGCGGCTGATGTTCTGAATGTTCAAAATGCGCTAGCAAAATCAAATGAAGCTTTTGCAGAGGATATTAGGCAAGTTCGTGCTGATTTAGGTGAGACCAACGAGGAAGTCGGCACTATTAAAGGCCGTGTCACTACTGTCGAAACGGCAACGGCTGATTTAAAGCAAGCGCAAGCGAAGTTTGAACAATCGACGACAGCCCGGTTCGGTGAAATGACCGGCTATATCACCAACATCAATCAAACTATCACTAATCTTGAATTTTCTTTCTCTGAAGCACTGATGCAAACAAATGCACAAGTGAATGAAACGAATTCAGAGTTATTGAAAACAAAATCCGAAGTCACCCGACTTGCAACGGCAACAGCAACAAATGAGCAAGCGACAGCCGAATTAGCTGAGAGTGTAAAAGCGCAGCGTGAGCAATCAGAAGCTGAATTTGTTGATGTTCGCAAATCAATAGCGGAGAAAGATAAGGCTCAATCTGAGCGCACAGAACAAGTGCGTGCAGAGCTTGGCAAGGATATTAACGCGAACAAAGAGGAAATTGATAAAAATAAGGGGGAATTATCAAACATCAGTGCAGCGGTAACGAAAAATACAACGGCTATTGCTGAAACTGATAAAACACTCACAGAAGTTAATCAGCAGACTGAATCCCGTTTTGAGGATAATGAGGCTTTTATTGCCTATATTCAACAAACAATGGCAAACATGGAAGGCGCTAATGTTGAAACGGTAGGGCAATTAACCGCACAACACAACATACAAGGCACAGAAATACTTAAGGCGAGAGCATCAATCAGAAATATTGAAACGGTTGTTGCTAACGACAAAATCGCATTCGCTCAAAAAATTGAACAGCTTGATGCTCAATTTGGTGATATCAACTCAAGAGTTTCCTCATTACAGAAAGTTGTCGCTGATAATCAAAAATCACAAGCGGAAGTTAACGAATTCATTAAGTCAGAAGTCGGTGAAACCCAAGCTGCTATTGAGAAAATGGCAAAAACAGAAGTGGACTATCAAGGAAATGCTTCTTCTGTTATTTCGTTTAAAACGGCGGTGATGTACAACGGCCAATATTATGATGCTGAAATGATAATAGGTGCTGGTGTTAAAAATGGTCAAGTGGTCACGCAAATTGGTTTCAGTGCGGATACGTTTGCTATCTTTAACCCCGTTAGCGGTAAGTTAGAGACTGCGTTTGCTGTTGAGAATGGGCAAGTCTTTATTGGCTCAGGTCTTATTCAAGATGGTTCAATTACGAATGCGAAAATTGGTAATGTCATCCAGTCCAATGACTTTAAAAAAGGAGAGAAAGGCTGGCAAATACCTAAAAATGGTAACCCTGAATTTAATGATGGAACATTTAGAGGGAAGGTCTATGCAAATGATGGTGAATTTAAAGGAACCGTTTATGTTGAAAGGCTAATCGGGGATAACGCGACAGCGACAACATATAAGCAAGCGTCTAAAAGTGAAATACACGGCAGTAAATATGACCAAGTTATAGAGACTTCGATTATTTATGTCGGTGGTATGCCCTATGATGTCAATCTACTTATGCCCACTATGCAGTTTGAGTCAATTGGCTCGGTACCAGATGCCATTGGTGATGCGTATGTTCAGGTGATTATAGGCGGCACTACCTACACCCCCCAAACAACCGTGATTAGAAATGATAACGGCAAGGAATGGCGTTTAATTTGTTCATTATATGCAACAGTCCCCGCAACCAATAAAGATGTAAAAGTGACCATAAGGTACACAACTTATCATGCTAATCAGTGCACAACTAAAATCCTGCCAGCAATGATACAGGCATGTAAGCACAATTCGTCATCGTTTAAATTCAGTTAGAAACCATTCACTTAAACAAGCCGCTTAATTGCGGTTTTTTTGTATCTAAATTTCGGAGAATCCCATGTACAGCACAGGCACAGTTACCACAACAGCAAATAGCACTAAATTAGTCGGTACCGGCACCAAATGGCTCAATAACATTAATCGTGTATCCGCAGAGCAAGCAATACAGATTCAAATTGGTACCACGGTTTACAATAACAGTATTCAGTCGATTCAATCGGATACTGAACTCACGTTAAATTTCCCATTACCAACCGCAGCAACGGGGGCGAAGTACGTCATTCTCACAACAATGGTTCATTCTGTTTCTGATGCGATGAATAAGATTGTGTCCATGAATGGTGCGAATGTGCAGTTCAGCGACATATTAATGCGCTGGATGACCGAGCAGGGAATTATCACTGTGACATTGCCAGACCAAACAACCCAACAGCTACGCACGACAAAAGAAATGGATAAGCAGCTAGATGGAAAGGTTGATAAAACTACAGGGGAAATGGAGTCAATAACGGTATATAAAAAAGGGATGAATTATCCAACTTTAAGACTGAAAAAAGATGATGGCTCAACTCTTTACTTAGAAGCTAAGCCTGACGAACAATCCGTCATGGCTCAGCTATATGAGCGTGGGCCTGATGGGAAAATCAAATACAGCACTTCGTTTCCTAAGTCCATGGGAACAGCAATGCAAGTTGGTAATTTTGGGCTAGGCGGTGCTGAAAATGGCGGTTTTTTACCAAGTGTTAGTGATTTTAGTAAAAATAAAGTTGGGTTCTATAGCCTTGCACACACAATTGAAGGTATGGCAGAGCTTGGTATAACTGATTTTTATGGCTCAAGTATTATTGCAAAATATTCAGCAGGGAGTAATTCACAAGTATTGCTGTTGCCAAATTATAGTAATAGCTGGCTTCAAATGATACGAAAGGGCAGTACTGGCTCAAAACCGGAGAGATGTATTTTTTACTCAGACAAAAACACAACCAAAGACTCAAACGGCAACTTAAAAGCCGCTTCCCCGGTGGTAAAACTCTTCGCTGATGACATTGAGTTAAACGACGAATCTGAAGGCGTTGAAATGGAGCACCTTGGTATTGGTCATTACCTCATTAAAGGTGTTGTGGGTTTTAATGCAGATGGTGCATGGGGTATCAATAACGGCTTTGTCATTCCTCAAGACCATAACGGTAAAAACATGGTTCTCATTGATTACGAGGTGAGACCTGATGGTGATATTGAAGTTTTTGTTTTCCACCAACAGAACGCAGATATGCCAGAACGTTTCCAGAACAAGCGCATTAAGCACTTTGATGAAGAAGGCGTGCCTGTTTACTTCGAAAACTACGAGCCTTGTGACGTACCTGAATCGCGCTGGATAGACATGCGTGTCGAAATGCCACCTAACTCCCTCTACAATCAAAAGCAAGCTGAAGCAGAGAGACTCGCTAAGCTAGAGGCAGAGCGATTAGCACAAGAAGAAGCTAAACGTGCAGCAGAGGAAGCGGAAAGGGCAGAGCAGGACGCTGCGGAACTAAATATACAAACCTCTGAGCTTTAATTTCTGTTAAGCTTCAAGCAAGTCCCCTTCAACAAACGCGATGACTTGTGCTCTTTTTTGTTGCTCAATCTGCTGACAAATTTGCATTGACTCAAAATTGAGCATGAAGTCATTTATGCTTTGCTTGTTCTCGATTTCATTTTTATAGAAAACGTAAATGTGAGACTTCTCTGTGTGAGTTGTCTCTCTGTTTTCATTGATGCAATTTAGAGCAAATAAAAGTAATTGAGTGGTGTTCATGTGACCTCCGTTTATGAGGCTGAGTGATGTTTGAAAGCAACGGCGTTTTGTAGATAATCATCACTCTGAAAAATCGTGCTGCAAAATGAAGGGGGAGTTGTCATTAATGAACAGTGGAGGTGAAGCTTAGTTACCAATTAAATGATATGTATTTTAGTAATTACTAATATCAATAATTTATATTTACCAGTATTATTCAGTATATATTTAATTTTTAATATTGAATTTTGGAGGAGTGATGTCATTTTACAAATATATGACTACAAATACAGGTAAGATAGTAATTGAAAATAGCACGCTTAGATGGTCAAGCCCAAGTATTTTTAATGATATTGATGAATGCCAATTTTCCCCTTTCTCTGATAGCGAATATAAATCTGACTTTAAGGCGATGATTGGCGTCTTGGCTGATTGCGCGGCAGGCTATTTGATTTATAATATCAATGCATTTTCTCCAAACACACAATTGATGATAGAAATGCTCAAATATGTCGCAAAAAAAAATGGGGACTTGAATATATATCATGCTATAGTTGAGAATATATTAACAGATGCATTCCCTAATATTGGTGATTATTTTCGAGATTATATAAATAGAGTAATTATTAATTGTGCTCGTGTTTTGTGTGTGACACCAAGCTATGCTAATGACCTAATGTGGGCTCATTATGCAGATGAGCATAGAGGCTGCGTATTTGAATTTGATAATTTATATAAAGCGGCTCCACTTAGACTTCGCCAAGGGAACGTACAGTATGTAAATGAACTAAAAAGTTCCACCAGTGCAATTGAACTATTATTATATGGAGAAACAAAGCCTATAAATGAAGCTCTCATTAGAGATGTTTTTTTCTCCAAGAAGATAATATGGAAATATGAAAAAGAATATAGACTCTTTTTTAATGAAGACTTTGGTATGATTGAAGGTAGAGTCAACTTTCAAACCAATGAAAGAACATGGGCTGCTACTGGCCAATCAGAACAATTGTATACAGATGTCGAGTTTTCGCCAGAGTCATTACTTTCAATTACTTTTGGTGTTAGGACTCAATCAGCTGTGATTGATGAGATTATGTCTATTGCACGTAGCAAGAATCCTTTATGTAAGTTTTATAAGATGATAAGGTCTGACGGATCTACGATTCGTCAAAGCATATAAATTTAGTTTTTATTTTTAACGGGGTCAATACTTTGGCCCTCAGCACTCTTTAGGTGTTAAATAAAATTAAATTTATTATCAATCACTTAGATTTTTGAGTGTAGGGATACATTTCTTAATTTTTTAGTATCAACAATCACTTCAGCTTCACCATAATCTTCAGAATAATAAAATATATCCTTTTTAGACAGTTTTGTTGTTAGTACAACCCTATTATTAAGATCAAACCAATCATTATCTTTGTAAAGGTCAAACGCGAAATTAGAAGCAACTTGCTCTGATAATGTCCATGATTGTCCGTAATCACGACTAACTAATTCACTAATATCGCAACCCCGGTATACACAAAAATTATTTGACAGTGTGTTTATTTGGTTCGGCTCTAAAATATCAGCTAGTAAAATTTTAGGGTACCAGCCTTCATTTTCTTGTCTAATATATAAATTTATAAGACCACCATTAACATAAGAAAGAAATGCATGTCTGAAACTATCTAAAATTTTATAAATCTCAGTTTCTTTATCTTGTGATATCTCTTTAATCATTGATTTAAAAGGTTATTAAATAAATTGGTGGTGTCAATGTGGCTCGATGGGGTTCCAATTGTGTTAATGTTTTTTGCCATGAAAATATAGTTTGATATTAAATCAACCGCAGCAGACTGATATTTATTGAGAGATGGCTCTTGCAATTTTGATTCAATAAAATTGATGTCCATGCTCATATTATGAGTTATAAAATGCTTATCTTGGGCGGTAAACATTACATTACCTCACTTTTAAGGTTGATTAGCTTTTCATGCCAAGAGTCGAGAACTTCACGTTTTTCTCTTAAATAGTCATATCTATCATAGTGCTTTTTAGACACTCCTGGTCTTTTATGGTTTTGTACCACTCCTCTCAACTCCCTGAATTTTACCCTAATTACACAAAATACTATTGTGTCCATTGTTGTGTCCATTGGTTGGTTAAGTATATGGTTATTTAAAATATAAATCATTTAATTCAAATAAATATATTAATAATTATAATCGTAATTGACGATAATAATATTGCAATTCGTGGTTTTGAGGCAGTTTTTTCACGTCATATACGCTATAAGGTTGTTGCTTCTTTTCCAGGTGTGGAACATGCGATTACATGGAATAGATGCCAGAAAGCAAATATGATTTTAATCAGTAGTGATAGCTTCCGTTATGATTCACTAAAAACAGTCCAGACACTGCGCAGAACTCAACCGGATGTTGGGATCATTATATACAATGTCAGAAATAATCCGTCATTTTTTTTAAAAGCACTAGATATCGGTATTTTTGGTTTATTAAGTATCAATGTGACAGAAGAAGAGCTCATTGAAGCTATCCAGATTGTGAGTGTTAAACGGCGAATTATCTCTCCGGATATCGCGCAAGACCTTGCTCTCCAGCGGTTAATCTATAGCAATCAACAAGATATATATGATTTATTATCAGGGCGTGAATTGGAAATCATGTTAATGATTACTCAAGGGATACCTATCAAACGGGTGGCAGAGTCGCTTTCCTTAAGCCCTAAAACAGTAAATACCTATCGATATCGAATGTTTAGTAAACTTAATATCTGTAGTGATGTAGAATTAACTCATATAGCCATCAGTTATGGTTTAATTACAGCAAAACAGGGTTTATCCGAGTGTCAGAACAGTTCGAGCCGAAAGCTTTCTTAAAAACAGTCACTAATCAACCTGGTGTATACCGTATGTATGACGCTGGGGAAACGGTCATATATGTAGGGAAAGCAAAGGATCTTAAAAAACGCTTATCCAGTTATTTTCGTGAAAATGTGGGAAGTCGTAAAACAGAGCAGTTGGTTAAGCAAATCGCCTCTATTGATGTGACGGTGACTCATACTGAAACAGAAGCACTATTACTTGAACACAACTATATTAAGTTGTATCAACCACGTTATAACGTATTGCTGCGTGATGATAAATCTTATCCTTACCTATTTTTGAGCAGTGAAACACATCCTAGAATTTCGATGCATAGAGGGGCGAAACATGCGAAAGGTGAGTACTTTGGCCCTTTCCCCAGTTCTTATGCGGTGAGAGAAACACTGGCGTTAATGCAGAAGTTATTTCCGATACGTCAATGTGAAGATAGCATGTATCGAAATCGCTCAAGGCCTTGTCTGCAATATCAAATTGGCCGTTGCTTAGGTCCTTGTGTTAAAGGCTTGGTTTCCGATGAAGACTATAATCAACAAGTTGAATATGTCCGTTTATTTTTAACCGGAAAAGATAAACAAGTTTTGGCGGGTCTCGTTGAGCGTATGGAAAAGGCAAGTTTAGAACTACGCTTTGAAGATGCCGCACGTTTTAGAGATCAAATTCAAGCGGTAAGGGCTGTTACGGAAGAGCAGTATGTATCTGGGGACAGCGATGACCTAGACGTTATTGGCGTTTCTTTTGAGTCTGGCCTTGCTTGCGTGCATGTACTTTTTATTCGTCAAGGGAAAGTCCTTGGCAGCCGTAGCTATTTTCCTAAAATTCCAGCAGATACTCAGCTTGAGGAAGTGGTGCAAACCTTCTTAGGTCAGTTTTATTTACAAGGCAGCGAAAATAGAACGCTACCGGGTGAAATATTATTAGATTTTGCATTAACAGAAAAAGAATTATTAGCGGAGTCTCTTTCTGAGATAGCCGGACGTAAAATTAATATTCAAAGCCAGCCGCGTGGTGTGAGGGCTCGTTACTTAAAATTAGCGAGAACGAATGCATCAATTGCGCTTTCTACAAAATTAGCGCAACACTCGACGGTACAACAACGCATGGCAGCACTAGCAAAAGTCGTTAATTTAGAAAATATTAACCGCATGGAGTGCTTTGATATTTCACATACGATGGGGGAGCAAACCGTCGCCTCTTGCGTTGTATTTGATAAATCAGGGCCAGTTAAATCAGAGTATCGGCGCTATAATATTACAGGGATCACTCCGGGGGATGATTATGCGGCGATGCATCAAGTCTTAACGCGTCGTTATGGTAAACATATTGATGAAAGCAAAGTGCCTGACATCATCTTTATTGATGGTGGTAAAGGCCAACTAGGGCAGGCAAGGGATGTATTTAATTCACTTGAGGTCGATTGGGATAAAAAACACCCATTGCTAATTGGTGTAGCTAAGGGAAGCGACCGTAAAGCGGGGCTTGAAACGTTATTTTTAAAACCTGAAGGTGAAGGTTTTTCATTACCACCAGATTCTCCGGCGTTGCATGTGATCCAGCATATCCGAGATGAGTCGCATAATCATGCGATTACAGGGCATCGACAACGACGAGCAAAGGTCAAAAGTACTAGCGCATTAGAATCTATTGAAGGGGTTGGGCCAAAACGTCGGCAAATGTTGCTAAAATATATGGGTGGGTTACAGCCTTTACGTAATGCAAGTATAGAAGAAATCGCAAAAGTGCCCTCGATCTCATACGCCCTTGCAGAAAAGATTTATAATGCATTGAAACAGTGAGTGTCTTAGGGCAACATATTCATAATATCCAACTTGGTCAAAAAGTTAGTGAGCGTGATGAAATTAAACATACCAACGTGGTTGACATTATTTCGCGTCATCCTAATACCGTTTTTTGTATTAGCCTTTTATCTCCCTGTTACTTGGGGGCCGTTTGCATGTGCGCTTATTTTTGTTATCGCAGCGGTAACTGATTGGTTTGATGGTTTTTTAGCCAGATTGTGGAAGCAAACCACAAAGTTTGGTGCTTTTTTAGATCCAGTTGCTGATAAAGTCATGGTTGCAACGGCGTTAGTGTTAGTCACAGAAAGTTATGATGTTTGGTATGTGACTTTACCTGCGGCAACTATGATTGCACGTGAAATCATTATTTCATCTTTACGTGAATGGATGGCAGAGATAGGTAAACGTAGTAGTGTGGCTGTTTCTTGGATCGGGAAATTTAAAACAACAGCTCAAATGATGTCATTAGTCGGTTTATTGTGGCGCCCAACACCATTAATTGAAAACCTTTCAATTGCACTTATGTATGTGGCTGCTATCTTAACATTTTGGTCAATGTTCCAATATTTAAAGGCTGCATGGGGCGATTTGAGCGAAGCGTGATCGAAATGATTGAAAAAACAGCGAACGATCCAATTATTTCAATAATTGTATTGACTCGATAGGTGAAATCAGTAGAATGCAACGCATCGAACGGCAACATGGTTTACGAAAATAAATAAGTAAATCAGCCAGTTTGAAAAGCATAAGCTGAAAAGTGAAGCTTTACGCGGGAATAGCTCAGTTGGTAGAGCACGACCTTGCCAAGGTCGGGGTCGCGAGTTCGAGTCTCGTTTCCCGCTCCAAATTTCGAAAGAAATTCGGATAAGGCGCGTTAGCAAAGCGGTTATGCACCGGATTGCAAATCCGTGTAGCTCGGTTCGACTCCGGGACGCGCCTCCAAAATTTAGCCCAGGTGGTGAAATCGGTAGACACAAGGGATTTAAAATCCCTCGGCCTTTAGGCTGTGCGGGTTCAAGTCCCGCCCTGGGCACCATCTTAAAGTAATTAAACACCATTAAGTGTTTTATTTTAAGTTAGCATAACCACTATGCATCGTTATTGAATATATGGTTAGTTGGGTAAATTAATAATTTATCCAAGTTTGTGAGAAAGACAATTTGGCCCAGGTGGTGAAATCGGTAGACACAAGGGATTTAAAATCCCTCGGCCTTTAGGCTGTGCGGGTTCAAGTCCCGCCCTGGGCACCATCTCAATTTCAATCAGTGATGATTTGAAATTAACAATTAACCACCTATAGGTGGTTTTTTTGTATCTAATCCTCTTTAAATTCGTTGTATCTACTCAACTAATATCGGTTTGTTAGTTATATTTCTTCTTTATATTCAATGAATTATTTTTATAAGAGCGCAAAAGTTGCTTTGTTGTGTCAGCTAACGCGTAATTCGTGTAAAAAACCGTAAGTCAGACCGTTCTGTTGATGTTTTGTGGCACTATTTTGATTCTTGAAGAGGATCGAGCTATGTCTAACATGAAAACTGAAGTTGTTGTTGTACGATTAACGAAACACGAACGAGCACTACTAGACACAGTAAAAACAAAACCTTTATTAGCGGATTGGCTGAAAGAAATTGCTATGGCAAAGGCTAAACAGCAGGAGAGTAAAGAAGAATAAGATGGCCTTAACTACGCAGAAATCAATTGAGTCATTTAATGTAATGATAGAAAAGTTAATTTTTGATTAATTATTCGTTTTTGGTAGTATCAAATTAGATGACTTAATTGGAATTTGAGAAGTGATGAATAAAGGGATTTTGTTTACGTTAATACTGGTGTTTGCTTCTGGTTGTACAACGAAAAAATTGGATGCCCCCTATGGGTTCAAATGGGGGCAAACCCCCGTTGATATAAAAAAATTGAATTTAAAAGGATTACAATGCACTGAATTTGAAGAGGGAGGTGCTTTATGTTCATCAGAAAACTCTCCTCAAATAGCAAATAAACTGTTTTTATTGATGTTTTCTCGGGAAAAAAATACATTAATGTTAGTTTCTTCTCAAGGAAAAGATAGCCGCGACCAATCAGTCATTTTGGCCGAGTATGATGCGATTAACCAGAAAATGTTTGAAGCATATGGTTTGCCAAAGCAAACAATCGAGCGTTATAAACGGGATATTTATTTCTTAGATAAAATATCTGATGACGAAACAACGCCATTTAAGCGAGTTTATGAAAAAAATGGCATGCAGATTATGGTTGGTATTGTTAGTAATGCCCATTTTCGCAAAATTCACGATAAAAAAGATATTGTTTACTCAGTTATGGTTATCCATAATTTAATACCAACTAAACCGCAATAAGCGGTTATCAAGTTATTTGACACACGCTAATGTTTTTTATTTCGTTTAGTTATCAGCTCGCACATATCTTTTTGCCGCTGGATGAGTTCTTTAATTTCTGTCGCATAAGTGTCGATAAAGCTGCATTCGAGAGTGGTGGCTTCACCATCGAAAACTTCAACAAAAGTTCCATCCTGTTTTACGCCCCAATAATGGTTACCGTCACCCATGATTTTTAATAGTGGCAAAACATCGGTTAGCTCATAAAGTTCAACTAAACTTTCATAGGCATTTTGTATATTAGCCCATTCAGGAAGATCTTCTGCTTCGATTCCTAAAATGACTAAACCTCGATGAAATGTCCACGCTGGGCCAACATCGAATAATTTAGCTTCAGGCCATAATTCTTCTCGGGCCATGATGCAAAGTGCATTAGTTTTTTGCGAAAAGGCTAAAAAATCTTTGGGTAATGCTATTCCTGTGGATGTAGCTAAATTGGCAATTGCTTTATCCGTAGGAGGTTTAGCTGCAACAGCATGAAATTCATTTTTGTTAATATCTTGCAGTATTTCCCACATGCGGTCATGGAATTGATCTGGGGACATGATTATAAATTCCTTCATCTCAACAGTGTATGTTTCAAGAACACCTATCTTTCAATATTTTATACATAAGTGCGATGATTATTTAACTAAGATAAATCTCGTAGATGAAAATACTCATAAATGTTGGACTAGTAGAAATTATTTTATGAGTTATATCAGGAAATTATCATGAGAAAAACGTTATTAGTCGCTCTCTTGGCGCTATTTATCCCATTTTCTTCGCAAGCAGGCTCAAAATACTATGATTGCGGAAAAACGCTCATGAGTTTAGAGCAGCAACTGCGTCACGCTTCATACCATGGTAATAAAAACAAAGTGTCCAAAATCAGGAAGAAAATCCATAAAATTAGTAATAAGTGTTATGATAGCCACTCTGGCGCTACTAGAATATATGACCATTATTCTAGAGGAAAAGAAACTAGCCTTGAGCGGGAATTAGATTCATTACGTCGTGTTATTGAAGCGCTTAACGATTTAAAATAGATAATTAATGAGAAAATAAGCCATAAACTGGTCTGTTCTCCCTATTTATTTTCACTCTGTCTTAAGTAAATGGATAATATCAGGTATATTAGACCCTGATTGTTAGCTACCAAGAAAAAATGACTATGATTATCAAACCTAAAATTCGTGGTTTTATCTGCACTACAGCTCATCCGGCAGGCTGTGAAGCCAATGTGCGTGAGCAAATTGCCTACGTGAAATCACGTGGTGAACTGAAAAACGGCCCTAAGAAAGTTTTAGTTATTGGTGCATCTACCGGTTATGGCCTGGCCTCTCGTATCAATGCTGCATTTGGCAGCGGTGCGGCTACCATCGGTGTATTTTTTGAAAAGCCAGGCAGTGAAGGTAAAACAGGCTCTGCGGGCTGGTACAATTCTGCAGGTTTTGACAAAGCAGCGAAAGAAGAAGGCTTGTATGCGAAAAGCATTAATGGTGATGCTTTTTCTGATGAATGCCGTCAAACCGTTATTGATTTAATTAAACAAGATTTAGGCCAAATTGATTTAGTAGTTTATTCACTGGCCTCACCTGTGCGTAAAATGCCTGAAACAGGTGAAATCGTACGTTCGGCCTTGAAACCTATTGGCGAACCGTACAAATCTGTTGCTCTGGATACCAACAAAGATGTGCTAATTGAAGCCGTTGTTGAGCCCGCAAATGAACAAGAAATTGCAGATACAGTAAAAGTCATGGGCGGCCAAGATTGGGAACTGTGGATGAATGCATTAGATGAAGCAGGTGTTTTAGCTGATAATGCACAATCTGTGGCTTATTCTTATATTGGTACAGATTTAACATGGCCAATTTATTGGCATGGTACATTAGGTAAAGCAAAAGAAGATTTAGACCGTGCGGCTCATGCAATTAACCAAAAATTGCAAGCTAAGGGTGGGGCAGCGTATGTTGCTGTATTAAAATCTGTCGTAACACAAGCCTCTTCTGCAATTCCTGTAATGCCTTTATATATCTCTATTGTCTTTAAAATCATGAAAGAGAAAGGGATCCATGAAGGTTGTATTGAACAAATTCAACGCTTATTTGCCACTAAATTATTCAATGACGCAGTGCCAGATACCGATGAAAAGCATCGTCTACGTTTAGATGATTGGGAATTGCGTGATGATGTTCAAAATACATGTCGTGAAATTTGGCAGCAGTTGAATGATAATAACATCAATGAGCTAACAGATTACCAAGGTTATAAAGCTGAGTTTCTCCGTTTGTTTGGCTTCGGTCTAAACGGTGTTGATTATGATGCTGACCTTA
The DNA here is from genome assembly GCF_053098325.1 of Providencia sp. PROV_01. Taxonomy (NCBI): domain Bacteria; kingdom Pseudomonadati; phylum Pseudomonadota; class Gammaproteobacteria; order Enterobacterales; family Morganellaceae; genus Providencia; species Providencia sp. PROV_01. The sequence continues at coordinate 3,063,954 of NZ_JBRFKD010000002.1, read as the reverse complement.
GCGGTGAAGTGAATTTTGAAGTAAAAGAGCTGATTTAGTCGCTTTGTCCTTGATTGTTAATATCTTAGAAACCCGCTAATTGCGGGTTTCTTTTTTAGCTATCTTGTAAATCATATGCTTCTGCTTTATTTTGTTCATTAAATTATTCTACTACGATGGCCTCACCATCACGGATCAGTGTTTTAGAAATAATCGCTCCATTTTCATCAAATTCAGTTACTGTGCCAACAAGTTCTCCATTTTTAAAAGTACCAGTAATGCTTGGTTTTTACTTGGAGTGTTATGGTAGATTTTAAATGGTGCCTTATAGCGCGGTTAATTCGATATCGATACGGCCATTCTCATAGTAGGTTTTGATGTATTTATCCAGACATCCTTTAGATACCCAAGTTTTGAATTTTGGCTGGCCATTATCGTACTCAGTTTCAAATGCGCCTTCAGCAAGATCTTTAGGTGTTTCTGTGGAAGGAAACTCTATCGTTTTTAACTCATTTAATTCCCCAAATTTTGAATCTGAGTTTGAATTGGAATTTGTAGAGCCCCCAAGTTGACATCCGGAAATAAAAATAAAGAAAGTAGTGCGATAGACTTAATTAGTTTTAGCTTGAAAATGTAGCCTCTATTATTACGATAAAAAATAATGGATTCAATTGCATATAAAACTATAGCCTTTTTATGACTCACATATTGTGATAGTTATCCTAAACTATTTGTTTCTAATAGATTATAGGTGACTTTTGAAGAGCAGTTTTGCTGAATAAATATTAATGTTAGTCAGCTTAATAATAAGGTAATTTAGCAAGTTAATGTAATTTGCATAATAAGGGAGTTATGGATGTTAGTTGTTGAAATGTTGAGTACTGGCGATGAGGTTTTACACGGACAAATAATTGATACAAATGCCGCTTGGTTAGCAGACTGTTTTTTTCAACAAGGTCTCCCTTTGAGTAGCCGAACAACTGTTGGTGATGATTTAGATAGTTTAGTCGCTACTTTCCTTGAACGTAGTTTATCTGCAGATGTTCTGATTGTTAATGGTGGGCTTGGGCCAACAAGTGATGACTTAAGTGCTTTGGCAGCGGCTAAAGCTGCGGGAGTTCCATTAGTTGAGCATTCACAGTGGATTGAGGTTATGGAGCGCTATTTTATTGCCAGAGGGCGAGTTATGCCTGAGACAAATCGTAAGCAAGCGCTACTTCCTGCCAATGCGGAATTAATTGATAACCCAGTCGGAACAGCTTGTGGCTTTTCATTAGTTTTGAATGATTGTCTAATTTTTTTTACACCGGGGGTTCCTTCAGAGTTTAAAGTTATGGTGAATGAGCAAATTTTGCCGAGGTTACGTGAACGGTTTACATTGCCAGAGCCACCAATTTGTTTACGTCTAACCAGTTTTGGTCGTAGTGAAAGTAGTCTTGCGAAGCAATTTGATAGCTTACCTTTACCTGAAAATTGTGTTTTAGGCTACCGCTCCTCAATGCCTATTATTGAATTAAAACTGACGGGGCCTGCATCACAAAAAGAATTGATGGAGAGAGATTGGCAACTCGTGAAGCAAGGAGTAGGGGATAATCTGATATTTGAAGGTACTGAAGGTTTAGCACAAAAAATTGGTAACTTATTAAAAGAAAAGAAATTAAACGTAATAGCTAGTGAACAATATAGTGCTGGGTTATTAAATTGGACATTGGATTCAGCAGGAATCGTTATTTCTGACAGTCAAATTTTACCACTTGATGTGGAGCAAACATTAGAAACTCTAGCGCAAAGAGCTCAGAATATAACGATTAACCACCCCTTATCTATTGGTTTAGTGATTGGTGAATATCAGGAGCAGTATCTAAACGTTGCATTATCAACCCCAGATAAGTGTTATGTGCAAAGAATTCACTATTTACCAAATAATCATTCGCAGAAAGAAAAGCAAGAAGTCAGTGTAATGTTAGTACTAGATATGCTGTCTCGCTGGTTAAATGGTCGTGAGGTTATTGGCTATTATGAATGGTTAGTACAAACAGAAACACTTATCTTAGAGAGTTAGTGGGTTATGAAATTAAAAGATTATGCGTATATCCCTGTTCTTGAGGAAAGGCCTTTTCAATCGGAATTTCAGTTAGTAATAACAGAATCTATTTACTGGCTGAGTCACATACTAAAAGAAAAGCTCCATAGCCTATATGTTTATGGCAGTGTTGCAAAGGGCTGTGCAAAACCTCAACAATCAGATTTAGATCTGTGCATCATATTACGTGACGATCTTACCCAATTTGAGACAACCAGACTTAATGAAATACAACTACAACTAACGATTAGTCACACCGAGATAAGCAAAATTGATTTTGATATTGGTATACTTACGGATGTGATGAGTGAGGCTAATTTATATAGTTGGGGATATTGGATTAAGCATCATTGCCGTTGCATTTATGGGCATGATTTAGCTACATATTTTAGCCAACTTATCCCTTCGCGGGAAATAGCAGAAGCAGTTAATGGTGATTTTGTTAATGTACTCAATGATTATATTGACCAAATTAATCATTGTAATGATGACGCTGAACTAAAGTTATTATATCGGGCGGCATCGAGAAAACTCATTCGTTCGACCAACATTTTACGTTGGAAAAAAGACAATGACTGGCCAGAAACATTATCTGAATATACACAGAAATTAGTCCAACGTTATCCTGAACGGCAATTTGAGATAAATTATTTTTTATATCAAGGAACTGTTCCGTTTGCTGATGAGCAATTCGTGGGGAAATTAATCCAGTTTATCAATTGGTTAGATTGTGAGCGCTCTAATAGTATTAATAAATAAACCCGTTATAGCTCATCAGGCTGCAGTGCATTAACGATATAATTAATACTTGAAACACCCTTTTTGCAGGCCTTGTCTTTTAATATAGTCGGAGTTTTATCAATAGCCATTTTTACTGAAGACAGTTGATCTGTGTAGGTTTGTGCCCCAATAATCTCTGGATTATTATTTAAGTATTCAATAACTTCATCAACTTTTTGATAAAATTGGCCACAGGAGTCACCATCAATTTCTAAGGTTTTTAATTCATTTAGCGTATTTGGAATCAGTTGCTTGGTTTGCTGTTGTACCTGCTCGATATACTTTCCTGTTTTTACTTGCTCAACGATAGTCATCACCTGATTTTTCATGTTAAAAAACAAGGTGATAGATGTAATTAAAGCGATGGTAAGAATAATGTTGATGCTTATACTGATCCAGAGAAAGTATCTTTTCATTACATTCCTTGAGTGAAAAATAAACCTGTAATATATAGCCTAGTAGAGTGAATAATGTCGATATGTAAGCTTAACACGAAAAAACAAGGTAACCCAATAATAGGTTACCTAGGTTATTATAATTGATAGTGGTTATCGAACCGTTAAAACAGAAATTTTTGAATTTTGAATAACCATTGATGCTGTCGAACCTAAAAAATATGTGGACATACCGGGACGCTTTGAGCCAATTACAATTAAATCAGCAGAAATTTCTTCAGCAACGCGTAAAATCTCATCTCTTGGTGTTCCCATTAAAACTTGCGCGCTGTACTTATCACTTGAAAGATTAAATTCTTTAATAATCTCAGTGAGTTGTCTTGTTACATTATCTTGTTCACTATCCGCTTTTTCAGCAAAACCAAATCCCATCGTGGTATAGAAAGGGATAGTAGGAATAATCGCTAAAAAATGAATGTGTGCTTTTTCATATTCAGCAAGGTATTGAATATGTGCCATAACTAAATGTGCTAAGCTTTTTTCTGTTATATCAATCGGAACCAAAATCTTATTATACATATTTTTCTCCAGCTTTTATTTATTGAGTTCATGCAGTAATCGGGTCGTTAGTTTATAAAGAGTAGAGCTGTTAAATTAGTAAATGGCCGAGTCAATCAAAATAATGTTAATTTACACATAGGAATTACATACCTCGGGCTCCATCATAGCGGATCAACAAAATAAATACTTTGATGGCGGATTTAACTTAAGAAACTTAATGGTGATATTTATAGGCTGTTTTTCATGCGCTTTGTGCTATACAAAACGTGAGTACTTTGAATCATCACCTTCCTGTTATATGATCTATACATGGTTTGTATACATATCATATTGTTGAGGTTATTTTGGGTATCGTAAAAATTTCAGATGAATTGCATGATTATCTACGCCATGCGAGCCAAGTTATGTCCCGGTCGATTAATTCACAGGCAGAATTTTGGATTAAAATTGGAATGCAAGCTGAATTAAACCCGAATAAGACATTTACTATGTTAATCAATGAAATGTTAGAGAAAGAGTCAATTGAATTAAAAGGAAAGGTTCATGAATAATATTACAATTAAAACAGCAGAAGAAATTGAACTGATGCGTGAGTCTGGACGACTTTTGGCTAGTGTTTTTAAGATGTTGGATTCATTTATCGTACCTGGTATTTCTACGATGGAAATTAATGATAAAGTTGAAAGCTATATTGTTAATGAGTTACAAGCAAGGCCTGCCAGTAAAGGGCAATATGGCTACCAATATGTTTTGAACACGTCTCTAAATGAAGTCGTTTGCCATGGCGTTCCAAAAACAGATGAAATTTTAAAAGCAAAAGACATTATTAATGTTGATATTACGCTAGAGAAAAATGGTTTCATTGCCGATTCAAGTAAAATGTATGTGATGCCGGAAGCTTCACCACTGGCACGTAAGTTAGTTAAAGATACTTATGCCGCTATGTGGGAAGGCATAAAGCAAGTTAAACCAGGCGCAACGTTAGGTGATATTGGTTCTGCTATTCAACATTATGCGGAATCTAAAGGTTATAGTATTGTACGTGAATATTGTGGGCATGGTATTGGCCGTGAAATGCATGAAGACCCGCAAGTTCTTCATTATGGCGTACGAGGGAAAGGGGTAGAATTAAAAGAAGGAATGACATTTACGATAGAGCCAATGATCAACCAAGGTGGAATGAAAATTAAAACAAAAAAAGATGGCTGGACAGTCGTAACGCGAGATAAAAAATTATCTGCTCAATCGGAACATACGGTATTAGTTACTAAAGATGGTTATGAAGTTTTAACACTACGCGATGAAGAAAAATAGCGTTAAAAATAGAGTTTATAAGCTTGCTGCCATTATGGTAACAAGCTTTTTTTATGCAAATTTTTACTATTGTCTCAGTGCTATTGCTATACGATTAAATGCACTCATTAAACCAATAGCGATGGTTAGATCAGAAATTTGAGCATCAGAAAAATGGTGTTTTAATTCATTAAAGAGAGCATCTGATGTACCACTGGTAGCTATATTAACAACCGCTTCTGTCCAAGCTAATGCAGCGCGTTCTAATGAATTAAAATGATGACTGACCTGCCAGCCAGCGAGAGTATCAATTTTTTTGTTACTAACGCCATTTGAACGCAATGAATTTGCATGCATATCTAGGCAAAATGCACAGCCATTGATTTGTGAAACTCTTAAATAGATGAGTTCTATCAGTTCGTTATCTAACCCGCTCTTATCCAATGCATTTTTGCAATCAATAAGCCCTTTATAAGCTTCAGGTGATAAATTGTAATAGGCTAATCTCAGTTCACTCATGAGTGATTCCTTACATATTTTGTTGTCAGATAAAATGCAATGTTTGGTGCGGTTTGGTTGGAAGGTTGCGCTACTTTATTTTATAAAGAAATCACGTTCAATAGCATTAAGTGGCATTTGTGGAAACCAATATTAGATTAGTACGACAAGAATCTATAAATTTTTGATGAATATCGAGAGGAAGTTGGTTGTCTGTAATAATATCTGTGAATTCGTCTATTTGAGCGACACGAAATAATGACCATTTACCGTATTTACTACTATCAGCAAGCATAACAGAACGTGTAGCATTTGTTATTAGATCACGTTTTAGCCCAGCTTTTTCTTCTGTTGGTGTTGTAATTCCTTTTTCTAAACTCCAAGAGTTACAACTAATGAATGCGATATCAGGATAAATACTACGTAATAAAACGCGCCCATGCTCACCAATACAAGATTGGCTACTATCGTCAATTCGTCCACCAACAATTGTGACTTCAATTTGTTTGAATTCAGAAAGAAAAAGAGCAATATGGAGGTCAGAGGTGATAACACGCAGGGGCATATGAGTGAGCTCCCGCGCTAGCTCAAGCATGGTTGTTCCTGCGTCAAGTAAAACTGTGCTACCTGGTTCAATTAAACGGGCTGCTGTTTTCGCAATAGCCCGTTTTTCTCTTAGATTACGCTGGTTTTTTTCCGATGTAGTGGGCTGAACAGGAATGAAACGATTGAGGGTTACACCGCCATGTGTGCGAGAGATAACCCCAGTTTCATCAAGTTTAATGAGATCACGCCGGATAGTAGCCGCTGATACGGATAGTGCTTGTACTAGTTCCTCAACAGTGACGAGGTTATGCTGTTTAAGATACTCAAGTATTAAATCTAATCTATCCATTGTGCTCATTAGTTATACTACATTCATCGCAAGTTTAAGTGAGATGGCCATACTTTCAGGATTTGCTTTACCCGTCCAAGCAATATCAAATGCGGTACCGTGATCGGCTGATGTGCGCAAGAACGGAAGACCCGCAGTGATATTAACACCATCATAAAAACCTAATAATTTCAAAGGAATATGACCCTGGTCGTGATACATGGCAACGACAATGTCATATTGCCCTTGATAGGCTTGTAAAAATACAGTATCTGGAGGACAAGGGCCATAAACATCAATACCTTCAGACCTTACCTGTTCTATAGCTGGTTGTAAATATACGATTTCTTCATCACCAAATAAACCATTTTCCCCAGCATGAGGATTAACGCCTGCGATAGCAATACGCGGTTTTTCATAACCAACGCGTTTTAAAAAGTCTGATGCGATACGAGACACGGTTATGATACGCTCGCTATTTAATGTATCTAAAAATTTACGCAATGCAATATGTGTCGTGACATGGATGACTTTTAATTTTTCTGTATAAAGCACCATGGCATAATCTTTGGTATTGGTTAGCTGGGCAAGAAGTTCAGTGTGACCTGGGTAGTTGTGCCCAGCAAGGTGTAATGCTTCTTTATTTAAAGGTGCAGTAGCAATCGCTTTCACTTCGCCTGCGAGTGCTAGTTCAGTCGCACGTTTAATACAACGAAATGCTAAGTCACCAGCTTGAGCTTGGACCTTGCCCGCAATAAGCGCGCTAGGATCGGCTAAGGGTTCATCAATAATATTGATGGTATCCGCTGAAAATTGAGCTTCTTTGATATTTTGTATCACATTGATTTTTACCTGAGGAACTAACCCCGATTTAATTAATCGCTGCATTGTTGATGCACAACCGATAACAACGGCAGAGGCTCCTGCAAGTTCACCTTCTGCAAGGGATTTGACGATAATTTCTGGGCCAATACCAGCAGGATCTCCCATCGTAATAGCAACAACATTATTTTTCACAATAAATTTCCTCAATATATTTGATGGCTTCGCATAAAGTGGTTATTTGACCAAACCCTCCCGCTTTGGTGATCACGGGTAAATCATCAATTTCACTGTCAATAAAAGTGCCGCAAGGTATACATGGCATTACTTCAGATTGAATTCGATAACCTTTTGCTCCCAAAGTATTGGCAACCGCAATCGCAATATCTCCACCTGTTAAAAAAAGTCCCCCGATGCTGGAAACAGACAGCGTTTTTAAGGTCAGCAAACTAATAAAGTCGCTGATATTTTTTCCCAATTCATTACGTGTCATACCGTAGGTAGTGCATAGGTCATCAATATGATGCCTATCTTGCACATCTCGGCTGGTTCGTATGATGGTGTGTTTTTGTTGGTTTAATGTTTGACTAATTTCTTTGATGAGCGCAGCCATATAGTTATCTTGTGTAGTGGCTGCAAGTACTTGCGTTACATCAACATCAATAACACTGGCATCACAATGCGTTTGTGCATAGTTTACCTGTTCAATTGTTGCGCTGCTCATTGAGCCAGCGACAATAAATAACGGTAGCCCTTGCTTTTTATCCATGAAAATAATCTCAGGCAATGCATTTGCAAAGCCCGCAGCTCCAACGAGTAGGCAAGGTTGAGCTATTGAAAATACAGCCTTAGCAATTAGGGTTAGATCTTCATCATTTTCAGCATCCGTGACGATGATACTGGCTTGCGTTGGCTTTTGTGCTTGTAACCATGTTACGAATTGGCCTGAACGTATTTGGTCTAGATACACTTCAATAACAGGCAGGGTAGTCTGTTGATGGACGATAGTTTGGATGAGTGATGAAACTATTGGTGTTTTAGGGTCAGAAGCAAATTCAGTTTCAACAAGTGCTTTTCCATGAACGAGGCATTCACCATTTAACGTTACGCGTCCTGCCGCAGGAATAGCTGCGGCAACAATAGCAAATTTTAAGCCTGTTTCTGACATAATTGTCTCTATTTCTGCACCGATATTACCGCGAAATGTTGAGTCAATTTTTTTATAAATGACAGGTTTATCCTTCTGAGATAAAAAAGGTTTCAGGCTATTTCGTAGGTTTTCTGAAGCAACTTGTGCATTTAATGCACGACTTTCTGTATTAAGCACAACGACATCAGCAAACCAAGAATGTTTTTGTGTACTATCAAGAAGTATCTCTGTACGCGCATGCTTTTTAGCAAATTGAACACCGGTATCATTTGCCCCTGTAAAGTCATCCGCAATAACTAATAGCTTCATAAATAACTCCTTACTCTTCAGTTTGTTGGGGTTGTCTTGCTTGTTGACGTTTAGCAACCCAAGAGGTCAGGATAGGGGTTAGAATAGCGGTGGTAATCACGGATGCAGCAATCAATGGAGCCGCAGAAAGCGCGATAGCCTCTAAGGATGGGTCGGCTTGTGCGATAGCGAGTGGTGTTGCCACTGCATTTCCTGCGGTACTTGAGGCTGCAGCACCTGCTATACCAGAGCCTCCAACTAGACGGTCTGCTCGAATATTAAACCAGCCGCCAACAAACGTAGTCAGCGCACCGAGTAAAATACCCGCGAGCCCACCTTGTAATAGCATTTCTAAGTTGATCCCTGCGCCTAGTGCAAACGCGAAGAAAGGAATTAATATTGGCCCACCTTTTGTTAGAAAATCGCGCATATGTGGGTCTAGATTTCCTAAGATCATACCAACAATTAACGGAACAAGAACCGCAACTAATGCCATTAAAGGGATATTTGCCATACCAGCTGCGCCTAGCGCGATCATCGTAAAGAAGGGGCCATCATTAAGAGATAAAATTGAGATAGCACCAACGTCTCGTTTATTACCAAACTCCCCAACTAAAGCGGCATATAAACCACCATTTGAATTACTCATTGCTGCAATAATTGCAACACCAGTTAAACCAAAAATCCCTTCCATTCCAAAGAGATAATCGACTCCTAGGCCAAGAGCAATCGCAACGACTAATTTTGTTAAGGTAATTGTACCTCCTTGTAATAAAGCTTGAGGTGCTGCCTTGAAACTAATTCCTGCACCCATACAAAGCAAGAATGCGCCAATAAGAGCAGGAGCACCATTTTTAAATAGTGATGTCGTAAAGCCACCGATTTCGAGAGCTTGAGGAGCAAAGGTGTTGATTAGGGCACCAAGTACTAATGGCACAACCATCATGCCACCAGGTATACGTTCAATCGATTTTTTTATTTGCATGGTTTTCTCCGCCATGATTTATTTTAGTCACAATGATTATATTTAATCAATCAAAAACAACAGTGATCAAGATCGCAATAATCCCCTTTATTATTAATCGGCGTTACATGCTTAAAATTGCTGTTTTTTTGGTTGAAAATAACGATTTATTGATTTTAAGATGGGGTGAACGTCATCTCAACTGATTAAGGTGGTGATTATAAATAATCATTCATATGTTTTATGATTGAAAATAAGCAGTAATAATTTAAAAGGATAAAACTAGCTTTATAAAAAAATTATCTGTAATGACTTAGCAATACATTTTTACCAAGATAGAAACAGTAAATTTAGTGTTTTTAAACTTAGGATTATTAGACTTGTAGTTAGAAAGCAAGTAGTGACAATAGGCGCTTTATTATAATTATTATTTGATAGGGATTAACTCATGCAATTTAAATCAATGATTAAATTGGTTGTTGGCGCTGCATTACTACTAGTTATCGGCCTTGTAGGTATTAACTCATATACCATTGTCCAAGATGGTTCGGTTAAGGTAGGAACATTTTTAGGAAAGGTCGATCCAGTTGCTTATGATGCAGGTTTACATTTTCCAATTAACCCGTTTACAACGTTTGATACGTACTCAACAAAAGATATTCGTGTATCACTAAAAGAGCTAAGAGTACCTTCACAAGATAAACTAAAATCTATTGTTGATATTACGGTAATGCTTCAGTTTGATGGTTCTAAAGCTCCGGTATTACGTATTAATGGTGGTACAGAAAGTGAAGCTTTAGATAAATATGTACGCCAAAAATTGATTTCAACGATTTTGGAATTTGGTAAAGATGTTGCTAATGCGCAAGATCTTTATACAGCAGATACACAAAGAAAATTACAAGAATCTATTCGTGATGCTATTCAAGGGTATGCATCCCCTTATGGCTATACAATAAAAGAAATTATGATCCAAGATATTACTTTGCCTGAAGTTGTACAAGAGCAAGTGGTTAATACTAAAATGCGCCAAGAGCAAATTAACCAAGCAAAAGCAGAGGCAGAAAAAGAGCGTGAATTAGCTCAGAAAAAGGTTGTTATTGCTGAAGCGGAAAGAGAGTCTGCTGAACAACAAGCCATCGCTAGAGAACGTAATGCACAAGCAAGTTCATTTGCGATGCGCCAAGAAGCGGATGCAAAATTGTATGCTGCACAGAAAGAAGCTGAAGCTAATGCGATATTACAACGTACTATTACCCGTGAAATGATCAATTGGAAACAGTTAGAGATTGAACAAATTAAAGCTCACAAATATAAAGGTGAGGTGCCTAATATTGTGGTTGGTGCAGACTATGATGGCAAAATGATTATGGATATGCGTAATAGCCAGTAATTTTCATTAAAAGAATGACTACATTTACAACCTGTTCTATTAAGCTTGAAGTAACCACATAAAGTTGGGCACTTTTAGTCAATTGATTGTATAGCCTGATTTCGATATATAATCGGAATCAGGCTATTTAATATATAGAAGGGTACGTCCAATACTTTTGTTATGCTAAAAATAACTTATTTGCATGATTGGTGAAAATAATTCTGTTATTACCCAATATTCCTATAAATCAATTACAAGATGGTTTACCGGTACGATGATTTAGTGCACCATTATCAATAAGGAATTTTTGCATTTCTGGAAGATTATTTTTACATGCATAAGTTAATGCACTTTGGTCATAAGAAAACATGGTTACATCATCAGTCGTTGTACTTCGGTTAATATCTGCGCCTTGCGATAATAAGTATTTAACCGTTTCCATTCTATTATTACTTGCAGCTACCATGACTAATGTTTCACCATCACTTTCAATTTGCTGATTATTCAAGTCTACTTCGTCTTTCATTAGCTGATGGACTTTTTTTACAACATTGACATTATTACCGAGTACCGCGGATTTTAGTACGTTATATACGTCACCTGTATCGGTTGCCCAAAGATTAGCATTTTGGGATATAAGATAATCAACCATTGCTTCATCACCAATAAAGGCCGCCCATCCCAGAGCCGTTTGGTCTAAGCTACCGGTGTCTTTGGCTTCTATGTCTTGCCCCTCAGTAACCATTTGTTTTACTTTGTCTAAATCTCCCTGCTTTACGGCATCAAACCATTCGGCATTGACGCCTTCACTAGGGCTTTCATAGAAGACTCTCCAAGGTAAACGTTCTTTATTCGCTAGTTCGACCATCGTAGCGTAATCTGTTTTAAAATGCCTATATTTTAAAGGGTTATTATTATTAACAACTTGGGCTTGTGATACTGACCCAAAAGTAAGTAATGAAAAAGCAAATATAATTTTTTTAATATACATATTTAAACCTTATTAATATTTAGTTATTTATCAGTATTGAAAAATAAACGACACAAAGCAATACAAATCATACTTATTGTATTTTTATGCGGTTATTCCGATTTATTTTACTTGAATATATTAAATCTAAATTTTACCTCAAGGAACGATGACATAATCTGGAGCGGCGATAGCAAATAGCTCATTTTTTTCTAATTCAGGCGGGTATATCCACTTAGTATTTATTTCTTGTTTTATTTTTTTCCCTTCCTTTTTAATATAATGTATTTCTCTCTGCCAACCTTCGGTATAAAGAGCCCCCCAAGCCCCTAAATCAAGGCAGGTTACATATTTAGGCTGACTGTAAGGATGAAGAGGAAGCCCTAACAGTTCAGCGGCTGCATTATGCCCTGCAACACGGCCTAAACTTAGGGCATGTTGGCAAGTCATTAAATTATGATTTCCTTGATTATCAGTGGGAGCTTTGACAGTATCTCCTGCGACGAAAACATTTGAGACAGCTTGTGCGTGTAAATAATTATCCGAGATAATCCTATTACTAGCGTCACGTTCACCGCGAATCTGTTCCGTTAGAGAACTTGCTTTTACTCCTGTCGCTAATACGACAGTATTTGATTCTATGTACTCACCGTTTGACAGAGTAACTCCATCATGGCTTAGTGCTTCGACTCGTAATCCCGCGCGTAATTCAACGCCACATTCAATTAAAGCTTGTTGAATTACAGGAGAGATGTCTGCTCCCATTCCGGCTCCCACAGTGGGTTCTGAGTCAATTATAAATACTCGGCTCTTTGTAGATCCACCTAGAATTTTTTTCAGGCGTGTTGGCATTTCCGCGGCGCTTTCTATGCCTGTTAACCCTCCACCTACTACCACAACGGTGTTTCTAGCTAAAGTTTCCGGTTTGTTCTTTAGTGCTTGTAAATGTGTTTCAAGACGATGCGCAGCTTCTAATGAATCAACATCAAAGCCATACTTATCAAATCCAGGAACAGGAGGTACGTTTAATTGGCTACCCGTTGCCAGAATAAAGCGCTCATAAACTAGTGAAGTTTGGTTGCCATTAGCTAGATTAATGGTTAATAATTTTGCATCTGTATCGATATTTTGGATTTTACCTGCAATATATTCAACTCCGACGGCAGCTAGCTGCTTTGAAATATCTGGGGACATATTATCCAGCTTTGCTTCATATAAACGCGGTCGTATAGTGAGGTTAGGCCTTGGTGAAATTAAAATAACTTTGATGCTATTTTCTTTATTAGCTTGTGAAATTACCCGCATTGCTGAAATAGCAGCCCAAAAACCAGCAAAACCCGATCCTGCAATAACAATTTTAGCTGTCATTATTGAATTCCTTTGAAGATTAACGTTAAATGCTCATTTGCAAATTTTAAATAATAAAAACCCGCACCAGTGAAGATGTTATTAATTAAATACAAACGATGTGAATTTAAGGTAAGGCTATAGGATTATATGTTATGTTTTCCCACGACCTCCTTTGTTTGAACGAACTGTTCTAGCCTCAATTTTTTGATCCATCCAGGAGTTTACATCTCTATAAAAGCTATTAGGCGCGATTTGACATAGACGCTGCGCCACATCAGCAAGGGTTTGGTTAGCTAATACATCTCTCATTGCATTTTCAGCTTGAAGAATGACTTTATGTACGGAGCAGGTACCAGAAATAGCCCATTGTGGTAGACCATTTTCTTCGAAAACAGCACAACGGCGCCGTATTTCCTGGCACTCGAAAAGAGGTTTATAGCCTTCTATTGCATCAATTATAGATAGAAATGTAATTTTTTCAGGAGGCAATGCCAATCGATATCCACCTCTAATTCCCTCATTCGAACTCACGATCCCAGCCTTTTCTAACCGAGGCAAAATTTTTGCTAGAAAACTTGGAGAGATGCCTTGTAACTCTGCAAGTTCTCTACTGCTAAGAGAGCGTTCGGGATTATCAACAAACCAAAGTAGACAATGGATACCATATTCAACACTGACAGTAATGTGTGCCATTTATTTAAAGTTCCTAAGCATCTATTTATAAACAAGGACAATACAGGTCTCCGTTTTAATTGTCAATAGAACTAAGATAAGGTTAGTCCGCGTTATTAATGTAAGCTGCAACAAGTTGCATTATGGCATTTGATAAATAGAGCTATGGGGCTACAAGCGCTGTCCTTTGTCGTACATATTTCTATGTATGATCCTTAGTTAGAGGCGCTTCATCTTAAGATTGAACGAATTTTTATTGATATATTGAATGAAAATCTAAATGCGGTTTGGTTTTTGCTGATCTTTTTTGCTATCTGTTCAAATATTCTTATTGGTTACAATATACGCGGAACAAAAGGGAAAAATTGGTTGATACTCATATTGCCATCATTAACCACGTTAGCACTATTTATGATTGCGGAAATTGATGTTCCCGGAGAAGGTATGATCCACGTAACACCGGATGATTTAATATGCTACAGGAGTTTTTATTTAGAGTTGGGGCTTGGCTGGGAAAGTAGGGTAACCGCAAACAACTCCCCACTCGCAAATTTGCGATGGGGAGTCTTACCTTAGCGAACTATAATGCCTAATAAAATTCCGATTGCGCCAAAGTCAGCGTCACTGAATGTCGTATTAGCAATACCAATATCCCCAAGAACAGGTAATAGGAATACAGGTAGGAAGGTAATTAGTAATCCTTGAGCAAATGCACCCAAGATAGCCCCACGACGACCGCCTGTTGCATTACCAAAAACACCTGCAGCAGCACCCACGAAGAAATGCGGTACAACGCCTGGAATAATCACCGTCATATTTAATGCATACAGAACGAACATTCCCAAAACACCAGCAGCGAAACTACTTAAAAAACCGACTAACACCGCGTTTGGTGCATATGGGAAGACAACTGGGCAGTCTAAAGCCGGTTTTGCGTTAGGGACTAATTTGTCAGAGATACCTTTAAACGCAGGAACAATTTCTGCAATAACCATGCGCACACCTTGCAGAATAATATATACACCGGCAGCAAATGTAATGGATTGCATCAATGAGAACATGAACCAATTCTTGCCACCACTGACTTCGCGAACGAAATCACCGCCGGCAAATAAGCATGTAATGATAAAAATAATGAACATGGTGAAAGAGATAGCGACAGGAGTATCTCTTAAAAACAGCAAGCTTTTCGGGACATTCATATCTTCTGTTGAATGTTCTTTGTTACCGAACTTGCTACCAATGAACCCAGCTAAAACATAAGAAATCGTTGAGAAATGACCAATCGCAACGTCATCTGAACCCGTCACTTTTTTCATATAAGGGTGGGCAATTGCAGGGAAAAATACCATACAAAAGCCAACAATTAATGAACCAACAGTCACTAATAGGGTTCCTTCCATTCCTGCGGTAGCTAAGATAACCGCAATCATCATGGACATGAATAAAGTATGGTGCCCTGTAAGGAAAATAAATTTCCAGGGTGTTAAGCGAGCAATCAAGATATTGATTAGCATCGCAAAGAACATAATCATTGCCATTTCACGGCCGAAGCTTTTTTGTGCGATAGACACGATAGCTTCGTTATTTGGAACAACGCCGTTAATACCAAAGGCATGTTGGAAAATGGCTGAGAAATCGCCTAGCGAGCTGACGACTAAGCCTGCACCAGCACCTAAGATCACAAAACCCATGATGGTTTTGATGGTGCCTTTAATACATTCAGTTACTGGTTTTTTCTGCGCGATCAAACCAATAAGTGCGATTAAACCTACAAGAATGGCTGGCTCAGATAAAACATCCTGCATCAGAAAACGAAAAAATGACATAGTGCCTCCGCTTACATTGCACCAAGTTTTTGTAAAGCAACAGTCAGGCGCTCTTTCATTGCAACTTTATCAATCATATTTTCCAGAGCAACGATTTCACCACCAACTTGTTGAGCAACTAATTGTTCTGCAATATCGCTTGTACCAACAAAGATATCGCTTACGGTGCCTTTTGCGGAACCTAAATCCACATGGTCAACATCTGCACTGACTTGCAGATCTTTTAAAATATTCTTAATGCTCATTTCCATCATTAAGCTTGTGCCCAAGCCATTTCCACAAACAACAGTAATTTTCATAATATTTACCTTAATATCTAATTATTCATATTTAGCGATGATTTTAAGAATGTCATCTACGTTTTCTGATTGCATGATGCTGTCAATATCTTCTTGATTATCAAAAAGTTCAGCTAATTTTGCGATGGCGCCGATATGACTATTGCTATCGGTTGCTGCGAGTACAATTAATAATTTGATTGGGTCATTGCCCTCAGAACCAAATTCAACCCCTTGTTTAAGAACGGTTAAACCAAGGGATAATTGGTTCACGCCATCTTCAGGGCGTGCGTGAGGCATGGCAATTCCTGGACCTAATACATAATAAGGACCGATTTTTTCGTGCGATTGAATTATTGCATCAACATATCTCGGTTCAATGAGTTTATTATTAATTAATGGGTTACAGGCGATTTTTATCGCTTCTTGCCAATCACTGGCTCTGTCGACGACTTGAATGACGTTAGGGGTCAGTAATGTCGTTAGCATCGGGTTGCTCCTGGTAGAGTGAAATTATTATCTTTGTAATGGTTGAATGAATAGTAGTGTTCTATGGTAGCGCTATCTAGCTGAATCTTTCATTTTCGTGATAGCGCTATCATTTTAAGAAAATATAGCGAACAAAAACAAAATGAGTACACTTGTCGGCTGATTAACAAATTCAACCTGTGGTAAGTTAATCTGAGCTGGTGATTTTTAGTGTTTCTTTAGATTTCAGAGAACCATATTGGCTATTTTTAGCTCATTTAATCTAGAACACGAAAAAAGCAAAAAAAACACGCTTGATTCGAATGAAAATTGTCCATTGAAGATCAACAACCTTAGGGTTAATAATGAGTTTAGGCTAAGTAAAAGTATTACATGCAAAAAATACGAAAAAGAAAAAATACAGGGCGAGTCACGTTGCAGGATGTCGCAAAATTTGCAGGCGTTGGGTCCATGACGGTCTCTCGAGCTCTGCGTACACCTGAATTAGTATCCGACAAATTACGTGAAAAAATTAATGCTGCGGTTGAAGAACTTGGTTATATACCTAATTCTGCGGCAGGTATTTTGGCTTCTGGTCAAAGCCGTACTGTTGCTGTTTTAATTCCGTCTCTGCGTGATAATGCCAGTTCAGTTTTTCTGCAATCTTTACAAGAAGCGCTGAACAAAAATAATTATCAAGTTGTTATTGGTAGCCATGATTACCAGCAAAAAAAAGAGTCTGAAGTTTTATCGACACTATTACAGAGTAACCCCGCGGCATTGATTATTTTTGGGGCAATAAATTCAGAAAGTGTGTCTAATTATCTAAAGAATTTAGATATTCCAGTTGTCAGTGTTGCAGGGGAGTCGAACCATCCAGTCACGTTGAATATCAAGAGTAACGTTGGTGATGCGGTTAATTTTTTAACTAACTATATGTTACAAAAAGGGTATAAGAAGATAGGCTATATTGGCGCTCAAATGGACAGTAAAATGCAAAGCCAACAATTAAGTGGCTGGAACCGAGCGATGCTGACGTATAACCAAAGTGCAGATCAAAGTATTACAACGCCGTATGTTGCAACGATGGATTTTGGTCGTCAGGCAATTAGTGAGATGTTGACCCGCCAACCAGAGCTTGAAGCTGTGATTTGCAGCCATGAAATGATTGCGCTTGGCGTCATTTTTGAGTGCCAGAGACGTTTAATTCAGATACCTAAAATGTTAGCGATCGCTTGTGTTGAAGGTTCTTCAAATTGTGATCACATTCATCCATCACTGACTTCCGTGCGGATTGATTACAGTAAAATGGCTCGAGAAACAGCGAAAAGACTACAAAAATGGCTTGCTGATGTCGATTGTGATTTTGTTGAACGTAAAGAAGGAGTTGTTTTTCCGTATAAATTTGAAGCAAGACAAAGTGCGTAAAATTTAATTTATTGTTATTAATCACGTTTTATTGAATATCTTGCTTGTCCTTAGTGAATAATAGTGCGGTAACTCACTATTTTGTATAAACAATGGTGGTTTTTTTTTCTCTCGAAATAAGATTGTCGACTTGGTCACTACATCTTTTTTATTCTCTGTTAATGTATGAAAACTGCAAGTTAATGAATTCAGCTTAGCTAGAATTTTATTCAACACTTGCACTATTTTGTCATATTAGATATTCACAGGGGAAAACAATGAAATTACTAAAAACAGTTATTTCCACTACAATTTTAGTTTCTTGCGGTGCGATGGCATCGATGACGGGTTCTGAAGTTTTAAAAGTACAGGATGGAGGAACACCGAATAAAGCTTACACTTCAAACAAACCGACAATTAAAGTTGCAACCTATAACATTGGTAAAAATGAGTTGGCATCAGATGTCAGTAATCTCGATGGATTGAATAAGGCGATTGCGAAAATAGATGCTGATGTGATTGTTTTAACAGAAATTGATAATAAAACAGCCCGCAGTAAAAAAGTTCACCAGTTAGAAGAAATAGCGAAAGCCAATAAGATGGATTTTGCTTTTGGTAAGGCATTGGATTTTGATGGTGGAGAATATGGTGTAGGAATTTTATCAAAATATCAAATCGATAAATCTAAAGTAGTTAATTTACCTTCGGGTGATGCTGAACAACGTGTTGTATTAATATCCCAGATATCAAAACCAGGTTTTGATGCGCCAATTATAGTGATGGGAACGCACCTTGATTGGCAGAAAGATCCAACCATTCGCATTGGACAGGTTCGCCATATTTTAGATGCAAGTATTGGGGATACGGATACGGGATTTGATAATATTGCGGCATCAATAAAAATATTAGCAGGGGATTTTAATTCAACAGTGAATGAACAGCCTATCCAAGAAATTCGTTATATGTGGAACCCAGTTGAATTTAAAGGTATTGATTACCGTAGCTGGCCAGCGGTAAACCCAGCGATAGATATTGACCATATTTTTACATTTAAAGGCCAAGTTTGGGATGTGAAAAATATGGAAATCCCAACAGATAGCAAAGAGTTTCAATGGTCAAGTGTTAGCGACCACCTACCTATAATTGCTGAATTAGAGCTACAAGAGCAATAGAAGTTTAACAGAAAAATTATCGATAAAAGGCCTCATTTAGTTTGTAGGCCTTTTCAACTGTAAATGCTAACTTAATTGGCTAGCAATTTTTTCCTTTCAATATACCGTTTTTCGGCTACTTCCAAATAAGACTCAACTGTTGAGTATATTTGCTGACTCTGTTCGGCTAATTGTTGCGATGCATCTAATGTTGCATCTGTCTGCTGCTTAAATACGGTAAGAAAATCTTGAATGCTATCGAAATGGCCTGCGACGTTAGCATAGTAAAATTGGTATACATAAGACTCCTGAGAGTGGCTTAGCTCTGTGTTGTTTTTGATGTTATTAGTTGCAAGTAATAGTAATTGAATATTTGTCATGGTTTACCCTTTTCTTTGGAAAACAATGCTACATGAGATAAAAAAAATATTTTGTCAAATTTGGCCGGATAATTTTATGTATTGGCTAAAAGAAGCAATTTTTACTAGGAATATTCTGTAATTTAGGTTGGTGGTATATATCAAAAATTGGATAAAAGAAGATATATCGAGAAGTTTAATAGTAAATTACTATATGGATATTGTTAAATATTCTTATGCATTTTGAGGTTGACTATTGATGTTAACTGTTTGGTATCATAACATTAACATTTCATTAATTAACTCTTTGTTTGTTTTTATCTTATTAATCAATTGGTTGTGCGTTATTGCGCTTAAGGTGGAAGCGATAACTCGGCTAATTTAGTTTGAAAAAAGAGATTAATGAACAATAGGTTAAAAATTAAGATGGCAAATGGCATGAATTAATGTATTTTTTATATCAAGTTGAATTTTAAATATTTTTTGTTTTTTAATGGTGAGATCTAGCAAGGATGGCTTATTTGAAAATAACGAATATATTATAATTTAATTTTAATTTACGCTTATATTGAGTTTAAATACTCACAAGGTGAGTTAATTAACATTTAGACATGGCTATTATTAAATTGAATTGTTTTATTACATATTTGGGTTTATTTTTGTTAAGCTATGATGAACAATTAAGGCTTATTATTGTTTCTGTGTTTTGGTAAATGAAACTTCTCTAGTTAAAAAAATACAAATTGAAACAGTTAATGTTTCAAGTACTATTTATATTCTTAGTTTAATACTGGTATACTTACTCATGTGATGTGTAAAATAAAGTATAAATACGAACAGACTTTATAAATTTAATTGTGTTTATTTGCGCTGTTTGTGATGGTTATCGGAGATAGTAATTAGAAAAAACAAGCTATCTAATAAGGTATTCTTATATAGATAAGGCTGGATATTATTAAAATAATTATTATTTACTTACAATTGGCTAATGATAACTACTTAAGTGTATTTTTGGGCGGGGTGATTAGGTCATCCAGGTCAATTGGCTTGTTATTGAATAAATGAGAGCTTAAGAATATGAATATTATAAAGTTGCTCACAATTTTATTGTTAACTGGGGGCTCTTTTATTTTAGGGGTGACATTGAACTATTCCCCTACACCTGATCTTGTGAAAATGGCAAAAAGTAGTGTTGAAGACTATTTATCTTTCCCTGAATCCGCTTCATTTAAAAATGTGAAATATAATTTTATTCGCCAAACTGCGGATAAGGGTGATTTAGGCTACGTTTGTGGTGAAGTGTTTCGGGTTAAGAATGCAAGATTAGAAGGGTATAAAAAATTCATTGTGAAAGCCTATAGTGATAAACAAGGGAAGGTATCCTTGTCAATTCCTATGGTTGAGGGAGATTACGATTTAATGCCAAAAGAAATGGTTGATTCGTTATGGGCAAGATATTGTTTTTAAAACTGAGTGATAGCGTATGCCTTTTATTAAATTAAACGCAATAGGTAATACGAATCCTAAATAAAGAAAGCCGTAAGCCGGCTTTCTTTAGTATAAATATGACTCAACGTCATATTAGCGTGATTAGCCTTTTAATTCTCTAGCACATTGCTGTAAATGCAAGAAAGAGGTAAATCTTGTATCGTGGCGTGCTTTATAAGCTTCATTGGCTTGGTAGGTGAGGTCAATTGCACTAAATTGGTCCATGGCTTGTGCAACATCGTCACAGACTTTTCCTGCAACTGCACCGAGGATAGCTGAACCGAGTAAAACAGGCTCACTGGCTTGTGTTGAAATCACAGGGACACCGCACGCATCCGCAAGTAATTGGCGGATCAACGGGTGTTGGCCAGCACCTCCACTGACGACAATATTTTCAATAACTGCACCGGATTTTGCTTGTGCTTCAATGATTTGTCGTAACCCATAGCCAATGCCACACACACCAGCAACATAGAAAGAAAGTAAATTTTCCATGCTGTTATCCATGGTTAAGCCAGCAATGACGGCTCTGGCATGAGGGTCAGCAAAAGGTGCTCGATTTCCTAAAAACTCAGGGACAACATGTATTTTTTCAGCTAGCTCAACAGACTGCGATGGTGACGATGCTTTTTCTAATACTAAATCCGCTAACATAACAGGCAAGGGTTTACCTTGTTCTTTTGCAGTGAGTTTTGCTTGTGCTGAAGCGGGGTGCAAGGAAAGTAACTGGTCAATTGCAGCACCTGCCGCACTTTGGCCACCTTCATTTAGCCACATACCTGGCACCATTGCACTGAAATAAGGCCCCCATACACCGGGTATAAATACGGGTTCTTTGGTGGTCGTCATCGTGCATGAAGATGTACCAAATACGTAGGCCATATTAGCGGTTGCATCGCCATTAACACCAACGGTACCAATACCGCCAGCATGAGCATCTATCATACCTGCGGCGACAGGAGTTCCTGCTAGTAAGCCCATTTGCTGAGCTGCGGTTTCCGTCAAGCCTTCACCACAAGGCGTTCCTGGCTCGACAATAAGCTGCCCAATACGCGCGAAATTTTCATCTGCGAGTTCAGATAACCCAATTTGTTGAAAGTAATCTGCATCCCAGCGCTTTTCATGGGCTAGATATGTCCACTTACAGGTTACCGTACAGGTTGAACGAGCCAAAGAATTAGTCGATTTCCAAGTTAAAAAATCGGCTAAATCAAAAAATTGCCATGCATTATCATAGGATTGACGTAAATTTTCTTTTAGCCATAAAATCTTAGGCGTTTCCATTTCAGGCGAAATTTTACCGCCAACATAGTTTAAAACCGGATGTTTTAATTGATTAATACGTTCAGCTTGCTCTGTCGCGCGGTGATCCATCCACACAATAATATTGCGCTCAGGGTCATTCGATGGGCTAACTGTAATTGGTTGTGTATCTGTTCCGATGACAACTAGTGAACAGGTTGCATCAAAACCAATACCAGTCACTTGTTGTGGTTTTGCTTTTGATGATGCCATTGCGTGTTTGACACAATAACAAACCGCTTCCCAAATTTCGTTACTTGATTGCTCCGCGAAATTGGCGTTGTCACGAAATAGTGTAATATCATGTTTGGCAGACGCTAACATATTGCCAGACATATCAAAGACACCTGCGCGTGCACTGCCTGTGCCAACATCGATACCAATAACGACTTTATCGTTATCTTTTAATGGTGCATGTGAATTATTCATTTTCCCTCCAAGGTGCTAACTGCAATGAATTGCGAGATGACAAGTTAGAGATCAACACTGTTAGGCACAATAACAAGGTCACGAATAGTGACATTACGTGGGCGAGTTAACATAAATAATACCGCTTCAGCCACTTCAATTGGTTGCATTAAGCTACCATTTGCTAAGGCTTCTTCCATTTTTTCTTTTGGCCAATCATCAAGTAAGGCAGTAACCACAGGGCCGGGTAATACCGCACCAACACGCACACCATGCTCAGAGACTTGACGGCGTGTTGAATGGACGAAGGCTTGAACAGCAAATTTTGATGCGGTGTAAATCGGTTCCCAAATCACAGGAACAACACCTGCAATTGAACTGGTGAATAACACATCGCCTGATTTTTGAGCAATAAAATGAGGTAATACCGCGCGAACACAACGGAAAGCTGCATTAATATTTAAATTTAAAACTTTATCCCATACATCAGGGTCACCTTCAGCAACGGGGCCGCCAATATAGGCACCAGCGTTAGCATGGAAAATGTCTAAACCGCCTGCTTTTTGTAAAATGGCATCTAACATTCCATCAACTTGTTCCGGTTTCATTAAATCGATAACTAATGGAATTGCATTTTCACCTAATTCTTCAACAAGTTGGTTTAATCGCTCTTCTGCGCGGTCAATTAGAACGACTTTTGCACCTGCTTTGATCAGTGTGCGTGCACATTCAAGCCCAATACCTGAGGCAGCTCCGGTAATTGCTGCGACTTTGTTTTCAATAGAAATGGCCATAATTTACTCCAATCGGATATTTTAGCGAAATGTAAGAATGAAAAGCGCCTGAAATTAATGAAACAGCAATGAGTCACGGGGATGGATAGGTGGCTACATGCGATGGGTTGATAGTATTTATTTTGCAGTATATCAACTCATGCATCATCAATTTCAATATTGCTCAATCGATGTAGCAGTATTGCGACTTTTCGACTTTGGTGTCAAGCTAGTAAAAAATGGAGATGAGAATCTGTGACAAAGATCAGACAAAATAAGAAAACAACGATCTATGACCTTGCCGAATTAGCAGGGGTTTCAGCGAGTGCAGTGAGTGCAATACTCAATGGTAATTGGCAAAAAAGGCGAATTAGCGCACAACTTGCTGAAAAAGTGATCCGCATCGCCGAAGAACAAAATTATGCAGTCAATAAGCAAGCCAGCTTATTGCGCAGTAATAAATCCAAAATAATCGGTATGTTAGTTCCGAAGTATGACAACCGCTATTTTGGTTCTATTGTCGAACATTTTGAGGAAATGGCGCGTGAAAGAGGGTTATTTCCTATCATTACCTGCACGCGGCGTGACCCTGAATTAGAAATAGAAGCCGCACGTGCAATGATTTCTTATCAGGTTGATTGGTTGGTTTCAACAGGGGCAACCAATCCGGATAAAATCACTGAAATTTGCCAAGCTTCCGGTGTCTCAACCTTGAATTTAGACTTACCAGGCTTGTTGGCGCCTTCTGTTATTTCAGACAACTATCTTGGTGCAAAAAATTTAACACAACGTATTTTAAGCAAAAATAAATCTCAGACATCAACACATGAAGCTTTAATTTTTATTGGTGGTCGTGAACATGACCACAATACACGAGAACGTATTCGTGGGTTTATTGATGCACATAATGAAAAAGGTATCACAGTTCCACAAGAAAATATCTTGGCCTGCGGTTATGCTCCCGAAAAAGCGGAAAAAGCACTTTCACGATTTTTTGAACAGAATAATGAAGATCCACAGAAAATAGTGAAATGTGGTTTATTTATTAATTCAACTATTTCATTAGAAGGGGTTATTGATTGGTTAGGTAAAAAAGGCTATATCGGTTCGCGTCAACCTCATTTAGGCTGTTTTGACTGGGACCCTTTTGTTGCACTATTAGGTAATGACATCGAAATGGTTAAACAGGATGTGCCAACGATGCTAAATCATATTTTTAAGTTGATAGATAATGAAAATAGCAAAGCACAGTTAATTGAAGTATTACCTGTGGGCGTGGTTAAAGAGTGATGTTAAGTAAGTGCCGCTTATCGTTGATGATAAATAAGCGGCGGAAGGTTATTATTTATTCAGTGTGGTAACCAATAATTGATGGCGTTGGTTATAGAATTTTGTATAAGTCATATACCCAGCCAGTATGGTTGAAAGGCTTGCGGTACCTAACAGCATAAAAGTCACCATAATCTGGTATTTAACTGCTTGTAACGGGTCAACTCCAGCAAAAATCAGGCCAGACATCATACCCGGTAAGCTGACAATTCCTACTGTTTTGGCTGAATCCACCGTTGGGATTAATGATGCTCGGATACTGTCGCGAATAATAGCAGCAGAAGCAATTTTTGGGGTTGCCCCTAAACTTAACATTTCTTGAATTTGTTGTTGTTGGCTTGAAAACCGTTGGCCGAGGTTATTAAAGCATAATCCTACTGCAATCATGGCATTACCTGCAATCATTCCAGTGATAGGAATTACCTGCATGGGTGTAAATGCGATGGCGTTAGTTAATATTAAGATTAACAATGTAAGAAATGTACCAGAGGTAATGGCAATTAATGCGGTAACATAAATTTTATCAATATATTTGCTTCTTTTCTTAGCGTTCCAGGCGGCATTGACGCAAATAAACATCACCAAGGCAATCGTGAGCAATTCGTGATCAACATTAAAAATATATTTTAGAATGTAGCCAGCGATCAATAGTTGAATAATCGCTCGGCAAGTACTCCAGATAATATCTTTTTCAAGGGACAGTTTTTCTTTATGACTAATAAAAATAGCCACAAGGACTAACAGGATAGAAAAGGTTAATGATTCATTGGAAATAGTTGGTTGATGCACAGTGATATCCTATGATTCGTTGTGATGAACAGGAAGGGTAATAACTTCATTGGTATGAGCGATTTCATCTTGATCATGGGTTACCCATAACACGCCTATTTTTTTGTCACTCGTTAAATGATGGATAAATTCATTCACTATAATTTTGTTTTCTTCATCTAGGGCACTGGTGATTTCATCTAACAGTAAGACTTGTGGAAGAAATTGTAAGTTTCTAATAAGAGAAATACGCTGTTTTTCTCCACCGGAGAGTTCGTTGATCCCTTTATCTAAAATAGATTCATGCAGAGAAAATTGATGCAAATCACTGATGACTTTCTCTTTATTAAGCGGCAATTTTCGAATTTGATAGGGAAAAACGAGGTTGTCATACACGGTTTGTCCAAATAAGGTGGGCGTTTGAGTGCAGTATGAAACTTGCTGCCGATAAGTTTCTGGTGAGATGGTATTGATATCTTTCCCTTGAAACTGAATAGTTCCTTGAGTTGGTGAAATTAACGAGGCGATTATTTTTAATAAAGTACTTTTACCGCAGCCAGAAGGTCCTGTAATCAGTTTGAAGTCACCTGCCTGTAAGTTAATCTGCACATTATCAAGAATTGTTTTTTCCTCAATGCTATACCCAATGTTATTAAGTTGTAGTAGTAAGTTACTTTCTTCCATATTATCAATAACCTATAAATTAAATGTGCAGTATTTAGTGTGAATGATATTCATTTCAATATCTTACTCAATAACCCAGTGCTGATATTGTTTAATATCAATTTAGATATAACTAATATTATGCGCCAATTAACCGAAAATTTATAGGGGAATGAAAAAATGTATTTTTACGGAGCAGTTACAACATAGAGGGGTTTTTAGAAGATTTTTACAGTTAAAGATAAAGTACAAATATTCATTTAGATTATTATTTTGAACATATGCCCATTCGGAATTTAGTGAGGTATTTAATTTGAGAGATATCTCTTTTTTTTACATGAATAATATAGAACTTAATCGGCAATAATATTATATTAATAATACCAAGTAATTTAATCTTCGTTTAATATTTTGCTGTCTGTCTAAGACAGCACTATATTTATTTCATCTATATATTCAATATCACATCATGATGTTAAGGAATTAAAATGAAAAAATTTAGTGGCTATAACACCAACTTTTCACTTGATGGTAAGGTCGCTTTAATTACCGGGGGAGCAGCAGGTATTGGGTTGGCGATTGCTCAACTGTATGTTGAAAAAGGGGCTAAAGTTGCCCTAATCGATAAGTCAGATAACGTAATAACGACTGCAGAGAAATTAGGCAATTCAATTGGTATTCAATGTGATATCACAAATTCTACGGCGGTTTCTCAGATGGTAGAACATGTCATTGAGCATTATGGTCGGCTAGATATTGTCGTCAATAGTGCTGGAATTGTAGCACTGGCTCCCGCTGAAAATTTAAGTGAATCCGATTGGGACTTAACCATGAACGTGAACTTAAAAGGGACTTTTTTGGTTTGCCAAGCTGCGGGTAATGTTATGATTAATAATGGAAAAGGAAAAATTATTAATATGGCATCTCAAGCGGGGGTGATTGCCTTAGACCAGCATGCGGCCTATTGTGCGAGTAAAGCGGCAATTATTGGTTTAACCCAAGTATTAGCACTGGAGTGGAGCCCGAAAGGCATACAAACTAACGCCATTTCACCAACCATTGTCATGACAGAATTAGGTAAAAAAGCGTGGGAAGGTGAAAAAGGAGATGAAATGAAAGGAAAAATCCCTGCAAGGCGCTTTGCCGAACCTTCTGAAATTGCGGCATGTGCGCTATTTTTGGCCAGCGATGCATCTGATATGATTACAGGTCATAATTTAGTGATTGATGGTGGCTACAGTATCCAATAATGATATTAAATCAATAATAAAAAAAGCGAGTATAATTAGATATTCGCTTTTTTATTTTGCATGATTTTATTTAAATAAAAAATAAGCCAAATAACATAGGTATTATTTGGCTTGTAATAGGGAATTACAAAGTAGGATAACAGATATTAATTATTGCTATATCAATTAATCATTAGGTTTTAATAATGAAAGCGACATAGTAATAAGTTTTTCTACGGTGAAACCGAAATGTTTAAATAATTGGTCCGCAGGAGCAGACTCACCAAAGCTATTCATACCCATAACTAACCCATCAATTCCTACGTATTTACGCCAGTAATCACTAATACTGGCTTCTATCGCAATGCGATGGCGAATGTGATTGGGTAAAACACGCTGCTGGTATTCTAAGGGTTGTTGGTCGAAGGTATCTGTTGATGGCATCGAAATGACATTCACATTAAAACCTTGTTCTGTCAGTTGTTTCCATGCTTCAACCGCTAACGTGACTTCAGAGCCTGTCGCAATTAATAGTAATTCAGGGGCTTCACTATTACTGCGTAAAATATATCCGCCTCGAGCGATATTGGTGAGCTGTTCGGGAGTGCGCGAATACTGTATTAGGTTTTGACGGGATAACACAAGTGCTGTTGGGTTCTGTTGATGAATGATAGCCTGCTTCCAAGCCACGGCGGTTTCTACTTGGCAACAAGGGCGCCATACTGACAAATTAGGTGTTGCACGTAGTGACACAAGTTGCTCAACAGGTTGATGTGTTGGGCCATCTTCACCTAAGCCAATTGAATCATGGGTATAAATAAGCACTTGCGGTAATTTCATTAATGAGGCCATTCTCACGGCATTTTGTGCATATTCCGAGAACATCAAAAAGGTTGCCGTGTAAGGGCGGAAACCGCCGTGTAATGCAATCCCATTTGCGATGGCGGTCATACCGAATTCTCTGACACCATAATGAATATAGTTGCCAGCAGGTTGTTTATTAATCGGCAGTGAACCAGACCAATAGGTAAGGTTGCTTGGGGCTAAGTCTGCGGAACCCCCGATTAACTCAGGTAAAATAGGGCCAATAATATTTAAGGTATTTTGTGATGCTTTACGTGTAGCTATCGTTGCAGGGTTATCATTTAATTTTTGAATAAAATTATCAATGATATCTGTAAATTTTTCAGGGAGTTGATTAGATAATCGTTGAGTTAGCTGCTCAGCGAGTTCTGGGTATTGTTTTGTGTATTCTCGTAATGCTTGTTCCCAACGTAATTGTTGCTCAGCACCACGTTCTAGGGCATTCCAAGGTTCATATATGTCATCAGGGATCACAAAAGGAGGGTACTCCCAACCCAGTTGTTGGCGAGTCAGAGCTATTTCATCTTGTCCGAGTGGCGCGCCATGAGAATCCGCTGTACCTGCTTTATTAGGAGAACCGTAACCAATTGTGGTTCTACACATAATGAGTGTTGGTTTCGTAGTTTGTTGGTGAGCTTGTTCAATGGCCGCTTTGATTGCGGGTCTAGAATGGCCATCGACTTGGCGAATAACATGCCAACCATAGGCTTCAAAACGCTTTGCTGTATTATCAGTAAACCAACCTTGCGTGTTACCATCAATAGAAATGCGGTTGTCATCATAAAATGCAATGAGCTTATTGAGTTTTAACGTTCCCGCTAATGAGCACACTTCATGGGAAATCCCTTCCATTAAACAGCCATCACCTAAAAATGTGTAGGTATAGTGGTCGACAACGGGGAAACCAGAGCGATTAAATGTAGCTGCTAGGGTTTTTTCTGCGATTGCCATACCAACCGCATTGGCGATGCCTTGCCCCAGCGGGCCTGTTGTGGTTTCAACACCGGGGGTATAGCCTAATTCGGGGTGACCCGGTGTTTTGGAATGGAGTTGTCGGAATTGTTTTAAATCATCAATGGATAACTCATAGCCTGTTAAATGAAGCAAGCTATAGAGCAGCATTGAGGCATGGCCGTTTGATAATACAAAGCGGTCACGGTTAGGCCAATGCGGGTCCGCGGGGTTGTGCTGTAAATAATCTCGCCAAAGAACTTCAGCAATATCAGCCATTCCCATTGGGGCTCCGGGGTGGCCTGAATTAGCTTGTTGTACGGCATCTATTGAAAGAAATCGAATGGCATTGGCTAATTTATTTTGTGGTTGAGTGGACATTACAAAGCTCCCAAAGTAAAAGCGCCTAAAGTAAAACTAACGTTCCCCATTTTCATACTCACTGATTCGAGCCACTTTTGGTGCCGAACGTCCTCCTTCATAATGGGAAGCCAGCCATGTATCAATAATGCTTTTTGCTAATTCAGGGCCAATTACTCGTGCACCAAAGGTAATAATTTGTGCGTCATTACTTTTTTGAGCTCGTTCAGCGGAGTATGTGTCATGGCACAGTGCTGCACGAATTCCCGTGACTTTATTGGCAACAATGGACATACCAATTCCGGTACCACAAATTAAAATACCGCGCTGGTGCTTGCCTTGTACGATCGCAGTGGCAACCGCATGGGCAACATCAGGGTACATTTCGTCTGCAACCCCAGTGTTTAAACAGTAATCAGTCACTTCAATGTTTAGTTCTGCTAAGTGAGCTTTAATCAAATCTTTCATTTCAAATGCAGCGTCATCCGCGCCAATAGCAATAGATAGCATGATAGAGATCCTTATTGTTGAACAAAAGTTCATAAACCAATCAAATGTACTATTTAGAAAATAGGATCTTATGAACAAATAATCAATAGTTGAACATATGTTTTTATTTTTATGATGATGAATTCTGTGATCTACAGCTTTAAATTTAATTTTTTTTGCAAAAAAGGTAAAAAACAGTCGTTTTAAGGCGATTTTATGAGAATTTTTGCACTGAATCACACTTTGACACTCTCACTATGGGCAAGGATGAAGAAAAGAAGGTATGGTTAATTTGTATCTTCATTGAACTTATGTTCATTTTACAAACCGCCGAGGATAGAACTATGTGTGAACACTGTGATTCAAAAGCAACGATGAGCGCAGGCATTCCAGAAAAAATGAAAGCCGTGGTTGCTTATGCACCAAAAGACTACCGTTTAGAAACTGTCGATGTCCCTAAAATTAGTGAAGAAGAAATTTTGGTTCGCGTAGAGGCTTGTGGCATCTGTGCGGGTGATGTGAAAGCTTTTGAGGGTGCCCCTAGTTTTTGGGGAGATGCAGAACAGCCCGCTTATATCAAGGCGCCAATGATCCCTGGGCACGAATTTATTGGCCATGTCGTAGGCTTTGGGTCAAAAGTGGAAGGTTTTGCATTAGGTGATCGTGTTATTTCTGAACAAATCGTACCTTGTTGGGAATGCCGTTTCTGTAAACGCGGCGAATACTGGATGTGTGAAAAACATGACTTGTATGGCTTCCAAAACAATGTAAATGGCGGTATGGCGCAATATATGAAATTCACCAAAGAAGCCATCAACTACCATGTGCCTGTCGAGATGCCAATTGAAGACGCTATTTTGATTGAACCTTACGCCTGTTCTTTACATGCCGTGCAGCGTGCCAATGTCAAATTGGGGGATGTCGTTGTGCTTTCTGGCGCAGGAACATTAGGCCTAGGCATGATTGGGGCAATTAAAAAATCCGGTGCTGGTAAGTTAGTCGTTCTGGATTTATTTGATAAACGCCTTGAATTAGCGAAAGAATTTGGTGCTGATATCGTATTAAACCCGAAACGTGATGATGTCGACAAAATTGTCAAAGAGATGACTGAAGGTTATGGCTGTGACATTTACATTGAAGCAACGGGGGCGCCTAAATCGGTTGAGCAAGGCCTGAAGATGATCCGTAAATTGGGGACTTTTGTCGAGTTTTCTGTATTTAAAGACCCAGTGACAGTGGACTGGAGCATTATCAGTGACCGTAAAGAACTGGATTTATTAGGTTCTCACCTTGGCCCATATTGTTATCCACTAGTGATTGAAGGTATTGGCAATGGTGATTTCCCAACCAAAGGCGTGGTGACGGATATTTTACCTTTAGATAAGTTTGCGGAAGGTTTTTCAATGATGGCGAAAGGCGACCCGCACATTAAAGTGGTTCTCGACCCGAACCTGTAGAGCTGTCGTGGGTTGAAAAAAAGACGAAATTAAAAATATAACGATAAAAATTGGACCTGAATAAATGTCACCCTACCAAGGCTTGTTATTCAGGTCCTAACCCAGCGAATAAGCACTGAGGTCAACAATATGATAATCAATAAACTGTCTAAAGTAACGGGGTTTTCACCAAAGTTACTACTTGGCTATTTTGGCGTCCTGATCTTTATGATGGGGGAAGGCCTAGAACAAGGCTGGCTGTCACCTTTTATAATTAGCCGTGGAATGAGTATTGAAGAATCTTCATTACTATTTAGTGTGTATGGTTTTTTTGCTGCTGTGGCCGCGTGGTTATCCGGCGTATTAGCTGAAATTTATACCGCTCGTCGTGTGATGATTTTTGGTTTTGTGATGTTTGTGATTGGCTCGGTTATTTTCTTATCTGTTGGCTTACCGAGTAACAGCCTGTCTATCATGATCCCGACCTATGCACTGCGTGGTTTTGGTTATCCCATGTTTGCCTACGGCTTCTTAGTTTGGGTAGCCTATGAGGCACCAATTAAAAAATTGGGCTCTGCTGTCGGGATCTTCTGGTTCGTTTATAGCGGCGGGCTGGGTGTTTTAGGGGTGATGTATTCGAGTTATGCGCTGCCAGTGTTAGGTGAAATGGCAACGTTATGGAGTGGACTGATTTTTGTCACTATCGGGGCATTTATTGCTATTGCACTTAACCGCAACAAAGCGGGAGATACACCAGAGGCACCGAAAGAAAAAGTATCGCTCAGCTATGTATTCAAAGGGATCACTATTGCGTTTGAGAACCCAAAAATTGGTTTAGGTGGCATTGTTCGTACCATTAATACCTCGGCAGCATATGGTTTTGTGATCTTTATGCCAATGTTTCTTGCTGACTTTGGTTTTTCCCGCACAGAGTGGTTACATATCTACGCAGCACTTTGGACAGTGAACATTGCTTTTAATCTGATCTTTGGTGTTGTCAGTGACCGCATCGGTTGGCGCAATATTGTAATTTGGTTTGGTTGTGTCGGCTGTATGGTTTGTACCTTAATGTTTTACTACGTGCCTTATTATTTTGGGCACAGTTATACCCTGATGATGATAGCCGCTGGCTTATTTGGTGCGTGCCTCGCAGGATACGTACCACTTTCAGCCATCATGCCGAGTTTAGCGCCTGAAAATAAAGGCGCTGCCATGTCAGTCCTTAATTTAGGCGCCGGTTTAAGTACGTTTGTCGGGCCTGCACTTGTTGGGCTCTTTATTAGTAGCGTAGGTGCGTTTGGCGTGATTTGGATTTTCTCGGGGCTCTATTTATTTAGTGCGATATTGATGAAATTTATTACTGTGCCGGAAGAATTACTTGAACAGTCGGCAAAGATGCAGCTAACACCAGAAAATAAGTAAAAGAGGGAATTATGAACAGAATCATTAATGAACCTGATCTTGTTGTTGAAGATGCAATTCAAGGCTATTTGAAAGCGCACCCTGAATATTTTGCACAAACAGATAACGCGCGGGTTCTAAAATACCCAAAAGCACCAATACAAGGGAAAGTGGGCATTGTCACTGGTGGTGGTTCAGGTCATGAACCTGCGTTTTTAGGCTACGTAGGTGAAAATATGCTAGATGCGGTGGCGATTGGCGAAATTTTCTCCTCGCCAACGGCTGGGGCATTTTTAGATGCGTTCAAAGCCGCAGACAGTGGGGCAGGCGTTGCTTGCTTATATGGTAATTACGCGGGCGATAACATGAACGTTAAGATGGCGATGAAAAAAGCCGAAAAAGCGGGTATGCAAGTCAAAACCGTGGTCGCTACCGATGACGTCGCTTCAGCACCTGCCAGTGAAAAAGAAAAGCGTCGCGGCGTTGCGGGTGAAATTCTTATGTGGAAAGTGGGTTCTGCCGCAGCAAGTAAAGGCTATGATTTAGACGGTGTGATTAATGCGGCACAAAAAGCGATTAATAACTGCCACTCTATTGGTGTTGGGCTAACGTCTTGTACCATACCTGCGGTGGGTCATCCCAATTTTCATATTGAAGATGGGATGATGGAGCTCGGTATTGGTCATCATGGTGAACCAGGCATTGAAATTATGCCAATTCAATCCGCAGCGCAAATGGCAAAAACCATGTTAACGCCAATTTTAGATGATATGCAGGCAAAGCAAGGTGATGAAGTTGTCGTATTAGTTTCAGGGTTAGGTGCCACTCCCGTGATGGAGCTGTACATCTACTATGCAGAGGTTGAAAAACAACTCAGTGAGAAAGGTGTGCGTATTGTTCGTAACTATGTTGGTAACTACTTTACCTCATTAGAAATGATGGGGGTAACACTGACATTAATGAAAGTGGATGATGAATTGAAAACGTTGATGGATGTTCCTGCGTATTCATTGGGTTTAACACAGGTCAAATAAGGAGACAACTATGCAAGTTATTTCAACGGGCAACGGTAAGGAAATTACCCTTGATTTAGTGAACATTATTGTTTCTAACCGTGAATATCTAAGCGAAATTGATGGTGCAATAGGGGATGGAGACCATGGCATCAATATGGCGAAAGGCTTCAACTTATGTGCTAAAGCAATTGCAGACCGTGAATTATCACTCAGTGAAGGGTTTGAAGAAATTTCTGATGCGTTGATGGAAGGCATTGGTGGTTCAATGGGGCCACTTTATGGCAGCTTCTTTATGGGGATGTCAGACAGCATTTCAGGGAAAAATGCGTTATCACAACAAGATTTCCTCGCTATGTTAAAAAATGGGTTATCTGAACTGCAAGATATCAGTAGCGCGACAGTGGGGGACAAGTGCTTAATGGATACATTGATCCCCGCAGTTAATGCTTTTGAAGAGGCAACAAAAGCAGGAAAAAACTTTAAACAAGCGCTTGATGCGATGCAGGCCGCCGCCGTTGCAGGCCGTGATTCCACGGTAGATTTAGTGGCTAAAATTGGCCGTGCAAGCCGCCTTGGTGAGCGTTCAAGGGGCGTGTTAGATGCAGGCGCGACTTCTTGTTGTTTATTATTATGTCAATTAGCGCAAAGTGTTGAAAAACAGAGCGCATTAACCAATGCATAATTGTTTTATATAACTCTTTTCGTGGATATATAGACAAAAACTATTGCTATATATCCACTCTCTTTTATAACTCACTTATTAATTGCCACTAGAAACGCTATACTAAAACCTTATCATCCTTGTTGCGATTAACACCAATAAAGAGGAAACCACTATCTTATGGATAGATCACAAACATCTTCCGAAATCGAGCTACTGACTGAAATTGCGATAGCTTATTATCGTGATGAAATTACTCAGGAAGAGATCGCCAATAAGTTTGGTATATCGCGAATTAAGGTAGGGCGCTTACTTAAGCGAGCAAAAGAAGAAGGGATTGTTGAGATCAATGTTCGCTATCACCCTATTTTTAGCACTCAGCTAGAGCAACAGCTACTTTCTCGCTTCCCGATTTCCCGTGCGTTGATTGCCCTCGACCATCCCGATGAAGAAGAACAACGCTACCAAGTTGGCACATTAGTCGCTAATTATTTATCAACAACATTACGAGACAACATGATAGTCACGGTCGGCCAAGGCCGCAATGTTGCGGTAGTGGCTGATAGCGGTGGGGCAGTTCCTGAAAAAGATTGCCGTTTTATTTGCGGAATTGGCGGAACCCACCGGCCGGGAGATTCCATCAATGCGGACCATATCAGCCGCCGCTTAGCGAAGAAATTTGGTGGAACCAGTGAAACTTTATACGCGCCTGCCTATGTTGAAAATAATGAATTAAAACAATCATTTATGAAAAATGGCACCATTAAGGAAACGCTCGATCGCGCCCGTAAAGCGGATATAGCCCTAATTGGTATTGGCGATATGAATGAAGACAGCTATATGGTCAAACTAGGTTGGTTTACACCGCGTGAAATTGTTGATGCGAGTTTAAATCAAGGGGTAATTGGCGATATTGCCGGTTATGATTTTTTTAATGCGCAAGGGCAGCATGTTGATACAGTGATGAATGACAGAGTGATTGGCCTAAGCATAGATGAACTCAAGAAAATCCCTTGTGTAATAGCGATTGCTTCCGAATCCTCTAAGGCTATGGCCATTATGGGGGCACTGCGTACGGGAGCGATTGATATTATCGCAACGAGTGCGAGTAATGTGCGGACGATTTTGAAGATGTCCCAATAGCTCGTCATACTTCAAGCTGTCGCGTTGTTGACTACGCTCATTCGCATTAGTCACATACTTGTGTATGCTCCTAACGACTCATTCACTTGTGTAATTAGAATCATTCATGCCATCTATTATAAAATGGGTTTACATAACCTAATGAGTTACCTTATTATTTTAAAATATATATGGGAGATGGCATTCCTCCTTTTTACAAAACCGCCCGTAGAGGGCTAATGATGCCTACGTTAACCTATTGATTAGATAGGGTACGTAGGTATTATGTGCCCTAATTTAGGGCATAAATGATCTATACTCGTCATACTTCGAGTATAACTGGGAGACTTTCCTTTCATTTATCCCGCCAAACATTAAAGGAAGTTTCTATGTATGCCTCATTATTTGCAATAGCGATTGGTTCAGTGCTTGGCGGATGGCTAAGATGGTTTGTTAGCTTAAGACTCAATCACCTTTACCCAAACATTCCACTAGGCACTGTCGCGGTCAATTTGCTTGGTGGCTTTGTCATTGGCTTTGCCATTTCGTATTTTGCCAATGCAAATATTAGTCCTGCCTATAAATTATTCATTGTGACGGGCTTCTGTGGTGCATTTACCACCTTTTCGACCTTTTCACTCGAAGTGCTGGTGCTAATCCAAGAAGGTAAATTGGGCTTCGCCATTAGTACCATCGCCATCCACGTAATTGGGGCGTTGATTTTTACCTTACTCGGTATGCTGTGCCATAACTGGCTGACACAGGGATAATTTATTTATTTGCTAATAATTGATGTGCAGTGGCTTCATCGGTCACTAAGCCTGTTACCCAACTGCCATTCATAACAGCTTGAATTGCTTTTGTTTTGTGCGCGCCACCCGCAAATGCGATCACAGGCTTATTCGGGGAGGGGAACAGTGGTACACTGGTGTGAGTGTCATCCAAAGTTGTAGAAAGTCGCTCGCCATTAGCTTGGATAAAATGCCCCAATAACTCCGCGGCTACCCCTTTTTCTAATAGCATTTCCAATTGTTCATCTGTGACAAAACCTTCGGAATTGAGTGGACAGCCTTTGCCGACTTCACCAATACCAATAAAGGTAATATCTGCATTCAGGGCTTTTTCCGTGACTTCCTTATACACGCGATGTTGGCACCACATTGCTTTATCTTCTGGGCTATCGGCGTACAGTGGCGCAGGTAGAATATAGTGTCGGCATTGTAATTTTTCTGCAAAACGTAATGGAATATCATAGCGTGTTGCTGAGCTATCACGGGCAATAGCGCCTATTAATGAAACACATTGGTGCTGGGAGGTTTCTAGGTAAGGAAGGGCATCAATAATACTGCGTAATGTTCTACCTGAACCAATACCAATAATTTGAGGCTTATCGGGGTCGATTAATTGTTCCATGAGCTCAGCACCGGCCACTGAAATCATATCGAGCGTCGCTTCTGTATCAAGTTGCCCTGACGGGACAACAAAGCAATGTGTTAGGTGATACTTTTGCTGGATTTCATTAGCGAGTCTTAAACACTCCGTAATAGGGTGCGTGATTTGCACCTGAACCATACCTTGTTCTTTTGCTAGAGAAATAAGGCGTTGGGCGACTTGTCTCGATAGCCCAAGTTCATGTGCAATTTCCTGTTGTGTTTTGCCTGCCACAAAATATAGCCATGCCGCACGTGCAGCTTGTTCCATTTTTTTTAATTCTTTCTGCATGGACATTCTCCTGCTGGTTTCGCTTATTGTAATTCTGGGCAATTGTTTATTAAAAGGGCAAAAGTCAATACTGTGAGCATTATCGCAGTAATTGTGATCAGATTGAAACTAAAATATAACAAACGGGCATATGCCCAAAAAAATAGCAATTATTTAATTTTAGGTTAAGGAGTCACAATGCTAAAGCAGAAATCAGTGTGGATGCACATCGGTGCTGGGTCATTTCATCGTGCTCACCAAGCGTGGTATTTGCACCGTTTGATTCAACAAGGGGATGATAGTTGGTCAATTGCCTTAGGGAATATTCGCAATGATGCGAATGCATTGCTTGATAACTTAACCAAGCAAAATGGGGAATATACCCTTGAAACAGTCTCACCTGAAGGTGAGCGTCATTATGAAAAAATTACTTCAGTGCGCAAAGTATTACATTGGGATGAGAATTTAAGCCAATTAGTGGAACAAGGCTGTGATAAAGCAACACGTGTTATTGCTTTCACGGTCACGGAGGCGGGCTATTATTTAACCCCACAGCATGAATTAGATGCAGAACAGCCAGACATTAAATCCGATTTAACGGGCAGAATGAGCACAATATACGGTGCATTAACACAAATTTTACGCGCACGTTTAGCGGCTCATGGTGAACCTGTCACTTTGTTAAACTGTGATAATTTGCGCCACAATGGCGAACGGTTTAGACACGGCTTTTTATCGTTTCTACAATTAAAAGGTGAAACTGAGCTATACCAATGGGTGAAAGAAAATACGCGTTCGCCGAACACTATGGTTGATAGGATCACGCCTCGCCCAACACCAGATGTTGCTGAGCGTGTTAAACAGCAAACGGGTTGGGATGATAAAGCACCTATCATGGGAGAAGCATTCATTCAGTGGGTGATTGAAGATGACTTTATTAATGGACGTCCTGCATTAGAAAATGTCGATGTAGAAATGGTTGAGTCCGTTTTACCGTGGGAAGAAGCGAAAATTCGTATTCTGAATGCAAGCCACAGTTGCATTGCTTGGGCAGGAACCTTAATCGGTTTGAGCTTTATTGATGAAAGCACCCGCCAATCTGCTATCAAACAAATGGCATGGAATTATGTGACGCAGGATGTGATCCCGTCATTGTCACCAAGCCCCCTTGATTTAGAACAATACCGTGATGTAGTACTCGCGCGCTTTAGTAACCCGTATATTCAGGATACTAATCAACGTGTTGCTGCCGATGGTTTATCAAAAATTCCGGGTTTTATCACGCCAACTTTACAAGAATGCTATCAGCGCCAGCAGACTCCGGCGGCGACGGCTGTACTACCCGCTTTATTTTTCGTGTTTTTACAGCGTTGGGCTCGTGGTGAATTACCTTATGAGTATCAGGATGGTGTGCTGGATGTCGAGCTATATCAAAAAATGATGAATAGTAGTGATGCATTGTCGCAATTTGTCTCCAGTGAAATGCTATTCGGTTCACTTGCTCATGCTACCGAATTCCACGAATTGATGAGCAACACCGTTGAAAAAGTTGAAAATTGGCTCAAGTCACCTCAACAACCTCTGTAAGGAGAAAGGCGATGTACCTCGGAATTGACTTAGGCACTTCAGAACTTAAGGCTGTATTAATTAATGCTCAGGGTGAAATTGTTGCCTCAAGCCATATGGCATTAACAGTACAAAGGCCACATTCTCAGTGGGCCGAGCAATCGCCAGATAGTTGGTGGGAAGCCACCAATGCGGTTGCCGCTACCTTGCGCCAAAAAGCCCCAGAAGCATGGGCGGCAGTAAAAGCGATTGGCTTATCGGGCCAAATGCACGGTGCGGTATTATTAGACAGCCAGCACCAAGTACTTCGCGACTGTATTTTATGGAATGACACCCGCAGTGCGAAGGAATGTGAATGGCTCATGGAAAATCACCCTGAGTTTCTAACGATTGGCGCTAATTTAGTGATGCCAGGTTTCACAGCACCTAAATTATTGTGGGTTGCACGTCATGAGCCTGAAATATTCAAACAAGTTGCCAAAGTGTTGCTTCCTAAAGATTATTTACGTTGGAAAATGACCGGTCAATTTATCAGTGATATGTCTGATGCTTCAGGCACATTGTGGCTGGATGTGGCTAAGCGTGATTGGTCAGATGAATTATTAGCGGCAACTAATCTAACGCGTGAACAAATGCCGGCTTTAGTTGAAGGAGCTGAAAAAAGTGGTGTGTTACGGGCCGATTTAGCTTCGCAATGGGGTTTAAGTGCAGATGTGATTATTGCTGGTGGAGGGGGGGACAATGCAGCCTCTGCAGTGGGCGTTGGCGCAATTAATGATGGCGATGCTCTGATTTCTTTGGGGACATCTGGTGTTATTTTTGTGGTTAATAATCAACTACAAGCAGCACCACATCAGGGTGTCCATGCTTTTGCTCATGCATTACCAAATCGCTGGCACCAAATGAGTGTGATGTTAAGTGCCGCCAACTGTTTACGGTGGCTTTGCCAACTTCTTTCTACAACTGAAAATCAGCTAATGGAGGAAGTGGGGAAATTGACCGATGACCAGAAGAAGCTAGCGCCTGTATTTTTGCCTTACCTCTCAGGGGAAAGAACGCCTCATAATGACCCCTACGCAATGGGCTCATTTTTTGCGTTAAGAAATGAAACAACGCGTGCTCAGCTTGGTTATGCGGTGATTGAAGGTGTGACCTTCGCCCTGGCGGATGGCATGCAGGTTTTAACGCAAACAGGAACGCAAATT
This sequence comes from Providencia sp. PROV_01, assembly GCF_053098325.1. NCBI lineage: Bacteria > Pseudomonadati > Pseudomonadota > Gammaproteobacteria > Enterobacterales > Morganellaceae > Providencia > Providencia sp. PROV_01. The sequence continues at coordinate 3,023,676 of NZ_JBRFKD010000002.1, read as the reverse complement.
AGTCGGTGTAGCTTAACGGGGGGAGGAGCACGTAGTCCTGTTTGGGCGCAGCTGATTGCTGATGTTATCGATATACCAATTGTGACCCACCCAGCGAGTTCATCGGGAGCTTTAGGTGCGGCTCGTTTGGCATGGCTGGCGGACGGCGGTAATACAGAAACCGTGTGCCAAAAACCAGAGGTGTTAAGTACCTATTTACCGCAGAAACAGTACCAAACTTGGTTAAATCAACGGCTTGATGTTTTCCGTTTATTATACCAACAGCAAAAACAAGCAAGGGAATTATTGCCACAGTAGGCGAGTGTGGCGGTGTTTCCCTACACATCACCGCCACAGCTATCTCTTCGCGATTGATTAAAATAACAAAATTAAAATGAGGAAACTGCAATGGAACAGAAGCAGTATTGGCTTGGTCTACCTAAGCATTTGTTCTGGGGTTTTATTGCTATCGCTATTTTTATGAGTGGTGATGGCTTTGAAATGGCTTTTCTATCAAAACATATTACTGATTTAGGGTTTACACCGGCACAATCAGCGATGGTATTTACTGTCTATGGCTTAATGGCCGCTGTTGCGGCGTGGGCATCTGGTGTTGTGGCTGAAATTATCACCCCCCTAAAAGCCATGATGATCGGGTTCATTCTCTGGATTGTCATGCATGCATTGTTTATGGCGTTCGGTCTGGGCATGAAAAGCTATACCTTGATGCTACTATTTTACGGCATTCGTGGATTAGCTTATCCATTGTTTATTTATTCATTTATGATGATGTTGGTGCAAGTCATTCCTCGAGCACATCTTGCTGCCGCTACCGGTTGGTTCTGGGCGATGTATTCTGTCGGAATTGGTGTCATTGGTAGCTATTTACCTAGCTTTTCAATCCCAATGATGGGGGAAACGGGAACATTATGGATGGCAATTGGTTGGGTCGCTATTGGTGGCGCAATTGCTTATTTTAGCCTGCGTCATATTCCAGTTGATCGCTCTAAAGTTAATTTACCAATGAAAGATAAAATGGCCGAGTTATCCCGAGCTGCGACTATTTTATTCACGAATAAAGATATCTTTATGGCGAGCCTGATCCGGATTATCAACACAATTTCATTGTTTGGTTTTGCGATTATCATGCCATTATTATTTGTTGACCGCTTAGGGTTCACCATCTCTGAATGGTTACAGATTTGGGCCGTTTTCTTCTTTGTGACTATTTTTACGAATATTTTTTGGGGAATTGTTGGTGAACATATTGGTTGGGTTCGCCAGGTCAGATGGTTTGGTTGTTTAGGAATGGCAATATCCAGCTTAATGTTTTACTACTTACCCGTTTATTTTGGTCATAATTTTGCCATCGCATTAATACCTGCCATTTTATTGGGTATCTTTGTGGCTGCTTTTGTTCCAATGACTGCGGTATTCCCAAGTATTGAGCCACATCATAAAGGTGCTGCAGTTTCGATTTATAACCTTTCTGCGGGGTTAAGTAATTTTGCCGCACCAGCAATTGCCAGTTTAGTATTGCCTTTCTTTGATATTGTGGGTGTAGTGTGGGCCTATACAGGTTTGTATATCTTTGCAGGGATACTGACATTCTTTATTAAAGTGCCACAACCCGGTTTTGAAAATAATCGTAAAATAAAACCAGCTAAGGTGGCGACTGAACAACAAACCAGTCATTAATTTACTTTACCTAATATCATCAAGCCCTGTAGATAGTGAATTATCTATGGGGTTTTTTCTTTATTTAATTCACCTCTATTATTGAGACAAACTAAATTGGACATGAAGGGATATCGTCCTTTTCAAAGGTAATATAAAGAGAAACGGTTTAAAAATAAAATAAAGTAGAATATTTCCTATAAATAGAAATCTGAGTCATATTTATAAGGTGATTTTTCATCTTATTGCGATAATTATTGAAAATACAGCGCTGGACAATAGAATATAATTTCATAGATTAAAAAAACAACTATAGTCGATTTGTTTATAAATAATTACTTAAATGACATAAAATATTAGCTTCTAAACCTGCATTTAGAGAATATTAAGGTGCTTGTCCCATTTCAATGTTATATCTGACTATTTAATTCATAGCTTCCCTTTATTCCAAGCTGTTTAAATCCGGTTTTACTCTCTATACATCTGAATTTTCGGTGTTATGATGAATTTTGTTGCAAATTCGTGTGTTTGCAGCGAAATACTCTCTATATTGGTGTTTTATTGCGCCAAATGAAATTTATAATCCAATCTTAATTAAAATTAATAGTTTGTAATACTAAAAAATAATCTAATAAAAAAAGATAATTGCGGGGAAAAAGTTATGTCACAGATGTTAGCTCTGTTTCTGATAGTAGGGATATTATATATAGGGGATGCTATAGCCGTTAGAACTAAGGCGTGGATCCCATCTGTATTTGTATGTGCAGTGCTCTTCCTTTTAGGTTATTGGACTATTTTCCCGAAAGATATTGTGAGTATTGCGGGTATTCCTCAGGTGGTTGCGGTTACCTTGATGTATTTGTTAATTACAAATATGGGGACCTTATTATCGCTAAAAGAATTATTGCGCCAATGGAAAACCATTCTTATCTCTTTAGCTGGGATTCTAGGCATCATTTTATTAACCTTTATTGTTGGTATAACTTTATTTGATTTAAATACGGTATTAGTTGCAGTTCCTCCGTTGGTTGGTGGTATTGTTTCTTCGTTAATTATGTCAAAAGGTGCTGCGGAGGCAGGTCTTGTTGACCTTTCGGTTTTCGCAATTTTAATTTACGTCATGCAGGGGTTTGCAGGTTATCCATTAACTGCGGTGATGCTAAAAAAAGAAGGACGCCGAGTTTTAGAAAAATATCGCAATGGCCAATGGCAAGAAACCTTAACGGTAGACGGGGCAAAAGAGGTCGAAGTTAAAACGGTGGTACCTGAAGATGAAATGCCACGTATGTTTAAAAAAATTCCTAATCACTATAACACGAGCTATTTTAAGTTCTTACGCTTAGCTGCGGTAGGCTATTTGGCTTATTTGGCCTCATCTTATGCTGCCCCTTATGTCAGTATTAGCCCATTTGTATTGTGCTTATTATTTGGTGTTATTGCTTCTTCATTGGGTTTCTTAGAAAGACAGCCGTTACAAAAAGCTAATGGCTTTGGGTTCGCAATTATGGCCTTAATGTTGTTTATTTTTGATACATTAAACCACGCAACCCCCGATATGTTATTACGCCTAGTTTATCCGATGGTGGTGTTAATTAGTGCAGCGGTTATTGGGATGTACCTTGCATCTTGGGTGGTTGGTAAAATATTAGGCGTCACCAAAGAAATGGCATTTGCTGTTGCGCTAACTGCGTTATATGGCTTTCCAGCTGACTACATTATTACTAATGAAGCGATCAACGCGTTAACGAAAGACGAAAAAGAACGCCAAGTATTAACTGGCCATATGTTAGGGCCAATGCTAGTTGGTGGCTTTATTTCTGTGACCATGGTTTCTGTCGTATTAGCAGGTATTATGGTGGCTTATATTGTTCCAATTGCAGGGTAAAAATAATGGAAACAAGTACTTCAAGAATTCAGCGCCATTTAGAACAATTGGCAGAATACACCGCAACGCCGGGTCAGGGTACTACGCGGATGAGCTATAGCGAACAAGATAAACAAGCGCGTGATTATCTAAAACAAGAAATGCGCGCCTTAGGATTACACGTTCGTGAAGATGCTATCGGCAATATTTATGGGCGCTTAGAAGGCCAGCAACCGGATTTGCCTGCAGTCATAGTCGGTTCACATTTTGATTCGGTCCCTCACGGTGGGGCATTTGATGGTCCTGCGGGAATTGTCGCCGGTTTGGATGTTGTGGCGCGTATTCGAGAACAAAATTTAACACCGAAATATCCCTTAGAAGTGATTGCGTTGGTTGAAGAAGAAGGTACCAGTTTTGGTCGTGGTTTGATGGCTTCGAGTGTAATAACCGGCCTGATTGGTACGAAAGAATTATACCAACTTAAAGATAGGCAAGGCGTGAGTGCTGCTGCACGCATGGCCGCGGCTGGGTTCAATGCAGACAATGCAGCGCAAGCGGTTCTTAATCCTAAAAATGTCAAAGCGTTCTTAGAGCTACATATCGAACAAGGCCCAGTGTTAGAACAGGCCAATGAAGATGTAGGGATCGTAGAAACTATCGTAGGCATCAGTCAGTTAGAAATTAAATTGACAGGTAAAGCAGGCCATGCAGGTACCACACCGATGAATATGCGAGCCGATGCATTAGTGTGCGCTAGCCAAATCATTAGCCAAATCCCTGCGCTAGCAACGGCAGTGGGGGATAATACGGTGGCGACTGTGGGGCGGTTAGCGGTATTGCCGAATGGGGCTAATGTCATCCCAAGTGAAGTCACTTTTAGCGTTGATATTCGTTCCAAAAATGATATTGCGTTACGTAAGGTTATTGAGCAAGTTATTGAGTTAACTGAGCAAGTTAGCAATTCATTAGCTATTTCAAGCGATATTGTTCAGCCGTTATATGTTCAGCCAACGGAGCTCAATAGTGATATTCATCAACTGATGCAACAACATGCTAGCGACCAAAACTTACGTTTTCGTTCAATGGTCAGTGGCGCAGGGCATGACACTATGATTTTTGCAGGTATTACTCAAACAGGATTGATATTTGTGCCAAGTCGTAATGGGTTAAGCCATCATCCAGATGAATGGACGGATTATGCACAAATTGCAAGAGGTGCAGATGTGATGTTTGCTACTGTTAAGTCATTAATAGAATGCTAATTAATAAATAAACCAGGTAAATCATCTGGTTGTGTAATAGGGTAAAAAGGTAGAAAAATGATCAACAAAACAATTACAGCGGCAATCAAAAAACACACACCGGAAATGATTGCTTTTCGTCGTGATCTACACGCTCACCCTGAACTACCGTTTGAAGAAATACGTACTACAAAACGTATTGCAGAAGAATTAGACAAAATTGGAATAGCGTATCGATTAACCGAACCGACAGGTGTTATTGCTGAAATTAAAGGCGGTAAGCCAGGTAAAACAGTTGCTCTGCGTGCAGATATAGACGCATTACCCGTTTTGGAATTGAACGATTCATTAGAATATAAATCGACTATTGAAGGTAAAATGCATGCTTGTGGCCATGATGCGCATACGGCAATGCTATTAACCGCAGCTAAAGCGTTGTATGAAGTACGTGAAGAATTAGCCGGTAATGTGCGTTTGATTTTCCAACCCGCAGAAGAAATTGCTCAAGGCGCATTAGCCATGATCAAACAAGGCGCAATCGAAAATGTGGATAACGTTTTTGGTATGCACATTTGGACAACCACACCATCAGGAAAAGTATCTTGTAATGTGGGAGGCTCTTTTGCTTCCGCAGATTTACTAAAAGTCACCTTTAAAGGCCGTGGTGGTCATGGTTCTATGCCAGAGGCCACCATTGACGCTGCGGTTGTTGCTTCTGCATTTGTCATGAATTTACAAGCGATTGTTTCCCGTGAAACGTCTTCTTTAGACTCAGCCGTGGTCACGATAGGTAAAATGGATGTCGGGACACGTTTCAATGTTATCGCTGAAAATGCAGTATTGGACGGCACGGTACGTTGTTTTGATATCGAAACTCGTAACCGTATCGAAGCTGCGATCCGTCGTTATGCAGAGCATACAGCGGCTATTTATGGGGCGACTGCGCATGTTGATTATATCTATGGGACATTGCCTGTTATTAATGAGGAGCGTAGTGCGCTACTGGCTCAGTCAGTGATTTCACAAGCTTTTGGTGAACAAGCTCTGATTAATGAAAGACCGACACCGGGCGGTGAAGACTTCAGCTTCTACATTGAAAATATCCCAGGGTGCTTTGCTTTGTTAGGCACAGGAAATGCCGAAAAAGACACTCAATGGGCGCATCATCATGGCTGCTTTAATATTGATGAAGACACGATGGCGACAGGGGCTGAACTTCATGCGCAATATGCGTGGAGTTATTTACAGCAACAGGAATTTTAATTGAGTATGTTAATGCTATTAGGGCTAGTTATTTTGCCAATACCGGGGTTACCACTAGCCCTACTGCCTATTTATTTTGCCTATTAAGATTGGTTAAAACTGCGAATAGCGGCCTATTGTATGGCTGCTATTTGTCGTGATGAATAAAAATAGCTTCTCTTAAACGCTGTTGTTGTTCAAAACGTTGTTCTTGGTTGATTTGCTGATCATGGGATAGCTGCATTAGCATTTCATTCATATTATGAACTGAGCTTTCTTCAATCAGTTGATTTATTTTTTCAACAATTTCATCATAGTAGGACATAAAGCAGGCTCCAATTAATATTCACTAAAGTTATCATAACGCAAAATTTAATGGGTTAGATAGGTGATTAATTCTGTTTATCGATCACCATAACTGCCATCGTATTGGGTTCTAAGGCTCGCATTATATGCGGCTCATCTCCGGGGTAGTGAATATAGTCCCCAACCTGTAACTCAACAGGGTTATCCAATGGGCCGACTAACGCTCTGCCGGACATAATAATGATGTGCTCGCTGACACCATGCATATGAGGCTCTGAAATACGGTCACGACCGGGCTGGGCAACCACAGTATAAATATCACGTCGCGAATCAGCAGGGGCTGATGAGAGCAAAAAGGCCAAATAGTTCGCGTGTTCAGCGCTGACCGGTATCGCCTCCCCATGACGGATCACAGTGACAGCCTCTTGTTTTTCTTCAATTAATCGCGCAAAAGGAATGTCTAAAGCCACACAAAGTGCCCATAAAGTTTCAATGCTTGGGTTACCGCTACCAGATTCCAATTGAGAAAGTGTAGATTTAGCGATACCGGCTTTGCGAGATAGTTCTGATAGGGATAGCCCGCTTTTTTGTCTTTCACGACTAAGGGCTTTCGAAATCAACTCAATGGGCGGGGAAGGTAGATTCAATGTTAATTTTCCTATTTAGATTGCACTTTATACTATCTATCGACATAATGAACGAATGTATTATATATCGAACGGTCTAGGGATGCTAACTTCAATAAGCTCAACATTAAATCATAGCACAGTGAAAAATATAGCTCTTGTCTGTTTTGCTGACTTAATTGTCGGCATTTCTTATGGCGCATTAGCGCTTTCGCAAGGTTTTGATTGGTGGGTACCACTTACTTTATCTATTTTAGTGCTCGCAGGGGCGTCTGAGTTTTTGTTTATTGGTGTTATTTTTGCAGGAGGTAGCCCGCTTTCTGCTGCACTTGCGGGGTTGTTAGTCAATTCACGACATATCCCTTTTAGTTTTGCAACTAACGAATTAACGGGGAAAGGAGCGAAGTCATTACTGGGCTACCATATTATGAACGATGAGAGTGTTGTATTTGGTTTAGCACAAGAAACTGAATCAGAAAAACGCGCAGCTTTTTGGTTGTGTGGGATCGGTATTCTATTGTGTTGGCCAATAGGGGTCGTGATAGGTGAAGTCTTGGGTAGCTTTATTAGTGATACGCATATATATGGGATGGATGCGATGTTTCCTGCAATTATTTTAGCGCTTTCATTGCCTGCGTTATCGGATAAACGCCTGCGGTTAGCTGCCATTATTGGTGCAGTTATTGCGGTTGCAACCACACCAGTATTACCCGCGGGGATCCCTGTATTACTGGCATTATTGAGCTTGGTTATTTATATAAGGAAATAATAATGACAAATAACCCATGGTTAATTATTAGCGGTATTTTGTTGTTGGCGGCAGGTACTTATTTAATGCGAGCGTCAGGTGCTTTGTTGCGCGGCCGAGTGGTACTTTCTGAAAATAGTAAAATGTTATTTTCAGCAGCAGCCATTGTCATTTTATTCTCAGTGGCAGCGACGTCGACATTATTTTCCGGTGATGAGATTTCTGATTGGCCTAAAATTGTAGGCGTGCTGGTGGCAGGGGTACTAACGTGGTTTAAAAAGCCATTTATTATCATTGTTTTGTCAGCTGCGATTGTGACTGCGTTACTTAGGTTATTCTAAATAAGGTTATTCTAAATAAGGTTATTCTAAATAAGGTTATTCTAATTAGAGTTAATCTGAATAGCGCATATTTATATAGCTTATATAAGCTAGAGCAGATAAAAAAGTGACCCCGACTTGAAGAGAGTTGGGGTCACTGAAATTTACTCAGTGAGATCTTTTATTGTTTCAGAAGAGCCATTTTTTTGGACAGAGGCAATCCCTTTTAGCGCAGATTGCTTGGAAGCATACATTTCACTTTTAGCAATCACTTCATGATTTGCTGCTTTTAAAACGAAATAGTAAGGCTGAGCAACGTCTTTAGTGGATTTTTTTAATTCAAAATACCCCATGTTAAGCTCCTGATTTTCTATTGAAAGGATGTCAAACAAAGTGTTAATAGGTAGCTGATATTAACAATCTGCTTGAATTAAGATTAGTCGCTATTAGGTGTTATTACTAGGGGAAAAGATTCAATTCGGATAAACTTTTTTTAAAAAAAAGCCTCTGGGAAGCAGAGGCAATCGTAGGATATATAGAACTCTTTATTATCTGACTAAAATATCGGCTTTTTCTTGTAACAGCTATCTGGTTGTACTTATCGATATAAAAGGTTTTGCCGATAACTTCATTAATCCTCATTGATACTAACTGTTACTTTGCAGTTGGAGCACCAATTGGTTCTGGTGTTGGCATGGTATTCATTGGTTTAAATTCAGGGACTTCCATCACTGTAACTTTGACAATATAGCGTTTGCCATCTTCAATTTTAGGCGCACTATTGGCCAGTTTTTTTACAGTTTCATTCGGTGTCGTCGTTTGTTCTGCAACGCTGTATACCATATTGTGATGGTTACCCATGTGCTGACGAGGCATTTTTTGGTTCACACCATTTGCTGCCGCAGTAAAACCGACGGTTAATAATGCTAAGGCTAATAAGCTTGTATTTAATTTTTTCATTTCAGTTTCCTCTGTATTGGTGATGAGCAAATCATTGACCAATTCATTTCGTCTCGCAATTGCTTTTACCTCCCCTGACGGAAGCTCCATAATTACTGCACTTTTTATTCAAGCTTATTCCATAATTTTTATAAAACAGTAGGTTAGTAGACGATAATTTACATTTTTAGACCACTTGTGCTAATGCAAATTTCAGTGCTGGAGACATCAAAGGGGATAGTCTAGGATGGTAAGTTAGGTTCAACAAAACTCTAACAAAGTGAGTGTGTATGTCAGATAAAAAAATTTCCCTTTCGTTGCTCGACCTTGCACCAATCATTCAGGGTTCGACAGCGAAAGAGGCCTTTGCTCATTCTCTTGATATTGCCCAACTAGCCGAAAAACTCGGTTATCATCGTTATTGGCTTGCGGAACACCATAATATGACAGGGATTGCAAGTGCGGCCACCTCGGTATTAATCGGCTATCTTGCTGCTAATACGCGCACTTTACGTTTAGGTTCTGGTGGTGTCATGTTACCGAATCATTCACCGTTGGTGATTGCAGAGCAATTTGGCACGCTAAATACACTTTACCCTGAACGTATCGATTTAGGCATAGGGCGTGCACCAGGAAGTGATCAACGGACGATGCAAGCTTTACGTCGCCATATGAACACGGATATCGATAATTTCCCGCAAGATGTAGCGCAAATTATTAATTGGTTTGATGCCATAAACCCAGATCCAGCAGTGCGTCCAGTACCGGGGTTTGGCGAAAAAATTCCAGTTTGGTTGCTAGGGTCGAGTTTATACAGTGCAAGGTTAGCTGCGCAGATGGGGCTCCCTTTTGCTTTTGCCTCTCATTTTGCACCTGATTTGCTATTACAAGCGTTGGATGTTTATCGTGCTAATTTCCAGCCATCGCAGAGACTACCTAAGCCGTATGCAATGGTTTGCATCAATATCATTGCCGCAGAGACTCAACGTGAAGCGGAATTTTTATTTACATCGATGCAGCAAGCCTTTGTCATGCTACGTCGTGGCCAACCCTCTCAACTTCCTGCACCAGTCGAGAGCATGGAAAACATTTGGTCACCTGCCGAGGAATTTGGTGTTCAACAAGCATTAGGGATGTCACTGGTAGGGGATAAAACCAAGGTACGCCATGGGTTGGAAACGATATTGAGGCAAACTCAAGCGGATGAAATTATGGTTAATGGCCAAATTTTTGATCATCAAGCTCGTTTGCACTCTTTTGAGTTAGCGATGCAGGTAATGAACGAAATTATGTAATGTATATAGCTGAGCGGTTAACACCAGTGCAAGGACGCATTTTTCAGACCTGATGCAAAAAAGAGATAACCCAGAAAAATCTGGGTCATTGACGGCTAGCAAGCTATTTGTGGTTGATGAGGCTCTAAGGGGGGTAAACCGTGAGCAGCACGCGCTCTATCGCAGGCTTCGTTGTAAACACCGTCCTGCCAAGATTGTTCGAACTCACGACACGGTGTGGGTCTTTGTGCATAAATCGAACAAGACACACACTCACCAATAGTGCCCTCTAAAGCAGTACAGCGGGTATTTTGTTTTTGATTGGTGCCATGCATACAACTCATAAATGGGGTAATTTGCTCAGTTAAATGTTGTGGTACAACACCACCGCCACTTTCTGCCTCAGCCCAATAAAAAGAGACACGAAAATAGGCACAACATGCACCGCAGCTTACACAAGGGTTTTCAGAAGACGCAGTTTTTAGGATATGGACATTATTAGTCATATTAAAAAACCATAAATGATGTTGATAAAATACCCATAGGAAATGGGTTGACGCAACACAAGCAGGAAGCTCAAGAAAACGTTGCTCAGGCTTTATTATCTTACGTAATTCCAGTTTATTGCAATATTATTTAGCACAAAAAACTGGTTTTTTTAATGTTCACCAAGATTAATAAAATTGACGTATTTGTGATAACCATAAAAAAACCTGCCAGAAGGCAGGTTTTTGTTTGAACTATGATGACAAATTAAACGTGTTTTAAATCTGCGTCATCATTTTGGTTGAATATCGCTTTATCGGTTTCACCCATCAATTGGCTAGTGACAGTACCTGCTGTCATTGAACCACTGACATTCAACGCAGTACGGCCCATATCAATTAATGGCTCAACTGAGATTAACAGAGCAACTAATGTGACAGGTAAGCCCATTGCGGGTAGTACAATTAACGCTGCAAAAGTTGCACCGCCACCAACACCAGCAACCCCTGCTGAACTGATAGTAACAATACCGACTAATGTCGCAATCCACAGTGGATCGAATGGGTTGATTCCCATTGTCGGTGCTACCATTACCGCTAACATTGCAGGGTAGATACCTGCACAACCATTTTGCCCAATCGTTGCACCAAAAGATGCTGAGAAACTAGCAATGGACTCAGGGATACCGAAACGACGTGTTTGTGTTTCAATATTCAGTGGAATACTTGCTGCACTTGAACGACTCGTGAATGCAAAGGTTAACACTGGCCCAGCTTTTTTAAAGAATTTAATCGGGTTTAAGCCTGTTGTCGCAACTAAAATACCGTGTATGACAAACATAATGCCTAATGCAACATAAGAGGCAATAACAAAGGTTCCTAAGTTGATGATGTCATGTAAGTTTGAACTTGCTACAACTTTAATCATCAGCGCCATCACACCATACGGCGTTAAACGCATTACTAAGCGAACTAATTTCATTGCCCAAGCTTGCATAACATCAATTGCAGCTAAGGCTTTTTCACCACGCTCTTTATCATCTTTAAACAATTGTAGTGCGGCAACGCCGAGGAAGGCAGCAAAAATAACGACACTAATAATCGATGTTGGATTTGCTCCAGTTAAATCCGCAAATGGATTTTTTGGAATAAATGATAAAATTAATTGAGGTACGGTTAAGTCAGAAACTTTCCCAATATAATTGCTTTCTATTGCAGATAAGCGAGCAGTTTCAGATTGACCTTGAACTAAACCTTCTGCGGTCAGGCCGAATACATTGGCAATTAAAATACCAACTAACGCAGCAATAGCAGTGGTAAATAACAAAGTGCCAATTGTTAAAAAGCTAATTTTACCCAGTGAAGAGGCTTTATGTAATCTTGCCACCGCACTTAGAATTGAAGCAAATACCAATGGCATAATCACCATTTGTAATAGCTGCACATACCCATTTCCGACAATATTAAACCACAGAATGGAGTCTTTTACCGTTTGGTGGCCACTACCGTACACGAGGTGCAGTATTACCCCATAGGCAACACCGAAAACCAGACCGACTAAAACTTTTTTAGATAGGCTCCAGCCTTTAGCCCCTAGTTTTGCCAACAGTATTAGTAGTGCTACAAAGCCGAGCACATTAATAATTAGAGGAATATTCATTCCGAACTCCAAATCATATTTTTATAAGGTGTGTTACTTGCCCTTTAATCCTTATTTGTTATAAGGATTTAGTTACTTCAAACAACTGGTTATATGTTATCAGCTGATAAAACACATTTCTTATACCAAAAAGTAATAAGATAGTATTATTCATACTTACATTATATGACAAAACTATAAATTATGTAGGGAAGTATGTATCTATTTGATTATGAATGTATTTTATAATCACATCAACGTGATTATAAAAATCGAATTGGTAACCTGCGGGTAATAAGCAGGCACAAACGGTCAAAATAATGGCAACAAAGCGTTCTCCACGTTGGCTATTTTTACCGCGGATCATGGGAAAACAAAAACGTTGGGGGAGTGGCCATAGTAACGGTACCCCCGAAGGCGTGAGCATATCGGCGACTAGATGGCTGATATAACCCAATAAAAAGGCTTGGATAATATCATTTGGGATTGCCCATTCTGTAGGTACCCATTGATAACAAGAAATCATCAATAGAAACCATGCAACTAGGCTATGAGTAAACCCACGGTGCCCGCAAAGCTTGGAAATGGGTAATGAGAAAATCCGCAGTAATCGACCAGGAATTGAGGAGGGGTGGTCAATATCGGGCAATAATGCGCCTAATAAGGCTCCTGGAACCATGTGCAGCCAATCACCATGAGCAATCTCTGGGGTGATTTGAAGTTTATGAGCCATTATTAAAGAGGCGACGGAAAAAAGCAGATGCCCTTCAGCTGTCATGGTGGATAAAATACCATCTGTTTATCTATACAGTTGATTGGCAGTATAAAGTGTTTGAAAAGAATATGATAGTACTAGAAAGGTAAAAAAACTCTTATTTATTAGCAGATAAGGAAAGGATTTTATAAATTAACACAATTCCCCTACCTAAGTTAGATAGGGGAGAACACTTCTTAGACACACAAAGTATTCTTAACGTAAATGTTCAGCCTTTAAGTCATTCAGTGAGGCTAGTTTGATATCGGCTAAACCAAAGCGCGGATCATTAAAATGCTTGCTGTCAGGTACCACAATTGAACGCATTCTGGCCGCTTTTGCAGAAATCATACCGTTAAATGAATCTTCTAATGATGCGCAATTGACCGGTTTAGTTGATAACTCAGCTGCTGCTTTAAGATAAACTTCAGGATGAGGTTTACTCAAGGGCAAATCAGCCGCAGAAATAACCGCAGAGAAATAATCACGAATATCCAGAAGATTTAAAACTTTTTCCAACATGTATAAAGGAGAAGCAGAAGCCAGGGCAATTTTTAAATCCATTGAACGGCAAAGTTCCATGGCATGTTGCACACCGGGTAGAATAGGGCGAGTTTCTTCAACTAAGCCAACAACACGGTCAATGATGCGTTGTGTGGCTTCTTCTTGGCTGCATCCTTGCCAAGGGGAAGCGTGGTACCAAAGCTCCACCACATGGTCAATACGTAAACCTAAGGTATCAGGCAGGGTATCAGCAATTGAAACGTCGACACCCAATTGTGAAAAAATCTCAAGTTCAGCCTGTGCCCAAAAAGGTTCCGAGTCGATCAGTAAACCATCCATATCAAAAATGACCGATTGGATGGGAAGATTATGGTACATGTCAAAACTCCATTCATGTCGTATCTATTAACGAAGGAGCAATGATATCAGTAAACAGGCTTCAAGCGTATTACTTGAGGTCAGTATTAGGGCAATATTGAAGAATTATCGGACAGCATGAAGTAAAAATATAATGATAATTAATAACCATACTATTTTGATTAGTCTGAAAGTCTAAATATAATTATCAATTATGAATTGAAATTTGGAGACGATGACTTTTTTCAGCTATGATTAGCGTTGAAAAATCATTGTAAAAATTTATCAAAAATAATAACGCTGAGGAAAAGCAGTAATGAATTACCATAATGCCAATTATGTCGCAATCGGCAAACGTATTCTGGGTTGGGTTGTTTTTCTGTTAGCATTAATTTCGACATTGGCGTCTTTAATTAAACTGGCTGGCATGAAGGGGCTTGCAGGTGAAGGGATCAATGCAGTCGCTAATGATTTTATTAAATTAATGGCGGAAATGGCCCGTCAAACTACGCCTTTCCTAAATTTCTTTTGGAATAACTCACCAGTACCTCAAGTTGCTAATGGGTTTTCTGGCAGCAATATCGGCTTTATCATCATTTTTATTTTTATTTTTGTTGGGCTTGCATTAAGTGCATCAGGTTTGCGCATGTACCGACAAATTAAGTTTATCCGTGAAAGCTTAGAAGACCACGTGATTATAGAAAAAGCAAAAGGCATAGACATCTCAAAAGAAGAACTAGAAGCTAAGGTAACTATTCCACGTCACACCATTTTCTCTCAATTTTTTCTTCTTTATTTTTGGCCAATTGTATTGGGGGTTGGCTTGTATTTTCTTCTACGCTTCCTTAACTGGTAATTTTCGTCATACTTCGAACCCTAGCTGTGTTGGCTTCTTTTGGCTAGTCGGGGCTCATACTTGTGTATGTTCCCCAAACTATCCTCAATTGCCGCCTTGCCACGGATCGAATTATTTAGAAAATTAAATTTTCGTCATACGTCACGTTATGAGGGTGTTGGCTGCGTTTAGCTACTCGGGTCACATACTTATGTATGCTCCCAGAGATATCTGCACTTGCCGCCTACTCATAACGCGAATTATTTAGAAAATTAACTATTCGTCGTACTTAATATTAAAAAACAGGAGCTTATTTTTCGTTGAGTAGGTTATCAATAATTGTTTGTGCTTGGTGGTAGCTTTGTTCATTACCAAAGATATGGGCTTGATTGAGTAAATAATATAACTGATAGATTGGTTGCCTATCTAAAAATCCATTTGGCAATGGCCAAACACTTTGGTAGCCATCGATAATTTGGATCGGAAGTTCTTGATATAACGGTAACATCGCAATATCACATTCTCTATCGCCCCAATAACAGGCGGGGTCATACAGTACTCCTTCAATATTTTGAGTGATAGCACAGTTTGCTGGCCATAAATCACCATGTAATAAAGAAGGTTGTGGTTGATGTCCTGCAAGTTTGTCCTTAACAATATCGACAATTTGCTGAATATCGCTAAATACCATTCCTTTTTCGGAGGCGAGTTGTAATTGTAAGCCAATACGCTTTTCTGCAAAAAATGAATTCCAACGCTTTTCCCAGCCATTAGGCTGTACAATTGTGCTTAGCATTGTATCAAAATCAAACCCGTAACTAGGCTGCTCTTCCCATTGATGTAGACGTGCTAGTTGTTGACCAAAATGCCATGCATTGGTGTTATCGAAAGGTTTTAGAGGGAAATATTCGAGCAGAAGAAAACTATGGTGCTTATTACTGCCAACACCGTAAACTTTAGGAACGGTTATAGTTTGGCTTTTAGCGAGCATTTCAAGTTGTTCAGCCTCTTGTTTAAATAAAGGCAAAAACTCACGCCGATTTTGTTTAATGAACACGGTGTGTTCGCCATAGTCAATTCTTAACGTATGGTGAATATCACCACCAGAGAGAATGACTTTGTTACGTAGCTCCGCCTCACCTAAGTGTTCACTTAATAAACGACACATTGCTTGCCACATGACTCACCTCGCTCTGCTTTGGTCTTCATTAATATAATACTATAGCGGCAGTTTAGGAATTAACAATGATAATTGCTTAAAAAGAAGCCGCTATCACGAAATAGTTAATTAATTATCAGGTTGATAACTATAATCAGAGAGTGACTCAAATTTAACGTGTGACGAACCAAATGAGAATGTTCAAATAATTGGAAATAAGTAGCTACAGAACTCACATTATCAGCGAGAAGCCTAGCAATGAAAGTTTATGAGGGATAAGTAGGGGCGGGATTAACGTTGTACGACGAAAATGCGTTAAAACATTAGGCTGGTAGTAAGTATTGATTGTTTTAATAAAAAGCTGAACTTACGAATTTGTGAGTTCAGCTTTTTACTTTTAGAGCATTCAATTATCAGGCTGTATGCATACTTTGTGGGTTAGCTTGCCCTTTTTTGCGGGCTAATACGATTTTGCTATACAGTAATGCAATCACAAAATACACAGCCTGTGTAACAACGATAGTTGGTCCGGTTGTTGCGTTGATGTGAAAACTCAGGATAGTCCCAATAACGCTCGATGTTACCGAAGCAATGATAGCGACGATGAGCATTTTCCCAAAACTACGGCATAACACAAAAGCAATGATGCCTGGGGAAATTAGCATTGCAATCACCAAAATAATACCAACTGCTTGCAATGAAGCAACAATGGTGAGAGCGAGTAGCGATAGCAAGCCATAATGGATTAACTTCACAGGCAAGCCAATGACTCGTGCTTGGTTAGGATCAAAGCAATACAACATGAAATCCTTACGTTTCAGTAGGATAATTGCAATGGTTACCCCTGCAAATAGTAATATTTGTTTAAACTCGCTATCGGTTATCCCTAAAATATCACCAAATAGAATATGCGTAAGGTGCTGTTCGGTATCTATTTTAGCAAACATAACCAAGCCGATAGCAAACATGCCTGAGAAGACGATACCCATCACCGTATCTTCTTTTATACGGCTATTTTCCTTTAAATAACCTGTAGCCACAGCACAAAACAAGCCAGATGCAAATGCCCCTATCGCTAATGGGATACCGAGTAAAGAAGCAATAATGATCCCCGGTAAAACGGCATGGGAAATTGCATCGCCCATCAATGACCAACCTTTCAATACTAAAAAGCAAGAGAGGATAGCGCATACCGTTCCGCTGACAATGGCTGTAATCAATGCTTTTTGCATAAAGGGAAATGCAAACGGAGCCATCAGTAAGTCAATGAAATCACTCATGAGATGCTCCTTGTTGGTGTGATTGGTGCAGCCGGGCGACTTCCTGTTTGGCTTTACGTTTTGAGGCAAAAATACCGTGCTTAGGTGCAAAGAAAAATGCCAGTAGGAAAATAATGGTTTGTAAGGTGACTATTAACCCACCTGTAGCACCATTAAGGAAATAACTGATATAAGCACCAACAGCACTGGTTACGGTACCAATCGTGACTGAAATAATGAGTAAGCGTTTAAATTGGTCGGTTAATAAATAGGCAGTTGCACCTGGTGTGACGACCATCGCAATCACAAGGATTGCGCCAACTGTTTGTAAAGCAGCAACAGTACACGCACTTAATAATGTGAAGAAAATAATTTTTAGGCGTAGAGGATTCAAACCTATTGAGCGTGCATGGCTTTCATCGAAAAAAACGGCTAATAAATCTTTCCATAAGCACAACAGGATAATAAATGAAACGCCGATAATAATTTCTACTTGTAATACGTCAGAATCCGCAATACCTAAAATATTACCAAAAATAATACTTTGTACATTAACAGATGTTGGATTCAATGAAACAATCAACAAACCTGCCGCGAAAAAAGTAGAAAAGATAAAGCCAATAACAGCATCTTCACGTAAACGAGTTAGATGCTTTATTAATGTCATGGCAAGTGCCGCAAGGATCCCGGTAAAAAAGGCGCCTGCCGCATAGGGTAAACCTAAAGCATAAGCACCCGCCACCCCAGGAACAACGGAGTGGGAGAGGGCATCTCCCATCAATGACCAGCCTTTCAACATCAAATACGCCGATAAGAATGCACAGACAGCACCAACAATGGCGCTGACCCAAATGGCTTTTATCATAAAATCATATTCAAAGGGCTGTAATAACATCTCAATCATTCGGAACCCTTAGCTTGGTTTTTTCGAACGGGTGCATCATGGTCATGACCATAGAATACAGCCGCTCTTTCATCATCGGTAATGACGGTGACAGAGCGCGGGTCATCATCGTCATGAAGCTCTTGACCAGACAGGTTAATATGACGCAATACACCACCGAAAGCTTGTTGCAGGTTTCGTTGCGTAAATGTCGTTTCAGTAGGCCCGCTCGCTAAAACAGTGCGATTGATTAAGATAACATGGTCGCAGAACTCAGGCACACTGCCCAAGTTATGAGTTGAAACGAGAATGAGATGGCCTTCGTCACGCAAACTACGTAGCAGGTCAATAATGGCATTTTCGGTTTTAACATCAACCCCAGTGAAGGGTTCATCGAGGAGTAAAACTTTACCTTCTTGTGCGAGCGCCCGCGCTAAAAAAACTCGTTTTTTCTGGCCTCCTGAGAGCTCGCCTATTTGTCGATGCTCAAGCCCTGCAAGGTCAACTCGCTCTAATGCCATTTTGACAGCGTCTTTATCTGCTTGTTTAGGGATGCGAAAAAAACCCATTTTGCCATAACGACCCATCATCACGACATCAGAAACGAGAACGGGAAAATTCCAATCTACTTCTTCTGTCTGTGGGACGTACGCAATCACGTTTTCTTTAAGCGCGGTTTTTATCGGTTGATCATTTAATGTCACACTGCCAGAAGATGGGGTGACAAGCCCCATAATAGTTTTAAATAGCGTTGACTTACCACTACCATTTACGCCAACTAAGGCACAAATAGAGCCACCAGAGATAGTAAAGCTTGCGTCATAGATAGCGGTGTGACCATTATTATATGTCACAGTCGCATCATCGACGATAAGATTCGGGTGTTCGAATTGACTTGAGTGATTCATATTACTGTGAAAATCCTTTCGCTATCGTGTCTACAGTCGTATTTAAAAGGTCAATATATGTTGGTACTGGGCCATCAGCAGTTGAAAGTGAGTCTACATATAATACGCCACCGTATTTTGCCCCTGTTTCTTTACTGACTTGGCGAGCCGGTTTGTCAGAAATTGTACTTTCACTGAATACTACAGGGATGTTGTATTTACGGACAGTATCAATTACCTTTTTTACTTGTTGAGGAGAGCCTTGCTCTTCCGCATTGATTGGCCATAAGTAGACTTCTTTAAAGCCGTAATCATTAGTTAAATAGCTAAATGCGCCTTCACTTGAGACTAACCAACGTTCATTTTCAGGAATGCGATTTAAGCGTTCACGCAAAGGGGCGTCAAGCTCAGCAATTTGTTGCGCATATTTTTTTGCATTGGCATTATATGTTTCAGCATTTTCAGGGTCATATTTGACCAGAGCTTGACGAATATTTTCAATATAAATCTTAGCATTAGCAGGAGACATCCATGCATGTGGGTTCGGGTTGTCTTTATACTCACCTTCACGGATTGGCATTGGCTCAATACCTTCAGTGACCACGACAGCAGGGACATTTTTAAAGTTTTCAAAGAAACGTTGGAACCACACTTCCAAATTCATCCCATTCCATAAGATTAAATCTGCGTCATAGGCTTTCATGATATCTTTAGGTGTCGGTTGATAACCGTGAATTTCTGCTCCAGGCTTTGTTATAGACTCGACAATTGCCGCGTCTCCAGCTACATTTTGAGCGATATCTTGAATAATAGTAAAAGTGGTTACGACTTTAAACTTTTTAGCAAAAGCAGGCTGACTAAAAAAGATGATTGCTATCAAAGCAAACATACTAGTTAGTAAAGGTGCAGATAACCGAGATACGTTCTTCTTCATAAAAGTTGACCCTGACATTATTGGTTTAGCGTTTATTAACATACAGTTGTTAAGGTTTATAACAATTATATTTTATATCTCAATTGATAATGATTATCAATATCAATTGAGAAAAATAAATATAAAAAGTGTGGAATAGCATTATTTGTCATTATAGGCTTCTAAGTCCCATGGTTATTTGTATGACTAAAACACGTCCTGAAGTAAAAGTTAAGTAAAAATTATTTTATTTTTCTTAGGATTAGTTATTCTGCCATCGGCTTTCATCGCAGAGGATTCGACAGTGAAAAAAATAATTGGCGGTACTTTTGTGTTACTGCTACTTGCAGGTTGTTCAAGCGAACCAGATAGGCCTATAACAAAACAGCGAATGTTAGAGCCTACCGGGCCAATAACAGCACAAAATACGGTATTTCCAAGAACGCCTTTTGATGAATTTATTCGTGACTCTGCGGCTCGTTACAGTGTTGATGAAACTTTAATTAGAGCGATTATTGAGGTCGAATCTAACTTTAGACCTGAAGTTGTCAGTAAATCCAATGCAATAGGTTTGATGCAGATTAAAGCTTCGACAGCAGGACGTGACGCCTATCGTTACCAAGGGAAATCGGGGGAGCCGAGTTCTCGTGACCTAAAAGATCCACAAAAAAATATCGATATTGGTACAGCTTATATTCGTATTTTAAGGGAACAGCACCTTGCGGGAATAAGCCATCCTCAGACATTATATTATGCAACGGTTGTTGCTTATGTGAATGGGGCTGGAGCGTTATTAAGAACGTTTGATAATGATAAAGGTCGGGCGATAGCGATGATTAATCGCTTATCACCGGAAGAGTTTTATCAGCATGTACAAACAAAGCACCCTGCACCGCAAGCTCCACGCTATTTGTGGAAAGTCAAAAATGCTTACAATGCACTAGCGATGTCTTATTGATATTCTCTCATTAAGTGTGGGAGTTGCGCGACAATTTCAACAATGCCGTTGATAACAAACTGCACTCCCATACAGATTAATAAGAACCCCATCACCCGCGCGATAGCATCAATACCACTGTTTCCAAGCCACCTCATGATAGAAGTTGCGCCTCTTAAACCAATCCAAACGATAAGACTTGCAATAAAAAAAGTAATCACGGGGGCAACTTTTAAGACCCATGGAGCAAAACTCACATTACCTTGTAATGATGCAGTGGAGCTGATGATCATCGCAATAGTTCCCGGGCCCGCAGTACTTGGCATTGCAAGGGGAACAAAGGCAATACTCGGTGATTCTTGGCGTTTTTTGGGGACATTTGGGTCATCAAGCGCATTGGTGGTCTGGTCTTCTCCTACATCACTACTAGGGAATAGCATGCCAAAGCCAATAAATGCCACAATTAATCCTCCGGCAATTCGCAGCCCTGGGATTGATATTCCAAATGTGTTCATGACTAATTGGCCTGCATAAAAAGCGATTGTCATGATTGCAAATACATAAATAGAGGCCAACAGCGATTGATGATCACGCTGTTCTTTTGTCATATTAGCAGAGATGCTTAGCATGACCGCAATTGCAGTTAAAGGGTTGGCAAGAGGAAGTAACAGTACCAGGCCAATACCAACGGCTTGAAATAGCTCAAAAAAGTTTGTCATGGAAGTTAGATTCAAGCTCCTGATTAATGTGAATAAAACACCTTATCCCAAATGATAGCAAAATTTCTTATAGATCTGTAGGTTAGCATTTATATCTAGTAAGGTGTTTTGTGGTAGGAGTACTGCGACAGTACTGATGAGTAAAAGTCAGTATTATTAATTTGTAGATAATTGGAGTTGTTCACATTAACTGTGGATAACCGTGGCCTTGAACTGTGAGTAACTTGTTTTTTTTGTTAAATAACAATTGGATGAGTTGTTGTGGTAAAAGTATTCAATTTTTATAGGCAAAAAAAAACCTTTTTATAGGGGGATAAAAAGGTTAAGGGCATTTCGTAACAGGTTGTCATTAAGTTGATATGGAATGTAGTATATCTGCTGCAATGTTATTTACTGATAATTTATGTAAATTCATTAAAAGAATTCAATGTAACAGACAACCCAAGAGTAAAAAAATATGTTAAACGGAATCAACCATTTAACTTTAGCGGTAACTGACTTAGATAAAAGTATTAGTTTTTATCAATCACTACTTGGTATGAAGTTACATGCGAGTTGGAAAAAGGGCGCCTATATTTCCTGTGGCGATTTATGGTTATGTTTATCATTAGATACAACTCGCCAATTTTTGTCCCCAGAAAAAACGGATTATACACACTATGCCTTTAACGTTGATGCGAAAGACTTTCTTATCGTTGTTGATAGGCTAATGCAAGCGAATGTCATTGTCTGGAAAGAAAATAAAAGTGAAGGAGATTCTTTTTATTTTCTTGATCCGGATGGCCACAAATTAGAATTACATGTAGGCGGTTTATTACAACGCTTAAAGAGCTGCCAAGAAAAACCGTATGAAGAAATGAAATTTTATTAAAAAGAGTTATGGATTTCTTTACAAAGGATTTTTAGTTTTAAAAATAGCTTTACGCAGAGTTGTATATCCTATTTTCAGTTAATTTTGAGTAATAGGAAAAAGAATGAAAAAACTTATAGCGACATTAGCCGGAGCGTCTATGCTATTAGTTTTGGCAGCCGCCATGGTACTAATCGTTTTTCCTCAGCAGTGGAAGCAAAGTATTTATCCGAATATATCTCAAGTCTTACCAACTTCACTCAGTGCTATTTTACCGCAGAGTTTAGCCAGTAATGATATTTGTAATAGCTTAGAGGATAACCTGCAAAGTTTTGCTAACTATCTTAAAGTGAATCAGGATATCGTTGATGTAAAAGGAATGAATAGCTTAGATGAACAACTGGCTAATATTCAAACCAGAATTGATTCTATGCCAAGTGATGTCCGAAATTTAGTTTGCCAGCAGGAATACAGTAAATTAGAAGGTTTAAAAAGTGTGTTTTCATTAGGTTCCAGTAACTAATCTTTTTGCAGTTAATATTACCCCTCTATCTATTCTTCCGCTCAAATTTATATATTCATATATGTTATGCTAATAACATCATGTTGGCTTAAGGGTAATGTAATGAATATATTTAAATTGCCATTATTGAATTGGTTAGTGGCTAATGGCATTGCGGTTTATTTTCTTTTCAGGCAAGGTCTTTTAGACTGGACATTTTCTGGTTGGATGGGAATTTTAGGTATATTAGTTGCGCTGGAGAGTGTGAGTTGGGTCGCGACGAGTCTTTACTACTTTTATAAACATAAAACATCACCAAACCCTACGGTTAAGGCAACGCATTTAGTCACTAATGGGCCTTATCGATTTTCACGTAATCCGATGTATTTAGCTTTTACATCAATGAGCTTGGCTTTAGCTTTTTTCTCGCACTCTTCTTACTTTTTGGTTGCAGGGCTAGTATTTTGGCTGATTACTGATTTATATACGATCCCACAGGAAGAGCGTTTTTTATCTGCATCATTTAAAAATGAGTGGGAAGATTACAGTAAGCAAACGAGACGTTGGTTATAGATTAGTAGAAATGAGACGCTTTATCATTTAATCTGTTTTGTATACTACAAAATTTATACAAAATATATTAAGGATAATAATGAACTATCAGGTTGCGCCATTTTGGATATATTCGGGTAAGCTCGCGTGTTTTATAGTGATTAGCGTATTTTTTGCTTTTTTTCGGTAAGTGGTTTTATGCTTTATTTATTTACCGTTGGGATTGTTTGGGCTGTCGTAGTCTCATTTAAAATTCATGGAATGAAAGAAAAAGGAATAATCTTAAAAAATAGCGATGTTTCTGATTGGATGGTATATGTGAATGGTATTCCAGTCCAAGAAAGAAGACAAACTCTGTCCAATCCCTGTTTTGCAACGATACAGCATGCGAAGTCATTCTTTAGTATTGCCTTTATTATTCGGGCGCTAATTCAAATTATCTTTTGTGTCTATTTATTTTGGCAAATAGAGAAATTAGATAACATTTTTGTACTATTATTCGGGTTAATTGCCACGTCCTACATCGTTTATTCATTATGGCAATCAATTCAATCGGTTATCATTCTTCAACAAAATAAGATAATCAGTGAAGAGTTAATCGCACCTAGTGGATCCCGTTGGTATCGTGTGTTTTTCAAGCAAAAAGAAAAACTATTTCCTGCATTGGATAACTTATTCATCATTTAATCGGGAAGGTGTTGATTTTTCATATGAAGAAGAACAATTCACGGTATTACGCTATCACCATAAAATAGGTCTGTGTTATCATTAGCAGTTGAGTTGCTCACGATGTAACGAAATAGGGCGTTTTAAGTTTCCCATATTTGTGTACATATCTTGCATAGTGAAGTGAGAAATCGTTAGTAACGTATTGATTTATAACTTTGGAATAATCAAGCAAGTGATCTTTCGTGTGGGTCACCACTGCTGATAAGGATTTTTTAATGCCTGTTATTACTCTTCCTGATGGAAGTCAGCGTCAGTTTGACCATCCCGTTTCTGTGATGGATGTTGCTCGAGACATCGGAGCGGGTTTAGCTAAAGCCTGTATCGCGGGTCGAATTAATGGCGAACGCGTTGATGCATGTGAAATAATTGAACATGATGCAAATGTATCCATTATTACGAGCAAAGATGAAGACGGACTCGAAATTATTCGTCACTCTTGTGCTCACCTGTTAGGCCATGCAATCAAACAATTATGGCCAAACACTAAAATGGCGATTGGGCCGACTATCGACAATGGTTTTTACTATGATGTTGATTTAGACCACATGCTGACCCAGGAAGACTTGGAAAAGCTTGAAAAGCGCATGCTTGAGCTTGCCAAAACAGATTATGATGTGGTGAAAAAACGTGTTTCTTGGAGCGAAGCTCGTGAAACATTTGTGGCTCGAGGCGAAGACTATAAAGTTGAAATATTAGATCAAAATATTAGTCAAGATGACCGCCCTGGTTTATATCATCACGAAGAATATGTTGATATGTGTCGCGGTCCACACGTACCGAATATGCGTTTTTGCCACCATTTTAAACTACAAAAAGTGGCTGGTGCATACTGGCGTGGTAACAGCGATAACAAAATGCTGCAACGTATTTACGGCACCGCATGGGCTGATAAAAAACAATTGGCAGCCTATTTATTACGTTTAGAAGAAGCAGCTAAACGTGACCACCGTAAAATTGGTAAACAGTTAGATTTATACCATATGCAAGAAGAAGCGCCGGGAATGGCATTCTGGCATAATGACGGTTGGACAATTTTCCGTGAACTGGAAACCTTCGTACGCACTAAACTGAAAGCTTATAATTATCAAGAAGTGAAAGGGCCATTTATGATGGACCGCGTATTATGGGAAAAAACAGGTCACTGGGATAATTATAAAGACGCTATGTTCACGACGTCATCTGAAAACCGTGAATATTGTGTAAAACCAATGAACTGCCCAGGTCACGTACAAATTTTTAACCAAGGTTTGAAATCATACCGTGACTTACCATTGCGTATGGCAGAATTTGGCAGCTGTCACCGTAATGAGCCATCAGGTGCATTGCACGGCTTAATGCGTGTGCGTGGCTTTACTCAGGATGACGCACATATCTTCTGTACTGAAGAGCAAATCTTAAGTGAAGTCACTAGCTGTATTGAAATGATTTATGATGTTTACGCAACTTTTGGTTTCGAAAAAATTGTTGTAAAACTATCAACCCGTCCTGAAAAACGTATCGGTACTGACGAGATGTGGGACAGAGCGGAAGAAGACTTAGCCAACGCCCTGAAATCAAAAGGTATTGAGTTTGAATACCAACCAGGTGAAGGCGCATTTTATGGCCCGAAAATTGAGTTTACACTGTATGACTGCCTTGACCGTGCATGGCAATGTGGTACTGTCCAGTTAGACTTCTTCTTACCGGGTCGTTTGACAGCTTCCTATGTAGGTGAAAACAACGAACGTATCGTTCCTGTTATGATCCACCGTGCAGTGTTAGGTTCACTAGAACGCTTCATTGGTATCTTAACAGAAGAGTATGCAGGCTTTTTCCCAACATGGTTAGCACCACAACAAGTGGTTGTAATGAACATTACTGATAGCCAAGCAGACTATGTTCAAGAATTAGTAAGCAAGCTGCAAAGTGTTGGCATTCGTGCGAAAGCGGACTTACGTAACGAGAAAATCGGCTTTAAGATCCGTGAGCACACACTGCGTCGCGTCCCTTACATGTTAGTATGTGGTGATAAAGAAGTTGAATCAGGTAAAGTCGCTGTTCGTACCCGTCGTGGTAAAGACTTAGGCAGCCTTGATGTCAACGAATTCATGACAAAACTGCTTGAAGAGATCCGCAGTCGTCAACTCAATCAGATGGAGGAATAAGGTATTAAAGGCGGAAAAAAACTCCCAACAGCGCGTCCAAATCGTATTAACGATGAAATTCGCGCAACAGAAATCCGTGTCACTGGTTTAGACGGTGAGCAACTTGGTGTTATGAGTGTGCGTGAAGCCCTCTTTAAAGCAGAAGAAGCTGGTGTTGACTTAGTCGAGATCAGCCCAAATGCTGAACCACCGGTTTGTCGTATCATGGATTACGGTAAATATCTTTATGAGAAAAGCAAATCTCAGAAAGAACAAAAGAAAAAACAAAAAGTTGTTCAAGTGAAGGAAATTAAATTCCGTCCAGGAACAGACGAAGGTGACTACCAAGTTAAATTACGTAGTCTAATTCGCTTTTTGGAAGATGGTGACAAAGCTAAAGTGACACTGCGTTTTCGTGGTCGCGAAATGGCTCACCAACAGATTGGCTTGGAAGTGCTTAACCGCATCAAAACCGATCTGGATGAACTGGCATCTGTTGAATCATTCCCATCAAGGATTGAAGGACGCCAGATGATCATGGTATTGGCACCAAAGAAAAAATAATTAAGCCAGTATGGTTATAGCGAAGTAATTGCTAGAGTCTAGCAGCGCTCATTTTGGGCGCTGCTTCTCTGTTTTATCCGAGTTTTCTTTTTATTAATGATGAAAGTAATCTCATAGTAGCTAAGATACGGGTGTATTTTATGTCTTGTTATTTGCTTCATTAATGAATAAAGATAATTATGTCAAAGCAATATTTGGCCTCAATAGCCAAGTTTTCAAACAGTTCAGTGTGATTTATTGCAAGATTTACTTGAGTAATCCGGCAATAAGCATTAAAATCCGCGGTCGAATCACTTTGTCAGTGCATAGCGCATGAAGACAAACACAGAATATCGTACACACGTCAGGTATTAACTATTGAGTGACGAGTGTATTTGCTTGAGAGAAGCAAATCTCTTTATCCAATTGGAGGAATGAAGTATTAAAGGCGGAAAAAGAATCCCAACAACACGTCCAAATCGTATTAATGATGAAATTCGTGTTCCAGAGGTCCGTTTAACGGGTTTAGACGGTGAACAGTTAGGCATCATGAGCGCACGCGAAGCGCTTGAAAAAGCTGAAGAAGCAGGTGTAGACCTAGTTGAAATTAGCCCAAATGCTGAACCGCCAGTTTGTCGTATTATGGATTACGGCAAATTCCTTTATGAGAAGAGCAAATCTCAAAAAGAGCAAAAAAAGAAACAAAAAGTTGTTCAGGTGAAGGAAATTAAATTCCGCCCTGGTACAGATGAAGGTGATTATCAGGTCAAACTACGCAACCTGACTCGCTTTCTGGAAGATGGTGATAAAGCTAAAGTTACACTACGTTTCCGTGGTCGTGAAATGGCTCACCAGCAGATTGGTCTGGAAATGCTTAATCGCATCAAAGCTGATCTGGAAGAGCTGGCATCCGTAGAGTCTTTCCCTTCAAGAATTGAAGGGCGTCAGATGATCATGGTGCTAGCACCGAAGAAGAAATAATTAGGCCTGCAAGTAATATTCATTTATAGCAATATAGATGTTATTCGCCTAGTTAATTCGTAGTTAATCACAATGCGAAGTTGGAAATAAAAGAAATGCCAAAGATTAAAACTGTACGTGGCGCAGCAAAGCGCTTTAAAAAAACTGCAGGCGGTGGCTTTAAGCGTAAGCATGCAAACCTTCGTCATATCCTGACTAAAAAGTCAACTAAGCGTAAACGCCATTTACGTCCGAAAGGAATGGTATCTAAGGGCGATCTGGGTCTGGTAGTAGCTTGCCTGCCTTACGCATAAGTAAACAATTTAGTTAATTAAGATAAAAGACGATAGGAGATAGCTATGGCTCGCGCAAAACGTGGTGTAATCGCACGTGCACGTCACAAAAAAATTCTGAAGCAGGCGAAAGGTTACTATGGTGCACGTTCACGTGTTTACCGCGTAGCATTTCAAGCGGTAATCAAAGCTGGTCAATACGCTTACCGTGACCGCCGTCAACGTAAACGTCAGTTCCGTCAACTGTGGATCGCACGTATCAACGCTGCGGCTCGTCAGAATGGTCTGTCTTACAGCCGTTTCATTAATGGCTTGAAAAAAGCTTCAATTGAAATCGACCGTAAGATTTTAGCAGACATCGCAGTTTTCGATAAAGCAGCATTCACTGCTTTAGTTGAAAAAGCGAAAGGCGCTTTAGCTTAATTGTTTGCTTGAAAAGAGGAGGGTAACTTCCTCTTTTCATTTATAGCTATTTGTGTTAATACTTTAGACTCAGATAGTTATTAGGAATTTATTCTATGCATTTTGTGATTTTTCGTTTCTTTTTTTACTTTAGCACCTGAATTTCGGGGGCTTTTGCGCGTAAATAGAAAGAAGAAATGAAAAGTTACGCTAAAGCCTCCTTAGGGAGGCTTTTTTGTTTCTAGTTTTAAATTAAGTGCAGTAAAATCAGTTAAGTATTCATTCATTACCAAATAGAATGTGAAGCTTAAAATATATAGTGAATAACTAGCAAAAAGACCAAGCGGTCATAAAGGGGAAACAATGCCACATCTCGCTGAGTTGGTTGCACAGGCAAAAGCAGCCATTGAACAGGCCCAAGATGTTGCTACGTTGGAGTCAGTGCGTGTTGAATATTTAGGCAAGAGCGGCCATTTCACACTACAGATGAAAACGTTGCGTGATCTGTCTGCTGAGGAACGTCCAGCAGCAGGGGCTGTGATAAATGAAGCTAAAGTACAGGTTCAAGATGCACTGAACGCCCGTAAGGACGCGATGCAAGCTGAAATTCTTAATGCACGTCTAGTGTCAGAAAAAATTGATGTGTCATTACCAGGGCGTCGTATGGAAAATGGTGGGTTACACCCAGTCACCCGTACAATTCAGCGAATTGAAGAGTTTTTTGGCGAATTGGGTTTCTCTGTAGAAACAGGTCCAGAAATCGAAGATGACTACCATAATTTTGATGCGCTAAATATACCTGCTCACCACCCCGCGCGTGCGGACCACGATACTTTTTGGTTCGATGCAAAACGCTTACTGCGTACGCAAACATCGGGTGTGCAAATCCGTACAATGAATGGCCAACAACCACCAATTCGTATCATTGCCCCAGGTCGTGTATATCGTAATGACTACGACCAAACGCATACACCTATGTTCCATCAAACAGAAGGCCTGATTGTTGATAAAGATATCAGCTTTACCAATCTAAAAGGCACATTACATGATTTTTTGAATAACTTCTTTGAAGAAGAAGTCCAAGTACGTTTCCGCCCATCTTATTTCCCATTCACAGAACCTTCAGCAGAAGTTGACGTTATGGGTAAAAATGGTAAGTGGTTAGAAGTATTAGGTTGCGGAATGGTGCATCCAAATGTATTACGCAATGTAGGTATTGACCCAGAAGTCTATTCAGGTTTTGCATTTGGTATGGGAATGGAGCGCTTAACAATGCTGCGTTACGGTGTTTCTGACCTGCGTGCATTCTTCGAAAATGATCTTCGTTTCCTCAAACAGTTTAAATAAGGCGGGTCTATCTCATGAAATTCAGTGAACTATGGTTACGCGAATGGGTAAACCCGGCGATCAGTAGTGAAGCATTATCAGAACAAATCACGATGGCAGGTTTGGAAGTTGACGGTGTAGATGCGGTTGCTGGCCAATTTCACGGCGTTGTTGTTGGTGAGGTGGTTGAGTGTGATCAACACCCAAACGCAGACAAACTGCGTGTCACAAAAGTTAACGTGGGTGGTGAGCGTTTATTAGATATCGTCTGTGGTGCACCAAACTGCCGTCAAGGTTTGAAAGTTGCTGTTGCTACCGTGGGTGCGGTATTGCCCGGTGATTTTAAAATTAAAGCAGCAAAATTACGTGGCGAGCCTTCTGAAGGTATGCTGTGTTCTTATTCTGAGCTGGGTATTTCCGATGATCATAGCGGAATTATTGAATTGCCGCAGGATGCTACTATCGGTACCGATATTCGTGAATATCTAAAACTTGATGATAATGCGATTGAAATCAGCATTACACCTAACCGTGCAGATTGCTTAAGTATTCTTGGGGTTGCACGTGATGTCGCAGTTATTAATAAATTAGCGTTAAATGAACCAGTTATTAATGCTGTATCTGCGACAACAAAAGATACATTCCCAATTCGAGTCGAAGCGCCAAATGCGTGCCCACGTTTTTTAGGGCGAGTGATCAAAGATATTGATGTTTCAGCACCGACACCAATGTGGATGAAAGAAAAGCTACGTCGTGGTGGAGTCCGTTCTATTGACGCTGTTGTGGATATTACCAACTACGTTTTATTGGAATTGGGCCAACCTCAACACGCCTACGATCTAGACCGTTTAGACGGTGCTATTGTTGCTCGTATGGCTAAAGATGGTGAGAAACTGGTTCTTCTTGACGGTAGCGAAGCAACATTGAAATCAGACACCTTAGTAATCGCTGATGAGTCTAAAGCACTCGGGATCGCGGGTATTTTTGGTGGTGAGCACTCAGGCGTTAATAACGAAACCAAAAATATTTTATTAGAGTGTGCGTTTTTTGACCCATTATCGATTACAGGCCGCGCACGTAACTACGGTTTACATACCGATGCTTCACACCGTTTTGAACGCGGTGTTGACCCACAATTGCAGTTTAAAGCGATTGAACGTGCAACCTCACTGATTGTGGATATTTGCGGTGGTGAAGTGGGTGAAATCATTGATGTCACCAGTGAACAGCATTTACCGAAAGCAGCCAATATTAAGCTGACGCGCAATAAATTAGACCGTTTGATCGGCCACTTTATTGAAGATGAGTTAGTCACTGATATTTTGACGCGTTTAGGATGTAAAGTCACGGTTTCGGCTAACACATGGGATGTTGTTGCTCCAAGTTGGCGCTTCGATATGCAAATCGAAGAAGATTTAGTGGAAGAAGTCGCGCGTGTATATGGCTATAACAGTATTCCTGATGTGCCACTGCGTGCCGACCTGGTCATGACTAATCATAAAGAAGCTAACTTACCTTTAAAACGTATTAAAGCGATGTTAGTTGACCGTGGTTATCAAGAAGCAATTACATATAGTTTTGTTGATCCTAAAGTTCAAGCTTTACTGCACCCACAACAAGACGCATTGATTTTACCTAACCCGATTTCTGTCGATATGTCAGCGATGCGTTTATCGCTGTTGACTGGTTTATTAGGAACGGTTGTCTATAATCAGAATCGTCAACAAAATAGAATTCGTTTATTTGAGACAGGTCTGCGCTTTATTCCTGATAATCAAGCAGAATATGGAATCCGTCAGGAACCAATGCTTGCAGGGGTCATCACAGGCAATAGATTTGAAGAACATTGGTCATTAGATAAACAAGTTGTTGACTTCTTTGACTTAAAAGGTGATCTTGAAGCTGTTTTTGAATTGACTGGGAAACTAAATCAAATTACATTTAAATCTGAGGCACACCCTGCATTGCATCCAGGTCAAAGTGCTGGGATTTATCTGGAAAATGAACACATTGGCTTTATTGGTGTGGTCCACCCAGAATTAGAACGCAAACTCGATTTAAATGGTCGTACGGTGGTGTTTGAGGTTCGTAGTGATGCGATAGCACAACGTGTCATCCCTGAAGCTAAGGCGATTTCGCGCTATCCATCGAACCGCCGTGACATCGCTGTAGTCGTGCCAGAAGATGTGGCCGCTGCTGAAGTTTTAGCAGAGTGTAAAAAAGTTGGCATAAATCATATAGTTGGCATAAACTTATTTGATGTGTACTGTGGTGAAGGAATAGCAGATGGCTACAAGAGCCTTGCTATCAGTCTTGTCTTCCAAGATACCCAACGTACCATGGAAGAAGAAGAGATCACTGCTACCGTTGATCTGTGTATTGCTGCGTTAAAACAGCGATTCCAAGCCTCCTTGAGGGACTAAACCTATGGCGCTTACTAAAGCTGAAATGTCAGAAAATTTGTTTGAAAAACTGGGTGTTAGCAAACGTGATGCTAAAGACCTTGTAGAAACTTTCTTTGAAGAGGTTCGCCTTTCCTTAGAAAATGGTGAGCAAGTAAAATTATCTGGATTCGGTAACTTTGATTTACGTGATAAAAATCAACGTCCCGGACGTAACCCAAAAACTGGGGAAGATATTCCAATTACTGCACGCCGTGTTGTTACTTTCCGCCCAGGCCAAAAATTAAAAAGCCGTGTAGAAAAAGCAACACCGAAAGAGTAATTATATCGTTTGATATAGAAAAAGACCGCCTAGGCGGTCTTTTGTTTTTAAGAATTTTAAGCGTGTAATTTAGTGTGAATCAATATCTCAATAAAGGTAATCATTCTATTATTTAATAGGATATTTTCTTTCGAAGGTGTTTTAAATTGTTCTGCTAATAGCCTCGGCGCTACGCATATAGCAAGGTTTTTTGCATCCATTTTTGTTGCTGGGTTTTTAGCAATATCAGCCAAAAGTGAGATAAGCATGTTGAATGGTAATGTCGGTGTTTCCCAATTAATTCTGGTTTTTGTATTGGCTAATATAATTTTTTCTTTTTCGCCAGTAATCCCATTATTTTTCATAAATTCGATAACATCTCGCTGATTTTGAAGAGCATCGCTTAAAGCTCGGTCAGGCGATTTGTTCAAGAAATCGGTGGAATAATCTTGCTTGTCCATGATCTGTCCAAATAATTCTTTATAAGCCAAAGTCATGGATGGTAGGCTGATATTATGTTCATCAATAAATTTTTGAGTAAGTTGCTTACCTGAATTTAAACGTTCAAAGATATTATTCATATCTGTTTTCTTACCTGAAAGTCTGAAGATTCCTTCAGTTGACGCAAACTCAGGATGTAGCCGAATTGCCTTATCTAATTTATTGAACTGATGATGCTTTTTTTGTTCTTCATAAGTTGTTTTTTTTTGAGCTTTAATCGCATTTCTATTTTCTATATATTTCAATATAATATCTATATTATTGGTTGCGGATTGTAATCGATCTTTTTGTATATTTTCAGTTTTTGAAATAATATCCATGCTAATTGAAAGGTTATCGGCATCGTTACTAGTTTTCGGCATGTGAGTGCTATGAGCTTTAATGTTATCTGAACGATATATTGGGTTCTCATATACTTTAAATTTGGTTTTGTTGCTAAATAGCGGATAACAGAATATTTTATTACACATGAATTTTATTTGTTGCCAAAATGAAGGCGGCTTAGGCTCTTGGACAAATGGATTAGTCATTTGTGAGGGAGTTTTAATAGGCAACTTAGTTGAAATGCTCATAGTGTTCCTTTGGTTTTGTGGTTGATGAAGCTCTAATTATCATAGGTAGTTGTTATCGTATTTCTTTCATAAATAGATATAATCGAGAATTCACAACGCTATTTTAAATATTATTAACATAATGAATAATCACTTAATAAATCTTCAAAAAAATCAGCTTCGCTCTGATATGCGATTAGTTATTGTGCTAATAATTTTATTAGTAGTCACCGCAGTGATTGCATTAAGCGTGGGTGAAATTCATCTATGGCCAAATCAATGGATGAATGACACTGCACAACTTTTTGTCTGGCAAATTCGCTTTCCCCGCACACTAGCGGTCATTGTCATTGGCGCAGCTCTTGCAGTCACAGGGGCTATAATGCAAGCTTTATTTGAAAACCCTTTAGCAGAACCAGGCTTATTAGGGGTTAGTAATGGTGCGGGTGTCGCGGTGGTGCTGACTGTATTATTATCATCAGGTGTGACGCATTATTGGCTATTAAGTGTTAGCGCGATTATAGGGGCTTTATTATTTACCTCCATATTGCTTTACTTTGCTCGTCGTAAGAACTTGAATAATTCGAGTTTATTGCTTGTTGGGGTTGCACTTGGTGTGATTAGTGGGGCTTGTATGACATGGATGGTGTATATGAGCAGTAACCTTGATTTGCGGCAGTTACTGTATTGGATGATGGGGAGTTTTAGTGGGGTTGATTGGCGTCAAATTGGCCTTGTTATTGGCTGTTTACCGTTTTTAATTTGGGTGCTCTTCCAAGGTAATATACTGAATTATCTTTCATTAGGTACAGTACAAGCTTATCAATTAGGAATCTCAGTCCATAAATGGCGCGTGATATTAATTATTATTAGTGGTGTATTAATTGGCCTCAGCGTCGCTATTGCGGGTGCGATTAGTTTTATTGGTTTGGTTATTCCTCATATATTGCGATTAAGTGGTTTAACAGATAACCGAGTATTATTAGTTGGTTCTGCTGTAGCAGGGGCATTAGGGTTATTAATTGCAGATATACTGTCTCGGTTATTAATCGCCAATGCCGAAGTTCCTATTGGTGTTATTACGGCTACCTTAGGGGCACCGATATTTATTTTCTTGTTAATTCGTCACCAACAATGGCGGTAGAAGTGATGGATAACAAATTAATTATTGATATTAAAAATATTACCGTCGATACTCGATTGATTAATGTTTCAGCTCAAGTGCGGGCTGGAGAACAAATTCATCTATTGGGTGCGAATGGGGCGGGGAAAAGTACATTATTAGCTGCGATAAGCGGTTATTTACCTGTAGGTGGCGATATTTTAATTGATGGCCGAAGTATACGGCAATATCGTATTGCACAATTAAGCCAACAGCGTGCTTATCTTTCACAATTAGTTAGTTACGTTCCTATACTCAAAGTTTTTCAATACTTTGGCCTTTTTTCACCTGACACCTTGTTTTCCAATGATATTTTTGAGCGCTTATGTTCAGATTTTCAACTGACATCATTATTAAGTAAACCTATTAGCCAACTCTCGGGTGGAGAATGGCAGAGGGTTCGAATTACAGCCGCATTTTTGCAGGTTTGGGATAAACAGCAATGCAAGGGAAAATTCATATTATTGGATGAGCCGACCAATAATTTAGATATTATTCAGCAATCGATGCTTGATAAATGGATTAAATATTTTTGTGATTGCTTAGGAACCGTTATAATGAGTGGTCATGACCTTAGTCATTCATATAAAAATGCATCTTGTATTTGGATGATGAAACAAGGACAGTTAGTCGCAATAGGGAAACCAGAGTGCATAATGACAGAAAATAATTTATCTGACATATTTATGTCTGAAATTAAGTTAAGTCACAGTACATCTCATCAAGTGTGGCAGGTTATAAATTTAGCGGATAAGCAATAAGTTGTTTTTATCACACATTTTTACATGATAATCCCGCAATGTTTGCAGGTGTTGAGGTTCGGTTAAAGTATAATTAACTAGAATATTCTATTCACAATGAAAACTAGGCTATTAACAATATGAGCAATTTCTTACCATTTTCAAAACCAGCAATTGGTGATGAAGAGGTCAAGGCAGTAGAAAACGTTCTGCGTTCAGGCTGGATAACAACAGGCCCACAGAATCATCAGCTAGAAGACGTTTTTTGTAAGCGTTATGGCTGTAAACATGCAATTGCATTGTCATCAGCTACTGCAGGCATGCATGTTGTATTAATGGCATTGGGTATTGGTCCTGGTGATGAAGTCATCACGCCTTCTCAAACATGGGTATCTACAATCAATATGATTGAGTTGCTTGGGGCAACACCGGTCATGATTGATGTTGATCATGATACATTAATGATCCAACCTGATGCCGTAGAAAAAGCGTTAACAGAAAAAACAAAGGCTATTATCCCAGTACACTATGCGGGAGCTCCTTGTGATCTTGACGCATTGCGTTTGATTGCTCAAAAAGCCGGTGTAGCATTAATCGAAGATGCGGCACATGCCGTGGGTACTCGTTATAAAGATGAGTGGATTGGCGAAAAGGGAACGTCTATTTTTTCTTTTCATGCCATCAAAAATGTCACCTGTGCGGAAGGGGGATTAGTCGCAACAGATGACGATGAACTTGCTCAGCGTGTACGTGCACTCAAGTTTCACGGTCTAGGGGTTGATGCGTTTGATAGACAAATGCAAGGCCGTAAGCCGCAAGCCGAGGTTGTTGAGCCCGGTTTTAAATATAATTTATCGGACATTCACGCCGCGATTGCAGTGGTGCAGTTATCACGAGTTGAGCAATTAAATCAGCGTCGTGCGGAACTTACAGCTCGTTATCGTGAGTTGCTGAAAAATTCTCCTTTACAAATGTTGAGTGTCCCTAGTTACTCACATTTACATGCAAATCATTTATTTATGGTACGTGTCGATAAAGCAGCATGCGGTATTGATCGCGATACATTCATGGAAAAATTGAAAGAGCATGATATTGGAACAGGGTTGCACTTTCGTGCCGCGCATACACAAAAATATTATCGCGAAAAATACCCTGAGTTAGTTTTACCTGAATCAACATGGAATAGCGCCACATTGTGTTCGTTACCTTTATTTCCCGATATGACTGATGCAGATGTTGAACGGGTCGTTAAAGCTGTAGAAGCAGTTCTTTTGGAGTCAAAATAGTGTCACACGCAGATGAATTTGATGAGATTAAAAAAGTCTCAGTGGTTATCCCTGTCTATAATGAAGAGCAGAGTTTACCGCAATTGTTAGAACGTACTATCAAGTCATGTAAACAATTAACTCAATCCTATGAATTAATTCTAGTTGATGATGGTAGTAGCGATCGTTCAGCACAAATGCTTACAGAAGCCGCAGAAAATCCAGATAACCACGTTATTGCAATTATTTTAAACCGTAACTATGGGCAGCATTCTGCTATTATGGCGGGTTTTAACCAAGCTGATGGCGACTTAGTGATTACTTTGGATGCGGATTTACAAAATCCACCAGAGGAAATCCCACGTTTAGTGCAAACAGCTATGCAAGGTTATGATGTAGTTGGTACGCGCCGTGCGAATCGCCAAGACTCTTGGTTTCGCAAAACAGCCTCTAAAATGATCAATGCGATGATCACAAAAGCGACAGGGCGTTCAATGGGAGATTACGGCTGTATGTTACGTGCATACCGCCGTCATATCATTCAAGCTATGTTGCAATGTCATGAAAGAAGTACATTTATTCCTATTTTGGCAAATACATTTGCACGTAGAACAATTGAAATTGATGTAGCGCATGCAGAACGCGAGTTTGGTGATTCTAAATACAGCTTTATGAAGCTGATTAATTTAATGTATGACTTATTAACATGCCTGACTACAGCGCCACTACGTTTATTGAGTGTTGTAGGAAGTATTATTGCTGCTGGCGGTTTTTTATTAGCGGTATTGTTAATTGCATTGCGTTTAATTTTTGGCGCAGAGTGGGCAGCAGATGGCGTATTTACTCTGTTTGCAGTACTCTTTATGTTTATTGGTGCACAATTTGTTGCCATGGGGCTACTGGGCGAATACATCGGTAGGATCTACAATGATGTGCGCGCAAGACCTCGTTATTTTATTCAAAAAGTCGTTGGAGCAGATGCGAAATCCGACAAAAATCAGGAAGAAGACTAATGAAAGCTATTGTTTTTGCCTATCATGATATTGGCTGCGTAGGGCTAAAAGCGCTTGAAAAAGCAGGTTTTGATATCCAAGCAGTGTTTACACACACTGATGACCCAAATGAAAACCACTTTTACTCCTCAGTTGCGCGTTTAAGTGCTGACATGGAGCTTCCTGTTTTTGCGCCTGAAAACGTTAATCATCCATTATGGATTGAACGTATTCGCGAAATGAAACCTGATGTGATTTTCTCTTTCTACTATCGTGATATGTTAAGTGAAGAGCTGTTAGCTATCGCGCCTAAAGGTGCGTTTAATTTACACGGCTCATTGCTACCTAAATACCGCGGTCGAGCACCTATTAATTGGGCATTATTAAAAGGTGAAAGCGAAACTGGTGTGACCTTACATAAAATGGTAGCTAAAGCTGACGCTGGCGATATTATTGCTCAAGAAAAAGTGGCGATTACCGATACAGACACTAGCCTGACTTTACATGCGAAAGTACGTGAAGCGGCGGAAGTTTTATTGAATAAAACACTGCCATTAATTGAAGCTGGTAGCTACAAATCAGTTGCACAAGATGAAAGCCAAGCAACATATTTTGGTCGTCGTACCGCTGAAGATGGTTTGATTAATTGGAATAATAGCGCAAAAGAAGTTAACTGCTTAATTCGTGCAGTAACTGAACCTTACCCAGGTGCGTTCACTTATTTAGGCGCACGTAAAATGGTTATCTGGCGCGCACGCGTTTTAGATGATAATCAAGGTAAAGCAGCTGGTACGGTACTTTCGAGTGACCCACTGCGTATTGCTTGCGGCCAAGGCGCTATCGAAGTGATTAGCGGCCAAAGCGAGACTGGTTTATATATGCAAGGTAGCCGCCTTGCTAACGAAATGGGTATCGTAACTGATGTCCGTGTTGGAGCAAAACCAACAGCACAAGTTAAACGCCGCACACGTGTTCTTATTTTAGGTGTGAATGGGTTTATTGGTAACCATTTAACGGAGCGCCTATTAAAAGACGGTAACTACGATATTTATGGTATGGATATCGGTTCTTCTGCGATTGAGCGTTTTATTGGTAACCCACGCTTCCACTTCATTGAAGGTGACGTTAGCATCCATACAGAATGGATTGAATACCACATCAAAAAATGTGACGTTATTCTGCCTCTGGTTGCGATTGCAACGCCAATCGAATATACCCGTAATCCATTACGCGTTTTCGAATTAGACTTTGAAGAAAACTTGAAAGTTGTACGTTACTGCGTGAAATATAACAAACGTATTATCTTCCCATCGACGTCTGAAGTTTATGGTATGTGTGATGATAAAGAGTTTGATGAAGACGAGTCACGCTTAATCGTCGGCCCAATCAATAAACAACGTTGGATTTACTCAGTTTCTAAACAATTACTTGACCGAGTGATTTGGGCATACGGTGCGAAAGAAGGTTTAAAATTCACCTTATTCCGTCCATTCAACTGGATGGGGCCTCGCTTAGATAGCTTGAATTCTGCACGTATTGGTAGTTCGCGTGCGATTACTCAGTTAATTCTAAACTTAGTTGAAGGTTCGCCAATTAAACTGGTTGACGGTGGTGCACAAAAACGTTGCTTTACAGATATT
The DNA here is from genome assembly GCF_053098325.1 of Providencia sp. PROV_01. Lineage (NCBI taxonomy): Bacteria > Pseudomonadati > Pseudomonadota > Gammaproteobacteria > Enterobacterales > Morganellaceae > Providencia > Providencia sp. PROV_01. Next base: position 2,984,295 of record NZ_JBRFKD010000002.1, on the reverse strand, counting down.
AAAGACGGTATCGAAGCGTTATTCCGTATTATCGAAAACAAAGATGGCAAATGTGATGGTCAGATCATCAATATCGGTAACCCAACTAACGAAGCGAGTATTCGTGAATTAGCAGAAATGTTGTTGGAAAGCTTCGAAAAACACCCTCAACGTGGGAAATTTCCTCCATTTGCAGGCTTCCGTGAAATCGAAAGCAGCAGCTATTATGGCCAAGGGTATCAAGATGTTGAACACCGTAAACCAAGTGTTGAAAATGCACGTCGTTTACTGGATTGGGTCCCAACTATCGATATGAAAGATACCATCGAAGAAACATTAGATTTCTTCTTACAAGGTGCAGTTGAAGAGTTAGGTAATAAAGACTAATGAAAAAAGTTGGCTTGAGAATTGATGTGGATACCTACCAAGGTACCTTGAAAGGGGTTCCACAGCTACTCAAAGTGCTCAAAGAGCATAATATCCAGGCCAGCTTTTTCTTCAGTGTAGGACCCGATAACATGGGGCGCCATTTATGGCGCCTTTTGCGTCCTAAATTTCTGTGGAAAATGCTTAGGTCGAACGCTGCATCCCTTTATGGGTTAGATATCTTATTAGCGGGCACAGCATGGCCGGGTAAAAAAATTGCTAAAGATTTAGGTTATTTGATGAAACAAACTTTGGATGCTGGTCATGAAGTTGGCTTACATGCATGGGACCATCAAGGTTGGCAGGCTAAAGTTGCCAAATGGAGCAAACCGCAACTAACAGAGCAAGTTAAGTTAGGGGTGGATGCGCTGGAGCAAGCCATTGGACACCGAGTGACTTGTTCTGCCGTTGCTGGTTGGCGAGGTGATGAGCGTGTGTTGGAAGTTAAACAAGCGTTTAACTTTGACTACAACAGTGATTGTCGTGGTAAATACCCATTTAGGCCAATTTTAGCCGATGGCTCACTCGGGACGGTTCAAATCCCTGTCACACTGCCGACTTACGATGAAGTCGTAGGGACAGTCGTGAGTGATGATGCATTTAATGATTTTATTCTTCAAGCAATTAAAGAAGATCAAGGCGTTCCAGTTTATACTATCCATACAGAAGTGGAAGGAATGTCCAAATCGGAACAATTTTCACAATTATTGGAACGAATTACACAAGAAGAAATCCAATTCTGTACATTGAGTGAATTACTGCCAGACAATTTGAATTCATTGCCCAAAGGGCGTGTGGTGAGGGCACCATTCCCCGGACGTGAAGGCTGGCTAGGCTGCCAAGAAGAGGAATAAGCAACCTATGTTGAATAACCGAGCGAGCAAAGTAGGAGCCTCTCTGCTGGCTCTTTTTTTTATCCTAACCTATTTGTTGCCGTTGAATAGTCGTTTACTTTGGCAACCAGATGAAACGCGATACGCAGAAATTAGCCGTGAAATGTTACAGCGTGGCGATTGGATTGTTCCTTACATGCTGGATGTACGCTATTTTGAAAAACCAGTGGCAGGTTACTGGATAAACAATATTAGCCAAATGATCTTTGGTGAAACTAATTTTGCTGTTCGCTTTGGTTCGGTTTTTTGTATTCTTCTCAGTGCATTACTTGTCTATCGTATGGCAAAGATGATGTGGCGTAATAACCACGTTGCCTATGTTGCAAGCCTCATTTATATCTCGATGTTCTTAGTGTTTTCCATCGGGACCTACAGTGTACTCGACCCAATGTTGTCTTTATGGATAGCGGCAAGTATGTTTTGTTGCTTGTGGGCAATGAAATCGAGGGAAGTAAAGTCCAAATTAGCGGCGTGGCTTTGTCTTGGGCTAGCTTGTGGCATGGCATTTATGACCAAAGGCTTTTTAGCCCTTGCTATTCCAGTGATTGTCATGCTGCCTGTCACAATCTATCAAAAGCGGTTTCTTGAGCTACTCAAATATGGGCCGCTTGCAATAATTTCTGCGGTTATTATCAGCTTGCCATGGGCTTTGGCGGTTGCAAAACAAGAGCCTGATTATTGGCATTATTTCTTTTGGATTGAGCACATTAAGCGGTTCACGGCAGATGATGCTCAGCATATCGCACCGTTTTGGTATTATATTCCGATTATTATTCTTGGCGCTATTCCATGGGCAGGGCTGTTACCCGGTGCTATCATGAAAGGTTGGAAAGAACGTAAATCTAGTCCTGATATGTTTTTCTTACTGTGCTGGTTTGTTGTTCCCGTCATCTTTTTCAGTATTTCCCGCGGTAAGTTACCAACGTATATGTTGCCGTTTATGGCGCCATTGGCATTGCTTATGGCAAAGTATGGGGTTGACTGCGTTCGTAGTGGTAAAATGAAAGCATTGAAAGCTAATGGGATTATTAATGTTGTATTAGGGATCGCTGCGGTTATAGCGGTAATTGTCGTGAGCACAGTGATCAAAAAGCCGTTATACGAACCTGATGAATGGTCAAAAATGGTGTTAGGTGTCGTTGCCTTTTCTATTTGGGCGATTATCGGTTACCTATGTACGGTATTAAATGCGAAATATTGGTTATGGGCCGCATCGTGCTCTTTGGCCGTGAGTTTGTGTATTGGCAGTGCTCTGCCGAACAATACCATCGATTCTAAATTACCTCAAAACTTTATTCATCAAAATCATGATTTACTGATGAATAGCAAATATCTGATGGCAAGTAATGTTGGGGTCGCAGCCGGTCTTGCTTGGGAAACTCAAAATTCCAATATCTATTTATACAATAGTAGTGGAGAGTTAAGTTATGGGTTGGAATATCCAGATAGCCAACATCGCTTAATAAAACCGGACCAGTTTGCACAATGGCTGACAAAAGCACGTAAAGAAGGGCAGGTAACTGTTGTCTTTTTATTAGGCCGTAAAGAAGGTCTGCCAGATATTCCTAAGCCAGATGAAGTTATTAAAAATTCTCGTATGGCGATTGTGGTTTATCATCAACAATGATTGCACAACTATTACTGTTATTGCTGGTTAGCGTTTTGACCTGTATTGGACAAGTGGCTCAAAAGCAAGCCGTCGTCAATTGGCAGAGTAATAAAACCAATAAAACAGCATCAGCCCTTCGGTGGTTGGTGCTGGCGGTTTTCATGCTAGGGCTTGGCATGTTGTTTTGGTTGAAATTATTGGAAACCATGCCGCTAAGTATCGCGTATCCAATGCTAAGTATTAATTTTGTGTTAATTACGCTAATTGGCCAGTTTGTTTATAAAGAACAAACTGGGCTCAACCACTGGTTAGGGGTTGCTGCCATTATGTTTGGTATTTTGCTAATGAGTATCAGCGCATGAACAAGGGTTATTTATGGGTGATTGGCAGTGCGTTATTAGTTACAGTCGCTCAACTGAGCTTAAAAGCAGGGGTAGTTGAATTACCCTCATTCGCACTTGGCTGGCATTGGCTGCAATTGGATTGGTTACTCGCTAATATTACTAGTTTAGGAATTATTTTTTTAGGGTTAGTTTGTTATGCGTTATCGATGTTATGTTGGCTATTAGCATTAAAATACATAGCATTGAATAAAGCTTATCCGCTTATTAGCTTAAGCTATGTTTTCGTTTATTTATTAGCAGTTTTCTTACCTTGGTTTAATGAACCTGCTACAGGGTTAAAGGCCATTGGTATCTGTTTTATTTTATTAGGGGTATGGCTAATTAGCCGACCTAATAAATCATCAAGTGATAGAATAGAATAATTCTTAGTTGCTTATATTATAGTCTTCACGCACTATAATATAAGCAAGTTATCGTAATCAGATAGATAAATAAGGTGCTTTATGGTTATTAAAATACAACACCTGCCACTATTATTGTGTTTAGTTTTAATTGGTTGTTCATCGACATCCGTTAAAAGAACGCCACCACCGCCGCTAAAAACACAGTTATCTGATCCAATTATGACTATAGCGCAATTAAAAGACCAACTCGAGCAGTGGTATGGTACGCCTTATCATTATGGCGGCATGAATCAAAATGGTGTTGATTGTTCCGGTTTTGTCTATCGCACATTTAATGATCGCTTTGCCATTCAATTACCTCGTACAACGGTAGATCAAACTCAATTAGGCACACGGATTGATAAATCAGATTTGATGCCAGGGGATTTGGTGTTCTTTAAAACAGGTTCAGGAGAGAATGGATTGCATGTGGGTATTTACGATACCGATAATACATTCATTCATGCATCAACGAGTAAAGGGGTGATCCGTTCATCAATGGACAACGTTTATTGGCGAAAAGTGTTTTGGCAGGCAAGGCGTATCTAAATTCGCTATTTTCTTTAGTGATTATGCTATCTTAAGGGCAAGTTTTGTTTTAAGGATAGCCTAATGTCAACAGTACGTTTACTCATCTCTGAATCCTACGATCCTTGGTTTAACCTTGCGGTTGAAGAAACCATTTTCCGACAAATGCCAACCGACCAACGTGTTATGTTTCTTTGGCGAAATGCTGATACGGTGGTTATAGGGCGTGCACAAAACCCGTGGAAAGAATGTAACACTCGGAGGATGGAAGAAGATAATGTTCGTTTAGCACGGCGTAGTAGCGGTGGTGGGGCTGTTTTTCATGATTTAGGTAATACTTGTTTTACGTTTATGGCAGGAAAACCGGAATATGACAAAACAGTTTCTACACAAATTATTGTCGATGGATTGGCACTTGTCGGTATTAACGCACAAATCTCTGGCCGTAATGATTTAGTTTTAGAGACTGAAAGTGGTCCGCGAAAAATATCGGGTTCTGCATACCGAGAAACGAAGGATAGAGGTTTTCACCACGGAACCTTGCTGATTAATGCAGATTTAAGTCGCTTAGCAAACTATCTGAATCCAGATCCGAAAAAATTACAGGCAAAAGGAATTACGTCAGTGCGTTCTCGTGTGGCTAATTTATCTGAGCTTGTCCCCAATATTTCTCATGAAATTGTTTGCGAAGGAATAATTAAAAGCTTTTTTAATTACTTCGGTGAAACGGTCGCTGCTGAGTATATTTCCCCTGAAAAACTACCTGACTTGCCAAATTTCACAGACACCTTTGCAAAACAAAGTAGTTGGGAATGGAATTTTGGGCAAGCCCCGGCTTTCTCTCACTATTCAGATACCCGTTTTCCTTGGGGGGGAATTGAGTTTCATTTTGATATCGAAAAAGGTGTGATAAACCGCTGTCAGTTTTTTACGGATAGTTTAGACCCATCCCCTTTAGAGTGGCTGAGTGAGCAATTGACAGGTAAAGCGTATCAGGCAGAAACAGTACGTGCATTGAGCAAAGAGATGGTTGTGAAATGGCCGCAATTGCAGGAACAGTTGGCTGATTTGGAAAACTGGTTAGCCCATGAATTAAGTTAAAAAAAGAGCCGACATAGTCGGCTCAGACTGCGGATAAACATTTATGTTTAGCTGCGGTCTAATAGGTTATTGAAAATAAAAGAGGAAAATCAATTTTTTGATTTTCGACTGATAACACAAAGCGAGAAAAATCACACTTTTATCTTGCTTTGCCAACAACCTTGAGCCGACATAGTCGGCTCAGACATAGACTTCAAAATTACAAATAACTAATAGGAAGGGATGTTCTAAAATAATTAGTTATGACAACTACAGGTCATAAAATTTTTGCATTCAGGCAATTCACCTGATTGGCGAAATTTTGCAGGCGTTGTATCAAAGTGCTTTTTAAAGATACGGGTAAATGTCGCCTGTGAGCTAAAGCCATATTGCAATGCGATGTCAAGAATAGGTAAGTTACCTTCACGTAATGATTTAGCTGCTTCTAATAAACGACGTTTACGGACGTATTCGCCAAGCGTGCAACCTTTCATTTCTTTGAAAACACGCTGTAAATGCCATTTTGAATAACCGCTTTTATCGGCAATTGTGTCGATTTTGATGCCTTCATTGCGTTGCAACTGACTTTCAAGCCATTTAACAATATCGTTGACTACACTTTCTGACATATTTACCTCCTACTCAAGTAGGCTATTGTTCATTAATAACTAATAATAACTCACGAAATTAGGGTCTATTCTTCCTGTTTTTCCGATATATCGATAGGCCAAACGTGCGGTTTTTAAATGAGAATAGCTATTAGTACAATAGATGTTGATAAAATTAACATTTTAAACATTCATTATTGTATGTTTAAAATTGTTTTAATTCAAATAACTATGTTATTTTTTTTGTTTTACTAGGCGAGTTGAAGGCGTTTTTTTTGTTATGTTCAAAAAAATTGTTCAATCCATTCGAAATTATTAACCAAGTAAATAATTGAAAAATTATTGTTCCATTTATAATCGTTTTTATATAACAATAAACAGGAAATTCCGAGGTAATTGTCATGGTGGGAAATCTCTGTAATGACAATATTTGCAGGGTTAATAACTAATATAAACTACAAGTAAAACGCTTTATGCGGATAATGGAGGATTATTCTCTTTCCATATCAAAAAGTGGCTTATGCCGCTGTCGTGAATTAATGAAGCAAAGGGTTCTATGGTAAATTTCATCTCTAACTTAATCACAATATTTGCTTAAAAAGTATTCGGAAATTTACCATTAGAAGCCCAACAATTTTTTAATACTTTTTATTATAAGCGAGATATAGAAAGAATTTGTTTACTCCATTCTATTTGTTCTGGCGTACCTTCTATACGTTGCCCATACATTTGAATAAGTTGATTACCTTGCTTATCAAAGACCTCTAAACTAGTTACAAACCCATCTTTAGTCGGTTTTCGAGTCACCCAGCATTCGGAGATACCATTTTCAATGAAATGCAATTGAAAGTTATGACCAGAAATATTGAGCGAATTATTTTTTGTTAACTCTTTTATTTTGCCAGTAAAAATCTGAACACAGCCACGATTTCCGACAAAAAGCATCACCTCATTTTGTGCTTGGTATGCAAGAGAAAGCAGATCAGATAAGGCGGTGGTAGGAACTTGCCATGCTAATTCTTGGCTAACCGCACGGAAAACTTGCTGACGACTTAAATTATGTTTTTGTAAAATTCCAAAAAACTGGTGCACATTAGTCATATCTCGCCATTGTTGTTCTAGCTCAGTGGCTAGTTCTTGACTAATTTCTTGTGTTGAAGGTGGGAGAATTTCTTTTGGTACAATAGGTAAGTTATCCAGCGAAGCATAGCGTTCAACAATAGCCTGCCACTCAGCCATATCCGTTTTATCTGTAGCATAAACCTGATGTAATGCGTCCCCATGCTTATCAAAAAATTGCATACTATGGCGTAGCCCTGTTGAGGTTTCTTCAACAAGAGCAAAAGTGGAATCCCATTGTGCAAAAAACATGCGTAAATCGAGTGCTTTAGGATTTAAAAATAGCCCGCCATGGTGACTAAACCGCGGGTTACTATACTCACCGGTTTGAATACTGATGGCATAGTTATTGCGTGTTATTCCCTTCGCTTGGCCGATAGAGACTAAATTTTGCAAGATATCTGCCGGTTTTCCTGATAATCGAAGAACTTTCTCATTTCCTACACGGCAATGAACTAGTTGTGCTTCTGAAACCTGAAGTAAGGCAGCGATTTTGTGAGGGCATAAGTTAGAATGTGATTTTTGAATTTGTTGGTAATCATTGTAGAGGTTTGAGTTCACAAATTTTTCCTTGAAAAATTAAGATTGCCGGGAGAAAGTCATCAACTGATTTGTTTTATTTTAAATACTAGCCAAACCAGTTGATAACATGCGATTTTTAATGCGTTACCATGAGTAATTTACGTTAAGGTGGAAATTTCGACCTTCCTGAGGAACACCCATTGAAGAAACATATTGTTTATCGAATGCGTTCTTCATCGTTAGTGTTGAGCTGAGGCCTTTAATAAATTGGTCGGCTTGATAGTTGAGATAAAAATCATGCAGGCTATAACCTGCCTGTTGAATAACCTCTTTGTGGTAGCGGTCTAAGCCTTTATCCGATTTATGGTGTGATAACTGGTATTTTACATTACCTTCAAATGCAGTTTTTCCCGTAAATTCGCCGATCCAGCCGATATTGACTCCTGTCTCAAGTACGGGAGCATTGAAGCGAGCAACTAGGGTTTCAGGACGTATTGATGAAAGGGAATAATGTGAGCCATCTTCATTACCTTGGGTTAGGTTGTGACTGAGATTAAGCTCAAACCATTGTGTTTTGTAATGGATAAAACTATCAAATCCGCGAATAGTGGCAGAAGGTATATTTACAAAATAAAGTTCTTTCGGAAAATGTTCGGTTCTAAACTTTCTTATGTTAAATATTTCTTCGTATTCTCCTTCAAGAGCAATGTGGTCTTTGGCTTTTGTATAGAAATAAGTTGAACCAAAATGTAGAGAGTCCCTCGCTATTAGCAGATCATCGAAACTGAGTTTTACCCCTGCTTCTATAGTTTTATTGACTTCCGGTAGTAATTCCGGGGAAGGGCGGAAGTCTGATTTCATTCCGATGAAAGGGATCGTGAAATGATTTGAATTGTTATACAGCTCGCTCATGCGTGGGGTGCGGTAACTTTCCGAATAAGAAGAAAAAATATTTACCCAGTGTTGTGGGGTGGCACTGACAGCAAAACGTGACGACCAATTAGTATGAGCATTTTTAGCTATGCGCGTGCTATCTGTTTGATATCGTGTAAAACGAGTGCC
>NZ_JBRFKD010000002.1:2392669-2975582 GCF_053098325.1 Providencia sp. PROV_01 | reverse complement strand
CGCAGAGAACGTGATAGGTAAGAGTTGTAATGTCATGTCATTGACTAGCCAACCTGAAGTATTAGTTAATGACGCTGCCGGGTAGCTAATCGCATATTGGTTTGATTTTTGTTGTTGTGCGTAATACTCAACTCCACTTTGGATATGATGATTTGCCCAGCGATACATTGGAATGGTGAAGCTATTGGCGAATTTAGTTCCATAGGTGTATTGATTTCGCCTTTCTGTACCGTACTCTTTGGGTTTTGTGGTGATCTTGACCGTGTCAGTTTGGTCTAGAGATAAATCACTATAGTAAATATCCCACTCAGCCTGCCAGTTAACGCTATTTTTAGGGGTAAAGTATTGGCTTATCGCGACATCAAATTGGCGACTGTTTCTTTCATGTGGTGTATTCGGATAACGCTCTTTGGTTGTTGGTTTACTGGGTTGTTTCACCCCTAAGCTTTCATTGCGATAATCTTTTAACTGAATTGCTAAAAGGTAAGAGGGAGTCGCTGTCCATGTGGTTTTTAGCATCCAATTATGAATATTTTCATGATTATCGATGTGTGCAAAATCAGGTGAGCCAATCAAATTTTTCTTGCGTTGACTGTAGCTGATTAATGTATCAAGAGTGTTGAGACGGCCGAATAGTGTTCCTCCTGCATAGTAACTATGTTCATTGTGATCTATACCGCTGAAAATACGGCCACCTAGATTTTGATTGGGTTTCAAAATATCAGTAGCATTTAATGTTTTGAAAGAGACTACACCTGCCAAAGCGCCACCGCCATGGTGTACCGAAGAGGAACCTTTATGGATATACACCTTTTTTACTAAAGTTGGGTCAATAAATGTTGCATCATATAGGCCTGAATTAAAGTCCTGAGTGATATTATCAACGGTTACTTTTACGCCTCGGGGATCATAGCCCCGCATTTGAATACTTTGCCCATAAGTACTATTGGAACCAGAGACAAACACCCCAGGTTGGCCTTTTAATAAATCAAGGGCGGATGTGGCGGCTTGCTGTTCGGGGGCTTGGGCATCAATAACCTCAACATTCTCTGCAACAGCAATTTTTTCTAAGTCATAAGGTGAGGTAGAAACGTGAATAATGTCGCGGGTATCCGTTGTTGACACTGCTTTTGCGGGTAATAAATTTTCAGCTAAGGCTGTGTTGTTAAACCCTGTCATTATAATGGTAGCTGCAATAGCGGAGAGTGGTATTTTATGTTCTTGATGAGTTGATGTAGGCATCGATTTAAACAGCATAGGAAATCCTTTCCTTTGGTTTCAAAATTTGCTGGCTGCCTGGATAAAATCTCTGGGTGGCATGCAATAAGTGTTCGCGTAGCGTATTTATTTGTTAGAACTATTTAGCACTGTAATGTTGTAGCGGATAGTCGGGCTGGGCTACAGGAAACCGAACGCATAAATTAGTTCGTAGTGAGAATTATTATCGTTAGCGTGGGGTGGGTCAAGACTTTTTTGGATTAAAATTCTATTTTTTTTTGATTAATTAGAGTATTATATCGTTTTAATTATATTTAAATAATAATTATTTCTGATTTAAATATAAAGAAGCCCTTTAGTAAACGAAACTAAAGGGCTTGTAATAGAAGAATTTTGGAATTATTGGGTTTATTTAAAGCGTGATTCAACAGCTTGAGCAAGAATTTCAATAAGTTGCTCGGTATCTTCCCAGCCAAGGCATGGGTCGGTAATTGATTGACCATAAACCAAAGGTTGGTCAGAAACCACTTTTTGCGTGCCTTCAACCAAGAAGCTTTCTGCCATTACACCACTGATAGAGGTAGAACCATCTTTTATTTGTTCAGCGATATCTCGAGCAACTTCGAGTTGTCGACGGTGAATTTTTTGGCAATTACCATGGCTGAAATCGACCACTAAATGCTCTGGTAATTCAAATTTACGTAGTTTGTCACAAGCTGCGGCTAAGTCACCGGCAGTGTAATTAGGTTGTTTACCCCCACGCATAATGATATGACCATGTGGATTACCACTAGTTTGGTAAATGGTCATTTGCCCGTTTTTATCTGGTGATAAAAACATATGCTGTGCCTTTGCAGCTCTTATTGCATCAATGGCAATATTAATATTACCGTCTGTGCCATTTTTGAAACCAACAGGACAAGACAATGCGGATGCCATTTCACGGTGAATTTGGCTTTCTGTTGTGCGAGCACCTATTGCTCCCCAACTAATCAGATCTGCAATATATTGCCCGGTGACCATATCAAGGAATTCGGTTGCCGTGGCTAACCCTAATTGGTTAACTTCAATTAATAATTTACGAGCTAACCGGATACCGGTATTAACTTGGCAAGAATTATCAAGGTTTGGGTCAGAAATTAACCCTTTCCAACCCACGACAGTACGTGGTTTCTCAAAGTAAGTTCGCATGACGATTTCTAAACGGTCTTGATGATGCTCTCTTAATGCGTTTAATTTTTTAGCGTATTCAATAGCCGCATCGATGTCATGAATCGAACAAGGGCCAACAATAACCAGTAAACGCGGGTCTTGACCGGATAATATTTGTTCTATGCGTTTGCGTGACGCTGTCACGTTTTCAGCGACTTTTTGGGAAATAGGAAACTCATCAGCGAGAGTTTGTGGGGTAATTAAGCTATCCACTCTCGCAGTACGTAATTCATCAGTTTTGTGCATTTTCTTTCTCAAAGAACTTTAATAGGCGTATGCCCTATAAGTGATTAAGATCACAATAAACGAATGTGGCGTAATTTCAACCTCCAACTTAGCTGGAATGAATATTTTTTTTATTTGTATTCATTAAAAGATTCGTCTTTGTAAGCCCATGGTATCAATCACTTTTGCGGAAATTTCTTCAACAGAGTAGTTAGTTGTATTTAAGTAATTGATTTTATTTTGTCTAAATAAAGCTTCAACTTCAGCTATCTCAATACGACATTGCCTTATGGAAGCATAGCGGCTATTTTCACGGCGCTCTTCACGGATGGCAGCTAACCGTTCAGGGCTGATAGTTAAACCGAACAATTTATGCGTATATGGGCGTAATGCGGCAGGTAACTGTAAGTTATCCATATCGTCAGCCGTAAATGGATAGTTTGCAGCTTGGATACCAAATTGCATCGCTAAATAGAGACTTGTTGGTGTTTTGCCACAACGTGAAACCCCTATCAGTATCACTTGGGCTTGATCCAGGTTTCGTAACGAAATCCCATCGTCGTGAGCCAGTGTATATTCAATGGCAGCGATACGTGCATCATATTGATTCATATTCTGCATAGATAAACCATGGGTTCGGTTAAGTTTGGGTTCAGGTTCTAGGCCGACTTCTTTTTGAATCGGGGCGACTAAGCTCTGAACGATATCTTGGCAGAACCCGGCACTTTGAGTGATGATTTGCTTTACTTCGGGGGAGATAATCGAATAGAACACCAAAGGGCGCAATTGCGTTTCTTGGAAGATAATATCAATTTTTTGTTTAATTTCCTGCGCGCGAGCTTCGCTTGTGACAAACGGCAGAGTATAAGAAATAAATGACAGCGGAAATTGAGAAAGTACGGCATGCCCCAAAGTTTCAGCGGTGATCGCTGTTCCATCTGAAATAAAAAAAACAGTGCGTTGAACTTGGCTTGCCATATTATTCATTGCTCCTAATTCGGTCATCATTATTTGTCTCTTATTGTATTTATCACTGGATATTGGGAGATATTATCTTTGTTTAAAGTTTAAAAATTAGTTTATAGGGGGAACTATAGCCATTTTTTGAACGATTTTTAGAACAAAAAAGTTTTCTTCAGTGATGGAACGATTCACCAGTCCATCTTCTCTTAGCGTCTGTGCTAGTCTATTTCACGAGGCGAATTTTCGCCAACGAGATTTTTTACGATTTGTACTCTGTCACTAAATTGCTATAAAAGGATCGCTTTCAATGTCCACAAATGGCCTCACTCCGTGTAATGTACTTTGGTATAACCAATTAGGGATGAATGATGTTGACCGTGTTGGGGGCAAAAATGCTTCTCTCGGTGAAATGATCACTAACTTATCTGATCTGGGAGTATCCGTACCTAACGGTTTCGCGACAACCGCACAGGCGTTTAATGATTTTCTGGAGCAGAGCGGTGTAAATCAGCGCATTTATAACCTGCTAGATGAAACGGATATTGATGATGTGAACCAACTGGCTGTAGCAGGTGCTCAGATCCGTCAATGGGTGATTGATACACCGCTGACGAAGGAGTTGGAACAAGATATTCGTGATGCATTCGCGCAACTGTCAGAAGGTGAAGCGGAAGCCTCATTTGCTGTCCGTTCATCGGCAACGGCTGAGGATATGCCTGACGCTTCGTTTGCAGGGCAACAGGAAACATTCCTTAACGTTCAAGGGATAGACGCAGTCTTAGTTGCGATTAAACACGTTTTTGCTTCATTATTTAATGACCGTGCGATTTCATATCGCGTTCACCAAGGTTATGACCACCGCGGTGTAGCACTTTCTGCGGGTGTTCAACGCATGGTACGTTCAGATTTAGCCTCGTCGGGTGTCATGTTTACGATTGATACTGAATCAGGTTTCGACCAAGTTGTATTTATCACTTCTGCGTATGGTTTAGGTGAAATGGTGGTACAAGGCGCCGTGAACCCTGACGAGTATTATGTCCATAAACCAACGTTAACCAGCAACCGCCCTGCGATTGTACGTCGTACACTGGGCTCAAAAAAATTACAAATGGTGTATGCCAATAGTAAAGAGCACGGTAAACAAGTACAAATCGAAGATGTGCCAGAGGCTCTACGCAATCGTTTCTCTTTGGCTGATCACGAAGTTGAAGAACTTGCACGTCAAGCTTTACAGATTGAAAAACACTACGGTCGCCCAATGGATATCGAGTGGGCAAAAGATGGTCATAATGGGCGTTTGTATATTGTTCAAGCAAGGCCAGAAACCGTTCGTTCTAATCAACAAGTGATGGAGCGTTACCAATTAAAACAACAAGGACAAGTTTTAGTTGAAGGGCGTGCAATTGGTCATCGTATTGGCTCAGGGGCGGTTAAAGTTATTCATAACTTGAGTGAAATGGATAGAATTCAGGCGGGGGATGTACTCGTTACCGATATGACCGACCCTGATTGGGAGCCAATCATGAAAAAAGCGGCTGCGATTGTTACCAATCGTGGTGGACGCACCTGCCATGCTGCGATTATCGCTCGTGAGTTAGGTATTCCAGCCGTTGTCGGTTGCGGTGATGCGACTGACCGTTTGCAAGAAGGCCAAGAGGTTACTGTCTCTTGTTCTGAAGGCGATACAGGCTTTGTATATGAAGGTAAACTTGCATTTGAAATTCACAGCTCTGAAGTGAGTGATATGCCAAGTCTAGATGTCAAAATTATGATGAACGTCGGTAACCCTGACCGTGCATTTGATTTTGCTTGTTTACCTAATGAAGGCGTGGGCTTAGCTAGGCTTGAATTTATCATCAATCGTATGATTGGTGTTCACCCAAGAGCGTTGCTGGAATTTGATAAGCAATCTCCTGAGCTACAAGCAGAAATTCGCCAAATGATGGCAGGTTATGATGACCCGATTGAATTTTATGTCGGTAAATTAACCGAAGGAATTTCGACTTTAGCCGCAGCCTTCTGGCCAAAACGCGTTATTGTCCGTTTATCTGACTTCAAGTCAAACGAATATGCCAACTTAGTCGGTGGGGATATTTATGAACCTGAAGAAGAAAACCCAATGTTAGGTTTCCGTGGTGCAGGGCGCTATGTGTCTGATAGCTTCCGTGCCTGTTTTGCATTGGAATGTGAAGCGGTTAAACGTGTTCGTAATACCATGGGCCTAACAAATGTTGAAATCATGATCCCATTCGTTCGCACGGTTGCACAGGCGGAAGCCGTAGTTGCAGAATTGGCTAAACATGATTTGAAACGTGGTGAAAATGGCTTAAAAGTTATTATGATGTGCGAAATCCCATCAAATGCTTTACTGGCTGATCAATTCCTCGAACATTTTGACGGTTTCTCTATCGGTTCGAATGATATGACTCAGTTAACATTAGGTCTTGATAGGGACTCGGGTGTTGTTTCTGAATTATTCGATGAACGAAATGATGCCGTGAAAGCGATGTTATCCATGGCAATACAGGCTGCAAAACGCCAAAATAAATATGTAGGCATTTGTGGGCAAGGGCCATCCGACCATCAAGATTTCGCTCAATGGTTGGTTGATGAAGGTATTGATAGTTTATCTTTAAACCCTGACACCGTTGTGCAAACATGGCTAACGATAGCTGAAAATCAATAACTATTTAGTTTTTTAATTATCAAGGCTGAATGTGAATAGCATTCAGCCTTTGTGTTTACTTAATCAAAGCTACCTATTATAGAAATTGATAACTTCTATAATAGGTAGTTTGATATTAAATAGTTTTGAATAAGTGGTTGTGTAATGCTTTTTAGGCATAAACAAACAATAAGCTAAATATAATTACCCTTATTATGCGTATTAAATTTAACAGGCAAGTTATGCTAAATAAGAGTAACGTAAGTTAATTAATTATATAACGCCAAAGGAGTATTATAACGGATAATAATGACAAAAATTGATGTTAATCAATAATTATAAAGTGATGTTCTGATTATGACATGAATAGTATTCATATTAAATAAAGATAAAAAAAAAGCCTATCATGGGCTGACAGGCAAAGACTACACACAGCAATTCAGTTAATAAAGCAACGCCTAAAGGGGGAAGGGCGCGGCTTCTTAGATCCATATGATTCAATAATTGAATATTAAACTATTCATATTATACAATCATTAAGAACACTCTCAATATTAATATTACTCATTGTTACTTAAAGAGAATTAATTCAATAGATTTATGTTAACATAAATTAGACTAAATACTAACGTTAGAATGTTAAATATTGTTTCTAAATATTAATGGAACTAGATTTATTAAGTTCGCAAGCATGTATAGCTTAAACATACCTGCGACTAATTGGCGGTATACTACTTTTTAATCGAAAACTCTTCCTCTAGAAACTTTTCAGTTTCTGTTAAGTCTTCATTCGGAACAGCGACTTCGTTCATCCAAGCTTTTAATAAGCTGTAAGAAACTGCTAATACAACCGGGCCGATAAACAAACCAATCATACCAAATGATAAAATTCCCCCAATAACACCAACAAGGATTAGAACCATGGGTAAGTCTGCGCCCATTTTAATTAACCATGGGCGAAGAACGCCATCCATAGTAGCGACAACGGCAGCCCAAATAGCCAAGATGATCCCCCAGGTCGTATCACCTGTCCAAAATAGCCATAACACGGAGGGGATCATGATTAATAAAGGCCCTAATTGAGCCACACAGCAAATAAACAATAGAACAGTCAAGATTGCTGCGTAACCGATACCAGAAAGAGCGAGGCCAATGCCACCGACAATGGCTTGAATGAGTGCAGTCACAACAACACCTAACGCAACGGCTCGAATAGATTGTGCGGCTAATACGACAGCTGCATCTCCACGGATCCCTGCAAGACGCACAGCAAAGTGGCGGATACCAACCATGACTGATTCGCCTTTAAGATAGAGTAAACCACTAAACAGCAGCATTAACATCAAGTGAAAAACAAATCTTCCTGCACTAATAGCTTGTGTGGCAAACCAACCTGCGGCTTGGCCAAAGTAGGGTTGAATTTTGGCAAGTAAAGCATTACCCCCACTGGCAACTAAGCTATGCCATGCATAGTAAATTTTTTCACCTACCATCGGGATAGTATTTAGCCATTCTAAATCAGGCAGCGTTAGGCTTGATGGTGATTTAGCTAAATCAATAAGTGGAGTACTATTTTCAATAATACTGCCAATTAGGATACCTAATGGGATAACGAATAATAGTAATATAAGAAGAACCATCACTAATGCAGCTAACCAGCGCTTGCGCCATAAGCGAGCTTCGAGTCTTAATAATAGTGGCCAAGTTGCAATTACCATCATTCCCGCCCATACAAAGCCAAGAATAAATGGATTAAGTACCCAAAAACAGGCTGCTATCATTAAAACGATGGATAATAGGCCGAAAATAAGTTTGGGAAGATCCAAGCGTTTTTGAGATTTTTCCATTAATGATTGATCCTTTGCAAATGAAAATTCTGCGTGTCTAGCAAATTTTTAGGTGAAAATAACGTAATTATTTTTCACGGTTAAAAAAAACAATATTGTGATATGGTTCATGATGACAATGTCATCAGCGGCTGTGCTGTCTTTACAGGCTGTGAAGATAACTCATCATAGACCTC
Source organism: Providencia sp. PROV_01 (assembly GCF_053098325.1). Classification (NCBI taxonomy): domain Bacteria; kingdom Pseudomonadati; phylum Pseudomonadota; class Gammaproteobacteria; order Enterobacterales; family Morganellaceae; genus Providencia; species Providencia sp. PROV_01. Next base: position 2,967,276 of record NZ_JBRFKD010000002.1, on the reverse strand, counting down.
AGACACTATTGTGCAACTTAAAATAAAGATAGTACATAACGAGTAATGCGAACACTAAACAACAAGAGTCATCGTTAATAATGATCCCGCGTATATCAGAAGCTCCTCATCTTAGTCATTTAGTTATTGAGTTCTTGCATGAGCTACAAGAACACGGTTTTACTGGGGATAACGGCACCAGCTATGCTGAGCGTTTATCCATGGCGACAGATAATAGTATTTACCAACTATTACCCCAAGCGGTTGTGTTTCCGCGTTCGAGTGCAGATGTACAAATAATCACTCGGCTTGCGGGGCAAGCGAAATTTCGTGAGCTTAGCTTTACCCCTCGGGGAGGGGGAACGGGAACTAATGGGCAATCCTTAACCGAAGGGATTGTTGTGGATATGTCCCGTTATATGAATCGAATTTTAGAAATAAACCCAGAGCAAGGTTGGGTTAAGGTTGAAGCAGGGGTCATCAAGGACCAATTAAATCAATATCTCAAGCCTTATGGCTATTTCTTTTCACCGGAGCTATCTACCAGTAACCGAGCAACGCTAGGTGGAATGATCAACACTGACGCATCAGGCCAAGGCTCATTAGTCTATGGTAAAACCTCTGATCACGTGTTAGGCGTTAAAGCCATGGTTTTAGGGGGAGAATGCTTAGATACACGTGCTATGCCTATCGAACTCGCCCAAACGATTGCGTCAGAAGATTCTACAGTGGGGCGTATTTATAAAACAGTGTTAGAGCGCTGCTTAGAGCAACGTTCTCTAATTGAAGAAAAATTTCCCAAATTAAATCGTTTCCTGACAGGGTATGATTTACGTCATGTGTTTAATGATGAGTTAACTGAATTTGACCTTACGCGCATTCTCACTGGCTCAGAAGGCTCTCTTGCTTTTATCACTGAAGCAACATTGGATATTACGCCACTTCCTAAAGTACGTCGTTTAGTGAATGTGAAATATGACTCATTTGAGTCTGCACTGCGTAATGCCCCCTTTATGGTGCAAGCCAAAGCGCTATCAGTTGAAACTGTGGATTCAAAAGTGCTTAACCTAGCGAAAGAAGACATCGTTTGGCATTCTGTTAAAGCCTTAATTACGGATGTGCCAAACAAAGAAATGTTAGGGTTAAACATCGTTGAATTTAGCGGCGATGATGAAGATGAAATCAATCAATTGACTGAAAGCTTGTGCCAACGCTTAGATGAATTAATGGCGAATAATCAAGCTGGGGTGATTGGCTATCAAACTTGCCATGATCTTGAAGATATTACGCGTATTTATAACATGCGTAAAAAAGCCGTGGGGCTGTTGGGTAACAGTAAAGGTGCGGCGAAGCCAATTCCATTTGTTGAAGATACCTGCGTTCCTCCTGAGCATCTTGCTGATTATATAGTGGAATTTCGTGCGTTATTAGACAGTCATAACTTAAATTATGGCATGTTTGGTCATGTGGATGCAGGAGTATTACATGTTCGTCCAGCGCTGGATATGTGCGATCCACAACAAGAAGTATTGATGAAACAAATTTCTGATGAAATTGTTGCATTAACTGCTAAATACGGTGGGTTGTTGTGGGGGGAACATGGGAAAGGTTTTCGTGCACAATATAGTCCTGAATTTTTTGGTGATGAGCTATACGGTGAGTTGCGCAATATCAAAGCGGCATTTGACCCCGATAACCGCTTAAATCCGGGGAAAATTTGCCCACCTGCGGGGTTGGATGCACCGATGAAGCAGGTTGATGGCATCAAACGAGGAACGTATGACCGACAGATACCAGTCCAAATGCGCCAAGAATTCCGTGGTGCAATGGAGTGTAATGGTAATGGGCTGTGTTTTAATTTTGATGTGAAGAGCCCGATGTGTCCATCCATGAAGGTGAGTGGTCAACGAATTCATTCTCCAAAAGGCCGTGCGACACTTGTTCGTGAGTGGCTAAGGCTATTAGCTGAACAAGGTGTTACACCAGAACACCTTGAAAAGGGCATTACACAAGACCAATCGTCATTGCGTGGGCTGATAGAAAAAACACGTAACACTTGGCGCGCTAAACAAGGTGATTATGACTTCTCTCATGAAGTGAAAGCCTCAATGGCAGGATGTCTTGCCTGTAAAGCCTGCTCAACGCAATGCCCAATTAAAATTGATGTCCCATCATTTAGAGCTAAGTTTTTAGCGTTGTATCATGGGCGTTATTTGCGTCCTATTCGCGATTATATTGTTGCAAATGTTGAAGCGAGTGCACCTTTATTTTCCAAAGTGCCCGGCGTATTTAATTTCTTTTTGCGTCAACCGGTGGTGCAAAAACTGAGTCAACATACTATCGGTATGGTGGATTTGCCGTTGTTCTCTCAACCAACATTAAAACAAGAACTTTCAGGTCATGCAGCGGTTTCTGTCACGCTTGAACAACTTGAAAGTATGACGGATTCACAACGTGAAAAACATGTGCTGGTGGTTCAAGACCCTTTCACTAGTTATTACGATGCCAAAGTGGTGGCAGATTTTGTCCATTTAATTGAGAAATTAGGTCTTAAGCCTGTGTTGCTACCGTTCTCGCCGAATGGAAAAGCACAACACATCAAAGGCTTTTTAGCGAAGTTTGCTAAAACGGCTCGTAAGACGGCAGATTTTTTAAATCGAGTGGCAAGATTGCAGTTGCCAATGGTCGGTGTTGACCCCGCACTAGTACTTTGTTATCGCGATGAATATCATGAAATTTTAGGCAAAGACCACTGCCAATTTACGGTGATGTTAGCGCATGAATGGTTAATGACATTGCCTGAACCACACAATGTGCAAACCACATCGACCCAGCCGTGGTATTTTTTCGGTCATTGTACTGAATCAACGGCTTTACCTAATAGTGCGAATCAATGGGCGGTGTTATTTGCACGCTTTGGGCAAACATTAAATAATGTTAGTGTTGGCTGTTGTGGCATGGCTGGGACTTATGGGCACGAAGTGGCCAATCTTGAAAATTCAAAAGGAATATATAACTTATCGTGGAAGGAGGCGATGTCTTCTTTGCCAAAAGAACGTTGTTTAAGTTCAGGTTATTCCTGTCGTAGCCAAGTTAAACGCATGGAAAATGTATCGATAAAACATCCGATTCAAGCGCTGCTGGAGATAGTTTAATGATTTGGAAACGTCAATTTAATTTGCAGCAACTCGCTGAAATGTCAAAAACCTGCATGTTAGGGCATCTCGGTATTGAAATCACGGCAATTGGCGATGATTATTTAGAGGGGATAATGCCTGTTGATCATCGCACCAAACAGCCTTTTGGGTTATTGCATGGCGGTGCTTCTGTTGTATTAGCTGAATCCTTAGGTTCAATTGCGGGTTATATGTGCTCGGAAGGAGAACAAAAGGTGGTCGGGTTGGAAATCAATGCCAATCATGTTCGTGCTGCTCGCTCAGGGGTTGTTAAGGGTATTTGTAAACCTATCTATTTAGGGCGCCGTCAGCAGGTATGGAATATTGAGGTTTTCAATGAGCAAGGCAAATTGTGTTGTACTTCTCGCCTGACAACCGCCGTATTATTTGAATAATAACCATTTTAATTGCAGGGTTTTTTGGCTAAGGAAAGGTCAGAAAACCCGATAAAACCCTTTATTTTGTATGGTTTTATGCCCATTCTTTCTATAAATTCATTTTTTATCAAGTTAATTAAGTTGTATAATAAATGCACCTTTATTAATTTGTGTCATTAAGTGTATTATTTAGTACAAATTTAAATAAAAAACACAACTCTACTTATTTATTGTTTATCAATGGGTTAAGCTTGTTTTTTTGTAATTTTGTTTGTTTTATAATCTGAAAATGAACAAAAAAAGAGCTATAATAGCTATAACCTCTTAAAACAAATGGTTGAAGTCAATTAGCTAATCATTACCATAGGGTAGGCAGAGTTAATCTCCTGATAACAGGCTGAAAAGCCATAAGAAATGTGGGGTCAATATGACTGACGGTGTAGAGACATTTTCATTTGATGAAAACAATTGGCAGGGAGTTAGCCTGACACAAAGCGCTGCAAAACAAATCAAAAAATTGATGGTGCAAAACCCAAATACAAAAGGGCTTTCACTCGGCGTAAAACAGTCTGGCTGCGCAGGTTTCGGTTATGTGTTTGAAATGATCGAAAACCCAACAGACCAACACCTGTTATTTGAACTCGATGGCGCACACCTTTATGTGCCAAAAGAAGCAATGCCATTTATTGATGGCACAGTCGTTGATTTTGTCCAAGAAGGGCTGAATCAAATTTTCAAATTTAATAACCCGAAAGCCCAACATGCCTGTGGGTGTGGTGAAAGCTTCGGCGTTTAACATGTGAAGTCAGATTATGTCACAGAGCAATGTAGAAGTTGGCGATGATGTTCAAAGCTGGCTTGATGACCAGCGTTATAAAGAAGGCTTCTTTACCGAAGTCGCAACGGATGAAATGGCGAAAGGCATTAACGAAGATGTTATTCGTGCAATTTCAGCTAAACGTAATGAGCCTGAGTGGATGCTCCAATTCCGTCTTGATGCCTTTAATCACTGGAAAGGCATGGAAGAACCTCATTGGCTTAAAGCAAATTACCCAAATCTCGATTACCAAGACTATAGCTATTACTCTGCGCCATCTTGTGGCTCATGTGATGATACCTGTGGTTCGCAATCTGGTGCTACACAAGGCACAGGTGTGGCGGAAACCAATAATTATTTAACGGCTGAAGTTGAAGAAGCCTTTAACCAATTAGGCGTTCCTGTACGTGAAGGGAAGGCCGTTGCGGTTGACGCCATTTTTGACTCGGTCTCAGTATCTACAACTTACCGTGATGACTTAGCGAAACATGGTGTTATTTTTTGTTCGTTTAGTGAGGCTATTCAAGAATACCCTGAACTGGTACAGAAATATCTCGGGTCAGTCGTTTCGAGCCATGATAACTTTTTTGCTGCATTAAATGCGGCAGTGGCTTCAGATGGTACCTTTGTGTATGTACCAAAAGGCGTACACTGCCCAATGGAGCTATCAACGTATTTTAGGATCAACGCAGCCAAAACCGGCCAGTTTGAGCGCACGATTTTAATTGCTGATGAAGGTAGCTATGTGAGCTATATCGAAGGGTGTTCTGCACCTGTTCGTGATAGTTATCAGCTCCATGCGGCGGTTGTTGAAGTTATTATTCATAAAGATGCCGAAGTTAAATATTCGACTGTCCAAAACTGGTTCTCCGGTGGAGATAGCGAAGCCGGTGGGATCCTAAACTTTGTGACTAAGCGTGCATTGTGTGAAGGTGATAATTCAAAAATGTCATGGACACAGTCAGAAACTGGCTCTGCCATCACATGGAAATACCCAAGCGTTATCCTTAAAGGAGACAACTCTGTCGGTGAATTTTACTCCGTTGCATTAACGAACGGCAATCAACAAGCGGATACAGGAACGAAAATGATCCATATCGGGAAAAATACCCGTTCAACGATCATTTCTAAGGGTATTTCTGCAGGTAAAAGCCAAAACAGTTATCGCGGTTTAGTGAAAATTCTACCGAGTGCACATAACGCTCGTAACTTTACCCAATGTGACTCTATGTTAATTGGCACCCAATGTGGTGCACATACATTCCCATATGTGGAAGTTAAGAATAATACGGCACAACTTGAACATGAAGCGACAACCTCACGTATTGGGGAAGACCAGTTATTTTACTGTTTACAACGTGGTATCAGCGAAGACGATGCAATTTCAATGATTGTAAATGGTTTCTGCAAAGATGTGTTCTCGGAGCTTCCATTAGAATTTGCCGTAGAAGCACAAAAATTACTGGCGATCAGCTTAGAGCACAGCGTTGGCTGATCCTAATCGAGTTTATTTGCGCTAAAGCGCTAAAGGCATGTAAATATGTTAAGTGTTAAAGATTTACACGTGAGTGTAGAAGGTAATGAGATTTTAAAAGGGTTATCTCTGGAGGTAAAACCAGGGGAAGTTCACGCCATTATGGGGCCAAATGGCTCTGGTAAAAGTACATTATCCGCCACACTTGCTGGCCGCGAAGAGTATGAAATTGATAGCGGTGAAGTGACGTTTAAAGGTAAAGACCTATTTGCACTAGATCCAGAAGAGCGTGCAGGGGAAGGTGTTTTCCTTGCATTCCAATACCCTGTTGAAATTCCAGGGGTCAGTAACCAATTTTTCTTACAAACGGCAGTCAATGCGGTTAGAGAATATCGTCAGCAAGAAGCATTAGATCGTTTCGATTTTCAAGATTTTATTGAAGACAAAATCAAATTATTAGAAATGCCAGAAGATTTACTTGCACGTTCTGTCAACGTAGGTTTCTCCGGTGGTGAGAAAAAACGTAATGATATCTTGCAGATGGCAGCTCTAGAGCCTCAATTGTGTATTCTCGATGAAACTGACTCTGGTTTAGATATTGACGCGTTGAAAATTGTGGCTAATGGCGTGAATTCATTACGTTCGCCTGAGCGTTCTTTTATCATCGTAACCCACTATCAGCGTATTTTAGATTATGTGAAGCCTGACTTTGTCCACGTGTTATATCAAGGGAAAATCATCAAATCAGGTGATTTCAGTTTAGCGAAAAAACTGGAGGAGCAGGGTTATGGCTGGCTTATTGACCAACAGTGAAAGAGCACAAAAACGTGCGGAAGTTGCGAAGCTTAACGAGCAAGCAATGTCACGTTTTTCTGAATTATTTGAACTACGACATGGTGCGAATTCTCAACATGCTAAAACCCATTGGGAAATAGCAAAACAAGTTGGTTTACCTGTGTTTCGCCATGAAGATTGGCACTATACTCCACTAAATACTGTACTTGAGACTCAGTATCGTTTTAGTGATGGTGATGTTGTAGCACAAGACTGCGAAGCACTGGCTCTGCCAATTGATGCATATCGCCTTGTTTTAATTGATGGGCGTTATAGCTCTGCATTGAGCTCTATTGATATGGGGCCATTCCAAGTGGCTTTGCTTGATAACCAAGACTTGCTTCCTTCGCCTGTAAATAGCGAGATTTTTTTGCATTTAACCGAAAGCTTGGCTGTACAACCGTTAGTCGTCCATCTTGCAGCAAATAAAATAGCAGAAAAGCCATTGTACCTGCTCAATATTTCAACGGGTAGCGACGATAAACAGACCACCAATATTAGCCAGTATCGGTACCATTTAACCTTGGATGCAAACAGTAAAGCCCAAGTTATTGAGCATTATGTTAGTTTGAATGAGCAAAGGCACATGACTGGTAGTCGTTTAACAGTTGAAGTCGGTGATAACGCAGACTTTAGTCACTTTAAGTTAAATGTTGAAAATGGCCAAGCTCAGCATTTTGCTCACAATGATATTGTTATTGGGCGCGATAGCCGTGTGAAAAGTACCAGTTTTTTACTTGGCGCATTATTAACACGAAACCATACAAGTGCTCGCCTTGACGGTGAAAATACTGAGTTTGAACTCAACAGTATACTGCTGCCTAAAGGCAATGAAATTGCTGATACTCGTACGTATTTAGAGCACAATAAAGGTTACTGCAATAGCCGTCAATTACATAAAGTGATTGCGATGGATAGCAGTAAAGCTGTCTTTAATGGCATGATCAAAGTCGCACCCAACGCATTAAAAACAGATGGTCAAATGACTAACAACACATTGTTGTTAGGTGAAAAAGCAGAAATTGATACTAAACCTCAGCTTGAAATTTATGCAGATGACGTAAAGTGTGGTCACGGTGCAACGGTCGGTCGTATTGATGACGAACAACTGTTTTATCTGCGCTCAAGAGGAATTGAGGGTAAGGCAGCAAAACATATGATTATTATCGCATTTGCTGCGGAACTTACGGAATCTATTGAATCGGAAGAGTTAAAACACGCTGTGATGGCAAACATCCGCCAGCGCTTAGCGGAGGTTTAATATCCATGCTATTCAATGTCGCTTCAGTAAGGCAGGATTTTCCTGCCTTATCACAGTCAGTCAATAATCATCCGCTGGTTTATTTAGATAGCGCCGCAAGTGCACAAAAGCCTTTGCAAGTTATTGAAATAGAAAGTGAGTTTACGTTACATCAGTATGCCGCGGTTCACCGCGGTATACATACTCTCAGTGCAAATGCGACGACAATGATGGAGGAGGTTCGTCAAAAAGCCGCCGCTTTCATTCACGCAGCTTCAAATGAAGAAATCGTGTTTGTTAAAGGCACAACGGAAGGTATTAACCTTGTTGCAAATAGTTTTGGTCGAAAGTATTTCCATGAAGGGGACAATATTGTCATCACTGAAATGGAGCACCATGCGAATATTGTACCTTGGTATATGTTAGCTGAGGAAATTGGCTTTGAAATTCGAATTATCCCAATTTCTGACGATGGTAGACTGCAATTAGATGTATTAAATGATGTCATTGATTCACGTACGCGATTATTGAGCTTTACACATATCTCTAATGTATTGGGAACAGTTAATCCCGTACAGGATATCATTAAACAAGCTCGAGCGATTGCGGCTTCAAAAGGTGGAGAGATCGCGATATTGGTCGATGGCGCGCAAGGTGCAATGCATCAGCAGGTTGATGTGCAAGCCTTAGACTGTGATTTCTATGTGTTTTCAGGGCATAAGTTATATGGCCCGACAGGTATTGGTATCCTTTATGGCAAAAAAGCTATTTTGGATATGATGCCACCATGGGAGGGCGGTGGGGCAATGATCCGTCAAGTCAGCCTGACCAAAGGGATCACTTTTGCTGATGCGCCATGGCGCTTTGAAGCAGGAACACCGAACGTTAGCGCAATTATTGGGTTAGGGGCGGCATTCGATTATTTAAACGCACTTAATTTACCTGATGTATTTGCTCATGAAGCTGAAGTAATGGCATATGCTTCTAAGAAATTGCAAGAAATACCATCAGTTATATTATATGGCAATGACCAACGGGAAGGCGTTTTGGCGTTTAATTTAGGCCAGCACCATGCCTATGATGTGGGTTCTTTTCTAGATAGATATGGTATTGCTATCCGTACTGGCCATCACTGTGCTTTACCATTAATGGAACATTATCACGTTCCTGCTATGTGCCGTGCTTCTGTGGGGATATACACCACGAAAGAAGAAATCGATTCTTTATACAATGCGTTACAGCGCATTAAAAAATTGTTAGGCTAAGCACATAAGAAATATATGGTAAAGGAACTGAGCATGCCCGCATTACCCGATGAAAATAAGTTATTACGTAATTTCTCCCGTTGTCAGGACTGGGAGGAACGCTATCTCTATATGATAGAGCTAGGGGGACGTTTACCTGAACTCTCAGAGGTACAAAGAAGCGATAATAATTTAATCGCAGGGTGCCAAAGCCAAGTGTGGATTGATATGCAAAAACAAGCAGACGGGACAATTACGTTTGCAGGTGATAGCGATGCTGCAATCGTTAAAGGGTTAGTTGCTATTGTGATTATCCTTTTTCAAGGCAAAACGGCGCAACAAATACTCGCACTCGATGTGAAGTCATTTTTTGAACAACTTGCATTGGAGCAACATTTAACACCTTCGCGAACTCAAGGTTTAAATGCGATGATCCGTACAATTTTATCGCGTGCGGCACAATTAGTATGATCCTACCGAGGGAGCGTTATGCTCCCTTACTTATTTTACTTCTTGGTTATTATTTTTATTCGACCAGTCCATTAAAGTGATTGTATTTGGCTATCATAAAAAGACTACTACCTTATTAATACTTAATAAAAATATTTAATTAGTATTAAAGATATGAAGGATAGTTGCTATTATGAACAATAATCATTGAATTATTGTAAGAACACTATTTTCCTTGGAGTAGGTATGAAAAGAGTTTTGACGGTGGCAAGTTTATTTGTCATGAGCGCCTTATTGGCTCCAGCTCAAGCAAAAGAATATCCATTACCTGACAGTAACACTCGTCTTATCGGGGAAAATTACACGTATATCGTCCCCAATGATGGGCGACCATTGGAGGCCATTGCAAGTGAGCACCAAATCGGTCTACTCGGTATGCTTGAAGCAAACCCAGGAACAGACCCGTACCTTCCTGAAGCGGGTAAAGAACTCATCATTCCAGCACAAATGTTGTTACCATCAACACCAAGAACGGGAATTGTGATTAACCTGGCGGAGCTGCGTTTATATTATTACCCTGCGAACAGTGAGGAAGTGATTGTTTATCCTATCGGTATCGGCCAGTTAGGTCGCGACACACCTGAAATGGTGACTTCAGTAAGTCAGTCAATTAAAGATCCTACATGGACACCAACGGCGAATATCCGTAAAAATTACGCTAAAGAAGGTATAACTCTTCCAGCCGTCGTTCCAGCAGGGCCTGAAAATCCAATGGGCTTGTATGCATTACGCCTAGCGTATGGGCGTGGTGAATATCTGATACACGGCACTAATGCGGATTTTGGTATTGGTATGCGAGTGAGCTCCGGTTGTATTCGTTTACGTCCTGATGATATCGAAGCATTATTTAAAACAGTACCAAAAGGAACTCGTGTCCAAGTTATTGATCAGCCTGTCAAATACTCCAAAGAAACTGATGGCAGTTATTACATTGAGGTGCATCAGCCATTGTCACGAACAAGCGGTGATGACCCACAAACCATGCCAATCAAGCTGTCTGACGATTTCAAGCGTTTTCTAGAAAATGAAGGGATTGATAAGGCTTTAGTGGAAAAAGAGCTAGCAAGGCGTTCTGGTATGCCTGTGCGTGTAAATAATGATCAGAGTAATGGTATCCCTGAAGATGAAACACAACACCAAGGTTTAGTACCTATTGAGCCATTCTCGATTTCACAGCCAGAACCCATCTATGACGGTAAAGTTGGGGCCTTGCTACCTGCGAAATACCGCTCTTCTGTTGTAACTCAATAACCCTGACCAAATAATAAGGGCCTATTTTCATAGGCCCTCATAAATGCTACTAGCTTCAAAGAAGGATCTTTAAGACTAGATTATCGCCAAATCGAACTTATTTTTTGTAAGTACGAACTTGGTTATCCAGACGTTGGTTAGCACGTGCTGCTTCTTCTTGAGCTGTCTGTACGTCAGAGCGCAGAGACTGAACGTCGTTGCTCAGTTGATCAACTTTACCATTCAGAGTTTGCACATCTGAAGAGAGTTTTTGCACTTCAGTGCTGTTAGAACAACCCGCTAGTAATGCTGAAGCTAATACGATAGAGCCCAGTACAATTTTAGTACGAATCATTATTTTACCCTCTAGATTGATTTATCTTGAAAATATAAAAAAGCAAGTCACCAAACAATAGAGCTAAGCTTGTTATCTTAAAGCTTGCTATATCCCTTTAAAACAACCTAATGAAAATTAGGGTATGGCACTTACTATGTCTTATGCTAGTACTAAATATGAAGTTTTGCTAGAAATACTTTATATTTAGTACTAGGAAAAAGAAGAAAAATTTAAATTAAGATCAATGAAGGTTGTTATTTGACCAATTTAAGTGGGGTTTATGATATTACACTTAAAATGCAATAAGATATTTACTAGAGAAAAGTAAATAAAGGGATAGTTACATCAAGGCAGCACTAAATGTTAAATCTAAATAAAAAGGCCGATAGCTAAAATAATCACTATCGGCCTTTTAGAAGACAATTAAAGACTAATTAAAGTACGTGAACTGAAGATGTATTGGTTGTTCCGCTTTGTACTAATGCGCCAGAGACCATTACAACCGCATCACCAGAAACAGCTAAACCACTTTCTAGAGCTGCGCGTTTACCTTCACGATAAAAGTCATCTGTAGAAGTAAAACCACCAACTATCATTGGGATCACACCTTTAACTAACAGTAACTGGCGTGCAGTTTCTTCATTGGTAGTTAACGCTAAGATTGGTGCAGTAGGGAAATACTTACGGACAGACTTAGCCGATTTACCGCCATAAGTTGCAACAACGATTAATGGGACATCTAATTTTTCAGACATTTCCACCGCACCACGACATACAGCCTCAGTGACACGTAGGCGTTGGCTTGGTTTTTGGTTATCGATGCGAGTTTGCATTACACGGTCTGTACGTTCACAGATAGTTGCCATAATGGTAACAGCTTCTACCGGGTATTTACCTTTAGCACTTTCACCAGACAACATAACCGCATCAGTGCCATCTAAAATAGCATTGGCAACGTCACCCGCTTCCGCGCGAGTAGGGCGTGGGTTTTTGATCATTGAATCAAGCATCTGGGTTGCTGTGATCACGACTTTGCGTGCTGCAACACATTTTTCAATCATCATTTTTTGTGCAAAAATAACTTCTTCAACTGGGATTTCAACGCCTAAATCACCACGAGCGACCATGATGCCGTCAGAGGCTTCTAAAATCTCATCAAAGTTATTTAAACCTTCTTGGTTTTCAATTTTAGAAATAATTTGGATGTTCTCGCCACCGTGTTTTTTCAGGTGAGCTCGAATTTCTTCAACATCTGAGCGCTTACGAATAAATGAAGCAGCAACAAAATCAACACCTTGCTGGCAACCAAAGACTAAGTCTTCTTTATCTTTTTCTGCTAATGCTGGAAGGCCAATTGAAACGCCTGGCAGGTTAACCCCTTTTTTCTCACCGAGGTCACCGTTATTTAAAACTTCACAAACAACTTCAGTTGCAGTGACATTAGTCACTTTCATACCAATTAAGCCATCATCAACTAATACGGTATTGCCAACTTTCAAATCTGAAGTTAAACCCGCATAGGTCACCGCAACTTTATCTTTATTACCTACCACAGAGGTATCGGTAGTAAATGTAAAAGTTTGGCCAGCAACGAGAGAAACGTCGTTACCACCTTCCAATTTCATGGTGCGGATTTCAGGCCCTTTAGTATCTAGCAAAATAGCAGCTTGTTTACCTGTTTTTGCACAAACAGCGCGAAGGTTTTTGATACGTTGACCGTGTTCTTCGTAGTCACCGTGAGAGAAATTGAGACGCATGACGTTCATGCCTGCATCAAGGAGTTGGGTCAGTTTTTCTTCTGATTCGGTTTTTGGACCGATAGTACAAACAATTTTGGTTTTTTTCATGGCAGTCTATCTAATGTTATAAAGGAAATCGGTATTGCCGCCGATGCTTAGTACATTTAATAAGTCGTGCGCAGGGTAAATTTTGTTGCGCAACTCATTTATAAGAATAGGCGACAGTCTGGTGTTTAATGCATTTTTACACTTAAATTTGTCACATTTTGATTCTTATTATAGTGTAGATGACAAATTCAATTAAAGCTAACGTATTGATTTATTACTGTTGAAACCTTTCAGCCAATGTGAGTATTATAGACAACAAAAAACTGTGAGACAAATCAAATTTTATTAAATTAAAAGAAGAAGGCGTTCAGATCAAAAATTCAGTTGATATTAGGCTGTTAATTTGTTGCGCAACAAAATAAGGGAATAATAATAGACAATCAAGAGAAATTTTAGTGGGGTAGGAAGATAAATTAAATGGTGCGTCCGAGTAGACTCGAACTACCGACCCCCACCATGTCAAGGTGGTGCTCTAACCAACTGAGCTACGGACGCACTGAGAGACTTGATTTGTGTTAATTTGAAATGGTGCGTCCGAGTAGACTCGAACTACCGACCCCCACCATGTCAAGGTGGTGCTCTAACCAACTGAGCTACGGACGCGCTGAAAATTAACATTGTGTTCACTAGAAATGGTGCGTCCGAGTAGACTCGAACTACCGACCCCCACCATGTCAAGGTGGTGCTCTAACCAACTGAGCTACGGACGCATCTAAAAGTTATCTAGGTGACAACGGGGATGAATATTAACGTTATGAAGTTCATCTGGCAAGGGGAAAATGTATTTTCGTGATAGTTTGCTCGTATTTAAAACTATCTGGTGCGAAATACATCTTCTCCCATAATAAAAAGCTTAAAAAACCGTCGATTAGCGCGCTGAACGAAGTAAAACAACATCCTCTGTCTGCTTATGGATCCACATAATTCGTGTCGCCATTCCTATTGCAGCCGCACTCAAACCAATAATAAAGCCAATCCAGAAGCCTTTAGGCCCCATCGCCGGTGCAATGATATCAGTTAACGCTAAGATATAGCCGGAAGGTAAGCCAAGTAACCAATATGCAGTGAAGGTAATAAAGAAAATAGAACGCGTATCTTTATAGCCACGTAAAATGCCCGCACCAATAACTTGCACAGAGTCTGACAACTGATAAATAGCGGCGTATAGCATTAAACTACTAGCTAAAACAACCACCTCGGGGTTTTTGTTATACATCATTGCAATCGGCTCACGGAAGACGGCTGTGAGAACCGCGGTAAAACAAGCGACCATTAAGCCAACAGCAATGCCAGTATAAGATGAAACTTTAGCCGCTTCAGTTGATTTCTGTCCCAAGTTGTAACCTACGCGAATGGTTGCAGCTATTCCTAATGATAATGGGAACATAAACATCACAGAGCTGAAATTCAACGCAACTTGGTGACCAGCTACTGCGACAACACCTAATGGAGCGACTAGCAGTGCAACGACAGCAAATAAAGTGACTTCAAAGAAAAGTGCCAGACCAATTGGTGTACCTAACACAATAATTCGCTTCAAGATTAATGGATTTGGCGATGTGAAAGAGAGTGTAGGGCGAATATCACGCTGCGCAGTAGCACGTTTCACATACCATCTCATCATCAGACACATAGCCCAATACACTGATGCGGTGGCGACACCGCAACCAACACCACCTAAAGCGGGGGCACCAAAGTGACCATAGATAAAGATATAGTTAATGGGAATATTAATCATTAAGCCGAGAAAACCAATCACCATCCCCGGCTTGGTTTTTGAAAGCCCTTCACATTGGCTACGATATACTTGATAAAATAAGTAGCCTGGCGCACCCCACATAATAGCATGTAAAAAACGGACAGATTTATCCGCCAATTCTTTATCAATATGGGGCATATTACTAATAATTAGCTGACTATTATAAAGAAGGCACATAATACCTAAGGCTAAAAGTAGCGCTAACCACAGGCCCTGCTGAATTTGGTCACCAATTAAGTTACGACGACCTGACCCATTCATTTGTGCAACGATTGGGGTTAATGCCATTAAAATCCCTTGGCCAAAAAGAATAGCTGGCAGCCAGATGGAAAAACCAACTGCAACTGCGGACATCTCAATTTCACTAACGCTTCCAGCCATAACTGTATCCACAAACCCCATCGCAGTTTGTGAAAATTGAGCTAAAACGATAGGAATACCAAGTGCCAACAAGCTACGCGCTTCTGTAAAATATTTCTGCACGCATACACCTTTGTAATAAAAGCAAGTAAGAGGAAAAAAATTAGAAAAATAAGTGAGTTACTTAAAACTCATTGATTATTAAAAACCGCTCATTCTATCCCGTTTCTAAATAGATTCCAATAATGATATGGTAACAAACTATAAAAGAGCATTTTCAAGCCTAATATATTACTGAATATAAGGTTTATTATCGTGTTGTTTACCACTCAAATAGGATAGATCTCTAAAAATTCTGATGTAAACTGAGTCTATTAATCCACTACACTGAGAATCATTATGTTTACAGGCATTGTTCAAGCGACTGCTCCTATTATTGAAATTACAGAAAGAGCCAACTTTAGAACTCATGTAATGAAGTTTACCCCAGAATTGCTGAAAGGTTTAGAAACAGGGGCCTCCGTTGCGCATAATGGTTGTTGTTTGACGGTAACAAAAATTGATGGCGAAAGAGTCAGTTTTGATCTAATTAAAGAAACCCTGAGATTAACTAATTTGGGGGAATTGCAAGAAGGTGATGTTGTTAATATCGAACGTGCCGCAAAATACGGTGACGAAATAGGTGGGCATGTTGTTTCTGGTCATATTATGACAACCGCTGAAATTAGTAAAATCTTCACATCTGAAGATAACCATCAAATTTGGTTGTCAATTCATGATAAACCATTAATGAAATACATTTTACATAAAGGATTTGTAGCGATTGATGGTATTAGTTTAACTGTCGGTGACGTGATCAATAATCGTTTTTGTGTGCATCTCATTCCTGAAACATTAGAGAGAACAACATTAGGTAAAAAACGTTTGGGTGATAAAATAAATATTGAGATAGATCCACAAACTCAGGCGATTGTTGATACTGTTGAGCGTGTTTTAAATCAAAAAGAACAAGAAAGATTATTACAACAAGCAGAAGAATTGGCTGACGCAGCAAAAACAGAGTAAATAGGCATGCAAAGTAATAACCGTGTTTCGTGCTTGAAAGATAAATAGCGGCATAAACAGTCAGGTAGGCTATAGCAATAATGGTTTATGCTATAGCCTGAATGAAACACGTTCAATCTTTGTTTCTTGAATGTAGGTTATGAAGTTCTATTAAATAAAGATGATTAAAATTCTCAAAAATGACAACTAGCTCTAGCTTTCATTATTAATAGATCATCTTTCACTAAAATTGACAGAAAAGCTGGCGTTATCACGTTCAATTGCTTCAACTAATCGCCTGAAATGAGGGCTATTTTTATGCATCTCTAATGCCTGAGTGTCTTCCCATTCCTCGAAAACAATGTAACCATTCTCTTTAGCCATAAGATCATATTGAATGCATCCTTTCTCTCGGCGGCTTAGTTTTGCTAAGTCACGAACGATTTCTTTCGTTAAATACCCATCCGTCCTTTCTGTTGTAATTTGGGCATACACAACAATACTCATTCCGTTCTCCTTATGTATTAAGAACTATCTTAATGGGTACTTAGTTTTTGTATTGTAAAAAAGCGAATAACTCGATTTTAAAAATGCCGACGGCGTCATAGTAAAGTATCTTTTAAAATCACGGTAAAAGTGGGATTGATCATAATAGCCTGTTTCAAACCAGCGGTAGGTGTCTTGTTCTACTACCATACTTTTTAAAACATGTTCTAAGCGACAATTGATCTGGTACCTTTTTGGCGTAATACCATATTCTTTTAGAAACTCTTTTTGAATGACACGGACATGTAAGCCGGTCTCTTCGGCAATTTCAGTGATTTTTTTAGTTGGGTTACGATATAGCAACTCTAAGATTTCATCTATGAAATGAGGTTTTTTCTTGGCTTTTGTCTTATTAAAACACTCTAACAGCTCTTTAAATGAAGAATTAGCTAAAGCTTCAAACCAGCGGTCTTCCCATATGCCACTCAATGCGATGGGTTTATCCGTATAATTTAGTGTGCTTTGAGGTAGTAAAAAACGTAAGGCATCATGACGAATACGTAATACCATGACTTTAGAATGATTGGGGCTAGCAGTAAACGTATTAACCCTAGGAATAATAAGTTGGTATGAGTCTGCGACTGAGTCGCTCTCTGTTGTCATGCAAAAAGCATCTGATGAAACCCAGATTTCAGCACCAGTTCCAGGGAAAATTTTAATTGCCTCTGTAAACTCTTTGATTATCAAAATAGAACTAACAAAGGATTTTAATTCATCTGGTGGATAATACTGTTTTAACATCATTTTTGAGCACTCATTATTTAATGTCGCAATGATAACGTTTTTTAACAAGAAAATTAACCAAGAAATATCTATATCTTAGTAGATGACAAAATAAAAGCCTTATTTTTTAGTGAAATCCGCTTTGAATAAAGAAAATTGATGAGAGAATATTAGGGGTTGTAAGTTAAGAATAATGGGTTATATAGCAACATACTTAATAAATATTACCGTATCCTCACAAGTGCTATACACTGAAGGAACATTTTCTTGAATTCACTAAAATAAAAACCATGCCGAGTCTTATCGGCATGGTTGATTCAGTAAACTACACTTTATGAATTCGCATGGTAATCGACTTGCTTAAGAGTTTGATTGTTTTTGCTGGCACAACGTTGCATAAAATAGCCAATGGCCATTGGAATAATTGTGACTGCCATGACCCCGGTTGTTGCCAACAATGGATCGAAGGTCAAGGCAGAAACAAGTAGGCTTGCTAAAAAACATAGCCCTAATTGTAAGGCATTTTGTAACGCAGCTGCTTTACCACTCGCACTAGGAAATGTATTTAGTGCTTTAGATACTGCAATTGGGTAAGAGGCTCCATTCATTGCTGCCATAAAGCAGAATGGAATCAAGATCATGGTTAATGATGGTGTGGTATAGATAGCCATGATAAATAAAATGGACATGCTTAGCGCGTAACCAAGAAGTAACAATGGAAATATTGTTTCTGCTCGGATTTTTGCTAATAAAATACGGCAGCCATATCCACCAATAATGAAGGCTAGAGTTTGTGGAATATAACTCAAACCAATATCAGCAGGATTGAAGCCCATATTGCGTAAAATAAAGGGAGAACCTGTTAGCCAAGCGAAGAAACCTGCACTACAGGATGCATAAACTAGTACGTTGCCGCTGAAAACAGGGGAACTGAGCAAATTTGAGAAAGAAATCTTAGCTTGTGGTTGGTTGTCATCAGTTATTGTTTTAACTGAAACATTTTTCAAAAAGAGCGTTGGTAATAAAAGTAATATACCCACCGCCATTAGGATCAGGAAAATTGCTTCCCATGTTTGGTGCTCAAGAACCCATGCACCTAATAATGGCGCTAAAGCAGGGGATAGCGCGACTAGCGGCATAATAGAAGCAAAAACTTTTTGGGTATTTGCTTCATCATAGCGGTCGATAACTAGTGCTTGCCACAAAACAGCCGCGGAGCAGACTCCAACCGCCTGTAAAAAACGTAGTGTTAATAGCTGTGTTGCGGTTTCCACCCAATAAATAGCTAAGCTACTTAAAATGAAAATAGTTAAGCCCACAATGAGAACAGGCTTACGGCCAAGTTTGTCTGATAATGGCCCCCATAATAGCTGAGCGAAGGCAAAACCAGCTAAAAAGATACTGAGAGAAGCACTGATCGCGCCTTCGGATGTATGCAGGGTGTCTTGCATAGCACCAAATGCAGGTAAATACATATCAATGGCTAAAAACCCCAGCATGCTAAGTCCTGCAAGGTACACCATAAATCCAGGGGCGTTTTTTTTCACAGTATTCGACATAATTATTACTTATCTGATATTTAAAAAAATGTTAATGATGACGCCATTGTATAGGCTATTTTTTTAGGTTGTGAAACGGTAATATTTGGATCTTGTTATCAAAATTTTTGAAAGGAGAAGTTATGTGGTCTGCGCATGCACTCG
Source organism: Providencia sp. PROV_01 (assembly GCF_053098325.1). Lineage (NCBI taxonomy): Bacteria > Pseudomonadati > Pseudomonadota > Gammaproteobacteria > Enterobacterales > Morganellaceae > Providencia > Providencia sp. PROV_01. Next base: position 2,948,076 of record NZ_JBRFKD010000002.1, on the reverse strand, counting down.
AAGTGATTGATGCAGTTGCTCGAACTGGAAGCTTTAGTGGTGCTGCTGAAGAATTGCACCGTGTACCTTCTGCAATCAGCTATACCGTTAAGCAAGTTGAAGAATGGCTTGCGGTTCCTCTGTTTGAGCGTCGACATCGTGATGTTGTGCTAACGGAAGCTGGGGCGATATTTATTAAGGAGAGCCGTTCTGTTATCAAAAAAATGACAGATACTCGTCACCAGTGTCAGCAAGTTGCGAATGGTTGGCGTGGTCAATTTAGTATTGCCGTTGATTGTATTGTCAAACCACAGCGGACAGAACAGCTAATTCTTGATTTTTATCGTCATTTTCCTGATATCGAACTCTTTATTCATCCAGAGGTGTTTAATGGGGTGTGGGATGCACTTGCTGATGGGCGTGTAGATGTTGCGATTGGTGCGACTCGAGCATCTCCAATTGGTGAAAGGTATAGTTTCCGTGATATGGGTTTTATGTCGTGGATGTGTGTTGCAAGCCCAGAGCACCCATTAGCCAGAATAGGTGAAAAACTGACCGATGATCAAATGAGAGAGTACCCTAGTTTGTGCCTTGAAGATACTTCACGTAACCTACCCAAACGTGATACTTGGGCTCTTGATAACCAGCGTCGGCTTGTTGTGCCTTACTGGGAAAATGGCTTAGCTTGTTTAGTTAATGGGTTATGTGTTGGGATGGTACCTGAGCATCGAGCGGCTCCGCTTTGTGAAAACGGCCAATTAGTTGAACTATCATTAGCGCAGCCTTTTCCACCCAGTCCTTGCTGTTTAACTTGGGTGGAAAATAATACATCACCAGCGCTCAGCTGGTTGTTAGATTACCTTGGCGATAACGAAACGCTTAACGCAGAGTGGCTTTCAACCTAGTTATTCGTACTATCGGCGGTAATCGATAAATGGACCATCTGCAACAGAACGACGTTCTACAAGGCGAGGGTGGACTTCGATTGTTTGAGCATCTTCGCGCTTATTGACGATACGATCGAGCAGCATTGTGAAGGCCATTTGCCCTAAACGCTCTTTGGGTTGGTGGATTGTGGTCAATGCCGGTGTAAAATAGCGCGCATTTCGCACATTATCATAGCCAATGATTGAAATATCTTGTGGAACACGTAATCCCATTTCATCAGCGGCACAAATTGCTCCCATTGCCATGATATCACCACCACAAAATACAGCGGTAGGGCGCTGTTTATGGCTTAAAATTTGCGTCATTGCTTTATAGCCAGACTCAGGTTCGAAATCCCCCTGAACTATCCATTCTTCTTTTAGTGTAATTTTGGCCTCTTCCATTGCTTTTTTGAAGCCAGTTAAACGTCCAATACCTGTATTTCTTTCAAGTGAACCAGGGATCACTCCAATATCGCGATGCCCACGGTCAATTAAATAGCGACCTGCTAGGTATCCACCATGGAACGAGTTATCAATAATGCTATCTGTAAAATCGCCACGAGAAGTTCCCCAGTCCATGACTACCATTGGGATATTGCGGTAATCTTCTAGCATACCAATTAAGGTATCAGGGTACTCGGAACACATCACAAGTAAGCCATCAACGCGCTTTTGTGCTAGCATCTGTAAATACGCTTTTTGTTTTCCCAAATTGTTATGAGAATTACAAAGAATCAGCGTATAGCCTTTTTCATAACAGCTATTTTCAACAGATTCGATCACCTCAGCGAAGTAAGGCGCTTCACTGGAAGTTGCTAACAACCCAATCGACTTTGTGTGGTTAACTTTTAAACTACGGGCAACCGCACTTGGCGAATAATTGAGCTCTTTAATTGCAGCCCAAACCGCAGCCTTAGTGTCATCAGCTACAAAGCGCGTTTTATTAATAACATGGGATACGGTTGTGGTAGATACGCCAGCGCGCTTCGCCACATCTTTAATCGTTGCCATGGGGGAAAAAAACTCCTGACCAATAACCGGTCTCTATAAGAATTCTTGTTAAAAAATTACCTGCATATTGATGCATTGATCCTTTGCTGGCAATAATTTAGCGATTTGTTGTCGATTTTGTCTGATCTAGCGCAAAAACGAAAGAAATAATTGATGTTATAACATGTGATATAGACACTAGTTTTACTTTTTTGGATATGTATACTTAATAACCTTTATTATTTCATGGTTATTTATTAATTCAATTACATTAGAATGAGAGGAACTCATGGATACAGATGTTAAATATGGATTGCTTGCTGCGCTGGGCTCATTAGCATTAATTATCTTTCTTGCTGCGCATATTTTCTGATTTTATTTCAGCCTTGAGTAGGGTGAATTTAAAAGGGCGAGTATATCTCGCCCTTGCTGTATCTAAACTTAGCAACAAGCAGAAATTGTTATGCTAAATTTTCTTCCACAAATTTCCAGTTAACCAGTGCCCAGAAGTTTTCTAAATATTTAGGGCGAGCGTTACGGTAATCGATATAGTAAGCGTGCTCCCAAATATCAACAGTTAACACGGGCTTATCATCACCAGAAATAGGTGTTGCAGCGTTAGATGTATTCACTATAGCAAGGCTACCATCTGCTTTTTTCACCAGCCATGTCCAACCTGCACCAAAATTTTTGGTTGCTGCATCAGTAAATTGAGCTTTAAATTCAGCGAAAGAACCGAATGATTTATTGATTGCATCAGCTACTTTACCTGTTGGTTCACCACCTGCATTTGGCGCTAAGCAATTCCAATAGAAAGTGTGATTCCAAACTTGTGCTGCGTTGTTAAAAACTCCGGCTTCAGAAGTTTTGATAATTTCTTCTAAAGATTTTCCTTCAAAGTCAGTGCCTTTGATTAGGTTATTTAAGTTAACAACGTACGTGTTATGGTGCTTACCATAGTGATATTCTAAGGTTTCAGCTGAGATATAAGGTTCTAAAGCATCTTTTGCATACGGTAAAGCGGGTAGTTCAAATGACATTGCGTACTCCTTGATTGCTTTTATATCAAAAAACTTAGGGTGTTTGCTCTTAAAATGAGCGAAATAGTCGGTTACTGCTTATCATTAGAGTTTCGCCTATCGGCGATATGATATTTAATATATTAATGATAACACGTTAAACCTTACAAAGGTAAAGGTAATAACGTTACACAGATGTTAACAAATAAATAGGGGAGTTACACATAGAAATCATATGGATATTGCGAATGGATGACCTGAATATATCAAATATGCATTTTTAACTAGAAATAGCTGCTTGTTTGACTTAGGTAAAGAGAAGATAGAAAAGATGCCTTTTTGCTTTTTGGAATGCTATAGTAATGCCCCTATAAAACTGGCATATTGTATGAAACAATTCAGTTTCTTATTATATCAGTCAATGTATTCTGTTAAGTTGCGGTAGACTCTCAGTTACCGGCTGACTGCAAACCTGCATCTTTGTTTTAAGGAAGTTAAAAATGACAACTATTGAAAGAATTGAGCGCCAAATTAAAGAAAACCCAATTTTATTATATATGAAAGGCTCTCCTAAACTTCCGAGCTGTGGTTTTTCTGCTCAAGCAGTACAAGCTCTGTCTTCTTGTGGTGAGCGTTTTGCTTATGTTGATATCTTACAAAACCCAGATATTCGCGCTGAATTGCCAAAATACGCAAACTGGCCGACTTTTCCACAATTATGGGTGGATGGTGAGCTGGTCGGTGGCTGTGATATCATCATGGAAATGTTCCAGCGTGGTGAGCTCCAGTCTCTAATCAAAGAAACTGCGGATAAATATCGTCCAGCAGATGAAGCTAGCGCAGACTAAATTAAGCCACAAATAAAAGACGTAAAAACCGTATTTGACGAAGGCATTTTTGCTTTACATCAAATACGGTTTTTTCTGTCATGGTGATTTACTAAAAGATTATTGACTGTCTTCAATAATTGGCCAACCACCCAATTTTTTCCACTTATTAACGATTTCACAAAATAGCAAAGCCGTGCGATTCGTATCATACAGTGCGCCATGAGCTTGTTTACCATCGAATGGGATACCCGCAGAAACACAAGCTTTTGCCAGAATTGTTTGACCAAATACAAGGCCACTCAGTGCTGCAGTATCGAAGGTCGCAAATGGATGGAAAGGATTACGTTTTAAACCTGCTCGCTCGGCCGCATTCATGACAAAGCTGTGATCAAAATTAGCATTATGAGCGACAATAATTGCGCGATTACAATCTGTGTTTTTCATTCCTTTGCGAATGACTTTAAATATCGCATGAAGGGCGTCATATTCGCTAACAGCACCGCGTAGAGGGTTTGTTGGATCAATTCCGGTGAAGGCAAGAGCGGACGGTTCAAGATTCGCCCCTTCAAAAGGTTCTACATGAAAATGCAATGTTTCATCCATGGAGAGCCAGCCGTCTTTATCCATTTTTAAGGTGATGGCAGCAATTTCTAACAGGCCGTCAGTTTTTGCATTAAACCCACCAGTTTCAACATCAATAACGACAGGATAGTATCCCCTAAAGCGGTTCACTAGGGCGTTTGGATTGTTTTTTTCAGACATTAGGACTTTCGATTTTAGTTTTCTAGTTGGATGACATTATGTCAAAACCAGTAAAAATTTGCAGGTAAACGGTGATAGAAGTTTAGGTGCTAAGTTAGGTACCTAAACTTCTAAATCATATCGCGAATTAATGGCCTAAGCCTTTACTTGCGCTTTTATTTTCGATCAGTTCAATTTTATAACCATCAGGATCTTCCACAAATGCAATCACAGTGGTTCCGCCCTTAACAGGGCCCGCTTCACGTGTGACGTTTCCACCTGCGTTACGGATATCATCGCACGTTTTTGCAACATCATCGACGCCTAGAGCGATATGACCATATGCATTACCCATATCGTATTGGTCAACACCCCAGTTATAGGTCAACTCTATGACGGCGCCTTCACTTTCATCGCTGTAACCAACAAACGCGAGAGAGTATTTATACTCTGTGTTTTCACTCGTTCTTAATAAGCGCATGCCTAACACTTTTGTGTAAAAATCAATAGAACGCTGCATATCAGTAACACGTAACATAGTATGGAGTAAGCGCATTTTAAACCTCTTAGAATCAGCCTGAATCGATTTACCTATTAATATAACGTGCTTAAATTAATAAATACAATGATTACAGTTTGTTTTTTGAACAAATAATGGTAATACTCATTTTTAGGAGTATATCACAGATTTAATGTGATTTTTTCTTTTGAAGGGGAAACTTATGGCCGAACAACTTGAATTTTTTGAGATCCCCAGCCCTTGCCGTGGTATTTGTCAAAGTAATGAGCAAGGTTATTGTCGAGGTTGTTACCGCACTCGTGATGAACGCTTTAATTGGCTAAAATTCTCGGATACTGAAAAACGAAATGTACTTCGTTTATGTCGCCAACGCTATTTAAGAATATTAAATAAAAAACCAGATCAAGAAAAAATCATCGATAAGCAACAACGACTCTTTTAATCCCCAGCTTCTTAAATTTCATTAGGAATAAAACAAATGTTTTATTCCTAATGTGAATTAATTCAACTGGAATTAATGATAAGCTATTTATTTCTTGGTTTATATTTCAATGAAATTTTATTTATTAAAAATTAGTATAGGTTAAATCAAAATGACTGTAATTAACATGATTTTAAGATTAACTATATTCATTTGTTTTTTAAAGGTTTATTTGTCGTTGTTTTTTTTATTGTTATTCATGACTACTATAAGAGGTAAAATAGATAGATCAAAAAGGAGAGTGCGGCTATTCTTATTAATAAGATAATTGATAGGTTATCTTATTAAGCCTGGATTGAGATAATGGATGAGTTTGCGAAGTATTAATGGGAGTTATACCACATAATAAACCAGTCATTATAACTAGAAATAGGTATTTAATAGCTAATGTATAAATAAAAAGTTGTAAATATAAAAGGAAATTAATATATAATTCAAAAAATAATATGAAGACGGTATGTTTTTTAGACATTATAATTATATAAAGGAGGGTAAATTGGAATCACAAATTGGGACAGAGTTATCACGTGTTGTTCGCATGTGGAGAGCATTAATCGACTATTGTTTGAAGCCTCTTAAACTCACACAGACACATTGGGTTACATTACATAATATAAGTCAACTACCACCTGAACAATCACAAATACAGTTAGCGAAAGCGATTGGTATTGAGCAGCCTTCATTAGTAAGAACTCTAGATCAGTTGGAGGAAAAAAAACTTATTTCTAGGCATACTTGCACAAATGATAGGAGAGCTAAAAGAATAAAATTAACTGAAGAATCTGAACCTTTTATTAAAACTGTAGATCAAGTCATAAATAATACGCGTCTAGAAATATTGAATAACATTAGCCAAGATGAGCTTTATCAGTTGTCACAATTACTTCTGAAGCTTGAAAAGAATATTTTAAGACTGCAAAATGATTCTTGATGTGAAAATAATATGACTAGCTAATAAATGATATGCTAATTATTAAATTGGTAATAAAAATAATTGGATCATGCAATTTTTATAGGGTAATAATAGGATGAGCAATCACACTCGGTTATTGTTCTTGTTGAATGATTGCTGTGAAATATAATTAAAGTTGTAAATTGTATGTCTTGACGTTGCTTTTGTTTTTTTATTAGCTAATTCATTGGTGTGTATTAATTAATAACAAACAATTGATTAGAGGGGATAGGCTAAAATAAGTTTATTGGTTTGAAAGCAAGGCATTTATGTGTAAACAAGAATTTACATTACTTAAAAGCCATGCATGATAAATATAAAATATGATTATCAAACATAAAGTTATTATATTATTCAGCAATATTTTTATAAGAAATGCTCACCGGCAATAGCCGGTGAGCATACCTAATTTAGTAACCGTAAGATTATCGAGGAGATACAGTAACGGTATTTCCGCTATTCGCAATCATAACGCGTTGACCATTACGGAAGGTGTTTGGGTCTTGTTTTTGAACTACAACAATGTTTTTGCCGCTATCGAGGCGGATTTCTAATTGAACACCTTGGCTTCTATTTAATGCGCCTTGAGCTTCTTGGCCAGCTAAGCCACCAGCGATAGCACCCGCAGCAGTTGCTAATGTGTTACCTGTCCCACCACCGATAGTGTTACCTAATAACCCACCAAGTACTGCACCACCAATGGCGCCAATTACGTTGCCGTCTTCACCAGCTTGAATAGTCACAGGGCGAGCATTCAGAACAGTACCATAAGTCACAGTCTGTACCTGTTTCGCATCCTTGGCTGAAATAGTATCACCAGAAAGCGTACTGGTATTGACACAGCCTGATAAAGCTGCAACTGCTACAACACCTACAAAAACTTTCTTAAGCATAAGAACTCCTATGAGATTTGCTGTCTGTGGCACTAACATAGCATCGTATATTTGTTTTCACCATAAACACAACAAGTATCAAAATAATGGTATTAAAAAGCGATGGTTAGATTACCGATATTGATTTAAATAAAGTGTAAACACTAGGTAAAATATCTCAAATTCGCGATTATTTCATTCAATAAGGCACTCTTTGTTAAATATTCAATAGGGTAGTCAGCTTATGAGCATCTTTTCGCACCCGTTGCCAAACAGAAATAAGGTGTTAAAACTTTAGCTGAGGTACAGAACCGTAATGCCGAGCTGATAAATATATTATGTACCATTATATTGGAAATGAAAATTTCAGGTATTACAAAACGTCTTTTTTATTTGGGTTGTCTAGCAATTTTGAGTTTTAAAGCATTTATTTATTATTCCTGCGAAGCGCGCCGAGAAATTGCATCGAATTGTTGACAAAATTTGTCATCAAAGCACAATCTTTTGTAGTCGAGCGTTGTAAAGTCAATGTGCACTCTGAAGGAACAAGAATAATGATGAAATCAGGTCGTTACATAGGGGTTATGTCAGGAACTAGCCTAGATGGTGTTGATGTCGTTCTTGCTGCAATTAGTGACAAATTTGTCGCAGAGCAATCCAGTTTGAGTGTTGCATTTCCTATTGGATTAAAAAAAAGAATTTTAGATATATGCCAAGGACAAGTAACAACGCTATCAGAGGTTGGTAAAATTGATAGAGAGCTAGGCTCTTTATATGCAGATGCAATAAACCAGCTTCTTACTCAAACAGGGCTAACATCCGAAGATATCATTGCCATTGGTTGCCATGGTCAAACTGTTTGGCATGAGCCTGATGGCGAGCAACCTTTTACTATGCAGTTAGGTGATAATAACCGTATTGCGGCTTTAACGGGGATCACAACGGTAGGTGATTTCCGGCGAAGAGATATGGCTTATGGGGGGCAGGGGGCACCTTTAGTTCCTGCATTTCATTTAGCTGTTTTAGGGCATTCTACAGAAAAACGAATTGTACTAAATATTGGTGGAATAGCTAATGTGACAGCTTTGTTACCTGGTGCTTATGTCAAAGGCTATGACACTGGACCTGGCAATATGTTAATGGATACCTGGAGTTGGCGTATTAAGCAAAAGGCATTCGATAAAGATGGTGAATGGGCCAGTCGTGGTCAAGTTGACCATGCATTACTAAAAGCGATGCTAAGTGACCCATACTTTAGGCGTTCATCACCGAAAAGTACGGGGCGAGAGTATTTCAACACACAATGGTTAGAACAGCATTTGGCTCATTTTCCTTCAATTTCAGTCGATGATGTGCAAGCAACGTTATGCGAATTGACAGCAGCCTCTATTGCAGAGCAAGTGTTACTATGTGGCGGTTGTGAGCGTTTGATAGTCTGCGGTGGCGGAGCAAAAAATATCTTTTTAATGCAGCGGATGGCAGCCTTACTGCCTGGGATTGAAGTGGCGCCAAGTGATAAATTTGGTCTGAGTGGGGATGATATGGAAGCTTTGGCATTTGCATGGTTAGCTGCTCGAACCATTTCTGGGCTTTCAGGGAATTTGGCTTCTGTAACTGGTGCAAGCCAAGAAACTGTGCTTGGGGCGATATACCCTAAAAATAGCAATAAAAAATAATTGTGGTTAAGGATGCAAAAATGAACGAACTAGGTGAGATTGATCTCGCAGCAGTACGTCGAGAATACACAAAAGGTGGGTTAAGACGCCATGATTTAACACCAAACCCATTGACCCTTTTCGAACTATGGATGAAGCAGGCATGTGAAGCTCGTTTGAGTGACCCAACAGCCATGTGTGTTGCTACGGTGGATGAAACCGGGCAACCCTACCAGCGTATCGTACTATTAAAACATTTTGATGATAAAGGCCTTGTATTTTATACCAATTTAGGTAGCCGAAAAGCGCAGCATTTAGAAAAAAACAATAAAATTAGCCTGCATTTTCCATGGTATCCATTAGAGCGCCAAGTTAATTTCATAGGCGTTGCCGAACGTTTAAACCCTATTGAAGTAATTAAATATTTTCATAGTCGGCCAAAAGATAGCCAAATTGCAGCATGGGCATCAGCGCAATCTTCTAAAATCTCAGCACGTGGTATTTTAGAAGGGAAATTCTTAGAGCTAAAACAAAAGTTTAAGAATGGTGACGTCCCACTACCCAGTTTTTGGGGGGGATATCGAGTGGTATTTGATAGTGTTGAATTTTGGCAAGGTGGTGCTCACCGTTTGCATGACCGTTTTTTATACCAGCGAGAAGAGAGTGGCTGGAAAATTGACAGATTAGCCCCTTAGGATCATGTTTTTTAGCTGGCACTTAATTGATATGCGCTTTATGCTATAGCTTCATTTAAGAAAACTGACAAATTACACTGGTGAGTTTTTGACAAACCTCTCAAACTTACTGGTCATTTAAACCAATATAGATAGACAAAATACAACTGATGGAGTCATTGATGTCTAGCAATAACCTGATTAAACAATTGCAAGAGCGGGGCCTCGTTGCCCAGGTAACGGATGAGGATGCGTTAGCAGAGAGACTGGCGCAGGGCCCTATCTCTCTCTATTGTGGCTTCGATCCTACCGCTGATAGCTTGCATTTGGGACATCTGGTTCCTTTGCTGTGTTTAAAACGATTCCAACTAGCCGGGCACAAGCCTGTGGCGTTGGTCGGTGGCGCAACGGGCCTTATTGGAGATCCGAGCTTTAAAGCTACTGAACGTAAATTAAACACCACAGAAACCGTTCAAGAGTGGGTAGAGAAAATTCGTAACCAAGTTTCACCATTTCTAAGTTTTGATTGCGGTGATAACAGTGCACGCCTTGCTAACAACTATGATTGGTTTGGCAAAATGGATGTACTGACTTTCTTGCGTGATATTGGTAAGCACTTTTCTGTTAACCAAATGATTAACCGTGAGTCTGTTAAGCAACGCTTAAATCGTGATGACGTTGGTATCTCTTTTACTGAGTTTGCTTATAACCTTTTACAAGGTTATGACTTTGCAAATTTGAACAAAGAGATGGGTGTGGAACTGCAAATTGGTGGTTCTGACCAATGGGGTAACATCACTTCTGGTATCGATTTAACTCGCCGTCTACACCAAAACCAAGTATTTGGCATGACGGTACCTTTGATTACCAAAGCAGACGGTACTAAATTCGGTAAAACTGAGGGTGGTGCAGTTTGGTTAGACTCCAAGAAAACTAGTCAATATAAATTCTACCAGTTCTGGATCAACACTGCAGATGCCGATGTTTATCGCTTCTTAAAATTCTTCACATTTATGGAAATAGATGAAATTAATGCACTGGAAGAAGAAGATAAAAACAGCGGAAAAGCGCCTCGGGCTCAATATGTATTGGCAGAATTAGTCACTAAACTGGTACATGGTGAAGAAGGGCTTGCTGCTGCAAAACGTATTACTGAAAGCTTATTCTCTGGTGCAGTATCTGATTTAACTGAAGCTGATTTTGAACAATTAGCTCAAGATGGTATTCCTTGTATTACCTTAGAAGCAGGTGCTGATTTACAGCAAGCTTTAGTAGATTCAGAGTTAACGCCTTCTCGTGGGCAAGCAAGAACGGCAATTAGTTCTAACGCGGTATCTATTAATGGCCAGAAACAAACTGAGCCAATGTATGTCTTCTCTGATGCAGACCGCCTGTTTGGGCGTTATACATTGATCCGTCGCGGTAAGAAAAACGACTGTTTAATTAATTGGAAATAGCTCTGACTAACCTTTGTAATATCAGCCCGGAATCTTCCGGGCTATACTCGTCATAATTCAAACTGTATTGGTGTTGACTTCGCTAGGCTCTCTGAATTGCATACTGATGTATGTCCTCGGCTTATTTTCTTATGTCACCTATATATGACTTGGATTATTTGGAGTGTATTCATATTTGCAATGGGTAATCACTGATTTCTCTTCATTCGACATAACAATTTTTTGGGTTCTCAATGAAAAGCGTATTATCAATTCAATCCCATGTTGTTTTCGGCCATGCAGGAAACAGTGCTGCTGCATTTCCTATGTGCCGAATGGGCGTAGATGTGTGGCCACTCAATACCGTACAATTTTCGAATCATACACAGTACTCACAATGGACTGGAAGTGTCTTTCCAGCGCAGCACTTAACCGATATCGTTGATGGTTTAGCTAAAATCCATAAATTAGAAATTTGTGATGCTGTATTAAGTGGCTATATTGGGTCTGCAGAGCAAGGGAATGATATTCTTGCTATCGTGCAAAGAGTAAAAGCAGCAAACCCCCGAGCCCTGTATTTTTGTGATCCAGTCATGGGGCATCCTGAGAAGGGTTGCATTGTTGCTCCTGGGGTTGCTGAATTCCTTTGTGAGCGCGCACTGGCTGCTAGTGATGTCATCGCACCAAATTTACTAGAACTAGAAACCTTAACGGGTAGAACCATTAAAAATGTCGACGAGGCCGCGCAAGCTGCCCGTGAATTGTGCCACAAAGGCCCTAAAATAGTGCTTGTTAAGCATTTAAGTCGTGCGGGATATCGTGCTGATCGTTTTGAGATGATTTTGGTTACTGCGGAACATAGCTGGCATGTTAGTCGTCCATTAGTTGATTTTGGTGAAAAACAACCTGTTGGTGTTGGTGATTTGACCAGTGGTTTAATGTTGGTTAACTTATTGAAAGGTGAGCCTTTAGATAAGGGATTAGAGCACGTCGCAGCTGCGGTATATGAAGTGATGATAAAAACCAAAGAAATGGAAGAATACGAATTACAACTCGTTGCTGCTCAAGACAAAATGGTTAACCCAAAACATAATTTCTGTGCAACACAATTAGATTAAATTGATTTGTATTATCAAAGATAGCGCTCTACTGAAAGAGCGCTATTTTACAGATTAGATTAGGCCTTCCGCTTTTAATGCGTCTTGAACATTAGGGCGTTTAGCTATTTTAGCACTGTAATCTTGCAGGTGGTTTAAGCTAGTCAAATCAAGCCCAACGTGTTTTGCCCAATTACTAACCGTAAATAAATAGGCATCAGCGACACTAAAAGTATCTCCAGCAAAGAAAGCTTGTTTAGCGAGCACGCTATCAACATACTCAAACTTATTAAACAATACCTTACGGACAGTATCTTTATACTCTTCTGGTGTCCCTGGAGTGAATAAAGGTGAGAACGTTTTATGTAGCTCTGTTGAAATAAAATTCAAGGCTTCTAGTTGGTGATAACGCTTCATCGAACCTGGAAGTGCGATCAGGTTACGATCCGGTTTTTGATCCGCAATATATTGAACAATAACAGCACCTTCAGTGAGTTGTTCGCCATTATCTAGCACTAAGGTTGGTACCTGTCCTTTTGGGTTTATTGCTAAAAAGTCTTCACCTTTCTCAGTCTTTTTTTCTTTTATATTCACTCGCTCAATACTGAAATCTAAACCAGTTTCACGCAGAATGATGTGGGGAGAAAGTGAGCAAGCACCGGGAGCGTAATATAATTTCATCATAAAACTCCTAAATTGTTGGATTGGCATTCATATAGCAAATAAACACATATCATTTAAGTATATCATTACTTTTTGTTAACGAATTGCCATCAGGTGCGAGTTAAAAAATAAAACCTAAAATCGGATGGAAAGTATCGTTAATATTAATAGGTAGTGTAAACCCAGCGCTTAAAACTATAAAAAATAAAAATGCATAAATCTAAGATAGTTACCTTATGTAGGGGATAACTATTTTGTTAAACTCCTCGCCTTGTCTTATGAAAGAAAACATACAAAATAATAAAAAATTAGGTGAGTAAATAAATGACCAGTTTGTGTCAAAAATTGAATGTGTTAGGGAAATTAGACCAAATTTTAATGGCACATCAACCGAATAATAGCCATGGCATTAAACGTTTTCTATTAGAGTTTTGGTTTTTCGGTTTAATTAATGCTCGTTCTTGTTTATTCGCTGGTTTTTTCTTTCTGGCGCTATTTTTGGTACCAGCTAAAGGGCTAATTGGCATCCCTCGCTATGACTTGTTATTGATTTTTGCAGTTGCCTTTCAAGCCTTGTTAGTGTGGTCAAAACTGGAAACCTGGGATGAGTTAAAGGCTATTTGTGTTTTCCATTTAGTTGGTTTTATGATGGAGTTGTTTAAAACGTCAGCAACGATTGGATCATGGCAATATCCAGATGAAGCTTACACTAAGCTTTGGGGAGTTCCTTTATTTACTGGCTTTATGTATGCCGCTGTAGGGAGCTATATCATTCAATCTTGGCGATTTTTTAAAGTAAGAATTGAACACTATCCACCCTATTGGATGGCAACATTAGTTGCATTAGCTATTTATATTAATTTTTTTAGCCATCATTATATTGATGATTATCGCTGGTATTTAGCTGCATTTATTATGGGGTTGTATGCCCGTAGTGTGGTTTTTTATACTCCGCTAGATAAAGAACGAAAAATGCCATTATTGCTCGCATTTATGCTAATTGGCTTTTTTATTTGGTTGGCTGAGAATTTTGGGACATTTTTTGGTGTTTGGCAATATCCAAACCAGATTGGAGCTTGGTCAATGGTACATGCAGGCAAATGGGGGGCATGGTCACTATTGGTGATTGTCACATTTACGATAGTCGTTCACCTTAAACATATTAAGGCTAATGTCACGATATCACGCTAAATAACGAGTTTAGTTCATTGTCTGTGAGTAAAATTCATCACAGACAATGGAAAAGCCATTATAAGTCTTGTCGCCAGGCATCTATTGACAGAGGCTCACCAAAGTGGCTTTCAATTAGTCGTCGGGTAACGTCATGAAGAGGGGCGGCTAAAACTTCTGCTGTATTACCACGTTCGACAACTTCACCTTTATCCATCACAAGCATTTTATCGCTGACGTGTTTCATCATCCCTAAGTGCTGGGTAACATAGATAAATGCAATATCTTGTTTTGCTTGCAAATCTAACATTAAGTTGATGATCTGTGACCGCATGGACATGTCTAACGAAGCTAGTGCTTCATCAGCAATGATAATTTCGGGTTGTAGAATAAGCGCTCTTGCCAGTGCAATACGTTGTTTTTGCCCCGATGCTAACATATGTGGGTAATATTCAGCGTGGTCAGCAAGTAACCCGACTTGGCGAAGCGTTTGAATAATGCGCCTTTCACGTTCTATGCCAGTTAAGTCAGTGTTTAATTTTAAAGGGAGTTCAAGCGTTTGACCAATACGCTGCCTTGGATTTAGGGACGTACTTGGATCTTGAAAAATCATACGAATACGCTGGCAACGGTAGCTATAATCACCAAAATTAAGTGGTTGTCCGTGTATAAAAATATCGCCGCTGGTGGGTTCTACAACGCCGGATAACATTCGCGCAAGAGTTGATTTTCCTGAGCCATTGGCACCAATAATGGCTAATGTTTGGCCTGCCTGTAAGTTAAAGCTAACAGGCTTAACAGCTTGCAATTCGTGCCGATGAAATAGGCCCTCACGAAAACGGAAAGTTTTGGTGAGATTACGGACTTCAAGTAAGGTTTCCATTTAAGATTGTTCCTCGGTGTTTAGCGGATAATGGCAAGCAACGAGGTGGCCTTTAATATTGCGCAGTTGAGGCGCATTGATGCAAGTACGTTGTGCATAAGGGCAACGGGGGCCAAGACGGCAACCAATCGGCAAATGTTCAAGAGAAGGAATTGCACCGGGTAACGTATTTAACCGCCCTTTATGGGGAAGAGGGCTTTCAAAATCTGGGATTGAACGGATTAACGCTTGGGTATAAGGGTGGCGTGGTCGCTGTAGGATATCTTCTGGTGTTGCGCTCTCAACCGTTTGCCCACAATAGAGTACGTTGATGCGGTCAACAAGTTTTGACATCATTTCCATATCATGGCTAATGAGCAAAATTCCCATATTATTGTTTTGGTTTAATTTATCCAGTAAACGGAAAATTTGTGCTTGAGTGGTAGACTCCATCGCATTGGTGGGTTCGTCGGCGATTAATAACCGTGGTTGGTTAGCTATCGCAATCGCTATCATGACTTTTTGACATTCACCATCGGTGAGTTCATAAGGGTAACTGCGCATGATATCTTTATGATCTTTTATCCCCACACGGTGTAACAGTTCTATTGCACGGCGTTTACGCCAATTAAAACGTTGCCACCAGCGGCCTTTATATGTCCATCCAGGAATCGATTGGATAAGCTGTTTGCCTATATCAGCGGCTGGATCGAGACAAGATTGTGGTTCTTGAAATATCATGGAGATATTATGACCAATTAACTTACGACGTTTACGTGGGCTGAGTTTTAGTAAGTCAATGTCTTGAAAGCGAAAACGGTCGGCTTTCACACGAATGTTGTCTTTCGTTACGCCACAGATAGCTTTTGCAATAAGGCTTTTACCGGAACCTGATTCGCCGACTAAACCTCGAATTTCCCCTTCAGATAATGTCATTGATACGCGATCAACAGCTTTGACTGGGCCATTGGCAGTCATAAATTCGATAGTTAAATTGCGGATGTCTAGTAGTGGCATTATTCAACTCCCGCATTGATGGCACGGTGTAGCCCATCACCTAAAAGGTTAACAAAAAGCACGCTTATCATGATAGCAACACCGGGTAAGATAACCGTCCAGGGAGCAACGTAGATAAGCTCTAAAGTATCTCCTAGCATGGCACCCCATTCAGAAGATGGAAGTTGTGCACCTAAATCAAGAAAACCTAAAGCGGCAATATCTAAAATGGCAATTGAAAGTGCCCGAGTTAGTTCAGTGACGAGAATAGGAGTAATGTTTGGCAGTACGGTATACCATAAAATAAAAATGTTTGAAGCGCCATCTAGGCGTGCGGCAACGATGTATTCTTTATCTAACTCATCATGTACAGCAACATAGATGGTTCTTACCATTCGCGGAATTAATGCAAGGCAAATAGCGAGCATCGCATTTTCTAAACTAGCTCCCATAAAAGCGACGACAATAATAGCGAGTAATAAGGATGGAATTGATAGCAAGGTATCGAGTATATGGTTAAAAACTGCAGATTTTAACCCGCGAGTCATTCCCGCTAGGCAGCCGAGAACTAATCCAATTAGTGTTGCAATCAGTGTGACTAAAATAGCTGCACCAAACGTTGATTTAGTGCCAATTAATAGCCGACTCAGAATATCGCGGCCAAGGTCGTCAGTCCCAAAGAAGAAGGCAACATCACCATAATGTGACCAAGACGGTGGTGTTAATTGGTAACCTAAAAATTGTTGGTCTAGTGCATAAGGTGCTAGATAAGAGCCAACAAAGCATAAAATTAATAAAACTAACACACCAAAAAATCCCACCATAGAAACCACATCTGATGAGAAGATATTCCATACCACTCGTGTTGGGGATGGCATTTTTTGTTCACGATAAAAATTATCTGAGGACATACCAATCCTTATGTTTTAATGGGTCCATCATGGCGCCTAAAATATCAGACAACACATTTACAGTAATCACTAGTGCGCCAATTAGCATCACGCCAGCGGATATTGCGGAGTAATCTTCTTGGCGGATAGCAGTAACTAACCAACGGCCAAGCCCTGGCCAGTTAAAAACGAGTTCAGTTACCATGGTCAGTGTCAGCATAGTAGAAAACTGTAGCCCAAGCTTAGGAATAATGGGGGGGATAGCATTATGAAAAATATGGCGGCGGATGATTTTAATTCGTGACAACCCTCTAATAGCGGCTGCTTTGATATAATTTTCACTGGCGACTTCTTCGGTGCTATTACGTACCAACCGAATAACCTCGGTTGTTGGTGCGAGTGCCAAAGTCAGAACCGGTAACACCATGTGTTCAAGTACATTGATGATCATATCTTTACGATAGGGTGAATCCGAAAGCCATGCATCTACCAAGGCAAAGCCAGTTACTGTTTTTAAATTGTATAATAGGTCAATTCGACCCGATACAGGTAGCCACCCTAAATGTAATGAGAAAAAGAGGGTTAAAACGAGTGCGAGTACAAATACAGGGACAGAAAATCCTAATAAAGCAAAAACACTGATAGCAATATCAGCTGGTTTATTACGCCAAAAAGCAGCGATAATCCCAAGTGGAATACCTGTCGTTAAAGCAAAAATAAACGCTAAAATGCATAACTCCATGGTGGCAGGGAATGTGTCTTTTAATTGTTCGGTGATGGGTTCCCCGTTAATACTTGAAACGCCAAAATCAAAATGAAGTAAGCCTTCAAAATAAAAAATATAGGCATCGATAAGTGATGCGCCACTCAGTGGTGCATTAGGCGTAAAATAGCTTAAGCTAAAGCTGACTAGTGATAGAAAGAATACCGTGACTAATAAAAGCAAAAAACGACGCAGTGAATAAATTATCATGGTTGCTGCCTCTGTTTTTTCGGAGAAACTTTTTCAGCCTGTTCCATTTCCCGATACACACCGGCAAATGAGGTATTACCAAACGCACTGATCATTAGCCCTTTTATATCATAGCGATAGGCCTGTAAACGTAAAGAGTAGGCAAGGGGTAAGACAGGTAAATCTTCCCCTAAAATTTGCTGTGCCTGATGGTAATAATCTATACGTGCGGCTAATTGCTGTGTCAATAGTGCCTTATGTAAGATTTCATCAAAAGCGGGGTTACACCAATGGCTTAAATTGGTTTGGGAACCAATCGCCGCACAGCTTAGTAGCGGGCGGAAAAAACTGTCAGGGTCATTACTGTCAGTTGTCCAACCTGCTAATGTCATATCATGGGTTCTATCCATTAATTGGTTTTCTTGGAAGCGGCCTTCAACAGAACGGATATTCATAACAATACCAACCTGTGCCAAGTCTGCTTGGATAAGCTCAGCCATTTTTAGTGGGCTAGGGTTATATGATTGCGAAGCGATCGGCACCCATAAATCCAGTTTTAGATTTTCTAACCCCATCTCTTTGAGCATTTTTTTGGAACGTTCGGGGTTATAGTCAGTGATCTTTGCTTGATTATCATAAGCCCATGAGGCTCTAGGTAAAATAGATGCAGCTGTTTCTGCTGTACCGTAATAAATTGATTGCATTAGACGTTCATTATTAATTGCATAAGCAATTGCTTGACGTACTTTTAGTTTATCTAATGGTGGTTTACTGGTATTAAATGCGAGATAGGCAATATTCATCCCAGAACGCATAGAAATCCGCAAACGTGGGTCATCTCGTAATACTTTTAATTGGCTTGCTGCAGGGTAGGCTAAAACATCACATTCCCCGGTGAGTAATTTCGAAATGCGACCAGTTCCTCCGGCCCCCATATCAACAACCACTTCTTCCATACGCGGTAAACCCTTCCAGTAATTGTCATTTCTGAGAAGTCTAACGAATTGCCCGGCTTGGTAGTCATCTAAATGAAATGGCCCCGTACCCACAGGTCGCCAATCAATTAGCTCTTGGCGATTGATACTTGAAAGGTAATCAGCGTACTCGGATGAAAGGACAGGAGCATAGTGTGTTGCTAGGTGCCATAAAAAAGACGCATCAGGTGAATTTAAGCGGAACTCCACCGTATGGTTATTAATTTTACGTATACTTTGGACACTATTGGCAAATTGTAAACTATCGAAATAAGGGTAACGTCCCCCATTGATATAATGATAAGGATGGTTTACCTCAAACATGCGAGAAAAGCTAAACACGACATCATCAGCATTCATATTGCGCGTTGGTGTATACCAAGCTGTGTTTTGAAACTTTACATCTTTACGCAGGTATAAGCGGTAGGTTGCGCCGTTATCGAGAACTTCCCAGCTAGCAGCCAGTTCTGGAACCAAACGATAGGTAAATGGATCAACATCTAATAGCCGATCATAAATTTGAGCACCGAGAGGGTCGACAATTAACCCGCTACTGACTAGTTGTGGATTAAATGTCGTTACGATCCCATTTACACAGTAAATAAAACCTTTTTGGCGTATATCTGCAGGAACCTCGTTAGCCACAATATCGGTAAAGCGCTCTTGGTTATTAAGCGCTTGTGCAGACACAGAAATGAGAAATAAAAACCAAAGAGTTAATAGGCGCATACCACTGACATCGTTAACTAGAATTGACCTATTGTAGCCTAAAAATGGGGGGACAGGGTATAAGCAAAATTTAGCCCAAAAAAGCATGAAAATTAAGCTAAAAAGGAAGTTATTAATATAATGCTTAACTTAAATTATTAAATTAATCATTGAAGTATGTCTTAATGAGAAAATATCTCATTAAAAAGCTTTACAAATGACACTGATAACGATTATCATTCGTTTTGTCACTTAAGCCAAGTGCTTATGTAGACAAGGCATGACATTGCTCACATTGCTTCCAGTGTTTTATTTAATAGCCAGCTTGGGTGCTGGCTTTTTTTTTGTATCAACAAACTCGTTTAGCTTCATTTCTCGTTATTACTCTAAACCCACATAGTGGAGGTCTTCATCGGTCACTTTACCTTGGAGTGTACATAAGAAACGAACCACTCCTCTTTGTTCATCCTTTTCAATAATCAGCATTTTTTCAGCTGCATTTGGGGCCAAGTTATAGTCTTGCGTTGCGTATTCGTTAAACACCCATTGGCCTTGCAAATTGTGGCGGATCATGGGTGAGTAGATATAAGTATTTCCCACCTTTAGAATAGCAATTCTTGATGAAGTATAACGGATAACCTCTTCAAAGCTTTGAGTGGTTTCAAATCCCCAAAAATAGTATTGGCCACGTAAGCCTAAATAGGTGAAGTCATCATATTTATCGAAATTACTATGACTAACAAAAAAACGATTAAAAGTCACAATTCCAGTAGGTGAAAAATTGAGATTAACAGAAACTTGTTCACCATCATCTAATTTCATGTTTTTCAATGCATTAGATGCATCATTTAAAGCGGGATACTCTTTCATTTTCTCGAAAAAAGTCGCATCACAGTAAGAGAATGTTCTCATTAATGATTCTGCGCTGACTGTAGGAGATAAGCCGAGAAGAAAAAAGGTCATAGCAAGTATATTTATATTCTTCATGATAGGCTCCTCATATAATAAATATCATATTAATAGAGATATCATATAAATATATTTCGCACAGTAGTTAAATATGACAAGGTGTAAAAATAATTTAATTGGTTGACATTAACATGATTAAAATAAACATAGTTATGATTATATAATTAACTAAATGTGCTAAAATAAATCATTATTTATGCATGCTAATTAGTATAAGTTACTAGATATAATTATTTTTATTTAAATTCTGTATGTTTTTGGAAAAGGTGATATTGTCTTACTTGTTGTTTTTGCTTATAAATTTATTTTTCTTGAATATTTTTGTTTTGATTTTCCCTATTGAAAATATGTTTTTTTTAGTGAGATGAATAAATGATTTTTGAAACCAAAATATAAAATTGGAAATGTTTAGTAATAAGTAATAACCCAAATTCTTTAATCCTGAATTTTTGATGTTTAAGTATAATACAGTAGTTCAAACAATAAATTCAAATTATTTGAACTACGTATTATTAATTCTCAATGTTTATTTGATGTTTTTTTATTAAGCCTCGTAGTTGATCATAACTTAATGATAACCGTTGTGCAGCTTTACGTTGATTAAAATGACTATCTGTTAGTGCTTGTTTTAATAGCGCTTTTTCGGATTGTTGTTGCCATTGACGTAAATCACATGGTAATGAAGGCAAAATTGTATTCTGTTGTTGGGTATGTGGCATGGGGAGTGAACTTGGTGATTCATGTAGCTCAGCAAGTTTTTCGCCAAATGGGTCAAAAATAATATTATCAACGGGATCAGCACAGTTTCCATGGCGGTATATTGAGCGCTCAATAACATTTTTTAATTCGCGTACATTACCTGGCCATGGGTAGTGTTGCAGAGCTTGTTGGGCATGTAATGTAAAACCTGTAAAGTGTGAACGTTTTAATTCACCACACATTAAAATGGCAAAATGTTCTGCTAATAATAAGATATCAGGCTGCCGTTCACGCAGTGGGGGGAGGCGAATAACATCAAAAGCCAGCCTATCTAAGAGGTCAGCTCGAAAACGGCCCTGTTTGGCAAGTTCAGGTAAATTGGCATTTGTAGCACAGATTAAACGAACATCGACGTGTAATGCTTGGCTTCCACCGACTCGTTCAAGTTCACCATATTCAATGACTCGCAGCAATTTTTCTTGAACGGACATCGGTGCGGTAGCGAGCTCGTCAAGAAAAAGAGAGCCTTTGTCTGCTCGTTCAAAACGCCCTTGATGGCGTTTTTGGGCACCTGTAAAAGAACCGGCTTCATGTCCAAATAATTCAGAATCCAGTAAATTCTCATTGAGTCCACTGCAATTGAGAGAGATAAAAGCTTCTTGCCAGCGTGGGGAGAGGTAATGAAGTCTATCTGCAATAAGTTCTTTACCCGTACCGCGTTCGCCGATAACCAAAACAGGTTTATTGAGCTGAGCAAGTTCAGAAGCTTGTTCGAGTACATCGAGAAAATTACTTGAAACGCCAAGAATAGGTTCGTTGGTTTCTTTCATGGTTTTTTTTACCAATAGTTGGTTGGAAATACCGATGCTTTAACTATAAACTACAATGAATTTTAGAGAAAGTTTATAATTATTTTATTTAAAATCATTGTGATATGAATTTTTGTTTAAAGTTGGCACGTGAGTTGCAATATGTGAATTGTAATAGCTAAATACAACATGCTATTTGTTGTTTGACTAACGGAGCGTCAGGTATGGGTTGGAAGCCAAATCAGGTCGAGGCGCTACAGAATGATTAAATCCATCAAGGGGATATAAATAATGGGTATTTTTTCACGTTTTGCCGATATCATTAATGCAAACATCGCTTCTTTGTTAGACAAAGCAGAAGATCCGCAAAAAATGATCCGTCTGATGATTCAAGAAATGGAAGACATGCTAGTTGAAATCCGTTCTACATCAGCACGCACTTTAGCTGAAAAGAAAGGCTTAGAGCGCCGTATTGAAATGGGCGAAAAACAAGTTGCTGATTGGCAAGAAAAAGCAGAATTAGCACTGGTGAAAGATAAAGAAGATTTAGCGCGTGCAGCACTGATTGAAAAGCAAAAAGTGAGTGCAATGGTTGATACCTTAAAACACGAGCTGATTATTGTTGATGAAACCTTGACCCGTTTAAAAGGTGAAATCACTGAATTAGAAAACAAACTGCAAGAAACGCGTGCGAAACAGCAATCAATGGTTGTTCGTATGGAAGCAGCACAATCTAGTCGTAATGTTCGTCGCCAACTGGATAGCGGCAAACTGGATGAAGCAATGGCTCGTTTTGAACAGTTTGAGCGCCGTATAGACCATATGGAAGGTGAAGCTCAAAGTTATGGTATTGGTAAACAAAAATCACTGGATCAACAGTTTGCAGAGTTAAAAGCAGACGATGAAATAAGCGCGCAATTAGCGGCGCTTAAAGCTAAAATCAATAAAGATCAGTAACAGTTATTTTGATGCACTGGTACGTTAGCAATATCGTATCAGTGCCATAGATAGGTTAACCATATGTATAAGGATATGTGATGGGCTACGTTTTTCTGTCTCTCGTATTAATTATTTTTCTCATTTTTATTCTGCCTATTTGGCTGTGGCTACATTACAGCAAAAAAAATAATGGGCAGGGGAGTCAGCTAACTGAAAATGAAGTACAACGTTTGATGCAATTAGCAGAGCAAGCATCACAGATGCAGCAACGCATTAAAACGCTTGAAGATATTTTGGATGCAGAACACCCAAATTGGAGGCAAAAATAATGACTCAATTTCGCAACCGCAAACTTTATCGTTTAACGGATAGACGTGTGTTCGGTGGTGTGTGTTCGGGTATTGCTGAGTACTTAGAACTTCCGGTTGCTTTGGTCAGAGCATTAGCCGTATTAGCCTTATTTGTAAGCTTTGGTATTACTTTGATTTTGTACATCGTGATGTGCTTTGTTGTCGAAGCGGCACCAAGTGGCTACTGTTCACAGAAAGATATTGGCCCAGAAGTGAGTAGTCTTATTAACCAAATTGATACACAATTAAAATCCGGTGAAATGAAGTTACGCCAGATTGAAAGATACGTTACTTCAGATACTTATACAGTGAACAGTAAATTTCGAAATCTATAGCAAATCGTATCGCCATCACATGATAAGGGATTAGGTTTCAAAACCAAATCCCTTTTGTTTTTTATCAATAAGTGAGTGACATATGGCAAATAACGTTCGTTATCGAATCAAAAAATTTGTAAAGAAACTTATTCTACAAAAAAGTATTCGAATCGCTGCGGTATTACTTATGACATATGGCCCAGCCGGAGTCGTAGGTAAAATCATTAAATTATTGACGAGTAAATGGTTGCTCAATGTACTAATTAAACGGTTAACCTAATACAATTTGTTTTATGCTAAATTATAGTACGCAATATGACGTAAAATGGGTTTAAATTGAAAGGATAAGTCTTGGGAGGAGCATGAAACGACTGCACAGTGAATTAACGGATTTGATGAATAGAAGTGTTGATCGTCATGTTAGGCTCGCAGTAACAGGGCTTAGCCGTAGTGGAAAAACCGCATTTATTACTTCACTGGTGAATCAACTATTGAATGTGAATGCCGGGGCACGGCTGCCTTTATTTTCTGCTGCGCGAGATAAGCGGTTACTAGGTGTTAAACGGATACCTCACCGTGATTTGTCAGTACCACGTTTTGCGTATGATGAAGGTATTGCTTCTCTTTATGGGGAGCCCCCGCAATGGCCAACACCAACAAGGGGAGTCAGTGAAATACGCCTTAAATTACATTACCGCTCAGAAGACTCTTTTTTGCGTCATTTTGTTGATAACTCATCATTATATTTAGAGATTGTCGATTACCCCGGTGAATGGTTGTTGGATTTACCCATGCTAGATTTAAATTATTTAGCGTGGTCTGAACAAATGAATACCTTAATCAAGGGGGAACGCGCACATTTAGCCCAACCTTGGCTGGCATTGTGTGAAAAATGTGACCCTTTAGCGCCAGTTGATGAAAATTTGCTTGCTGAAATTGCCGCTGCCTACACTCAGTATTTAGTGGAATGCAAGGCCCAAGGGCAGCACTTTATTCAACCGGGACGTTTCGTTTTACCCGCTGAATTAGCAGGAGCGCCGGCTCTGCAATTTTTCCCATGGCCGAATGTGGCCAAATATGGCGACAAAAAGCTCGCACAGGCAGGTAAAAACACCAATATTGGCGCACTACAGCAACGTTATCAATATTATTGTGAGCATGTTGTAAAGGGCTTTTATCGTGATTATTTCCAACGTTTTGACCGACAAATTGTGTTAGTTGATTGCTTACAACCGCTAAATAGTGGTGTTGATGCTTTTAATGATATGAGAATGGCATTAACGCAATTAATGCGTAGTTTTCATTATGGAAAGCGCACACTACTGAGGCGTTTATTTTCACCTTGTATTGATAAATTACTCTTTGCCGCAAGTAAGTCAGATCACGTAACACCAGACCAACATGCAAATTTAGTGGCTTTGTTGCAACAGCTAGTGCAAGAGGCATGGCAGCATGCTGCGTTTGAGGGGATCAGCATGGATTGTGTGGGTCTAGCATCAATACAAGCTACCGAAAGTGGTCTGGTAGACTATAAAGGTGAAAAATTACCTGCGTTAAAAGGGAATCGGCTAAGTGATGGTCAACCGTTAATGTTTTACCCAGGGGAAGTGCCAAAACGCTTGCCGAATGAACAATTCTGGCAAACTCAAGGTTTTCAATTTGAAGATTTCAGACCAAGGCCAACGCCAATGGATCAACCATTGCCACACATTCGTATGGACAGTGCGCTTGAATTTTTGTTGGGAGATAAACTGAAATGAATGAACCCTTAAAACAGCGTTTAGATTTTGCTGAACATAGTGAAAATAAGACGAAAGAATCGCTAAAAAAAGCCCAAGTTTTTGATGAACGTGAACTTGAAAAATTTACACCAGTGTCTTTGGAAACAGAGCAGGACAACCAAGAAGGTGAGGTTGAAAGCCTGATTAACGAAGCGTTAAAACCAAAACGGAGTTTTTGGCGTAAATTAGTTGGCGCGGCTGCGGGAATTTTTGGGGTCAGTGTCGTTGCTCAGCTCGGCGTTTGGATCCACCAATCATGGGTAACACAAGATTGGACTGCGTTAGGTGTCGCTGCCGCGGGCGGTTTAATCGTTGTGGCGGGTGTTGGGTCTGTTGTTGGCGAATGGCGGCGGTTGTATCGCCTGAGAGAACGTGCGGAGGAACGGGACTTTGCTCGCGAATTATTGCACAGTCATGGTATGGGGCAAGGAAAGGCTTTTTGTGAAAAACTGGCTAAACAATCTGCGTTATCGATGCAACATCCTGCAATTGCTAATTGGCAAGCCACTCTTCATGACTCTCATAATGATAGGGAAGTTGTTGAATTGTATAGTCGAATGGTTCAGCCTATCCTTGATGAACAAGCTCGTAAAGAAATTAGTCGTTGTTCCGCAGAATCGGCCATCATGATTGCGGTGAGCCCGCTAGCACTGGTGGATATGGCATTTATTGCTTGGCGAAATATTCGTCTAATTAATCGGATCGCGGCAATCTATGGTATTGAACTCGGTTACTATAGCCGAATTCGGCTATTTCGCATGGTGCTCATTAATATTGCCTTTGCGGGAGCGTCTGAATTAATTCGTGAAGTGGGGATGGATTGGCTATCTCAAGACATTACCGCACGGTTATCAACACGAGCAGCACAAGGTATTGGAGCAGGCTTGTTAACTGCGCGTTTAGGTATTAAGGCGATGGAATTATGTCGACCACTACCTTGGATAGAAAACAAGCCACGTTTAGCCGATTTTCGCCATCAGTTAATTGGCCAGTTAAAAAATGTCATTCCCAGCAAAAAAGAAAAAGCGTAAAACAATCGCATTGGCAGGGTGAGTTGACAGTTTTTGCTCACTCTGCAGCATCATTTATTGATTAATGTGTTTATTCTTATTTCAAGCCTTAAAAAATAAAGGAAAACCGTGATTTTATTTGTTGATGATTATAAAGCTTACAAGCTGTCAACAATTTGTGACACAAACACTGTATTCCCTTAATGTTTAAGGCTAAAATACCTTTATTCTCTCGGCTTTTTTGATGAAGGTTCTTACCTATGCGCCTCGAAGTGACCTGCCAAGACCGTATCGGTTTAACGCGTGAATTACTTGACCTTTTAGTTCTACAAAATATTGATTTAAAAGGTATTGAAATCTCTCCTCAACGTAGGATTTACCTCAACTTTACACCTGTAGATTTTCAGGTATTCAGCACATTGATGGCAGAAATACGCCGTATTAATGGTGTTATTGATGTTCGCCGAATTTATTTTATGCCTTCAGAAAGAGAACATAAAGCCGTTTGGGCGCTCTTAAACTCATTTCCAGAACCTGTTTTATCCATAGACAACAAGCTAAATATTGAGTTGATTAACCCAATGACATTGCAGTTATTTGGTTATGATGAGGCTAAAATTCGAGAAAAAACCTTTTCACAGCTAGTTGGTAGTCAAGGGCTAGTACGTTGGTTTGAACGGGAGTCTCCAGAGGCGTACACCGAGAAAGTTGTCATTAAAGGCCAAGACTATTTGATGCAAGTAACACCTATTATTTTGGCTGATGAAAATGGTAAATCCCATTGTACAGGAGCAGTATTACTGTTGAAATCGGCTGCAATTTTAGATAAGCAACGCCAACAAGTTATTGAGGTAGATGGTAGCGGTTTTGAACAAATTATTGCTGTTAGCCCTGTCATGGCAAATGTGGTTGAACGAGCCAAACGTATTGCTATGCTGGATGAGCCATTATTACTTGTCGGTGAAACGGGGACTGGGAAAGATATCTTAGCGAAAGCTTGTCATTTGCATAGTGCGAGAGGAAAAGAACCGTTTTTAGGCTTAAATTGTGCTTCGATGCCGGATGATGTCGTAGAAAGTGAATTATTTGGTTATGCAGCGGGAGCTTATCCAAATGCAGTTGAAGGCAAAAAGGGTTTTTTTGAACAAGCCAATGGCGGAACGGTGTTGCTTGATGAAATTGCTGAAATGTCGCCACAAATGCAAATTAAGTTATTACGTTTTTTAAATGATGGAACATTTAGGCGTGTTGGGGAAGAAAAAGAAGTTAAGGTGAACGTTCGTGTGATTTGTGCAACACAGAAAAATTTACCTGAATTGGTTGCCGAAAAAAAATTCAGAGAGGATCTTTACTATCGTTTGAATGTACTGACATTAACTATTCCTCCATTGCGTGAACGTAAAGAAGATATTCAACCGCTGACCAAAACATTTGTCGCCAGCTTTTCCAAAGAGCTTCATATTGCTGAACCTAAATTGGCACCTTCGTTGATAGAATATTTAAGTAGTTATTATTGGCCGGGTAATGTAAGGCAACTGAGAAATGCTCTTTATCAAGGGTTAACGCAACTTAATGGCAATATATTAGATGCAGATAATATCCAATTACCTGATGTAGTTAATACCCCCGCACTCGCTTTAGATTCACTCAATGGCTCGCTAGATGAAATCACTAAACGTTATGAAGCATCGGTATTAGCACGTTTGTATCGCGATTATCCGAGTACCCGTAAATTAGCTAAACGTTTGGATATTTCTCATACGGCAATTGCCAATAAATTGAGAGAATATGGCCTTAATACGAAAAAAGAGCAAAATTAAATTAAATGTATAAAAGAATAACTTACGTATTCGCAATAATAGGGCTGGTTTTAAGTGGCTCTGGCAAAGCAACAACAATACCGGAAGACGGTTTGAATAAGTATTGCCAATATGTAGTGCGAACAATGGATGAAGTCTATGAAAATGGGGCATTGACTCAATCTTATTTTAAAGACGTATCTTTTTTATCTTGTGTTTGATATGGCAAAACCCTGCTAATACTATTGCTAATTGGTGAATTTTCCTGCTATATAACAAAGACAGCTGCTGTTTTAGGGTATCGTAATCTCATCTGATGGGTTTCAGCCTACAAGGAGTTGCCATGGATCAATTCACTATTAATTTCGTTGTAAATCGTAAGCTACGCGAATACATGAGCCAGAGTCATTATAAAAATGATATGTTTGAGTCTGCCGCCTCAGCCGCCGAACTTTATCTGATGAATAAAGCTGCAGTAAAATATTTAGCGAAGAAAAATCGTTTTACGTGGGAGGCGCTGGTAAAAAATGGCCATAAGCCTCGAGACCTCATTATTGATATTTTGACATCTTGCTGCCCTGTTACCCAGGACCAAGCCTTAAAAGTATTGAGTACGCTCTCTCATACTTTGATTTCTATAATGAGTGACAACAAGTTATTTGCGAATGTTGTTAATGCAAAGAACCACCAACCATTGTATTGGGCTCACGTAGATTAGAGTGGTGTTTATATTATTCAATAAAGCGGGAAATTCCCGCTTTATTGTTAACTACAGTGAACTAAATATGACAAAAGCTTATTTCAAACTATTTAATGCGCTGTCGTAATCAGGTTCTTCAGTTATTTCAGGAACTAATTGGCTATAAATAACGTTATTGTTTTCATCTAGGACAACAACGGAACGAGCGTTCAGGCCTTTTAATGGGCCACTAGCAATATCAACACCATAGTCATTCGCAAACGAGCCGCTACGGAAAGAAGATAGCGTAACAACATTATCTAAACCTTCTGCACCACAAAAACGCGCTTGTGCGAAAGGTAGATCAGCAGAAATGCATAATACAACAGTGTTATCCAAATCGTTTGCGAGCTTATTAAACTTGCGAACTGACGCTGCGCATACGCCAGTGTCGACACTTGGGAAGATATTTAAAACTTTTCGTTTACCTTCATAGGTTTCCAGCGTTGCTTCGCTGAGATCTTTGGTGACAAGGGTAAAAGGTTTAGCTTTTGAGCCCGCTTGTAAAAAGACACCGTTAACTGTGATGTCATTACCTTTTAACTTAACTGTCTGCGACATGAATTTTTCTCCCATTCATAAAGTGAGTCACTGATAACTTAATCTATCTTCTAATAAAAAATCTTTGCGATTAAAGGTTTTTTAATGTGCAGTTACGCAGTGCTGAGTTTTACATTGTACTAATGACCAAATTTTATACGGAAACTTTATCTCTTACCTTGAGTCCTATATGGGGCAAAACAAGATAATTTTACCTACTTTTTATTACAGTATGGTGCATCATCATTATATAACTACTAAGCTTTATCAATGCTTGCGTTTTTTGTTATGCACTTTTTAAACTGACCTATGAAGTGTAACAAAAGGAAATCGGTCTGTATTGGTTTCTTGAGTCATTATTTAATTACCTGAAAAATGATAGAGATAGGGTTATGGTTCTATAATATGAGTATTAATTTATGTATATTTGAGTTAGGAAATCAATTAATTACACGAGAAATGTGGATATTTAAATATGAAAGCATATGATAAATTAAGATAAACTACAGAGTAATTATGACTTGATATTACCCATGTTAGATATAGTTTTTTACATCATAAGTTTATGTTTTTATTGGCATAGTAGGTTTTTCCAACATTCAAATTACCGAAATGAAACTTAATCAGTAAATGCAGTAACGTTGTTAATAATAGCATCTTCATTTGAAATCATTTAACTAGGCTTTTAGTTACCTTTATTTATATTAACAAGATAGAAAATATAATGCATAAACATTCATTTACATCTTTAGCGATTTTGATTTCTTCAGTTTTTGTTACTACACCAGCTATTAGTGCCGTGATACCTACAGGTACAGTTTTAGCTGAAAACCAAGAAGTTACACGGCATTTAAAAGACGAACCCGCATCTTTGGATCCAGTAAAATCAGTGGGGTTAACAGAAGCACAAGTCATGCGTGACTTATTTGAAGGGCTGGTTAACCAAGATGATCATGGAAAGCCGATCCCTGGAGTAGCTCAACGCTGGGATACGGCTGATAATCGTATTTGGACATTTACACTGAGATCTGACGCACATTGGTCAAACGGTGACCCTGTCACGGCTCAAGATTTTGTTTATAGCTGGCAGCGACTTGTTTCACCTGGAACAACATCACCATTTGCTTGGTTTGCAGCACTAGCAGGCATTAACAATGCGCAAGATATTATTGATGGTAAATTGCCAGTTGAGCAACTAGGTGTTGAAGCGGTTGATACGCACACACTAAAGATTACTCTAAATAAGCCGGTACCTTATTTTCCTTCGTTAACGGCTAACTTTAGTTTATTTCCTGTTCACCAAAAAACCGTTGAAAAGTTTGGTAATGACTGGATAAAAGCCGGAAATTTAGTTGGAAATGGCGCTTTTGTTTTATCAGACAGAGTGGTTAATGAAAAAATTGTTTTGGTACCAAATAAAAATTATTGGGATCATCAAAATACAGTCATCACTAAAGTCACTTTTGTCCCGATTAACCAAGAGTCTCATGCAACTAATCGTTATTTAGCGGGTGATCTAGATATTACCGAATCATTTCCAAAACAACGCTATCAAAAATTGTTAAAAGATATTCCTAATGAAGTCTTTACACCAGACCAATTAGGGACATATTACTATGCTTTTAATACTCAACGTGCACCAACGGATGACGTTCGTGTTAGAAAAGCATTATCCATGGCGATTGACCGCCAATTAATTGCGAATAAGGTATTAGGTACAGGGGAGAAGCCCGCAAATTATTTTACTCCTGATGTCACTGATGGCTTTAAGCCTGAAAAAGGGCTTTATAATAGCTATTCACAAAAAGAGTTAGACCAGCAAGCAAAAGTGTTATTACAACAAGCTGGTTTTGGTCCAAATCACCCATTAGAATTAACGTTATTATACAATAGTTCAGAAAACCATCAAAAAATTGCTATAGCAATTGCTTCTATGTGGAAGAAAAAGCTAGGTGCTGAGGTCAAACTAGTTAATCAAGAATGGAAAACCTATATAGATAGCCGTAATACAGGAAATTTTGATGTTATACGCGCATCATGGATAGGGGATTTTAATGAGCCTTCAACCTTCTTGTCTCTGCTCACTTCTCAGCATAGTGGTAATATACCAAAATTCAACAACCCTATATATGATGAGGTTATCGCATCGGCGAGTATTGAAACAAATGCGCAATTACGCAACCGTTATTATAATAATGCAGAAGCTATCATTGCAAAAGAAGCGCCAATCGCACCTATTTATCAATATACCAATGCACGCCTAATTAAGCCTTGGCTAAAAGGTTACCCGATTAACAACCCTGAAGATGTCGCATATAGCCATAGCTTTTATATTATTAAACATTAAAAAAGATCTCAGCCTGCACATGTTGTGGGCTGTTTTTCTGACAAAAAGAAAAAAGCTCCTTCCTCTGGAGAATGGGAAGGAGGACCAAAAAAAGGAATAAACACTACCTTTTTATAATAAAAAACTCATCGTAAATTTTATTGCTCATTTGTGTCAATTATGTGGTTTTATTTAGCAAAAATGGCGATATTTTGTGATTTATGAGGAATTGTCTGTTTTTATAAGATGTTAATCTCATTCTTTTTTCTTTGTTGTTTTATTCATGTATTGTGGAAGTGATTCTTGAAATAATTGCAAAGAATTATTTATTCGACTACAAATACCGTATTGATTATAAAAGGGAGATATTGCATGGGGCTGATTTATGGTTCTTTATTCCAAAATTCAAATCCTGTACATGCATTTCAGTTAAATGGAGACGGTGGATTACTTCCCATTGATGTGAATGCGAGTGCGAGCCAGCAGTCTCCGTTCTGGCTTCATTATGATTATAAAGATCCTCAAAGTTTTAATTGGATTCAGCAATCAGACCTCTTTAATGACCAAGTTAAGTCTGCGCTATCAGGGCATTCAGGGCGTTGGCGTTTGATACGTGTTGGTGATGGCATTTTATTAACATTGCAAACTTTAAATACCAATACTGGCCAGCGTCCTGAGCAATTAGTTGCATTTCGAGTATTTATTAATAACCGGGTAATTATTTCTAGCCGTCACCGAAAAGTAAACTCTTTAGACTCTGTTATTGATGACTTAAAACAGGGAGTAGGTGCGCAAAGCACAGGTGATTGGCTAGTAGAGGTTGCTGATTCTATTACAGATGAAATAAGTGATTTTACAGATTCTTTGCATGAGCGTTTAATTGATATGGAAGACTCCATATTAAATGGCCAAATTCCTGATAGAGGAGAATTTGCATTACTCCGTAAGCAAATTATTGTAATCCGCCGTTATATGGCTCCACAACGAGATATGTTTTCTCGCTTAACAACGGAAAAATTACTTTGGTTAGATGAAACTAATCGTCGTCGAATTCAAGAGATTTCTGACCGGTTAGGGCGTTGCATTGAAGATCTCGATGGATTTATAGCACGTACAGCGATTATTTCTGATGAGATAACGAATATGATGACTGAAATGATGAACCGGCGTATTTATACGATGTCATTAATGGCCATGATATTCTTACCAACAACGTTTTTAACGGGTTTGTTTGGTGTGAATTTAGGAGGGATCCCCGGTAATGAATTCCGCTTTGCCTTTAGTGTCTTTTGCGTTTTATTAGCCGTTTTAATCGCAACCGTCTTATGGTGGCTAAGAAAAAGCCGATGGCTCTAATATTGATGACTTATTTCCTATAACCGGACCTAGTTTGAGATAAATCAATAAAACTACTGAGGTTTTAGTGCAGTATTAGTCCTGCAGGTGAATGCAACGTTGAGCGATGAACGTTGTGCTCCATAATTGTAGTTTTTCTCATATTGAGTTCTTATACAGAATAATTGACCACTGTAATGCCGATGTAATTTACATCGGCTTTTTTTTGCATTAAATCCGAGCAAAAAATAACCTCCAAACAAGGAGGTTATAATAAATATTATTTAACTTCAATAATATCAAGGCGTTCAGCTGCAAAGTCGGGCTTATCATCTTCCTCTATAAAAGGTTGGAGAGGCAGCTCTTCTTTGTCAAACGCAAGGTCACCGCCATTGATAACTTCATCTCCATGAGAAATATTCTTGAAATCAAATAATTCGGTATCACATAAATGAGACGGCACAATGTTTTGAGTGGCGCGGAACATTGTTTCGATACGGCCAGGATAACGCTTATCCCAATCACGTAGCATCTCTTTAATAACTTGACGTTGCAGGTTTGGTTGAGAGCCACATAGATTACAAGGGATAATTGGAAATTCTTTAGCCTGTGCAAAGCGCTCAATATCTTTTTCTCGGCAGTAAGCGAGTGGTCGGATAACAATGTGTTTTCCGTCATCGCTCATTAATTTAGGAGGCATGCCTTTTAACTTACCGCCATAAAACATATTTAGGAACATGGTCTGTAAAATATCATCACGGTGGTGACCAAGTGCAATTTTAGTTGCACCTAATTCAGTTGCTGTACGATACAGAATTCCACGTCGTAAACGAGAGCACAATGAGCAAGTTGTTTTCCCTTCAGGAATTTTTTCCTTTACGATCCCATAGGTATTTTCTTCAACAATTTTGTACTCCACACCAAGGTTATCAAGGTATGCAGGTAAAATATGCTCAGGGAAGCCAGGTTGTTTTTGGTCCAAATTAACCGCAACTAATGAAAATTGGATAGGGGCACTTTTTTGCAAACTTTGCAGGATGGAAAGCAGTGTGTAACTATCTTTACCTCCAGACAAGCAAACCATTATCCGGTCACCGTCTTCTATCATGTTAAAGTCAGCGATTGCTTGGCCAACATCACGGCGAATTCTTTTTTGCAACTTATTTAAGTTGTACTGTTCTTTATTGGTTGTCATTCTATATTGTTCTGCTACTGGGGTTTATGTTGCTGATGGTTAATTGTACTTTCAGCTGTTAAATTATTATTGTTCTGTGCTTAAAGCCTAATCAGCGAGATCTATAAAAAGAGGCTCATAATAGCAGAAGCTGGGGGGGGAGTGATACCAGTTCGTTAAAAGAGGTGAAAATCTGTTGGGGTATGGCGTCTTCTTTATAGCCTTTATCTCATTGTATAAGCACTACTTAGAACGTAGTGTATGACAAAATATGGAGGAACTATGCCTGCAACTGACCCTATTGAATTGGTTTCGTCTTTACTCACCAGCACTATTAAAATGGTAATTACGCCAACGGAATATTTTTTTCAAAGTGGTACTATTGGGGATGCCATTTATATGAGCTTATTATTTTTGAATTAAAAATACTGAGAGTGCCATTATAACGAGATTAACCCACGACAAATGAAGGAAGGGCTAGTTTCCTTCATAACGGTGAGTAATTTATGGTACTAATGAGCTAGCTTATCACATAATTTTTGTAATTCAGTTAAAAATTTACCAACATAGAAGCCATCGCAAACAAGCATGATGTACCTGTACTGCTAGAGGCAACCATGTTTTATTGTTGTCATTATAGTATTTTCCCATAGTAAATATAGGGGTAAAGACATTAGTAATATCTGCAATATTTAGATTAAAACTGTCAAATGAAACCCAAGGTAAAGATGACACATACAATACATTCTCAATTTGCTGTGATTGAGGATGCAAACTGAGATTATCTTTATACAACGTTAATTGCTGGTGATAACTCTTGTCTAAGTACTATATTTAACCCTTTCAATATAAAGCAAAATTTTTGTGATAGTACAATATATTCAGGCTCATGGTTGTGCGTTGACGTAGATATCAAATAATGTTTTGACATCTATATTGAGTATTTTAGATAGCATTACAAGGTGGTCAATAAATATTGAAAGAGTTCCATCTTCATATTTTATGTATGATTTTTCAGAAATAGATATTAGTTCAGCCATTTTTCTTGTCGTAATTTGACGTTCTATACGTTTTTGTTTAATAAATCCGCCTAATACAACATTACCAACATTATTTTTATACATAATAACCTGTCAAAAATTTAATCTTAATTTTTTATTATCTTAGATGAGAATTAATATTCAATGGGTAATAATCTGTAAATTTAATAAAAAACAAATCTAAGGTGGTTAAGTTAAACTAACTCTTATAAGAATAGAGTTAGTGCAATAAACGATAAAAAATAGCATTATTGTATTTTATAATCAAAAGGTGAGAATTGGCTAATATTAAATTCTATTTAATAGTGCAAAATGTGATTTTTAACTAGATGATATGTCAATTTTGCTACCATTATTTAACAGAAACTATCTTAACAATAATTATTGAAGACAGCGTCTGTTATTAGATAATAATGATTAAGCAGATAGCGCAACTTCAATTGTTTTTTGTGCATGAATGGCGGTGGTATCAAATATGTTTACTGTAGTATCATGTTGATTAACAAGTAATGTTATTTCAGTGCATCCTAAAATGATACCTTCAGCACCTTTTTCTACCAGAGATGTCATTATACGTTGATATTCCTGTTTAGATTCTTTGTTTATTTTTCCTAAGCATAGTTCATTATAAATAATATCATGAATTATTTTTCTATCTTGAGCGCTAGGTACTAGAACATCCAAATTAAACTTATCAATCAACCTTTGTTTATAGAAGGGCTGCTCCATCGTAAACGCAGTTCCTAAGAGTCCAATTGTTTTTATACCTGACTGTGTTATCCGTTCACCTGTTGCATCAGCTATATGTAATAATGGAAGACCGGTTTGAGATTCAATTAGTGGTGCTACTTTATGCATAGTATTGGTGCAAAGAACCAGAAAATCAGCGCCTGCAAGCTTTAAACGCTCTCCTGCATCTGCTAAACATTGTGCTGCCAAATCCCATTGCCCATTGGACTGATACTGTTCTATCTCAGCGAAATCGACGCTATATAAAACAATTTTAGCAGAATGTAGGCCACCTAACTGCTGTTTCACTCCTTCATTAAGTTGTTGGTAGTATAGTAATGTAGATTCCCAGCTCATACCACCAATGAGGCCTATTGTTTTCATTTTTCAACTTCCTATTATCATGCAGTGTTATTATTTTTCTTACTATACTGATTGTTTACAGAGGATCACAATAGAAACGAGAAATTTTCTAGGGGATTAAGAGTAAAAAACAGTTGTAATATTAAACTCAACTTAACATTACACACAATAAGGTTTTAATGTTGAACTTATTTAAATAACAAAATGATAAATATAAGAATATTTACGTTTTAAAGATGGATTTTAATTGATATCTGGTTATCATCATAATGAACATTATTTCAATAAATTTGGTCATATATGGCGAGAATAAAAATGAATTTTTTTAAAGTAATCATTGCGATACTTATTTTTGGTGCTGCATTTCTGTTAGGGGCACTATATATGAAACCAACTCAATTGAGTTTAGTTGAGCAAGTAAAAAAGAATGTTTATGATGTTTTAGCGTACCCACAAGCAGCAAAATTTAGAAATATTGAATATCATTTTTCTCGCTACACTGCGGATAATGGTAAGGTTGGTTATGTTTGTGGGGAGGTGTATCGATATAAAAATGATAAGCCTGACGGATTTAAGCGTTTTATTGTTAAATCTTATACCAATGATGAAGGCCGCATGGATATTTCTATTCCGTTTATTGACGGAGGACATGAAATATTATTGCCTGAACAGGTTAACCAAATTTGGAAAGATAAGTGCTCAAGTCCTGCTTCACCGCTCGAATAAGGAACTACGTGTGCTAAAATTTTGTAGCACACGCTTTTAGGTTATTTGTTATGCGGTCTGTTGGTTTATACATTTTAATGCTGCAGGGCGATTTATCATTTTTTTATAATAGTCAAGTAAAAATGGTGTGTTAGGGCGTTTTATCGGGGTTAATAGCCAACGTTGGATTGATAATGTGATAACGATATCCGCTAGAGAAAAATGGTTTCCATAGAGATAGTTCTGATGATTTTTTTGGGGCTGATTTTTTGATAACACAGATTCAATTATTTGCATTTTTTCATTCCATAAATGGATGCTTTTTTCCACGATTTCAGGTTGTTGTAGAAAAAAAGAATCCTGTCTTACTAGTGCCATAAATGCAGCTCGCCATGCTGGGTTGAGCTCTGAGATTTGCCAATCCATCCATTTTTCTATTTCAGCCCTAGCAAGTGGCTCTTCGGGTAATAAATCCGTCCGTTGGGATTTTGCCACTAGATACCGACAAATTGTGTTGCTCTCCCATAATGAGCCTTGTTCATGAACAAGGACTGGAATAAGCGCATTGGGGTTTAATTTTAAAAAATCGACTTGAATTAAATTCTCATGATTTCCCCAGTGATCTTCATGAATAAATTTAAGATCAAGCTCATGTGCAGTCCATAATACTTTTCGGACATTAATTGACGAAGTGCGGCCTAATATTTTTAACATTTACACCTCTGCTTAGTCGTATGAAATAACCCAATAACATGTTTTTTATTAAAATAGCCTTTCAAGCAAACCGAATATAATTTTAACGTAAAATATATAGTAACCATTGGGAACTAATAAATAAAACTGGATTATATATTACTAGTTTAGTGTTATACTGATTAAGTTACACTTTGTTTTGTTATTATTATGAAACAAAAAAGCCTTTGTGGTCAACGATGACTATGTTTTTTGATGTTCATTTTTTTAATGAATTTTTAATTTAGTAGTTTAAGGAGTCGATAATGGTTAGTAATAATAATGCACGTCGTTTGTTAGGTATGCCTTATAAATTAAGTCGTTCTAAGAAAAACATACGTGTTTCGCTAAGTTCTAAAGATAATGCCGCAGTTGCAGTACAAAAGAATAAAGCGACAGAAAAGAAAACATATCATTCAGTAACTGTTTTTTACCCAGAATATGTTATTAGTTAATTGAATGAATGTAACCCTCTAGTATTCACTAGGGGGTTGATGCTATTTAATTAAAATTGGATTTTTCTTATTAACTTACATTAACTCACTTCAATATACACCATTCCTACGCGTAACATTCAGAGCCTCTTATTATAAAAATAAACGGTAGTCATAAAATAGATTAAAGGATATTATCTGCATTAATTAAAAACTAAAAAGAAAGATCACTATTGGGTGTTGTAGAATGAAATTTTATTGTTGCCTACTATTTTTATTTTGTTTTTCTCTTTCAGGGTGTTCTACTCAATTTAAATCAGATGAAGAAACTAATCGCTTAAAATTTAATATTCAACACGCAAATACGGTTCCTATTGAGGATTCCGTTGAACCGTTGGCAGTTTCTGATATGTTGCCCGGAGATATTCTTTTATCGTCTGCTACAGGGTTAAATTCATGGGGAATTCGGTTATTTAGTATTAGCGGAGTAAGCCATGCATCTATTTATCTAGGCTTGGGCGAAGTTGCTGAATCTGTGGGAAGTGGCGTTAGGATCATTACCTTAGACCAAGCAGTGAAAGATTCTAATAACATGGTGGTATTGAGACAAGCAGGCTTAACATCATTACATGCAGAAAAATTACGCGAATTTTCAGTTCAAAATAATGGAAACAAGTATAACTATAAAGGCATTGTGATGATTGCTCCTTGGATGATCACTAAAAGAGTATGTGAACTTCCGTTAATTGGTGAAACGATACGTAATTTTTGCTTAAAAACCTTAGCTAAAGTTCAGTTAGGCGATAATGTGGACCAAGCTAATGGTTTCTTTTGTTCGCAGTTTGTCCTAGATGCTTATAAGTATGCGGGTATTCCCTTATTTGAAGGTAATTCATCGTGGATAACACCTGCGGATATATTGCATATGCGAACCGGTGATGTGCCGACTTTCATGCCCACTCAACGCCTAGCATATGTTGGGCATTTGAAATCATGGAGTTTTAGTAGTGCAATACGCAGAAAATAATAGATTATTTTAAATAAAAAAAAGGCCAACATATGAAGTTGGCCTGCTAAACTGGAAGCAATGTGAGCAATGTCGTTTGTGATAAACTTGAGTGATTTACTCAAGTATTCACGAGGTAAAAGATAACCATTCTCATTTAAGAAATCAACCCTTTTTTTTATGCAGTTACTTATTCACTCTCCCTGTTTATTTTCATTTTTTGTTTATATAAAACAATCTATTGTGTATTTATTTCTCATCAAAATTGTTTTTTTAACAAAAAAAAATTTTTTTAATTGATATTAATGAGATTATTCTTGCAGAGATTAACCATTAACAGGCGTGTTTACGATGCGAAAATTAAAGGTGGGTGTAGTTGGTTTAGGTTCTATTGCACAAAAAGCGTATTTACCAATTTTAACTAAAGAGGAAAACTGGGAGTTGGTTGGTGCTTTTTCTCCAAATCAATCAAAGGCAAAATTGGTGTGTGATAGTTATCGAATGCCCCTGTTTAGCAGTATTAACGCACTAGCACAGCAATGTGATGCTATTTTTGTTCACAGTGCGACCAAAAGCCATTTTGAGGTAATCAAGCTGCTATTAGAGGCTGACGTTCATGTCTATGTTGATAAGCCATTGACTGAGTTAATTGAACAATCGGAGCAATTAATTCAGTTAGCAGCGCGACGTCAAAAAATGTTAATGGTTGGATTTAACCGCCGTTTCTCGCCGTTTTATTTGGCAATTAAACAAGATATTAAAAATATAGCGTCTATTCGTATGGATAAACACCGTATGGATAGCGTAGGGCCGAATGACTTCAGGTTTACGTTATTAGATGATTATTTGCATGTCATTGATACTATAATGTGGATTGCACAAAGTAATGCAAAACTGATCAGTGGTAGCATTCACAAAACAAATACTGATGAATTGTTTTATGCCGAGCACCATATGCAAGCTGGCCAATGTTGGTTAACAACATCGATGCATCGCAAAGCCGGAAGCCAACAAGAGCAACTTGTTGTCATTGCTGAGGACAGTATTCATCAAATAACCAATATGAACCATTGGTGGAGTGAAAATGCCGTTGGGATCAGCGAGAAAAAACCGGCTAATTGGGACTCCATTTTGGTTCAACGCGGTTTTGATGGTGCAATTCGGCATTTTATTGATTCTGTTTCAAACCAAACTCAACCTTTGATCAGTGGAGAAGAGGGCTTGAAGGCTCAAAGAATGGTTGAAAAAATGATCTCTACAATGAATAAAGTCAGTGGTTAATTATCTTATTTTGTAAAAGTAATTATCGATTTTATTAAACGGTAAAATTTTAGTAGCTCATCACGTTATAGGAACACAGGATGATACCTTTCCAAGATAGCTCTGATGTATTATTTGTTGCAGGGTTTGGGCCGATAGTGACAGATTACAAAAAAAGTCATTCTTTTTATCTTGAGTTGTTAAAGTTACCTTTGAAGCCAATAGAAGAAGGAAGCCAATATTTAACTTGTGAGCAAGATGGGCTAGAAGGTGTTAAACATTTTGCACTTTGGCCTATAGAGCAAGCTGCCCAATCGTGTTTTAGTCAAAATGAGTGGCCTGAAAATATACTCACTCCGCAAAGTTGGATGGAGTTTGAGGTTTCAGACATCGAGAAGATCACGGATATTTGTCTGAAAGAAGGCTATGTCTTATTAGTTAATAATCGCATGGAGCCTTGGGGGCAAACCGTAACAAGGTTATTAAGCCCTGAAGGCATGTTAATTGGTTTAACTGTGACGCCATGGCTAAGAGAATAGCCTGCCTTTATTTGTAGTTAGAGATCTCATTTATCTTTGTGGATAAGAGACATTTATTAGTAATTGTTTATAATTTTGTTGTAGAACTTCATTTTAACTATTTTAGGAGGGGTTATGTATAAAACGATTCTGGTCCCTATCGATTTAACAGAAGATGAATTAACCAGCAAAGCCGTTCGTCATGCTGTTAATCTTGCAAAGCAATCTAGTGCTAAAATTCATCTTATTCATGTTTTGCCAATTT
Source organism: Providencia sp. PROV_01 (assembly GCF_053098325.1). Taxonomy (NCBI): domain Bacteria; kingdom Pseudomonadati; phylum Pseudomonadota; class Gammaproteobacteria; order Enterobacterales; family Morganellaceae; genus Providencia; species Providencia sp. PROV_01. The sequence goes on along the minus strand of NZ_JBRFKD010000002.1, from coordinate 2,906,847 downwards.
CTTCAGCAATTATTAATGCGTATGCTTTAGGTTACATGGAAATAAAAGACCGTGCGACGGTGAAAGCGGAAGAAGACATGAAAATGTTAATGGATTCAATTGATTTACCTCATGATGACGTTAGTTATACTATAACGTTTGGTTCTCCACGAGATGAAGTGATTAATACAGCAAAAGACATTAATGCCGATATTATTGTCATTGGCTCTCGTCGCCCAAATATTACAACTCATCTTTTAGGGTCAACAGCGGCGGGTATAGTACGTTACGCTGAAACATCAGTGCTGGTTGTACGTTAATAATTAGAGAAGAGCCTGCTCAATGGGTAGGTTCTTTTTTATTTCATTATTTGTATTGCCAATTCAATCAGTTTTAGCACTCAAGTTAATTGATCTTACTTATAACAAGGTGAATTTGAGTCAGTATGGAAAAGTTTTCACAAGAATTACTGCGTGTTGAACACTTTGTTCTGAGAGTTTTACGTTTTTATTTACTCGGGCTTTTGATTTTTTTTCTTGGGTTATTACCCGGTATAATCGGTTTTTATTTTATTGAAGGCCATTCAGCTGTTGAGTCAATGCTTAATGCGTTGTCTATGTTGAGTGGGCAAGCTATTGAGCCGGCTCCAATTACACGGGGAGGCCGTTTCTTTATCGCTATTTATGGTTTATTTTTACAAAGTGTTTTTATTATCAGTATTGGATTAATTGTAACTCCTTTTATTCATCGTATTTTGCATAAATGGCATTTAGAAGAATAATTTTTTGTTGTAATAGTAAGGGGCTTCACAGCTTTTTTAGTGCAGTAAGGCTATACTTCTAAAGACTAAAAAGGAAAATATTCACCCGCTACGCCTAATAACCAAGTTGTAAAAATACGCAACAATATAACTTGAATAAAAACGTCAACATAATTAATAAGGGGCATCATATGTATCAAACAATTTTGGTTCCCGTGGATATATCTGAAGATGTACTAACAGATAACGCATTAAAACATGCTATTTATTTAGCAAAAATTTCAGATGCGAAAATTCACTTATTTCACTCAGTTCCAGATGTTTCAAGATTTTCAATGAGTTATAGTTATCATTATGATTTACTGTCTTCATTTGCTAAAAAAGCACTTGAGCGCTCTGAAGAGCAGCTAAAAGAAATTATTGAAAAGATTGATTATCCGTCAGATAAAATCTCTTATAAGGTGGAGTTTGGTTCACCAAGAGATAAAGTTTTATCAGAAGCTGAGGCTATTGATGCTGACCTTATTGTTATCGGCTCACGCAATCCAAGTATTTCAACCCATTTATTAGGTTCAAATGCTTCTGGGATTGTTTCCTATGCGAAGATCTCGGTTCTCGTGGTTCGGTAAATAAAATAGCCTGCTGAGCAGGCTATTTTTTTATCTATTAAAAGCGAACAATTCTAGGGTGTTTTTACCGCTTCTTTGGCTTGCTCAATTGCTTTAAGTGCTTGGCTGCAAGCTTGCTCTTGTGCATCATCTGGGTAGCTAGCAAGGGCTTTTTTCGCTTCCTCTAATTGTGACTTCATTAATGCAATTTGTTCACCTGCATTGGCTTCATCTTTATATTGTTCTTCAGCTTGCTTAACAAGGTCATTCATTTCTTTGAAATAAGTATCACAGGTTGCACCTGCATTTGCATTAAATGCAGTGAAAGCCATTAAAAGGCTAAACGCAATTGGAAGAGTTTTTTTCATCGTATTTTCGCTTTTAAAATTCATAATATCGTCAGAATAACATTCCATATTCAAAAACGCACCACTCGAACACGTGAATGTTTTTAACTAATAAACTTTTTCTGCATATTGAGAATATTCCTGTTAGTCACTGTCAGAAATAGCATAATTTGCAAAATACAAATGATAATCATTCTTGACTATGGATGATACAAAAGTGTACATTCAAGTACACTTTAATTAATGATGACAACAGAGATGATTGTGATGAGTAAAAATATGATAAAAACAGAAAATTGGCCAATCTGCGAGATGAATATATTTCCATCAACTATGGATGAAACACGTTTATGGTTAGAGGAAATGGATATGTTATTGGCGAGAAGAAATGAATTTGTATTGATATATCCTCCAGTGGTTAAAAAAGAAAAACCATCATCAGAAGATATGCAAAGTATGAAATATGTGCGTCGTTGGTTGAAAGATGCAAAAGAAGCAATGGAACAGCATTGTCGCGCTCTAGTTGTTACGCTACAACCTGATGGCCGAGATAAAGAGGAGATGGAACGCATGGCTCCCATGTTGTCTGCGTTGTATGGTCCTCAAGTTTTAATCGCAACGGATGCAATAGCTGCAAAAGAGCAAGCCCAATCAGTTTTAGCTTAGTCGATTGTGGTTTTACTGATTTTACGGATATAACTGGCGATGATATCGACGGACATAGCAATTTGCTGTTGAATAAATTCATCGCTGGGCTTGAAATCGGCAACACAAAAAGTGGTGATAAACACATCCGCTTTTAGCATTTCTAGGTAGCGTGAAGAAATACTTAATAATGTTGTTTCATTTACTTTAACATCAGGAAGTAAAGCCAATTTCTGTGTTAACAAGCGATAGCTTTTTACAGGGCCTTGCTCAAAAAATGCATGGGTTATTTCAGGGAAACGGTTGTATTCACCTAAAATTAACCGATATAACCCGATGGATTCAGGTTTAAGAACATTCAATAAAAATCGAGAACCATAAAAAGAAAGTATGGACTCAATCGTATTTAGTGAGGGTGTTTTTTCGTTAGGTTCTTGAAAAATATCATCAATCATAGATGCAATAACAGCGGCAAACAACCCTTCTTTATCACCAAAATTTTTATATAAAGTCGTTCGAGAGCCTCCAGCACGTTCAATAATCATATCCAGAGTTGCACCTTCAAACCCATATTGCAGAAAAATTTCAGTTGCGGCAGTGATCAAAGCCTGATGACGACGTCGGCCTTTTGGGGTTTTAGCTGTAAGCGTGCTACTCATGAATGGCTAATCCTACTCTTTGTCTTCAAATAAGAAAATAACATAACAAATTTTACCAAATAGTTTAAATCACGTTACCTCAATCACAGATTTACCTGAAAGAGATCATCATTTAAGCTGATATTTGTCTTTATGATATTTATAAAGATTAACATGTTTAGGATGATATCTGAATGGTTGTCACAATATTGGGGGCAAGATGGCAGAGCATGCATTGAATGAACAAAAAATAGACCAAAATGATCCTGTTGATCAGCAACGTGAGGTAACTCGGCTATGTATTGAGTGTGGCTTATTGTTATTGCAACATGGCGCTGAAAGTATGCTCGTTGAACAATTGACAACCCGTTTGGGCATTGCACTTGGAGCAAATCAAGTTGATAGTGCAATCTCATCTAACTCATTAGTTTTAACCACCATAATTGATGGCCGCTGCCTAACGTCAACACGGCGTATTATTGACCGTGGTATTAATATGCATGTTGTCACCGAAGTCCAGCATGCGGTCATTCTCGTCGAACATCATTTACTAGACCGAAAACAATTACACAAGAAATTATCATCGATTAAACCGTTGCGATATCCTCGATGGTTAATGGTTTTGATGGTGGCTTTATCTTGTGCTTGTTTCAGCAAGTTGAATGGAGGGGGATGGGAAAGTGCATTAATTACATTTTTAGCCAGTGGCTGTGCAATGTATGTGCGACAAGTGTTAACTTCTCATCAAATGAACCCATTGATTAATTTTTGTATCACTGCGTTTGTTGCGACAACGGTCTCTGGATTATTACTGAAAATACCGTATTTAGCAGTCACTGAAACGATTTCTATGGCTGCCAGCGTATTGCTTTTAGTTCCGGGCTTCCCATTAATTAATGCAGTCGCTGATATGTTTAAAGGGCATGTTAATACAGGTTTAGCGCGTTGGACAATGGCGAGTCTCCTTACTTTGGCTACCTGTATTGGGGTTGTATTAGCAATGACAATCTGGGGTTTAAAAGAATGGGCATAGAATTTCTGTTCTCCTTATGTGAAAAAATGCTACTAGCGGCTATACCAGCAGTCGGGTTTGCTATGGTATTTAATGTGCCTGTTAGGGCATTGAAATATTGCGCTTTATTAGGTGCTATTGGCTATGGCTTTAGAATGATATTGATGACACTAGGGCTGCAAATCGAGTGGGCAAGTTTTCTTGCAGCAATTTTAATCGGTATTATCGGTATTCAGTGGTCGCGCTGGTGGTTAGCTCATCCTAAAGTGTTTACTGTTGCTGCCGTGATCCCAATGTTTCCAGGTATTAGTGCCTATATTGCAATGATTTCAGTCGTTAAAATATCGCAATTTGGCTATGATCCTGAATTAGTTGAGGTTCTAGTGACTAATTTCTTAAAAGCGTCTTTCATTGTTGGAGCCTTGTCTATTGGTATTTCTTTACCTGGTTTATGGCTATATCGCAAAAGACCAAGCGTGTAATTTTTAAGGGATGGCTTGCTGGTATTCTTGCTATATCCGTAAGCCATACTTTTTTCTTTTACTAATAAGAGTTAGATATTCTATTAAAGCTGCATAAATTCTGATGTGGGTGTTAACCATAAAATTGAGTCATCGCTGATATCATTAATGCTACTATTTGATTAGAATATGTGATATTTCTTCTTATGCATTAATGTGTTAGAGGAAAAACTAACGCATTCATTTCAATTCTTCGAATATATTCTTATTAGTGGTGTTATTTTGAAACAATTTAGCTTGTCCAAATATTATCAATTTGTTTTTTCGATTCTATTATTTATTTTTTCTGCTTTTTCATTTTCTGCACCAAGTTCATTTACTGAAGCCAAAGCACTGAGTAAAACTCAGGTTTATGCAGATCAAAATCACCAAGGTGAGGGAACAATATACTGTGGGTGCCAGTGGGAATGGGTAGGAAAAAGCGGAGGAAAAGTCGATTTAGCCTCTTGTGGTTATCAAGTGCGTAAACAACAGAACCGAGCCGAACGCATTGAATGGGAGCATATTGTTCCGGCATGGGTGTTTGGTCATCAAAGACAATGTTGGCAACAAGGTGGGCGAAAAAACTGTGTGTCTAGTGACCCTATTTTTGGCCAAATGGAAGCCGATCTGCATAATTTAGCGCCTTCTATTGGTGAGGTGAATGGTGATAGAAGCAATTTTAGTTTTGGGCAATTACCCGCTAATACGCCATATCCATACGGAATGTGCCGCAGTCGAGTTGATTTTAAACAAAAAGTCTTTGAACCAAGAGATGAGGCCAAAGGGCAAGTAGCCCGAGTATATTTCTATATGCATGACCGCTATAACTTATCTATGTCACGTCAACAACAACAGTTACTGATGGCTTGGGATAATAAATATCCTCCAACCCCTTGGGAAATCCAGCGTGATAATCGAGTCGCTAAGGTGATGGGCCATCATAACCCATTTGTGACAGGGGAGAAAAAATGGAGTTTAAATCATAAAAATAGCGCAGAGGGTGTTAATATTTCACCAGTCTCACCTTTAAATCAGCCTCAAGTAATAGAAAATAAATCTATTGTACCAAATACGGTTGAAATTAAAGGTAATCGCAATTCTAAAAAATATCATTTTTCACATTGTGCTAGCTTCAATACCATCGCTGATAAAAATGCCGTCATCTTCACTGACGAACAATTGGCTAAAGCCGCAGGTTTTGAGTTAGCGGGAAATTGTAAAATACGCTAATTATCCTTTAAAACCGCAATAGTTAACTAACTGATTATTGCGGTTTTATTTTTTTATATTTATGTGTGATAACGAAAAATTTTAATAAACGCCCAAAATTTTGTTAGAAAAATGTTGCTTTATCAAAAAAAATGACGCTATATTTAAAGCAGATGAAAACTGCAATAAAAACATGGACTCATTGAGGCACTAAAAATATTGCTGCTTGTCATATTACTGTCATATAGATTCATTAGTTTAAAAGTATCGCTGTTACAGGAGAAACTAATGGGAAATAAGTGTTTATACACGCGAGTACAAAACCGGTTACCACTCCATCATGAAATTTCCATGGTGAGATTGGTAACCGGTTTTTTTATTAGCCGAGTTATTGCATGGAGTTACAGCCACATAATAGATGTTTGATATTAACTTTGAGCTTGAAGGGAGCTCACCTCTGTTTTGAATAGTCCGTCATTTGAATTGACATCACTGATACCTGGAAGGGTTAATACTATGAGTAGACAGAAAGCTGCAACAAAGGCACGTCGTGAAATGAAACGTTCATCACGCAAAGATCGCTCAGGTCGTTTTGATATCAATAACGTCGCATCATTTGCTGAATTTACTGGCATTGAAGCTATCGGTATGGCAAAAGAACGTCGTGATGAATCCCCTATATTGCCCAGAAATGAAGCTCAAAAACTCTATATTAATTCCATTAAACATAAGCAATTAATTTTTGCGAATGGCGAAGCGGGATGTGGTAAAACCTATATCAGCACTGCACTTGCAGCTGATGCGTTAATTCATAAAGATATCAATAAGATTATTGTGACAAGGCCCGTTCTTCAAGCGGAGGAAGATCTCGGTTTTTTACCGGGTGATATGTCAGAAAAGTTTGCGCCTTACTTTCGTCCTGTCTATGACGTATTGGTGAAAAGGCTCGGCGCATCCTTTTTGCAATATTGTTTGCGCCCCGAAATTGCTAAAGTGGAAATCGCGCCATTTGCTTATATGCGAGGTCGAACATTTGAAAATGCCGTCGTGATATTAGATGAAGCGCAGAATGTCACTGTCACGCAAATGAAAATGTTTTTAACTCGGCTTGGTGAAAATGTGACGGTGATTGTCAATGGTGATGTGACCCAGTGTGATTTGCCTGAAGGTGTGTCCTCAGGGTTAACCGATGCATTACAACGTTTTAGTACTGATGAAATGGTTTCGATGGTGAATTTTACTATTGAGGATTGTGTGAGATCACAATTGTGCCATAAAGCCTTATTGGCTTATAACTATTAATTAGTTTTGTTATTAATTATATACCCCGCGATTTGTTCGCGGGGTATAGGTTAAATCTTTATCGAGGCAATTGATTAGTGGTAGAGCATTTCATGTACGATTTGCTCATCTGTGAGGGTATATGGGTAATAGGTTGGCCAATTTTCTAGTTGGCTTAATAATTTTTCCTGAGATTCGTTTCCCATATACAGGTGGAAATGCCCCGAGGCCTGTGGCTCAATAATATGGTCGCTAAACTGGATAAATTTGGGCGCTTTTGAGTTAGCATCTTTGCATTCAAACAAGTAACGGACGCCTTTTTTCCCTGAAGTGTAATGAAGAATTTTGTAACCGGCGTAGTCATATTTACAGCTGCTTACGGCACCGTTTTGGGTAAACTCAATAACATCATTTTCAATTCCAATGCTGTCAACATCGGTGGCATAGCCTTTTTTATAATATTCACGATACTCTTCAACCGTTTTATCTTTATTTTTCTTTGCTTTACTTTCTAAAACTTCATCGAGCTTTCCATTTAATAGTAATGGATTAACCGATTCCCAGATGCCTTGCCAATCGCTAAGAGACCTATCTTTGACGTCAGCATCTTCAAAAATCCCTTTTGAAGCTTGGAGTGCTTTCTCTGATTGTGGATGAGAGTGACTATGTGAGCCATGAGCAGCTGCTGTATAGCTAGTGAGAGCTAATGCGACATAAAGACTGGTTTTTAAAATTGCCATTTTGTACACAGTGGTTTTCCTATTTTTGTAGTGAATATAACGACCATAAAAACCATTATGTTATAACATAACAAATGTAAGAATGAAAAGTATTTTAGCTAGTTTATTGATGAGGAATATAATGACTAAAAACGTGATGAAGGCAGATAGGAGCAGGATATGAGCTCGCTTAGTAGAGTTTATAATCAATAAGCGAGCTAACTATTTGAACCGAAGTTAGTCGTCAGGGTTGTCCATTACAGCATGGCGTTCATGGTGATAACCTTCCTCATCATAACCATATCGCCAGTAAGGAATTGCATAGATATCATCACGACCAAAACCTTTTTCTCGACGAATATAACGACGCAAATCACGAATAATTTGGTCTTCACCCGCAATCCAAAAAGCGCAATCATTGTTTGGAATGTCCCAAGACTTAAACGTGCTAATTAATTCAGCTGTTTTGGTGATATCACCACAGATCCAAATTACGTCAACGTGTTCAGGTTTTTTCAGTTCTCGCACGTCTTTTGGGCTATCTAACCGTAGTACGACTTTACCTTGGGCATTTGCTGGCATTTTTTCTAATAATGCGGCAATAGCGGGTAGAGAACTTGAATCACCGGCCATGAAGTAATGTTGTCTGGCAGGCAATAATGGGTCTGGGCCACCCGGATTGGTAATCCCCATCCAATTTCCTGGTTTTGCATCACGTGCAAATAGGTATGCAGGGCCAGTTGCGCCATCATGCATAGCAAATTCAATATCTATCTCGCTAACTTCAGGGCGGATGGCTCTGACGGTATAGGTACGAACAAATGGACGAGGTTTGTCTTCTGGCCAGCTACGGCCTTCTTTACTTAGGATAGGGAGTGCGGGCTGGCTGATTAAATCAGGGGCTAAAAATATTTTCAGGTGCCCACCTTCACAATCAGTTGGGTATGTATTGAGTCTTTCACCGGTGAAAGTAATGCTGCGAATAGATGGGGTGATATCGGTAATGGATTTGACTTGAATGAGCTGTGGTGGAGCCGGGCGGTAGATGTTTTTTTCAACGGGTTGTTCAGTGGCCACGGACAATCTCCTTTATTAATGATAATTTTATTATATGGTAATTATTATCATTATCATGAATAACTTTGTAAGTTGCAACCGCTAGTGAGTGATTGGAAGAGGATATTTATAAAGAGAGATTTTCAACAGTAGGGAGGCAATTTACAGTGATGAATTGTTGATTTTAATAAAAATGCCGTATGATTTTTAGCATACGGCATATCGAAAGGTAGATTACTTCACTTTCATTCCGGCTGCGGTCATCATCAATTTAAACACGGAAGAGAAGGCAAATAGCGCCAATACACTTCCGAACCAGATAATGGCCATCCAACCGAGTTTTTTCCACCAAGGGGAGGCTGCCACGTTATCAGTGGTAACCTTGTTCTGGGGTAATTTTTCCTCTGAAGACATAGTAACTCCAATAGGTATAAACCAAAATAACAGGAATAATGAATAACGCACCGACTAACATAAAGCCTAAACTTTCGGATGGGCCAGCGGCATCACGGAAACTGACTGCGGGTGGAATGAGCGTTGGCCAGATACTGATACCTAGGCCAGTAAACCCAAGGAAAATCAACATTAAAGCCGCTAAGAATGGCACGCTATCGAATCGTTGTCGCTTAGCACTTTTTAGGATCAACCAAGTACAGCCTAATACCAGTAACGGAACAGGTAAAAAGAAGAACAGGTTTGGCAGAGAGAACCAACGCTCAAAAACGGCCTCATTTAACATCGGAGTCCAGAGACTGATCACCGTAATTACCGCTAACATCAGTAATGTTAATGGCCGTAGAACACGATACATCGTGCTACGTAAGTGGCCCTCAGTTTTCATGATCAACCACCCACAAGCTAATAGTGCATAAGCCACAACAAGGCCAAATCCGCAAAATAGTGGGAAAGGCGCGAACCAATCGAAATCCCCCCCCATGTAAACACGGTTTTCTACATGGAAGCCTTGGATAAAGGCACCAACGACCACTCCTTGAACAAAGGTGGCAAAAATTGAACCCCAAATAAAGGCGTGATCCCAATGGCGGCGGTGTGATTCATCCGCTCTAAAGCGAAACTCAAAGGCAACACCACGGAAAATCAAGGCCAATAACATGAAAGTTAATGGAATTGACAGGGCATCGAGGACAATCGCATAAGCGAGAGGAAAAGCACCAAATAAAGCGGCTCCACCTAAAACCAACCAAGTTTCATTGCCATCCCACACTGGGGCAACGCTGTTCATCATCAGATCACGGTCTTGGCTGTCTTTCAGCGCAGGGTAAAGGATCCCAATGCCTAAATCGAACCCATCCATGACAATATACATCAACATACTAAATACGATGATGACAAACCAAATGAGAGGTAAATCAATGCCCATGAGCTGCGTCCTCCGCGATACCTTTACGAATTAATTTCATCATGTACATATAGCCAATCCCGAAAACACCGCCATAAACGACAAAAAAGGCGATTAAACTGATGCTCATGTGCATTTCACCATGTGCACTGACCGCATCAGAGGTTCGTTGTAGCCCATAAACAACCCATGGCTGGCGGCCAATTTCTGTTGTAAACCAACCTGCAAGGATGGCTATCAGCCCAGAAGGTGCCATTAAAAACATAAAACGTAAGAATGTTTTCGACTCATAAAGGTTTTTACGGTAGCGAAGCCATAAACCCCAAACTCCAGCCGCTATCATTAATAAGCCAAGCCCGACCATTACGCGGAATGACCAAAACACCATAAACACGTTAGGCCTATCTTCTGGGGCATATTCTTTTAGCGCGGGGACTTGTTTATCAATACTGTGTGTTAAAATCAGGCTTGCTAAATAAGGGATTTCGATAGCGAATTCTGTTTTTTCCTTTTCTTGGTTTGGAATACCAAACAAGATCAGCGGAGTGGCTTCTCCGGGTTTGTTTTCCCAGTGACCTTCCATTGCAGCCACTTTAACCGGTTGATGTTTAAGTGTGTTTAGGCCGTGAGCATCCCCGATTAAAGCTTGAACAGGGGCTAAAACTAAAATCAACCACAGGGACATGGAAAACATTTTTTTCATGGCACTGGACTTGTTGCCTTTGAGCAAGTGCCAAGCGGCGGAAGCCCCAATAAAAAATGCTGCAGCAAGGAAAGCTGCTGTAGTCATATGCAGTAATCGATAAGGGAAAGAGGGGTTGAAAATAACGGCAAACCAATCAACGGGAACAATGCGCCCATCAATAATTTCAAAGCCTTGTGGTGTTTGCATAAAGCTGTTGGAGGCCAAAATCCAGAATGTGGAAATAATCGTTCCTAGCGCAACCATGCAAGTAGCGAAGAAATGCAATTTTTCACCTACACGGTTCATCCCAAACAACATAACACCGAGGAAACCAGCTTCTAAGAAGAAGGCCGTAAGAACCTCATAAGTGAGTAATGGCCCTGTAATACCTCCCGCAAAATCTGAGAAAAAGCTCCAGTTAGTGCCGAATTGGTATGCCATAACCAAGCCAGAAACAACACCCATTCCGAAATTAACCGCAAAAACTTTCGACCAAAAATGGAACAGTTTTATATAGTCTTGATCACGAGTTTTAAGCCATAAACCTTGTAGCACCGCAAGGTAACTTGCGAGCCCAATCGTAATGGCTGGAAAAATAATATGAAACGAGACCGTAAACGCAAATTGTATACGGGCAAGTTCCAGCGCAGTTAGTCCAAACATATTGACCCCTGAGTGGATATGTTAATGACACGCAACATTCAACGTTTTGATGAGAGCAATTGAGGCGCTAATCCTTAGCAAAAGAGATTGCTCACACCTGAGTGCAAAATAATCGCCATCCAACGAAAAATGTTTTGTGCTTATAGTTAAAAAAAAGTCAGGTGAATGTGTGGATAAGTAGAACATGAGACGATAAACTATAATAGTAACAATTATTGAGATATTAACTATAACAGTTGAGGCGGCTATGACGAGATACGAACAATTAGCAGCGCAAATTCGTCAGCAAATTGAAGACAATATCTGGCAAGTGGGCGACAGATTACCTTCATTGAGGGAAAGTGTTAAACAGTCTGGTTTAAGTTTAATGACTGTTGTGCAAGCATATCAGTTGCTTGAAAGCCAAGGATGGGTCGTTGCTCGCCCGCAATCAGGGTATTACGTGGCAAACCGCAATAACGCATTTGCTGCCGCAAAAGGAGGTAAAGGGCTACATTTGAATGAAAATGTAGAGATTAACGCCTCTATTTTTGGTGTCTTACAAGCTTGTAAGGACCCGAATATTATCCCATTTGGCTCCGCATTTCCAGAGCCCGCCTTATTAGATGACCCAAAACTCGCGAAATCACTCGCGTCTGTCGCTAGGCGCTTATCGAAATTTAATACACCAGCTAATTTGCCGCCTGGTAATGAACAACTGCGTCGAAACATTGCTCAGCGTTATGCAACTCAAGGGATCCATGTTGCTCCTGATGAAATCGTGATTACAGCAGGAGCCATGGAATCTTTAGTTCTGAGCTTACAATCAGTCACTCAGCCCGGGGATTGGGTCGTTATCGAATCACCTGCATTCTATGGTTCACTTCAGGCAATTGAGCGGTTAAAACTCAAGGCAATTGCTATTAAAACAGACCCGCTATTTGGTATTGATCTTGACGCGTTAGAGGATATTGCAAGCAAATATCCAATTAAAGCCTGTTGGCTGATGACACATTATCAAAATCCATTAGGCGGTACGATGCCGCAAACGAACAAAAAACGATTGGTCGATATCCTGAATAAGCAGCAAATTGCATTAATTGAAGACGATGTCTATGGGGAACTTTATTTTGGTAACAAACAGCCAATACCCGCAAAGGCACTAGATACTAAAGGAAATTTCTTTCATTGTTCTTCGTTTTCGAAATGTTTAGCGCCGGGGTATCGAGTGGGTTGGGTTGCCGCGGGTCAACACGCGACAAAAATTCAACATTTACAAATGATGAGCACCGTTTCTGCTAGCGTTCCCACGCAATTAGCTATTGCGGAGTACTTATCATTAGGGGGATATGACAACCACCTTCGTAAACTGCGTTTAACGATGGAACAACGTCAGCACCAAATGTTGAGTGCAATAGCAAAATACATGCCTCAGTCAGTAAAAGTTAATACACCAAAAGGTGGGTATTTTTTATGGCTAGAATTTGAACCGCCATTTAATGCTATTCGTTTGTACCAACTCGCACTAAAAGAGGGGATCAGCATCGCACCGGGAAGTATGTTTTCCACTAGTGATCAGTTTAATCATGCATTTCGTCTGAATGCATCGTTTACATGGAGTGAAAGGGTGGAAGAAGCAATGAAAACTTTAGGCCGTTTATGTCACTTTTTAATCAATGAGAGGCGTGATTAGTCACATTATCATTGTTAATTCATTGCCTTGAAAGATTAACTTTGCCAATCTAAGTATAAATCTAAATGTGTTAGCAGCAATAAATGGGAGGTAATGTGAAAATAAAATGTTTTGACACAATGGAGTTACCTATCCTGGATTGGCATGATGGCGGGGGGGCCAGCCAAGAAGTATTTTGCTGGCCAGTGGCATCGGACTATTCACTACGCGCAAGTATTGCAACCATTAAGCAAGAGAGCTATTTAAAACGTTATGCGGAAGGAGAAAGGTTGGCAATATTGTTGAATGACCAGCCGCTTCTGTTAACCGATACCAAAGCATTTGAGTGCCGATTAGAGCATGCAGGTGATCATGTCCAATTTTCAGCCCAGCAATTTTGTATGGTAAAAGTCCCAAAGCCATCAGTTAAGTTAATGAATTTTATTTTTCTAGATGATAGGTGGGCGGTTAAAAACTACTTCATCACTGAAGAGTGTAAATTACCAGCTAACCAAGCAGGGTTAGTCTATGTGCTCAATGGTGAATGGGAAATTTCAGGCGCAAATTGCCATCTTATGGCGCAAGGACAAGGAGCCTGGTGGCTACCTGATATCGGTGAAGGGGTGATAAAACCACTTAGCACCGATAGCAAGTTAATCTGGATTGAATTATTGCCTCGCTAACTAGTAGCTAAACCGATAGCAGCGAGTGTTAGCATACCGCCTGCAACCCCCTCGGTTATACGGCGTTTTTTATCATTATAAACTCGCTTATTATGCATGGAAGCAAATAATGCACCTATCACACCATAGATTACGACACACGAAAGTATAAAAGCAGCTGAAAGTATCAAAGACTGAACTGCCACACTTTCTGTCAGCTTAATGAAATTCGGCAAAATAGCGAAATACACCAATAACCCTTTAGGGTTAAGAAAGCTCGTCAGAAATGCTTTAGCTATTACTGCCTTTGTTGACACCGTTTGAATTTTTAAGTCTCCCGCTTTCATCGCAGATAACACCATGCGGATAGCAAGATAAGTGACATAAGTCACTCCAACCCATTTAATGGTGTGGAAAATCATAGGGGAAGCCGCAACAATTGCCGCTAAACCAAGTGCAGCCAGAATCGCATGCGCTATATAGCCCAGTATAATACCTAAATTAGCTTTCAAGGCAGCAGAGGTGCCTCCTGATAATCCTTGTGCGGAAATAAAAAGAATATCTGGGCCTGGTGTGCAGACTAAAGGGACTACGGTTGCGCTAAATAAGAGCAAGGTCTGTAACTCCATTTCAATTCCTCATTATTGTTTATTGTTAATTCACGCAACTGGCCAGTAGCAATAAAATTATAGCGATAATCCAGTGATATTGGATTTTTTTATTGCTTTAAAATAAACAATAATTGGTATTTAATATCAAAAATTAATATTAAATTGAGGTTGAGTACCAATGAAAGAAAATAGGCTAAAATTGGATGCCATTGATAGACGCATCTTACAGATTTTACAAAGAGATGGAAAAATTCAGAATATTGAATTAGCTAAAGAAGTGGGGCTTTCCCCGTCCCCTTGTCTGCGTCGTGTGAAATTGCTTGAAGAAGCCGGGGTTATCAAACGTTATGTGGCCGTATTGGATGGCAGTAAAATTGGAGCCGGTCTTTCTTTATTTGCACGTATTTGGTTTAAAACACAAGATGCCAAGACCATCAACCAATTCGTTGAAGACATTAAACAGATGCCTGAAGTCGTTGAATGCCATCTAATGGCAGGGGAATGTGATGCTTTGATCCGTATTGTAACGCAAGACTTAGCCTCTTATCGTCGATTTCATGCAGATCATTTAACACAAATTAGCAGCATTCAGAGTATAAAGACGGAGGTGCCAATGGAAACGGTTAAGGTGACTTATGCTTTACCACTTTGACGATAATGACCAACCGCGTGATAGTGACGAGTTGGGAGTGTCTAACGATGAATTATAATTATATCTTTAATTATGATAAAAAGATAAATAATAACTATGCTGTATTTATTAGAGAGGTTTATAAAATAAAAGAAATTAAATATGATAAATATGAATAGCTGAACATTTTTTGAAGTTTAATTTTACAAATTGAAATATTATTTCCTCTCTTTTAATGTTGAAAGGTTAGTTTAATATTATTTTAGAATGCTATTAAATGAGGTATTTTAATTTTATATGGCGATTTTTAAAGAGATAATTCTCATATAATGAGAACATGATTGAGTAATAACCTAGCCATAACGACAGCGATAGCTAATCATTTGATATATAAATAATGAAAGGAAAGTTTTTTTGATCCTGCGCAACACCATATTACGTCACTTACCTATACTGATATTAATTAAAAATCAAAATAATATAATGCGAATGTTTCTTATTTAAAATTATTTTCAATTTGCTCGGTAATGATGTGAGTATTTATAAGCATATTTCTAATTGTTATTGGCATTATAATGACAGTCTATTAATTGATTATTTACATTCTGAACCTAATTGAAAATTCACTGAATAATAGGAACTGTTTGCTCATAAATTGAAGGGAAATTTATGATCTATCCTATTACTGATAGAACAATATCGACAGTAAATAATCAAAAATTTAAGCGCTACGCTATTCGCTATTTGGATATCGAACAGCAAACACAGCAGGCAATCATAGAATATGGCCTTAATTTTGAAGCCCCTTTTGCACAGCAACATGAAATTGAGAAACTCAAACTAAGTATAAAGAATCATGGCGCAACTTTTGCCAATAATGGGAAGAGTATACATTGTAATTGGCTCTCGAGTGCTTGCGTGCAATGTCGTACGGGAGAAGGGAGTTATACGACATTTTTGTCATTAAAATGCCACCGCGATTGTTATTTTTGTTTTAACCCAAACCAAGAAAATTATCAGGGTTATCAACAGGAAATGCGTGATGCGCTTGGGGAAATTGATGCAATTGCCGAGCAAGGTTACCCTCTGACCCATATCGCACTAACAGGCGGGGAGCCTCTACTTTTTCGCCAAGAAAGTATCGAATTTTTCCAAGCCGTCCAACAGAAATTACCTCAGGCTCATAGCCGTTTATATACCGCTGGTGACCCATTAGACCGTAATACCGCATTAGCTTTAGCGAAGGCAGGCCTACAAGAAATCCGTTTTAGCATCAAAATTGATGATTCAAAAGAACGCATCACCAAAGTTTTGTACCGCATCGCGTTAGCTCGTGAAATTTTTCCAGCGGTTATGGTGGAAATGCCGGTGATCCCCGGTACAGAACAGCAAATGTATCAGCTATTAACTCAGCTTGATGACATTGGTATTGATGGTATCAATTTATTAGAGTTTTGTTTCCCACTAACAAATAGTGAAGCGTATCAAGCTCGAGGCTTCGAACTTAAAAATCCACCTTATGAGGTGTATTACAACTATTGGTATGCTGGTGGATTGGCGGTTGCACAGAGTGAATTAGCTTGCCTTCGAGTGCTTAATTTTGCACTCGAAAATAAATTATCGCTTGGGGTGCATTATTGCTCTTTAGAAAATAAACATACGGGGCAAGTGTACCAAAGTAATGCTTTTTTTGAACACAATGAAAAAATATTAGGAAAACATTACTTCTTCTCTTCTCAAGATTATTTTTTTAAAAGCGCCAAAGTTTTTGGTGATGATTGTGAAAAGGTGGCGGTTTTACTGAAACAAACAGGCGTTTCTTATTATCAAGATTTGTTACATGGTTTTTTGCAATTTAACCCTGAAGCAATTTACTTATTAACCTCGCTAGACAAACTACCTATTGCGTTGACCTCTCACATTGTTGAGCCCGATGAACAGGGCAATCATTTAATTAAAGAAGTGCAAATTGAACTCACTACACCCGCTGAATTTTTACTGACTGACCTGTAGGGATACATTTATGACTAATGACAACCAAATTTTAGATTTTCTGTATGCGCGTCAATTTGCTTATGACGTATTGCGGCGTTTGTTTATGGAAGAACCAACGCCAGAGTTATTAAGTTATTTGAGAGATTCAGGATTGCTGTTATTTCCCTGTGATGAAGTATTACCCGCGATGAGAAATGCCATAAATGACATGCATAAAGACTTAAACAATAGTCAGCTAAAAGCCAATACTGAGGGTTTTGAAAACTTGCATTGGGATTTTACTCGCTTATTTATTGGCCCAGAAGCCCCGCCAGCAGCGCCATGGGAGTCAACTTATGTTTCCCGTGACAAACTGTTATTTCAAGAAAGTACCTCAGCAGTGAAATCCTTTTATGAACAGTATGGCGTTCATTTACCGGAAGGGGATAGGGAAGCCGCTGACCATATTGGTTATGAGTTAGATTTTATGTGGCATTTAAGCCTGCGTATTACTGAACTTATTGATAGCGAAAATGAAACCGTTGATTGGGTTAACGTAAACGCGTTGTTGCTCGGGTCTGCCACATTTTTAAATACCCATCTATTGGCGTTTATTACGCCATTTTGCCGCTCAATGCATAACCATGCAGACACATTATTCTATCGTCAATTAAGTTCATTAGTTGAGCTTTTCTTACGCAATGATATTAAAAAAATCAATGAATTAGTCAATTTATAATAATAAACAAAATGAAGAGGTAAGAGCAATGTCAGAAAGACAGAAAATAGCCTTGAGTCGCCGTTCATTTATAGCTTGGACATCGGCGGCATCAGTGATGGCTACGTTACCGCTGAGTAAGCAATTATATGCGGCAACACCAGAGGAAGAAAAAGCGGTTGAGCAAGCAACTGATGCGGTCACTCAAGGGAAATGGAAGCCCGTGGCCTGCTGGCATAACTGTGGTGGCCGCTGTGTTAATAAAGCATTGGTGGTTGATGGCGTAGTTGTTAGGCAAAAAACCGATGATGTAGTTGCGGACTCACCTGATTTCCCACAACAACGAGGTTGTTTACGTGGCCGTTCACAACGTAAACAAGTCTTTGGCGCAGATCGCTTAAAATATCCAATGAAGCGTAAAGGCTGGGCTCCCGGTGGTGGAGATAAAAGCTTGCGAGGCCGAGACCAATGGGTGCGCATCAGTTGGGATGAAGCATTAGATATTGTGGCATCAGAATCGAAACGTATTAAAGAAAAATATGGGAATGAATCGATTTGGATCACTGGCGGTAATGGTGTTGATATCCAAAACGTTTATGCGAAAGCCGGGGGATTTGTTGGCGATTGGGGAACAACCTCATGGGGGGCATGGTTTGAAACACCGGCGCATTTAGGGTTACTTGAAGGGTTTTATACTTTTGGTACCAATGACCGCTTTGATATGCGTAACTCCCAGTTAATCGTGATGTGGGGAGCAAACCCAGCGTGGAGCAGCCCTGGTAGCCCAACTTATAATTACTATCAAGCGAAAAAAGCGGGAGCGCGCTTTATTAGTATTGACCCAAGTTATACGACCACGGCAGAGTTAATGGATGCAGACTGGTACCCTATCAACCCCGGTACTGACCATGCTTTAGCTCTGGGTATCATGTCTGCGTTATTAGAAATGGATAGCCCTGACAACCCATTGATTGATTGGGATTTCTTACGCCGTTGTACGGTTGGTTTTGATGAAAATAATATGCCAGCAGGCGCTGACCCAAAAGGTAACTTCAAAGATTATCTGTTAGGCACCTACACGGGAGAGCCTAAAACACCAGAGTGGGCCTCTAATATTTGTGGTCTGTCAGCTAGCGATATTCGCAAGTTAGCGCGTGAAATCGGCGGCACTAACCGAGTCGCATTGCTTACCGGTTGGGCGCCTGCTCGAATCCATAACGGTGAAGGATGGGTGCAAGCATTCTCAACATTAGGCTTTATGACTGGCCATATGGGAAGGCCTGGTCGCATGACTGGGGTCAGCTGCCACTTCGCAGCTGGAAATAATGGCACGCGGCTCGTAATGGCCGGAGCAAGTGGGTTACCTTCAATCCCAAACCCGGTTAGCTTGAAAATTAATCACAATGAGCTTAACCGTGCATTATTAGAGAAAAGATTCCGCCAACGTGGTGTAGGGGATGTCGATGCAAATATCCAAATGATAATTCACCCGTTTAATGCGACACTGCAAACACGAGCTAATATTTCGCAAAGTGTTGAAGCTTATCGTAAAGATGTGGAACTGATTGTAACTGCAGCATATGTTCCACATACTTGTGCTAAATATTCGGATATCGTCTTACCCGTGACGACAGAGTGGGAACGAGAAGGAACCATATTAAATCCAAGTAACCGCGAAGTTATTATAGCTGCGGTGAATGTAACTCCGCCACTTTATGAGGCGAGAAGTGACCAGTGGATTGCCAAAGAAATAGGTAAACGTCTGGGGATTGATATCGATGAGGTTTTTCCTGTTTCGGAAAAACAACAATTTTTTAATAAACTCAATGGCGCAACGATTATTGGTGAAGATGGTAAGACCACAGAGCCATTAATCACCATTACCCAAGCGGATATTGATGAATGGCAAGTAACAGGTAAGCCACAGCAAGGCCGAATTACCCTCAACGAATTTCTTACTGTTGGGAAATACCAAGTCAAGCGTACTTCTGGTGATAACTATAGTTATATTGCCTATGAAGATTTTATTCGCGACCCTCAAGCCAATCCACGACCAACACCGAGTGGTAAGTTCGAAATTTACTGCCAAACATTAGTCGAAAAAGCCGATGAATGTGGTTGGACGAAATTACCTCCCATTCCTGAATATATCCCATCCGCGAGCGGTTATGAGGCAAGTTTTAGCGACTTCTCGAAGAAGGAAAAAGGGGATTATCCATTCCAAATCTATAACCCACACTACTTACGTCGCTCTCACAGCACGCTTGATAACGTGCCTTGGTTGCGTGAACAGTGGCCAAGTCCAATTTATATCAATGCGTCTGATGCTAAACGTTTAGGTATTAAACACGGTGAAACTGTGTTGATAACGAGCCCACAGGGAAAAATTGTGCGTCCCGCATTGGTGACACAAACGATGAAGCCGGGTGTGGTGGCATTACCACATGGAAGTTGGACAAATGTTGATGAAAAAACAGGGATAGATATGGCGGGAGCCGACAATACGCTAACTATTCAGGTCCCTACAGGGCTTGGGACGTCAGGGTGGAACACGATGCTATGTAATATTGAAAAATGGCATGGAGACCAGCTAGTTCCAGATGCTGCAATTCCACAGCGTATTATTTTTTAGGGGGCAATAAGAAATGGATAAACAAGTTGGATTTTATATTAATGTTGCCACTTGCATTGGTTGTAAAACCTGTGTTGTTGCGTGTAAAGACAAAAATGATCTTGAGGTCGGGCGCAACTTTCGTCGTGTGTATGATATTGAAGTAGGTGAATATCCACGTCCTCGGACTTGGCATTTGTCTATTGCCTGTAACCATTGCGATGACCCGCAATGTGTCAGCCATTGCCCTACTACCGCAATGCACAAACGAGAGGAAGATGGTGTTGTATTAGTCGACCATGATAAATGTGTGGGGTGCCGCTATTGCACATGGGCTTGTCCATACGAGGCACCTCAGTTCGATGCCAGTATTGGAATGATGACTAAGTGCGACACTTGTCTTGATCTCCGTGAAAAGGGCGGAAATCCAATGTGTGTGGATTCTTGTCCTATGCGTGCGATTGAGTTCGGCCTAATTAGCGAATTACGTAAAAAATATGGCTCGAATGCAGATATTGCAGGGTTACCTAGTTCAAGTATTACCAAACCGAACTTGGTTGTCGGTACAAAAGGATAAGGAGAATTATCATGCATGAATTTCCATTGGTGGTTTTCACCTTATTTATGCAAGCTTCTGTAGGGTGCTTGCTAGTTTCATTGGTGTGCTATTTTCGTGTACTTGAAGGCGGAAATAACCGACAAAGCGTCCAGTTTATTAAACTGCCTATTTTAGCAAGTTTTATTCTGGGCTGTGTTGGGTTGTTAGGCTCACTATTTCATATGGGGAACCCGCTACACATGTTTTACACCATGTTGCATGTGTCGACCTCATGGATGAGCCGTGAAGTGTGGGCGACGGCAATCTATATGGCGCTCTTGTTTTTCATTATCGCACTGCTATTGCTTAAACAAAATGCGAATGCGTTGCTACTGCTGCTGAGTGCGTTAGCCGGTATTATCTATATGTATGCAATGTCAGCATTATACACTAATACCTTGTTTAACTTATGGAATGGGTTATTTACCTACGCCAGTTTCTTTGGTGCGGTATTATTGCTTGGTGGTGTGGTAGCGGCATTGTTACTGGTAGGTTCTTTACGTCGCCATGGCAAAGAAGAGCAATTAAAACGTGTGGTTAAAATTGCGCTAGGTATTGGTGTTATAGGAATTTTACTCATGTTTCTGGGCGCATTATCTCTACTAGGGAATATGGGAGAGCCAATTTTTATGGGAATGACACCACGTGAACTCCCTGATGGTTTAGTGAGCTTAAGCATTGTTAGAATCATACTTATTGCATTAGGGGTATTGTTTGTCGGTCGTTTACTGTGTCAAAAAAGTGGGCACAATCTGAATGCAACATTCGTCATGTCACTGGCAACACTCTGTATTTTTGTTGGCGAGGGAGTTGGTCGGGTAGTGTTTTTCTCACTAGGCGGTTAGTTCTTATTAGAAGTAAAATATTATCTGTTTTGCTTTTAACCATATGATGTCGTTAAGTAATATGCTCCGAGGGGAAATTTTCCCTCGGATTTTTTAGTTTTCTTCAGTTCTTTTCATTCTAAATCAAAAACAATAACCCTTTATATAATAAGGAATTAAGCTAGAGTAATTTCAAAATAAATAGTAAATTAAGTTGATTATCTGTAATAATTCTAATTATCATTATTGCTCTTAATCTCCTTTGTTACGTATTCCTTATGAATTTAAAAACTAGCAAACTACTCATACCATTAGCAATTTCAGCTACATTAGCGCCTTATTATGTTTTCGCTGTTGATAATTCAAGAAATGATCAAATTACAGTTACAGGTAATTGGCTTGAAAATACTGAAGATGGTGAGGTGGTATTTAATCACCCAGGTGCTCGAACAGTAAGATCTCAACAGCAAATTAAAGAATCGGGCAGTGAAACCATCGGGGATGCTTTAAAAGGTATCCCAGGGGTGCAGGTACGCGAAAGTAATGGGACAGGGGGGAGCGATGTTTCCTTAAATGTAGGGGTACGAGGGTTAACCTCACGTCTTTCACCGCGCTCAACGATTTTACTCGATGGTATGCCATTAGCCGCTGCGCCTTATGGTCAACCTCAGTTGTCGATGTCACCATTATCACTAGGTAGTATTGAATCTATTGATGTGATCCGTGGAGGGGCTTCTGTGCGTTATGGGCCGCAAAATGTGGGTGGCGTAATTAACTTTGTGACTAAACCTATCCCGAAAGACTTTTCTGGGGGTGTTTCACTTCAAACTCAAGGAGCTAAAACGGGAGGGCTAAAGACACTGGTGGATGCGTCCGTGGGGGGCTCAAAAGCGGATGATTCAGCGGGAGCGCTATTGCTGTACTCAGGGTTACACGGGCAAGGCTACCGTAAAAGCAACGATAATACTGATATTGATGACCTGATTTTAAAAACCCGTTATGCCATAACAGATAACGACGAACTACTGGCTAATTTTCATTACTATCATGCGATGTCAGGTATGCCTGGAGGGTTGACTCAAGCGCAATATAATGCGGACCCTTTCCAATCAACACGGCCTTATGACCGTTTTGAAGGCAATCGACAAGATATGTCATTGAAATACAAACATGAAGAAGATGACAAGCAATTTGAGTTAATGACATGGTTTAGTAAAAGTTATCGGGGTAGTTACATAGAAAGTGAGCATAAAGATAAAGCGAATGAAAGGCGTTTAGTTTCTTACCCTCGCCACTATACCGCTTATGCCATTGAACCGAGTTATTCGCAATTATTCCGTTTTAATGATATTTCACACGAAGTGACAGTGGGGTATCGCTATTTAAATGAGACCGCAGACGAAAAAGCTTACCGTTCAAATTGGTACCAAACGGGTACTCAAAGTTCGCGGCCGAGTACCAATGATTATTATCAACACACATCGGGTGGAACAGAAGCCCATGCGATTTATCTTGATGACACTATTGATGTTGGCAACTGGACAGTGATCCCCGGGATCCGCTATGAGAACATTAATATTCATTTAAATGATAGTTTTAAAAACCAAAATAGAAGTAAGCGCTATAGCGAACCACTTCCTGCGCTGGCCGTGATCTATCATATTGATGATGAATGGAAGCTATTTGCCAATGCGAGTACGTCATTCGGCAGTTTACAGTACTTTCAATTGAATACTAAAGGGGTTGGGAATTCCCCTGCGAATGGGTTAAGTGCAGAAAAAGCCCATAACTACGAAGTGGGGACTAAATACGATAATACCGCGCTATCCCTTGAGGCGACCTTATTCTATATCGATTTTGATGACCAACTGCTTTATGTTGAAAATACAACGGGTTGGACAAATTTGGGCGCCACAACTCACCAAGGTGTGGAATTGGCGGCAAGGTATAACCTGTCTGACCTGAGCGATAAATTGGATGGTATCAGTGTATACAGCACCTATACCTACACGAAAGCGGTTAGTAAAAAAGGTGACTTTGCCCATAAAGATTTACCGTTTTATTCACGACAGGTCTTTACCGCAGGTGGCCGTTATGAAACGGGAAATTGGGTATGGAACTTAAATACCTATGCGCAATCTACCCAAGAATCGCCAGGAACATCAAGCCATTATGTAACAAAACCCAGTGCGGATGGTCGATACGGAACAATCCCCGGTTATATGGTATGGGATGCACGAGGTGAGTACCATTTTGGTAAAAGTTTATCTGATTTAACGTTATCTGCTGGTATTAAAAATCTTTTTGATCAAACCTATTTTACACGTTCTACGGATAATAATTATGGTATCTATGTGGGGCAGCCAAGAACTTACTATGTTCAAGCATCCGTAAAATTTTAATAAATACAAGGCAAAACAATGATAATGAGAAAAATTATCAATATATTCGTGCTGATTTTTGGCGTAGTTAGCCTACTATTTTCGACTAGTAGCTTATCCGCACCTATCACGGTGACGGATATAGCGGGTAGGGACGTAACCGTCAATGCGCCGGTATCTCGAGTGATGCTGGCAGATAGCCGCGTTTTGGTTGCGCTGAATATATTACATCCACAAAATCCACTAAAAGGGATTATTGCTTGGGATGATGCGTTAATAAAAAAAGCGCCTGACCTGAGTGTGGCTTATAGTAAAAAATTCCCAGAATTAAGCAAGATCTCTGTTTTCCCAAACCCGTATACAACGGACTTTAGCGTTGAGAAAGCGTTGGTTGCACAGCCAGATTTGCTCATTTTTGATATTGGCTTAAAGAGTAAGCTCACAGAAAGTGGCACTCTATCATTATTGGAAAAAAGTGGCTTACCTGTGATTTTTATCGATTTTAGACAATATCCACTGAAAAACACCCTGCCGAGTATGACGTTATTGGGCCAAGTATTTGGTGAGGAACAACAAGCGCAAGCATTTAATCAGTTTTACCAGCAAAAGTTAGACTTAATCCGTTCAAGAGTGGCTAAACTTAGTCAAGAGCAACGTCCAAGCGTATTTATTGAACGAGCCGCTGGTATCCAAGGTGAAGATTATTGCTGTAAAACGTTTGGTAATGGCAATTTTGGTGAATTTGTTGAAGCAGCTGGTGGAAATAACCTAGGTTCCCAATGGTTCAGTATTGGAATGGGGGGAGAAATCAGTGAAGAACAACTGATTCACAGCAACCCGGACTACTATTTAATGACGGCAGCAGATTGGGATAACACTCGTAAAGGTAGTGCTTCTGTGCCATTAGGATATACCGGAAATAAACAAACTTCTTTGGCTAGGCTGAATAAGCTAATGGATCGCCCTAAATTTCGTTCATTATCTGCCTTCAAAAACAAACAAGTATTGGCACTCTATCAGCAATATTATGATACGCCATTTAATATTATTGCGGTGGAAGCAATTGCAAAATTCATCCACCCTGAGCTGTTTGCAGACCTTGATCCGCAAGCAGATAGCGATTACTTACATAAAACGTTCACTGCCTTAGAAGGTGATGGTGTGTTTTGGGTTCAAGCGGAATAATTATCTTCTCATGTAGCCCGCTTTAGCGCTGTTGGCAGCTAAAGTGGGCAAATAGTTTATTAGCTAATAATAGTTTAAGCCTCGTTGATCACCGGCAAAATAATTTTTGACGGGTGCTCACTAGAAAAATGTAGGCTATTACAGGCTATTTTCCACGTTCTGTCACCTGCGATAGTTTTACCTGTATTTGTATTGAAGTCATACTTAGGGAAGTTGCTACTAGAAATATCTAATCGGATACGGTGCCCTTTTGCGAAACGATTTGCACAGGCAAAGGGCTTAATTTTCACTTCGACAATTTCATTGGGTGTTAATAATTCCTTTTTCTCATATCCATGCCGAAAACGGCAGCGAATAATGCCATCTGTAATATTCATGGCATAACCTTGTGGGTAATCGGCACTAGGTGGGTAAACATCAATAAGCTTTGCAGTAAAATCCGTATCTAAAGCATCACTACTGATCCAAAGCGACACCTCTATTTCACCAGCTAAACAGACATCTGTTTGTAATTCTTCGGTTTCGAAAACTAAGACATCACAACGGGCAGAAAGAGGTAGGTTATTTTGTTTACTACCAAAAAATTGCGGTAATTCACGTTGGTTAAAAGCTCCTCCCCAAAATATCGGTTGGCCTGAAGTTAAGGCGCCGCCAATGGTAGGGACTGGGTGCTTAGGGTCATAACAATAGGATATTGAGGCTGTTTTAGTGTAGGGGTGAAGAGATAATTTGTTATCTGGCCACAAATAATATGCAGTTTTTTCAGTATTTGCTAAAGGCCATTGATGGCAGTTAAGCCATTTTCCACCATGCTCTATACGCCCTTGTCGGTTACGTTTACCGCTTCCACCACCCATCATAAATATCGTTACATCTTCATGATTGTTTTTGGAATTTTCATTTTTTAAGTGGGCTTCAAACCAGTTCAACCGGCAAGAAAGCCAACTTTCACTGACATTGTTATCAAATGCGGCGATATCACCGAACTCTGCGTCACCACTATGCGTGATATTGCGGTCACCATGGAGCCAAGGGCCCATGATTAATTTTTGAGGTGATTGTTTTTTAGTAACAAATGCATGATAGTTATCTAATGTTGAACTGACATAGGCATCATACCAACTGGACATGAATAATACTGGGATATCAGGTATTTGATCATAATAGCCTTCAGCATAGATGCCGATTTTCTGCCAATAATCGGAAAAACACTCTTCTTCCCATTGTTCAAATAAATACGATTCATATTCAGGGACGTGTTTAAGCAATGTTTGTCCTTGATACCATGGCATTGTTGTGAACCACTCATGGACATTTTCTTGTTCGAGTGCAGCTAAAATATCGGGAGATTGCTGGGCGAGTGGGCTTAGTTTAGCTTGTTTAAATGCCCAAGTTGCTTGTTTGAGTTCAAAAGCGCCTCCTTGACGGATCCCACATTGATAGGCGTTGGCAAATCCACCGGAATCCAGCACCATCGTGTGTAAGCCTGGTGGGTTTAGACACGCCATTGCTAATTGTGTATGAGCGGCATAAGAGAGGCCCATTGAACCTATTTTGCCATTACACCAGGGTTTTTCCATAATCCATTGTAATGTATCAAAACCATCTTCGGCTTCATTAATATATTTTGTGAACTTTCCTTCGGACTCATAGCGTCCACGGCAATCCTGATACACAACAATAAAACCATACTCATTGAAGTATTTCGCCATTTCCTGGCGTGTTATTTGCTGGCCTGATACCGTTTTTTCCGAACGAGAAGGTGCGCTTTTATCATAGGGGGTTCGCTCTATAATAACGGGAAAAGACGTAGTTGATTGAGTTTGTGGAAAGTAAACATCGGTAGATAGCATTATTCCATCACGCATTTTTATCCGGTAATTCTTCATATCCATTTTATTAATACCCTATGGTCACGGCGATAGTCAGTAAGCCGATACTGATTGCCATAAAAATTAAAAATAGCGGTAAAATATACTTCGCCCAAGTAGTCCAACTTACGCCTGCCGTAGCTAAGAAGATTAATAACCCACTGGATGTTGGTGTGATCATGTTAGTCAGCCCATTACCCATTAAAAATGCAAAAACGGTTGTTTGAGGAGAAACACCAGAAATTTCACCAACGGGGCCTAAAATTGGCATTGTGACAGCGGCTTGCCCAGACGTTGATGGAATGGCAATGTCTAATAATAGTTGAGAAATAAACATGCTATATGATGAAACATAAGGACCGTGATTACCGACTAGTCCAACTAATTGATGAATAATGGTATCGAGAATTTTACCTTGAGAAAGAATAATTTCGACCGCAGTCGCTAACCCAATTAACACTCCTGCGATAAGGACTTTTTTCATTCCACTGACAAATGCGTTAGCAGCAGCACTTGCGGTTAAACCACTACAAAAAGTTAAAATGACACTTAAGAATAAATAGTAAGCAGATAAATCATTATTTTTCCAATGCCAGCGATTAGATGCATAGACTAAAAATGCAACACCGATAGCTAAGACAATTAACATAAGTTTATGACGATGGGTTAATTGTGTGGTTTGATTATGTTCTTCAACCACATAGCTTGTGAGTGTCGTTTTACGAATACTATAGAAAATAAATAAAATACCGAGTGTAATAAAAATAAGGTACGCTGCAATCCGCATACTTAAACCACTAAAAACCGGTAGACCAACAAGCGGTTGTGCGATAGAAAGTGCATATGGATTGGTGATGGAGGCGAGGTATCCTACCTTAACCGCAATCGCTACAATGGCAAGCCCAATAAGTTCATTCAACCCAACGCGTTTCACTAAGGCAATAACCATGGGAATAACCAAAAGATACTCTTTGGCTAACCCCATAAAGGTACTTCCCATGGAAAATACAATCATTAAGAAAGGGATCAACAAATAGATATTGCCTCGGGTGACGTGAAGCAACCGTTCTAACCCTGATTCTATTGCCCCTGTTTTATTGAGAATTCCAAACATTCCTCCGATGAATAGAACCATATAAATAAGCGGTGATTGTTTAACAATTCCTTCGGGGATCGCTTTAAACAGTTGAGGTAAACTGACGGGAGCGGCAGTACCTTCTGCTGATTTTTCAGTACCTAATAATTGCTCTAACGTGATGTCTTTAGTGATAGTTTGGTAAGAGTCCGGAATGACTTTTTTACCATCGCGCTCATATTGGCCTGAATTAACAAAATAAGTCATTAAAAAGGCAATGATAACAATAGTTAACATTACTAAAACTGGATTCATTTGCCAGCCTGGTGGTGACGATGGAGTTTGTATAGTGTTGTTTGTTGGTTGCATGGTGTTGTCTCTTTTATTGTATTAATTATGAGTCGTAACCGAGCTGCCTTGATATGCGTAAAGCAGACAGAAGCAGTTGTTCAGTCATATCTTGTTCTTTTTCATCAGAAAAACGGCTTAGTGGTAAGCTAATGCTCAGTGAAGCAATGCATTCCCCGTGTTGTGAAAAGATAGGTGCGGCAATAGCACCGATACCTGCGGTTAATTCGCCTCGGGTAATGGAAAAACCTTGTGAGCGTATGGTGGCAATTGATTTTTCAATTGAGGGATTCTTTTCAATAAAATGTGCTTGAACATCTTTAGGGGAGTAAGCCAATAGTACTCTGCCTGACGCTCCAGATCCTAACGGCCGGCGATTGCCAGCTTCACTGCGTACTTGAAGTGATTGCCCTGATGGCTTATGAAGAACTTGTAAAATTTCACCGTTGTCACGTATACGCATTTGAATGTTTTCATCAAAACGTTGACGGAGTTGCTCTGCTTCAACTTCTGCGACTTGGATATAGTTTATTTGCTGGCGAGCGCAATTCCCCAAGCTTAATAATTGATGGCCTAAATGATAGGTCACTGGGTTTTCATTTTTTTGCACGAAATGACGGTTTTCTAACGTGCATAATAAACGGTATACCTTGGATTTATTCATGCCAGATAAGCGTGCAAGTTCACTTAATCCAAGATTGTTTTTTTCACCTAATAGCATTAATAACAATAAAGCATCATCAACGGCAGTGACAATATTCTCTTTCATCTTAACCTCGGTTGGTTTATACAGTAAACCATTGGTTTATTTGATAAAATTAGCATGGAGAATAATAAAAAATGATTCAAGAGAGTTGTTAATAAATTGTGATGTGAGTTAGGGTTTTAAAAAGGTTTATGTCAGTGAAAAAAAGAAAAATGAAATATTTATAAGATAAAACAATTGGTTATATAAAACGTAAAATGAGAAAGTTTTGCTGACAACGTGAATAGAAATTATTGTAAATGGGAAGCTAATCGTCATTTATGGCGGTTATTTGGTTCACCTAGTGAAATTGGCTCGTACATCAGTAATAAATAAAAGAACCTCCAGTGAAAAAATGTGTCATTTTTATTGAATTTTTAAGGAGAAAATACGGGAATGGCAGAGATTATCAAAAAGCATCGAAGATATTTCTTAAATAATGAGCCTTATGGCAAAATGAAATTCACTTTTCTTAATGGATAACAGAGATGAAACTAGCGCTGGTCGGTTCTGGAAAAATAATCATGTCGGCTCTTGATGCTTTAATACAGGTGCAAGGGATAGAGCTAGTCGCACTGTGTGTTCGGGCGGAAAGTATTGAAAAGGGACAGGTTATTTGCCAACAATTCGGTATAGCAAAGTTGTATACTGATTATCAAAAGTTGTTACAAGACCCTGATGTTGAGGTGATATACATAGGTTTGCCAAATCATTTACATTATCAGTATACCTTTGATGCATTGATGGCTGACAAACATGTGGTATGCGAAAAACCGTTTACACCAAATTGGCAACAGTTGCAGACGTTAATTTCCATTTCACAGACTAGGGGGCTTTTTTTGTTTGAAGCCATTACGTCTATTCATACCCCTGAATTTCACTTTATCAAGCAACACATTGATAAAATAGGTGAAATCAAAGTGATTCACGGTAATTATTCCCAATATTCAAGTCGATACAATGACTATTTGCAAGGCCGTATTCATGCTGCTTTTGACCCACAGCAAGCAGGCGGTGCGCTCTATGATATTAATTTATATAACATTTATTTGTTATCAGCCTTGATGGGAGCACCCAATAGTAGCCACTATATTTGTAATAAAGGATTTAATGGAATTGATACATCAGGGGTACTAACGGCCCATTTTGAGCGTTCAGTTGCATCTTGTGTGGGAGCGAAAGATTCGGCGAGCCCCGGTTACTTTATTATTCAAGGCACCAAAGGGCATATTCGTATCACTGGAGCCCCAAGCCTTTGCCAGTCAGTCGAGGTTTGTATTGATGGGGAAATATCCAACGTATCTCGGGATGCAACAATCAATCATATGGTCTATGAGTTTGCATTCTTTCGTGAGCAAATTGCTAGTAAAAACCATGCTAAATGCGATGAATTGCTTGAATTAGCATTAATTGTCTCAAAAATATTGCACCAATCACGAAACGATGTAGGGCTGGTATTTACATCATAAAGACATTGGCAGCGCAATGGCTGCCATAATTTGTCAATTTAAAATGAATATAAAGATGCTACTGATTTACCAAGTTTTTCTGCAAGCTCAGATGCGGCATATCTATCCATAACTACCTCAATATAGGCCGCATGGTTCGATAGTTCGGCCTGCTTAATCGCATTGTCTAATTCATTGCAGTTGGTTACACGCTGACAATACCAATCATTACAACCTAATGCGGCGGGGAGCTGTGCATAATTCCATTGGGGTAAGTCGTTGTAATAGGCTTCCGGATTTTTACACAGAAGTCGTTCAATTAAATAGCCATCATTATTTAGGACGAAAATAATCGGTTTTAAACCAAAGCGGGCAAACTGGCTAATCTCTTGGGCCGTGAGTTGGTGAGAACCTTCCCCAGTCACTAAAATAACTCGCTTCTGTGGCTCTGCAATTGCTGCACCAAAGGCTGCGGGAGTGGCCCAGCCGATAGATCCCCATAATGTTTGGTTGTGAAATTGTGCATTTTCAGGTAATAAAGCAAAACCTAACCCCATAGATGCTGTTCCCGTTTCTGCAATAATAATGTCGTCCTTACGGAACATTTTTTCTAGGCGAGGGTACAAATATGAGGCGGTAATTTGGCCATTTTCACCTTGCTGCGGTGATCCTAATCCTTGAGCTTTGAGCCCGGCATGGTTAAGTGAGGGCGCAAGTTCTTTTAATTTATCTAACACATCTTTCATCAATACATTCGGGTAGATAGCGGAACCCACTTTCACATGGTCAGAAAGAATGTTAATACAGCTTTCAGGGGCAATCGTTGCGGTAAAGCTGCCGGTGTTGAAGTCCGTTAATACTGCACCGATCCCCATAACACAGTCACAGCTCTCGACGAATTCTCGCACATCAGGGTTCATTAGTTTTCCATTATAAATCCCCATATATTGAGAGTTAGATTCGCTTAATACCCCTTTATCCATAAACATGGTGGCATAAGGTAGGCCAGTTTTCTGAATAATAGCCTCAACATCAGTCGTTAAGCCGAAACGAGCCGTTAAAATCCCAGGAATAATACAGGCTTTTGTACTCGATGTGAGTTTTTCAACAATAGCGGTAACCGCAGCTGATAATGACTTGCTATGACTTTTATTTATAGTGATAGTTTCAGGTGTTTCATCTGCTTTAATTGGCATAACAGCATAGTCAGAAGGGAAACCTAAATAAACGGGTCGAGATTCTTGTAAAGCGGTTGTAATTAAACGTTCTGTTTCGGCAATACAATTTTCAGGCGTTAAAATAGCGTGAGCACAGCTTAAATGTTGGCTCATTTGATAAAACACATCGAAATCACCATTTCCTAGGGTATGGTGAACTAAACGGTGTTTTTTTTGAACTCCGCTTGCTGGCATACCAACAAGATGAAAAACGGGAAGATGTTCGGCATAAGCGCCAGCAATACCATTTAAGGCACTGAGTTCGCCGACACCAAAAGTGGTTGATAACGCTGCGGCACCTTTCACACGGGCATAACCATCCGCAGCATATGAGGCATTGAGTTCATTGCAGTTGCCAATCCAGCGCATATTTTCACTTTCACATACTGCATCTTCAATAGGGAATGCGTAGTCACCAGCAACACCAAAAATATCGTGAATACCGATTTGGTAAAGTCTATCTAATACGTATTCGATAACCGTCTTATTCATCATGCTGATCTCCGTTAATCGTCTAGCTTATAGTTCTAAGTTGAATTATTTTTATCGTTTATTATGCTTTAAAGGAAATCACTTAAACTCATTCTATCTATAACTAAAAATTATAGGGGGCGAAATGGACATTCGTTCATTACGTTATTTTGTTGAAGTTGTGCAGCTCAATGGTTTTAGCCGCGCGGCAGAAAGTTTATTTGTAACGCAACCAGCGGTTAGCCGTAGTATTAAAAAATTAGAAGATGAACTTGGTTATACTTTGCTGATTAGGGAAGTCGATGGCGTTAAATTAACGGAGGAAGGGGATATTTTATTGGCTCATGCTAGACAAATTCTTTCACAATTTGGCAGTATGAAAAAAGCGTTACTGGAAAGGTCAGGCCCTATATCTGGAGTACTACCCGTGGGGCTACCACCCGTGATAGCATCGACCTATTTTGCTGATATTATTATGGCTTTTAGCCGACGTTATCCACAGGTGGAACTGAAAATTCTTGAGTTGGGTACACGCAAAATGCGAGAGGCAATGCTAAATGGTGAAGTTGAAACTGCCGCCGTGATGTTACCTTTTGCTGATGACCGCTTTGAAGTACACCCTTTTTCAACCGACCGATTAATGCTATTGGTTAGCAACCAACATCCACTTGCAATACGTGAATTTGTTAAATTTAGTGAAATAGCCGATGAGCCTTTTATTTTCTTTTCTGATGATTTTCTAATTAATGAACTTGTTGTTAGTGCTTGCGGTGTTTATGGTAAAAAACCCACTATTTCTGGGCGTAGTAGTCATTTAGATTTGGTGACAGCCATGGTAAGAGCTGGGGTAGGGATAACGCTACTTCCGGACAGTATGTGGCAGAACGCCAGTTCAGTGGGGGTATCCGTTATTCCAGTTATTGAGCCAATATTGGCTTACGACATTGCTTTAGCGACAGTAAAAAACCACCATCAAAGCCGTCGTGCACAAGCATGGCATGATTTGGCTTTGGATATGTTAAGAATAAGGAAAGTGTGAGCGAGGCTAACATAAAATTTGATACCCAATCGAGTATTTTCTTATGCAGCCTTCACGTTTTGTCAGCCACTACGGATAAAATAGAATAAGCCCAAATACAGCAAAGATGGCAAGGTGTATCCAACCTTGAATGGGAGATGTTTTCTGACCATTAAATGAAAGCATAGTCAGTAACATGGTGATTGCGAATAAAACAATTTCCGCGTTAGAAATCCCCATAATGACTTGTTTACCGGTAATAATGCCGATAATTAATACTGCTGGCACAGTTAAACCTACTGTTGAGACAAATGCGCCTTGGCAAAGGTTTATCGCTCGTTGCATTTCATTATTCATTGCCGCTTTTACTGCTGTGATTGATTCAGGTGTAAATACGATAATGGCGATCAGGACACCACCGACTGCTGCTGGTGCTCCTAAGGCTTCAATTCCGTAATCAGTCACGATGGCTAAATAATGCGCAAGTAACACAATAGGGAGTATCAGCCCAATTAACACACAAGAACGAATAATAATCGTTTTTTTGTTTGACTCAGCGTGGTTATCTTTCTTTTCGACATTATTGTCTGCCAAAGCATCGCTAGCTGAAATGTATTGTTCTGGGACATTCATCAGCCCTTTAGGCGGCTGGATAAAAAATCGTCGGTGACCTCGCATCTGCATCCACAAGAAAGCACCATAGATAAGTATAGTAATACCTGAAATACCAATGGCTTGCGTATGGGAATACTCCCCTTGGCTAGAGGTATAATTTGGTAGGATTAACGCTAAACCAGTCAGTAATACGATCATTGAAAGATAACTGTTGGTTCCTTGCGTATTATATTCTTGTTCACCATTTCTAGCTGAACCTGCGAGTAAGCAGATACCTACGACGAGGTTCATGATAATCATCATCACGGCGAATATGGAATCACGCCCAATAGTTGGAAAATCACCGGGACCTAGTAGAACCGAGGCAATAAGAATGACTTCAATTAAGACAATAGATAAAGTCAGGATCAGCGTTCCGTATGGCTCACCCAATTGTTCAGCAAGATGGTCAGCCTCTTTAACGACACCAAAGGAAGCGGTGAGAATTGTAATGAACAGCAGTAAAAAAATCCAAGTTGCACTAAATGCAGAAAGACTGTCATTAAGTAATGTTTCGCCACTTAAAATAAAGAAAATGACGACTAACCAAGAGCCGATTAACCGGCTCCAAGTTGTTAACGGGATGAGTGGACTATTGAAACAGAAGCGCCCCATATTGTTTTCCTTTAGAAGAAAGGGCCGTCCCTGTTGCTGATACGCACTTGAGGTCGTCCTCAAGCCGAAAGAATATTAATCGGTCATTACTATAGCATTCATCTATTATCTTGCAACTCCTGCATGGAAATAAGCTTTATAGTCGCGCTGATAACATCGAAGGGGATTGTGACTCGCTTAAACACGATAAAATAAGATATTTCTATATGACAGATTACTTATTAGCTAGCTATAAACATTCATTTATTAATAAAGATTGGATTAGGTTTAAGTATTGACTTTGCTTAAAATTTTTCTTGAATAAACAATGTTTATTAAGAGCCAATAATAATTACATAAGAAATTATTTTTGATTTTAATCACATATGTGGAATATTGTTCATACATTAATGAATTAAAAGCACTATTGTTAAAAAAATGAAAATAGATTGTTTGTTTTATTTGACGGGGTGACAAATGAGCGCAGTAAAATATGATTATATTATTGTAGGTGCGGGTTCTGCCGGTTGTGTTCTTGCTGCTCGGTTGATCCAAGAGACGCAATCCAAAGTATTACTTATTGAAGCGGGTGGTAGCGATAACCACTTGTTTATTCGTATGCCAGCTGGCGTGGCGAAAATTATTGCCCAAAAAAGTTGGCCTTATGAAACTGAGCCAGAGCCTCACGCGAATAACCGTAAAATGCAAATTGCCCAAGGGAAAGTGTTGGGGGGAAGTAGTTCTGTCAATGGAATGATTTATATCCGAGGCCAGAAACAAGATTATGATAATTGGGCTCTAAATTACGGCTGTGAAGGCTGGGGATACTCGGATGTATTGCCATGGTTTAAAAAGGCAGAGAGTAATGAAAGCCTGACAGGAGAATACCATGGAACAGAAGGCCCACTTCCTGTCAGTGAAAATAGATACCGGCACCCATTATCAATGGCATTTATTCGTGCAGCGCAAGAGCATGGTCTTCCTTATGTCAATGACCTTAATGGGGAAAGCCAGCAAGGAACAAGCTTTTACCAGACGACAACGCATAATGGAGAAAGAGCCAGTACATCAAGAACCTATTTAAAATCAGTGGAAAAGAGTGATAAGTTGACATTAAAGCTTGGCACTCAAGTGAACCGTATCATCATTCGCGATGGCCGCGCGATTGGTGTTGCCTATCAAGGGAAAAATGGTCATGAAGTTGAGACATTTGCCAGTTGCGAAGTATTGGTCTGTTCGGGTGCGATGGGCTCTGCAAAATTATTGATGCTATCAGGTATCGGGCCAGAGGAGCACTTGTCTTCGTTGGGGATCCATACTCATGCGAATCTACCTGTTGGTAAAAATTTTCATGACCACCTACATATGTCAATTAACGTCACGACTAAGCAGCCAATAAGTTTATTCGGCGCAGACCAAGGTTTAAATGCGATTAAACACGGGGTCGAGTGGATGGTATTTCGCAGTGGACTGCTCACCTCTAACGTTTTAGAAGGCGCTGCATTTAAAGACAGCTGCAACCAAGGCCGTCCTGATGTACAAATTCACTTTTTACCTATTTTAGATAGCTGGGATGATGTTCCTGGTGAGCCTCTGCCCGCAGCCCACGGCTTTTCATTAAAGGTCGGGTACTTACAACCTAAGTCCCGTGGTGAAGTTTTATTGCGCAGCACAGACCCACAAGCCCCACTAAAAATTCACGCTAATTATCTTGCCTCACCCGAAGATATGGAAGGTTGCAAACGTGCGGTTAAGTTTGGCTTAGATGTATTGGACTCCCCTTCATTACAAGTGCTAAGCAAAGAGGTTCTAATGCCACCTGCTTCTGTACGTCATGATGACGCTCAACTTGAAGAGTTTGTCCGAAATTTTTGTAAAACGGTTTACCATCCTGTGGGAACTTGTCGTATGGGAACGGATACCACAACATCAGTGACTGATTTGCGGTTACGTGTACATGGTATTGAAAACTTACGTGTCGTGGACTGTTCTGTGATGCCTGAAATTCCAAGTGGCAATACCAACGCACCAACGATAATGATTGCAGAACGCGCCGCAGCGATGATTATAGAAGATAGGAACGCAAATTAACCTTGTGATAGGCTGATATAGAAAAAACAGCATAAAACCAAGGTAACACCTGAGCTTTATGCTGTTTCAATAAACTTAAGGTACGTTATAGACCAATTGTGGTACTACACATTAAACAAGAAGTTCAGCACATCGCCGTCTTTAACGATATAGTCTTTACCTTCTGCGCGCATTTTACCGGCTTCTTTTGCGCCTTGCTCACCACGGTACTGGATAAAATCATCAAATGCGATAGTTTGCGCACGGATAAAGCCTTTTTCAAAGTCAGTATGGATTTTACCTGCGGCTTGTGGTGCCGTTGCACCGACAGGGATAGTCCATGCACGCACTTCTTTCACCCCAGCA
Organism: Providencia sp. PROV_01; assembly: GCF_053098325.1. NCBI lineage: Bacteria > Pseudomonadati > Pseudomonadota > Gammaproteobacteria > Enterobacterales > Morganellaceae > Providencia > Providencia sp. PROV_01. The sequence continues at coordinate 2,869,659 of NZ_JBRFKD010000002.1, read as the reverse complement.
GTAAAATAAGTTTGCAGGTTTAATAACTGATAGCCGGCACGAATAACACGGTTAAGACCCGGTTCTTCAATACCTAAATCAGCCATAAACTCATCGCGCTCTTCGTCTTCAAGTTCTGCAATATCAGACTCAATCGCTGCACAGACGGGAACAACTACAGAGCCTTCGGCTTCTGCAATTTTATACACCACATCTAAGAAGGGATTATTTTCAAAACCATCTTCATTAACGTTAGCAATGTACATCGTTGGCTTTAATGTTAAGAAGCTCAAGTAGCGGATAGCGGCTTTATCTTCATTAGATAACTCTAATGTACGCAACATACCTGCTTGCTCTAGGTGCGGCAAACATTTTTCTAATGCTTCTAATTCTGCTTTTGCGTCTTTATCGCCACCTTTTGCGCGTTTTTGGACACGATGGATAGCGCGCTCACAGGTATCAAGGTCAGCAAGTGCTAATTCAGTATTAATGACTTCAATATCTGCGGCAGGGTCAACTTGGCCTGCAACGTGGATGATATTGTCATTTTCAAAACAACGAACAACGTGACCAATGGCTTCGGTTTCACGGATATTCGTTAAAAATTGGTTACCTAGGCCTTCACCTTTAGATGCCCCTTTGACTAAGCCCGCGATATCCACGAACTCCATCGTAGTTGGTAAAATACGCTGTGGCTTCACAATTTCAGCTAATTGATCAAGACGTGGGTCTGGCATTGGCACAACACCCGTGTTTGGTTCAATTGTACAGAAAGGGAAGTTGGCTGCTTCGATGCCGGCTTTGGTCAATGCATTAAACAGAGTGGATTTACCCACGTTAGGCAGACCAACGATACCGCATTTAAAACCCATATGTTTCTCACCTTAATAGCGAGGGGCAGACATACGCTGCACCCAATGTTTAGAAATTGGCGCTGATTATACACAAAAAGTCGATTCGGATGAAATGAACTCTTATGCAGTTGCTTTGAAGCCATGTAGACGATTGATGGCTTTGTCCATTCCGTCTGCTAGCAGAATATCTGTACACCTAGCCGCTTCATCAATTGCATCATCAATGAGTTTTTGCTCAGATAACGGTGGCTTACCCAAAACAAAGCCAACCACTTTGTTTTTATCACCCGGGTGGCCAATACCTATGCGTAAACGATAAAAATTCGGGTTATTGGCGAATTTACTTTGAATATCTTTCAACCCATTGTGGCCGCCATTGCTGCCCCCTAATTTCATTTTAGCTACACCGGGGGGTAAATCGAGTTCATCATGGGCGACTAAAATTTCATCGAGATTGATGCGATAAAAATTGGCTATAGCGGCAACCGACTTACCACTTAGGTTCATAAATGTGGTTGGAACCAGCAGACGGATGTCATTACCGCCCATATTAATACGTGCGGTATAACCAAAAAACTTTGCTTCTTCTTTCAATGGCTGATTATGGCGCTCAGCCAGTAAATCAACATACCATGCACCTGCATTATGGCGCGTTTGTGCATATTCAGCACCCGGATTGGCAAGTCCAACAATTAACTTAATTTTGCTCACGGTGGTGATTTCACTATCAGTTATGAAAATAATGCCCTAGTTTACCTTGTGAAATGCAGGATGTACAAAATTGTGATGGATAAAGTAACTATGATTATAATTGCTTAATAAACTATTCGGGCTTTCTGATTTTTTGATGAAAAGCATTTTTTGTACAGATATTCTTGCTAACTTCCTTCCTTGTGATGTCTATCGCAAAAAATTTTACTTAATGCACTATAATCATTACATAAATATAAAGTATGACCGAATTTATTTACACATGCTTGCTTATCAGTTTACTGGTACTGGAGGTATATATGAAACGGAAAAGCGCTCATCTTCTTGGTAATGTCTTCATGGGAATCGGAATGGTGTTGATGATCGGGAGTATCGGTGTCAACTTATTCTCTCATATCGTTAACTTAGGCCTTTCAGAACTTATCACGAACGGTTCCTTATTCGGCATTTTTATCGGTGCGATGGTATGGTTAGTCGGTGCTAGGATCGGCGGCCGTGAAAAAGTTGCAGACCGTTACTGGCAATTGAAACAACAATATCATTCACGCAGAGATAATCACCGCTATCCATAACATAAATAGTCTAGAGCAATTAATTGCTGATAATGGTGAACGAGTTTGATAATTAGGCATTAAGAAGAGTGAAATCCCAAAGAATTTTGCTCTTTTGTCGTGAATATTGTTAGTTATTTTAGATGGCTATTTTTGTCGTTTCATAATGTGAAATCACCACTATGATCGGTGATAAAATATAAAAATGAGCCCCAGTGGCTTTTTCTGCCAAAATCATAAAGCCCCTGCAAATGACATTGCAGGGGCTTATATTTTTTTGTGACTTTTTCATCACGGTTGAACGCTAAAATCCAATATTGGAGAATTAGTGTTCAAACATTGCTGAAATTGACTCTTCGTTACTAATACGACGGATAGCTTCAGCTAACATACCTGAAAGCGTTAAGGTGCGAACATTGCTCAGCGCTTTGATTTCAGGAGAAAGAGGAATAGTGTCACAAACAATGACTTCATCAATGACTGAATTTTTGATGTTGTCTACAGCATTACCTGAGAAAATCGGGTGTGTAGCGTATGCAAATACACGCTTCGCACCACGTTCTTTCAGTGCTTCTGCTGCTTTACACAGCGTACCACCGGTATCAATCATATCGTCCACTAAGATGCAATCACGACCTGAAACATCACCAATGATATGCATGACTTGAGAAACGTTCGCACGTGGGCGGCGTTTGTCAATAATGGCCATATCGGTGTCATTCAGGAGTTTTGCGATAGCTCTAGCACGTACCACGCCGCCGATGTCTGGAGATACAACGATTGGGTTTTCCAAATTCTTCTGTAACATATCTTCCAGAAGAATAGGGCTACCAAATACATTATCCACAGGAACATCAAAGAAGCCCTGGATCTGCTCTGCGTGTAAATCGACAGTGAGCACACGGTCTACACCTACACTTGACAGAAAATCGGCAACAACTTTAGCGGTGATTGGTACACGGGCAGAACGTACGCGACGATCCTGTCTTGCATAACCGAAGTAAGGGATAACAGCGGTAATACGACCAGCAGATGCACGGCGTAGGGCATCGACCATAACAACCAGTTCCATCAGGTTATCGTTGGTTGGTGCACAAGTTGACTGGATGATAAAAATATCACCACCGCGAACATTTTCATTAATTTGAACACTGACTTCGCCGTCGCTAAAACGACCAACAGCCGCGTCTCCAAGATTAGTGTAAAGGCGGTTAGCAACACGTTGTGCTAGTTCCGGTGTAGCGTTACCAGCAAAAAGCTTCATATCGGGCACGAGAAAAACCTCAGGCTTGCGTCCAGAGAGATATTGTTGACCAACAGCGACAAGGCTTATTGGTGCAATACACGGGTTATCCCAGCGCGGAACTTGTGCAGTGGGGAAACGTTAACGCCTTGAGCGACGAACCCTTGCACCCACGATGGGGCTTTATTTAACACCTGCAGGGCATCCGCTTGTGTTTCAAATTCAGAAAAAACACATGCGCCTGTTCCTGTAAGGCGAGACGGAGCATATTCTAACAGCCAAGAAACAAGCTGTTCAACCTCACGAAAACGTTTTCTTGCGATTGGTTCGCAGTCATTTGCGTACGGAGCCAGTAATAATGCGGCTAGGGAGCGTTTTGGAGAATTTCGATTTAATTGTGGATCTGTGAAGATCATCGGGGTTGATATTTCAATTCCGGGATGAGCCACCAAATACCATTTCTCTTTAGGGGAAGCTTTGGTTAAAATATCACCAACCCCTTCGGCAAAAGCTGCATGCCCACGAACAAACACAGGAACATCTGCTCCTAATGATGCGCCTAATTGCGCAAGGACTTCATCAGAAATCTGTGTTTTCCAGTGTTCGTTAAGCGCAATTAAGGTAGTTGCTGCGTTTGATGAGCCTCCACCAATACCACCGCCCATTGGTAATATTTTATGAATACGGACATCGGCACCTAGTGGGCCACTGTGTTGCAACGTATCGCGGCAATAGGATTGTAATAATCTAGCAGCCCGTAAAATTAGGTTTTTTTCGGGGGGAACCCCTTGCATATCCGTCAATAAATTCAACTGGTCGTCATCACGTGTTGTGATAGTGATTTCATCGCCATAATCGACAAATTGAAATAGAGTTTGTAACTCGTGATAGCCATCAGGGCGTTGGCCGGTGATGTACAAAAAAAGATTTAATTTTGCCGGAGAAGGCCATGTTAACGTCATTTTTTCAGTGTCCAACTATCCATTTTCAATTTGATAAGTCTATCCCCTTGGCGTAACTCGAGATAGTTTGGCAGCATTGGTGTTGTTTTGCTGTCATAGGAAATATAGTTGAGCTGCCATGTTTCACCATTGCTTTTAAACGTAACACTTTTTAGCAAGTGGTTTTCATCTAAGGTGAAATCTGTTGCACGTCCGGGCGAGCCAGTTAACCAAGCGGTTAGGTTATCAATTGGGATTTCCATACCAGTGAGCTGATAAATCAACTCGCTCGGCACGTCACTCATATGGGTTTGACCATCTTTGGTAGTTAATCGAGCTAAATCAGGTTCAACGGTAAGTTCAAGTTCGCGGCTACCTAATGGGTTGGTTAACAATAAACGGTATTTTTCCGGTGTATATTGTTGCCAGAAAAACTTAGCGTACGTTTTTGTTTCTCCTCCGTTATAGGCAAAGGAGCCCCGTGTTTGGTAGTCACGTAACTGACTTAATTCTTGTTGATGTGCTTTCCACTTAGCATCCGATGCGGAGCTGGTTCCTTTCGTGGTTGTTTGTGACGTTGTCACGCAAGCAGTTAGCAAGACGCATGAAAGTGGTAAGAGGCGAAAAAAGTGCTTATTTATGTGCATAAACGGTAAAGCTTGAGTTAATTGCATATCAAATCTCAAAGTTGTATTGGGCGCTGATAGCAGTCTCTATTGAGTTACTTGCATTTAAAGAGGTTTAGTTTAGCGCGATATGGCTATCTGAGTCATCTATTGCACTCGATGATATACCTAACCGATAAAAATCTGTAAGTGATTTACTGTTTGTATACAAATAACATAGTGCATTGACAGCGGGAATGGTTTTCTAAAGTGGCTATTAAACCAATCCAAGCTCGTCACCATTTGCTTTCTGTGCGAAATAATTGCATCCTCTATGCATCTTATCGCAGTTAATTTATCATTGTTAATAATGATATGGCTGATAATCAGTTTTATATAGTATAAATAAACGATAAAATTACGATCAGTTTTGACTGATAAAATCGCCATTACGTCTGTTATTTCGGTTTATTTTTTGGCATGGGTCATCTTTCTGAAGGATAGGCTTATGCAAACCGTAGAAAGAGAGACGCGGATCATCTACAATAGAACAATATAAATAACAGTATTGCTAAATTGGTAGGAAATACCCATCGAGCATAACTGAAAATAATTAGCACTGTAAGCAATGTGAGCAAGTCGTAAAGCACAATGACCTTATTAGCCTTAGGTATCAACCATAAAACAGCACCAGTAGCCCTGCGTGAGCGGGTAACGTTTGGTCCTGAAAAAATTGACCATGCACTTGAGGAACTTCTCAAACAGCCTCAAGTGAATGGTGGTGTTGTGCTGTCTACCTGTAATAGAACTGAGCTTTATTTGAGCCTTGAATCGCAAGAACAAGCTCAAGAACAGCTAGTAAAATGGCTGTGTGATTTTCATGGTATAACCCAAAAAGATTTACAACCGAGTCTCTATTGGCACCAAGACGACCGCGCGGTGAGTCACCTAATGCGTGTCGCTAGTGGCTTGGACTCACTTGTTTTGGGTGAACCACAAATATTAGGGCAAGTAAAAAAGGCGTTTGCGCTTTCACAAGGTAACCACTCGTTATCGAGCGAACTTGAGCGTCTTTTCCAGAAATCGTTTTCTGTTGCAAAACGTGTGCGCACAGAAACCGATATTGGCGCGAATGCAGTTTCTGTCGCATTTGCGGCTTGTACACTTGCCCGCCAAATATTTGAATCACTCAAACATTTAAACATCTTGTTAGTGGGTGCAGGGGAAACAATTGAACTTGTGGCGCGTCATTTACGTGAACATGGCGTACAAAAAATGATGATAGCTAACCGAACACGTGAACGGGCGGAGTTATTGGCCAATGAGGTCAATGCACAAGTCATTTCGTTATCAGATATTGATAACCGCTTAGCGGAAGCTGATATTGTCATTAGTTCAACGGCGAGTCCTTTACCTATTATAGGGAAAGGGATGGTCGAACGTGCAATGAAAATACGTCGTAGTAAGCCGATGTTATTAATTGATATTGCCGTTCCTCGAGATATCGAACAAGATGTTGAAAAATTAAGAGATGTTTATCTCTATACTGTGGATGATTTGGAATCTATCATTGCACAGAACCTTGCTCAGCGAAAAGCCGCAGCCGTTGAAGCTGAATATATTGTTGAGCAAGAAAGTAGCCACTTTATGGATTGGTTGCGCTCACAAGCGGCAGTGTCTACAATTCGCGATTATAGAGAACAAGCTGAGGCCATTCGGGCAAACATGACTGAAAAAGCGTTGACCGCTATCCGTCAAGGCGCAGACCCTGAGCAAGTGATCATGCAATTATCGCAACAATTAACCAACCGCCTTATTCACGCTCCAACCAAATCTTTGCAGCAAGCTGCAGGTAATGGGGATGTCGAGCGTCTAAATCTACTTAGGGACAGCCTAGGGCTGGACCATCAATAACCACATTTTAATCATAGGTCTTATATAACGAATGAAGCCTTCTATTGTCGCAAAACTAGAAGCATTACAAGAACGCTACGAAGAAATTGAAGCGCACCTTGCTGATGCAGGTGTAATTGCCGATCAAGACCGTTTTCGTGCTTTATCAAAAGAATATGCCCAATTATCTGATGTCGCTAAATGCTTTAGCGCATGGCGCACAGTACAGGATGACATCGAAACAGCTGAAATGTTGTTAGACGATCCTGAAATGAAAGAAATGGCTCAAGAAGAGCTTAAAGAAGCCAAAGCGCGCAATGAAGAGCTCGAACAGCAATTACAATTGTTGCTGCTTCCGAAAGATCCTGATGATGAATATAACTGTTTCGTTGAAATCCGTGCGGGTGCCGGGGGAGACGAAGCGGCAATTTTTGCGGGTGATTTATTCCGTATGTATAGCCGTTATGCAGAAAACAACCGCTGGCGCGTTGAATTAATGAGCACGAGCGATGGCGAACATGGCGGTTTTAAAGAAGTCATCGCGAAAATTTCCGGTGATAGCGTTTATGGTCGCTTAAAATTTGAGTCAGGTGGTCATCGTGTTCAACGTGTTCCCGAAACGGAATCTCAAGGCCGTATTCATACATCCGCTTGTACTGTAGCGATTTTACCTGAGCTGCCAGAAGCTGAATTACCTGAAATCAGCCCTGCGGATTTACGTATTGATACTTTCCGCTCATCGGGTGCGGGTGGGCAGCACGTTAACACCACCGATTCCGCAATACGTATTACCCATATTCCGACAGGCATTGTTGTTGAGTGCCAAGATGAACGTTCACAGCATAAAAACAAAGCGAAAGCGATGTCTGTATTAGGTGCGCGTATTCGCCAAGCCGAAATGGATAAACGCCAAGCTGCAGAAGCATCTGAACGTCGTAATCTGCTAGGTTCTGGTGACCGTTCTGACCGTATTCGTACCTATAATTTTCCGCAAGGTCGAGTAACTGACCACCGTATTAACTTAACGTTATACCGTTTGGATGAAGTGATGGAAGGAAAATTGGATTCACTTATCCAACCTATCATCAATGAATACCAGGCAGACCAACTTTCTGCGTTGTCTGAGCAGGAATAATGCAGTATATCGAATGGGTCAAGCAGGCAGTCAATCGGCTGTCTGCAAGTGACAGCGCGAAGCGAGATGCTGAAATTTTACTGGAGCATGTCACAGGTCGCAGCCGTACCTATCTTTTTGCATTTGGTGAGACAGAACTCAACGCTGAAGAATGCCAACAAGCTGAATGTCTTTTGCAACGCCGTGAGAAAGGTGAGCCTATTGCCTATATTATCGGTGAACGTGAGTTCTGGTCCCTTCCTCTTTACGTCTCTCCTGCGACATTAATACCTCGGCCAGATACCGAATGCATTGTTGAACAAGCCTTATCTAGGTTAACAGAGCAAAAAAATCAAATTTTAGATTTAGGTACTGGGACTGGGGCAATTGCACTAGCCTTGGCATCTGAAATGCCGCAAAGTCAGGTTATCGGTGTTGATTTTAACCCTGATGCAGTTGTTTTAGCACAACGAAATCAGCAGCGCTTGAATATTTCAAATGTCAATTTTATACAAAGTAATTGGTTTGCTTCACTATCAATTCAACAATTTGATATGATTATCAGTAATCCACCCTATATTGATGAAAATGATACGCATCTCAGCGAAGGTGATGTGCGATTTGAGCCATTAACCGCTCTAGTGGCTAAGAATGAAGGCTTAGCTGATTTAATGCATATCATTCAAGAATCTAAAAAATATCTTAAAAATCAAGGGTGGTTGCTTCTTGAGCATGGCTGGACACAAGGTCTTGCAGTGCGTGATTTATTTGAAGTACATGGGTACACCAAAATTGAGACCTGTCTTGATTATGGTGGAAGAGAGCGAATTTCACTCGGTCAATGGAATGGTTAAGTGGCATAGCAGTGGGAATGTAATGAAAACCATAGCGAATATAGAATTTAATCAACTCCCTTTAAGTGAAGGGATCATGACTGTTTCACAATGTATCCGTCATGATTTCCCGCTGATGAAAGTGCAAGCTCAGTTAGATAGCTTAGTCTCATCGGCCAAGTCTCGTATCGATTTAACCGCTGATAACGAAACAAAAATTCAGCAATTGGCCTCACTTTTTTACCAAGAGTGGTCATTTGGTCCAGCTGAAGGGATCTATTTGTTATCGGATATGCTGTGGCTAGACAAAGTATTGTCATCTAAGCAAGGTACGCCAGTGACACTCGGTGCTATTTTTTTATATATTGCCGAACGCCTTGATATTGCGATTTATCCCGCTATTTTCCCTACTCAATTATTATTTATTAGTGAAAGAAATGATGGCAGCCAATGGGTTATTAACCCTGTAAATGGCGAGTCTTTATCATTACACACGTTAAATTTGTGGCTCAAAGGAACCGTTGATCCTTTTTCTGAATTTTACTACGACCAACTTGAGACAGCAGAAAACAGCATTGTTATTCGTAAAATTTTTGACACACTCAAAGCTGCATTAATGGAAGAAAAAAAGATGGAGTTAGCGTTACGGGTTTGTGAAACGCTTTTGACTCTTGATCCTGAAGACCCTTACGAAATTCGTGACAGAGGGTTAATTCTTGCACACTTAGATTGTAATCATGTGGCATTGAGCGATCTCAATTATTTTATTGAACATTGCCCAGAAGACCCTGTCTCTGAAATGATTAAAATACAAATTTATTCGCTGGATAACCATCCAGTCGTATTACATTAATTAACATACAGGCCGATTTTCCTGTTTCAATATTAAAGGTAAGAGTATGCAACAGAAAGTAGTCAATATTGGTGATATCAATGTCGCGAACGACTTGCCGTTTGTGTTATTTGGTGGGATGAATGTATTAGAATCTCGCGATATGGCGATGAAAGTGTGTGAGCATTATGTCACAGTGACACAAAAGTTGGGGATTCCTTACGTATTTAAAGCGTCATTTGATAAAGCTAACCGCTCATCAATTCACTCTTACCGTGGTCCAGGTCTTGAAGAAGGAATGAAAATATTCCAAGAGTTGAAACAAACATTTGGCGTAAAAATCATTACGGATGTTCATGAGCCAGCACAAGCAGCCCCTGTTGCCGAAGTCGTTGATGTCATTCAATTACCAGCGTTCTTAGCCCGTCAAACGGACTTAGTTGCAGCAATGGCTAAAACAGATGCGGTAATTAATATCAAAAAACCTCAGTTTATCAGCCCAGGACAAATGGGAAATATCGTTGAGAAATTTATCGAAGGTGGTAACGATAAAATTATTCTTTGCGACCGTGGCGCAAACTTTGGTTATGACAACCTAGTTGTTGATATGCTTGGCTTTAATGTCATGGTTCAAGCATCAAAAGGCTGTCCTGTCATTTTCGACGTAACCCACGCATTGCAATGCCGCGACCCATTTGGTGCCGCATCTGGTGGCCGTCGTGGTCAAGTTGCTGAGCTGGCAAGAGCGGGAATGGCGGTTGGGATCGCAGGGTTATTTCTTGAAGCCCATCCAGACCCAGACAACGCGCGTTGCGATGGCCCATCAGCATTACCATTAGATAAGCTAGAACCATTCTTAAAGCAAATGAAAGCAATCGACGAGGTAGTAAAAAGCTTCCCTGAGTTAGATACAAGTCGCTAAGTTAGACGGTTTATGCAGCTCACCGAAGTCGTTTCTATGTTCGGCGCTGATTTACAGCGCCGATATGGTGAAAAAATTTATAAAATTACCTTACATGGTGGTTTTAATTGCCCAAACCGTGATGGCACCCTTGGGCGAGGCGGCTGCACCTTTTGTAATGTGGCCTCTTTTGCCGATGAAAGCCAATCTTCTAAAACCATCAGTGAACAAATTCACCAACAGATTACCCGAATTTCCCGCGCAAAACGTTATTTAGCTTATTTCCAAGCCTATACCAGTACTTACGCAGAAGTGAGTCTGCTAAAACAGCTCTATGAAGATGCTTTACAACAGGCTGATATTATTGGTTTATGTGTTGGAACGCGCCCTGATTGTGTTCCTGACGCGGTATTATCTTTATTGAGTTGTTATCAGCAACAAGGGTATGAAATATGGCTTGAGCTAGGTTTACAAAGTGCTCATGATAAAACGCTACATCGTATTAATCGCGGCCATGGTTTTGATGCATACCAACAAACAACGCAAAAAGCGCGTAGTCTTGGATTAAAAGTTTGTACGCATTTGATTTGTGGGCTACCCGGTGAAAATGCCCAAATGAATATGCAAACATTGGATAAAGTACTTGAGTGTGGAACGGATGGCATCAAACTTCACCCGTTACATATTGTTGAAGGTAGTGTAATGGCAAAAAGTTGGCGAGCAGGGCGCTTGGCAACACTTTCTCTTGATGAATATACCCAAATTGCCGGTGAAATGGTGCGTCATACACCAACTGACATTGTCTACCACCGTATTAGTGCCAGTGCAAGAAAACCTACGTTACTCGCCCCGAGCTGGTGTGAAAACCATTGGGTAGGAATGAATAACTTATATCAATACTTCTTAAAATGGGGTGGCCAAGGCTCTGCGCTTTGACTTCTTTAATGAGAATAATTATGAAATCAAACTTTTATAAAGCTATTATCGTTTCATCCCTCATTACGTTTTCTTTTCAAGCTACCGCTCAACTTGATATTACCCCTGAAGATAAACAAAAATTTGTACAAACTCATCAAAAAGCAACGAAGAAAGATACCCTTGCTCAGTATCAGCTGGCTCAAATGTATTTTTCCGGTTTAGGTGTTCTACAAAATCTTAATAGTGCGCGTTTATGGGCAAACGAAGCCGCAAAAAATGGTAATGCAGATGCTTATGCGTTATTAGCGGATATTAATCTATTAAGTGATAGTTACTTTTCACAGGAATTAGTTGATGCACGTAAATACGCGATTAAAGCGGTTGAAATGGGTAGTACACGTGGAAAAATCAGTTTAGCAGAGTCATTGATAAACCCAATTGCAGGTAAAACGGACTATCAACAGTCTATAGAACTTCTCAATGAAGTTAATGCGCTAAATAACCCAGACTATTTTATTGCTCCAATTTTGCTTGGCGTTATCTACCTAGATGGCCAAGGTGTCGCAAAAGATGAAAAGCAAGCACAACAATGGTTTGATAAGGCTAATGAGATGACTTATCCAGGGTATGCAGAATGGATGGCTGCATTTAGATTTTCTGAAGATAACACAGGAACGGTGGCTATCGACCCAGCAAAAGCAAAAAAATTAAGGGTAATAGCTTGCGAAAAAGGGAAAGAAGCAGGGAATGAAATGTTTTGCTTCAATGAGTAACAGTTAAACCGCCATGTAAAATAACATGGCGGTTTAGTTAAGGGACTTAAATTAAGACGCTGTTGTTGCCTTTTCTGTGTCGATAGAACTCGCCTGTTCGATAGCCTTAACAGCTTCAAGTGCATGATCTATTGAATTATAAAAACTTAACACGCCTTCAATCGGTGTCACTTTCGCTCTTGCCAAAGTTTTTAATGGCTGGAACGGAATGTCACAAACTAAGACATGGGTATCTTTGCGTACGGCATCGATGAATTTTTCGAAAGCTTCTAAGCCACCCGCATCTAAGACCGGTACAGCGTCCCATTGCATAATGATGGTTTCATAACCTGCGCTTTTGACACGTAATTCATCAAAAATACGCTCGGCAGCAGCGAAAAATAATGGGCCGTTTATTCTTACGACTAAACGGCTTCGCTCTTCATCTGTTTCTGCTAATTGTGTTGAACGGGTCATATTGGCAATACGTCGCATAAACAATAATGACGCGAGAACAATCCCGACAGTAATAGCAATAACCATATCAAATAGAACAGTTAGAGACATACATAGCACTAATACAATAATGTCATCTTTTGGCGCGCGTTTAATCAGGTAAACGACTTTACCCGCCGCACTCATGTTCCAAGCTACAATCAATAATAATGCAGACATGGCGGCTAATGGCAAATAAGAGAGCATTGGAGCAAGAACTAATAATGTAAGTATCACCAATATTGAGTGAATAATCGCAGAAATGGGGGATGTTGCACCTGCGCGAACGTTAGCTGCAGAGCGGGCTATTGCAGCGGTTGCTGTGATCCCACCAAAAAAAGGCGCCGCAATGTTCCCCACACCTTGGCCAATAAGTTCACTATTGGAATGGTGTTTGGTTCCTGTCATGTTGTCCAATACTACGGCACATAGTAGTGATTCAATCGCACCAAGCACTGCCATAGAAAATGCAGCGGGCATTAATGCGGTGATCATCGCCCAATTAATTGGCGCACTTCCAGGGAGTTCCCATGGCAAAATAAACTGCGGTAGGATAGGGGGAATACCATTACCTTCAGTGCCATCAGGCAATAAATAGCTAAATTCAGATCCAATAGTCGCGACTTCCATGCCAAATAATGAAAGCACCCACATGACGAAAGTCCCGACAATAAGGGCTGGTAAATGGCCGGGAAATCTTAATTTTAATTTAGGCCAGAAGATAAGCACCAAAAGAGTTGAAAGCCCAATTAGTGTGTCGCTGTATTGAAACGTGGGGAATGTATTACCAATAGCAATTAGCTTATCAACATAGTTTTCTGGGACATGCACCATTTGCAAGCCAAAAAAATCTTTAATTTGCATTGTGGCAATGGTAATAGCTATCCCCGAAGTAAAGCCTAATGTGACTGAAACAGGGATATATTCAATAAACTTACCAAAGCGGGCAAACCCCATGGCAAGGAGTATGACACCGGACATTAGGGTAGCGACTAATAACCCACTCAACCCAAATTGCTGTGAAACAGGGTAGAGGATCACCACAAAAGCTGCGGTGGGGCCAGAAACGCTATAACGAGACCCACCTGTTATCGCAATGACGATACCTGCAATAGCCGCGGTATATAGCCCATATTGGGGGGGAACGCCACTTGCAATAGCTAAAGCCATTGCGAGCGGAATAGCGATAATACCCACGGTAATACCCGCGATTAAATCCTTAATAAAGCGAGTAGCCGTATATTTTTCTTTCCAACAAGAATCTATTAGCGCACTAAAAGGGCGCAACCTATTAATTTTTTTTGTACTCATTATACCCTACCAAATAACAGGGTGAAAAATAAACGAAATATGTACCTATAAGGATACGCTTAGTAACTTGAAAAAAATCTGTTATGTATCAATGAATCTGCAATTATCATAACGTTTTCAGTAACAAAAGTAAAAAACCGTTATATTATAAAGAAAAACAGTTAGAATACATTTTATATGGCTACTTTTTAGTTTTAGGTATACATATATGCAATAGCAATCTTATTTTTTGAACTGTAAATATAAATAATAGTACTGGTTAATGCTTAATTAATTAACTAGTTATTATTGCGACCAATAACCCTATCCATTGCAGTAGTACTAACCCAAGTGCATGGGTGAAAAGACGTTTAGTCCCAAACCACCTTTGCTGCATCGTGCGGTGTTTGATTTTGTTCGGAAATAAAAAATTTAATGCATTATCAAAATGTTCTGTTTCATTATGTGTGTAGATAATTTTAAAAAAATGGTTATCTAGCCACAGGCGATATATATAATACTGGCAAACTATAAATATAATTATATTGGTGAATAAAATATATTTAGGGTAATTAGAATAGAAATACAAAGCAAATTGACAAAATAATGCCAATACAGACCCAGTAGCAAAATAACGCCAACTATGCGTTAAAATAGTGATAACGTCACCTTGTTGTTTATTCATCAATGTATTCATTATTCACTCGACTTATATGGTAATCGGCATACCAATTATTCAGTTGTTGTATCGTTGCTGCATTTAAAATTACTTGTGGGCGAGCATGTTCAACTAATGCTACGGCTTCTTCTATGTTTTTTGCATCGCCATGATGTACCAACCATGCAACAGCAACAGTTGCACTTCGTGAATAACCTAATTTGCAATGAATGTATACCGCCCCATGTTTTACCAGTGTATCCATAGTATGGACTGACTTTTCGATATCTTCCGCGCTTAGTGGTAACAAATCAATTTGCGGTTGGCTACAATATTTCAGCTCTTTGCTGTAAGAATTGCGAGGCCATTCGCAAGTCATATCTAACACAGCTTGAGTTTGCAAAGCGTAAAGTGGGCGCCCTCCCAAAACAATGTGTTTATTAACAATACTGGGTTGTGCGCAGTGTTTAGCGAAGTAATGATAGGTTCCCCAAGCAATCAGCCGGTATGGTAGTAACAAAATAGCGGCAGAAGGGGAAATATTCCCTTCAGGTGTTTTTTGGAAAACGCTAGCACCAGCGCCTAAATAGCCAAGGGTAATAAAAAAGAGGGCGACAGCGGGCCATAATAGTAACCAAGCGAATCCTTGGAAGATAAACGCAAGAATAAAGCAAGCAAGAGAGCCTATGCCATAGTTTTTGCTCATTTTAAAACTGCGAGGTGAGCCAGTGTAATGCCATTGCCAGTGAGTTTGTATAGGAAGTAAATAACTAATTAATATGCCAACGGCAAAGCCGGTGACGACATCAATAAAGTGGTGCTGCCAAGTCGTCAATACGGACAGGAGAATGAGTATCGACCAACTATGAAGCAACCAGCGCCATTTTGTTGGTGTATGCGCTCGAAAACGTAACCATAAGATCCACAATAAAATAATATGTAATGAAGGGGCTTGGTTAAAGGGAAGATCAAATAATTCTAGACTGTCAAACATCCAGCCAAATAGGCCATCAGTGCTTGGTCGAGGGAAACTAAACTTAAGTGGAAATAGTAAAAAACCAATACAAGCGACAATCGAAGCCGTGATGAGCCGTAAGCCATGGATCGATTGTTCTTTACGGGTTGTGCAAATAAATAAAGATAACCCATAAAAAAGGTCAATGCTCCAATAGGGAATGATAGACCAAGGGAGAAATGGAATATGGGTTTCCCAAGAAAAAACGATAGAAGGAACCTGGCCTAACGTTGCGGTATACGTATTGACTTGGCCATAAGTTAGGAAGAAAAAAGGTGCTAGAAAAACTAGCCATAGCAAACCAGAGCGTATTATTTGGCGTCGAGATACAGCCTGTTGAGGTTTGCGAGTTGCGGTTATCATCCTTTATCCTATTCCTTTAAATGGCAACGAACTGGCGGTGATATCAGTAAATGATTAGGGAAACAAATAACGCTAAGCAGCATAGGTGCTTTGCGGGCAATAAACAATGGCTATCACCTAAAGTTGAAGTTAGTGATTGATGCCAACAATGTGGCATCAATCACAATGCGAGATAAATAGACTAACGTCGTCTAGCTATGGATACGCTGAATATTCCCCAGTTATCAATTAATTGGTTTAGTTTTTCAAAGCCCGCGTCTTCAACTAATGTATCCATTTCGCCTTGGCTACGACAACGCATAACCCATGCTTGGCCACCTTGGTGGCTTGGTAGTACCCGAGCAATCATTTCAACTTGAGGGTGCCATGGCTGGCAAGTATAAATTAATAGCCCGCCAGGAGGGATAGCTCGAGAAAGTCCATTTAATGAAGCGTTTATCATTTCATTACTGGGGAACAGTTCATACAAACCACTGACAATGCCAATTGTTGGAGAGGGTGAAACCGCGGCTAAATCATCGGCGTCAAAAGCATTGCCTTCAGTAAATTGAATTTTATCTTCAAGATAACGTTCCTTAATATGTAATTGTCCTTGCTCAACATTGATAGGGCTATAGTCTCTTAATAGGACAGACTCAACTTTGCTATAATCATTAATTGCATCAAAGATATAACGACCTTGGCCTGCGGCAATATCCATAATTCGAACCGGGATACCTGTCTCCGTGAGGTCACGTATCGCTTGCCGAATAATATTTTCAATATTCACTTTGCGTTGGCGTATTCCTTGCCAGCCTATGCTGTTGAGATACTGCCTATCAATCACACGGCCAAATAAGCCTTTACCTTGGGCTTTGTCGCGGTATACGTAATCGAGAGTTGAACCTGAATCAAACCCTTTGTCATAACCAATGCAAATACCTTCAGAAGCTTTACCTAGTGTACTCATTGATTTGCTCATAATTTTATAAGCAAGATTTTTAGGGCACCATTTAGGCAAAGGAGTCATGAGCGAACGATATTTTTCAGCACTGACACTCCAGATATCTTCATATTGATAATTATGTTGGTAGCGCGGTAAGGCGAATAATTTCCCAATAAAATCACGAATTTTTTCAATTGGGATATGGCGTTCTTTTTCACCTAATGTGTCGTGGTAAAAACCGGGTAATATATGTTTTTCTTTTATTGGGGTATTTAATCTTTCAAAAAACTGATGTTGAGGTCGATGGTGGACAACGTGGTCACTACCTGAAATAAATAATTGAGTTGGTAAGGTAATTGCACCTGCATCAGCCACTACACGTTCAGCTGTTTTATATAATTCAAGTAAAATATTGACGGCAATAGGGCGAGTGATCAATGGATCGCGATTAAACGAATCAATTCGTTGTTCATCATGAGTCAGAAATTTAGCTTTGACATAGGAATTCACATAGAACAAACCGCGAGCCTTTTGCATTAAAGCAAGCCCTGTCCGGGCAAATGGGACATACAATTTAACCTTAAATGCAGGAGAGGCGAGTACCATCCCACGAATTTTGGGGGCGTAATCATGAACCCAAGCGGAGACAAGGACGGCACCAACACTTTGTCCGATAACAATGATATTTTCTAAGGGAATATTATATTGGGAGGAAATGTGACGTACGAATTCATCGACATCATTGACAGATGTGCTTAGTGAAGGGCTATAACCTCGCGGGCCATCATTTTTACCATGACCACGGGCATCCCATGCAAACATCGCATAGTCAGGTAAATTGAGTTCATCGACTAAATGGGCGACACGGCCAGAATGTTCATGGCCACGATGAAATAAAATAATCGCTTTGTTGGTCGAAGTCTCTGTTGGCCAATGTCGATAAAAAAGAGAAGTATGGTCACTGGTGGTAAATTGGGACTCAATAACGGGACGTTGCGTCAGATAATCTGTCTGAGCGTTCATAATTCTTCCTTAATTATTATTCGCCGATGTAGATAATTCACAAAGTGCACGACGAATACGGTTATAGCAAGTATAAAACAGCAACAAAGTTAAAAGGATAAACAGATAACTTATCCAACTAGAAAATATAATTTGCGGGAAAATACTGACAAGCAGCCCTAACGCACCGAAAATAAAGGCTCGATCACTTTTACCAATAGGGCCGTCATAGCGACGAGACGCACCAATTGCTTGAGTGATAACACCAATAAATTCAGTAAGTAGCGTAAGAAATAGAATGAATAAAATAAGCCAAAATACTTGAGGGAAAATAACCGCAAATGGTAGGTATAGTGCGATATCTGAAATAACATCACCAAGCTCATTCAGGATTGCACCAAGGTGGCTTTTTTGGTTGTGCTCCCTTGCTAACATGCCATCAATCGCATTGAGTGCCATACGAATAAACAGTACGAAAGGTAATAAAATAAACAGGTGTGGGTTTGGAATGAACAGTAATAGCATTCCGCAGATCACAGACAAAAGTAAAGCTGCCAAAGTGACTTGATTAGCCGTCACACCCGCACTAAATAGCTTACGAACAATTGGACGAAGAAGATCTTGAAATTTAGGTTTCAGATCGTAAATGGTCATTGAGTATTCCTTTCTCGTCACCGCACTTAGATGCAGCATTGGGATATATCAATACCCGATTGATGGATGTCTGCAATAAGAGCTATCTTAAGTTAGGAAATAACCAAGGGAAGTTATTTAGTAATTATATCGAAGATACTGCGGTAATTATTTGAATAAACGGCCAAAAAGCACTTCATAAAATCTAAAGAGAATGAATTTATCGGTATTAAGGAAAAACGGGTTAACCAATATGATACTCAGTCAGGCCAATATCCTTTGTTTATCGATTTTTGAACGCATTCGTTTAAATTGGCTAGGTGTCATGGTGGTCATTTCTTTGAATTTTCGGCAGAAAGCGCTGTGATCAGCATAAGCACACTTACTGGAAATTTCAGTAATTGAAAAATCATCTTCGAGCAGTTCAATCGCATGTTCAAGGCGCATTTTTTGAATATATTGTTGAGGGGTTATCAAAAAAATAGCTTTAAACTGGCGGTTTAATTGAGAAAGCGAGAGGCCAGATATGTCAGCAAGAGTTGTCATTTTTATTGCGGTATCGAAATGCTCACTAATATAGCGTTCAACACGGCTAAGTTGGTTGTTTAGCTTAGGGCTGACCGATTTAACATCTTGTAAATCCACTGAAATACCTGCAACTCCAATAACTTGGTTACGTGTATTAAAAATAGGAACCTTAGTTGTTAAACACCATCCCAACAAACCCGCTTTATACAGGTGAAGTTCAAGTTTATTAATGACGCTAATTTTTTTCTCCATCACTAAATAATCTTGAGAACTATAGCTTTGGCCTAGTTCCGAATGAAAAATATCCTCAGCACATTTACCAACCAGATGATTAACGCTATCGATTTTACAACGGGTGGCTAAATTATCATTGGCCAAAACATACTTTGCATTATGGTCTTTCACAAAGAAAGTCACATTCGGCAAGGTATTAATGAGGGGCATCACTAAGCCTAAATGATTTAATAGAACATCAATATTATCAACAGGAAACAGCATGTTCTCCTGACTAATCAATAACAATTTATTTAGATTGATCATGCTGCGCTCCGAAATATTAAATTAATTTTACTAGTTCTGTTAAATATTTTTAGATTGTGCAGAAAAGCGCATAAGTTTGTTAGAAAGATATCAAGAGTTGTTAACAAAAATCAAGCATTCTATTAACAACGATAATAGATAGGATGCTAACCAATGCAATATCAATATACCAAAATTGAAGTTATCGATTCCCATACTGCAGGTGAGCCAACTCGGCTCGTTATCGACGGATTCCCTGATTTAGGGCAGCAAAGCATCGCATCAAGACTGGAGATATTACGCCATCAACATGATGTATGGCGTAAAACCACCATTTTAGAGCCACGAGGTAATGATATTTTAGTGGGGGCACTATTGTGTAAACCACAAAACCCAGCAGCAGCAGCCGGTGTGATTTTTTTTAACAATCAAAGTTACTTGGGAATGTGTGGCCATGGCACTATCGGTTTAGTGGCTTCATTGCATTTTCTCGGTCATATCACTTTCGGTAAACATCTTATCGAAACCCCGGTAGGGGATGTTACGGCTCATTTACATCAAGATGGCAGTGTGAGTATTCAGAATGTTTATTCATATCGTTATCGCAAAGCGGTACAAGTTAATGTTCCAGAACTCGGTACCATTGCCGGGGATATTGCTTGGGGCGGAAATTGGTTCTTTCTTGTTGATAAGTCACCAGTCGCTATTGATTACGAAAACATTAAATTACTGACAGAAGTCAGTTTAAAGATTAAACAAGCCTTATCCGATCAAGGTATTTACGGTAAAGATGGCCAAGAAATTGACCATATCGAATTATTCGGTACACACCCCGAAGCCAATAGCCAAAGTTTTGTTTTATGCCCAGGCGGCGCTTATGACCGCTCCCCTTGTGGAACAGGAACAAGTGCCAAACTTGCCTGTTTAGCCGCGGATAAAAAGCTGGCGGCAGGTGAAATCTGGCATCAAGCCAGTGTGATTGGCAGCCAATTTCAGGCCAGTTTTCAACAGGCTGATGAAAACGGCATTATTCCGACTATTCGCGGGCATGCCTATATCAGTGGGAAAAATACCTTATTGATAGATGAACAAGATCCATTTCGTTTTGGAATTTCAGTGGCATAGGGGAATGAAATGGAACGCAAATATCCAGTGATTGTAGTGGGTGGCGGCATTATTGGTCTGAGTATTGCACTGACAGTGCAAGCTAATGGGTCACAAGTGCTGTTGCTTGATAAACATGAAATTGGCCAAGGTGCTTCATTTGGTAACGCAGGGCATATTGCGACAGAACAAGTTTTTCCGATTGCGGATCCGAGCGTTTTAAAATCAATTCCGAAAATGTTATTTGATCCACTAGGCCCTTTGCGTCTGGATTGGCGCTATTTATTACCGCTAACACCTTGGTTAATAAAATTATTGGGTAACATGCGCCATAAGCCTTTTACCCATATTCATCACACATTGATGACACTAAATAGTGCCGCTTTCGATTCATGGCAAGCATTTATTCAGAAATGGCAATTAAATGAGCTTGTCAAAATGAAGGGTTCACTATTGGTGGCAGAAAAAAAAGAGACGCTCGATAAGCTAAGCCAGCACAGTGAGTACCTGCAACGTATTGGTATGGCTAATCAATTGATTGATCAAGATACGCTATTAACGCGCGAACCTGCTTTATCTGAAAGCCAAATCGGTGGCATTTTTTATCCCGATACAGGCCATGTTGTGAATTTATGTGCATTACACCAAAAACTGACAGAAGCTTTTATCGCTGCGGGTGGGCAGATATTAACCCACTGTGAAGTAACAGAAATCACATCAACGTCGAATCAACAAGCGATATTGACAACCACTCAAGGGCAGTTTACAGGACAAAAAATAGTGATTGCAGGGGGCGCATTCTCTAAATCGCTAGTCAAAATGGTGAGTCGTATCAAAGTGCCACTTGAAACTGAGCGTGGTTATCATTTGATGTTGCCCCATGAATTAGGTCGATTATCGATACCAGTATCAAGTATGGATAGGCGTTTTATAATGACGCCAATGTCTCAAGGGCTACGCCTCGCAGGAACCGTAGAATACGCAGGGTTAAAACGTCCTGCGAATATGCAGCGAGCTCAACATTTTCTCCCGTTAGCACAACCTATGCTAAAGGAAACATTAAATAGCCAACAATCTACATCATGGATGGGGTTTCGCCCATCTACGTCTGATTCATTACCAATTTTAGACCATAAAGGCCCCTATATTTTTGCATTCGGTCACCAACACTTGGGGCTAACCCAAGCGGCGATCACCGCAGATATTGTGAATAGTTTTATCCATCATCAGCCGACAAGTATCGACTGTACCCCTTTTTCCATTGAACGATTTCTTTAATTTTGAGGAGAATTCAAAATGAATTTCCATGGCATTCTTGTTCCATTAGTGACCCCATTTCATGATGATTTAACATTAAATGTCAGTGCGCTTGCTGAATTAACTGAAAAACTTATTGAGCGGGGTGTGACGGGTTTAGTGGTTTGTGGGACAACTGGGGAGTATTACGCATTAAACGAAGATGAACGTAAGACCGTGCTGTCAACCGTTTGCAAAATTGCCAAAGGGCGAGTGACATTAATTGCGGGTATTAATGATTTATCAACTGAGGGGGCTATTGCACGTGCGAAACAAGCTCAAGAACTCGGTTATGAAGGGTTAATGCTGTCTCCACCGCCATATAGTTTGCCGGACCAGCAAGGTGTATTTGCCCACTATGAAAAAGTCGCAAAATCAACACCATTACCCATAATTATGTACAATTTTCCAGCTCGGATTGGTATTGAAATTGACATTGAAACGGTTATTAAGCTAGCCGAAATTGACAATATTGTCGCTATCAAAGAAAGCAGTGGAAACTTTAGCCGAGCACTGCACTTATTACAAACACCATTCAAAAATTTTGAGGTCATTTGTGGTTGTGATGACCAACCAGTGGATTTCTTCTTTTGGGGTTCCAAAAGTTGGATTGCGGGAGCTGGTAATGTATACCCAGCAGAGCAAGTTGCTATTTTTAATGCCGCGCAAGCGGGTGACTGGCAACAAGCCAAGCAGATTATGAATGAAATTTACCCTGCGATTTACTCAATGGAATCAGGTGATTATAACCAAAAAGCCAAGGCGGGTTGCTTGAATGGCACATTCAATGTCGGCCCGGTTCGTTTGCCTCTGTCAAATCTAGCGTCTCAAGAACGCGATGATTTTATTAAATTAATTAAGCGCTAGGGGGGAATATGACTCTTACCCAGCAGCAGGTATTTGAACGCGCAAAACAAGGAAAACTGTGGGCGGGCAATTTAATTGCAGGGCACCCAGAACAGCAAAATAGACTAGAAAACCGGACCCCAATCGACAACAGCATTATTGGTTTTATTGCAGATGGTGATGAGAGCGATATTAATGCCGCGGTACAGGTGGCGCGTGACACGTTTAATCAAGGTGAATGGCGCGGGTTATCGCCGCAAGAACGTAAAGCTATCATGCTTAAATGGGCTAATCTGATTGAAAAACACAGTGAAGAACTTGCGGCGCTAGACTGTATTGATGCAGGTAAGCCTATCACCGAATGCTTAAATACCGATTTGCCCGCAACGATTGACACCTTTTATTGGTATGCCGAAGCGATTGATAAACTGTTTGGCAAAATTGCACCAACCAGTCATCAAGAGTTGGGGTTAATAGTGCATGAGCCTATTGGTGTGGTGGGGGCGGTATTACCGTGGAATTTCCCTGCTCAAATGTTTGCGTGGAAAGTAGCTCCAGCTCTTGCTGTAGGCAATTCGGTGATTGTGAAACCTGCCGAACTAACCTCATTAAGCGCGCATCGTATGGTGGAACTGGCCTATGAGGCGGGTATTCCTAAAGGTGCATTAAGTCTAGTTTGTGGATTAGGTGAAAAAGTCGGGGAAGCGCTTGGCCGCCATCATGATGTTGATATGGTGTCATTTACCGGTTCAACAGATGTGGGACGCTTATTTTTAAAATATTCCGCCGAAAGTAACTTAAAAGAAATTGTACTCGAATGTGGCGGTAAAAGCCCGCAAGTGGTGTTTGAAGATGCGAATATTGAAGCCGCAATTCCACATATTATGGCGGCGGCTTTCTGGAATATGAGTGAAAACTGCAGCTGTGGTTCTCGCTTAATTGTGCACGAAAGCATCAAAAAAATACTATTAGAGAAGCTTGCCGTCGCCGTTAAAGAATGGAAAGTCGGAGACCCAAGGCAAGCAGATATTTCAATTGGGCCAATGGTCGAACAGGCTCATTTTGAGAAAGTAAAATCCTTTTTAGATATCACGTTAAAAGAGGGAGGAAAATTAGTTGCGGGTGGAAAAATTCATCATGAATTGGGGGCGGGATGGTATATCGAACCGACAATTTTTGATGAAGTCACGCCTGAAATGTCGCTATTTAAGCATGAAGTTTTTGGCCCTATTTTAGCCGTCACATCGTTTAAAACTGATGATGAAGCGGTTGCTTTAGCTAATGACACTCAATATGGCTTAGCGGCTTCATTTTATAGCCAAAATATTCACCGAGCCATGCAAATTGCACAGCGTATTAATGCGGGTACTGTTTCAGTCAATGGCTTTAGTGAGGGCAATATTACAACGCCGTTTGGTGGTTTTCGTCAATCAGGTTTTGGCGGTAAAGACAACGGGTTAGAGGCATTTGAACAATATACTCAAACGAAGGTTATCTGGTTTATCCATCAGTAAAACGTTGGCCTGAGCCCCTAGTGGACTCAGGTTTTTTTTTACCCTGCAAATACAAATAAACAATTACAATAACGAAGGAGTACAAAATGGAAGCCATCGTTAATACAATCGTTGGTTACATCTGGGGTAATGCATTAGTAGTATTATCGCTAGGTGTTGGGCTCTATTTTACATTAGCAACTCGTGGTGTGCAGTTTCGCTATCTTATTAAAATGGTCTGTTTGTTAAAGGAAAATAAAGCGTCAAAAGAAGGAATTTCCTCCTTCCAAGCATTCTGTTTAGCATTATCAGGGCGAGTTGGGGTGGGTAATATCGCCGGTGTAGCGACGGCCATTGCCGCGGGTGGTCCTGGGGCGATTTTCTGGATGGTTGTCATGGGGTTATTAGGCGGAGCAAGTGCGTTTATCGAATCAACACTCGCTCAAATATACAAGCAGCGCTCTGATGGTCAATACCGTGGCGGTTCGCCTTACTATATCGAGAAAGGGTTAAAATTGAAGCCATTTGCCATTATGGTAGCTGCTGTTATTTGCCTATCTTATGGTGTACTAGTTCCGGGTATTCAAGCCAATACCATAGCTGACTCCTTTCAAACTTCATTCAACTTACCCCCAATTGCGACAGGCGGCATTGTGACAGTGCTGATGGCATGGCTAATCTTTGGCGGTGTAAAACGTATTGCGAGTGCTGCGGATAAAATCGTGCCAATTATGGCGTTAGCGTATATCGTCATGATGGTGATCATCTTAGGTAGCCATTACGAACAAGTGCCGGGAATGTTCAGTTTAATTTTCCGCAGCGCGATGGGAATGGATGCCGTATTCGGCGGTATTGTTGGTACGGCTGTTTCATGGGGTGTACGCCGTGCGGTTTTTTCCAACGTAGCAGGGGCGGGTGAAGCTACATTTAGCTCTGCGGCAGCCGAGGTAAGCCATCCTGTAAAACAAGGGTTAATTCAAGCATTTTCAATTTACATTGATACTGTTGTTGTGTGTACAGCATCAGGTCTAATGATCCTTGTCACGAATATGTATAACGTTTTTCCAGACGGTTCGGCAACGGCCTTAGTTGAGTACGTTCCAGGGGTTGCTGCGGGAACCGCATGGACACAAATGGCGGTATCAACAGTCTTTACTTCCGCAGGGTCGGGATTCGTCTCAATCGCCGTATTTTTATTCGCATTCACAACATTGATGGCCTATTACTATATTGCAGAAACCACAATTGTTTACCTTGATAGAAAATTACGTTACCCCATTCTAAAACTGATACTAAAGTTTGTATTTTTGATTATTGTTTTTATGGGAAGTGTTCAGTCTGTCAGTTTAATGTGGAGCCTTGGCGATATTGGGTTCGGTAGTATGAGTTATCTTAATCTTATCGCCATTGTCTTCTTATCAAAACCGGCGCTACGGGCACTTCGTGACTTTGAACGGCAGGAAAAATTAGGTGTTGATCCAGTGTTTGACCCGAAAGTGGCTGGAATAGAAAATGCAGAACTTTGGGAAGATATTAGCCGTGAATACCATGCGCAAGGAATAGGTATAGAACCGAAAGAGAAACAAAATAAAGGGATGGTATATCAAGAAGAAGAAGGTAAAAACTAGAAGAAAAATGGCGGTGAGGGAGGGATTCGAACCCTCGATACGTTGCCGTATACACACTTTCCAGGCGTGCTCCTTCAGCCTCTCGGACACCTCACCGTTTTTCTAAATCTGTTGTGGAGTAGGGAATAAAAACCTGCTCTGCAACGGGGCGCTACTATAGGGAAAATAGCGTCTTACGTCAACTCCCTATTTATCCTTTTTCCGACTTTTGTTGCTGTTTAGCTAAATAAAAAACAATTTGATTATTATCTAATCTCAAATGTTATCGGCTAAGGTAAATAATACTTTTAATGTTAATTTAAAACGGCAAGTAACAGAAGTAAAAACCGTTAGCTAGTTAACAAAATTCTGATTGTTTACAGTGTATCGGCTTGATTAACTTGAAAAGAAATCCCATTCGGCACACTCTGTTAGAAACCAAAGAGGAGTTGCCATGAATATTTTATTTTACCATCCATTTTTTGATTCGAAACAGTGGATTGACGGCATGAAAGCACGCTTACCACAAGTGAATATTCGCCAATGGGAAAAAGGGGATAACCAAAGTGCGGATTACGCCATGGTTTGGTTACCTCCTTATGAATGTCTCGCTGGTCGCAGTGATTTAAAGGGAATTTTCGCTTTAGGCGCAGGTGTGGATGCTATTTTAAAACAGGAACAAGATAAACCTGGGACCCTGCCTGCAGGGGTTCCCGTAATGCGTCTGGAAGACACGGGCATGGCGATTCAAATGGAAGAATACGCTTGTGCAAAAGTGTTAAGTTACTTTCGTCGTATGGATGAATATCGCCAATTACAATCACAGCGCCAATGGAAACAGTTACCGGCCTACCAACACGAAGATTTTGTCATTGGTGTGATGGGCGCAGGGGCATTAGGACAAGCAGTTGCAAAGCGCTTAGTAAGTTTCGGTTTTCATGTAAGAACATGGAGTCGCTCTGAAAAACAACTTGATAACGTAAAAAGTTATTTTGGCCATGACCAACTAGCTAATTTCCTTTCTGGTACTCGTGTAATTATTAATCTGTTACCAAGTACTCCAGAAACGGTGGGAATTTTAAACCAGCAACTATTTAGCCAGTTAGAGCAAGGGGCATATGTTATCAACTTAGCACGTGGCGCCCATCTGATTGAACAGGATTTGCTTTTAGCCCTTGAATCAGGACAAGTTACAGGTGCTGCACTTGATGTATTTGCGAGTGAGCCGTTGTCGCAAATGCACCCGTTCTGGACGCATCCCCGCATCGCTATCACACCCCATGTTGCCGCCTTTACAAAACCGAAAGAGGCGATGGATATGATTGTCAGTAATATCCAACGCATCGAAGCAGGGCAAGCGCCTGTTGGTGTCGTTGATATGCAACGCGGTTATTAGTCACTTCTTTGTTGCAAGTGGTCTTTATGACCACTTGTAATTATCTCCCCCTAATATCTTTCCTATTTTTTCGATATACTGAAAGTAACTGCTTCAGTCACGAGGTGTGACTACTGAATCTGTAAAATAGGATAATATATGAACGAATTTTCAATCGTCTGCCGTATTTTAGGGACACTATTTCAACGTAGTCCCTCTGATAGCCTCGTAAAACCGCTTATTGATATGATTGCTCAAGATAAATTAAAAGCATCATGGCCATTAGAACAAGATGAGTTGTGGTCACGCATGGCAAAAGACCTCGACGTCAATGCAGTTAATGCGGATTACCAAGCCCTATTTGCAGGGGAATCTCCTTCAGTTTCAATGTTAGCGAATGATTACGATTCTGAAATTACAGAAGCAGAAGTTCGCGAATTTTTAACCGTTAGAGGAATGACCCTGACGAATGCGTCTGCTGACGCTTTTGGCGCATTGCTACTCGCGGCTTCTTGGTTAGAAGACCAAGCGGCAGAAGATGAAACTGCCGCTCAAGAAGAATTATTTGATAGCTATATCCTTAGTTGGTATGGCAGCTTTTTAGGTAAAGTTGAAGCGCATGCAACCACTACCTTTTACCGGACTTTAGCCCAAATTACGCGTGATGCAGTCATTGCTCTGCGTGATGAACTTGACTCAGAAACTGAATAATTGTGACGTTGTCACTTTTTTGTGGTGATGTTACTGATGTTTTAGTTAGCGGTATTGATTAATAATTTTGATTGAATAAAAAAGGCAACAGATTTTCTTGTTGCCTTTAATGCTTTTATCAATCGAAATTATTTATGGTTAAAATTAATCAACTAATGGAATGACCAGTTTACCCGGTTTGATTTCAAGCCCTTTAGCGAGTTTTTTTGCGGTTGCTTCAGCCGCGCCATTATCAGGATTTAACACATAAACAGGTTGGGTTTCAAAGAAAGTTTCAAGGGAACTATTCAAGTAAGGAATAACCGCTGACATCGCTGTATCCATATTTTCTGGCATCACTTTGTAACTGCTAATATTCAATTCTTTTAAGTAAATTGAACCTGTTTTGGCATCAAAATAAGGGCGAGCAGTGAGTGTCAGGTTAATTTGCGCTTCTGCTTTACCAATCAACGAGTCTAATTTAACGGTTGCATCCCCCGTTAAAGCAACTTTTCCTGGTTCACTGCGGCCAATTTCTGATTTTAAATTAGCGAGCTGAATATCCGCATCAGCAAAACCCGTAATACCGACCTTATGGTCATATTTTACTTTATTAGCAAGGTAATTATTAATTTGTGACTCACTAATACTAAACTCAGATAATTGATTACAACCCGATAAGAGAGTGAGAAAGCCTACCATAGCGGCGATTAAAAACTTCTTCATAGAGACTCCTTTTACAGTAATACCGCTAGTTTAGCGCATTACTGCCCACTCAACATGACTGTTTCAATTTTTTTACGGTTAAATTGCTTATGCAGCGCCCATAAAGTGATAAAACCGATGAGTCCTAATAAGAACCAAGGAAGTTGAGGCAGGTTCCATTGGTGACCAATATCGTACATCCAGCCGCCACCGGTATAACCGACTGCTCCACCTAAAGCAAGGCCTAAGCGACTAAAACCCATATAGCTGCCTCGTGCTCGAGGGTCAGCAAGAGATGCACTTAATGTTTCTCTCGCTGGGTCTGCAGTTACCGTACCTAAATAAAATAGGCAAATAAGGGCGAATAGCGTATTGAGTGAGGTTGTCATGCCAATCGGAAACATGCTGAGACTCATTAAAAATAGCCCGGCCATGAGCCGTTGTTCAAGGCGAAAATGTTTTTCGCTCCAACGCGCAATGGGATAAAGCAATGTTAAAGATATCGCTGCTTCAATCGCATACATCCATTTGACGGCAGTGGGTGTGCCAGCTAATTCATTGACAACAATAGGAAACATAAGCATTACTTGTACTGACAACATAAAATAACCTGCCAATGTGACCACATAAGTTACAAAGCGTTTATCTTTCAGTACGCGTCCCATGCCTTCTTTAATGGGGGTTCTGACGGTTGAGATTCGATAAGCAGGTAATAACCAAGCATTGCAGATAGCAGCAATAATAAACACAGCAGCGCCAACCCAGCAGACATAATGGAAGTCATACTGTAGTAGCCAACTACCAATCAAAGCACCGATAACTGCACCAGCACTGTCCTGCATTAACAGCAAAGAATAAAAACGGCCACGTTCATATGGGCGAGTTAATTTAATAACTAATGCGGTTCGTGGGGGATCAAACAAGGTTCCACCCAGAGCAGAAAGTATGCAAGATAGCCATAAAACCCAAGGGTCATGGGCCACCGCCATGACTGCAAAACCACTGGCACGTAATAGCATTCCAATGACAATCATGGGCTTCGCGCCAAACCGGTCAGCGATAGCACCGCCAAAGATACCTAAACCTTGTTGAACAAACTGACGAAGCCCTAAGGCAAAACCAACCACCACGGCGGCCCAGCCCAGTTGATCAACAAAACGAATAGAAATAAGCGGAAAAACGACAAAAAAGCCTAGGACAACCAACATGTTGTCAAGCAAAAGGAAATACTTGCCAAGGCTTCTTGCCCGTGACACTTGCGCCATGAGAGACACCATTAGAAAAATAGCAAAGGGGGAAAGTTTCTTAAAATCAGTTATCAATAATATCAGTATAATAGGGTTCAATAGATGATATTTTTTTATCATAGTAACGTGAGGTATCGATGATTTATTTTTATCAATAAATATTCGTCATACTTCACTCTGTGACGGTGTTGACTGCGTTCGGCTAGTTGGGTCACATACGAGTGTATGCTCCCCAAGCTATCCTCGCTGGTCGCCTAGTCACAGCGCGAATTATTTAGAATATTGATAATTGATAGAGGTCATACTTCACTCTGTGACGGTGTTGACTGCGTTCGGCTAGTTGGGTCACATACGAGTGTATGCTCCCCAAGCTATCCTCGCTGGTCGCCTAGTTACAGCGCGAATTATTTAGAATATTGATAATTGGTAGAGGTCATACTTCACTCTATGACGGTGTTGATTGTGCTTGCTGGCCTTAACGATGTATTTTAATTTTCAGAACATATTTTTCGTCAGCGCATTGTAAGCTACACTTTAACTTTCTAAGTTATTGGCTTGGAACTAGAGAAAATATCTGGCTTTTTATTAATTAAGGGTTAACGATGTTTGGTTATCGTTCAAATGTACCGAAAGTGCGCCTTGTCACTGATAGAATGGTTATTCGTTTGACTTATGAGCGTGATAATTATCGACTAGCTGATTATTACAGCCTGAATAAAGACTTTTTAATTCCGTGGGAACCCATCAGGGATAACTCACATTACCAGCCTGCGGGTTGGCAGAATCGGTTACAAGTCATGAATGAAATGCATCGAGAAGGAAGCGCTTTCCATTTCTTACTATTAGACAAAGAAGAAAATGAAGTCATGGGGGTAGCGAACTTTAGTAATGTATTACGTGGCTCATTTCATGCATGCTATCTAGGTTATTCATTGGGTCAAAAATGGCAAGGCCAAGGCCTAATGCATGAGGCGTTAACCCAAGCAATCCGTTATATGCAGCAACACCAAAAAATGCACCGAATTATGGCAAATTATATGCCTCATAATATGCGTAGTGGTAATTTATTGACTAAGCTTGGCTTTGAACGGGAAGGTTATGCAAAGCAATACTTACAAATCAACGGTGAGTGGCGTGACCATGTATTAACGGCACTGACCGATAACACTTGGGCGCTGAATAAAGCCTAAATTCCTAATTTACTTTTCAATCGTAGTCAGTTGCAGTGCACACTGTTAAACTGATGCGATTGTATTCTTTTAGTCTATCAATCATGAATTTATTAAAATCATTGGCGGCAGTAAGCTCCATGACCATGATGTCTCGTGTGCTTGGCTTTATTCGTGACGCCATTATCGCTCGAGTTTTTGGTGCAGGAGCGGCTGCAGACGCCTTTTTTGTCGCATTTAAATTACCGAATCTTTTACGCCGAATTTTTGCCGAGGGGGCATTTTCACAAGCGTTTGTTCCCATACTGGCGGAATATAAAAACCAACAGGGAGAAGAAGCCACTCGTACATTTGTCGCTTATATTGCCGGGATGCTAACCCTTGCTTTGGCGATTGTGACTATCCTTGGCATGATAGCCGCTCCTTGGATCATTTATGTCACCGCTCCTGGGTTTACCGATGACGCTGATAAATTTGCGCTGACTACTGACCTTTTACGGGTCACATTCCCTTATATTTTTCTGATTTCACTGGTCTCCCTCGCTGGGGCAATTCTCAATACTTGGAACCGTTTTTCGGTTCCGGCATTCGCGCCGACATTGCTCAATGTCAGTATGATCATTTTTGCCGCTTTCGCAGCCCCATACTTTAATCCACCCATTATGTCATTGGCATGGGCGGTGCTGGTTGGTGGTGTCTTACAGCTAGTCTATCAGCTCCCATATCTTAAAAAGGTGGGCATGTTAGTGTTACCACGCTTGTCATTTCGTGATAGCGGGGTTTGGCGTGTAATGAAAATGATGGGACCCGCCATTATTGGGGTGTCTGTCGCTCAAATTTCTTTAATTATCAATACGATATTCGCCTCTTTTTTGCAATCTGGTTCAGTGTCATGGATGTATTACGCCGATAGGCTAATGGAATTGCCATCTGGAGTACTTGGTGTGGCTCTCGGAACGATTTTATTGCCTTCTCTCGCGAAAAGCTTCACGAGCGGTAATCAAAATGAGTATCGCCAATTGATGGACTGGGGGTTGCGCCTTTGTTTGTTATTAGCCTTGCCATGTGCGTTAGGGTTGGCAATACTCTCTGAAGCATTAACGGTGTCTTTATTCCAATACGGTAATTTTACCGCGCATGACTCATTAATGACGCAATATGCTTTAATTGCCTATTGTGTCGGTTTAACGGGGATGATTTTGGTGAAAATTTTGGCACCGGGCTTTTATTCACGCCAAGATATTCGTACGCCAGTAAAAATTGCGATTGTCACTTTAATATTAACACAATTGATGAACTTAGCCTTTATTGGCCCATTGCAACATGCAGGCTTAGCCTTATCCATTGGGTTAGCAGCTTGTTTTAATGCAGGGGTTCTCTATTGGCAATTGCGCAAGCAAGATATTTTTCAGCCTTTAGCGGGTTGGAAAGGGTTTATATTTAAATTATTGATAGCCTTAATTGTAATGGGAGCCGTGCTATTTGGTGTCTTACATTTCATGCCATCTTGGCAAGAAGGTAATATGCTGATGCGTATGCTACGTTTGATAGGCGTCGTAATTGTTGGAGCGGGAAGTTATTTCGTTGCTTTATACGTGCTTGGGTTCCGCCCTCGTGACTTTATGAAACGTAGTATTGCCTAATTAATAAGAAGGTCAATGACCTTAAAAGCCCAATTTTAATGAGGAAATCTCATAAAATTGGGCTTTTTTATCTCTGCAATCTATGTAGTTAAGGTGCCAGCAGGCATAGATTCTTTCCCTTCAATTTCTAATTATCTACGCAAATTTATTCTCTTTATAACTGAATTATTAATTTCAAAATCATTTCATGAAATTTCAATTAATTGTTTTCATTGATAAAAGCAATAGCCAACTCTATTTTTGGAGTATATTTACTGGGTTGTTGTGACAACAACTAATTTCAGGGAAATATTCAATTTATTGGATATTGTTTGTTGACTATTGTCAACGCAATGGCTATGTTATGTATCACGGAGGTCGATGAAAAAACACCCAAATAAGCATGTTCAGGCTGCTATTGAATATGCGATAGAAAATGGCTGGGTCTGGGTTACAGCAGGAAACTCATCACATACTTTTTGCAAGTTACGTTGTGGTAACGCAGTGGGTGAACACAAAACACATATGATGAGTGTCTGGTCAACGCCAAAAGTTATGGAAGTGCATGCTAAACAGATAATACGTAAAGTGAACCACTGTATTGCTCTTTTAGGTTAATCCAAGCGGCTTAGGCCGCTTATTTATGTAAGATGGGGAAATTATGGCGGTATTTACTTTCACATTAACACTATCGGGTGTGACTGCTGATACGGAAGGCTTAGTTGATACCATATTTGCCGCAGGCTGTGGCGATGCATTGGTGTGCTTCTATGGTAAATCGGTTTATTTAGAATTTGATAGGGAAGCGGAATCTTTTGATCGTGCAATTGAAACTGCGATTACAGATATTGAAAGTACATCAATGAGTATAAAAGTGGAATCTATTGATTCCGCTTTGGTTGGGCTAAGTGATATTGCAGAATTGACAGGACTAACCCGTCAAGCAGTGGCTTTGCTGAAAGATGGGGCTCGAGGTAAAGGTCATTTCCCTGCGCCCGTACAACGTTTGAGAGGGGCATCTCCGTTATGGGACTGGGCGAGTGTTGCTGATTGGCTACAACAGAATAACCGGTTGTCGCATAACCCTGAACTTTATGAACAAGCAAAAATACTTTGTAAATGGAACTTAGTACTCCGTAATTGCGCGAATGAATATATCGATGAATTGCAAAAACTAACAACAAAGCTAGCGAAACAACGCAAACAAAAACGGCTCACCGAAGTGAACCGTTAATAGACAACCTATAGATTTGAATTACATTCTTTCAACGGTTTCAATACCCAGTGTGTCTAAGCCGGTTTTTAACGTTCTTTGGGTTAATGCAGCCAATTTCAAGCGGCTTTGGCGCTGGGCTTCGTCATCAGCTGACAAGATAGGGCAGTGCTCATAGAAACCAGAGAACAAACCTGCTAATTCATATAAATAAGCACACATAACATGAGGTGTACCATCACGAGCGACAGTTAGAATGGTTTCTTCAAACTGTAATAAACGTGTCGCAAGTGCAATTTCACGAGGGTCTTGTAATGAAATAGGCAGAGTTAAGTCTGCATGGGTTAAATTGGCTTTCTTGAAAATAGAAGCCACACGAGTATACGCATATTGCATATACGGAGCGGTATTTCCTTCGAAAGCTAACATGTTGTCCCAATCAAAAATATAATCCGTCGTTCTGTTTTTGGATAAATCAGCGTACTTAACCGCACCAATACCGACCACATTTGCGACGTTAAGTAATTCATCTTCAGGCATATCCGGGTTTTTCTCACGGATCAATGCTTGAGCGCGTTCAACCGCTTCATCAAGCAAGTCTGATAAACGAACAGTACCACCGGTACGAGTCTTAAACGGTTTGCCATCTTTACCTAGCATCATACCGAACATATGGTGCTCAAGCGCCATTGATTCAGGGATATAACCTGCTTTACGGACGATGGTCCATGCTTGCATCAAATGTTGATGTTGGCGTGAGTCAATATAGTAAAGTGAGCGGTCAGCATGTAAGGTTTCATAACGGTATTTAGCACAGGCAATATCGGTTGTTGTATACAAGAAGCCACCATCTTTTTTCTGGACGATCACGCCCATAGGTTCGCCTTCTTTATTTTTAAATTCGTCAAGAAAAACAACCGTCGCACCTTCACTCTCAACCGCTAAACCTTTAGCTTTTAAATCTGCAACAATACCCGGTAGCATGCTGTTATATAAGCTTTCACCCATCACGTCATCTTCAGTTAAGGTGACGTTTAAGCGGCGGTAGGTTTCTTGGTTTTGTTGCATGGTGATATCAACCAATTTACGCCACATTTGGCGGCAATACTCATCACCGGATTGCAATTTCACAACATAACCACGTGCGCGTACCGCGAACTCTTCATCTTCGTCGTAGTGCTTTTTGGCTTCACGGTAAAATTCTTCGAGGTCTGCAAGTGCCATATCCGTGGCATCTTCATTTTGTACTTTTTCAAGATAGGCAATTAACATACCAAATTGCGTACCCCAATCACCGACGTGATTGGCTCGAATGACTTTATGACCAATAAATTCCTGGGTACGTGCCGCAGCATCACCAATGATGGTTGAACGCAAGTGACCCACGTGCATCTGTTTTGCGACATTAGGCGCTGAATAGTCAATAACAATCGTTTCAGACTTGACTGGTGCGATACCTAAGCGCTGTGAAGCTAATGCTTCTTCAACATGCTTTTCAACCCAAGTTGGCTCAAGGAAGATATTAATAAAGCCAGGACCTGCAATTTCAACTTTGCTGGCAATCCCTTCCAAATCTAAGTGATTAACAAGCTGTTCAGCCAGTTGTCGCGGAGCCATCCCCATCTTTTTAGCCGCGCCCATCACTCCATTAGCTTGGTAGTCACCAAACTGAGCTTTAGCGGACTGACGCACAAGTGCATCACTGCCTTCTGGAGCACCCGCTGCTAACATCGCAGCACTAATTTTATCTGAAAGAATCGCCTGAATATTCACCGAATTACCTTAAATTACGAACATAGTTACCGCATTGTGCCATCACATGCGCATAACTAAAAGGTGGAAGAGAAAAATCGGCAGGTTTTATACCACATTTTGGGGCTCTCATGCTACAGTCTGCGCCATTGTTTAGCAGATAAGTTTTTGTAAAGGGGGGCTTTAAGTGCCACAGTTTAGCAAAATTTCGCAATTACAAGATTTATGGGATAACCTACCTGTATTTATTAGTAAATTACAACAGATGGCGCAGGAGATAAACCTATCATTGTCATCCTTTCCGATAGACCACATTTCAGTGCGTTGTCATCATCTTGCAACTGCAGAACGTTGGCACCAAGGGTTACTGCAATGTGCGCAACTTTTATCTGACAATGTAATTAATGGTCGGCCGATTCGTTTATATGAGCTAAGCGAGCCATTAAACATCGTAGGCCAAGATGTATTTATGATTGAATTACCTTTCCCAAAAGACAAAATTTACCCGAAAGAAAGCTGGGAACATATTGAAATGGTAATTGATGTTGAGCCAAGTGAGCTAGAAACTTCGGCATTCCAGTTGCTACCTGACCCTTTGCCCCAAGGGTACCGAATGAAGATGAGCCAGCCTAAAGGGCAGCAAGAAAGGTTGCCAAATCCAACATTAGCAGTGTCAAATGGTGAAGTAACCGTTAAATACCATCCATTTCCGCTAAAAAAGATAATTGAAAGTGAAAAATAAGTGATGTAATTAACGTTATTGATCAATAATTCTCATTAACTTTTGGCGGTGTGATATCCATCCGATAACATTTTTTAATAAATGGCATTATTAGCCGAATTGTTAACGTTTAACATTAAATCTTTTCATTATTTTTGGGGCACATAAAGCAGGTGTTTTATTGCTCTATTTCGGAGGTTGTGATGGCAAAACTGGAAATCTGTTGTTTTGGAATTGAATGCGCCCAAGTGGCTCAAGAGTATGGTGCAGATCGTATCGAGCTTTGCTCTGGCGCCGCTGATGGTGGCTTAACACCCAGTTATGGCTACCTGAAACTGGCAAAAGAAAAATTGCATATTCCAGTTCATCCTATTATTCGTCCTCGTGGTGGTGATTTTTGCTATAACATCAGTGAATTTGACGTGATCCGTGAAGATTTAATTATGATTAAGGAAATGGGTTTTTCAGGCGCTGTTATTGGTATATTGGATAGCGAAGGGCGCATTGATATCAACAGGATGCACACGTTGATGGAAATAGTACAGGGGATGAATATTACCTTCCACCGTGCATTTGATATGTGTATTAACCCATTGTTAGCTTTAGAACAATTAAAGGAACTCGGCGTAGCTCGCATTTTAACCTCTGGGCAGCAACAAAGCGCGGAGCTAGGTTTACCGCTATTGAAAGAGTTACATGAAAAAAGCCAGCAAATTAATGGCCCACAAATAATGGCAGGTGCGGGCGTACGTTTGGCCAATTTAAGTAAATTTATGGAAATCGGCTTATCTGAGGTGCACAGTTCCGCGGGGAAAACGGTACCATCAACCATGAGTTACCGCAAAGTGGGCGTGACAATGGCCTCTAATAGTGAATCAGATGAATTTACTCATTATTGTGTGGATGGTCCTACGGTCGAAGCGATGAAGGACTTTATTTCTATTACAGAAAAAGTTTCTGTTTAATTGCTGCCGGACTCAATACACAGCTTTGATATAGAAATTTTACATAGCTTGTTATTCTTTAAGGAAAATCAATTCGTTGGTTTTCCTTATTGTTTTTTAGTCATCAACTAGTTTAATGTCATTAAAATAGTCAATAAGAAGACTAAAAATATGATTTATTTATCATTAATGGTTTAATTATTGCTTGTGTTGATGCATGTCAATTAACCCTTATTTTTATAAGGCTACTATCTAATTACTATAAGAATACTAAGTAATTCAATTTATAATAATTAATAAGGTAGCAATGTAATGATCAATAAAATCAGGGAAAAAGCGCTGAGCCGGCGACAGTTTATTCAAGCCTCTGCCTCTGTCGCTACGACAACGTCTATTATCAGCTCCATCTCTCTCCCTTTTTCCGCTCAAGCAACACCAACCATCACAATCCAACCCGATGAAGTCAGCGAAAAAATCAAATACAGCGCATGCTTAGTCAATTGTGGCAGTCGCTGCCCACTCAAAGTACATGTAAAAGATGACGTCATTACTCGTATATCGAATGAAACCATGTATGACGACATGCAATTTGGTTTACATCAAATACGTCCTTGCTTGAGAGGGCGTTCTGTTCGCTGGAAAACCTATAACCCAGACCGCTTGAAATACCCGTTATTGCGTACAGGTAAACGGGGAGAAGGAAAATTTAAACGGATCAGTTGGGATGAAGCAACGACGATTGTGGCGCAAAAATTGCGCTCAACCATTGATACATATGGCAATGAAGCGATTTACTATCAGTATGGTTCAGGATCTACTGGTGCTAATTTACAAGGGCGTAATGCCTGTAAGCGGTTACTAAGCCAACTCGGTGGGTTTCTTGATCAACATGGAACCTACTCAACTGCACAAATAAACGGCGTTATTCCGTATGTTTATGGCAAGTTGGATGATTCACTGTTGTCTGAAATAGCCAATAGCGATTTAGTTGTGATGTTTGGTCATAATATTGCGGAAACACGGATGTCCGGTGGCGGCCAATTCTACGAAACCCTAAAAGCATTAGAAAAAAGCCAAGCTAAAGTCATTATTATTGACCCGCGCCGTACCGATAGCGTGACAACGCTAGGCGCTGAATGGATCCCAATTTATCCGGGGACAGATGGTGCACTTGTGGCTGCGATTATCCATACATTGATTAAAGAACAATTAACGGATGAAGACTTTCTAGCGAAATATTGTGTGGGTTGGGATAGCCAGACACTTCCTGAGTCTGCACCCCAAAATGGCTCATATAAGGATTATATTTTAGGGCTCGGTGATGATGGTATTGAAAAAACACCGCAGTGGGCTAGCCAAATTACAGGCGTCTCACCGGTTCGTATTATTCAACTGGCTCGTGAGTTAGGTAATGCGAAAGCCGCGTGGATTTCTCAAGGCTGGGGATTGCAAAGAACGGCATCGGGTGAACAAGCAGCACGGGCTGTGATGATGTTACCGATTGTCACGGGGCATATTGGGCGTCCAGGAACGAATGCCGGAGGATGGGGAGGAAACGTGGCGTATTCGGTGCCAGGTTTTGCTATCCCAAATCCAGTTAAAACCAAGATCCCGTGTTTTATGTGGACAGATGCGATTGCGCGCGGAACCGAAATGACGGCGACAAATTCAACACTGCTTGGTAAAGAGCGTCTTGAAACGAATGTGAAATTTTTATGGCACTATGCGAGTAATGTCACGGGTAATCAACATTCTGACTTAAACAAAACCCACAAAATTCTAACAGATGAGTCTTTATGCGAATTTATTTTGGTGTGGGATACGCATATGACGCCATCGACTAAATATGCGGATTTAATTTTACCCGATGTGACCAGCGTTGAATCAAATGATTTAATTAATAACTCGTATGCCAGCGGTGCTTATCACTACGCTATTCGCCTACAAAATGCGATTACCCCATTATGGGAGTGTCGCCAATCTTATGATGTTTTAACTGATATTGCTGAAAAACTGGGTATTAAAGACCAATTTACTGAAGGTCGTACTCATGAGCAGTGGATAGAACATTGCTATAACCTGATGCGAGAAAAAAATCCACACTTGCCAACGTTCGAAGAAACGAATGATATGGGGATCGTGGATAGAAAATTGGCAAACAGTGCAGATTATATTGCATTAAAACCATTCAGAGACTCACCTGAAACCGCGCCATTACCTACACCATCGGGTAAAATTGAAATTTATTCAGAAAGGCTCGCTAAGATAGCGAAAGAGTGGGAATACCCAACTGACCAGCGAATACCTGCTGTACCTGAATATTGTGTAAATGCTGAAGGCGTTGAAAACAAGCAAGCTAAACAAAAATATCCGCTGCAAATGACAGGCTATCACGATAAAGGCCATGCGCATTCTTCATATTTTAATATTGCGATGTTACGCGAAGCCGTTCCTCACCAGTATTGGATTAACCCAATTGATGCATCAGCTCGTGGTATTCAGGATGGTGATATTACTGAAATTTTCAATGACCGTGGACGTATGCATATTAAAGCAAAAGTGACGGAGCGCGTATTACCCGGTGTGATTGCAGTCCCGCAAGGTGCTTGGCGAGAAGTCAATGAGGAGGGGGTCGATATTGGCGGTTGTATCAATACACTAACGACACAACAACCTTCCGCCCTTGTTAAAGGGAATCCACAACATACTAACTTAGTTGACGTGAAACGTGCATAAGGAGCGATGAATGAAACAGTATGGTTTTTATTTTGACTCAACAAAATGCACTGGGTGTAAAACGTGTCAGGTGAGTTGTAAGGATGAAAAAGACCTTGATTTAGGGCCTAAATTTCGTCGGGTATACGAGTTTGGTGGTGGAACATGGCAGCAACAAGAGGGGATATGGCAACAGAATGTTTATAGCTACTATCTATCAATATCCTGTAATCATTGTTCTAACCCAACCTGTGTTGCAGGATGTCCAACTGGCGCTATGCACAAACGTGAGCAAGACGGACTAGTGGTGGTCGACCAAACAATTTGTGTTGGATGTCGCTACTGCGAGTTACGTTGCCCATACGGCGCACCACAGTATGATGAAAAGAAAAAATTGATGAGTAAATGCGATGGATGCTATGAACGCGTCGAAAAAGGGATGAAGCCTGTTTGTGTTGAATCTTGCCCACAACGCGCATTGGACTTTGATGATATCAACATCCTTCGCGAGCGACATGGCAATATTAGTGGGGTAGCCCCCATGCCAAACCCATCTCTTACTAATCCTAATATTGTCATTAAGCCGCATAAAGATGCTAAACCTTGTGGTGACAAAAGCGGGAAATTACAAAACCCAGCAGAGGTATAACATGCACGAACTTCCACTCGTTTTTTTCACCGTATTGGGGCAGTCGGCAGCAGGTTTATATTTATTGGCGTATGCGAGCCGAAAACTGGGGATGTTGGGCGAAAACCAATTACGTCATGCCAATATAGCGGCATTTGTCATCATGATCATTGCGCTAGTCATTGGAGGATTACACGTTGGGCAGCCTCTACGCTTCTTTAATATGCTTTTAGGCGTAGGCCGCTCACCAATGAGTAATGAAGCTTTACTCAGTGGTATTTTTGTCGCTTTTGGGGCCGCAACTTTATTATTCACCTTATTGATTAAAAATAAAGCGCTAAGTGAACTGTGTAATATTGCCACGGTTATTTTTGGTTTGGCATTCGTATGGTCAATTCCTCAAGTTTATAATATTGCCACAGTAGCCAATTGGTTTACTGTTTTCACGACATTACAAATGTGGATGACACTATTAGTCTCTGGTGGCGCGTTAGCTATCCTATTTGGCGCTCAGCGGTTAGGGGCGATGGTATTTTTGATTGGTTCAATTATTATTTTTGCTACTCGCGCGGCTTATGTGTCATTTTTAGGCGAGACAGGGCCAGAGATTAGTGCCGAGCAAGCTGGTTTTTGGAGCTTCCAGTTAGTCGTCTTAGCGGTGATGTTATTTGTTTACCCGGCGCTGTTATATCGCGGAAGAAATTCATCCGTACTATTAAGCCTATGTGCGCTAGCGGTTATTTTAGCCGAGTTATCTGGCCGAATTGCCTTCTATAATCTATGGCAAATAACAATGTAATCGCTTCTTAACCACTATGACAATAAATGCCTATGACTTGATTGCCATAGGCATTTTATCTTTATGGCTTACGGGCAACTAAAATTGCACGTAGTGGTGCGGGGTAACCTTCGATAGTTTTAGTTTTATCATTGGGGTCTAAAAATTCAGCCAGTGAATCTGTTTTCATCCATTGTGTGCGGCGTTGCTCTTCCAAAGAGGTTACTTCTTGGTCAACAATTCGGACATCGACAAAACCACATTTCTCTAGCCAAACTTTGAGCATTTTAGCGGAAGGTATAAAATAGACATTACGCATTTGGGCATAGCGCTCACCGGGGATTAAACACTGAAACTCATCCCCCTCAATAACCAGGCTCTCTAAAACCAATTCTCCTTCGCTGACTAATTGATTCTTAAGTTGCCACAAATGGTCGAGTGGTGAACGGCGGTGGTAAAGTACACCCATTGAGAACACAGTATCAAATGCTTTCAACTCAGGCAGTTGTTCAATACCTAAAGGCAACAAGTGAGCGCGTTGATCATCGCCTAATAGCTTTCTTACTGCTTCAAATTGGCATAGAAATAATTCCGTTGGGTCAATCCCAACGACAAATTTGGCATCTTGTCCTAACATACGCCACATATGATAACCGCTGCCGCAACCGACATCTAAGACATAACGGTCTTTTAGTGATGAAATATGGGGTAATACGCGATCCCATTTCCAATCGGAGCGCCATTCTGTATCAATATTGACACCATAGAGAGAAAATGGGCCTTTGCGCCATGGCATTAATTGTTGAAGAATATTATTTAGGCGGCGAGTCTCGCCTGCAGTGAGCTCGGGTTCACGTGTCGCTGTCACGCTATGCTGTAAATCCAAATCAGTAGGAACCATGATTGGCAGGTTATCTAGCATTTTTTCCCATGAAGAAAAACCACCGTGTAACCCTTGTTTTTTCCATTCTGAAAGTTGTGCTGGAAGCGTTACAAGCCAATGACTTAGCGGGCCAACGGCAATTTGTTGGTAAAAACGACCAAAATCAATCATGCCTAGACCTCTTTGATGGCTAACAGTGAACCAAAATTAAAGCACTGGAACCAAACTTCACAGTGAGTAAAACCGGCATTTTTTAAACGCGCTTTATGTGCATCAACAGAATCTGTGAGCATCACATTTTCTAGCATGCTACGTTTTTGGCTGATTTCTAATTCGCTATAGCCATTTGCCCGCTTGAAATCGTGGTGCATATTGAATAATAACTCACCGATTTCTTTGTCTTCGAAGTTAAACTTCTCGGAAAGGACTAAAATACCGCCGGGTTGTAGCCCTTGATATATTTTACTGAGTAATAATTGGCGATCTTCTGGGTTGAGAAACTGTAAAGTAAAATTGAGCACAACCATGGAAGCATTTTCGATATTTACATCACGAATATCACCTTCTATAACGTCAACCGGTGTATCCGCTCGATAGGCATTAATATGGCGGCGGCAACGTTCAACCATAGCCGGAGAGTTATCAACAGCAATAATTTTGCTTTTTTCTACTGTAATATTACGCCTTATTGATAAGGTTGCTGCACCTAAAGAGCAGCCTAAATCGTAAACATGGCTGTGGGGTTTGACAAAACGACCCGCAAGCATGCCAATCATCGTAATAATATTAGAGTACCCTGGCACGGAGCGTTGGATCATATCAGGGAATACTTCAGCAACTTTTTCATCGAATTGCCAGTCACCAAGGTTAGCGATAGGCGCAGAGAAAAGGCGATCTTTTGAGGTTGGATCTGAGTTTGACATAAGTTCTGTATTAAGCAAAAACAAAAGTAGTAAAGGATTGTATCAGAAAGGCTGTCTACTGAAAATCAATCCATAAGCAATGAAATAATGAGCGGCACATTAATAACTTGTGCCGTTACAGAGAGTAAAAACTAAAGATTAAATGAAACGATTTGCAGCCAAGGTAGGTAATAAGTATTGGCGATAACCATCAGTGCCATTGCAAGGTAAGTTGCTACCATGCCTGAACGGCGATATGAGTAATCGTGATTTTTCAAACCATAAGAGTGCAGTATTCGACCGGCAATTAAGATCAGGCCACAAATATGAATCATCCACACTTGTGCGCCATTCATTTCCATTAAAAGCAATAAAATTAATGAGATGGGAATGTATTCGATGGCATTACCATGAACGCGGATTGCGGTTTGTAACTCATAAAAACCGCCATCACCATAAGCTATACGGTATTGATTACGCAGCTTCACAACATTTAAGGATAATCTAAGCAGCAGTAAGGCACCCAGTACAGCATACAAAGAGCTGACCATTTTTTACTCCACCATAAAACGAATCAAACTATGAAAACACCTAAAAATATAAGTTATAGTAATGGGTATTAACAATATTTTGTGAATTGTAAATCCTAAAAAGCCGTTAGACAAATGAAATCACAACTTTTTTTGGGTAGTCCTCATGCTCTAGTTGATCAAACCTTCTTTCTTTAAGCGAGTTAAAATAGTCACCGCCGTGGTTGAGCAGCGCGGTAAATCGTCAATGCTGAACCAATCTAGCTCAGCAATCTCAGCAGCAGGGTGTGGCTCGCCTTGATAGTCTGCAAAGTAGCAACGAATACGGACTTGCGTTCCATCTGTTTTTCCATCAGCAGGGCCAATAAACTCACCATAAAACCGGATAGAAGCGGCATCTAGCTCAAGTTTTAATTCTTCGCTAATCTCACGGCAGAGCGCTTGTTCATCAGTCTCGCCTTGTTCGCGTTTTCCGCCGGGGATGTAAAACAAACTTTTATTATGGGAACGTACCATCGCAATTTTGTGATCTGATAAGGTGATTAA
Source organism: Providencia sp. PROV_01 (assembly GCF_053098325.1). Taxonomy (NCBI): domain Bacteria; kingdom Pseudomonadati; phylum Pseudomonadota; class Gammaproteobacteria; order Enterobacterales; family Morganellaceae; genus Providencia; species Providencia sp. PROV_01. The sequence continues at coordinate 2,825,338 of NZ_JBRFKD010000002.1, read as the reverse complement.
CCCAAGCTTATCAATGATTTTAGCACTCATAATATGGCCACTCTGTTATTTAACGATGATAAGAGAATTATTGCTGTAAGTGAGTCATTAAGTAAAATGATAAAATTACTTAATGACTTAAATTATATTGTTTAAAAATTATTTTTTCTCAACGATTTTTACCAATTCATAACGGATACTTGGCGCATCAGCGGGTGGGTTTGGCACATCAAATTGCTTCACTTGCAAGGTATAAGAGAAGCCTGGTTGGTATTCGAAGCCTTGAATTGAACTATAAAAAAGTTGCCAATCATCACTTGGATTTTCTTTCACTTTCATGCACTTCATTGGGGCAACTCCCATACAATCAGCAAGTGAAGAATCGATGTAAAAAGTTTTTGTATTATCAGTCTCTGCGGGTTTCATGTTTTGGCATCCAGCGAGTAGTACGAACATGGAAGTGGCAAGTAACAATTTTTTCATGGGCAATCCTTAAACTGCAGATGGTGATTAATTCAGCGTTATATCTGTCTGTTGTGATTATAGCAAACTGAAAAAGGTAACGATTCTGAAATAGAAAGATTAATGATTAAAGAAGTATTTATTAATCAATAGTTGAATTGGAAAACATTAAGTGATGTTACTTTGCTCAAAAAGACATCGAACTAACAAAATAAACCTCTGCTGCAATATGTACATGGTGCGGATAGTCCCTTAAAATCGATAGGATCATCATGATAGGCGTCTATCTCGCCATTCAATCTTGTTATTGTTGATTAGCCACAACAATAATTGATGAAAATATGATTAAAAACAAAATGGTTTACGTGTTATGTAGAATACGTAACTATTTGTCTAACAGAATTTCCTGTATAATGTCTGCCTTTTTGACATTCTGAATTTTCAGCTCAATGTTCAGCAAAATGCCAAATTTCCGCAGCAAGCAAATGCACAACAAGCTGAGTAAAAGGATATTGTATGCGTACTAATTATTGTGGGCAGTTAAACATCGCTCACGAAGGCCAAAAGGTCACTCTTAGTGGATGGGTAAACCGCCGTCGCGATCTAGGTGGTTTGATTTTTATCGATATGCGTGACCGTGAAGGTATCGTGCAAGTTTTCTTCGATCCCGATCGTAAAGACATATTTGAAAAAGCGTCAGAGCTGCGTAATGAGTTCTGTATCCAAATCACAGGGACAGTACGCGCACGTCCAGATAGCCAAAAAAATAAAGACATGGCAACGGGCGAGATTGAAGTATTTGCTGAAGAACTGAATGTTTTTAATAAGTCAGAGCCGTTGCCATTAGATAGCAACCAAACGAATACAGAAGAGCGTCGTTTAAAATATCGTTATTTAGATTTACGCCGCCCAGAGATGTCTGAGCGTCTGCGCACGCGCGCCAAAATCACCAGCTTTGTTCGTAATTTTATGGATAACGAAGGGTTCTTGGACGTTGAGACACCAATGTTAACCAAAGCAACACCAGAAGGTGCTCGTGACTATTTAGTACCAAGCCGTGTTCATAAAGGTAAATTTTATGCATTACCGCAATCACCTCAGTTGTTTAAACAATTGCTGATGATGTCTGGTATTGACCGTTATTACCAAATCGTAAAATGCTTCCGTGATGAAGACTTACGAGCAGATCGTCAACCTGAATTTACCCAAATCGATGTTGAAACCTCGTTTATGACCGCAGAGCAAGTGCGTGAAATTATGGAACGTATGATCCGTAATTTATGGTTAGAGGTAAAAGGGGTTGATTTAGGTAACTTCCCAATCATGACCTTTGCAGAAGCTATGCGTCGTTATGGCTCAGATAAACCAGACCTACGTAACCCAATGGAGTTAGTGGACGTCGCGGATATCGTAAAAGGTGTTGAATTTGCGGTGTTCTCAGGTCCAGCAAACGACCCGAAAGGCCGTGTTGCGGCTCTGAAAGTCCCAGGTGGCGCTGCTATGACGCGTAAGCAAATCGACGAATATGGTCAATTTGTCGGTATTTATGGTGCGAAAGGCTTGGCTTGGATGAAAGTTAACGAACGAGCTCAAGGCCTTGAAGGTATTCAAAGCCCAGTCGCAAAATTCTTGAATGAAGATGTGATTAACCAGTTACTAGACCGCACAGGCGCAGTTGATGGCGATATCTTGTTATTCGGTGCGGGTGCAAAAAATGTCGTAACCGATTCAATGGGCGCGCTACGTTTGAAAGTCGGTCGTGACTTTGAATTAACCGATTTAAATAGCTGGCAGCCACTGTGGGTGATTGATTTCCCAATGTTTGAAGATAATGGTGAGGGCGGGTTAACTGCGATGCACCATCCATTTACTTCTCCTAAAGATTTCTCACCTGAAGAATTGGCCAGTAAACCCGAAGAAGCCGTTGCTAATGCGTATGATATGGTCATCAATGGTTACGAAGTTGGCGGTGGTTCAGTACGTATTCACCGCAATGAAATGCAACAAACGGTATTTAGTATTTTAGGCATTAATGAAGAAGACCAACGCGAAAAATTTGGCTTCTTATTAGATGCATTGAAATATGGCACGCCACCACACGCAGGATTAGCCTTTGGTCTTGACCGTTTAGTGATGCTGTTAACAGGAACCGATAATATTCGTGATGTTATTGCTTTCCCGAAAACAACAGCGGCAGCATGTTTAATGACGAATGCTCCAAGCCATGCGAATCCTGATGCATTGACGGAGCTCGCTATCGCCGTGGTTGCGAAAGACGAAGAGTAAGTTCAATGAAAAAATATAAGCGCCCGGAATCGATATTAGTCATTATTGTGGCTCAAAGTAGTGGACGGGTGCTTATGTTACGACGTAAAGACGACCCAGACTTCTGGCAATCAGTGACCGGAAGTTTGGAGCCTGATGAAACGCCGTATGAAACGGCGTGTCGTGAAATTAAAGAAGAAACGGGTTTTGAGGTTGAACAAAACCAGCTGCAAGATTTGTCGCACAGTATCATCTTTGAAATTTTCCCACATTTCAGGCATCGTTATGCACCTGATGTTACGCATTGCAAAGAACATTGGTTTAAAATGGTGCAAAGTGAAGAAAAAATGCCATTACTGACGGAACACAGCGAATATCGTTGGCTAGCCCCTGATGAAGCGGCGAGCTTAACGAAATCCTGGAGCAATAGTCAGGCTATTTTAGAATTTGCTGTTTAATTATTTATTGACGTTTTTTGGAGATATTTCATGGCAGGTCATAGTAAATGGGCCAACACCAAACACCGTAAAGCGGCACAAGATGCTAAGCGCGGTAAAATTTTCACTAAAATTATCCGTGAATTAGTCACAGCAGCCCGCTTAGGTGGTGGTGATCCCGCAACAAACCCACGTTTACGTGCAGCGGTGGATAAAGCATTATCGAACAACATGACTCGTGACACCTTAAACCGTGCTATCGCACGTGGTGTTGGTAATGATGATAACGATAATATGGAAACCATCATTTATGAAGGTTATGGCCCGGGCGGGACAGCAGTTATGGTTGAATGCTTAAGTGATAACCGTAACCGTACTGTTTCAGAAGTGCGCCATGCATTCACTAAAACAGGTGGTAACTTGGGTACAGACGGCTCCGTTTCTTACTTATTTACTAAACGCGGCGTGATCACTTATGCACCGGGCGTTGATGAAGATGCCATAATGGAAGCGGCATTAGAAGCGGGTGCTGATGATGTTGAAACTTATGATGATGGTGCAATCGATGTTTACACAACGCCAGAAACTTTTGGTGAAGTGAAAGACGCATTAGATGCTGCGGGTTTTACCAGTGAAGCTGCAGAAGTATCAATGATCCCGTCGACCAAAGCAGAGCTGGATGCTGAAACGGCGCCTAAATTGTTACGTCTTATTGATATGTTAGAAGATTCAGACGATGTACAGGAAGTTTACCACAATGGTGATATTTCTGACGAAGTCGCTGCCACACTGTAATTTGTGAGGCACTAAATGGCGGCATAGTCATTTAGCATAATCCGCGTAGAGAAAGCGGGCTGGCGCAGCCTGTTTTCTCTAACGCCTTCTACTCTTTCCTTTCCCTTATCCGCTATACTTTCTTCTATATCAACGAGCTAACTCGCTTTTAGTTTTTATCAGCTATTCAAATAGCTATTTAGTTGAAATTGATAGTATTATGAGATGGATAGTATTATGAAGCTTATTAGAACAACATGATTAATATAAAGAGGTATAAGTAAATTTATATGGCGATTATTTTAGGTATTGACCCCGGTTCTCGTGTTACGGGATACGGTGTTATTCGCCAGCAAGGCCGGCAACTACTGTATTTAGGTAGTGGGTGTATTCGTACACAAGTTGATGATTTACCAAGTCGTCTGCAACGAATTTACGCGGGTGTCTCGGAAATTATCACACAATATCAACCGGATGTACTATCCATTGAACAAGTTTTTATGGCGAAGAATGCGGACTCCGCATTAAAACTTGGGCAAGCGAGAGGCGTGGCCATTGTTGCTGCTGCAAACATGAATATACCCGTATTTGAATATGCAGCTCGTCAGGTCAAACAAACAGTTGTAGGTACGGGAGCCGCAGAAAAAAGCCAAGTACAGCATATGGTTAAATCAATTCTAAAATTGTCAGCGAGCCCACAGTCTGACGCAGCAGATGCTTTGGCAATTGCGATTACACATTGCCATTTCAATCAAAATCTTTTAAAAGTTGGCGACCCACGGTTAGTTTTAACTCGTGGACGTTTAAGATAGCGAGTTTATCTTAAACAGAATTGCTTATTAATAAATAGCGTGTAGCTGGATATGCATCCAGCATTTTTTGTGGTATAAACAACAGTATTAATGATAATAAACCAACCTGCTCAAGGTTTAGTTAGTAATAGAGGGCTTCAATGTGATAGGTCGTTTACGTGGTATTGTTTTAGAAAAGCAACCTCCAATCGTATTATTAGAACTACAAGGTGTCGGTTATGAAGTCCATATGCCAATGACTTGTTTCTATGAACTGCCCGATATTGGTCAGGAAGCTATTGTTTTTACTCACTTTGTTGTTCGTGAAGATGCCCAGTTACTCTATGGTTTTAACGATAAGCAAGAAAGGGCATTATTTAAAGAGCTGATCAAAGTAAATGGTGTTGGCCCCAAATTAGCCCTCGCGATTTTATCCGGTATGTCTGCTCAACAATTTGTTTCCGCTATCGAACAAGAAGCTATTGCATCACTGGTTAAATTACCTGGAATTGGTAAGAAAACCGCAGAACGTTTAGTGGTCGAAATGAAAGACCGCTTCAAAGGCCTCAATGGGGATTTATTTAATCCAAATAGCGACATTAATCTGCCAAATGTAAACAGTAAAGTTCCCAATATGGCGGATATCGAAGCAGAAGCTGCCGCCGCATTGATTGCTTTAGGGTATAAACCACAAGAAGCAAGTCGAATGGTGAGTAAAGTTGCAAAACCGGATAGCGATTCTGAAACATTGATCCGTGATGCCCTTCGTGCCGCACTTTGATTGAGAGAATTTTAATATGATTGAAGCTGATCGCCTAATAACTGCTGAAGTATTACAGTCAGATGAAGAAGCTATTGACCGTGCGATCAGGCCAAAGCTATTGAATGAGTATATTGGTCAGCCTCAGGTTAAAGACCAAATGGAAATATTTATTCAAGCAGCGAAAATGCGAGGCGATGCGCTTGACCATCTGCTCATCTTTGGCCCTCCAGGGTTAGGAAAAACAACTTTAGCAGGGATTGTTGCAAATGAACTCGGTGTTAATCTGCGTACAACTTCAGGGCCCGTATTAGAAAAAGCAGGCGATTTAGCTGCCATGCTAACTAATTTAGAGCCCCATGATGTCCTATTTATTGATGAAATCCATCGATTATCCCCAGTTGTTGAGGAAATACTTTATCCCGCAATGGAAGATTACCAACTCGATATCATGATAGGTGAAGGGCCTGCAGCGCGCTCGATTAAAATTGATCTCCCGCCTTTCACATTAATTGGTGCAACGACTCGGGCAGGGTCGCTCACATCACCATTACGTGATCGCTTTGGTATTGTGCAACGGCTAGAATTTTATCAAGTTGATGATTTACAACATATTGTCAAGCGTAGTGCCCAATATATGGGGTTAGATATCACCGAAGAAGGTGCGCTACAAGTTGCGATGCGTTCAAGGGGAACTCCACGTATCACTAACCGTTTGTTACGTCGTGTGCGGGATTTTGCTCAAGTGAAAGGTGATGGTTCGATTGATGGGCTAATTGCTAACCAAGCTTTGGACATGTTAAATGTCGATGCTGCAGGTTTTGATTATTTAGATAGAAAGCTTCTAGTTGCTATCATTGATAAATTTATGGGTGGTCCTGTTGGTGTTGATAACCTCGCAGCAGCCATTGGGGAGGAGCGTGAAACCATAGAGGATGTTTTAGAGCCTTATCTTATCCAGCAAGGTTTTATTCAGCGTACCCCTAGAGGTCGAATGGCGACGGTTCATGCGTATAACCACTTTGGTTTAACGCCTAAAGAAATTTAATTATATTAAATGAATAAATATGGCCCCAACATTGTTTTCAATGTTGGGGCCATTTGCATTAAAAATAGTATGTAATGACTGAAATTATGTAGCTTAAAGCTTAAATTAATTTTTCGCTTTTATTGCTAAGCTTAGTACAAATAGAATAGCCGATACCAACACGACTGACGGCCCAGCAGGGGTATCGTAGAAAGCAGAGAAAGTTAGCCCCCCGGTTACAGCAATCATACCAATTAAGACAGCGATGAAAGCCATTTGCTCAGGTGTTCGAGCAAAACGCCGAGCCGTTGCTGCAGGTATAATCAATAAAGACGTAATAATTAACGCCCCAACAAATTTCATAGCGATACCAATTGTTAGTGCGGTAACTAACATCAGTAATAAACGCAGTCTTTGAATATTAATCCCATCAACAAAAGCAAGCTCAGGGCTAACCGTTATGGACAAAAGTGCCCGCCAACGATAAAAAAGCAACCCACAAACGACAATAACGCCAATAAAAATCGTTATAATATCTTCATAGCTTACTGAGAGTAAGTCACCAAATAAGTAAGCCATTAGGTCAACGCGGACATTAGCCATTAAGCTAACAACGACTAAACCTAAAGACAGTGAACTATGTGCCATAATACCCAGTAAAGTATCAACGGCAAGTTGTGGGCGTTTTTCTAGCCAAACCAAAATTAAGGCTAATAGTAAAGTGACAGCAATAACGGCATAGAATGGGTTGATATTTAATAGAAGCCCAAATGCGACCCCTAACAATGAAGCATGAGCTAGCGTATCGCCAAAATAGGACATTCGGCGCCATACAACAAAAGAGCCTAGAGGACCTGCCGCAATGGCAAGTAGCATGCCTGCTATCCAGCCAGGTAATAGTAACTCAATCATGTTTGCAGTCCTTGCTGTGCTGGTGACCAACAATAATATTGCCTTCTAAATCATGTTGATGATTATGTTGATGGCGGTATACACCAAGTTGTTGTGCACCGCGATAACCAAACATAGCGACAAATTCTGGGTGGTTTGAAACAACATCGGGCGCACCAGAACAGCAAATATGGCCGTTAATGCAAAGTACTTTATCTGTTTTTGCCATCACGAGATGCAAGTCATGGGAAACCATTAATACAGCGCAGTTAAGCTCAGTTCTTAATTGGTTGATTAAGTCATATAGTGCAACTTGACCTGTGATATCAACACCTTGAGCTGGCTCATCAAGTACGAGGAGATCCGGTTTATTGAGTAGGGCACGAGCCAGTAAAACACGTTGTGTTTCACCGCCTGATAACTTTTGCATCGGTTGTTCAAGTAAATGCGTTGCTTTGACTCTTTCGAGTGCAGGTAACAAATGCTCTTTACGAACACCAAGTTTTAATAACATAAAACGTTTAACAGTAAGGGGTAGCGTCGTATCCAAATGAAGTTTTTGTGGAACATAGCCAATAGCGAGAGAAGAAGGACGCGTAATAGTACCTGATGTAGGGGCAAGTAGCCCGAGTACAACACGTACAATTGTTGATTTTCCAGCTCCATTCGGGCCTAAAAGGGTTACGATATCACCTTTATTCAGTTCAAAGGTAACATCATTGAGAACCTGTTTTTCGCCAAATGAAACAGAAATCTTATTTAAAGTCAGTAATGGTTGCATGTGAAAAACATCTTGCAGAATTCATGTTGTGTTATATTATAACATTTCAAAATCAAAATCACGGAAAAAGACTGCTATGATACATAAATCGAAAAACATTGCCTGCAAATTTCTTTTTGGAGCAGTGGCGAGCTCCGTATTAAGTGCAACAATGGTATCAGCTGCGAATGCTGATGTTGTGGCCTCAATACGCCCACTGGCCTTTATTGCCGCGGGAATTGCAGATGGTGTCACTGAGACACAAGTTTTATTACCAGACGGTGCTTCGCCCCATGATTATGCACTTAAACCTTCTGATTTGAAAAAAATTAAACAGGCTGATTTATTCGTATGGGTTGGTCCTGATATGGAGATGTTTTTACAGAAGCCAATCAATACATTACCACAGAATAAACGCCTAGCATTGGCTGAACAGAAAAACATTAAGCCACTTCTTATGGCAGAGTCCCATGAAGATGAACACGACCATGAACATGGAGATGAAGCTAATCATGACAAGGATCACGAACATCATCACCACGGTGAGTATAATATGCACATCTGGTTGTCTCCAGAAATTGCAAATTTTGCTGCGCAAGACATTTATGAGCGTTTAGTAGAGCTTTATCCTGAACAAAAAGATAAGCTAGACGTAAACCTTCGTAAATTCAAAGAAAATATGACGCAAAATGATCAGAAAATTGCTAGTATTTTGCAGCCAGCTAAAAACAAGGGTTATTTTGTTTTTCACGACGCTTATGGCTACTTTGAAAAACACTATCAATTAGCTCCATTGGGGCACTTTACGATAAACCCAGAAATACAACCTGGCGCGCAGAAATTACATCAAATACGAACACAATTGGTTGAGCATAAAGCGCAATGTGTTTTTGCTGAGCCTCAATTCAGGCCTGCTGTGATTGAAAGTGTAGCACGTAATACGGGGGTGAAAATGGGAACTCTCGACCCACTAGGAATTGGGCTGGCGATAGGGCCGGATAGCTACATGCAGTTTTTGACTCAATTATCAGAGCAATACGCCAGCTGCCTGGATTAAAAATAGAAGGAATTGTTTAAGTGCAGCAAATGGCCAAAAGTCTGGCTCAGGTATACGGTAGCCTGTCTAGAACACACAAAATTGTATTAAGTACGCTCACTGTAGCGACTATGGCCGTCGCAATTTGGCGGCCAGTTCATGTACCAACAACAGCTGAATATGATGGTACACCGGATACCATCATTCCGCTTTCATTATTACCTGCAAGTGATGCTACCGACGATATAATTCAAGACAGTAGTGAACAGCTACCAGATGAAGGCCTCGCTGATACTGAAGCAGAAGCCGTAGAGACGGGAGGAGTGGCTGCGCCTCTCGTCCATGAATATGTTGTTGCAAGTGGTGATAACTTAACGACTATTTTAACTCAATTCGGTATTGAAGCTGGTGACGTTGCAACACTATCTAACCAACATAAATCACTGAGAAATCTGAAGATAGGCCAGTCATTAAATTGGTCGTTAACTGATCAGGGTGAGTTAGAGTCATTAACATGGGAAGTTTCTCGCCGTGAGACCCGTGTATTTACCCGTGTTGGGACGACAAACAAATTTGAAGAAGCTAAGCAGATTCGCGAAGGTGAATGGACTAACAGTGTTTTAAACGGTACGGTTGACGGCACATTTGCGCAAAGTACAAATAAAGCGGGCTTAACGCGTAATGAAGGCCGTGAGGTAATTAAAGCTTTACAATGGCAGGTTGATTTCAAAAAATTGAAAAAAGGCGATAAGTTCAGTGTATTAATGAGCAGGGAAATGCTTAATGGTCGCAGTGAACAGAGCCAACTTATTGGTGTTCGCCTACAAACGAATGGAAAAAGCTATTATGCTTTTCGCGCTGAAGATGGGCGCTATTATGACAGTGAAGGGAATGGTTTAGAACGTGGTTTCTTACGTTTTCCAACTGCTAAGCAGTTTAGAGTCTCTTCACAATTCAACCCTCGGCGAGTTAACCCAGTTACTGGGCGCGTAGCACCGCATAAAGGTGTGGATTTCGCAATGCCTGTTGGCACACCAGTACTTGCTGTTGGCGATGGCGAAGTGATTGTTTCAAAATACAGCGGCGCTGCAGGTAACTTTATTGCAATCCGTCATGGCCGCCAATATACAACTCGTTATATGCACTTACGTCAATTATTAGTTAAGCCAGGCCAGAAAGTTAAGCGCGGTGATCGTATTGCGTTATCAGGCAATACAGGGCGTTCGACTGGTCCTCATCTACATTTTGAAATGTGGGTAAATCAACAAGCGGTAAATCCACTCACCGCAAAATTACCGAGTTCTGGTGGTTTAACAGGAAAAGAGCGTAAAGAATATTTAGCGCTTGTGAAAGAAACGAAACCACAACTCAAGCTACAGTAATTTAAGTTTCTATTTTTATCACTGGCAGGTACTTGTATCTGCCAGTTTTCTTTGTAATGCTCCCGTAAACTATTATTATAAGCTATAGAAAGATGGCTATTATTCACTTGAGTACAGCATGAATAAAGATCAAGACACTGATAGTAAAAAAGGCTATGTGCCAACTTTTCACCGTTCTTACCTATTACCTAAATATTGGGGGGTGTGGCTAGGGGCTGGTGTTTTAGCGGGATTGGCTTTCATTCCTGTTAAGATCCGTGACCCTTTACTTGCTAAAATAGGAAAATGGGTTGGGCGGCTTGCTAAAAGTGGCCGTCGTCGTGCCAAAATTAACTTACTTTATTGTTTTCCGGAATTGACCGAACATCAACGAGAAGAGTTAGTTGATCGCATGTTTGAAACCGCACCACAGTCTTTTGTCATGTTGGCAGAGTTATGTCTTCGTGGTGCGAGTAAAACGCTAGCGAGGACACATTGGCATAATCAAGAAATTATAGAGCGCTTAAAACAGCAGCAAAGTAATGTTATTTTTATGGTTCCTCATGGCTGGGCTGTTGATGCGCCAGCCATGTTATTAGCAGCAAAAGGCCAACAAATGGCTGCAATGTTTCATCACCAAAAGAACCCTGTTGCCGATTACTTATGGAATAAAGCGAGATACCATTTTGGGGGGCGTTTGCACTCAAGAGAGGCGGGGATTAAGCCTTTTATCGCTTCTGTTAGGCAAGGTTATTGGGGCTTTTATCTTCCTGACCAAGATCATGGTGAAGAGCATAGTGAATTTGTTGATTTTTTTGGTACATATAAGGCGACATTACCTGCTATTGGTAGGCTAATGAAAGTTTGCAAAGCGAAAGTTGTACCGCTATTTCCCGTTTATGACCATAAAACGCACCAATTGCATATTTATATCCGTGAACCAATGGATGATATCGATGGTAAGGATGATAAGTACATTGCACGAAGAATGAATGAGGAACTGGAATATTTGGTTTCTCCGAATTTAGAACAATACACATGGATATTAAAGCTATTAAAAACGCGTAAAGAGGGGGAGATAGAACCTTATCAACGTAAAGATCTCTACCGTTAGTGTTTAGTTTTACAGAATAGTGTTTAAGCCATTACTTTTTAAGTAATGGCTTTTTTTATTTAAAAGTGTGTATTTATAGAATGAACGAGAATTCATATTATTACTTGCCTAACATCAGATAAACTAGAACTAATAAATATCAAACCGTATCGTTTTAAGTAATTATTATGCTGATGATATTATCACTGGCAGTAATTAGCCAGTGTAACATTAATCATGCAATTAGATCTTAGTATATATACTGAAGCAGCTTTATTTCAATGTTTGTATTGTGATATTCCTTTTTATTTATCTAATGTAAAGCCAACCATGCAGTAGATAACATTACAAAATCATCATTAAATGACTAGCCAGTTATGGTTATTATTTGTATGCTTTACAATAATTATAGTTGAGTATTGGTTTTTTCTTCTAAAATTATTTTTTTTCATCTTTATGAAATTATTATTTTTTTAATTTAAAATTGAAATTATTTATTGGTTATTTATGTTAATTATATGATAAGTGTAAGGCTATATTTAAAATATAAAATCAATCTTTATATTAAAAATTATTCCTTACATACTAAAAAAAAGAGAATAAATAATTTTAAACATATGAGTAAATACTAAGCATTATGTATAATCACTTATTAACGATATATAAAATATATTGCTATATTTTAATTATATAATAAAAATGACTCCCAGATTAATACTTGGAGACTCTATGGAAAAAACTCGAACAACGTTAGATCAATGGATAACTCTACAGGCAGTGGTTGACTACGGTGGTTTTGCTCAAGCAGCTGAAATTTTGCATAGGACACAATCATCAATTAGCTACACCATTAGTAAATTAGAGCAAACATTGGAAATTGAAATATTTTCTTTAGAAAAACGTCGTGCAGTATTAACTAAACAAGGAGAGCAGCTATTAGCGCTATCGAGAGAGGTAACAAATAAAGCAATTTCATTAGAAGAGGTTGCTAAATCATTAAATTATGAAGGAAATAATAAAATTAATATTGTTATTGATTCACTATATCAAAGTGATGAAATACTGAAGAAAATTGGGGGGTTAAGTCGCTCTAGAAAGGATTATGATATTGATTTGAAACGTGTTTTATTAAAAAAAACAGATGTTTTTGAAGTTAAAAATTATGATTTATTAATTACTCACCATTATGTTGAGTCGCTAAACCCTATATTTCTTGAGCAAGTTGAGGCGGTGTTTGTATCCAATCCAAATCATAAGCTTCAACATTGTCAGGCTGATAATGTATTGAAATCAATGGAAAAAACAACATTGATTGCTTTGGGAACTACAGATATGGATAGTATAAAAAGCATCCAAACCATTCATGTTCCTAATGTGGATTTAGCAATTCAATTAACAGAGAATTCGATTGGGTATTTATGGTTACCAAAAAATTTAGTCCAGAAGGAATTGAATAATAATTCATTAAAAGAGCTGAAAACAGCAAATAAAAAATCATTCTATAATTTTTATATGTATCTGAATAAAAATTCAATGGCTAATGAAATTTTAAGATACCACCTAATTGATAATGAAAAAGCTAAATTAATGAGTCAATTAATGAATAACCAAAATTAAACATAAATATTTTAGATGTCATTTTAAAAAATTCAATGTATCCATTAGTTAACTTAACTAAAGGTAAATGGTATATTCCTTTAGAACATCTAATATGAGTAATTTATTTATTCATATAATAGTAATTAATAATTAAAAATTTTATTATAGGAACTATTATGAGTATTCTAAAAAAATCCCTAGCAGTAATAGGGGTTGCTTTAGCTGTAACATCTGCGCCAACTGTTTTTGCTTCAGGTACAATTAATTTTACCGGGGAAATAACTGACATTGCTTGTACAGTTGATAGTAATTCAAAAAATTTAAATGTTGATCTTGGAAAGGTATCAGCTAAAAGTTTAGCTGCACAGGGTGAAGTTGCAGGATTGAAAGACTTCACGATTAAGCTTGTTGATTGTCCAGCAAACTCGAAAGTAACTGTACGCTTTGGTGGTACACGTGATACTGCAGACCGCGATATTCTTGCCATCAACCAAGGTGCAGGTGTTGCAAATAATGTCGGTATTGCTTTATTTGAAAAAGACGCAACAACACAAATCAAATTATTTGATGACTCAAAACAAATTGAATTCGATGGTGCAACTGTAGACTTAGATTACGTAGCTCGTTATAAAGCTACAGGCGCAGCAACTGCAGGTCCTGCTAATAGTAGTGCAGTATATAGCATTCAATATCATTAATTATTTGGAGGGCACAATGGTTGCCCTCTTTCTCACATCAATATCATGGCTGTTTTATGAAAAAAATATTTTTTTCAATCTGTATATGTTTATTTTCTATTTCTAACATCTCTCAAGCGTCAGGTATTAGTGTAGGTGGAACACGTTTTGTCTATGAAGAAAACAAACGTGAAATTGATATCCCGATTTTTAATAGTGATAAAGAAAAACCATTTTTAATCCAAAGTTGGGTTTCTCCATTTAATGGTGAGGGTAAAGCACCATTTATTGCTACGCCACCATTATTCCGAATTGAACCAGATACAAATGGCTCAGCGAGAATTTCATACATAGGTGAACCTATAAATTCAAATGAAGAAAAAATCTATTTGCTTAATATTAAATCAATACCACCGAAAAATAATAGTATTGAAAATGAGCTACAGATAATTATAAACTCACAATTTAAATTATTTTTAAGGTCGAAAGATATTGAACCTTTTGATTTTGAGAAGGTTAATTTAGTTGAAAAATCAGATGGAGTTATGATTGATAACCAAACACCATATCATTTATCAATCAAAAATATTCTTATCAATGACAAGGTTATTGATGGCGCTAGCTTAATATACCCATTTAAAAATGACTACATTCTTAAGAAAAAAATAAATAATGGTGATTCAATAGTTGTTCAGTTTATTAATGATTATGGCGCTATCATAGAGAAAAAACCAAGTAAGAGTATCTAAGATGTCAATTCTCTATACCAAAAATAGACTTATGTATTCTAAATTTTTTACTACGATCAGCTTGATATTGTATGCCAATAATACAATTGCTGAAGATATATTTGATATCAATGCCATCAACACTGGAATTGAAAGTCAAGTTGCCGATGTGAATAGCTTGGGCTACTTGTCATCCACAGGTGGGCAATTACCAGGTGACTATTTTGTTGATATTTATATTAATGATCAACGGGTGGACAATAAGAATATTACATTTTTATTTGATGATAAAACTAAAAAACTACTCCCTAAAATAACAAAAAAAATGCTACTAGATTGGGGGGTAAAAAACTCAGCAAGCGAAAAATTCTCAGTAATTGAAAGTGATGAATATTTGAACGATATTGCTCAGATTATTCCTAGCGCTAATTATCAATACAAATTCGAAATCCAACAGCTACAAGTTAGTATTCCTCAAATTGGTTTAGAAAATACTAGCCGAGGTTACGTTGAACCGAAAGAATGGGACGATGGAATTAATGTGGCATTTGTTAATTACACTGCAAGATTTAATAAGCATTGGTACCAAAATAGAGATAACAGAGATAATACATTCTTAGGTTTAAGAAGCGGTATTAATATAAATGCTTGGCGTTTGCGTAGCTATAGCACATATAGTAATACAACCAATGAAACAAATTGGAATAACTTACAAACCTATATAGAGCGAGATATCAGAAGTTTAAAAAGTCGATTAACGATTGGTGAAACATCCTCTGATAATGGTGTGATGGAAAGCAACCCTTATCGTGGGATAAGGTTAGCTTCCGATGAAAGTATGTTGCCTCAAAGTGAAAGAGGTTTTGCACCGACAGTCACAGGAATTGCACAATCAAATGCGATTGTTACTATTAGGCAAAATGGTAATGTGATTTATCAAACAACTGTACCCCCCGGTGAGTTTTCAATTAATGATTTATATCCAACTTCATACAGTGGTGACCTTGAGGTCTCCATTGAAGAAGCTAATGGAACAATCCGATCTTTTATTCAGCCGTTTTCAGCGGTACCAATGATGCAAAGGGCTGGTGCATTAAAATATAGTGTAGATATTGGTAAATATAATGTTGATAGTGCACGGCGTAAACCAAATTTTGCGCAAGCATCAGCAATTTATGGGTTACCATATAACTTATCCGCTTATGGAGGTTTTTTAGTTTCCCAAGGCTATCAAGCTTACACAATAGGTACTGGAGTAAACTTAGGTAATATTGGTGCGATATCGACAGATATTACACAAGCATCGGCACGATTGATTGATAAAAAGAAGGCAGAAGGGCAATCATACCGAATTCAGTATTCAAAATATATTCCAGATACAGGCACTTCTTTTTCTTTAGCATCATATCGCTATTCAACAAAGAATTATTATGATTTCTCTGATTCGAATAATTACTTTTATAACATCGATCGGAAAAAACAACAGTTTCAAGCATCAGTATCCCAATCACTTAACGGAATAGGTTATTTATCAGTGAATGGTTACCAGCAATATTATTGGGATAAAAGTGGTTCAGATAAAAATCTAACAATGAGTTTTAGTTCTAATTATAATTCGATGAATTACAGTGTTGCTTATTCTTATACAAAGCAAGATTATTCGAATACCAATGACCAAATGCTGTCATTAAATTTAAGTATTCCTTTTGATTTAGGGTGGAGAAATAATTGGATCAATTATAGCTATAATACCAGTAAAAAAGGCGACTCTATTAGCTCATTGAGTTTTAATGGTACGCAATTAGAAGATAATAATTTGCAGTATGACCTCACACAAAGATACCACCATAGCCATGATGAATATAGTAATTCCATTAGTGCAAGCTATATAGTTTCATCAGGGGAATACAGTGCAGGCTATAATTATGATCCTAAATATCATTCTGTCTATCTAGGTGCAACAGGAGCATTATTACTGCATTCTGGAGGGCTAACGACATCACGTACTATTTATGATTCTGCAGTGCTCGTAAAAGCTGAAGATATTGATAATTTAAAAGTGAATAATGCGCAGTCGCTCTATACTAACTCTTCAGGCTTTGCTGTAATTCCTACGGTTACACGCTATGAACGAAATAAAATTAGTGTCGATACTGCAACATTAAGTGGTAATAATGATGTTGCTATTAATACAACAACTGTCGTTCCTACTCAAGGAGCTATTGTATTAGCTAATTTTCAAGCAAAACGCGGCGCTAGAGTATTACTAAAACTGCAGCATGCAGGCAAACCAATTGCATTTGGCACACAAGTTTCTGTTATAGAAAATGAAGAGCAAGTGACTGGAGGTATTGTTGCAAATGATGGGGAAGTGTATTTAAGTGGTGTTCCAGAGCAAAGTATCGTCATTGTAAAATGGGGTAATAGTCATAATCAACAATGTACAGTTCCACTTTCATTATCGTTAGAAAATGAAAAAATTCAGTTTATAGAACGAACTTGTGAATAGGAGTCGTCATGAATAATTTAGGATTAAAAATCGGCATTCCGTTACTTTTATATTCACAATTTGGTGTTGCAGAATTTAGGGATGAATTTACTAACCAACTTGTTAATTCAAATAAAACACTTTATGTCTCACGCACATTACCGGTAGGTACTTTTATTGGTTCAGTTGATTTAGGTACGCATTCCCCTTGGGTGTGGTGGAATGTAACTGGTAATACAGAAGTTGGTATATATTTACCAAACGTATCTGGGAATTCAAGGTACATTTCTGGTGTAGGCTATGTGAGAGAAGTTAATAGTTCAGGTGTTGGTTATGCTTTACATGGAACAGTGATGACCCCTTGCTCTGGTTCTGCGTATGTTGATGGAGTAAATACGAAAGATGGAAATATTAGTAATAGGTTAATTTGTGGTTCTAATGCATCATCAGCAAGATATACTGTAAAGTTAAGAGCAGATTTTTATAAAGTTGGTAATAATGTTAAAAACCAAACTTTACCAACCACTTATGCTGCGATGTTAATTTTGTTCAATAATAGTTTTATTGCTTCAGACTCATATGGAAGAATTGAACCAAAAGTGACTATAGGGCCAATTAATATTATTTCGAGTGGTTGCGAAGTTAAAAATAAGTCAATAGATGTGCCGTTCGGTAAAGTCAGCAAATCGTCGTTTACAGGTGTTGGTTCAACAAGCTCCGAGAGTAAAAGAAACTTTCAAATTCAATTAGACTGCGACCCTATATCACCGATAAAAATTACGTTTATTGGATCGCAAGACACAAGCCAAACACCGGGGGCAATTGCACTCAATAGTTTAACTGATGAAAATACAGCGAAGGGCTATGCAATCCAAGTAAAATATAACGGAGCACCAATTAAGCTTAATCAGTTAATGCCTATCGTTGAACAAAATAATGTAGGCCAATATAACATTCCGTTGGAAGCTGCTTATATCCAAACTCAATCTATAACAACTGCTGGGGAAGCAAACGGTACGCTACAATTTAATCTACAATATCACTAAGCTCTATTTGCTCTGCACGTAACAGAAGTGAACTGCAGAGTTTTACTGTTTTGTATTACTTATTATTTAGCCATCATTTTGCACTTTATCTTAATTCATCACTAACCTGAAGTAAGTTATAGTTAGCTTTTATTGATGAATAAGTTGAGGACGACTATGGCATTTGATCGTATGGATTGGCATTACGGTGGTGATTATCCATCAGACTTACCAAATGAGAATGGAGGCACCCATATTGGCTTTTATTTAACATGGATTATTCATAATAATTTAGTAGGAGAATTTCATACTGAAGAATCAGGGGAAGAACTCGCATTAGTTAAAGCTCGAAAGTTGGATGGTCGTGAATTTTTGATGACAATGTGTGATGAAAAATTTATAGATGAAGATTTAAGTGATGAAGGTAATGCTTTTACTCAGTTTTACTATGCAGCGGAAGAGAAGGGCTATTTTGAAGATTATGAAGGTGTCCTTAAAGGCCATTTACCAACAACTTACCATATAGAAAACTCATGGGAAAATTATGATAAAATTGCCCCTGTAATTAGCGAAGCATATGCCAAATGGAAACAAGCTCAAGGTTAGATAGAGCACTAATATAAAAGACAGCCCCCACCTATAGGCGAGGGCTAAAAGATTATTCGACCTCTAGAATACGACAAGTATTCGTGCTACCTACGGTGCCCATTAAGTCACCCTGAGTGACAAGAACCACGTCACCACTCATTAAATAGCCGTTATCACGTAAACGTGTCACTGCTTCATTAGCAGCCGCAATACCATCTGTGTGGGTGCTACAGAAAACAGGGGTAACACCACGGTATAGAGAACATTGGTTGAGCGTTTTTTCATGACGAGACATTGCAAAAATAGGCAAGCCAGAACTGATACGAGACATCATACGAGCAGTACGACCAGACTCAGTCATTGCAATGATAGCTTTAACCCCTTTAAGGTGGTTAGCTGCATACATTGTTGACATAGCAATTGCTTCTTCTGGGCTGCTAAATTCTGCATCTAAACGGTGTTTAGATACATTCAGGCCAGGCATTTTTTCTGCACCAAAGCAAACTTGTGCCATTGCAGCTACCGTTTCTGCAGGGTACTGGCCTGCGGCAGTTTCAGCGGAAAGCATAACGGCATCGGTACCATCCAACACCGCATTCGCGACGTCCATGACTTCGGCCCGCGTTGGCATTGGGTTAGTGATCATCGATTCCATCATTTGTGTTGCAGTGATAACCACGCGATTTAATTGACGTGAACGACGGATTAATTTTTTCTGAACAGCAACTAACTCAGGATCGCCAATTTCTACACCGAGGTCACCACGAGCAACCATGACGACATCAGAAGCGAGAATAACCTCATCCATGACTTCATCATTGGCAACGGCTTCAGCACGCTCGACTTTAGCAACAATTTGACATTCACAACCCGCATCACGAGCTAATCGGCGCGCATAATCTAAATCTTCACCAGAGCGAGGGAATGAAACGGCTAAATAGTCGACATTAATTTTGGCTGCGGTTTTTATATCTTCTTTGTCTTTGTCTGTTAATGCTTCAGCAGAAAGACCGCCACCGAGTTTATTAATACCTTTATTGTTAGATAATTGGCCACCAACAGTAACTTCTGTAAAGACTTGTAATCCTTGGACTTCTCGGACTTTTAATTGAACACGCCCATCATCAAGAAGTAAAATATCGCCTGGAACGACATCGGCAGGTAAGCCTTTATAGTCGATACCCACTTTTTCTTGGCAACCTTCACCTTTACCTAAATTGGCATCAAGAATGAATTTATCACCAATATTTAGGAAAACTTTACCATCTTTAAACGTAGAAACACGAATTTTAGGGCCTTGTAAATCACCGAGGATAGCAACGTGACGTCCTAAACGAGCGGCAATCTCACGTACTTTATTAGCACGCAATAGATGGTCTTCTGGAGTTCCGTGGGAGAAGTTAAGGCGAACAACGTTGGCGCCAGCATTGATAATTTTTTCAAGATTATTATCGCGATCGGTAGCTGGACCAAGAGTTGTAACAATTTTAGTTCTTCTAAGCCGTCTAGACATGTATTACTCCGTTGACCTGTAATGGTGTTGATAAAAGAGTGAAACCATTTCACCCCATTTCGAAACCTGTTTACTGCAAATAGGGATGCTGACACGAGCACAGCTATTATATACAGCCAATTTCTTAATGCTATCAGGTCTGTAAAACTATTAAAGCCTGAAAAGCAAAGAAAAGCATTTATACTGTCAGTTTATTGCCTTTAGATGCTATCAAACCGCGAATCACGTAATGCTTCTTTGACGCGCTTCAAGTTATCTCTAAATTTTTCACCTCTTCTTAACGTAAAACCCGTTGTTAATACGTCAATGACTGCGAGCTGAGCCATTCTTGATACCATCGGCATGTAGATATCTGTATCTTCAGGCACATCAATAATGATAGGTAGGGTAGCGGCTTGGGATAGCGGAGAGTTTTCTGAGGTAATTGCTATGACGGTGGCATCGTTTTCCCTTGCTAAACGAGCCATATCAACTAATGCTTTTGTTCTTCCCGTATGGGAAATGAGCACAATAACGTCTCCTTCAGTACTATTGATACAGCTCATACGCTGCATGACAATATCATCGAAGTATATGACAGGAATATTAAAGCGGAAAAATTTATTCATTGCGTCGTGGGCGACGGCAGCAGAGGCACCAAAGCCAAAAAAACTGATTTTTCGTGCTTGGGTTAATAAATCAACTGCACGGTTAATTGCACTAATATCGAGCGTGTGTTTCACATTATCTAACCCGGCCATAGCCGATTCGAAAATTTTGTGAGTATAGGTATTTACTGTGTCAGTTTCTTCTATATGGCGATTGATGTAAGGGGTTCCATTGGCTAAGTTTTGTGCTAATCGTAATTTAAAATCAGGGAATCCTTTCGTGCCCATTTTCCGACAAAAGCGGTTTACTGTTGGTTCGCTAACATCTGCTAATTGCGCTAGAGTGGCGATACTAAGATGAATGGCATTTTGTGGCATACCTAAAATAACCTCAGCCACCTTTTTTTCTGATTTACTTAAAAAATCGAGACTTGTTTTCATTTGTTCTAAAATATTCATATAGCAAAAGCGCCTATTTCATCGAAAGGAGAAATTTGTGAGTCATCACGTTATCCTATTGTTGATTTTTAATTTCTTGTCGTGATGCTGTAATAGAGAGTGAAAATATACTATGTAAGATATGTAAGCTATCTGAATGCAGGTGATAACTAGCAGCTTTTTGTGAAACTTTGACCCGTATCTAATTTTCAGATTAGTAAACATCCTACATATTTTGTTATTTTTTTACGGAAGCTGTCTCCATTCAGTTAAATCGCATCTTTTTAATACACTAAAAATTATTCAGTGTGTAACATAAGAGCAAACAGGGAATATGTTGTTTTTTTCATCATAAAAACTGTGATCGGTATCATGAAGATTTACTGGGCACTAGCAACAGGGTACATTAGCGGAATTAGGGCTAATTTTAACAAAATTACAATAAGGCCTATCCTAGTTAGGTCTTACATTCCGCAAATTGAGGAGAACCAATATGGCGGTACATAATGCTGCTCAAGCTTGTGACTTAATTATTTTTGGCACCAAGGGAGACCTCGCTCGTCGTAAGCTGTTGCCATCGCTTTATCAGTTAGAGAAAGCAGGTTACATTCATCCAGACACGCGTATTATTGGTGTCGGTCGAGCTGAATGGAGTCAAGATGATTATGTCCACTTTGTCAAAGAAGCGTTAGATAAGTTCTTAAAAGAAGATCTCGATTCAGCATTGTGGGAAAAATTGAGCTCTCGCTTGGATTTTTGTAACTTAGACGTTAACCAGACTGAAAGTTTTGTGCGTTTAGCTGAAATGTTAAAACAAGATGCACAACCGGCTATCCATTACTTTGCCATGCCACCGAGCACCTTTGGTGCAATGTGCCAAGGACTGGGTCATGCTAAATTAAATAAAAAGCCAAATCGTGTTGTCATGGAAAAACCACTGGGAACGGATTTAGCGTCATCACAAGAAATTAATAATGAAGTGGCCAAGTATTTTGATGAAAGCCAAGTTTATCGTATTGACCACTATCTTGGTAAAGAAACAGTTTTAAATTTACTCGCACTGCGTTTTGCAAACTCGTTATTTATCAATAACTGGGACAACCGCACTATCGATCATGTCCAGATCACAGTTGCAGAAGAAGTGGGAATCGAAGGTCGTTGGGGTTATTTCGATCAAGCAGGCCAAATGCGTGATATGGTGCAAAACCACTTATTGCAAATCTTAACGATGATTGCGATGTCACCACCGGCAGATTTAACTACTGACCGTATTCGTGATGAAAAAGTGAAAGTCTTACGTTCTTTACGTCGCATTGACCATACTAATGTGCGTGAAAAGGCTGTACGTGGGCAATATACCTCTGGTTTTGTTCAGGGCAAAAAAGTCCCTGGATATCTAGAGGAAGAGGGGGCGAATAAGCAAAGTATGACTGAGTCATTCGTTGCTTTGCGTGTTGATATTGATGACTGGCGTTGGGCGGGCGTGCCTTTCTATTTACGTACAGGGAAACGCCTACCGGCTAAATGTTCAGAAGTTGTGGTTTATTTTAAAAAGCCCGCGTTAAATATTTTCTCGGAAAGTTATCAAGATCTACCTCAGAATAAATTAACTATTCGTTTGCAGCCAGACGAAGGGATTGATATTGAAATTATGAATAAGGCACCAGGCCTTGATCATAAACACCGTTTACAAACCACTAAATTGGATTTAAGTTTCTCCGAAACTTTCAACCAAACTCACCTTGCTGACGCCTATGAACGTTTATTGCTTGAAGCAATGCGCGGCATTCAAGCACTGTTTGTTCGCCGTGATGAAGTAGAAGAAGCATGGAAATTTGTTGATTCTATTATAGATGCATGGGCAATGGACAATGAAGCGCCTAAACCATACCAGGCAGGGACTTGGGGGCCGATTGCATCTGTAGCGATGATTGCTCGTGATGGTCGTTCGTGGAATGAGTTCGAATAAAATTATCAATACTTGAAATATTAGACGGTGTATTGACTAAAATGGCGGGATAATCCCGCCATTTCTCTATGCTTGTTATATCGTGTTATATCGTGGTTTAAAGAATCAATTCACTACGTCCTGTAGCAGCCATGTGAATAATCGCTTGTTCGATGCGTAAACACGCCATTTTAGCGGCATCAGGAACGGACAGCCCAGCTAATAATTGTGCGGTGAGTTCTGCACCAAATAAATCCCCCGTTCCTTTTGGCGTGACAGGGTAACGTTTGTGGCGGATCACGGCCACGTCATCTTTGGTAACACAGACCACTTCGATATTATCATCATCAGGCTGGAAAGCACTTGTGATGATTACCCACTGTGTATTTCCTTTCAATAAGCTGCGGGCTGCAGTTGTTGCATCATCCAAATTATTAACTTGTTTGCCACTTAAGGTCATGAGCTCGAATTTGTTTGGAATAATTCCTGTTGCTAAAGGTATGACTTTATCACGGTAGACCTCGGCAATTTCAGGGGGAATATAAAAACCACTGTCCTCATCCCCCATGACTGGGTCAACAATAACCGGCAGTGCAGCTCGTTCTTTGCGGACGAGGGTTAACCAGTCAGCTAAGTCTTGAGCTTTTTCTGGGGAGCCTAGATAACCAGTCAAAATAGCTCTTACAGAATCTAAACTACCACGTTCAACAAAACCGTTTAAATAACCACGAAACCACTCTCCAGGTAACTCCCCACCATAGCAAGTGGTATAATGAGGAGTATTACTCAGTACTACGGTAGGGACTGCAGCTACTCGTAAACCTTGTTTTGTCAACGCTGGAACGGCAATGCTATTCCCAACGCTGCCATAAATAACTTGCGACTGAATTGATACGACATCATAAGGTAATGGTGTTGCATCTGCGGCATTTTGGAAACTATTGGAGGTAAGGCTAAAGGTATTCATGGCACTCTCTTCGGCATATTACAATCATATGGCTACTA
The DNA here is from genome assembly GCF_053098325.1 of Providencia sp. PROV_01. Taxonomy (NCBI): domain Bacteria; kingdom Pseudomonadati; phylum Pseudomonadota; class Gammaproteobacteria; order Enterobacterales; family Morganellaceae; genus Providencia; species Providencia sp. PROV_01. The sequence goes on along the minus strand of NZ_JBRFKD010000002.1, from coordinate 2,801,106 downwards.
TAAGAAGCTTGTTCAATCAGGTTGTCAATGTTAAAAATCGAATAGTATATTTTAGGTGTGATGAGAGTATAAAAAGTGGAATAAAGAGATTTTTTTATAAAATAATTCCAATGAAAAATTTATCGTTGCCGCTTGTTTATTCGTATAATTGTTGATAGTTCAAGGGTTGATTAGCATATAAATGAATAGTTATTCATATTTTATTCAATGCAAAAAATGTTTATATTCATTGACTTAATAAAGTTGGCATGCTAAAAATAAGCTGAAATTAACTATCAACATGAGGGTTCGGAGTAAATTGGGTAGATGTCTACCTGATGAAAAGAATAAGATATCATGCTTAGCTCAACTAGCGGCAAGATCAGCAAGTCCCAAAAAAGAACGACACACAGGCTTTTCCTTTCAGCTATCCTTTCCAGTGAACACTACTGGTGTGGTGCATTATAGCGTCTCTCTCGATTATTCATTTCGCTGAATAAACTCAGCAACACCTTGTTATTTATTTGAATTTTCAACAATCGCGCAATAGTAATTTGTCTATTTGTTCTGTACAAAAAACAGGCTATTACGTGGCTGTACATAGAGAGATATTATAATGATTTACTGGATATTTTTAGTATTAGCTATCGTTGCAGAGGTTATCGGTACATTATCAATGAAACATGCCAGCGTTAGTGGTGATTTCACCGGTATGGTGGTGATGTATGTCATGATAGCAACATCATACATTTTGCTTGCCATTGCAGTTAAAAAAGTGGCATTAGGTGTCGCCTATGCACTCTGGGAAGGTATTGGCATTCTTTTTATCACAACATTTAGTGTCATGTGGTTTGGAGAATCACTATCACCGATGAAAATAGGTGGATTAGTATTACTGATCACCGGTATTGGGTTGATTAAATCAGGCACCAAAAAAGCCACCGTTCGTCAATCTGCACAGAAAGTAAAACAAGTTACACAAAACGCGGTCAATGCTGCCAAAACAAATGCTTTAGTTGGACGCGAAGCTAAGTCGGAGGCGTAATATGGCGAGTCATTTTGAATGGTGGCATGCTGCGTTTTTGATCCTAGCCGTAATATTAGAAATCGCAGCTAACATTTTGTTAAAAATGTCGAATGGATTTAAACGATATTGGATAGGTATTCTCTCCCTAATTGCGGTACTCGGAGCCTTCAGTGCATTAGCGCAAGCTGTAAAAGGAATCGAACTTTCAATTGCTTATGCATTATGGGGAGCATTCGGTATTATCGCGACAGTAGCAGCAGGTTGGATTCTTTTCAATCAACGGCTAAATTATAAAGGCTGGGGGGGAATTGTGTTGCTGTTGCTGGGGATGGTACTTATTAAGATGTCATAATGCTCATCATATTTTGCGTTGTCGCGTTGTTGGCTGCATTCGTTAACCCTAGTCACATACTTTTGTATGCCCCAAGGGATTAACTCACTTGCCGCCTAGCGACATCACAAACTATTTAGAGCATGGATGGGCGCTAATAATTGGCGCCCATTTTTATGCAAAGCAAAACCTGTCTAATCAATCAATTGCTGCAACAATCTTAATTTCAACTTTATATTCTGGCTTCATCAACAATGCTTGGACAGTACAGCGGACAGGCGCACTTCCAGCAACAACCCAAGCATCCCATGCTTGGTTCATACCAGCAAAATCGGCTTTATCAGCAAGAAAAATGGTGGCATCAAGAATTTTACTTTTGTCTGAACCAACACGTTCAAGCATGACATCAATTGCCGCGAGCGTGTTTGCTGTTTGAGCAACAATATCAGCGTCAAGGTTTTCAGGCACACTGGTGTAGTAAATTACATTATTGTGAATAACAGCTTCAGACCAACGATTATCCGGGTCAATACGTTTGATAGTCATAATTATTCCTTATTATACATGTGGCTCAAGAATAACAGTTTGTAGGCTGGATGAAAATCAGTTGTTCAAGGGGATAATAATTACCTCAGCAGGGTTAATAAACTCATGGTAAAGTGTGTCCTCATTATTACTAATAAATAGGTCTTGTAGTGCACGACGATTTTTCTGCGGATGGCTTTTTAGCCAGAACAATTCCCGGTTTTCAGCCTCGAGAAGCACAAGTTACGATGTCGAACGCAGTAACTGGGTCGATTGAGCAGCAGCATGTGCTGGTGGCGGAAGCCGGTACTGGAACAGGAAAAACTTATGCTTATTTAGTTCCTGCATTGCGTAGTGGAAAAAAAGTCATTGTTTCTACGGGGTCAAAAGCCTTACAAGATCAACTGTATCACCGGGACTTACCGACAATTATTGATGCCATGGGTTACACTGGGCGTACAGCCTTGTTAAAGGGGCGATCAAATTATTTATGCTTAGAGCGATTAGACCAACAGTCCCTCGGTGGTGGTAGTCTTGAACCTGAAATATTGTCAGCGGTAGTGAGGCTACGCAGTTGGTCAATTGAATCTGAGTTAGGTGATACGAGTACCTGCCATGATATCGCTGAAGACAGCCCAGTTTGGCCGTTAGTGACGAGTACCAATGATAATTGTCTCGGCAGCGACTGCCCACGTTACCAAGACTGTTTTGTCTTAAAAGCACGTCGTAAAGCCTTAGAAGCGGATATTGTTGTTGTAAATCACCATTTATTTATGGCTGATAGAGTCGTGAAAGACACGGGTTTTGGTGAGCTAATTCCCCAAGCAGAAGTCATGATTTTTGATGAAGCGCACCAAATTCCAGATATCGCCAGCCAATATTTTGGTCAGCAACTTAGCAGTCGTCAACTACTTGATCTTGCACGCGATATGATTATGGCCTATCGAACTGAGATAAAAGACCAAGTGCAACTACAAAAAAGTGCAGATAGGCTCACGCAAAGTACACTGGATTTCCGGCTCAATTTGGGGGAAAACAGTTTTCGTGGTAATTTACGTGATTTACTAAAACGCCCTGAAGTGCAAAGAGCATTGACATTACTTGATGATTCTCTTGAACTTTGTTACGAAGTGATTAAAACCACTTTAGGCCGATCACAGAGCTTAGACTCAATTTTTGAGCGCGTCACTATTTACCGAAATCGTTTGAATCGTTTAAAAGATGTGACGATTGCGGGTTACAGTTATTGGTTTGAAAGTTATGGTCGCCATTTTTTACTGGCGCTAACCCCCTTAACGGTTGCAGATAAATTCAGCGAAATGATTGCAAGTACGCCAGGCAGTTGGGTTTTCACATCAGCAACTTTGTCGGTAAATGAAAAATTAAGTCACTTCACTGACCGTTTAGGTTTAGTCAGTGCAAAAACGTTATTATTAGCCAGCCCATTTGATTATCAAAGCCAAACCTTATTATGTGTTCCCCGTTTTTTACCCGAGCTCAATCAACGAGGTCTAGCACAAAAATTAGCAACAATGCTACGACCTATGATTGAAAAAAATCAGGGGCGCTGTTTCTTTTTATGTACATCGCACCTGATGATGCGTGAATTGGCCGAAGAGTTTAAATCCTCATTGACATTACCCGTCTTAATGCAAGGGGAAAGCAGTAAAAATAAACTGTTATCCCAATTCATTTCAGCAGGGAATGCCGTTTTAGTTGCTACCAGTAGTTTTTGGGAAGGGGTTGATGTGCGAGGTGATGAACTGACTTGTGTCATTATCGATAAACTCCCATTTACTGCGCCGGATGACCCATTATTAAGAGCGCGTATCGAAGATTGTGAATTACGAGGCGGAGACCCTTTTTCTGATGTTCAATTACCAGATGCCGTGATTACTTTAAAACAAGGTGTCGGGCGGTTAATTCGTGATACCAGTGACTATGGTGTCATCGTTATTTGTGATAACCGCTTAGTGACACGTCCTTATGGTGAGGTTTTTTTACGTAGCCTTCCGCCATCACCGCGAACAAGAAGTATACAAAAAGCAATTGCATTTCTTGAAGAGAAAAGACAAGAAGTTAATAGAACGAGGTAAATCCCACCTTGTTTTTCTGCTATTCCTACGGCCGTTTATGTTAATATAATCGGCATCTTTCAATTAGAAACTATTAATTTGCCGGAGTTTAGGCATGTCGAGTCGTATTCTTGCTGTTGATACAGCAACAGAAGCCTGTTCAGTCGCACTTTGGTGTGAAGGTGATATTATTTCTCGTTTTGCGGTTTCTCCCCGTGAGCACACGCAAAAAATCTTACCCATGGTTGAGGACGTTCTTGCGCAAGCCGGAATGGGGTTAAATCAGTTAGATGCATTAGCTTTCGGGCGAGGCCCAGGAAGTTTCACCGGGGTTCGTATTGGTGTTGGTATCGCACAAGGGTTAGCATTAGGAGCTAATTTACCCATGATTGGCGTTTCCTCTTTAATGACACTTGCCGAAGGCGCCTTTCGTATAGCGGGGCATAAACAGGTATTAGTGGCTATTGATGCACGGATGTCAGAAATTTATTGTGCCCAATATCAGCGAACATCTGAAGGTCACTGGTTAGGTGAAGAAACCGAAGCTGTTCTACTTCCCGATGATTTTAAAAATAAATTTACTGGGCTTTCAGGGGCTTGGAGTTATGCAGGAACTGGATGGGAAGCGTATCCTTCATTGCTGAATGACTCAGCTTCATTGTCCAATAGCCATATTACGCTGCCTGATGCGCAAGATATGTTACCCATTGCTGCGCAATTATGGCAACAGGGAAAAGTGGTTGCCGTTGAAAACGTCGAACCTACTTACCTACGTAATGAAGTTACATGGAAAAAATTGCCTGGTCGTGAATAATACATGGGAAATTAATTGATTTGAATTGGCTATATCACGTGATATAGCCAATTTTTTATATTAAACAGAAAATAAATCCAATATTGAATAATAAAAATACGAATCGAATCATTCAATAATTTAGGATATTATTAGGGTGTAATAGAATTCTTATGGCTACTTTTAACATATCGTGTTTTGTTTGCTAAATGCTATTTAAAACTGTATTACCTGAATTTATAATGTCGCTAATCGGAGGTGGTCTATGAACATTGAATTAAACTGCCGTAATGCACTTAAAGGCCTTTTTGTTGCAAGCATATTAGCACTGACAGGGTGTGTTTCGATACCTGCTTCAATTCAAGGTTAGGTGCAAAACCCAACAGATAACTTAACATCCGTACAAAATGCTCCTGAAATGTATATTGGGCAGGAGGCACGTTTTGGCGGGAAAGTGCTTGCAGTTAAAAATGAAACAGCAAGAACACGTTTAGAAATTGCGGTGATGGCATTAAATAAATATGATGCTGCGCCAGAACTCAATTCCCCTTCTATTGGGCGTATTTATGCGTACCTAAATGGTTTTCGTGAACCAAGTGATTTTACTAACCGTTATATTACTGTGGTGGGGAAAATCACTGGGGAGCAACAAGGAAAAGTAGGGCAAGTTCCTTATAAGTATGTCACGTTAGATGTAACAGGTTTCCAACGCTGGAATGTTGCACAAAGTGTCATGCTTCCGCCATCTGGCCCGTGGGGTTATGGTTATTATGGTGACCCGTATTTTTATAACCACCCGTGGGGCTATGGTTATGGATACGGTTATCCTGGAGGCCCAGTACCCGTACAAACGTATCTAACAGAATAATGATTATCTTTCTTTATTTAAAAGCCCTGCTTATAGCGGGGCTTTTTTGTTGATATAGAAAAGATTATCTAAATAAGCGCTAACAGATGAAAGTGCGTAATAAAAACATTAACTAAAATTTAGTTTCAATAAAAATGACTTTAGTTAACGTAATAGGTTAAATCCTTTCTTAAGTGACTAGATAAGCTCTCCAAAAACAACGTAACATCATGTATAATTACGCAATCTTGTACAGATTTATATCTGTTTAACTAATTTAAGACAAACAAGGCGGCTTAGTCCGCCTTGTTTTTTCTTGAAGGAACAAAATTTATTTAGTGATAGACCTCTCAACCTTGACATTGTCTGTTTTTCAAACTGGTACGCTGAGTTAATAATTTGTTAAAAGAGATGTTGAGTATAATAACTTCACTAAATTCAGGAGTAACATTTTGGAAAAAATCTGGCTAAAAAATTACCCTGCTGATGTGCCGGAAGAAATCAATCCTGATAGCTTCGCTTCTCTAGCAGAGTTACTTGAAAATGCGGTTTCTCAATTTGCCGACCAACCTGCTTTCATTAACATGGGGGCGGTGATGACTTATCGGAAACTTGAAGAGAGAAGTCGCGCTTTTGCTGCCTACTTACAAAATGGACTTGGCCTTAAAAAAGGGGATCGTGTCGCATTAATGATGCCAAACCTATTACAATATCCGATTGCTTTATTTGGGATATTACGAGCAGGGATGGTTGTAGTAAATGTTAATCCACTCTATACCCCAAGAGAGTTAGAGCATCAATTGAATGATAGCGGTGCAACAGCGATTGTTATTGTATCGAATTTTGCGCATACACTGGAAAAAATTGTTTTCAATACCAAAGTGAAACACGTCATTTTAACGCGTATGGGTGACCAACTTTCACGTCCTAAAGCCACAATCGTTGATTTTGTAGTTAAGTATGTCAAACGCTTAGTCCCTAAATATAATTTACCAGACGCCATTTCCTTTCGCCGCGCTATGCATTATGGCTATCGTATGCAGTACATTAAGCCTAACATTACCGGTGATGACTTGGCCTTTTTGCAATATACCGGTGGAACAACCGGTGTTGCTAAAGGGGCGATGTTAACTCATCGCAACATGTTAGCAAATATTGAGCAAGCAAGAGCGGCTTACGGGCCTGTACTGAAATTTGGGGCTGAATTTGTTGTCACTGCTTTACCGCTGTATCACGTTTTCGCTTTGACAGTTAACTGCTTACTATTTATTACGGTGGGGGGAGTTAACTTATTGATTACCAACCCTAGAGATGTACCTGACACCGTAAAACAACTAGGACGTTATCCCGTTACGTCAATTACTGGTGTTAACACGTTATTTAATGCGTGGCTGCATAATGAAGAGTTCAAAAAGTTGGATTTTTCACGTTTACGCCTTTCAGTTGGAGGCGGAATGCCCGTTCAAAAAGCCGTTGCAGAAAAATGGCAGAAGCTGACAGGGAAACATTTACTCGAGGGGTATGGGTTAACAGAATGTGCACCACTAGTAACGGGTAATCCTTATAATTTAACCAGTTATAGTGGAAGCATTGGTTTACCTGTTCCGTCAACAGATGTTAAATTCCTTGATGACGACGGCAACGAAGTCGCTATTGGTGAGCCTGGCGAAATGTGGGTAAAAGGTCCACAAGTCATGAAAGGGTATTGGAACCGGCCTGATTCTACCGCGGACACGATAGTGGATGGTTGGTTAGCGACGGGGGATATCGCAGAAATAGATAGCGAAGGTTATATTCGTATTGTTGATCGCAAAAAAGATATGATCATCGTTTCAGGTTTTAACGTTTATCCAAATGAAATTGAAGATGTTATTTCGGCACATCCAGACGTTATAGAATGTGCCGCAATTGGCGTACCAAGTGAAAGTACGGGTGAAGCGGTTAAAGTTTTCGTTGTAACGAAAAATGCGAATTTAACGGGTGATGAGCTAAAAACCTTTTGCCGTCGTTCATTAACCGCGTATAAAGTACCTAAGATATTTGAATTTCGTGATGAATTACCAAAATCTAATGTGGGTAAAATTTTGCGTAAAGACCTACGTGATGAAGAAAAATTGCAAAGAGAAAAATCACCAGTATGATTGTGGTTTAGTCTTAAACAAAGAATAGATGACGCCGGTTTTAACCGGCGTCATTGTGATGAAAATAAAAAAGAGAAACTTGTTTTGAATTATCGTTTAGTAACTACAGATAGTGAATTAGCCCAAGTATGCCAAGAGGCTAGTAATGCACCATGGCTCGCTTTGGATACCGAGTTTGTTCGTACCCGAACATATTACCCACAACTAGGTTTGCTACAGCTATATGATGGAAAGCAAGTTTCGTTAATTGACCCATTATTAATCACGGATTTTAGCCCATTTAAAGCACTTTTAACCAACCCAGAGCAACTAAAATTTTTACATGCGGGGAGTGAAGACCTCGAAGTGTTTATGCATGATTTCGATTGTGTACCTGAGCCGATGATCGACACACAAGTTGTGGCTGCATTTTTAGGTTACCCAATTTCTTGTGGTTTTGCGTCATTGGTTGCTGAACATTTAGGCATTGAGCTCGACAAAAGTGAATCACGGACAGACTGGCTCGCGCGTCCGCTAAGCGAAAAACAGTGTGATTATGCAGCGGCGGATGTACTTTATTTGCTACCATTAGCTGAAATTTTAATGGGAAAAGTGACTGAAGCAGGCTATTTGGAAGATGCAAAAGATGAGTGCCAACGTGTTGTGGCTCGTCGGCAAAAAACACTAAAGCCAGAAAAAGCCTACATGAATATCCATAATGCGTGGCAACTACGTGATGAACAGCTTGCTTGCCTACAATTATTAGCACAATGGCGTTTAAACCAAGCTAAAGCACGTGATATGGCGGTTAATTTTGTAGTGAAAGAAGAGCACCTGTGGAAAGTAGCCCGCTATTTACCAGGCTCTCTTGGTGAACTCGATGCACTTGGTTTAACGGGGCAAGAAATTCGTTGCCATGGTAAGCGTTTATTAGCGATTGTCGAACAAGCAAAACAACTTGATGAAAGCCAATACCCAACACCGGTGGCGAATATTACTGAACAGAGCCAATACAAAAGCGTGTTTAAAGAAATTAAAGCAGTGGTTAAAGATATTGCTGAAAACGAAAAATTTAATGCAGAATTATTGGCCTCTAGACGGCAAATTAACCAATTACTGTCTATTCATTGGGGGTTAAAGTCTTCAGCTACACCTCCTGAGCTATTGGCTGGTTGGCGAGGGCGATTACTCGCTGAGCCCATAGCAAAGCTCTTAGCAAGCGTATAGCATATTATGAGGTACAAGAAGAGTACTTCTTGTATCTCATTTAAATAACCTAGTTTACTTTCTCCACCTGTATTTCATTTATATTTATTGTTTGTCAATATATTTATAAAAATATACGTTTTATTTATTAATCAATATATTTATTTTACTTTTATCCAATAATTGTAATTACTCTTAAAAATACAATTAATTCTAAATTGGAACTATAATAAATAAAATTAGATATTATAGGGTTTTTAATTAACTGTTTAAAAAATAAAAGATTATTTTTTCTTATTGCCTAATAATAAAAAATTGAATTATATCCCTCTCATTTGTAAATAAAAATCATTTGCATATACTCAATCTCGAACATTAAAGGAAAGCATAAACTTTTATTTAATGTGTCTTTTTAAAAAACTACCTAATTCAAACTTCTATTGAAAAGGACGCGCAAATGAAGAAATTATCATTAATTACAGTTGCAGTATCTTTCTCTATATTTTCTGTTGGTGTTATGGCAGAAACGGTATCAAAACAAAGCTTAGATTATGGATATAATCAAACAAATATTATTGTCGATAAAACTCAATCAACCATGGGGCCACACGGGGGGAGTATCGGTGCACCGGGAATTGGTTTTCGCTTTATGAAGGAAGGCAAAACCATATCATTTTCTGGCTTAAAATATATGGTAACACAAAAGCCAGACAACGTGTATGTTTTGGAAAGTGGCGGTAGCCCGCACGGTGGCATGGGCAAGTTCCAATTTAGTCAAGTTGCAGATGCCGAGGTATATTTCGGTGATTGGTCACAAACTGGCTTAGCCGATGATGCAATGCACACGGTTTATTTCTCCGGTGCAAATGCAACAACAGAAGTCCCAACCAGTGGCCAAGCGACTTATACTATAGCAGGCATTAACCAATTCGCAGGTGAAGCAAAACAGACGGGTTGGTTTAATGCTGATTTTACGGATAAATCATATACAGGTGCATTAGAAGGAACGAATAGCCACTCCATGATGGGCTCCATTGAAGAAGATGGTAAATTTATCGGTGCTGCCATTGCTAATGGAACAGATCATGGTGAGAGTATGGGACAACTCTTTGGGGAGAATGCTGAACAAGTGGCAGGTATTCTTTTCTATGAGAGTAATCGTGAGCTAGACACGGCATTTGGTGGGCAGAGAGACGAATAATTACTGAAAATATAATTGGATAAAAAAAGTAGGCAAAAGGAAATTTGTCTACTTTTTTATTTGTATCATTAAAATGGTAATCTTAATATGTTTATTTTTAATAAAAAAACAAATTTAATATATATAATTTTATTATTATTTTTTTCTCCACGCTCAGCACAGGCAGTTCAAGATATAAAAGAGGAGATTACTAATGGTCTAAATGGTTATAGTAACAAAAAATATCAGTCAGAAATAAATAATATAAAATATAGTAAAAAAAATATCGACGAACTTGGCTTTATTCTTTATGATCTAATTCAGAAGAGGCATTTTGATGCAATAAATAAAATTATTGATAATTATGTTAGTCATAAAGACCATGATAAAGAGTTGGTTAAATATATTCACTCTGAAAAGGCGATATTAAATGATGAATATGATTTGGCAATTAGGTTATATAATGAAATTTTAATTCACAAGCCTAATATGCTTTTGGTTGAGTTAAAACTTGCACGAGCACTAACTTATGTTAAACATTATGAGGCAGCATTGTCGATATATCAGAATATAAAAACAAAACATAGCGGGGGAATATCAAGTAAGTTAGCTGAATATATTGAAAATAAAATAATATATTTAGAGAATAAAAATCGCTGGCAAGGAATGGTTAAGCTAGGTTCAAGTTATGATTTTAATTTAAATGAAGCATCAAATAGCCGTGAAATGTACTGTTTTCGTAGTAAATATATGAATAGCAGCAATCAGTCTATCGCAGGTGGAAAATGGCATTATTATATTAAATCAACAAAGCGGTTTCCTCTCGTGGGTAACCATTCAGGGCTATTATCATTCGGTGCGTTTGGGTTAGAACCGATGAAAACAGTCACGGCTAGAAAAATAAATATATTTGTTAGCGGGGGTTATCAATTTGAGAATGCGAATACAAAAATCGGCATATTGCCCATATTTGAAGCCAAATGGCATGATAACCAATATTATAATTTAAGCCTAGGAGGAAAAATAGCAACAGAATATACGTTAAATCATCGAGTAACTATTTTAGGTGATTTTGAATATAAAAATAAAACGTATCCTCATGAGTATAGTTTTAATGATGGTGATAAATGGATCTATTCACTATTTGGGACCTATTTAGTTGATTCTCAGTTAGTCGCTTTTGGGGGAATACATGGAGCCAATCGGGAAAAACAACGCAATAGTGATAGTTATTCACAGTATGGGATTAGAGCCGGTTTTTTAAAGGTCACCGAACTGTGTGATTTACTTGTTGCGGTAGGTTACAAGCAAACAAATTTCGAACAGTTTGATGTGTATTTAAATGTAAAAAGAAAAGATCAAAATAGATATTTAAATGCCCAAGTAACATTTGATAAAAATAAAATATTAACTTTTACACCTTCTATTTATTTTAATAGCCAAGTGAATAAAAGCACGGCAGATATTATTTATTCTTTTAAGCAAAGTGAAGTCGGTGTCAATTTCACCAAGAAATTTTAATTTTCACCGGAACAGATAATGAAAATCAAAACAGTGATAGCCATTAATATCGTGACAGGGTTATCTATTAGCAGTATTGCAAGTTTAGTCTACGCCCAACAAAGCGAAAACATCGGCTCTATTGTGGTAAATGATAAAGCGACCACTATCAAAGAGCGTGATAGAAAAGGGGCAGACGACCAATATGATAAAGACGAATCAAATATTTATATTAGTAAAGAAGAAATTGATCGTTATAAAGGCACTAACCCCGCAGATACCATTAACCATGCAGTAGGGGTATATAGTGGTGATGCCCGTAATAGTGGAGCGATAGACCCCAATGTACGAGGGATACAGGGTCAAGGGCGTGTCCCGGTGACTGTGGATGGCACAGAACAGGCTATCACTGTGTGGCGTGGTTATAATGGTGCGAATAACCGTAATTATATCGACCCGAATATGATTAGTAGCATTAAGGTAATGAAAAGTGCAACGCTAGACCGCAATGTGCGTACATCGACAGGCGGTGGAGTTGCCATAACAACGCTAGGCATTGATGACGTTGTGGATAAATACGGCAAGTTTGGTTTTGATATTAAATTAGAAACATCGAGTAACTCTACAAAGCCGCGGATTAACCATTTAAACCACGGTATCGATTACCGTGATGATAAGCGCCTAATGAGTTCATTAGAGATCCAGAAGTTTCGTGGAATTTATTTTCAAGATCGCGAAATGCTGGTTGATGCTCGTAGTAAAGGTAACGCCAAATTCTTTAATCTGAAAGATAACGCAGCGCGCATTGCCATTGGGACACGGCAAGAAAAGTTTGATTTGATGTTGGCATACAGCTACCGCAACCAAGGCAACTATTTTGCAGGGCGCCGTGGGGCGGATAAATTTTATGATGATATCATTACCTATGACCCTAATAACCCGAATAAGGCGATAGACCCCTATATACCCTTTGTAGCTAGGATTTACGGGCCAAATACAGAGGTGGCGAATACCTCGAATGAAATGTCGACGTTGTTGACTAAATTAAATTTGATGTTACCGAATGCGCAAGATTTATCTCTGGGTTATATGCGTACAGTGAGTCATTATGGCGAAATCATGCCATCACAAATTCGTTACTATGATCTTGAGGGGAAAATTCCGCAATGGCCTTTGGCTAACTTAGCCTTAAATACGTTTTATGCCAATTACTCGTTCAAACCCGAGTCCATTGGTTGGATTGATTTTCGCTTAGGTTATTGGTTAACAAAGACCGATTTAAATTCAAATACCGCAGGGGGGCAACCAAGGGAACCATTAGAAAGGGATTGGAATTATGAACTCAACCGAGATAATGGTGTGGGTAAAAACCCTGCTATCAATGGCACCTTAGTTGATGGCATTAAATTAAACCAACTTAACGATCGCTATGGTGTCTCATTATCCAATAAATTTCAAATTACACCTGAATTTAAAGTGACTTTAATGGGAAGCTTAATTGATGAAACCATTGGTAGCCGTGAAGATATTTTTAATTCGGATTCTAGCCCCAAGGGGAACATGTTCCGTGCTATCCCAAGGGAAGGTAAGCGTCGGGAATATAATGGTACTGTTCGGTTTGATTGGCAGCCAACTGATTGGTTAAGCCTGAATGCAGGGGCGCAATATATTAGTTACTGGTCAAGGGATTTATTAAAAGAGAGACGCATTGCGGCCAAAGATGCAAATTATGCGCCCTATAGCCATATAACCGCTCGAAACTATAGGTTATCCCGTTTATTAAGTGCAAAAGAATACCAAACAATACAGCAGTATGTTGATGATAAAGGGAAAACATTTAAAGATACAGTAGAAAGATCTTATGAAAGGCGAATTTTTATCGAGAAAGCGCTAAAAATGAAAAAGAATGCTTTAGGACATACAGGCTTTAATCAACGCAATAGGAAAAATTTAGAATTTAGAATCACAGAAATGGACCATATAGTGAAATGGAAGGTCGATGAAAATAACCGATTTATACGCAAAAATAACCCATTCTATAATGGGGAAGTTGATTTAAAAGAAGAAGCAATAGACCCTGTAACTGGCTTAAAAGCCAAAAAACATCGATTGGGGCATAGTAATATTTATGGATTAGATGAAGTGTTCTATACAGATGACCAAAAATTTAAAGCGCCGAAAAGAAATGAAGAATCAGCTTGGGCGCCTGCATTAGGAGTAACACTTTATTTAACAGAGAATGACCGAATATTTGGGCGTTATTTAGAGACCGTTAGAATGCCAAGTATCTTTGAAGACACTATTGGTTTTTCAGGGGGACGTGAAGCAAACTATGTGCCACCGGTTTATTTGCCAGAACGCAGCCATACAATAGAACTGGGGTATGTGCGTAATTTTCAAGAACTGGTTGCGGCAGAAAATCATGCTGACTTACGCATAAATTACTACAACACCGTAGTCACAAATGCCTTTGATAGGAACGACAGGTTAGTCTTTACGCAGGTTGATAAACATAACACAGCTGGTTTGGAACTATTGGCACGTTATGATAATGGCTGGGTATTTGGTGACTTAGGGGTAGATTACCGCTTAAAAAATGAAGTTTGTGATGAAGTCTCATTGATGGTGATGGACCCCTATAATAAATTTGGGGGCTCAGAGTGTACAACAGCTGGGTTCCCCGGCGGCTATTTACGTACTCAATTGCAACCCAAATACAGTATTCATGCCAACCTAGGTTTACGTTTCTTAGATGAAAGCTTGGAAGTGGGTAGCCGTATGCGTTATCACAGTAAAGCAAAAAATGAGGATGAGGCGGAAATGATAGATAAATATCCATTCTCATATGCACCATTAAATAATAGCCCAATGAGCTGGAATGCGGTTTTTACTGCTGATGCTTATGTTAATTACCAGTTTAATAAAGACCTATCGTTTGAATTATTAGCTACAAATTTATTTGATGAATATTATATTGATCCTCTAACCCGCAGTATGATGCCGGCACCGGGTAGAACTATACGCTTCAATGTAACAAGTCGCTTCTAAAAGGGATTCCCCTTCGTTGATGTAGTTATGTTTTGGCATTAGCGAAGGGGCTATTAGGGATATTAAAATGCTTACTCTACGTTTTAATTTTGCTGTTATGGTTTCGCTATTATTTCATTTTGGTATCGTTTTTTATTGCTTAAGTGCTGAAAAAACACGTCACGCACAAATTTATACGCCAATAAAGGCGGCGATTATCTCTATTGCATTGACGCAAAATGTAATTGAAAAGCAAATAAGTGATGTCACATTAAATAATAAACTAACTGGCGGTTTACTTTCTGAACCGCAACAAAATGAAAATGCGGTAATCAAAGTTGCTAATAAAAAAAGTACGCATAGTGATGAAAATAAAGTTTCGGATGTACAGAAAAAAGTTATCGAGAAAAAAGAACAAAAACAACCAAATAAAAAAGTGATTAAGCGGAAAGAACAACAACAAAATAAAAAAAACGATGATGTAAAACAAGAACAGCAAGCTGGCCAAAATAGTACTTTATCAAATGCCGCAGGGGAACAGGGTGCGCAAAATACGAGGGCAGTAGGGGATAATATAAGTGCGAATTATCAATCTTATATTGATAAATTACGTAGAGAAATAGAGCGCCATAAACGTTACCCAAGAAAAGCGAGAAATACCCATATTCAAGGAAAGGTTCTGGTGAATTTTACGCTTACGTCATCGGGAGAGATAACAAGGGTGAGTATTGCTAAGTCTTCTATGCATACACAACTCGACCAAGCTGCGTTGACGGCTATAGCAAAGAGTCGCCCTGTTGGCATACCACCAGAGGGTTTAAAAAAACAGATAACATTGTCAATTGAATTCGAGTTATAAATTGCCTAATAGCGGTGGGCTTTCAACCTGAATAGCTGTTTGAAATTAGCGCCCGAGGGTAGTTCTTAATTTATTGTTTTATATTAATAAGATAAAAGCAAGCCGCGACCTATTGAATTAATCCTAAAATTAGACAGCGGCTTTCTTTGCAAATTACTTTTCTTCTGTTGTTGTTTTTATTTCGTCACCTTCAGGTAGCGTAACGTTTAGTTCAAGAACAGAAATATCATCCCCTTTTTGCTCAAATTGCACTGATAACATCTCAGGGTCAACTTGGACATACTTACAGATAACCTGCAAAATATCTCTTTTCATATCTGCAAGATATGGGGGCTCGCTATCACCACGGCGGCGTTCTGCAACGATGATTTGTAATCGCTCTTTTGCGATATTCGCTGTCGTTTTTTTTCTCGACAGAAAGAAATCCAATAAAGCCATTATTTATCCCCCAAATAGGCGTTTTAAGAAACCTTTTTTCTCTTCTTCAATGAAACGGATAGGGCGATCTTCACCTAAAATACGAGCAACACAATCATCATAGGCTTGGCCTGCATCAGATTCTGTATCCAAAATGACCGGTTCACCTTGGTTAGAAGAGCGCAGTACAGATTGGTCTTCAGGAATAACACCAATCAAAGGAATACATAAGATTTCCAGAACATCTTCCATGCTTAGCATATCGCCACGGGTTACACGGCCAGGGTTATAGCGTGTTAATAATAAGTGTTCCTTAATGGGGTCTTCACCTTTTTCTGCGCGACGTGATTTTGATGCTAAAATACCCAAAATACGGTCAGAGTCACGGACAGAAGACACTTCCGGGTTGGTAGTGATAATGGCTTCATCAGCAAAATAGAGTGCCATTAAAGCGCCACTTTCAATACCTGCTGGGGAGTCACAAACAATAAAGTCAAAACCAAGATCATCGCTTAATTCATCAAGAATTTTTCCTACCCCTTCACGCGTTAATGCGTCTTTATCGCGTGTTTGCGAAGCAGGTAAAATGAATAAATTTTCGGTGCGCTTATCTTTGATTAAAGCCTGATTCAGGGTTGCATCACCTTGGATAACGTTTACGAAGTCATAGACTACTCGACGTTCACACCCCATGATGAGGTCAAGGTTACGTAGGCCGATATCAAAATCGATCACCACCGTTTTATTCCCTTTTTGTGCCAGGCCAGTAGCTATGGCCGCGCTTGAAGTGGTTTTACCAACGCCACCTTTACCTGAAGTCACTACAATTATGCGTGCCATGAATAATTCCTTGTAAATAAGGTCTAATTTAAATATTCGATATTAAGTTTGTTATCAACTAAACAAAGTTTAGCTGCTTTGGCGAGAAATTCAGCAGGGATTTGATCGCTCAGCCAATATTCACCTGCAATGGAGACCAGCTCAGCTTGCAAATGAGTACAATAAATCTGACTTTCAATATCGCCGGAGGCCCCTGCTAATGCACGGCCTCGCATCACGCCATAAATATGGATATTACCATCTGCTAATAGTTCTGCACCTGCACTAACATTACTTGTGACGATCAGATCACTATTTGGTGCATAAATACGTTGTCCAGAGCGAACAGGGGTATTGATAATACGAGTTTTACGATATAAAGGCTCAGTTTGAACTGTAGCAGCCTGAGGCTCAGGCTGAATCTCAACAGGTTTTTGACTTTTACCTTCGTTTAATATCGGTAAACCAGCATCGTTTGCTTTTTGTCGCATTTGCGGGTTAGTACACCCACTAACCCCAACAATACGTAATCCCGCAGATATAACAGAACGATGAATGCTCTGTAAATCTACATTTGGGGATAATTCAGCAATGTTAATCACGACAGGAGCATTTTTAAAGAAATCAGGAGCTTGATTTACTTTATCTTGCAGCGCTTTTTTGATGAGTTTAGGCTCTTCACTGTATAAGTGAATAACTGAAAGAGTAAAACTGCTGCCTTTAAGTTCTATTGGCGATTGTGGCATCTATCCAGACTCAGCAAATTAAAATTTCCGAAACAATCCTCGGGTGAAGATATTCTGTAAAACAATAGCATGTTATAGTTACTATATACTTCAAGCAAGCTAATGAACTAAGAAAAAGAGTTAAATATAATGATTTGTGCAATTTATAGAAGCCCTAAACGTGACCAAACTTATCTTTATATTGAGAAGAAAGATGATTTTTCACGTGTTCCTGATGAATTATTAGCCCAATTTGGTACACCTCAATTTGCTATGCTTGTCTCATTAGATAAGCGTGAAAAGCTCGCCAATGCTGACTTGGCAAAGGTTAAATCTGACCTCTTAGAAGTTGGTTATTACTTACAATTCCCACCTCCGGTGGAAAATTTGCTTTCAGAACACAAAGAACTGAATAACTAGAGCAAATTAAGAAAATCCTGAAAAGCAATGACAGTCTGGAGGAGACAAATGAAACCAACGTTATTATATACATTAGTCGCTGGTTTGTTTTTAACAAGTTGCTCTGCAACTCATAACGAATCAATTGTTACTCAACCGATTACAGCAGAACAAAATGCGGCTATAGCGCAAGAAGTCGTTGCTTTAGATAAAGCATTTCCTATTGAACAACGTGAACCATCACAATTTCCTGCTTATGTGGAATTACTGAAAGAACATGCTATTGAACAGGGGATTAAGCCTGCCACCATTGAACGTGCTTTTGCTAATATCCATTTTATTGAGCGTGTAGTGAAAGCAGATAAAGGCCAACCAGAGAAAAGGGCGACGGTTACGTTAGCAAGCTATTTAAAAAACG
The DNA here is from genome assembly GCF_053098325.1 of Providencia sp. PROV_01. Classification (NCBI taxonomy): domain Bacteria; kingdom Pseudomonadati; phylum Pseudomonadota; class Gammaproteobacteria; order Enterobacterales; family Morganellaceae; genus Providencia; species Providencia sp. PROV_01. Next base: position 2,782,859 of record NZ_JBRFKD010000002.1, on the reverse strand, counting down.
TATTACCACAATCGCGTATCAATGCAGGCTATGACAAATATTTAGAAAACAGATCCACTCTAGATGCTATAAGTGATAAATATGGCGTTCCACCTCAGTTTATTGTTTCATTATGGGGATTAGAAAGTGGTTTTGGGCGCTCACAGGGTAAAGAAGATGTTATCTCGGCACTCGCGACATTATCTTTTGAAGGACGAAGAGAAGCGCTTTTTAGCAAACAACTTTTAGCTGCGCTTGAGATAATGGATAAAGGTTATATCCCAGAAGATCAACAGCTCAAAGGTTCATGGGCTGGAGCGATGGGCCAGAGTCAATTTATGCCAACCTCTTATTTGTCTTATGCAGCAGATGGTGATGGTGATGGTAAAATGGACATTTGGAATAATAAATCTGATGTTTTTGCATCCATCGCTAATTATTTATCAACAGAAGGTTGGCAAGCTAAATTACCATGGGGTTACCAAGTTAACTTGCCTGTAGATTTTAATAAAACGTTGGAAGGTGTAAAAGCAGAACAAGGAAGATCTGTTAGTGAATGGCAAGAACTAGGTGTTACATTACCTGCATTCGCTCAGTTACCTTCAGGCGTAAAAACGTGGGTGGTTATTCCGGATGACCCTGAAGGCAGGACATTTTTAGTGACCGAAAATTTTCGAACCATTATGCATTGGAACCGCTCGTATTATTTTGCATTGAGTGTATGCATGATGGCAGATGGTATCGCTAATAAAATACAATAACGATAATAGGAGTACTATTATGTATCAACATCGTGACTGGCAAGGTGCGTTACTGGATTTCCCTGCAAATAAAGTTGTTTGTGTTGGTAGTAATTATGCAAAGCATATAAAAGAAATGGGGTCTGCTATACCGGAAGAACCTGTTATTTTTATTAAACCAGAAACTGCCTTGTGTGATATTACTCAATCAATTGTTATTCCAAAAGATTTTGGTGCTGTTCATCATGAAATTGAAATGGCAATCTTAATTGGTATGCCATTAAAAAATGCAGATGAAGATCGTGTATCACGTTCTATCGCCGGTTATGCAGTTGCATTAGATTTAACCTTACGTGATTTGCAGGCTAAATTTAAAAAAGCAGGTCAGCCATGGGAAAAAAGCAAATCATTTGATGGTTCATGTCCAATTTCTGGCTTTATTCCTATTAGTAACCCAAATGACTTACAAAATGTTCAGCTTTCTCTGGAAATAAATGGTGAAGTTCGCCAAGAGGGCTCAACGCGTGATATGATCACGCCAATTTTACCTCTGATTAGCTATATGTCCCGCTTTTTCACATTACGTGCAGGGGATGTCATCTTAACGGGTACACCTGAAGGTGTTGGCCCATTAGCTTCTGGTGATATGCTAAAATTATCAATTAATGATCACTCGCTGACTACACGGGTTATTTAAGTATAGGATTAAAAAGTATTATGTCGCAGTTCTGGCAATTTAAAACTTTAGATGAAATGACGGATGAAGAATGGGAATCTCTCTGTGATGGTTGCGGGCAATGCTGCTTACACAAATTAATGGATGAAGATACAGATGAAATCTATTTTACTAATGTCGCTTGCAATCAGCTAAATCTAAAAACTTGCCAGTGTAAGCATTATGAAGACCGCTTCAGTTATGAAACGGATTGTATAAAACTTAATCGCTATAACTTAGAAACATTTGGATGGCTGCCAAGCACTTGTGCTTACCGTTTGTTATTAGAAGGGAAGCCTCTCCCGGCCTGGCACCCATTAAAAACCGGCTCTAAAGCGGCAATGCATAATGAAGGCGTGTCTGTTCGCCATATCGCGGTCAGAGAAATTGATGTGGTGGATTGGGAAGAACACATTATGAATAGGCCGATGGGTAGGGGGTAGTAGTAACCCTCTATGATACAGTAAGTTATTATGGAAATATCACTTTCAACTGTAGGCTTATTTGCCATTCTAAATATTGCTATTTTACCGGCAATAATTTCTTTTTTTGAAAAATTTAGCCAAGTTGCATCGATGATGATTTATTCATTTTAATTGGTGCATTATAGTGTGTTAAATGAAAGTAAATAATAATCACACTACTACAAGGTGTGATTATTTATTCTATTAGTTATAGAAGTTTTCAATAAATATTCAATATTGCCTTCTAGTTATTAGCCTTATCAGTCTTAAAATTTTAACTGCATGAAAATCTATCTTTAAAACCAACCTCTCACAATTTTTTATGTTATATCTTAAAACCATAATATTTTTATTTGAGGAAAAATGATGATTTGTGACCTCTCATTTTGCTTTTCTCAAGATACTTAGCTAATCTATTTCTTGTAAGAGTAACATGGAGGATGGAAATGAAAACATTTGGTGTGGTACTCACAATTATAGGTCTCATTACCGCGATTATTTCTTACAATATGGATGTAAGTATTCCTATCGTTTATGGTGAGAGTGTGAAGGATTCAGGGCTGGCATTTGATAGGCAGAATTATATTATTGGCAGTTTGCTAATTGCCTTTTTTGGCATTTTGATTGTCCTTTTTGACAACAAAAGGCGTAAGTAAAATGGCTTTTATTTATTAATAAAATCAGTTTATATTCGTCTCATTCCATAATAATAAATGAACGTTCCAAATTAACTAAAGAATATTTCTTATGAAGAAAACACTTATGTTAGTGAGTTTTGCTGCTATTTCCGGATGTGTTTCCAATACAACCGCAATTGAGTCAAAAGCGGTAGGCATGGCCAACCCTGCTTCGGTGTATTGTGAACAAATTGGTGGGAAATTAGAAATTAAGAGAACAGAGCAAGGGCAACTCGGGTACTGTATCTTGCCCTCAGGTGAGAAAATAGAAGAGTGGGCTCTATACCGTCAGAACGAACATTAACCAATTATTCACTTCTTGATTACTGCTACAGCGAAAACTTAGTGAAGATTTTGCTGTAGTTCCAATCTAACAGTTCCAATCCAATAATATTTCTATTTTGCATTAATTATTTCTTGAAATTAGCCGATATTACTACTAGTTGTCAGCGTATTTTTGTCATTTGATCAACTAAATAGCGATGTAATAACAGGACTAATACTTATTAAGCTCATCATAAGGGGGGAGGCAATATTTTGATAGCTTCATATAGATTTAGTAAGGATGACCTCATCTGTTTATGGCAAATTATTGATATAAAATATTTTTATCCACTAATGTCTCATAACCGGTAATTTGTTGTACTAAAATAGAAACAGCTACCTTATGTTATGTAATTGCTAAATAAATTAGTCTTATTAGAGTGATTGATTTGCCAAAAAGACGTTAAACTGTCTGCTAGTGGATAAGTAATAGAGTAAAACATCATCTTTTAGCGATGGCTTTTTGGATTTGATCACACTTTAACACACGCAATGAGTTATTTAGGAATATTCTTAATGTTAAAAATTGATGCATAGATCACATTTCCATGGGGTGTTCGTTTTAAGAAAACATCATTATTTTCATTAGGTTATAAAGCAAGAAAATTGATATAACACAGTTTATAGTTTGTACAATTAATCGGGGTTTCTTATCCTATATCAAAAATAATGATAATTTTTTTTAACATAGCTTCGGCTAAATAATTTGGTATTCTGGTTTTTACTACAAGATCAAGTTGAATGAATAAAGGATTATATTGCGATTTTATCGCTATTTCCTTTATCATTTTTATTTCCCTCATTCCATTTATTTTTTAATTTTGATTAAAATCGACATTTACCTCGTAAAAATTCACATTTTTAAACTTTAATAACGACCAAAGCAGACTGTTAATATAAAAGAACGCCTATACACCCATAATGTGTTAATTTGATATTCAAGCATAATAATTCGAAATTTAATATTTGTAATTGACGGGTATTACATATCTTCACAGATCAATAAATATTAATTATATTAATGTTTGAGCCTTTATGTGATATTCATTATTAGATTAATATTGTGGATATTTTGCGACAGAAAGTATCAAAATGTGAATTAAAATATGTATTCAATCCAATTATAACGATTTTTGTATTTTATAATAATTTTCATTTTTTAGTTTGGTTGAATTAAAATAAGATAATACAAAATTAATAGATATTAAAATCTAAATATTAAGCTTTGTACGAGTAAATTAGTGGAATCAGCACATCAAAATGCTCAATCAATAGGTTTGTTTTAATAGTCTTTACCTATCAAAAAATTAATAAGTGATGAAAAAAACGATTTAATAAAATTTAAGTTATTATGTATCCTCTCTTCGAAATCATATAGAGCATATGATTATAAATTCTAAATAGGACTAATTAAGAAAGATATTTATTTGCATTAGTAAAAATGGTTTAAAAATGAAACATAAATGACTAACTGTATTCAATATGCGGTGGAGTTTTTATTTTTCTTTATTTACCAATAAATTAAATAAAAACTTAATAAGTTCTTTAAATGTAAGAATAAAAATCTCATATTAGGAAATGAAAATGAAGAAAGTACTACTGACCGCTGTTGCTACAACAATCATCGGCTTATCAACAGCTAATGCAGCAAATAAAGTTGGCGGTGGCCAAGTTAACTTTAACGGTAAAGTAACTGATGTTTCTTGTACTGTTTCTGTTGACGGTCAAGGTAGCGATGCAAGCGTATACTTAGCACCAATTTCATTGGAAGAAATTCAAGCAGGTGGTAAAGGTACATTATTAAAACCAAAAACATTTGCAATTGATGTGACTAACTGTTCAGCAACATCAGTTGGCGGCAACGCTAAAACGATCGGTGTGGTGTGGACTGGTGGTAACTTATTAAGTGGTAGCGAAAAATTAGGTTATTTAGCGAATACTGATTCTACTGGTGCGAAGAATATCCAATTTGTCTTATCGGCTGATGATGCTAAAAAATTCATCGTACCAGGCGGCGACAATCAACAACCATCCGAACTTATTACCCAAATTGACCAAGGTTCACGTTTCCAATATTACGTAGGTTATATCACCGATAAACCAACAGAAGTTACTGCAGGTGAAGTTAAAAGCTACGCAACTTACGAAATCACTTATCAATAAGAATAGGTTGGTTGTTTTAAGTTAGTGTTATTAGACGTTGTAGTAAAACACTAATGGATATTATTGCAATAAGCGGTAGAACACTGCCGCTTTTATGTTTTGAGGTTTAAATGAAAGCTATCGTATTAGCATGTTGCTTTATCTTCAGTATTAATTCGTTTGCTAACAATATAATTGTTAATGGTACGAGGTTTATTTACCCTGGAGATGAGAAAGAGATCACCGTACAACTTTCAAATACAGCAGAACGTCCTGCGGTTGCTCAAGCTTGGCTTGATACAGGTAATGCATCAGAAACACCTGATACGATAAAAACCCCATTTCAAATTACTCCTCCTGTTTCTCGAGTAGAAGCAAAGGGTGGTCAAAATTTACGCATAAAGTTAATGGATAAAGGGCAAATTCCCCAAGATAGGGAAAGTTTATGGTGGCTTAATATTCTAGATATTCCACCTACTGTAAAAGGCAAAGATGGGGAAATGCAGAATGTTTTACAGCTAGCAATTCGTTCTCGTTTTAAGTTTTTTTACCGGCCTGTTGGGCTAGGTAGCCGAGAATTAGCTCCTGAACAGTTAGTTATCAAAACAAATGGTAAGAATATTGTTATTGAAAATCCAACACCTTTTTATATTACGGTCACAAAAATATCCACCGATGGAAAGGTTGGCCTTACAGATAAAACTGTTTTAATAGAACCCAAAAATCAAACATTAGTTGAATTAAAGCAGGCAATTAAGTCTGGCAGTAAGGTTGTTGTTAACAATATTAATGACTATGGTTCAGATGTTGCGGTGACTCTAACTGCAAAATAGGAATATATAATGAAACAGCGAGAGTTAAACAATAAATATAGCAATACACTCTCTGTAGTCTGCTTTATTACGTCATGGATTGTTCCCGTATTCCATGCCTCAGCTGAAGAAGAAACCTATGAATTCAATAGTGGCTTTATTATGGGAAGTAAAGACAACGTTGATTTAGACCGTTTTAATGCGACAGGGATTAGTCCAGGAAAGTATTCAGTTGATGTATATACGAATAATGATTGGAAAGGGCGTTACGAACTTAATTTTGAAGAACAAAAAAATAAACAATTAGGGGTTTGTTATACCCGAGAGTTACTTTCAAACTTAGGTATTGATACTGAAAAATTTAATCCATCAATTGATAAAAACAGTGCTACTTGTCTGCCGTTGGATGAGTGGAACAGCGACAAAGAAGTTAAAGATATATTTCATACGTCGACACTACGTTTAGATATTTCTGTACCGCAAATTTACGAACAAAAAATTTCTCGGGGTTATGTTTCTTCGCAATTTTGGGAAACAGGAATTCCTGCATTAAATATTGGCTATATGGCTAATTACTATGATAGCCATATCAGTGGAAACCAAGGTTCAAATAGCTCTAGCGCCTATTTAGGCGTTAATGCTGGCTTAAGTTATGATGGTTGGCTATTGAAACATATAGGGAATTTGGGTTGGCAACGTTCTACAGGTTCTGAATGGAATAGCAATCAAACTTATCTGCAAAGGCCCATTGCCGCACTAAAATCAAAAGCGACTATTGGGCAGTTTTATACGGATGGTAATTTATTCGATAGTATTGGCTTAAGAGGGGCTAAGCTAACAACGGATGACAATATGTATCCAGATGGGATGACAACTTATGCGCCTGAAATTCGGGGGATCGCTCAAAGTAATGCCTTAGTGACGATTCGGCAAAATGGCAATATTATTTATCAAACAACCGTGTCTCCTGGGCCATTTAGTTTGAATGATGTTTACCCATCGGGTTATGGTAATGATTTGAATGTTACAGTAAAAGAGGCTGATGGTAGCGAGACTAATTTTAGTGTGCCGTATTCTTCGTTAGCACAATTATTACGTCCAGGGTTTACGCGTTACCAAATAGCGGGCGGTAAATCTGATTCTGAAAATTTAAGAAATCGTCCTTTTGTTATGCAAGCGACTCTTCAGCATGGGATTAATAATACATTTACCCTTTATGGTGGGGTCACTGCTTTTGATGATTACCAAGCTTATTTGTTAGGAAGTGGTATTAATACTGGGATTGGTGCGGTTGCAATTGATGTAACGCAATCTCGCATTGTATTTAATCATCGTACAGATTATGGGCAAAGTTATCGTTTTACATTTAATAAGTTATTCACTGAAACAGACACTAATCTTGTGTTAGCAGCATATCGATATTCAACGAAAGATTATTACAATATTAATAATGCACTTTATGCTATTGATAACGATAAACGTGGCGTTGTCGATACATTAGGGCGTGAAAAAAATGGTTTCAGTTACACTATTAACCAAAATTTACCTGAAGGTTACGGTGGAATTTATTTCATGGGGCGTATTTCAAGTTATTGGGATAAGTCAGGAACAGAAAAACAATATCAACTAAGTTACAACAATAGCATCAATCGCCTTTCATATGGTTTGTCATTTATGAGGGTATATACACAAAATAGCCATGATAAAAAAGATGACAGGCTCGGTGTGAACTTGAGCATTCCTCTTTATTGGGGAGAGAATCAGGTGTCCACCTTAACGTCTAATACTACATTTAATAATGAAAAGTTCGGAAGTAGCCAAATAGGTACCAGTGGTACGTTTGACCGTGATAATAATTGGACATACGGAATCAATACCTCAGTTGCAAATGGTGGTACGAAAAATATCGGTCTTAATACTAGCTACCGTACATCGTCGGTCAATACAAATGCGAATTACAGCCAAGGTGAAGGTTATCGCCAATATGGTGTAGGCGCAAATGGGTCATTAGTTTTGCACTCCGGTGGAATAACGCTAACGCCGAATAATGCAACCACAATTGCATTGATTGAGGCGAAAGACGCAGAAGGTGCATCAGTGGTAGGGGCGATGGGGACGACAATTGATAGTCATGGTTATGCTATTGCGCCTTATGTAAGAGCTTATCGCACTAATAAAATCGAAATTGACCCGAAAGGCAGTTCTGAAGATATTATTTTTGAAAATATGTCATCACAGATAGTTCCTTATGAAGGTAGTGTCGTTAAGGTTAAATTTGGTACTAAGATTGAAAAAAATGTGGTTTATAACGTTAAAAGATCTAATAACAAACCACTACCATTTGGCGCTAATGTGACAGACCAAAAAGGTGAGGCAATCGGTATTGTTGGGCAAGGTGGTATGGTGTTCATTAGCAGTGAAATTGCAACTAATGCCATTATTACGTGGGATAAAGGTCAATGTACATTCTCATTAGCTGCAGGAAATAGTAAGGAAGTTCTATGTCAATAAAAAATCAATGGTTTTGGTATATTGGGGTAGGGTTACTATTTACCGCAAATGGCGTATCTGCAAATAATGGGCGCCCTGGATACATCTATATGAATAGTTGCGAAAGAACAAGTCAGCCGGCATATAGAGTAGATATGAGACTTGGAAAAATTGTTGTAGATCCTAACCTTCCGGTTGGGAGTGTAATTAAAACACAAGATTATTCAATGAATACTAACCAAACCTACCTCTGGTGTCGTGGAAAGGTGAATATTGAGGCTGAAGTGGTCATACCTGATTTACGCGATATTGGTGGGAAAGTTTACCAAACGAATGTTGAAGGTATTGGTTTAAAATTCCACCGTTCATCGGGTCGGCAGCATTCTATGACTTACCCAAGTACTTTTCCTACAAATGTGGGATATTATAGTACCCCAATGTCATTAAATGATTCTACTTTTACGCTAAGTATAATAAAAACGGCTAAATATACAGGAACCGGAACACTAGCAAGTGGTATTTATACCACTTATGGATATAAACCTAATAACAGTCCAATCTTAGTTAGTTATTTAGATGCAAATGCTATTACTATCGTTTCTCCATCCTGCCAAGTGACAAGTGGTGAAAATCAAAATGTAATGTTAGACCCTATAAAACGAGTTCAATTAACAGCGAGAGACCAACCTGCAGGTGAAAAAGATTTTACCATAAAGTTGAAATGTAGTGGCGGTACTAGTTTTACAGGTAAGACTAATATTGATGTTACTTTTAGCGGGATAAAAGCGACAGGGACTCAAGTAAATGGTGTTTTAGCAAACCAAAGTACCAATAGCCCAGCAAAAGGAATTGGTGTTCAAGTTATAGAACGAAAAGATAAAAGCCCAATCAATTTTGGCCGCCCATATCGTGTAGCATCATTAAATAATAATGATACAAAAGATATCGATATAGAACTTACCGCTCGTTATTTTCAATATGAAGACAGAACTTCACCCGGTGAAGTTTATGCTCAAATGCGCTTTGATATTACATATGATTAATTATTAAAAGTATTTTATTTAATAATAAAGGCTGATTTTATATTTAGAGTCAGCCTTTATTTTATATTAAAAATGATAATTCGTAGTTATTATAGAAGACTTATTTCAAATCAACAATTATGCTTTCAGCAACATACTGTCGTTCTTTATTGATATGTTCGGATTCATCATTTTTTTCATTTTTTAATCCACTCGTATAACCTTGGAAAAACCATTCAATGGGGCAATTTAGCGCTTCAGCGATATCAACTAAATGATTGATAGGTATTTTATTAATTCCATTTTCATAACGTGAGATTTGCTGTTGACTTAAATTTAATTTATTAGCTAAATTAGCTCCAGATAGACCGAGTTCTTTTCTCCGGTTTTTTATTTTAATACCAATTATAGTATGAATGTCCATATGACATCCTCAATTTATATGAAGGGTTATTATTTAATGCACTTAATTAAAATTACATTTGATAGTATATTAAAAACTAAAGTGTTTTAAAAGATTTAAAGAACATAAATATGATGAAAATCGCGATTTAGAGCTTTAAACATTAATAAATAATAACATTGTTTATAGTAAGGGATTATAACGAAAATAAGTAAAATAGCTAATGCAAGAATTCATCAAACTAAGATTGTTAAAATAAGAATTAATATTAACAAATTTAAATGGATACTTAAAATTTAATGGTTATAAAAAATGGTTAATTATTTTCTTTGTTTTCAGTTAGTTGCTTTCTTTTTGGGATGTGTGAGATTGAAAATGTAAAGTTAAATCATGAGAATAAATGTTAATTTTTTGTTTTTATTGGTTGGCGGAGTTATTATTTGAATAATTAAAGATGACTAATAAATCAATAATATTTATTAGCTATCAAATAAGTTGATTTAAATAAAGCTATAAACATCTTAAATGATTACTTTTGAAAAAGGATCATGATTAGCATCTTTATTCCATATATACTCCATTTTAAGCGCAATATTATTTGCAATGTCTCGGTTATAAAAATCGCAGATAATCTGTAATGACATATCAATACCTGCGCTAATGCCAGATGAGGTATAAAACTTATTATCATGAACCCATCTTGCTTTAGATTGCCATAATACTCGGTCATTGAGTTAAGTTACCCACTGATAAGCGAGCTTATTTGTTGTAGCCTTAAAGCCGTTTAAAAGGGACGTTTGAGCAAGAAGTGCGGAACCAGTACAAACTGAAATGACAGTTTCCGCATACTCGACCTGTTTTTTCAGCCACTGAATATAATCATCATTCTGCGATAATGAGCGAGTACCTTGCCCTCCAGGTATCAAAATATATTGATAGAATGGGGTAAGTATAGGGCGTGTATTGACTGTAACCCCTTGAGAGCTAGTCATTGCCTTTCCTGAAGGTGATATAAATTCAATTTGGCAATGTTCTAAGCGGCCAAATACTTCAACAGGCCCCATAACATCAAGGGTTTCAAAATTATCAAAAGGATAATTGCGATGGAATTTAGCTGCATATTTTTTTCAGGAGTAGCCATTATTAAACGTATTTTGCCATGATCTGTATTTCATTATTGGGATTTTGTGCACTCTATTACATTTATTTTTCCTTGCGCTAAACAAAATTTTACAAGCGTGATAAGACATAAATGTAAGCACTCAAGTATACTGTATAAACCTATTGTAACTTTTATTATCAAATTAGTGAGGTTAACAATGAAATTATATATTTATGACCACTGTCCGTTTTGTGTCAGAGCAAGAATGATTTTTGGTTTAAAAAAGTTAGCAGTAGAGCAAATCGTTTTATTCGATGATGATATAGAAACACCGACAAAAATGATTGGTCGAAAAATGTTACCTATTTTACAAAAAGATGATGGAAGCTATTTACCTGAAAGTTTAGATATTGTTCATTATGTTGATAGTATTAATGAACCTAAATATGCAAAAGGGAGTATTGCTCCTGAAATAGAGACTTGGTCTAAAACGGTTTCGGCGGTGGTATATAAGCTTGTAACACCACGCTTTACTCAAACGGATTTTCCCGAAATCAGTACAGCGGAAGCTAGAGCAGCATATATAAGCAGAACATCAAAATCTTACGGCGACTTAAATGAGCTTAAAAAAGAAACACATACGTTGCTAGTTGAATTAGAGCCGCAATTATCTTTATTAGATGCGTGGTTAGAAACACGGAGCGAAGATATTGATATTAATGATTTTATTATTTTTCCAACCTTACGCAGTTTGAGTATTGTTGAGCACTTATCATTTAGCACAAACATTCGGAATTATATGGAGCGAATTGCAAAATCTACGAATATTAACTTGCTATTTGATAAGGCTAAATAGCTTACTTGGTTGCCAGTTTAGTGGGTTTTGTTAAATGCCAACCGCCTCTAAAAGAGGCAGGTTGTGCAGGATAATCCATTAATGGACGTAGTCACGTAGTGTATAAACTAATTTGTAATGACCCTGAATTAATATTAGCTGATTGTTTTTTAAAGAAATAACAGCGCCATCAGACAGTACTCGGTTTATCATTGAATCCCATTTAGATAAATCTTCATCAACACATTCGAGTTCCGTTCTAGTTAAGTTTTTTACAGTAATTTTTGTGTTTTTGATATCGCCAAACCCGTTAAAATCATTACACATTGATGCAGAAACAAACATTTTCTCGCCAAAAGAAAGGGAAGGAGCTGTTTGCTTACTGTTAATGGCCTTACCATTCACTTCAGTGAGAATAAAACGATGATGCATTAATTTATTTTCAAGTGCTTGGTCATCATTTTTCGCATTGACTTGATGAGTTTGGCAAGCAGCTAGCAATAAACCCAAAATTGTAAGTGGAATTAGGCGTTTCATAGTTCCAGACCCAACTATGCGTCAACAACATTAGGGCAAATTTCCCCACAACTTATTTGACGGATATTATTAAGCGTAGTTTGACTGATGCTTGTTAATGCTTCTTCCGTTAAAAAAGCTTGATGCCCTGTAAACAATACGTTGTGGCAAGAGGAAAGCCGACGAAAAACATCATCTTGTATGACATCATTAGATTTATCTTCGAAAAATAAATCGCGCTCATTTTCATATACATCCATACCTAAAGCGCCAATTTTCTGCGATTTTAGTGCATTAATTGCCGCAACAGAATCGACTAATGCGCCTCGGCTTGTATTGATGATCATGACTCCATTTTTCATCTTCTTGAAGGCATTTTCATCGAGTAAGTGATGATTTTCTGGTGTTAATGGACAATGAAGAGAAATAATATCTGATTGCTCATATAAAGTATCTAAGTCAACATATTCAGCACCCAAATCTAAAACAGCTTGGTTCGGGTAGGGGTCATGTGCGAGTAAACGCATTCCGAATCCCTTTAAAATACGTAGTGTTGCTTGACCAATTTTTCCTGTGCCGATAATACCCGCAGTGCGGTTATGCATATTAAAGCCTGTTAATCCCTCGAGAGAGAAATTTGCATCTCGAGTACGCTGGTACGCACGGTGGATCCTGCGATTAAGACATAGCATCATACCAACAGCATGTTCGGCGACAGCTTCAGGAGAATAAGCGGGCACGCGGACAACCTGAATACCTAATTCTTTAGCTGCTTGTAAATCAACGTTGTTAAAGCCAGCACAACGTAAAGCTAAAATTCGAATATTTAGTGCGGCAAGCTCTTCCAAAACAGCGCGATTAGCTTCGTCGTTAACGAAAATACAGATGGCATCGGCACCAACCGCATTTTTAGCGGTTTGAACCGTCAATGGAAAATCAAAATATTCAATACTAAAATTAAATCCAGAATTTTGATTAACTTGTTCCATGTGCTTGCGGTCATACTGTTTGGTACTATAAGAAACAATTTTCATCATAAAGACTCCAATTTTTAGGAACCAATTAGAAAAGAGTAGGTAAAAAGGTGTACCTACAAAATATAAACTCAGAATAAGGCAATTAAGTTTGTAAATCACCTATAAATTAAGAAAATAGGTATCTGTTTACGATTGAATGTGGTTTATCTTTGTTAGTATCACGTTTAATAAGAAAATTTTGCTGAAAATTATCACGTGCGCTATAGAACAATTCGAACAAGGGACGCAGTAATGCAGTTAATAAAAAGAGCATTCAGAACATTACTCTACTTTTTGGGTGGAAGCGCTGCTCTCTTAATACTCTTATGGATAACGATATCCCACTGGGTGCCAGTTGTCGCATCGCACTATCTTCCTAAGCCACTTAAACTTTCATTTTCAGAACCAAGAATTAGTTATGGTCAATTGGATATAGCAAGTATCAGTATAACAGCAAACAATTGCACTTTGGTTCAATTGAATAGCACAAGGTTTTCTGTCTTTCCCTTGCATGCTATTGTGGATGGTCTTGATGTTAAAACTGAATGTTTAAGTGCTCTTGAGCCAACTAATGAAACAGTTAATGACCCGATTAATATTGCAGAGTTTATCGATAATCTCCCTGTTTTTTCATTAGTTATAAATAATACCAATATACAACCATGGAGTGATTACCAAGGTAGTATCTGGTTGCGTAAAAATCAGGTTAACTCTCTACAGTTTGATTTTAGAGGGGATAATTTAAGATTATCATCTTTAATTACGGCTGAGCATCAATTGGTTATTAAAGATTTCTCTGCGTACCTACCAGAACAAAAGCAAACAATAGAGTTATTTGGTGATGTTCAATTGCCATTAATGGCTAATCAATTTCCCGAAAAGGGGGAATTGAATGCTTACTTTAAGTTAATCAACCCAGAAAAATTTTTACTGGCTGAATTTGGTTGGGTGAATGGCCAAGGGGTATTAACGGTCAAGGATACAGAAACACAAGAAGAATTACTTTATCTACCATGGGCGCTAACACCATCTAACATACAGATATCTCAAGGAAAATGGCAATGGAAAGAAGCAGATATTCCTTTGCAGGGGGGAGTTAATTTTCAAGTCGATAACTGGGATAAAACGTTAAGTGAAATGGTTTTCTCAGGGCGTGTCAATATGCTTACACAAGCGAAGAAAGGTAAAGCTAATATTGTTTTAACACTGCCAGCCACTCAAATAGACTTACTCGATACGAATATTAATTTTAGTTTAAATGGCCAAGTTAAATATGATGACATGGTGCTGGATATTAATTTACCCGCTAAGCTTTCAGGTCAGCTAGCAGCCCCAAAAATTTCTTTTTTATCCAGTTCATTATTAAGAGCTTATGGCCGCCTTTCTGAAACACTTGTTCTGAATGAAGTTAGATTACCACTCGCGGGAACATCATTAAGTGAAGATGGTATTTCAGGGCGTTTACAAGCTATCCTTAAGGTTAAAGAACAGTACTGGGGAGATTTCGACATTCATTTGGATGGTAAAGCCAATAAGTTTGCTTTAGATAAGGGAAAATGGTTTTGGAATTATTGGGGAAATACCAATTTGCCTTCATTATCAGCTAATTGGGATATTAAGGGTAATGGGAGTTGGCAGGACACTTTAATCACATTAAATAGCTTAAATACAGGGTTTGACCAAATACAATATGGGCTCTTATCGATGAGAGCTCCACGCTTACAGCTAAGTAAGCCATTGGTTTGGCAGCGTGATCAGAATAAAGCCAATTTTAATGGAAAATTACAGCTTACCAGTGAACGGATGCAATTCGGTACTGAAAGTTATCTGCCAAGGATCACATTAAACGCAGATCTTAGTGGAAAATCTCCTGCTGAATTTCAACTTAAAGGCGATTTAAGTACTAAAGATGTAGGGCCAATAGTCATTTTTGGGCGCTGGGACGGTGAAAGATTAAGAGGGGAAGCTCGTTGGCCTGAACAGTCGGTCACGGCTTTTCAAACGTTAATTCCTGCTGACCTTGGTATTGAATTAAAACAAGGAAAATTATTTTCTCAAGCCGCTTTTTCAATAACGCCGGAAGATGGTTTTATTGCAGGAGGACACTGGCGCGTAGAGAATACTAGTCTTTGGTTAAAAGATGGCGAATTATCAGGATTAGATTTTGTTTTACCGTGGCGTTTAAAACAAAGTACTTGGACTTTGGGCGCTAAAGCACCTGTTGAGTTGCGTATTAAGCAGCTCAATAATTTATTCGAATTAACTGATATTAAAGCAGATCTCTCTGGTTCTTATCCGCCAACGGAAAATTCGCCATTAAAACTGACTAATGTAGGCTTTAAAACATTAGGGGGTGAAATATCGATGGATTTACTGC
Organism: Providencia sp. PROV_01; assembly: GCF_053098325.1. Lineage (NCBI taxonomy): Bacteria > Pseudomonadati > Pseudomonadota > Gammaproteobacteria > Enterobacterales > Morganellaceae > Providencia > Providencia sp. PROV_01. The sequence goes on along the minus strand of NZ_JBRFKD010000002.1, from coordinate 2,767,245 downwards.
GTTGGCCACAAACTCAAGCCGCTACGATAAAATTAAGGCAGATTGAACTTAGCCAGTTATTTACCATACTAAGAGTGTCGCAATTTGCTGTTTCCGGTAAAGTTAATGGTGAATTACCTTTTTATTTAAATAACCCAGAATGGATAGTTAAAGATGGATGGTTAGAAAATAGTGGGCCATTAACATTACGATTAGATCCCCAATTTGTTGATTCTATCCGAGAAGATAATATATCTGCAGGTTCCGCAATGGGGTGGTTACAATATTTGGAAATAAAACGCAGCCGTACAGATGTTAATGTTACAAATTTAGGGATGTTAAAGATGACAACAATCCTTGAAGGGTATAACACGCAAGAAAAGAAAAAACGTGAAGTTCATTTGCATTATCAACATGAAGAAAATATCTTTCAATTATGGCGTAGTTTACGATTTGGTAGCTCTTTAGAAGAGTGGTTGGAAAAAAATTTATAATGAGCATAAGAATGAACGTGAAAATATTAAAATTCACTACAGCTATATCGATCGCATTGTTGTTATCAGCTTGCTTGCGAGTTGAGGTCGCAACACCGGATAAGCCCATCAATATTAATATGAATGTAAAAATTGAACATGAAATCCAAATAAAAGCGGATAGGCAAGTAGAAGAATTATTGAAAGAAAATAGTGATTTGTTCGGTGAGGTAAATCCTAAATGAGTCGAATTATCAAGGTACTAGCACTATGTTCATTATTGACTGCTTTTCAGACGATAGCAATTACGGTTGATGAAGCCAAAGAAACAGGCCTATTAGGGGAAACACTGTCGGGCTATTTAGCTCCGATTAATACGAGTAACCAGGAGGCAACTAAGCTAGCAGCACAAATTAACCAAGAACGAGAAAAAAGATACAGCGAAATTGCTGCAAAAAATAACCTAAAAACAAATGAGGTCGCTAGGATAGCAGGGCAAAAACTCGTAGAACGGGCAAGTCCTGGGGAGTTTGTGCGTGGCATTAATGGCCAATGGTTACAAAAGAAATAAAAAGCGCACTCAGAAAGTGCGCAAAATATAACAATGGTAGCTTTGGGTTTTAATAATATATGACTTAAAAAGACTATATCTTAAGCGATAATAGTATTTATATGGTTTTGTGCTTGTTGATGTGCTCGTTCAACGGACTCTTGGCCTAACGATGTTCCTTCAGCAAAAACGAACTCAACGTCTGTAATGCCAATGAAATCTAAAAATAATGTTAAATAAGGCACCATGGTATCTGTTGGTGTACCTTTATAGATACCACCTCGACTCGTTAATACATAGGCACGCTTGTCTTTTAATAAGCCAACAGAACCTTGTTCTGTATATTTAAACGTGTGCCCTGAGCGAGCGATAAAGTCGAAGTAATGTTTTAAATGAGAAGAAATCGTAAAGTTATACATTGGAGCTGTAATAACAATCACATCGTGAGCTTTAATTTCATCAATCAACGTATTTGACAGGTCTAAATGTGCTTGTTGTTGTTCTGTTTTCGTGTCACTCGGGCTAAAAGCTGCTAAAATTTCACCGTCAATCGCTGGAATTGGCTCTTTGACTAAATCTCGTACAGTTACTGTATCTGCTGAGTGTTTTTCCTGCCATTGTTGAATAAAGTAATCTGCCATTTTATTGCTTTGTGAATAGTCAGCCAGAATACTTGATTTCAATAGTAATACTTTACTCATGTGTTCCTCTATTTTTAGGTAAAACTTTATTGGTAATGATACGTAAGGTGTAACTGATTGATAGGAAAAAAATTAGATAGCCTTCTTCAAAAAAATTGATGGTATTTTTATGTGATAATAACAATTAAAAATAAAAACGAAATTTAGCCCTTACAAATTGCGAAGTGGATTGGCTAGCGTGTATTGAAATTTATTAAAGATAAGGATTTAACAGGTGAAATCCATTCTGACAGCATTAACCGCTGATATTGGACAAACTTCATTACGTGACCAATGGTTACTAAAGAAAAGAGTGCAAGGTATTGCAAAGATCCAGAACGAAAAATCGCGCTCTGCGGTACTTGACGCTATTAAAATAGATATTGAAAAGGCCAAACAAAAAGTTGAAATTAAACGATTAAATGTGCCTAAAATTGTGTATCCGGATAATTTACCCGTCAGCCAGAAAAAAGAGGTTATTTTAGATGCCATTAAAAAGCATCAAGTAGTTATTGTTGCAGGTGAAACGGGCTCCGGAAAGACCACCCAAATTCCAAAAATTTGTCTAGAACTTGGCAGAGGGGTCCTAGGATTTATAGGCCACACTCAGCCAAGACGTTTAGCCGCACGCTCAGTCGCGACACGTCTTGCTCAAGAACTTGAATGTGAATTAGGTTCAAATGTTGGCTATAAAGTGCGATTTAGTGACCAAGTGAGTGAAACAACTCAAGTCAAATTGATGACTGATGGTATCTTGCTTGCGGAACTACAAAATGACAAATTGCTGTTGCAATATGACACTATTATCATCGATGAAGCTCACGAAAGAAGCCTCAATATCGACTTTATTTTAGGTTATTTACGTCAATTATTACCAAGACGCCCTGATTTAAAAGTTATTATTACATCAGCAACTATTGACCCAGAACGTTTTTCGAAACACTTTAATCATGCTCCGATTGTTGAAGTGTCTGGCCGTACCTATCCGGTTGAAGTCCGTTATCGTCCTATTATGGGAGATCAGAACGATAGCGACCGTGACCAAATAGATGGGATTATAGATGCAGTAAATGAGCTATCTGTTGAAGGTAATGGCGATATATTGATTTTTATGAGTGGTGAGCGGGAAATTCGTGATACCGCAGATGCGTTATCAAAACTTTCTTTACGTCATACTGAAATCTTACCATTATTCGCAAGGCTTTCTAATAGTGAGCAAAATCGCATCTTTCATCCTCATGGAGGACGTCGGATCATTCTTGCAACAAACGTAGCAGAAACATCATTAACTGTACCTGGTATCAAATATGTCATTGATACCGGTTATGCACGTATTAGTCGTTATAGTTACCGTACAAAAGTACAGCGTCTCCCTGTTGAAGCTATCTCTCAGGCTTCCGCTAATCAACGTAAAGGGCGCTGTGGCCGTGTTTCCGATGGGATTTGTATTCGTTTATATTCAGAAGATGACTTTCTATCACGCCCAGAGTTTACAGACCCTGAAATTTTACGGACGAATTTAGCATCAGTTATATTACAAATGACTTCTATTGGTCTTGGTGATATTTCTGCATTTCCATTTGTAGAGGCTCCAGATAAACGTAATATCCAAGATGGTGTGAAATTACTGGAAGAGCTAGGTGCAATTAAGTCCCACAAACAGGCAGATAAAGGCTATCAATTGACAGATACAGGTCGGCAGCTAGCTCAGCTTCCTGTTGACCCAAGACTTGCTCGGATGGTGATTGAAGCACGTAAACATGGTGCAGTACGTGAGACAATGGTGATTGTTTCTGCATTATCAATTCAAGATCCGCGGGAGAGACCGTTAGATAAACAGCAAGCTGCTGATGAAAAACATCGCCGTTTCCATGATAAGCAATCAGATTTCTTAGCCTTTTTAAATCTTTGGGATTACTTAAAAGAACAACAAACGCAGCTTTCTAACGCCCAATTTAGAAAAATGTGCCGCCAAGATTTTCTCAATTATTTACGTATTCGAGAGTGGCAAGATTTATATACTCAGCTGAGGCAAGTGGTAAAAGAGCAAGGTTTTGCAATTAATAGTTCTGAGGCTGATTTTCGAAGTATTCACGTTTCGCTATTGGCTGGGTTACTTTCACATATTGGTCAAAAAGATGCCGATAAACACGAATTCACTGGGGCTAGAAATGCACGTTTTACTATTTTCCCAGGTTCGGGGTTGTTTAAAAAACCACCAAAATGGACAATGGTTGCGGAACTTGTTGAAACATCGAAATTATGGGGAAGAATTGCCGCATCCATCGATGTTGAGTGGGTTGAACCCTTAGCTGAACATTTAACTAAACATAGTTATAGTGAGCCTCATTGGTCAAAATCTGAAGGCGCGGTAATGGCATCCGAAAAAGTGACTCTATATGGGCTACCTATTGTTGCGTCAAGGCAGGTTAACTATGGGAATATTGACCCATTACTATGCCGTGAGTTATTCATTCGTCACGCTTTGGTTGAAGGGGATTGGGTCACTCGCCACGCATTCTTTAAAGAAAATCTGAAATTATTATCAGAAGTAGAGGATTTGGAGCATAAATCACGTCGACGTGACATTTTAGTTGATGATGAAACATTATTTGCATTTTATGACCAACGTATCCCGAATGATGTGATTTCTTCCCGTCATTTTGATAATTGGTGGAAAACAGCATCTAAGCAACAATCTGACCTGTTAAGCTTTGAAAAAAGTATGCTGATTAAAGAGGATGCCAGCAATGTTTCGGCACTTGATTACCCTAACTATTGGCATCAAGGAGATTTAAAATTTCGGTTGAGTTACCAATTTGAACCTGGAACTGATGCTGATGGTGTGACGGTACATATACCTCTTGCTGTATTAAATCAGGTTCAGAATATTGGCTTTGATTGGCAAGTTCCTGGGCTGCGTCATGAGCTAATCGTTGCTTTAATTAAATCACTACCTAAACCTATTAGACGAAATTTTGTCCCTGCACCTAATTATGCTTCTGCATTTTTAGAACGAGTGCCAGAGCCTGAAGGCAGCGTATTGGATAAACTTGAACGTGAATTACGCCGTATGACAGGTGTCACTGTTGAACGTGAATCATGGCAATTAGCGCAGCTTCCAGCCCATTTAAAAATGACGTATCGTGTTGTGGGTGACAAAAATAAAACCGTTGCGGAAGGGCAAAATCTTGATGAGCTAAAAAATAGCTTAAAAGAAAAAGTGCAAGAAACGTTATCTGAAGTTGTGGATGACGGTATTGAGCAACACGGGTTACATATTTGGAGTTTTGGCGAATTACCTCAACGTTATGAGCAAAAAAGAGGCGGATATTCCGTTAAAGCTTATCCTGCGTTAGTCGATGAGAAAAATAGCGTTGGTATCAAGGTATTTGAAACCGAATTGGAACAACAGCAAGCAATGTGGGCCGGAGTGCGTCGGTTATTGCTGTTAAACATTCCATCGCCAATTAAATATCTACATGAAAAATTACCAAATAAATCAAAATTAGGTCTGTATTTTAACCCTTATGGTAAGGTATTAGAGTTAATTGATGACTGTATTGCTTGTGGCGTCGACCAAATAATTGCTGATTTTGGTGGTGCGGTATGGGATGAAGTGCAGTTTGAAAAACTGAAAGAGTTTGCACGTGCAGAATTAAATGATGTGGTTGTTAATATTGCTAAGCAAGTTGAACAAATATTAACAGCGGTGTTTGCTATCAATAAACGTCTAAAAGGGCGGGTTGATTTTTCGATGGCGATAGCGTTATCGGATATAAAAACACAAATGTCGAATTTGGTATTTAAAGGCTTTGTGACCACTCATGGTTGGAAGCGCTTACCTGATATTCTTCGTTATTTAAATGGAATAGAGCGGAGATTAGAAAAATTAGCGATTGACCCTAACCGAGATCGTGCTCAAATGAGTAAGGTAGAGCATGTTCAGAATATGTGGCAACAATGGCTAGCTAAATTATCTCCAATTCAGAGAAATATGCCAGAAGTTCAAGAAATTCGTTGGATGATTGAAGAATTGCGAGTTAGCTTGTTTGCCCAACAGCTTGGAACACCATACCCAATTTCGGATAAACGCATTATGCAGTTGATGGAACACTTATCACAACAGCTGTAAGAACTATTATTTTTTACTCATTGGCGCTTCACATATTGTTTATGTGAAGCGTTTTTTATTTTAGTTAATCTTGGCTTATTTAGTTACAACATACTAAAGGAAATTAAAAATATAAACTTTCGAGTTCGTACAACAGTCATTTTCACTAAAATAAGAGAGCGAAAAATAGTGAAAGAGGTGGGGGTAATAGAAAATTATTGGGCTATTAAGCGACCAGGGACTAGGATTTTGCAGCAGATTAGGGCTTAAATTTACTCATAAAAATTAAGCCCTTTATATAAGACTAGGCAACCAAATAATAGAGCGCAGGAATAGCGGCTATCGCAATGGCATATGCCATAATTTTTTCAATCGCTTTTAATGGCATTTGGTTGGTTTGCTGCTGACGAGCATAGAAAAAGACCAAAATACCTGGAGCATACAAAACGACAGATAATAGCAAATTAATTAACCCTGATGCATAAAGCAGCCATAAACCATAAAGGCTGGCAATAGCTCCAACGGCAAGTAATGCTTTATTATGACGTTCAAAAGCCACTTTTACTAAAAATGCGCCAACAAGGAAATAAGGGACTAAAATCATTTCAGAGGCGATGGTAAGCAATGTGTTGTAATTACTCCCACTAAGCCAAATAAGAACCAAAGATAGTTGTACTGCACCATTGGTGAGCCATAAAGAAGATGATGGTGCATCATTTTTATTTAATTTGTTGAATATTTTAGGGAATGATTGATATTGGGCTGCGATATAAGGTACTTCCGCAGCCATAATAGTCCAGCTTAGATAAGCCCCACAAACGGAAATAATTAGGCCTGCCGCAATAATAATATCACCACTCGAACCAATTAAATTTACCATGAGCGGAGCCATGGATGGGTTTTTTATTTCTGCGAGTTCAGCTCTAGGCATGATACCTAGGGAAAGTAAGGTAACAAGAATGTAGATAATTAATGCAGAACTTACTGCAAAAATTGTTGCTAAGCCAACATCACGGCGATTTTTAGCTCTAGCAGAAACGACAACAGCACCTTCGATACCAATAAATACCCAGAGTGTAATCAGCATGGTATCTTTAACTTGTTCCCAAACCGGAACACCAAATTCGATACCACTAAAATCTGCATTGAAAATATCAAGTTTAAACGCAAAAAAAGCCAATACAATAAATAAGCCAAGAGGAACCAATTTTGCCATTGTAGCAAGTTTATTAATCCCAGCGGCTGTCTGTACCCCTCGAAGAACTAAATAATGAACAAACCAGAGAAGTATGGACTCTCCGATTAGAGCTTGCCATGTATTCCCATCACCAAAAACAATGTTATCAGGCGTATCCGTAAAAAAACTGATTGCTGCGAATACGATAACGAGATAAGACACATTGGCAACTACCGCACATAGCCAATACCCCCAGGCTGAACAAAAACCAATTAATTCCCCGAAGCCGACTTTTGCGTAAGTAAATATTCCACCGTCAAGGTCAGGACGTATGCGGGAAAGTAACAATAGGGCAAATGCTAAAAAGAGGATACCCACACCTGTAATTGACCAACCAATTATTAATGCGAGTGGGCTGGCAACTTCCGCCATATTTTGAGGGAGACTAAAAACACCGGCGCCAACCATTGAGCTAAGAACTAGCGCTGTTAGTGCGGTAAGACTCAAAGTATTTTTCAAAGTAAATCCTGAACGTTCAGAAATCAAAAGTTAAAATGACGTTAAAATGCCATTGCAATAATTAGTTTAACTAGTAGCCATTAAAAAAGCAGATAGAATGACTACATGTTTTCATAGGTGTGGATTCTACGAACGAAATGACAGATATGCAATGGCAATGTATGCATTTTTAAAGATGTTTTATGCACTTTTTTAAAAGAATGGAAGTGAATAGAGCCAAAGAAAATAAATAACGTAAAGAGAAAGTATAAAAACAAAAAAACCAGCCGAGTAGGCTGGTTTTAACATCACGTAATACTGGGTTATTTAAACAAGTCAGCACTGATGGTGACACTTCCACCATTAGATTGCCATTCTCTTGTAATATGGAAATACTTAGCCCCTTTAGCTTCAGCACGTTTTGCTATTTGGTAACGTACTTCTGGCGTATTGGTGTAATATCCTGAGAATGTAATAGAGTCAAATGGAACCATTTGAGCTGCTGCTGTTTTGTTCACTTCTTCAATAACATAGCCACTTGGCAGAGTCACACTAGTACGACCTGGCTGGCTGCTAGAGGTTTCAAAGAAACGACCGACTGCGCTTGTTGGCTCTTCAGAAGATGCAACACCTGGGATACGTACTTTTTTAGCTGCTTCACCGCCTTCAGCTAATAGAGCTCGACCAGCTTCTGAATCAGCAGGAACCACTGCGTCTTCATTAAGTACTTGTCGTTTCGGGGCATCTTTCTTATAGATGTAAGCCGTTGCTAATGTGTTTCCACCATCATTCATTGCGATATTACGAACCACATAGAATGAGGCTGCATTTTTTTCAAGGGCTTTTTTAGCAATAGCCTCATAGAGGTCTGGTTGAGAAGGGTAAAAACCGCTTACCGTAACAGTATCAAAAGGCTCATATTCTGTTGCGTCAGTTTTTGACATTTCTTCAACACCACCGAATACACGACGTTTCGGTGTACCAACTTCTGGTGCATCTTTTGCGTAGACATCTGCAACAACACGCATGTTGCCGCTATCACCTACATCATCAAGGCTTTGAATGTAAAAGGCATATGCCCCCATTTTATCAGCCCTACGGGAGACTGCATCGGATGCTTCATAAATAGCATTAAAGCGCCCGGTAACTGTTATACGCTCATAAGGTTTTAATTCAGTAGCCTGTTTTGGCGTCAATTCAACAGCCGCCTGAGTAGCCGTTATACTAGTTAATGATAACACCGCGGCTGCGATGACCGTAGTTTTCAGCTTCATACAAAATCCTTCCGCCTTGCGCAATTTATTATAAACATGCTGAATCTTAGTTGTATCACATGTACGTGATTATTACACGTAACGGAACCCGTTGTCTCATGATTTTCTTTTTATGAGAAATAAATAATTATTGACTAGTTAAATTTACCAGATTTTTTAAAGTATCCAGTATTTTATTGACCTAAAACTAAGATTTTCACTGCGAATTCCATTTACTGTCTAAGAATCGAGATCAATTATGGATCAAGAAGCTTATTTTCAGTAGGTTATTAGAACATTAAAAATCTGTTTATGCACAAAATAAGACTTTTCTCTGTGATGATAGTCATTATTTTAGCAAACACTCTATTAACAACATTACGTTAGGCATTAAAAAGGGAACATTATGCGTATTGGTATACCAAGAGAAAGACTTGCCAATGAAGCGCGTGTTGCAGCTACACCATCAACAGTGACTCAACTTCTTAAGTTAGGTTTTTCTGTCTGTGTAGAACAAAATGCGGGTCATTTAGCCAGTTTTGATGATGTAGCATACGAACAAGCGGGGGCAGAAATCGTTGATCGTGATACTGCATTTGCTGCGGATATCGTTTTTAAAGTCAACGCGCCACTGGATGATGAAATTCCTCTGTTAAAAGAAGGGGCAACACTGGTGAGTTTCATTTGGCCGGCACAAAATGCTGAGCTAATGGAAGCGTTAAAAGCTCGGAAAATTAACGTGATGGCGATGGATGCCGTGCCACGTATTTCACGTGCCCAGTCACTTGATGCGCTGAGTTCAATGGCAAACATTGCAGGCTACCGTGCAATTGTTGAAGCTGCTCATGAATTTGGCCGTTTTTTTACGGGGCAAATTACGGCAGCAGGTAAAGTGCCTCCAGCGAAAGTCATGATCATCGGTGCTGGGGTTGCTGGTCTTGCTGCAATTGGTGCAGCAGGTAGCTTAGGCGCTATTGTTCGCGCTTTTGACACTCGCCCTGAGGTGAAAGAGCAAGTTCAGAGTATGGGAGCTGAATTCCTTGAGCTAGATTTCAAAGAAGAGGCTGGTAGTGGCGATGGCTATGCCAAAGTGATGTCAGAAGCATTTATTAAAGCTGAGATGGAATTGTTCGCTGCCCAGGCGAAAGAAGTCGATATCATTGTGACTACGGCACTGATCCCAGGTAAACCCGCACCTAAATTGATTACCAAGGAAATGGTTGAATCAATGAAACCAGGGAGTGTGGTTGTCGACTTAGCGGCGCAAACTGGGGGAAACTGTGAATTAACTCAAGCAGATAAGTTGGTTGTGACTGACAATGGCGTAAAAATCATTGGCTACACTGATTTACCAAGCCGTTTGCCAACTCAATCATCACAGTTATATGGAACAAACCTTGTTAACTTGATGAAACTGCTATGCAAAGAAAAAGACGGTGAAATCAACATTGATTTTGACGATCTGGTTATTCGCGGTGTCACAGTGATTAAGCAAGGTGAAATCACCTGGCCTGCCCCCCCAATTCAGGTATCTGCTCAACCGCAGGCGAAACCGCAATCGGTTGAAAAAGTTAAAGCGCCTGAGAAAAAGATGTCACCGACGCTGAAATATGGCTTGATGGCATTAGCCATCATCTTGTTTGGTTGGTTCGCTAATTCAGCGCCAAAAGAGTTTTTATCGCACTTTACGGTATTCGCATTAGCTTGTGTGGTCGGTTATTACGTGGTGTGGAATGTCACTCATGCATTGCATACACCGTTAATGTCAGTCACTAATGCTATTTCAGGGATCATCGTCGTGGGCGCCTTGCTCCAGATTGGAAACGGTGGCTGGGTAAGCTTCTTATCCTTTATCGCCATATTGATCGCCAGTATCAATATTTTTGGTGGGTTCACTGTAACCCAACGCATGTTAAAAATGTTTCGTAAAGGGTAAGGGGTAACTTATGTTGTCGAGTGGAATTGTGACAGCAGCTTATATAGTTGCTGCTATCCTATTTATTTTCAGCCTTGCTGGGCTATCCCGTCATGAAAGCTCCCAACGAGGGAATACTTACGGCATCATCGGGATGGCTATTGCATTGGTAGCCACGATTTTAGGTCCTCACAGTGCTAATGTGGGCTGGATGATCGTTGCGATGGTTATTGGTGCAGTGATTGGTATTCGCTTAGCGAAAAAAGTTGAAATGACAGAAATGCCTGAGCTGGTGGCTATTTTACATAGTTTTGTCGGTTTAGCAGCAGTGCTGGTTGGTTTCAACAGCTTTATCGCAAGTGAAGGGCACGCTGATGTTGTGATGGAAAACATTCATTTAACAGAAGTTTTCTTAGGGATCTTCATTGGTGCGGTTACCTTCACTGGCTCAGTGGTCGCTTATGGTAAATTATCAGGAAAAATGTCATCAAAACCGATGATGTTACCTAATCGCCATAAACTGAATTTAGCGGCGTTAGTTGTTTCATTCATTCTGTTAGTGATTTTCGTTAAAACAGAAAGTGTGGGCTTACAAGTCTTCTTGATGCTAATCATGACTGCGATTGCTTTAGCTTTTGGCTGGCATTTAGTGGCATCAATTGGTGGAGCGGATATGCCTGTGGTTGTTTCAATGCTGAATTCTTATTCAGGTTGGGCTGCTGCAGCGGCAGGTTTCATGTTAAGCAATGACTTGTTGATCGTCACAGGGGCATTGGTCGGTTCTTCAGGTGCGATTCTGTCCTATATTATGTGTAAGGCGATGAACCGTTCGTTTATCAGTGTTATTGCAGGAGGCTTCGGTACAGATGGCTCTTCAACAGGCACAGAAGAAGAAATGGGTGAGTACCGTGAAAGCACGGCAGAAGAAGTCGCTGAAATGTTGAAAAATTCAACATCGGTAATTATCACTCCAGGCTATGGTATGGCGGTTGCACAAGCACAATACCCTGTTGCGGATATCACCACTAAACTACGTGAACGTGGTATTAATGTGCGTTTTGGTATTCACCCTGTAGCTGGGCGTTTACCTGGCCATATGAACGTATTATTAGCCGAAGCTAAAGTACCTTATGATATCGTATTGGAAATGGATGAAATTAATGATGATTTCTCTGATACCGATACCGTTCTTGTTATTGGTGCTAACGATACGGTTAACCCAGCGGCTCAAGAAGATCCAAACAGCCCAATTGCAGGTATGCCAGTTCTTGAAGTTTGGAAAGCAAGCAATGTCATTGTATTTAAACGTTCAATGAATACTGGCTATGCTGGGGTACAAAACCCATTATTCTTCAAAGAAAATACGCAGATGTTGTTTGGTGATGCGAAAGATAGCGTTGATGCAATCTTACGTGCATTGTAATTTAATGAGTTACTAATTCATTTCAAAAAAAATTAGCAAAGTAAATAAGAAGGGGGGATTGGTTAATTCCAGTCACCCCTTCTTGATATTTGAGAGTTAAATCAGTTTATGTGATGCAGTCTTATAAACGCATCATTTGAGGCAAAATCGAGCGCAATTGGTTAGCCCTCGAGCAAAGGTAAACACTAATAAAAACGCTAGTGTTGATATTATGAGCATGCTCATCATGAGAACTCCGCCATTGAAATTATCCATGACATATCCTCCCACTAAGCTACCAATAGTAATTAAAATTAAAAACATAAAGGTAATCAAAGCTGAACCTTTTTCGGTTAATTCTGGAACATGAACGTGCATCCACATGTTGATTGTTGCAGGAACCATACCCGCAGCAACTCCCCATGAAAAAACAAATATGATACTGATTGCCCAATTAAAATCTAAAACAGATAATGCGAGAAAAGCTAAGGCCAATAAAAGTGCACTAATCGCAAAATTATAACGAACATTATGTTTTCCGACATAACCTGCCAGTATATTGCCAACGACGCTAGCCACTCCAAAAAAGAGTAATAATGCTGAAATTTGCCCTTCGATAAAGCCTGCGGTTTGTTTAAAGAATACCGTAAAATAATTATAGGCAGAGAAATGTGCTAAAAAAATCAGTGTGAATATAACTAACCCTTTACGTGCAATAGGGTGCGAGGGCATCAATAATAACTCTTTCCATTGCATAGACGAGTACGGCTTTAATGATGGTAAAGAAAAATACTGCATTAAAAATGCGATAGCGCCCGCAATGACTAATGCAATATAAGGTGTTCTCCAACCATAGTTATCAGATAGCCAAGCGCCTAGAGGTACGCCGAGTACGGTAACTAATGTGACTGCCGAAAAAAATATTGTTACGGATGTGGTAATTGACATGTTTTTAGGTGCTAAACGTACGACTAAGCCAGCAGCAACACCCCAAAAACCCCCTAATGCAATTCCTAATGCGAAACGACCTAATAAAACTAAACTAAAATTAGAAGCGAAAGCCGTAATTGCGTTGGCTAATATCATGAGAGCAACTAAGAAAAGTAATACTTGGCGTCTATCGATATTTTTTGCATAAATGGGAACAAATAGGGAGGATACCATACCTGCGATAGATGTGACTGTCACGGTAAGTCCTGCAGTACCTGTTGATATTTGGAAATCATAAGCGATATTATTCAGGACGCTAATCGCTAAAAATTCACCAGTAACAATAATGAAGCAAGCAAAAGTTGCAGATAATAGTGAAAGCCAGTTACCATTGTGCGAAGAAAAATGAGTTGTTGTCATTTGCTTTCCATGAAAATTGAGTTATTTACAAAAAAATAATTTTATAGTGACCGCTATAAAATTATAGTGCTATTCTTTATGCAAATTTAGGCGCTGTCAATTATTTTTGTAGTGACCACTATAAAATAGTTATGGCATCGTGAGTTGACTGCGAGTAAAGTGAGAAGATGAATCAAATAAAACGCGGGCGGCCTAAAGGCTTTGACCAACAAGATGCATTAGCTAAAGCCATGTTACTTTTTTGGCGAAATGGCTATGTTGCAACCTCAATTAGCGATTTAACTCATGAGCTAGGTATCACCGCACCTAGTCTTTACTGTGCTTTTGGTGATAAAGCATCGTTGTTTAATCAATGTATTGATTATTATTTGATGAATGAAGCTTGCCCTATTTTGTCTATCGTAAAGCAAGCTAAAACGGCGAAAATTGCGATTGAATTACTGATGTACGAAAGCGCCAAAAGGCTAATTCAGCCAAACAAACCCGCAGGTTGTATGTTGATTACTGCGGCAATGAATGGGGCGAAGCAAATCGAAGATGTGCAATTAAACGTTCAAGAAAAACGTAAGAGCTATCAAGAGATTCTACTAGAGCGTATGCGCAAAGGTATTGCTGATGGCGATGTTGCACCAGATGCACCGATTGAAGCTATCGTTGATTTTTATATCACGGTAATTGATGGTTTTACCATCCAAGCGTGTGACGGAATTGAACTTGAGAGGCTGAATCAAGTTATTTTTAATGCTATGCAGGTTTGGCCAGTACTTAATTCCAGCCAACATAAACAGAATCAGGATTGAATTGCTCCCCTAGTTAGTGAATTAGGGGGAGCAATTTTTAAATGATTAATTAATCTTCATCAGCAGGGGTGATAGGGCAGACAAAGCCGTCAGGTTTAATCGCTAATAAATCACATTTTAGCTTATCGATGACATGCTCTGCGGTATTCCCCAAAAAGGCCGCTGAAATCCCTGTACGGCCTAAAATACCCAGCACCACAACCCCCGCATGTAATTCTTCACACATGTCAGGAATAATTTTTTCAGGTAGGCCTTCACGGACATGGGTGTACTTTTCATCAATCCCAAATTTTTGCCGTAGCTCTTTCATCGCAATTAAATGTTGGCCACGTAGTGCGTTGTTATATAAGCTCGGGTCGAAATCGGGCAACTCTATGGCAATATTCATTGGCGCAACAGGATATGCGCTTACTAAATGAATTTCCTGTTCTTTAATAATGCGTGTTGCTAAGTCTTTTGTTTTTTCGACCAATTTAATATTGAGGTCATCGTGATAAGATTCCTCATTTGATAAATTAACGGCAACAACCACGGAACCGTGGTCTGGCCATACTTTATCTTTCACCATCCAGACAGGAGCAGGGCATTTTCGGAGTAAATGCCAGTCTAACGGGGTAAAAATAATTGACTCGAAATTATCGGTTTGATGTGCCATTTTCAGTAATAAGTCATGTTCACCACTGATAACTTCCTGAATAATGGCCTCATATGGCTTGTTGTGCCAAATAACTTTAATTTCAATATCAATGCCTGCTTCAAGATAGAAATGAGCTTGTTGTTTGATCCACGCTGCTTTTTGGCTTATTACACCTTTACGCATGGCATTACGCTCTTCAGGGGACAGTAATGTTGTCATGTCATAGGAAAGGTCGTAGATAGGCAAAAACGCTTTTATCCGTCCACCATTACGCTGCACGATGTAGACAGCACGTCTTAATGCAGGTTGATCATCCTGATTTGGGTCAATTGCAACTAGCAGATTTTTATAGTTTGCCATATTGAAATCCTCTCGATACACGGATATTTCCATATAGATAAACTATGATATTGAGATTAAATAGGCAAGAAATCTAGGGAAAAAAATGAAAACGGATCACTGATAACGTGATCCGTTTAGGGATATTAGCATGTAATTGCGGAAACTTTACCAGCAATATCAGTCAGTTTAGCCATATCTTCGATGGTGATATACTTACCTTTAACACTCAGCATGCCACTTTTTTGAAAGCGGCCTAATAAACGGCTGATGGTTTCAACAGTTAATCCAAGATAGTTACCAATATCTCCACGAGTCATGGTCAATCTAAATTCTCTTGGTGAAAAACCGCGTTCTGCAAAGCGGTGTGAGAGGTTAAGAATAAATGCAGCTAAACGTTCTTCCGCATTTTTCTTAGATAATAAAAGGATCATTTCTTGGTCACCTTTAATTTCACCGCTCATTAAACGCATAATTTGCTGACGTAAATTAGGCATTTTGCCTGATAAATCATCTAATGTTTCAAAAGGTATTTCACAAACCATTGATGTTTCAAGTGCTTGTGCAAAACTTGGGTGCTGTGTATGAATGATGGCGTCAAAACCAACAAGGTCTCCAGCTAAATGAAAACCGGTAATTTGCTCATCGCCTTCTTCGGTTATTGTATAGCTTTTTATTGTACCAGAGCGGATGGCATATAATGAACGCAACTCATCGCCTGCTTTAAACAAAGCTTGGCCTTTTTGAATTGGTTTCTTGCGTTCGATGATATTATCAAGTTGATCCAGTTCATGTTCATTCAGCGTAAAAGGAATGCAAAGTTGGCTAATACTGCAGTCCTGGCAATGAATAGCACAACCACCAGACTGGATGCGACGAACAACTCTTTTTTCTGGGATCATATTTAAGGCTCAATCAAGTTAAAATTATTGATATGAGTCAATTTTAACATAAGATAATGCAACTGGTAAGTAGTAATGTATGACAGAATCGACTTAATAAACAAAAAAACCAATCAGAGAACATGGAAGAAATTAGTGAATTTAGATATTAATGCTAAATTAAAGAAGATTACTAAATATAAAATTTGATATAGATTAAATTTCACCCTCTAAACGATAAAAAGATGACAGATATCACCATTGTAATTAATACTTAAAATTATAGTGCTTGAGCACGAAATATTAAACTAATTAGCATTAATTTAACACGAAAATAAATTTATGAATATCAATTTTTCAAATTAACCTCAATAAGGAGATTATAATGACACTTACTCAACAGTCTTTACCCACTTCGATGACAGTTGTTGACATTATAGAACCTGGTGGGTCAGAAAAGCTGCGATTAATTGATAAACCGTTACCTAGAATTTCTGCAGGGTATTTACTTGTTAAGGTGGAAGCTGCGGGCGTTAATCGTCCTGATATTTTTCAGCGTAAGGGATCTTATCCTCCACCGGCTGATGCTTCACCGATTATGGGGCTTGAAATTGCAGGAACTATTGTAGGCAAGGCGGATGATGTAGCGGAATGGCAGCTAGGTGATAAAGTTTGTGGGCTGGTTGCTGGGGGCGGTTATGCGGAATATTGTCTAGTGCATAAGCACATCGCCTTACCGTTAGGGAATTTATCTTTTATCGAGGGGGCGGCAATACCTGAAAACTTTTTTACTGTTTGGGCAAACGTTTTTCAAATCGGCAAGTTAAAAAAAGACGAAACAGTACTTATTCACGGGGGAACATCGGGTATTGGTAGTGTGGCGATTATGTTAGCGAAAGCGTTTGGTGCAACAGTGATTATCACTGTTGGTTCTGAGGATAAGGCTGAAGTTGCAAAATCGTTAGGTGCAGATTGTGCTGTTAACTATAGAAAAGATGATTTTGTTGAGGCTACGCTCAATTATACCTCCTCTCGAGGTGTAGATATGGTCGTGGATATTATCGGTGGCGATTATGTTGCAAAAAATTATCAAGTTGCTGCTAAGTTTGGGCGCATTATCCAGATTGGGATGATGAAAGGTAACCCTAAAGAGTTAAATATGATGCCTTTAATGGTAAAAAGATTAACTCATACGGGATCAACAATGCGTTCTCGAACTATTGAAGAAAAAGTTTTGATCGCACAAGAGCTCAAAGAACAAGTTTGGGGGATGTTACAAAAAGGTGAAATTAAACCTATTGTTAACAAGATCTACCCTTTAGCCCAAGTAAAAGACGCTCATGAGTATATGGAATCAGGTGACCTTACTGGTAAAATTATCCTAATAAACAATTGACTATAATTTTTTAATCTGGTTTTTATTGTTGTATTACGATATATTTATAATAGTAAAAACCAGTCCATTTATAACAAATAATTTACATAATCAAGTCTTTTTAGCGTAAATATCTCTTTACAGTTAACTAAATTTTGATTTTTTGTGCTCGTCCACAAATTAGAATGAAATTCCAATTGGTTTGTTAATAATTTAATAAAAATAGATTATATCTATAAACAAGTTGGCCATTAACGGTTTGTTTATCAATAAGTAATCCTTAAATGATATTTTTAAATGTATATCATTAATATATTGATATCTTTTATATAAACACAGCCCGTTATGCACTTTCCAATGATATTAAGTTAAGTGACTTAAATGCAACTAGCGGCTGCTAATTGCAGTTTGAAGGTGTAGTAATGATGAATAATTTTAAAAATGCAAAGATGAATGTAGATGCATTGTTTTTAGGCCCTAAATCTGAAAATGCTGTCTTTTTCAAAGAAATGATGGAATATTCAGTGAGTGAACACATGCATTGGCGCTCTAGCTATCATCCAGAAGACCCTGATCTTATCTCTACCGTTGACCGCTATGCCCCTGAATACCGAGATACGTTATATCGTACAGAAGGTATTCTTAATCAACTCTCTTCAAAATTAAAAACAACATCAGTTCCATGGTTCTCTCCACGTTATATGGGCCATATGAATGCAGATACGCTGATGATTTCTAATTTAGCTTATGTTATGGCGATGATGTACAACCCTAATAATTGTGCACAAGAATCTTCTCCGACGACAACCGTTTTAGAAATAGAGGCCGGATTAGATTTATGTGCCATGTTTGGTTATGACGTACAACATGCTTGGGGGCATATTACATCAGGTGGGACAGTAGCTAACTATGAAGGATTATGGGTGGCTAGAAATATTAAAACACTACCGTTGGCGGTTATGCAGCACCCAAAATCCCAATACTTGCTAAAGGGGAAAACCGAAAAAGAGTTGCTCAATCTTTCAGTGCCTACAGTTCTAGATTTAATTGACGAATTAAAGAAACAGCAAATTTTTGAAGAAATTCGTGATCTGACCTGTCGTGGCGTTGGAATAGAGCAAGGAAAACTCGGTAAGTTATTGGTTCCTCAGTCTAAACACTATTCATGGATGAAAGCGATGGATATTCTTGGTTTAGGCCAACAGAATATTGTGCAACTACCCGTTGATGCAAGTTATCGAACGGATGTGTGTAAAATGCGTGAAACCGTATTTGCATTGATTGAGCAAGAAGAACCTATTTTAGCAGTCGTTGCCGTTATGGGAACCACAGAAACTGGCGCAATTGACAATGTCAAAGAAGTCATTGAGCTACGACGTGAATGTGAGCAACGTTTTGGTGTTTCTTTTTATGTGCATATCGATGCTGCTTATGCGGGATACGCTTGTGCGATGTTTCGTGATGAAGAAAATCAATTTATGGAGTATGAGAATTTAATCCAACGGTATCATAGTGAAGGAATTTTCCCTGAAAATATGGTGTGGCCAAAACGCGATGTGTATGAAAGTTTTAAAGCATTAAGCCAAGCTGATTCTATTACCGTTGACCCTCATAAAGTGGGGTTTATTCCGTATGCGGCGGGGGCAATTTGTATGAAAGATAAGCGGATTGTAGATTTGGTTTCTTACCATGCCGCTTATGTATTTGAAGAAGTGCAAGAAAAACAGCGTAAAGCAGAAAAAACGCAAAATGTATTACTTGGCTCTTCCATCATGGAAGGATCAAAAGCGGGCGCAACCGCCGCAGCGGTATGGGCTGCACACCGCTTAGTCCCATTAAATGTTTTAGGGTATGGAAAAGTGATTGCCGCAGGGATCATCACAGCTAATTGGATGATTGACAAAATTAATCAATGTGAGCCTTTCATTATTGATGAGCGTCAATTTTCAATTATAGCGATGCCTACGCCTGATTTTCATATGATTAACTTTATGTTTCGTGAAATCGGAAACACCTCTTTAGAAAAGCAAAATCAGCTCAATAAGCGGCTATATGAATTATGCTCTTATGCAGCTGGTCGGAGTTATTCTAATGATTTTCTCACCTCATCAACTTCGCTAACTTATGACGAATATGGTGATAATCCATTGAATTTATGTCGAGATGCACAGTTCTCTGATAACGAATGGCATAAAGTGCGGTCAATTTATGTACTACGGGCAGCGATCATGACGCATTGCTTGCGTGATAGGGCACATTTTGAAACCTATTGGGCGGAGTTAAAAAATATCTTTGAAGATAAACTGCAACAACTCATTAATGAAGAAAATAAGTCAAATCATTCCAATTATAAAATTAATATTTAATTGATTGTTAGGATCTCAATATGAAAAATCGCACACTTGGTAGTGTATTTATTGTTGCAGGTACTACGATTGGCGCAGGTATGTTAGCTATGCCTATCGCGGCTGCTGGTAATGGGTTTTTAGTTAGCTTGGCTATGTTATTAGTGTTATGGGCATTGATGTGTTACACAGCATTGCTTTTGGTCGAGGTTTATCAACATGAATCCCACGAAACGGGGATTGGTAGTGTTGCGCAGCGGTATTTAGGGTCTAGCGGCAAATTTATTACGGGTTTCAGTATGATGTTCCTTATGTATGCACTGACAGCGGCTTATGTCAGTGGTGCAGGGGAAATCATTACTTCAAATTTAAAAAGTAGTTTTGCCATTGAAATGGCCGATTGGATGGGAATTGTTGTATTTACCGTCATTGGCGGTGGCGTTGTATGTTTCGGGACTTCATCCGTAGATTTTATCAACCGTATTTTATTTGCTGCAAAAATTGTTTTCCTAGTCATTATATTGGCATTAATGATACCGCATGTTGAGCAACAAAATTTATTGGCTGCGCCAACTGAAAAAGTTCTCATTTTATCTGCGATACCGGTATTTTTTACCTCATTTGGTTTTCATGGTAGCGTCCCAAGTATCGTTAAATACATGGGAGGGGATGTCAAAAAACTGCGGGTTATTTTTATCATCGGAAGTGCTATCCCATTGATTGCTTATATTTTATGGCAAATCGCAACCTTAGGGAGTATTGGTACAACCACGTTCGTTGGTATTTTAGCTGAAAACGCAGGGCTTAATGGACTATTAGATGCAATTAAGGATGTGGCTCAATCAGGAAAAACAGAGTTAATTGCACAAATGTTCATGAGCTTGGCTCTAGCGACATCTTTCCTTGGGGTTGCTTTAGGGTTATTTGACTTTTTAGCAGACTTATTTAAACGTCAAGATAATGCTTCAGGGCGTCTACAAACAGGTTTACTAACCTTTGGACCACCGCTAGTTTTTGCTTTATTTTATCCTAAAGGGTTTGTGATGGCATTAGGGTATGCCGCAATTGCACTTTCAATACTAGCTTTATTACTACCTAGTGCAATGGCATTTAAATCAAGGGCATTGAACCCACAGAAATATCAAGTATTGGGTGGTGGATTAGGTCTATCATTGGTATTTATTTGTGGCATTATAGTTATTGGTGTTCAGTTAGGGATTGTTTTCAACATATTACCTAATATTGGCTAATAAACCGTTTACTTGCCAGCTGTCTTTTGATAGCTGGCTTGTTCCTTTCCTTAAAGCCTTTCTCAAATTTACGGCATAATTTACTCAGTTAGACAATTTACCGCACATTTTTTACTGTTGTATCGACATTTAGTCGGTATAATCCATATAAGAATGATTATCATTAGCACGTTATGCACAAAAACAGATATATCTAAAGCTGGCATTTTCTGTAAAAGTAACTATTATGTTAGATATATCGGTTTTAGAGTAAATAACCCTGAGAATTTTAATGGCCAGTGAACAACAACTAGACCCGTGTTTGTGTAACGGTAAAAGTGTCAGTCGTATGTTTAACCCTAAACAGTTAAGGATTTATATCCTACATTTACTGACGGGGGGAATTAATTATGGTTATGAGTTAATAAAAAAAATTGCAGAAGAATCGGCAGGTTTTTATTGTCCAAGTCCGGGTGTAATTTATCCGACTCTAACGTTATTAGAAGAGTTAGGGTTTATTTCAGCGGGTAAAGATAATGGAAAAGGGCGCAAGTGTTATGTGATTACTCCAGAAGGTCGCTGTTTTTTATTACTCAAAGCTGAAATATTGGCAGAAGTTCAACTAAAATTAAAATATGCACAGGAATTAAAAGCAGGTAATCAATTTGCTAATGAAATTGAATGTGCTGTAGATAAATTTAAGTCATTGTTGAGACACCAAATCGTGATACAACAGTTGACAAAAGAAGAGACAACAAGAGTCGTTGAGATCATTAACCGCGCAGTGGAACGAATTGAGCAAGTTAATGCGGTGTTAGTGGCAGAGGGAAAATCAAATGGCTAAAACGAATGATATTATACAAGCAAAAGAGCATTTATATATGAAAGAAACAAGCAAAATACCACAGAGCAACGACCCGGTTACTTCTGAAAATGAACCGCCTGTGAATACGAATAAAGATGTTAAATTTAAAGAGGTTGTTTGCCCCAATGTCCCAACGTCATATTTTAAGCGAGCTAAAAAACAAAAAATAAAATAATAATTTGGATAGTTTACAAAATCTTTATTCATACGAAAGGCATAAAGAATAAATGCAATTATTTTCATTATTGATGAATAACAGTACTCAATTTTCTATTATTTCGTCAATAAGGTCAATTTTAGGGTACATATAATTATTTTGTAAACTGTAACTATCATCCTATATCAGTATACGACTTATTGAGAAGGCCCCCTGATCACTTAGCGTCATCAGGGGGTATCGGTTATAAGCCCAATTTAGCGTGTATTTGGGCTATTTCATTTATCCACTGTTGTTGTAACTGTGGCTTTTGGTGGCTTAGTTTGCGTTTTTGATCCGCAAGTAACTTTTGCTCTAATATCAGTAATTTTTCTAGTAGTCATCTTCATGCGCAGGTTCCTCACAAGGAATTTTAATCGCCGATTTAACAGAGACATCTCTCCCAAGTGTAGGCGTTAATAATGACTGGGATTGCAGCTCGATTTTATGATAAATATCATCAACATTAAGGTATTCCTCTAGCCGATTATCATCGATAAACCAGAAGCGTTGGCAGCTATTTTCAATGAGCCATCTATCATGGCTTACAACCAATAATGCTCCAGAAAATAAGCTAATTTGTTCACAAAGCGCTTCCTTGCCTTCTAGATCAAGGTGATTGGTAGGTTCGTCCAATAAAATCAACTCGTACTGAGCTAAACTTAAACCAATAAACAATAACCTAGCGCGTTCTCCACCACTCAGTGTTACTACTTTCTGTTGATGGCGTGAATAAGCAAAACCAGCGCCAATCAAGGCCATTTTTCGTTGTTCATCGGTTAAAGGTGCAAAATGACGTAGTGCCTCTAGTAGGCTATCATTATCATTTAGCTGCTCTAATTGTTGGTCATAATAACCAGCACTGATTGCTGGGTGAAACTTCAATTGCGAGCTATAACGCAAATCTTGTTGATAACATTGCCAAAGTAGACGTAATAGTGTCGATTTACCACAGCCATTAGCGCCCATGATGGCGATACGGTCACCACTTTTCACTTGATGAAATGCCGTTTTAAACAACTGATTTCCATTCGGTGTTGAAACAACAGTGTATTCCAACTCCAAAACTCTATCTGCAGGAATCGCTTTGCCATTTAAAGCAAGCTTCCATTGATAGCCTTCAGTTAACTCAGTTTGGGCATCTTTAAGCCGATCAATATGTTTTTCCATCTGCTTGGCTTTGCGTGACAAGGCTTCATTGTCATACACATGCCCCCAAATAGCTAAGCGCTTGGCACTTGATGCAATACGGTCAATTTCTTTTTGCTCGGCTTGATTACGACGTGCATCAGTAATGTCTTTTTCACTCAATGCTTGCCGTGCTGCACTGCAAGGTAACCGATAAAAATGCAGTGATTTATCTCGTAAAATCCAAGTGCAGTTACTCACCTTATCTAATAATGACTGGTCATGAGACACGAGTACGAAACTGCCTTTCCATGACTGTAAGAAATTACCTAACCAAATAAGTGTGGGTAAATCTAAATGATTACTTGGTTCATCAAGTAGTAGTAAATCGGGCTGCTCAATTAAAGCACGACCTAGAAGCAAACGAGTATGTTGCCCTCCACTGATGGCATAAGCTTTTTGTTCCCACTGTTCAGGTGTAAAACCTAATTCTGATAATAAAACTTCAGCCCGCCAGCGTTCAGTGACTTTGTCTTGTTCAGGTAATTTTTGAACCAGTGCATCAAGGAGTGTTAAGGAAGCAATATCATCGGGTAAATGTTGTTCAATATAAGCAGTAACACAGTGGTTCGCATAAGTAATACTGCCATTATTAGGGGACAATTGCTGGGTTATTAGCTTCAATAATGTACTTTTTCCGCTTCCGTTATGGCCAATTAAACCAATACGGTCGCCTTGTTGAACGGTAAAAGAGATATCATTCAATAAAGTCGAGGTTGAAGTATCGTAATTTAGTGATTTTACAGTTAATAAAGTGCTCATAGCTTACTCAAATTTTAGGCATAAAAATGCCAGGGCATAGTCGTCACGACAACCCAGTAAGCTGAGGGAAGATTTTCTTTAGTGGCTTCGCTCAGGCAGGGTTATCGCAGTATAAAACTGTGAAAGCCTGAGCTCTGGCGATTACCAAAGAAGTGTGAGTATTCAATAAGATCACACAACAGCATAGATTAGCCTCCTTAATATTTGTTAAGTTAATCCATGAGATAATCATAGCAAACATAGTCTTTGGCAAACAATGTCCAGAAATGCGTTGTTTGATTATTATTGTTAAATTAAGTATATCCACAGATATAAATGATACTTATATCATGCACGAAGAAATGAATAATACTGCTGTGAATTGGGTTCTTCGTTGGTAGCGTTTAAAATTAGGATTCAAAAGCTAAGAGAGCCCCACATGAACGTAGAAATAAAGTCAGCAACCCACCAAGATGCCGCTTTGATATTAGATATGATCATTGAACTTGCGGATTACGAAAAAGCACGTCATGAAGTGAAAGCTACAGTTGCTGATATCGAAAATTCCTTATTCGATGAAAATTCAAGCACTGAAGCATTGATTTGTTATGTCGATGGGCAGCCAGCAGGGTATGCCGTATTCTTTACAAGTTATTCAACATGGTTAGGTAATAGTGGCATTTATTTAGAGGATTTATATGTATCCCCTAATTATAGAGGGGCAGGAGCCGGAAAAAAACTATTGAAACATATTGCAAAATTGGCCGTAGATCGAAAATGCCAGCGTCTGGAATGGAGCGTTCTTGATTGGAATCAGCCAGCGATTGATTTCTATAAAAGTATAGGTGCGCAACCACAGGATGAGTGGGTTCGTTACCGCATGGACGAAAAAACGATAGCTGAATTTGCTTGCTAATATTTATTCAAATCAAATGTTATTAATAAAGCCAGTAAACTAATTGACTGGCTTTATTTTTTATATATTGAATTAAATGTATACAATTAATGCCTTATTATTGTTTTTATCTGTCTATTCTACCTTTTTGTGACACAAGGCAACTTCACTTAACTTAAATGCTGATAAAATTTTATTAAATTAGATAGATAGCTAATTTAATAACTGTGTTTACACGTACTAACATAGTTAAAAAATAAAAAATTATTACTTTTGTCTTAGTTGTATTTATTTAGCATATAGGACAGTTATATCGTTTTATTAATATTTACCAGGTTAATAATCAAAATAATTGTTGTTCCTTGTTTTCTCATTTAATGGAAAGGGATGGTATGAAAATAAATAAGCAAAAAATATCTTTTTACATCATTTTAATAATAATTATTGTTGCGGGTGGTTTTTATTACTGGAATGTTAATTCAGGTGGGCTACCTGCTGGATTTGCACAAAGTAATGGCCGTATAGAAGCAACGGAAATTGATATTGCGACTAAGACTGCAGGGCGCATTGAAACGATTAATGTAAAAGAAGGCGATTTTGTTAAAGAAGGGCAAGAACTTGCTCGTATGGATACACGAGCGCTCCAAGAGCAGCTTCATGAAGTACAAGCCCAGTTACGCCAAGCGATTAGTGCAGTGACAACAGCCGAATCTGCTTTAGCCCAACGAAAAAGTGAAAAAGTTGCCGCTCAAGCGGTTGTTCGCCAACGTGAAGCGGAATTAGACGCCGCACAGAAACGATTAAATCGCTCTAGAGCTTTGGTAAGAACCAACGCTGTTTCTCAACAACAAGTCGATGACGATACAGCGCAGATGCAAGGTGCTCGCGCAGCACTGGAGGCGTCAAAAGCGCAAGTTGCCGCCGCGACATCAGCGATTGATTCTGCAAGCGCCGGTATTGTCCAAGCGAAAAACCGTGTTGATGCAGCGACAGCAACGGAACGTCGCATTATTGCGGACTTAGATGACAGTATTCTAAAAGCACCAAGAAACGGGCGCATTCAATACCGTGTCGCTGAGCCTGGAGAGGTACTTGGCGCTGGTGGGCGGGTCTTGAATATGGTCGATTTAAGTGATGTGTATATGACCTTTTTCTTACCGACTGAAGATGCAGGTAAAGTTGCCTTAGGCAGTGATGTTCACATTATCCTTGATGCTGCACCAAACATCGTGATCCCAGCAAAAACCACGTTCGTGGCAAGTGTTGCACAATTCACACCCAAAACCGTAGAAACACAAAATGAACGCTTAAAATTGATGTTCAGAGTACGTGCGCGTATTTCCCCTGAGTTATTAGAGCAACACTTAGAATATGTCAAAACAGGGTTACCTGGTAAAGCGTATGTACGTTTGGATCCGAATGAATCTTGGCCTGCTGAACTTGAGGTGAGATTACCACAATGACCAATAGACTGATGGATGATGTGATTATCGATATACAGCATGTCAGCCAGCATTATGGTGATAATTGTGCGTTGGATGACATTGTACTTTCCATCCCAGCAAGAAAAATGGTTGGGTTGATTGGTCCAGATGGTGTAGGAAAATCAAGCTTGATTTCTCTGATCGCGGGGGCAAGAGTGATTCAAGAAGGCCAAATAACGGTACTTGATGGTGATATGAATGACATTGAACACCGCCGAGCTGTTTGCCCTCGCATCGCTTATATGCCACAAGGTTTAGGGAAGAATCTCTACCATACATTATCTGTTTATGAAAACGTCGATTTTTTTGGGCGTTTATTTGGCCAATCAAAAGCTGAGCGTGAATATCGCATTCAAGATTTACTTGAAAGTACAGGGCTTGCACCCTTTAAAGACCGTCCTGCTGGCAAATTATCAGGAGGCATGAAACAAAAGTTGGGATTATGCTGTGCGTTAATTCATGATCCCGATTTATTAATTTTAGATGAACCTACCACTGGGGTTGACCCGTTATCTCGTGCACAATTTTGGGATTTAATCGATCGTATTCGTTTGCGACAAACCAATATGAGTGTTTTGGTCGCAACAGCTTACATGGAAGAAGCCGAACGTTTTGATTGGTTAGTGGCAATGGATGATGGCAAGGTGCTTGCCACTGGCCATGCATCTGAATTAAAAGCACAGACGCAATGTGATGACCTTGAAGCTGCGTTTATTCAATTACTACCAGAAGAAAAGCGTAGTGGACACAAAAAAGTGGTTATCCCGCCACGTGATACATCAAAAGACAATGTTATTGCCATTGAAGCGCAAGACTTAACCATGCGTTTTGGTAACTTCGTCGCCGTTGACCACGTTAATTTTAAAATCCCTAAAGGGGAAATCTTTGGCTTCTTAGGCTCCAATGGTTGTGGTAAATCCACTACCATGAAAATGCTGACAGGCCTACTTCAAGCCAGTGAAGGGCAGGCATGGCTATTTGGTCAAGAAATTGATCCTAAAGACATCGAGACTCGTAAACGCGTCGGTTATATGTCGCAAGCCTTCTCGTTATATAGTGAACTCAGTGTTGAGCAAAACTTAGTTCTTCATGCCAAGCTTTTCCATATACCGGAGGATAAAATCCCTCAGCGTGTGGATGAAATGTGCCAGCGTTTTGAACTTGAAGATGTGCGAGAGGTAATGCCTGACGATTTACCTTTGGGAATTCGTCAACGGTTATCTTTAGCTGTTGCTGTTATTCATGAACCTGAAATGTTAATCCTCGATGAGCCAACATCAGGAGTGGACCCTGTTGCCAGAGATATGTTCTGGAACTTAATGGTCGATTTATCAAGGCGTGACGGCGTCACAATTTTTATCTCAACTCACTTTATGAATGAAGCCGAACGCTGTGACCGAATTTCATTAATGCACGCAGGAAAGGTACTTGATTGTGATACGCCTGCAAACTTAACCAAAAAACGCGGATTAGCGACGTTAGAAGAAACCTTTATTGCTTATTTGCAAGATGCGGTGGGTGATGCAGGGCAAGGGCAAGAAACTGCACCTGAGTTCCATGTTGACCCTGAACTAAAAGAGCAAGCAACCGAAGCGTTGAAAAAACGCTTTAGTTTACGTCGGTTATTTAGTTATTCCATCCGGGAAGGCATGGAATTGCGTCGAGATCCTGTCCGTTCTACATTGGCGTTATTGGGAACTGTAATTCTTATGTTTATCATGGGTTACGGTATTAGTATGGATGTAGAAAATTTACGTTTTTCAGTACTCGATCGCGACCAAACAGGGCTAAGTCAGGGATATACTCTGAACTTAGCAGGCTCACGTTACTTTATCGAACAACCACCAATTAAAGATTATGATGACTTAGAGGCAAAAATGCGTAGCGGTGATGTTACTGTTGCGATTGAAATTCCACCTAATTTTGCTAGGGATATCGCTCGTGGTAATAACGTCAAAATTGGCGTGTGGATTGATGGTGCCATGCCAAACCGTGCTGAAACTGTGCGTGGCTATGTACAAGCAATGCACTTAGCATGGCTAAGTACGATGGCTGCTCGTCAACCCGTAGGTGTTGCTGGTATGCCCGCTATCGACATTGAAACTCGATATCGTTATAACCCAGATGTTCGCAGTTTGCCGGCGATTGTTCCCGCGGTTATTCCATTATTATTAATGATGATACCCGCCATGCTGAGTGCGTTAAGTGTTGTTCGAGAAAAAGAACTTGGTTCGATTATCAATCTTTATGTCACCCCGATCACCAAATTAGAATTTTTACTTGGAAAACAGCTCCCTTATATTCTATTAGGCATGTTTAACTTTGTATTACTTTGCATATTATCAGTGTATATATTTGGTGTTGAATTCAAAGGTAGTTTTCTGACATTAACGCTGGCAGCATTTCTGTATATCAGTATTGCAACAGGTATGGGGCTGCTAATTTCATGTTTTATGAAAAGCCAAATCGCAGCAATTTTTGGTACTTCTATCATCACATTGATACCAGCAACTCAGTTTTCAGGAATGATTGACCCTGTCTCATCATTGGAAGGTATTGGCCGCTGGGTTGGGATGGTTTATCCAACATCACATTTTTTGACTATCACGCGAGGAACCTTCTCTAAGGGGTTAAATTTATTTGATTTACAGTCATCATTTATTCCATTACTGATCACCGTACCACTGGTTATTGGGCTAAGTGTTTTATTCCTGAAAAAGCAGGAGGCATAGTGATGATACGTAAAATTCAGAATATTTTTAATTTAGGAATCAAAGAATTGCGCAGTCTGGGCCGCGATAAAGCAATGCTAGCCTTGATTGTCTTTGCTTTTACGGTATCGATTTATTCGTCGGCAACGGTGACACCCGGTTCTTTACATAATGCTCCCATTGCGATTGCTGACCAAGATAAGTCACAGTTATCAAACCGGATAATCAATAGCTTTTACGCACCTTATTTCTTACCCCCCATAGATATCACACCAGACCAAATTGATGGCTTGTTAAACCGTGGCTCATATACATTTGCATTAGATATTCCGCCTAATTTTCAACGTGATGTGCTTGCCGGCCGGCATCCAGAAATTCAGGTGAATATTGATGCAACACGAATGAGCCAAGCCTTCTTAGGGAATAGTTATATTCAAAACATTACCTTAGGTGAAGTGAACGAATTTTTAGCAAAATACCGCAGTAATGCGAGTTTGCCTGTCGATCTGGAAGTGCGCATGCGCTTTAATCCTAACTTGACGCAGTCATGGTTCGGTTCTGTTATGGCAATTATCAATAATATTACGATGCTATCGATCGTTTTGACGGGGGCAGCACTTATCAGGGAGCGAGAGCACGGTACCGTTGAGCACTTGATGGTCATGCCACTAACACCATTTGAAATTATGATGTCAAAAATATGGTCAATGGGGCTGGTGGTATTGATTGCATCCGGTGTTTCCTTAATTTTAGTGGTAAAAACATTGCTACAAGTCCCCATAGAAGGGTCTATCTTATTGTTTATGTGTGGAGTTGCCTTGAGTTTATTTGCGACAACATCAATTGGTATTTTTATGGGGACAATTGCACGATCTATGCCTCAGTTTGGTTTGTTGATGATTTTAGTACTGTTGCCATTAAACATGCTTTCTGGCGGGATGACAGCACGAGAAAGCATGCCCCAGCTCGTTCAAGATATTATGTTAACCATGCCGACCACACACTTTGTTAGTCTAGCTCAGGCGATTTTATATCGCGGAGCAGGTTTCCAAATTGTTTGGCCTCAATTTGCAGTGCTCGTTGTGATTGGCGCTGTATTCTTTTCCCTCGCACTCATTCGTTTTCGCAAAACGATTGCCACCATGGCTTAACTCACTGAACATAAAATAGACCTTATAAATAAAACGCTTGCTGAACAGAACAGGAAGCGTTTTAATGTCTCACCTATTGATTTTTAAAATATGATTAGGCTGTACCTATCAAATCGATAGTAGGTAATGATTGGATTAAGCTGCTGTAAAACAGTAACTTAATAGGCAACCAAACAGGAGAACATCATATGTCATTAATTAATACTCAAATCAAACCATTTACTAACCAAGCATTTAAAAACGGTGAATTCATCGAAGTTTCTGAGAAAGATGTTGCAGGTAAATGGAGTGTTTTCTTCTTTTATCCAGCTGACTTCACCTTTGTTTGCCCAACAGAATTGGGTGACATTGCTGACCATTATGAAGAATTCCAAAAATTAGGTGTTGAAATTTTCTCTGTTTCTACTGACACACATTTTACCCATAAAGCATGGCATGCAAGTTCAGAAACTATCGGTAAAATCAAATATGCAATGATTGGTGACCCAACAGGCGCATTAACACGTAACTTCGAAAACATGCGTGAAGATGAAGGCTTAGCAGACCGCGGTACTTTCGTTGTTGACCCACAAGGTATCATCCAAGCGATTGAAGTTACAGCAGAAGGCATTGGCCGTGACGCTTCAGATTTACTGCGTAAAGTAAAAGCAGCGCAATATGTTGCTAGCCACCCAGGTGAAGTTTGCCCAGCTAAATGGAAAGAAGGTGATGCAACGCTGTCCCCATCTTTGGACTTAGTCGGCAAAATCTAATTAATCTAGCTTAATTGATTAATACTGAATAATTCAGGTTGCAGGTGTCTAGGCCTGCAACTTGGATCATGACGGGTATATGTACCCGATTTTATGATAAAAATTAAAGGGGATTACATGCTCGACAATAATTTACAGGCACAATTGAAAGCCTACTTAGAACGTTTAACTAAGCCCGTTGAATTAGTTGCTAATATAGATGACAGCCAAAAATCAAATGAAATCAAACAGCTGTTAGAACAAATTGCGTCGTTGTCTGATAAAGTCACTGTACGTGAAGAACGAAATAGTGCAGTAAGAACACCTTCTTTTTTAATTACTAACCCAGGTACAGATAGTGGTTTGCGTTTTGCCGGCTCGCCTCTGGGACATGAATTTACGTCTCTTGTGCTGGCTTTATTGCAAATCGGTGGTCATCCATCGAAAGAAGCACAAGAGTTATTAGAGCAGGTTAAAGGTCTTGAAGGCGAGTTTCATTTTGAGACTTATTATTCTTTATCTTGCCATAACTGCCCAGATGTTGTTCAGGCACTGAACTTGATGGCAGTTTTAAATCCAAATATTAGTCATACCGCTATTGATGGTGCACTTTTCCAAAATGAAATTGATGAACGTAATGTAATGGGCGTTCCTGCGGTTTTCCTGAATGGAAAAGAGTTTGGTCAAGGGCGTATGACATTAAGCGAGATTGTTAGCAAAGTCGATACCAATGCGGATGCGCGTGCAGCAAAATCACTAACAGAGCGCGAACCTTTTGAAGTGCTTGTTATTGGTAGTGGTCCAGCAGGGGCTTCAGCGGCAATTTATACGGCTCGTAAAGGGATCCGCACTGGTGTGATTGGTGAGCGTTTTGGTGGCCAAGTCATGGATACGGTTGATATTGAAAACTATATTTCAGTTATCAAAACGGAAGGTGCCATTTTTGCAGGTGCATTAAAGAACCACGTGGACAACTATGATGTTGATGTTATTGATGGTCAATCAGTTGCAAAACTGATCCCAGCTGCAGAAGAAGGTGGATTACACCAAATCGAAACAGCATCAGGTGGTATCTTAAAATCACGCAGTATCATTATTTCAACGGGTGCGCGCTGGAGAAATATGGGTGTTCCGGGGGAACAAGAATATCGCACTAAAGGCGTAACATTCTGTCCGCATTGTGATGGCCCATTATTTAAAGGTAAACGTGTTGCTGTTATTGGTGGCGGTAACTCGGGTATTGAAGCGGCTATCGACTTAGCGGGTGTGGTTGAACATGTGACCGTACTGGAGTTTGCACCAGAATTGAAAGCAGACTCAGTATTACAGCAAAAAGTACGTAGTCTGAAAAATGTCGATATTATCGTCAATGCACAAACCTTAGAAGTAAAAGGCGATGGCAGTAAAATGACCGGACTTGAGTATAAAGACCGTACCGATGATAGCGTACATTTATTGGAAGTGGCTGGCGCATTCGTACAAATTGGTTTATTGCCAAATACCAATTGGTTAGGTGATACGGTCGCCAGAAACCGTATGGGCGAAATTGAAATTGACGCTCGTAATGAGACCAGTATTAAAGGTATTTTCGCTGCAGGTGATTGTACTACAGTCCCTTATAAGCAAATTATTATTTCAGCCGGAGAAGGAGCAAAAGCCGCACTTAGCGCCTTTGATTACCTAATTCGCACAAGTACCAGAACCGCTGAATAGGTGTAATTTACTTTATATTCAGTGAGTTGTAGTCAAAAGGCACTCGGGGGCGAGTGCCTTTTTTTTGTGCATAATCTGTACAAAAAAGGCTCAAAAGTGCCTAAAAGTGTTCAAGTGTGGACAATTTGTGGATATGCAAAAGTTAAATTTGTATTGCTTTTCGTCCTCAAAATCATCCTAAAACGAACAACCTATTAAGCTAACTCTGTTCCTCCTTTTAATGGGTTGTATGTAATCGCATCTTGAAGAAAGTCCGGTGCAAAGTGTGCGTAGGTCAGGGGTTGCTGTAATGTTGAGTGCCCTAAGATCCTCTGCAAAGTAATAATACTACCGCCATTCATCATAAAATGGGTTGCGAAAAATTGTTAACTAGTTTTCTTGTCTGAGTGGGGTGAGCCTGAATTTTCGTGCCTAGTGTGCGCTAAAGCCGGTGCGATTTGGCCAGCTTCGGGATTCACCTCATCGAACATGAACCAATCTCGGTATTTTCTAAATCGGGGGTGCTTAAAGAATTTCATCGCAGACTCCAATGATATTTTAGCTTTTCCACTTTCATATCCATGATAGGTAACGATTTGAGTTTGTTACCCGCATCGGATGTGGTCGAGTTATTAGATTATGAGGTGCTATTCGCCGAGCGAAAAGCCGCGTTAATAGCTGCTATGCTAGTAGAGTAGCGGGAAACGATTACACGTACATTGGACTTAGAATCTGAGCCGTTAACCAAGTTATTGCGGAACAAGTGATCCCAGAAAATGAGGGCGGTTGGTGGATGAGGGAAATTGGTTTGTTTGATAAATCGGGGTTATTGGTGGTCGTGGCGAATTGCCCTGAAACTTATAAGCCATTATTGGCCGAGGGCTCAGGTCGCACGCAAACTATCCGTATGATTTAGTGCTGAGATTGAAAGTGACTTAAAAGGCGTTTGGGTGTTCCAGTCTACTTATGATGAGTTTACAAAAACCGAGAAATTAGGTTTCAAAGTTATACAAAACTTTAACCGATTCCCAGAATGGAAAGAACTTGGAGCGACTGAATTGAAAGAAAAAGAAGTTTACATAGCTAATAAATGTAAAGTTAAATTGATCAATCATGCAGATAAGATCATAACTCCATTATAAGATACATTAGATTTAGGGATTGCTTTAGAAAGTGAGAAATTACAATTAAGCGCCTGGAAAAGATATCGAGTAATATTAAATCGAGTAGAGATTTCAACTGCGTCGGATATTATTTGGCTAGTTTATCCGTCATATTTTAAGGATGCCTTATGAGTGAAGGCATCCCATTTTATTCTTATTTGGAATAATCATCGGGTAAATCATCAAACATGCGATGATTTCTATTAAAATCAATTATGATATTTTGGTTAGGGCAATCATTTTTAGACAACATATCACAATTACTTTCAATATTACTTTCTTCTATTCCGGTCCACTGAGAAAATAAAGACATAAAACTTAGCCCACTACGACGGCTGTTTATTATTTCTTTATGCTTAGAATTATAAGATGTGATGAAAAAAGGCACTTCATAGTTCTGCTTGTACTTATCACTATGTGCCAATTCATTTTTGTCATATGTTAAAGATAACGCATGATCAGAAAAATACATCATTGACCATTTTGATTTAGTTTTACTTAAGTCAGAATATATTTCTGATAACAATTTATCTGTATTTTTTATACTCTGGACATAACAAGAGAATTTTTTATTCTGATAAAAATGATCAAACTGCTCCTCTGTTCTGGTACAAAATGGCGTATGACTTCCCATAAGATGAACAACAATAAGTTTTTTAGGTACTTGGGACTTCAAAGCCAATTTAAATTCTGGTAACAATGCATCGTCTGGAGAGACTGATTTATCATCTGAACTTCTTCTTTTAATAAAAAAACTATTGTTTGCTCTTCGTCCAATAGCGGCAACTGAGCCGTCATATTCACCCACAAATCCTTGATTAGATAACCAGTAAGTATCAAAACCTGCTTTGTTAGCTAATGTCATGATGTTATTACCGATTTCAGGATATAAGGATAAGCTATGCGTTAAAGAAGGTTGTGTCGAACTCGCTGCAGAAGTGTAGTTAGTAAAAAAAGTCCCATTGATGGAGCTCATAAATGGTGTGTTCTGTATTTTAAAACCGTATTCTTACATAAAATCTTTTCGGACACTTTCACCAATAACAATAACGTAAGTATCATATTGGTTATTAACGTCAGTGATTTTAAAAGTGTCATCACTTGTATATAATTCAACCTCATTGATTAAGGAATAAATAGAATAAATGAGCTCTGTAAAAAAACGAGTTTCTGGTGTTCCTGAATTAGCCGCTCTCTCATATTTACCACTTAAAGCATATTTTGAGGGAGTGAAGAAAAAAACCACCATTACGATACTTAGTATTGTCTTTTTATGATAATTCATCGAATTGGCTTTAATAAAGCTAACTAAAGTTCCAAAAGCGAGTATTAAGATAGAATAAATAAAATATTTATTATCTATATTTGATATAAATTCTCGTGATTCTTGTATGTCGGTATAATAAAAGGAAGCAACTGTATTATATGTAGGGGAGCCATAGATCAACCCGACAGGTAAATAAATAGCAGCTAAAATAGTGAAAAATAAAACAATAAAACGGTAGATACTATTTTTCACATAAAGCAAACCAATGCTTATGAAAAATATATACAGCGGCTTGAATGGATAGCCCATTACCTTGTGTAATATAGAAAAGAGAAAAAATAATGCGATAAACTTCAGCATTATTTTGCTTAAAATTACATTTTGTATTTTCTGGATCATAACTAGCTTTTTAACAATTCACTCTTAATTTTTGCCGCGTAGATTAGCACAAATAGAGTAAACGAAACATAACAATAGGATTGAATTTTTGATATTATCAGAAAAATTTATCATTGATTGAGCTATGTCACTCATTATAAAGTTCTATATCATGGCTATGCTCATGGTTGTTTGTGTTATCACCGGCTTTCGCACTGCCTAAATCCAATTCAGTGAAACGCCCGCGAGTTTGAATTTCACACGGAACGGATTCACCGGTTGAATCATTGTAGTAAGAGCCCGCAAAGCGGAATTGCTTACCGTCAATGGTAGCGCCCCAGCTTTCCAGCAATTCAGACATTAAGCCCCCCATAGAGGCTTCCATATCTAATGCACCAGAATCAAAGCCCATCATGACAGCCACAGAGCCCACCATACCGGCACCCTGATAATCCTCTGTTTTTAATGACAGCTTTGGTGGGGTGACTTCTTCTACTTGTCCAAGATAGGTTTGGCCATCAATAAACAGGTCAAACATAAAAAGTTTTTTAGGCATACCCATAATTCAATTTCCTTAGCCCAGTTGGTCAAAAACAGCGAAATACTCGTCAGTGAATTCTTGCGTTAATGTCAGGTTTTCCAGTGGCGGTACGGGGGTGTACTTGTAGCGGATGTTCGCCTTACCATCGCGTAAATTTTCTTTCGGGTTATCCGATGGGTCATACCAGCATTGGAACCCTAATAAACGGCCTTGCGTGACGAGTTGTGCGCCTTTGCGATTGATCCCATCGACAATATCTTTTACCAATGAGGGCGTGAGTGTTTTGTCGATTTTTCTATATGTACTAAATAAATTTATTTCACTGACCAATGTTTAAGTCTTCGTGTCGAGTATTCATCCCCTCTAGGAAATTATCCATATAATACACTTAATGCTATGAATTATAATGAAAAATAATATTTCTTAGTTCTCTGTCACATAATTAAAATAAGTGAAATAAATGATCATGAAAATCGTTCATGTTTGAAATGAAATTAAGTCGCTTTCACTCAATCAACAGCTCTGGCATAAATTAGACAACGCAAACAAATTAACGTATTTACAACATAAAGATTGATGAATGGACAACTAAAACTTCTAGAAAATCAAGAAGTCAATTGAGTTTCCATCTTGGAATTTAGGGTGTGACGAGACGATGAACAAAAATTTTACATTTACGATTAAAAGTAGTCTTTTTGACGAAAATTATAATCCTTCTGAAAATACACGTATTACAACTAACTTTGCTAATTTAGCCAGAGGGAAAAATCGCCAAGAAAATTTGCGTAACACGCTTGTCATGATGAACAACCGTTTCAATACATTAGCTTACTGGGATAACCCTAAAAGTGACCGTTACTCTATCGAACTTGAAATTATTTCTGTTGAGATGAGTGTTGAAGGGAATAGTAATACCTTTCCTGTGATTGAAATATTGAAAACCAATATTGTTGATCACAAAACAGGCAAACGTACTGAGGGCATAGTTGGAAATAACTTTTCATCTTATGTGCGTGATTATGATTTTAGTGTTTTATTGTTAGACCACAATAAAGACCAAGCAAACTTTAGTATTCCAGAAAATTTTGGTGACTTACATGGGAATATCTTTAAATATTTTGTTAATTCTAGCGAATACAAAACCCATTTTAGTAAGGCGCCAGTCATTTGTTTAAGTGTCTCAAATAAAGATATTTATCATCGTACGGGTAATCAACACCCTGTACTAGGTATTGAATATCAGCAAAATGGGGCTTCATTAACGGATCAATATTTTAAAAAGATGGGATTACAGGTTCGTTATTTTATGCCTCAAAACAGTGTTGCACCGCTGGCATTTTATTTTACGGGAGATTTGCTGAGCGATTACAGCAATATTGAATTAATTAGCACGATTAGCACGATGGAAACATTCCAGAAAATTTATCGCCCGGAGATTTACAATGCGAACTCCGTTGCGGGACCATGCTATCAACCGAGTTTGACGAACCAAGATTATTCATTAACAAAAATTGTTTATGACCGCGAAGAACGTAGCCGATTGGCTATTGAGCAAGGGAAATATACGGAAGAACACTTTATTGAACCCTATAGGCATATTCTAGAGCAATGGTCTGCTAACTACGCGCTTTGATTAATTATAAATATTTAAGGTCAATTATTATGAAAACATTATTACCAACATCTACCGCGGGTAGCTTACCAAAACCTTCTTGGCTTGCTGAACCTGAGACGCTTTGGTCTCCTTGGAAGTTGCAAAATGAAGAGCTCATTGAGGGAAAACAAGACGCACTGCGCTTATCCCTTGAAGATCAACTGCGTGCTGGAATTGATATTGTTAGTGACGGTGAGCAAACACGTCAGCACTTTGTGACGACATTTATTGAGCATCTCAGCGGTGTTGATTTTGCAAAGCGTGAAGTGGTTAAAATTCGCGATCGTTATGATGCAAGTGTGCCAACGGTGGTTGGCGCGGTTGAACGTCAAAAGCCTGTTTTTGTCGAAGATGCTAAATTTTTACGTAAGCTAACGAACCAGCCGATAAAATGGGCGCTTCCTGGACCAATGACGATGATTGATACCCTGTATGATAATCATTACAAAAGTCGTGAAAAATTGGCGTGGGAATTTGCTAAGATTTTGAACCAAGAGGCAAAAGAGCTTGAAGCGGCGGGCGTTGATATCATTCAGTTTGACGAGCCAGCTTTTAATGTATTCTTTGATGAAGTGAATGATTGGGGCGTAGCCGCGTTAGAAAGAGCCATTGAAGGGCTGAAATGCGAAACTGCGGTTCATATCTGTTATGGATACGGCATCAAAGCTAATACTGATTGGAAGAAGACGTTGGGCTCCGAGTGGCGACAATATGAAGAGGCTTTCCCAAAACTACAAACCTCGAATATCGATATTATCTCTTTGGAATGCCATAACTCCCATGTTCCAATGGATTTGATTGAGCTTATTCGCGGTAAAAAAGTGATGGTGGGGGCGATTGATGTAGCCAGTAATATTATCGAAACACCAGAAGAAGTCGCCAATACGCTACGTAAAGCACTGCAATTTGTGGATGCAGATAAACTTTATCCATCAACAAACTGTGGGATGGCGCCGTTATCTCGTCGTGTCGCAACCGGTAAACTCAATGCATTAAGTGCGGGTGCTGAGATTATCCGCAGAGAATTGTTGAATAAGTAATCTAAGTATAAATTAACGGATAAAAGGACCCAGAATTGATGAGGTGCCCTATAAAATTGGGACTTCATGATATCTGGGTTTTTTGTTGCATTGAGTTTCTTTTTTTGTTCTGACTTGAGGTATATTAGGCGTATTATTTCAAAATTACGATCTTCAATAGGAATATTGGCAATGGCTTTGATCCCTAAAAACTATGCGCGATTGGAAAGTGGCTATCGTGAAAAAGCACTTAAGATTTATCCATGGGTTTGTGGGCGCTGTACCCGCGAGTTTGTGTATTCAAATTTGCGTGAATTAACCGTTCACCATATCGACCATGATCATACTAATAACCCCGAAGATGGCAGCAATTGGGAACTATTATGCCTATTTTGCCATGATCATGAGCATTCGAAGTACACAGAGGCTGAGATGTATGGCACTAATGTTGTTGCAGGGGAAGATGCGCAAAATGATGTTGAAGCAGCAACCTATAACCCATTTGCTGATTTAAAATCAATGATGAATAAGAAAAAATAAGTATCATTGCAGACTCAGGCTGTTGTATTTAAAGGCACTCTATCGAGTGCTTTTTACGTATTTAAATCCATATTGGTTATTAATGAATATCCTCATGACTACGATATACGAGTGATAGTTCAGGGTGATTCCATAGGCTTGCGGGCGTCACTGTAGTGCGTTTCCATGGGATATGACCAATAAACCAAAGTTTCCAGAAATTTAATTTTGCACTCGGATTTTTAGTTAATAATTCTTCAAAGGTTTCAATTTCGCCAATTTGGATTGATAACGCAGATTGGTAAATATCAAAAACAAACTTAGAGCAAAACTGCCTAGGTGAATTGTAATTAAACCCGGTGTGGTAAAATTTGTTTAAGCGAGCAGGAACTTCAGCGACTAATGCTGATTTTTGTTCATGGGTTAGTGTATGAGCAAATCGACGTACACTGTAACGATTACCAGATGAACGGGAAATAAAGCGAGATAAGGTTGTGGTTGTTGAAAGCGGAACACGACTTTCTGCAATCAAATAGTCTTCGCCATTATGGCCGACAATCATGCCAACATGGTTACTCCAACATAAAGATGCTGAGGCTATTTGGCGAAATAATTCGGTCCCAATACTGGTAAAGACAACATCGCCAACTTCGTACTCATGTGGATAATTTATTTTTGTCATAAAAGTACCTCAATATAAACAATGCTATTAAGGTACAGTTATAAAGATTAGAAAAATTTCTAGCTATCGGATAAAAGCTGAAAATCATTTTTGTTTAACTAGGGTATATTTTACTCAATTGTTCGCTAAGTAGTTTTACGTTGCTAATTATCTCGTTTTCACCATGAGCAGCGTAGCCAAATAGAATCGCATTTTGGTGAGCACTCTGAATGCAGTAACGCGATAGCGGTTGTGCACCAAAGCCTAACAGAC
This sequence comes from Providencia sp. PROV_01, assembly GCF_053098325.1. NCBI lineage: Bacteria > Pseudomonadati > Pseudomonadota > Gammaproteobacteria > Enterobacterales > Morganellaceae > Providencia > Providencia sp. PROV_01. The sequence goes on along the minus strand of NZ_JBRFKD010000002.1, from coordinate 2,727,119 downwards.
GGCATTGGTTAAGGATCAGGTTAATATCATAACCATCTTTAACCCAACAAACGGTATGAATGCCTGAGTCTGTCATTTGTACATCAAATATATGCGGGAGATAATGGTTGATGGCATTGATAAACGTATTTTGTCGGTCGTAACATATCTTTCGTATTTTTCTGACGTGGCGTGCATAGTGGCCTTCTTGGATAAACTGCGCTAAAGCTGCCTGCTCTAAATAACTACAGTGGCTATCACTATAATATTTCATCATGGTGAATGCCTCACTCAGAATTTCTGGCACAATTAAAAAACCTAAACGAAAACCGGGATACATCATTTTAGAGAATGTCCCTGCATAAATAACACGTTGATGATTATCTAAGCCTTGTAAGGCTTGAATAGGTTTTGATAGAAAACGAAATTCACTGTTATAGTCATCTTCAAAAACCCATGCATTATTTTGTTGTGCCCAATCCAATAATGCTAAACGTCTCGGTAAGCTGAGAGTGGTGCCGAGAGGAAACTGGTGAGAAGGCGTGGTGTAAATTAATTTTGCTGTTTCATGATGTTTTGCACCGTATACAATATCCATTCCTTCTCTGTCAGATGGAATAGCGGCAATCTCAGCACCTGCTGCGGTTAAAATAGCTCTCGCACTATCATAGCCAGGGTCATCTAACCATACTTTATCCCCTTGTTGTAATAAGACTTTTGCGGCTAAGTTAATAGCTTGCTGTGTTCCATTGACAATAATAATTTGTTGCTGTTTACAATGAACTCCGCGAGTAGAACGAACGTAATCGACTAATAAATTTTTAAGCGGGGTATACCCATCAGGGTGATTAAAATGCGTAATTGTATGTTTAGATTTACGCCAAACTCGGCCTAATAATCTACCCCATAATTCATGTGGAAATTGGTCAACACAGCCAATACCAATATTAAACATTGAGTTCTTATCGGTATTCGGCCGTGAGTTTTTCCATAAATTTGTTAAAGTAGAAACTCTAGGGTTCAGATTTAATGCAGGGTATCCAGATTGGTCGCGCTGTTTAGTACTACTTATGGTGCCAACTAATTCATCAGGAATATGGGGCGAAACATAAGTTCCTGAGCCTTTTTTCGAGTAAAGATACCCTTCATCAATTAATCGTTCAAACCCAGCAATAACTGAATTTCGCGAGATTGACATCATTTCTGCTAATGCTCTCGATGAGGGTAGTTTAACACCGGCAGCAATACGTCCATCTAAGATAGCGTTACGTATTGTGTGATAAACATTTTCCTTAATGTGTCCATCTTCAAGTAAAAGTAATGGGAACTGCGCATGTTGTTGGCGTCGCATAAAGTGGTTCCTAAATAAATAACAAAAGTGTCTCTTATACAGGGCCAGATTGCTATGTACTATAACTCCATTATGTAATATGTCTACAAATGGAAGGGTTATTATGAGTAAAACAACATTATCAGTTACCGTAGAATTTGTTGCTCCAGAACATTATCCTGCATGGTTAGTGTACTGGCTGGAATATCAAAAATTTTATCGAGTAGATTTAAGCGAAGAAATTACCCTAAAAGCATGGGAGCGCTTTTTTGATGAAAATGAACCGATGTATTGTGCGGTTGCGCTTGAAGGTGGAAAAGTTGTTGGTTTTGTGAATTATTTATTTCACCGTTCAACATGGGCAGAAAATGATTTTTGTTACCTAGAAGATTTATATGTGACACCAGAAATGCGCGGGCGGCATGTAGGAAAACAATTAATTGAATTTGTACATGCACAAGCACAAGAAAAACAATGTGGCCGCTTATATTGGCATACACAGGAAACCAATTTACGAGGTCAAAAATTGTATAATTGGGTAGCAGAAAAACCAGGGGTAATTGAATATAGAATGCCTTTGTAATAAAACGCAGTAGCATATCCTATATTCAGTAACCTATCGATAGGCCCGTTGTTTAGTCACAACGGTTTTTTTGTTTTTATCAGAAAATAAGCAAAAATTAGGCAGTTAGATTGGCTAACTGACTTCTAACCTCCATCAATGCAAAACCGAGCAAATTTAACCCTTTCCATGTTAATGGGTTTTCAATATTTTCAGTATCTTCGGCAAGGCCTATTCCCCAAATTTTATCAACGGGGCTAGCTTCAACCAGAACACGTTCGTTTGTGGCAAGTAAAAACTGCTTAATTTCTTTATTTTGAGAAAATTTGGCCATATTCGCCGCAACAACAATGGTAAAACGGTTTTCATCCCATATATCTTGTTTAAACCCACGAACCTCACGGCCAAATGCTTTAGCTGCACCAGGATTTGGTGCATGAATAATTTTATCCAATGTTTCTAAATCACCAAATAAGCGTGCTTTTTCTGCCATCATAAAATGCTCTGCGCTAGCAAAACGGTGATTATCGATAACAAATGGGGAAGGGTACCACTGGCTGAAACAGCTTTTTGTAATTTGGCTTTGCTTGGTTTGGTGGCCCCAGAAGAAAACATATTTAAATTTTTTCCCTGAGCGGTATTGTTTACAGAGGCTTTTGATATCCATAACTTAAGTTTTATTAAGGAATAATATTCTTAGCTTATCGATAATAAAAAGATTTGGATATCAGAAAAACCTGCTTAGCCTACTAAGCAGGTAATAAAATTAAAGTACTTTACTTAAAAACTCCGCAGTTCGTGGGTTTTTAGGTGCAGTAAAGAGTTGTTCTGGTGTGCCTTCTTCTTGAATTATGCCTTGGTCAATAAACATAACGCGGTCAGCAACTTCACGTGCAAATCCCATTTCATGGGTGACGATAACCATCGTCATACCTTCATTCGCTAGGGTTTTCATCACAGAAAGTACCTCCCCAACTAATTCAGGGTCAAGCGCAGACGTCGGTTCATCAAATAACAAAATGGACGGTTGCATTGCTAAGGCCCGGGCAATAGCAACACGTTGCTGCTGCCCACCGGATAAACTGGCAGGCCATGCATCAATTTTATCTAACAGCCCTACTTTGGTTAGGAGCTGTTCAGCTTGTTTAAGTGCCAGTTCCTTTTTTATTCCTTTTACTAAGGTTGGTGCCATCATTAAATTTTCTAACACGGTCATATGGGGGAATAAGTTAAAACGCTGAAACACCATCCCCACATTTTCTCTCATTTTATTTAAATCGGTTTTAGGGTCATGAACGTTAAAACCGTTAACTTGTATTTCACCGCCATCTGGGCGTTCTAGTGCGTTTAAACACCGTAAGAAGGTACTTTTGCCTGAGCCAGAAGGGCCTATGACACAAATCACTTCTTGAGGTTTAACTTCGCAAGAAATACCTCTAAGTACATGAGCATCGCCAAATTTCTTTTGTAAATTATTAACGTAAATCACTTCTGCCCAACCTTCTTTCCATATATTGCACCAGCTGAGCAAGTATAAATGTCAGCATCCAATAAATCACAGATATCGTTAAGTAGGGTTCCCAATAAGTTGCATAAGCACCGGATACCGTTCTCGCTGCATAGGCGAGATCAGCTAAGCCAATTGCGGAAGCAAGGGAGGAATCCTTAACAATCGCGATGGCATTATTTCCAAGCGGGGGAAGGATACGACGAAAAGCTTGTGGAAGGATCACTTTACGCATTGTTTTTGCCCAACTCATACCAAGCGCACGCGAGGCTTCCATCTGCCCTTTGTCAATAGATTGAATGCCCGCACGAAAAATTTCAGAAACATAAGCCCCTGAGTTTAAAGTGATTGCAATGACACAAGATAAAAATGCACCGTAATCGGAGCGGAGCATTTTAGCCGTATCAATAGACATTATCCCTGAGGTAACAAATAGGCCATCACGCGGGTTAATAAATAGTGGAACTAAGGCAAAGTGAACAACCATTATTTGAACAAATAGCGGAGTACCACGAAAAGCACTGACATAGAAGCGAACAGGCCACTGCACAAAATAATGTAAAATCGGTTTCCAAATTCCTTGCTCAGCTTTGGCAGTTCTTCCTAAGCCGAGAGTTAACCCCCATAATGAGCCTAAAATAACGCAAATGATGGTTGCTTTTATCGTCATCATTGCGCCTTCAGCAAATAATGGAGCATATTCTTCAATTATTTCCCAACGAAACGCAGACATCTTAATTTTCACCCTGATTTATAACATGAAAAAGCCATCTAAGGATGGCCTTAAGTTAGATTTAATTATTGTTTTGGTAATTGAGGAACGTTTTCATCAAACCATTTTTGATAAATTTTATTGTAAGTACCGTCTGCAATAATTTTTTCTAAGCCATTATTTATTTTTTGCTGTAATTCGCTATTTCCTTTTGCGACAGCAATACCAAAATATTGTTTTTCGAAGTGGTTATCGTAGATCAGTTTAAATTTTTTCTCTGGGTGCGTTTTTATGTAATATTTAATCACACCAACATCACCAACAGCTGCATCAATACCATCTTCAAATAGCTCTTGTAATAAAAGCGGTGTATTGTCGAAACGTTTAATTGATGTACTGTTTTTTCCGATTACATCAGAAACAACAATGTCACCTGTGCTGGAGTTGACGACACCTACATTCAGCTCTTTTAAGCTATTTAAATCTTTTACATCAGATGTTTCGCTGATAACGATCGCTTGCTCAGCAGGGAAATAGGGATTAGAAAAATCAACCATATTTTTGCGTTTATCGGTAATTGTAATCCCCGAAATTAAAATATCCCTATCACCTGACGATAAAGTCGCAAAAATCCCTTCCCAAGGAGTATTGACAAGTTTAACGTCAAAACCTTCTGCTTCCGCGATGGCTTTAATTATATCAATATCAAAGCCTTCGAGTTGTTTTTGGCTATTTTCATATTCGAATGGACGGTAAGTCCCACCAGCACCAACCGTATAGCTTTCTTTTGCGTAAACATTCCCGGCGAAGGCTGCCAATGACATACAGCCAGCAAAAACTAATTTTTTAAACATACCAACCTCTTTAATTATGCATTTATAGTGAATAAAAATACATAATATTGTTGTGGTAAGCAAATGATTTTTATATGCCTAAGTGAGATAATTTTAGGGTTCAGTTTTTGTGTGGAAAAATATTTATTTAAATATAAACGAGAAATAATCGATTAAATCTTGGTTGATGGAACAATAAATTAGAGAAAAGGCCAAATATTGAAATAGAGCTTTTTTTACCTATCCATCACAAAAACTTAACGATAGACTAATTAATATACTTAGCTAATACTCAAATAAAACAGATTACGTTCTCATGGATAAGATTTTATTAGTTTTGTGGCCATTATTTTCTCTAATTGCAATGGGGTTTGTATTACGCCGTTCGACAATAGTTGGCACTGATTTTTGGCCGAGTGCTGAAAAGTTAAACTATTACATTTTATTCCCTGCATTATTAATCAACAGTTTAGCAATAGCACCATTGGATAACCCTAAATTACCCTATTTAGCGAGCGCCATTCTATGTGTTTTAGCGATTAGTTCTGCGTTAGTTCTTGGTTGCAAATATTTATTCAAAATTCCTATCCCACGATTTGGGGCTCATATCCAAGGAATTACGCGTTTTAATACTTATTTAGGGCTGGCCATTGTTGCAGATTTATTTGGTAAAGAAGGCATTGCTATTGCTGCAGTCATTATGGCTGTTTTAGTGCCAAGCTGTAATGTCATAGCTGTACTTTCATTATCTTCTGGGCAAAAAGTCTCCGTTAAGCAAATTTTATTGCCGATCATAAAAAATCCATTAATTATTTCTTGTGTTGTGGGAGTGTTATTAAATATATCGCCTGTGGGGTTACCGTTTGGATCTGATCAATTTTTAAAATTACTCGCAGCCGCTAGTTTACCACTAGGCCTAATCTGTGTTGGGGCCGCATTACAAACCTCAACGTTGAGAAGTGAATTTAAACCCATCATGACATCGACACTGTTACGCTTACTTCTTATGCCTATTTTAGCGGTAACAGTAGCGAGTTTATTTTCATTGCCAAATCTTGAAACAACCCTATTAGTGCTATTTTTTGCTATTCCCACTGCACCAACCGCTTATATTTTAACGCGCCAGTTAAATGGAGATAGCCAGTTAATGGCAGGTATAATAACCTTACAAACCGTGGTTGCTGTGTTCACATTACCCATTGTTTTATCCTTTGTAGTACATTAATTGTGAATATATTAATTGTGGGATAAGCACATTAGTCTCGATATATTTTGCAACTATCACACTGATACTCTATGTTATCGGAGATGATTTTATCTGATGATAAGGAGTTGTGTGTGTCTTTGGAAAAATGCCAGAAATATGAAAACTTATCTATTGAAGATGTTTTGGATAAACTTTCGTTGTTATATAGCAATGCGATAGATTCATTAAGGGACGCTATCGCTATTTATGTAAAAGAAGGCCGCATACCAGATATTACAGAAAGGGAAAATGGGTTATTCGCTTACCCCGAGCTATGTGTAACATGGGAAGGAAAAATCGATCATTGTGAAAAAACACGTGCTTATGCTCGCTTTGTTAAACGAGGCGATTACACCATTACGGTGACGCAGCCAGATTTATTCCGTGCCTATTTAGTTGAACAGCTGTCTATTTTGCAACAGGATTATGATGTTACTTTTGCTGTTCGCCCTTCAAAAATTGAAATTCCTTATCCTTTTGTCATTGATGGGTCAGACTTAGTGTTGGATAGGAGTATGAGCAGTAATTTAGCTGCATATTTTCCTATAACCGATTTATCTCACATTAGTGATGATATTACCGATGGCTTGTATTCTGCTACGGATGAAATGCCACTGTCCCATTTTGATGCATTACGTGTGGATTTTTCATTAGCACGTTTGAAACATTATACCGGAACCCCACCTGAGCATGTTCAACCGTATATTTTGTTCACCAATTATAACCGTTATGTTGATGAGTTCGTGAATTGGGCATGTGAACAGGTACGAGATCCTGAAAGTCGTTATATTGCATTATCTTGTGTAGGGCATAATTATTTAACCGCTGAAAATGCAGACCCGCAAATTGCCACTTCTGATTTAACATGGAAAAAATTTCAAATGCCTGCATATCATCTAATCGCTAGGGATGGTGCAGGGATTACTTTAGTGAATATCGGTGTTGGGCCTTCAAATGCAAAGAATATTTGCGACCATTTAGCGGTTTTACGACCACATGCTTGGTTGATGATAGGCCATTGTGGTGGATTAAGAGAAAGCCAAAAAATTGGTGATTATGTTTTGGCACATGCTTATTTGCGTGATGACCATATTCTTGATGATGTATTACCGCCAGATATTCCTATTCCAAGTATTGCAGAAGTCCAACGCGCGCTGTATGACGCAACGAAACAAGTTAGTAATATGCCTGGGGAGTTGGTAAAGCAACGGCTACGAACAGGAACCGTTGTTACAACAGATGATAGAAACTGGGAATTACGCTTTTTTGCAACGGCTCGCCGCTTTAGTTTAAGTCGCGCTGTTGCAGTGGATATGGAAAGTGCCACAATCGCAGCACAAGGTTATCGTTTCAGGGTTCCCTACGGTACGCTTTTATGTGTTTCGGATAAACCTTTGCATGGTGAGATTAAATTACCGGGCCAAGCAAACAGTTTCTATGAAGGTGCAATTTCTGAACACTTACAAATAGGTATTCGTGCTATTGATTTATTGAGGCAAGAAGGGGATAAATTACATTCAAGGAAATTAAGAACGTTTGATGAACCCCCATTTAGATAGCAAGGAGATGCAATCAATGGCTGTAATACCTGAGCTTGAGACAGACAGATTAATATTAAATAAACACCAAGTGAGTGATTTTCCTGCACTTGCGAAGTTATGGGCGACCGAGTCGATGGTTCGCTACATTGGCGGTATGCCATCTAGCGAGCGCGAGTCATGGATGAGAATGTTAGCTTATGGTGGCTTATGGCCATTATTAGGTTTTGGTTATTGGGCTGTCCGCGAAAAGGTGAGTGGCCAATATATTGGTGATTTGGGGTTTGCAGATTTTCATCGTATGGTCGAGCCGCAAGTTAAAGGCATTCCGGAAGCGGGCTGGGTCATTGCACCTGAATATCAAGGAAAAGGTTATGCAACAGAAGCGATGCAGGCTGCATTGTCTTGGCTAATAAAAGAAAATAAGTTTCGGCAATCTATTTGTTTTATTGAGCCGAGGAATTTAGCATCTTTACGCGTGGCTGAAAAATTGGGTTACGTAGTTGACCGTGAGATATTTATGAATGGCACGATCACGGTACTATTACGGCAACAATTAGCTTGAGTTGTGAATGTTAGAGCGGGTTATTATCTCATGCATGATGAACTAGATATTTCTCAAGTTAGCCAATTATCAGGTTTAGCGGCATCAACCTTACGTTATTATGAAGAAAGAGGTTTGATTAAACCGATAGGCCGCAAGGGGTTAAAACGGGTTTATCATGGGAAAGATGTTATGACCCGCTTATCTTTAATTGCATTAGGGCAGGAAGCTAAATTTTCACTCGACGAAATTGCTACCATGCTCAATCATAAGGATGGCCCTAATATTGAACGTGCGAGCTTACTCGAAAAAGCCGAGGAGATTGAGCAAACCATACAGGGGTTATCTGCATTAAAAAAAGGTATTTTACACATTGCGAATTGCCCTGAAAAAAATCACTTTTTATGCCCTAATTTTCAAAAAATCATGGAAAATAGTTTAAAATTAAATCAATTGAAGAAAAATCAACGCTAAATAACTATCCCACTTTTGGTAATAATCAATCCTATTTTCAGGCATGGAATGGGATTGATTCTCTGGTTACACTCCTAAGATTGCAGTTACCATTTTAGGAACGATATGACTAACCATTTTCTTGCATTTGAGAAACCCATTGTTGAACTTAATGATAAAATTGAGGCGCTTATTGCCTTCAAACAGAAAGGGCACCCTTCAGAAATTAAATTAGATGAAGAAATCCAGCTCTTGAAAAAAAAGAGTCATTCGCTGACGAAAACGATATTTGCATCTCTTGGGGCATGGGAAATTGTTCAATTAGCTAGGCATCCATTAAGGCCTTATCCTCTTGATTATATTTCATTAATATTTACTGAATTTCAAGAATTAGCCGGTGACCGTGCTTTTGCTGATGATAAGGCGCTGGTGGGGGGGCTTGCTCGTTTGGATGGTAGGCCGGTTATGGTGCTGGGGCAACAAAAAGGGCGTACAACAAAAGAGAAAGTTATGCGTAATTTTGGTATGCCGTCGCCAGAAGGCTACCGCAAAGCACTCCGTTTGATGAAAATGGCGGAACGTTTCCACTTACCTGTATTGGTATTTATTGATTCTGCGGGAGCTTATCCTGGCGTTGGCGCTGAAGAGCGCGGACAAGCAGAAGCCATTGCTCGTAATATTATGGAAATGTCGCGCTTAAAAACGCCCATTATTTGTGTCATTACAGGTGAAGGTTGTTCTGGTGGTGCGTTAGGCATTGGTGTGGGGGATCGTATTAATATGTTGGAATACAGTACTTATGCAGCGATATCTCCGGAAGGTTGTGCTTCTATTTTATGGAAAGACTCTCAAAAGGCACAAATTGCAGCAGAAGTGATGGGAATGACTGCTCCACGGTTAAAAGAACTAGGCATTATCGATACCATTATTTCAGAGCCTTTGGGTGGAGCTCACCGTGACTATCAGTTAGCTGCAGAACAATTAAAACAACAATTACTCACTGATTTAAATGAGTTAATTCAATTAGACATGGAAGTATTGCTGGCAGAGCGGTATCAAAAAATAATGGATTTTGGATACTGCTAATGCTATTAGTTCAGATTAATAGAGAGTGAACTGTAGGGATTAGAAATGGCTGTTGACCTGAATTTATTGAAAGTATTTATTGCCGTTGCGACACAAGGAAATTTTGTCAATGCGGCAAAATTACTTTCAATGCCAACATCGAATGTGAGCCGTTATATTAAACAGTTGGAACAACAACTTAACAGCCAGTTAATTGAACGTACAACCCGGCAAATGCGGCTAACTGAAACAGGAAATATTTTATTTGAGCAAAGCCAAAGGTTAGTTAGTGAATTAGAGCAGATTGTGGTGCAAATTTGTCATCCACAACAACTTACTGGAACGTTACGGCTAACTATCCCCAGTGAATTTGGTAGTCTATTATTCGCGGATTTATTAGCGAAGTTTGCATTATTACACCCACAATTAAATATTCACTGTGATACACAATTAATGCCTCAAGATGTTATTAGTGATGATATTGATTTATTACTCACATTTCATCGCGGTCACCTTGAGGACAGTAGCTATCACTCACGTTTAATCAAATCATGGCAAAGTGTTGTAGTTGCCGCTCCCCAATTAATTGAACAAGTAGGAAAACCATGTTTATTTAAGGACTTAGCTAATATGCCGTGTATTTCAAGCTTGAGTGCATTGCAGGGGCAACCATGGATATTTATTGATTCAGAGGGTTTACAGCAAAAAGTGATAATTAACAGTAATTATCGAGTAAATAGTGGCATTCTAGCTCACGCTGCCGCAATGAACGGCGTTGGTTATGCCATTCTGGCATTAGAAGCGTGTGCCGAACAGATTACACAGAATAAATTAGTGCAAATAGAATTCGATGGAGTATCACCAGCCCCAATAGAGCTGCGCGCGGTTTATGCGAGCCGTAGTGCATTATCACCGAAGATAGACACTTTTTTACAGTATTTGTTAGCAAATATTTAACTATGCTAAGCGTGGGTCAACACTAAAATCCAGCGGTTTAACAGTATGTATGGCTTTTTGAAATTGCGGGTGCAACGGGTTAATAATTGCATTGTATTCGTAGGGAATAATACAAGAGGGAATTAATAATACTAAGCTATCTTGGTTATTTAGCCATGTAGTACCAATATCCATGGTAGAAGTTGGCGCTGGGTCTTGCTGCCAATCTGTTGGAAGGTGGTCTAACGATAATTTCATCACGTACCTGTCATTGATATCGATGGATAGCAAACTGAACTGGTTTAATAGTAAGTCTTGATTGATGTGAACGAGTATTTCAAGGGTGGCTAATGAAATACTGGTTGAAGTATAAACAGCGGGAGTTCCTTTATGATTCCAACGCCCACCGTAGAGCATGGCTCCTTGACCAGACCATGCATCGTGAATAAAACTGGATTTAACCAATCGATACAAAATCATGAAAACACACCATGCTCAATGCGGCCAATCAAATCAATTACCTCAATGGCTCCACTTTCTGTCGCAATAAGCTCAATAGGGCGTAAATGGCCTAACCCTTTAACGGGGTGATTAAGCCAATCACCTGCTGCATGTTTATCTCCATTAAATAAACGCACTGCCGCATCGAATACGCGTACTAGACGAGCAATTCGTTCGCTTTCATCAGCATTGAGGGGTTGGCCTGCATTTTTGCGACGAGCAATATTGCGTTCATTAATGCCGGATATCCGTAATAATTCAGTTTTACTCATCCCTGACCATTCTTGGATATTGTCTAAAACAGAGACAGACAGCCCTTGGCGTAAGAAGTGGGTCAATTCAATACCACGTTCGGCAGGTAACCCTACATGGCGCCATAGTGGTTTAAAAGATGAAGCAGTCGGTTGAAGTGGGGTTGTGGGGATATAGTTTCTCATTTGAACCTCCTGACATTTGTCATTTTCATTATAGACAAATGTCAGAAAAATGCAAAATTAATGAACAAAAAACAAACAGAGGAAATAGTTATTTATCACCACGTAGACGAATTGTCAGGCCTTTTAGGAAGTAACGCAATAATTGGTCCCCACATTCGCGATAGTTTTTATGTCCTGGTTTACGAAAAACAGCGTTAAGCTCAGGTTTGGATACACGAAAATCAACAAGCTGATAGATTTCAATCATATCTGTATCTTTTAATTCAAAAGCTACGCGTAATTTTTTGAGCATAATATTGTTATTAAGGCGGCTATCAACGTCAGGTGCGGGATGATTTTCATCTTTACCACGGCGGTGATAGATTAAACCATTCAGAAAATGCCCCATTACATTGTCATTGCACTCAACATATTCAGGCTCATTATCTTTTTTTAACCAAGTCACCATTTCTTCTTTTGTAACAGCCAACTCTGTGAGTTTTACGATTTTAACCATTTGGGCATCGCTTAGATCCAACATATAGCGAACACTACGTAAAACATAATTATTAAGCATGGTATTGTATTATCCATTATCTATAAAAGTTAATTGGCTATTTATTGAGTAAGTAAGGCCAATAAAGTATTCACTATGACAATCAATGACAGGGTGAAATTGAAAAGGAATGTATTTTGAGAGGGGCATATTATGAGGGATTAACCAAGATAAAGCAAAGCGTTGAACGATGCTTTATCTTGAATATTAAGTTAACCGATAAAATAAATAAGGGAATAGAAAAATACTAAAGTAAGACCGACAGTTAACAGCATATTTTTCAATACTGAGGCAACAATGACACAGAATAACGCCCCCCATAAATAAGGATTATCTGGGAAGGAGCGTAGATCATGGTTTTCTAATAGGATAACAGGGGCACAAATTGCGGTTAGCAAGCAAGGCGCTGAGTACCCTAGTGCTTGACGAACCACGAGGGGCAGACGTATTGGTAACTGTGGTATTAGGAAAATATAACGTAGAGTAAAAACAACTGCTGTTAAGGTAATAATTAAAAGCCAAATCATTTTTCCTCCTTCAATAAACGTGAAACGGCCACCGATACAAACATCCCACCCACACCAGCGATAACAATAGCACTACTAAAGGAGTACATTGAAAGTACGATGGCGACAACGAGTGAAAAAATAACACCACAAAGCGTACTTATTTTTCTTGTTAGTGGAACGACGATTGCAAGCAAAGTTGCAACCACAGAAAAATCGAGATGTAAGCGGCTCAAATCGCCCACAATATTGGCCATCGCAATCCCACAAAGGCTGGTGATTAACCAAACGATATAAAAACTAAACCCAGCACCAAAGAGATAGGGAAAACTTAAACTTTGGCGTTTAGCTGCGCTAATCGCAAATAATTCATCTGTTAATAAAAAGCCGATACTAAGGCGCTGGGGCGTTGTAAAGTCTTTAACTTGAGGGCGTAATGTCAGCCCATAAAGTAAGTGCTGAGAAGTGATAAAAAAAACAGAGATAACAATCGTGATATAGCCCGCACCTGAATTTAGCAATCCAAGGGTGACTAACTGTGCTGCGCCTGCAAATACCATTGCAGACATCGCCACACTTTGCCAGAAATCGAGACCTGTTTCGACCGCCATTGAACCTGCTAATACCCCCCATGGAATAACAGCAAGATTAAGAGGAGCGGTATGAACAGCTCCTGTCATCATCGCTTTTTGCCATTGGTTACTTTGTTGTGATGCCATTTAAACTAACCTTGTTGTAATTATGAACACTTTTATAATTTGATTGATTTTAAAGAGATTAAATATTAGTAGATAGAATAAAATTGCTCTTTTCACCGATCCGATGCCGAATAAAATTCCCAGGGGTAACTCCAAGGGCCTGTTTAAAATGTCGAGTGAAATGACTTTGGTCGGAAAAACCGCATTGGTTTGAGACTTCTGCAGGCGTATTTCCTGCTAATAACAGTTTTTTTGCCTTGTGTAAGCGGGCTTGTACTAAGAATGCGTGTGGTGTAATTCCTGTATGCGATTTAAACTGTCGTAGAAAGTGCCATTGGCTAAAACCTGATATTTCGGCTAATTGGCTTAATGAATGTTCTTGTTCGCAGGTGTTGATGAGCAAGTCACAAATTTGTTCTATGCGTTGCTTTGCGGGTGTTATTTCTGTTAATTCAATTTTAGTGCGGTTGTAACGTAAGGTTAGCCAACTTAAAGAGGATAACAACAAGGTTTCCTTGAAAAGGGTATTACCTGATTGAGGTAATAGATTAAACAATAAGCGGAGTTGGGCGCTAAGCCCTGCATCCTGTATCACTGCAATAGGAAACCAGGGTACCAGCCCTTGGTGCTCTGTTGTTAAACCGAGTGTGAGTTGGGTAAAAAGTTCTGGAGTAGGGTAAATAGCCTGATAAGACCAGCCATTTTCCATTGCTGATGAGCCAGTGTGAATTTCATCGGCATTAACTAAAATTATATCCCCTTTAGGCGCGTAGTGGTTTTCGCCAGTACGGAAAAATTGTTGTGCGCCTTCTTCGATAACACCAATGCAAAACCCTTCATGACTATGGCGAGAAAATTTTTGTTGATGATAACGGGCTTTGATCATTTCAAGGCCGTTGAGTTCCTCTAGATGAAAATAGTTAGCGCTTTCCATGGAATTCCTAAAATAATAATGATTAATAACTCAATATTTTTTAATAAAATGTTAAAAGAAAATAATCTTAGCTTGCTATTAAATGAGGTGTTTTAATTTTATACAGTTTTTATCCAACGTTACTTTTAAATAGCACCGACATTTATGTTATAACGTGAAACCTCACTCAAATCACTATTACTATTCCATTTGTTTTTGTGGTGTTAAATTCTTTGTTATTAACAAATACTGGTATTAATCACTGTCTTGCTAGGTGTTTGTAGTCCGCTTCTGATTAAGTTGGTTTGCGTGGTTTATTGTTCTTGTTAGGTGTGTTACTTCATTGCTATAAAACCAGATTATTTTAATTTGTTGAAATTATATTTTATATTTGCATTATTCATTAGTGATATCTTTTATGGAGTGAATAAAGTCTGTATCATAATAAATATAAAGAAATTATGTGAATTTTTTGTTATAACTTTTATTGAGTTAGCGGGTTTCCTATGCTTGAAAATCTCGGTATTACAAACTTATGGACTTATCTTATCGGTGTTATTTTTATTACATTGGTACCAGGCCCTAATTCTTTATTTGTTTTAACTAGCAGTGCGAAATATGGTGTGAAAAATGGTTATAAAGCAGCATTAGGTGTCTTTACAGGAGATGCTATGCTCATTTTTCTATCATTTTTAGGGGTTGCATCTTTAGTGAAAACATCGCCTATCTTTTTTAGTGTTATAAAATACGCAGGGGCGGCTTATTTATTTTATTTAGGGATTAAAACCTTATATAGCGTATTGCATAAGAAAGAAAATACAGGTGATGTTGATTCAATTACTTTAGAAACCAAGGGTACCTATAAAAAAGCCGTTTTTTTAAGTTTACTAAATCCTAAAATGATCATTTTTTATGTTTCATTTTTTATCCAATTCATTGACCCAGCATACCCAAGCGCGGGTGTGCCATTTTTTATTCTTGGCGCCATTTTAGAAGCCTGTAGCATGATTTATTTATCACTATTGATTTTTGGCGCGGTTGCCGTAACGAATATGGTTAAACATAATAAAAAGCTATCTAAATTATCTAATAGTTGTATTGGCGCTGTATTCTTGATGTTTGGAGCAAAACTTGCACTAACCGCATAATAGTTTTATCAGAAATAGCCGGCCCAAGCGCTGGCTATTTTTTTATCACTGTTACCCACTCACTAGCTTCCGTTTAGTGTCTTCCTTGCCCGTTTGACGGTATAGTGTTTGCATGCCTGGCGTGTATATCTAGTTAGCATCTCAGTCATTAAAGCTATTGTTGCAGTCAATGAAAATACGCAAGTGACATTAGCAGAGTTAATGCCTTATGACTGGAAGGCCGCGAGGTGTTAAGCTCGAAAATAAAAATACAACGTAGAAATAGTAAAATGGAAAAAAGGGCAATGATAGGATGAACGAGGAAGTTAAACATTTTACGGCAACAGCAATGATCCGTAATGAGCATGGTGAATTTTTATTACACGAACATCAAAAGCTTGGTTTTTGGTTACCTCCGGGGGGCCACATCGAAGTGAATGAAGAGCCACAGCATGCTGTTTTTCGAGAAGTTCTTGAGGAAACTGGGTTAGAGTGCCAAGTAGTCAGTTGTGGTTTCCCGTTTGCATCACAAATCCATGATTCATCCCATACACAAGTACTGCCGTTGCCTATCGCTATCTTGAAAGAGTTTATTGTCGATAAAAAGAAAGGTAACCATTGGCATATTGATATGATTTATTTATGTGAGTTATTGCCTTCATCACAACCGCCTTTTGCACCATTTGAATGGGTGCCATTTGAGGCGCTCGCCAAACTCAATATTCCAGCCGACGTGATTGAGTTGGCGAAAGTGGTCAATGAATATTATCGGTTGCAGGGTAAATAGTTATCATGAATGTGGACATGGGTAGGAATGTAAGTACAAGATTAATTTATATTAAAGAATAATAAAGATAGTCCCAATAGAATGAGTAGTGCACCAATTGTTCTATCCATAATAAATTGGTAGTTAAGAATTTTGTTTCGTACTACGGGTGTCGCAAAGAAAATAGCAATTAGACTAAACCAAAGCCAATGAGCGAAAGAAATAAATAGGCCATAACTTAAATTTAACCAAATTGAGTTCTGTGTACTGATAACTTGGCTGTACACAGAAACTACAAAAAACATGGTTTTTGGGTTTAAAGCATTCGTCAAAAAACCATTTTTAAAAGCGTTTAAGGCAGATAATGGCCTTGATACTGCATTATTTGAGGATATTTTTACTTTATTTGTTAATGAGTTAAATCCGATATACACCAAGTAAATTACACCAATAAGTTTAACTATTAAGAATAATGTTGGTGAATTCATGATGACCAGCGTGATACCAAAAACGGTATAGAACACATGAACCTGTACCCCAATAGCGATACCTAGCGCACACAATAAGCCTGTTTTAATGCCATAGGTATAACTATTGCGAGTTACCATAGCGAAGTCAGGCCCTGGACTAATTACGGCTAAAATGGTGATGGTCGCAACTGCAATAACTTCATTCATATTAATTTCCTGAAAGGTAATAGAAACAGACTAAAAATGTATTTACTTTGAAATAATTTGTTTATTTATTGTTTTTATTATCAATGGATTGAATAAAACTAAAAAGCGATTTATCCTGACGCAAATCTGTCAGTTTTTGTTACCTATATATATGAAACTACCACCGTTAACATCATTACGTTTTTTTGATACTGCTGCGAAAGCAGGCAGTTTTGTGAAGGCAGCAAAAGAGCTAAATGTGACTCATAGTGCGATTAGCCGACAAATTCGTTTATTAGAAGAATATCTTGGTGTTGAGTTATTCGAACGAAGGAACCGAGCTGTTTTTTTAACGGCTAACGGGCAAATATTGTTACAAACAACTAGTTCGATATTTGAACAGCTTAAAGACGGTGTTGAAAAGATAAAAAGTAGCACGTTTCCTAATGTTGTTAGCTTGTCTTGTGAACCAACAATTGCAATGAAGTGGTTAATTCCTCGACTTACGCATTTTTATCAACAATATCCTCATATTACGGTACATCTAGTTGCCGCAGGTGGTGTTATTGATTTTACAAAAGCGAACGTTGATTTAGCATTGAGGCGTAATGATTTTAAATGGAATGACAATCTTTTTGCAGTAAAAGTTTGTTCAGAACGCATGGGGGTTGTGGTTCGGCCTGGACTTGATCTTAAGAAAAACTTTGCTCATATACCACAACTGTCGACGACATCTAGACCCAATGCATGGACAACTTGGCAGAATATAAAAAAAGTTACTCTTCCAAATAGTAAAACTATTACATATGAGCACTTTTACTTGTGCATTCAAGCTGCATTGGCGGGGCAAGGAGCAGCGCTTGCATCATTTTTGATGGTTGCGGATGAAGTACAATCAAAGCAATTAGCCGCACCATATGGTTTCATTGAAGATAGTTCTGCATATTATTTATTGTCATCGAAACCTATTGAAAAGGGCAGTGCAGCAGCTATTTTTATCCAGTGGCTAATAGAGCAGGTGAATATCAGTATTGAAACCCTGATTGACGGAAGATAATTACCTATCAAAAAAAGAAGGTTTGATTATAAAGCCAGCGAACCCTAATGAAAAATAAATAATTTATGTCATAACCATTTCTTTGCGTGCTATATTTCTCTGCTAGGTTTGGTGTTTTATGTCGGAGCAAATAATGAGCAAGATACGAGTAGGTGTTATTTTTGGTGGTCGATCAACAGAACATGAAGTTTCGCTACAGTCCGCTAAAAATATTATCAATGGATTAGATCGCAATAAATTTGATGTATGCCTTTTGGGAATCAATAAAGAAGGGCAATGGCATGAATATAACGAATCTGATTATTTATTGCATGGTGATGACCCGTCTCGTATTGCCTTGAATACACCAAAACGTAGCATTGCACTTGTTCCGGGAAAAACGCGAGAACAATTTATTTCGCTTGAAGATACGAAGCCATTGCCGCAAATTGATGTTATTTTCCCTATTGTTCACGGTAACTTAGGTGAAGACGGTTCACTGCAAGGCTTATTGCGTATGGCGAATTTACCGTTTGTCGGGCCGGGGGTTTTAGGTTCGTCGGCCTGTATGGATAAAGACGTTACCAAAAGATTACTTAGAGACGCAGGCTTAAATATCGCCCCGTTTATTACGGTGTTTAAAAATGAACGCGCAACAACGAAATATGAAGCCACTGTGGCACAATTAGGTTTACCGTTATTTATTAAGCCGGCAAATCAAGGTTCATCTGTTGGGATCAGCAAAGTCAGCACTAAATCGGAATTTGACTCGGCACTGGATTTTGCCTTTTTATTTGATACGAAAGTCCTTATTGAAAGCGCAGTAAAAGGGCGTGAAATTGAGTGCGCAGTATTAGGTAATGAAGCGCCTCTTGCCAGTCCTTGTGGTGAAATCGTGTTGCACGATAGTTTTTATGCATACCATACCAAATATATTGATGAGAATGGCGCATCTGTCGTTGCTCCTGCACAATTAGATGAGGCGGTGAGTGATAAAATTCGTGAGATTGCCTTATCCGCATACCGCGCATTAAATTGCTATGGAATGTCCCGTGTGGATGTTTTCTTAACAGAAAATAATGACGTTGTTATCAATGAAATCAACACATTGCCTGGTTTTACGAATATCAGTATGTACCCTAAACTATGGCAGCAAGGCGGTATGACCTATCAGCAATTAATTAGCCGCTTAATTGAGTTAGGAATTGAAAAATTTCAACAAACGGCGATGTTGAAAACGGCATGTAATGAGCTTTAATCGCTGAGATAATACTATCTCGGTAGTTTTTATGACTACCGAGATGTTTATTTACTCTGAACTTGAGCTTTTATCTGTTGTAAAAATAAGTTTGTTTCTTTTGGTGAGGTGAGCCGAACAAACTGAATATGGCGTAAATTGAGATTTGCCATATGACTTAGGTTTCTTTTCTTATTTGGATAGTAAGTCTTTAGCAGCCACAAAATTATCGAATCGCGACTGAAAAAGGCATTTTTCCAACGTTCTTTATTGCCCGTATTTTCCCACAGCTCTTGTCCAGAACGAATGCGCGCTAATGTGCGTGTAATCGACTGATAAAGGGTTCGAGGCAAGGAGTAATCCAACCAAACCACCATGTCGACTTCTTTCCATTTAATGGGTTGAGTCCGTGTATAGTTGCCATCAAGAATCCATCCAGATACCGCTTTATCTAATGTAGCGGCGAGTTTCTGGTTAAGCTCATCATCTGAAGAACCTTGCCAATTTGCTAGCCAATATAAGCTATCTAACTCAATAGAAGGGACATTTAATAACAAAGAAAGTTGTTGGCAAAGGGTACTTTTACCGCTGCCACTAGTGCCAATAATATTAATTTTCATATGTAAACATCAGACAATTTTGTCACTAGGGTTGATCTGGAAATGACTGAATTTGGAACCATTGTATGAACAATGATCCCAGATTAGATGCCTCTACAAATAACACTATTGCTTTAAATTATTTGCACCAGACATAATTGATGTAGCGAAATAATGGCACAAAACCAAATTTTTTATACAGGTCAAATCCTGCTTCTGAAGCATCAAGGAAACAGTGCTCTACACCTTGCTGGCGGCAAAATGCTAAAGCATAATCAATGAGTTGTGATGCATAGCCATTACCTTGATGGCTTGGCTCAGTACCAATATCATCAAAACGGGCTAACGTTCCTTCAATTGTTACGGTCATTGAGGTCGCTGGCTCTCCGTTGACGAGCAACACAAGGTGAAATTGTGGTGCGCCTTGTTGCAAAGCATCCTCATGATAACGCACATATTCTTTAATAACCTGGTCGTGCTCTTCAGATAGATAAAATGCGGAAACAAGTGGCTTAGCCCACAAAGACAAATCGTGATTCGCTAAGACGATATCGACTTGGTTATCAGGCAGTTCAACCTCATTTTGTTTTGCTAAGGTCAACGCCATTGCGGTAGTGACGCTGTCACGTTTGTAACCTAGTGACTCAGCCTCAGTTACCACCTGTTGGAGCATCTCTTCGGGGATCACTAAAGTATGGTTTTTCTTCTGTGAAACAAACAGGTTGTGAGCCTGCATAAAGGCGTGACTGGTCGAGTCAGGCTGCAAATAAATGAAGTTAAACGCCGGCGAATTAAGGGGCGTTAAATAGCAAATTGTGTGTTGTGCAATCTGGATACTATGTTCACAAATAGATGTCCAAAATGTTTTTTCAATCGATTGATAATGTCTTAAATAGTACAACGGAATATTCATTTGTCAGTTACCTGATACAAAACGAGTTAATCGATATGGGCCTAATGCGGCTTGTTCTATTCCATGCAAGATTTCATCTTGAGCCAATTGGCATATCAAAGGCGCTAGCGTAATCGCAGCGTGCATACTGATAATATATAAACCTTCAAAATCAGCAACTTTTCCGACAATTGGCATCTCATCTTTAGGCATAGGTCGCATTCCTATGAAAGCGTTTTCAAGATTTAACGTGTTACTACCTATAAATGAATTTTTAATCGTTGTAAGGGCGTTTTGTGCGATAGCCACTGCACTGTGCTCGGGCTTTTCGCTAATATAGTCTTCAGCACAGAGTATTTTACCTGAACCTGCCTGTCGTAGCTCCATTTGTGGTGTTGAAATGATATGTTGAACCAATGTTTGTTCGATAGAATCATTGATGTGCGCAATGATAGAGGGAGAGGAGCTAACAGGTAATTCAACATTAAGCGATTACATAAGCGCAGCCGCGCCAGCACCAATAATGATAATCTTTTTTTTTATGAGTAGGGTTCATTTAGCCTCAGTATATATGGAAGTCACTAGCAGAAAAATCAGATGGAATTTTAATAGTTTAATGAATAATTATATATATGAAATCTATAAATAGAGCACGATTGTTCCCATTTTTATCAGATATGAACAATTGATGAGAGAAAACGGAGTGTAAGGCTACAATGCAGTAGCCTTAAGAGATTCAAAAAATTACACACGGATAAAACGAGTTACAAAAGCAATAATAACTAATAATGCAGAAATTAATAATAATGCAGTTGCCAAGGACAATTGAAAAGCAACAAAACCAATAGCTGCAGGTCCAGCCAAAATACCTAAATAGCCTAAAGTTGAAATTGCAGGTACGGCAAGAGCCTCTGGCATCGTTTTTTGCTTCCCTACAGCAGAAAACATCACCGGTACTATATTAGATGAACCCGCACCGACTAATGCAAAACCTATGATGGCAAATATGAGATGAGGAGATAAAACAGCAATAACAAAACCAAGGCAAGCGAGCAAAGCACCTAAAAATACGACACGAGCAGAACCGACTCGTATAACAATTTTGTCGCCCAGTAATCGGCCAATAGTCATGGTTGTGGCGAAAGCCGCAAAACCTAAACCGCCTAAAGTTTCTTTTAATCCATGGTGTTCAATTAGAAATACAGCTCCCCAGTCAAGAACTGCGCCTTCAGCAAGAAAAACGGCAAAACAGACAATCCCAATAACTAAAACAATGCCTTTCGGGATAGCGATAAGGGGGCCAGTTGGGGCGTTAGCGTAGGGGATTAAACCGTTATAGCAAGCCGCTAATAGAACCACCGCAACAATTGAAATAATCATTGATGCCATTGTCGCGGAAACGCCAAGTAGCAAGATCAAACTCATGATACCTGCACCTGCTATACCCCCGACACTATAAAAACCGTGAAAACCAGACATAATTGGCTTGTCGGATGACTTTTCAACAATAACAGCTTGAATGTTCATCGCGCAATCTATTAAGCCAATGAAAATTCCAAAAAATAATAAGGCAACGATGATAAAGTTAACTTGCGATAAAGAAGATAAAATGGGGAACAACAAACAAAAGGCGATAGTGGAAAAAACCATTAAGCGGCGGCAGCCATACTTGGCCGCTAATGCTCCGGTCACCGGCATAGCAATAAGTGCCCCTCCACCGAAACATAATAATAGCATGCCAAGGGTGGCATCATTTGCTCCTGTGTTAAGTTTGACATAAGGAACAATGGCTGCCCAGGCCGCGGTAACAAAACCAGCAATAAAAAAAATAATTCGAGTAGAAATTTGCTCCCTTTTAGCGGGTATTAAGGAAACATGGCTATTAACTTGTTGAGTAGATTGCATTTTATAGGGCTTCTTAAAAAGATAAAATTAACTACCTGTATTTAAGATAGTCAGAATTTGTTCATGAAGATATGGGCAACCCGTTGCTACAACGGCACCACCTGCTTCAGCTCGGCTGCCATCCAATGTAGTAACTATGCCACCAGCACGTTCTATAATAGGGATTAATGGAACAATATCATAAGGTTCCAGTGCGAATTCGACACAAATATCGATTCTACCCGCTGCTAGCATTGCCATTGCATAGCATTCTCCCCCATAGCGAGTCATTAATACTTGTTTCTCAAGCGCCATAAAATGAATGTCTGATCGTGCGGCAATAGGTTCAGGTGATGTGGTATGCAAGATGGCTTGTTCGAGTTTGACGTGTTTGCGAGTGGATAAGCGATATTGTCCGTGAGAGCTACTGGTCCAGCTTCCGTGTTGGTCTGCCCAAAAGCGTTCACCAATATAGGGTTGGCTCATCATCCCCATGACCGCTTTGCCATGCTCAGTTAGGCCTATCAGGTTTGCCCATAAAGGGAGTCCACAAAGGAAAGGGCGGGTTCCATCGATGGGGTCAAGTACCCATTGAATGGGACCTGTACCCGTTATTCCATATTCTTCACCCATGATAGAATGCGTTGGATAATGTTTAGATATCAGTTCTCGCATGGCTTTTTCTGCGAGCTTATCCGCTTGAGTGACTGGATCGAAGCGATAGTTGGCTTTGAGTTTGTTTTCAATAACACTAAGTTCATTTGCTCGATAGTATTCAAGAGAAATTTTACCGGCTGTATTGGCAAGTTCATGTAAGAAAAAGCTATCTGGTAACTGAGAGTGTGTCATTTAGTTGTCCTCGAGTGCTTGAACAAGATAGTGTTTGACATCTTTTCTTGCTCGATTATGATTGCTAAAAAAGTTAATGAGGAAGTGTATGCTCGATTATGTCGCTTTTCCAGAACAAAGGCAAAATAAAATTCGCCAGTTACTACAAGATGAAGGGCGTGTGGTTTGCACGACGTTAGCCCGTGAAATGCAAGTATCAGAGCATACTATTCGCAGGGATTTAAATGAATTAGCACAAGAAGGCGTTTGTCGTCGAGTCCATGGCGGTGCGGTCAGTATGCTTGAGGAAAAGGGCACATTCGAGCAGAGAACGACACAAAACCAAGATGAAAAAATCAAAATAGCGAAGGCTTGCAATAAACTAGTCAAACAAAATACCTGTATTTTTATTGACTCAGGTTCAACTAACTTAGAAATCGCTCGTTATTTACCTTCAGAGCTATCGTTGACGGTTGTGACTCATTCTCCAGCAATAGCATTAGAACTAATGAAGAAGCCACTATGTGAAGTGATTTTAATTGGTGGAAAATTAAACCGTCAAGTTGGCGCGAGTATTGATATTTCTGCAGTGAATCAAATCAATCAAATCCATTTTGACCAATGCTTTATTGGTGGCTGTGCTTTAGATCCACAAATGGGGGTTTCGATATTTGATTATGAAGAATCTAAATTTAAGAAAATCCTTTTTGAACGCAGTAATCAAGTCATTATGGGGGTAACCGCAGACAAATTACCTGGAGTTGCGAGGTATAAGATTGCCAATTGTGAACAAATTTCAATTTTAGTTATGACAACAGAATTGAATAAACAAACGACTGACTTGTTTACTAATATGGCAATAAAGATTGCACAAGCATAGGCCACATGTCTAACTTTTATCTTGTATCATGAGGGCATTTTAGGTGCTATTTGTTATAAAAAAATCAATATAATATCTTCGAAAGGCCCTTATAGACATGATGAGTGCGCGATGAAATTAAAAATGACTACCTTGTTACTTTCACTTTATTCATTGGGTGTATTTGCTCAGGATTTATCTGTGAATATGCAAACCATGCACTTTGCAGGCAAAGAAATAAACTATTACTTAATCCAAAAACAAGCCGAAAAATCAAAGGATTTATTAGTTCTATTACAAGGCTCTGATTGTAAAAGCGTCATTAATAATCCAAACATGCTGAAAAATTTCGGTGTGGTATTTCCTGATAATGATATTTTATTAGTTGAAAAAACAGGGTTAAACAACCTAGTGGGGGCTAATGATGAAGAAGCTTCGGAAGAAGAGTGTCCTGTTGACTATATGTCGAAAGACTCGCCATTAGAACGCGCCAATAATTATGTAGCAGTATTACAACAATTAAAAAATGATTATCAACACATAGTGCTATTAGGCGGAAGTGAAGGTGCACTGGTAACTAATTTAATTGTTGCACAAGAAAATTTTATAACCGCATCCGTTGCATTGAATGTCGGCGGACAATATTTTATTAATGATGTTCTGTATAGTATTGAAAATAATACACCTAAAGAAGAAATTGCTAACTCAAAAGAAGGTTTTAAACAATTTGCAGAAGCGGTAAAACAAAAGCAATTAAATAACGACCAATTTGTCAGCGGCCATGGCCCGAAATGGTGGTATGAGATGCTCACCATTGACAATTTAAAACTTATCCAGTCAGTTAAAACTCCACATTTGGTGATACAAACGATGGCGAATACCAACGTGGATGCTCATGGTACAGACAATATGATGAAACAAATTCGTAATCCCCATGTCAGCTACCGAGCATATCAAGATTTAGACCATTTTTTTAAAGATAAAGATGGGCAGTTACATATTGAACAAATTGTGACAGATATTCAACATTGGTACCAAACGGTGACAAAATAAAGTGGATATACTCGGCTTTATCGTTATATTATTCCCCATTGTCGTGTCACCGGGAGCAAGCTTTGCGATTGCTTTAAATAGTGTGTTAAACCAAGGCATTAGAGGACTGTTTATACCTATTATTGGAACGGGATTAGGCATTTTAACTCATGGTTTTTTAGTTGGAATTGATTTAAGTAAAATACTGGTTTCTTACCAGTGGGTAATGAATTTAATTGGTATTTTAGGTACATTATATCTATTGTATCTTGCTATTTCATTGATCATTCCAGGAATTAATGCCAGTAAAAGAGAAAGCTCTCAAGAAATAAAAAAAATTACGGTCAAAGATGCTTATTTAGCTAATTTACTTAACCCAAAAGCGATTATTTTATATTTAGTCGTTGTTTCAAAATATGCAGGAGCTGACCCGTCACTTGCTAATTCTCTTGTATTATCACTTATCCATATTATCATGATGGCTTTATGGCTGCTGTTTTCTTGCTCCGCTTTAATTATTTCTTCTTCCTCCCTGAGCGCCTCAACATTACGAAAATACATTAATATTGGTGGTGGAGTGTTGCTATTAGCGATTACACTAGAGCCTTATTTTTTTAGGTAAAGTAAAATGCACCTTATTTATTAAGATGCATTTAATAAAATCATTCCGAAATATAGCTGTAGTAATTAAATATAGGTACAAAACCCAGTCTTTTGTAGATAGATAACCCTTCACTGGATGACTCTAATACACACTGTTTAGCCCCTTGTTGATGGCAAAGGTATAGCGCATGTTTAATAAGTGAAGTCGCGAGCCCTTTACCTTGGTATTGAATATCAGTACCAATATCATCAAGTCGAGCTGTTTCATTATTAAATGTCATAGTTAAGGTTGAGACTGGTTGCTGATCTGCAAATAAGACTAAATGCACCATATTAGTTTGTTTATCAAGTGCTCTTTGGTGATAACGAATATACTCGTCAGTAACAGTTGAGTCACTTTCATCTGTATCAGAATCGACAGGGAATGCTGTAATTAACGGCTGAGCCCAATCCTTGAGTTGATTATTGCTGAACACAACCTGAAAAGCCGCATTAAGCTGCGGTGGTGAATTGTACTGAGATAAAACGTCTTGCGGTAAAATCATTGCGGTTGATTCACCATCATAGATTAACCCCCGTGTTACTATTTCTGACTCAAATAGAGAACGTATTTGGCCATGAACAACAAGGACATAAGGCTTAGCTTGTTGTTTGAACAGCATTTCAGCCTTCTCGTAATCTGAAATGAGCGCACCTTGGTGGAGGTAAATATAATTAAATATAGGCAATGGTAGCTCAGAAAAGTAAGCACTAGTTTGGTTGCTGATTTTCACTACATTTGCACATATTGCAGACCAAAAATAGTGTTCTTGTTGATAGAACAAATTTTCATTGTTATCCATTATGTATACTCAATTTATAGTAGTAGATAATATTTTTATGGCTTGATTGTATATAAAACGCAATGATCGCTATAGTATTCGTATAATTGAAAGCACGAAAAGAACCATTTTATTGCAATTTATTGGGTTTATAAGAAAATAGGTCTTCCTAGAAAAGACATTGCATAAAAATAAGAGAATTATTATGAATAACGCCCCAGACACGATAACCTTTTTTGAGCGTTTACTTCCACTGGTGGTTTCCGGTAAAAAAATTATCACTATCCGTGATAAAAGCGAGAGCGATTATGTTCCTGGGACTATTGTGAAGGTATACGCGCTGGAAACAGGTGAATATTATACTGATATTAAAATATTGTCGGTAGAGCCCATTTCTTATGATGACATTTCTGAATACCACGCTAAGCAAGAAGCCATGAGTCTAGAGACGTTGAAAGCGCTTATCAAAGAGATTTACCCAAACGAGCAATATTTATACGTAATCACTTACCAATTGCTGAATAGCACTGACTGATCACGAATATAGTTTTTTGGCAATTTGTAAAAATGCCTTTGTTGCCGGTGATGCTTGGTTCTCGTTAATAACAGCAAAAGTAATACTACGCTTAACTGGTGGGCTAAGGGGGTTCACCATTAGTGGCTGCGGGTGCAGGGGTATTTATTGCACTAAATCCGCTGAGTGCGGTTATTGTGGGAACTCTATTTCTTAATGAGCTACTCAGTACAGTGACCTTTATTGGCGGAATATTAATTTTTGGAGAATACTTATTGCGAATAAAAAATAATATAAAAATAGGCCAAATTAGAGGCCTATTTTAAGTTTATTTGAATTTTTCTTGATGTTTTAAAATAAATTCTTTTAGTGATGTTGGCGCTTTACCCGTTATAGTTTGAAAATTATCAAAAATTATTCCTGAACGGTCTAATTCCCCATTGGTAAAAGCGACATAATGGTCATAGATACTTTTCATATAAGCGAGTTCTAAATTATTTTTAACGGCATGTTGCCAAAACTCATTGGGATTTTCTGCCTGATAGCTGAAAGGGATCCCCAATTGTTCTGTTAATAATTCAGCTATTTGTGTGTAGTTTTTGTCTTCATAACCAAGACGATAAATTTGGCTTGCATGCTGTTGCGGGTTAAGTAAGCAATAAGCCGCTAGTTCAGCAACATCGGCACAGTCTACCCAACTGAGTACTGCATTGCCAAAATAAGAGCGCAAGACACCTTTTTGTAAGTTTTCATCTCCTTGATAACCCAGTAAGTTTTGCATATAAGATTCGGGGCGAAGGTGAGTAAATTGTATTCCTGACCATTCAATATAGCGTTCAATAAGCTGGTGCCATGCCCAATGGGCCACTTGAGCGCTATCGTCCCCACAGGCACCTAAGTGCACGATATATTTCACGGCCGATTTTTTTGCAATATCAACGAAGACCTTACTTTGTACAAGCATATCAATGGTATAGCCCGTCATCATGAAAACGGAATCTATACCCTGTAAAGCGGTTTCAATAGTATCTGGCTTATCATAATCCATAACAACAGTTCGATAAGGTGTGTTTTTCAACTTAGCAGGATCTCTAACCGCTAAAACAATATCATGATAGCCTTTGTTCTGTAATGATTGGATAAGGTAATGACCAACCTGGCCTGTCGCACCAGTAATAAGAATTGTATTTTTCATGAATATCCTATAGTTACAATATATTCAGTTAAAGTGTTTTGCTCATAATATATTCAAGAGATTTCTGTGTTTCGCTTGTAAATAACATTTCTTTTAGAATATGCATATCGTTTGACTGATAAAATGCCATTGCTCGAGTGTTACTTGCGAGAACATCTAGCCATAGCAAAGAGTCACCTTGTTGTTTTGCGAGCGCTTCAATAAATTTAAATACGGTTTTTCCATAACCTTTACCTGTAGCGCCAGGAGAAAAGTAAAGCTTATTTAACAAAGTACCAACTAAATTAGTTTCAGGTATACAGGAGTGATAGGTTAGTTTTACTAAACCGATTGGGCTCCTATTTTCAATAACATACCAATCAATATGCTGTTGATTAAGGTCTTCAGTGATTTTAGTTGTGCTGTATTCTTGATTTAAATATGAGTTAAGTTCATTTTGGCTATTCCATAATGTAGCAAAATGATGCAAATAATTTTCCGTACCTATTTTATGTAGCAATAACGCGTCGTGTTTCGTTGCTTTTCTTAGTATATGGGGAACTTGGTTCATAAATGTTTTCTCCTGTGCTTTATCAGTGTATAGCAATCAATTGATAAATGTCATAGAAGAGGAAAAATAGAGCATTTTTGGTATTAGAGAGAAGATAAAAGGACTATTTAGCCCTTTTATCTGATGATGATTATTTAATTGTTTGGCTAATATCTGAGTAAGCAAATAACGCTTGGGCTCCACCTGTATGAACAAATAGAATGGGGGTTTTTTCTTCAGAGTTTTCTAAGTAGTCAATTAATCCAGCCATGGCTTTACCGGTATAAACTGGGTCTAATAAAATACCTTCTTGCCTCGCTAATAAATTGATTGCTGCGAGGCCTTTTTGGTTTGGCATTCCGTACATGGGGGTAAAGAAGTTATCCCATAGTTGTACTTTGGGTGTTTTAGTTAGATCCAGCCATTGAGCCAGTTCGGATTGCAATTTTTCAACTTTAGGGGCTTGGTCTTGTTGTTTTCTTGAAACGGTGACACCAATTACTTGGCTTTGTGGTAACAGTTCTTGCAAGCCAATGGCAAGCCCTGCATGCGTTCCAGCACTCCCGGAGGCAACAATAACTTTGTCAAATTCTATATGTTCTGGCTTCTGCTGAGCTATTTCAATAGCACATTGAATATAGCCTAAGGCACCTAATGCATTTGACCCTCCAACAGGGACAATATAGGCATCTTTAAGAGAAAGTGTTTTTATTAATTCTTCCAGTTGAGATTGCGGA
Source organism: Providencia sp. PROV_01 (assembly GCF_053098325.1). NCBI lineage: Bacteria > Pseudomonadati > Pseudomonadota > Gammaproteobacteria > Enterobacterales > Morganellaceae > Providencia > Providencia sp. PROV_01. The sequence goes on along the minus strand of NZ_JBRFKD010000002.1, from coordinate 2,697,509 downwards.
TCGGTTAGTTCGTCACACATAACACAACGAGTGGCAAATAAATCAGTTAATAATTTATTACCATTATGAAGAAAGTTAGGATTATCGCTTTGAATTGGATTTTCTAACAATGCAACGCATTCAAGCCCATGCATAGCGGCAACTGCGGCTGTTTGGCGGACATGGTTTGATTGAATTGCCCCCGCAGTAACAATAATTTTTGCTTTTTTGGCTAATGCATCAGCCATTAAAAATTCTAGTTTACGCAGTTTATTTCCCCCCATGGCAAGGGGAGTCATATCATCACGCTTTATATAAATCTCACGACCAAACTTACGCGATAAATTATTCAATCGATTAAGTGGAGTCGATGCGTTAAGTAAATCTATTTTTGCAAACTGTGCTAGTCGTTGTTGAAGAGACATCTAAATTCCCAATAATTAATAAGAGAAACCAAGGTAAAGGTAAATAGCAAGAACAATACTGGCAGTCACTAGTGCATAAGGCATCTGTGTTCGAATATGCTCAATATGTTCGCAGTCTGTCGCCATTGATGCAACAATAGCATCCGCAGAAATTGGAGAGGTCATATCGCCAAATATTGAGCCAGAAATTGCTGCACCAATCATATATTCCACAGGCATTCCTACAGATAAACCTAATTGAACTCCGATAGGGATCATTATTGCGAAAGTACCCCAAGAGGTGCCTGTTGCTAAAGACATAATGGCGCTAATTATAAAGATAAAACCAATAGAAAAACCTGGGGCCATAACGCCTTGAGTGACTTCAGCAATATAAGCACCTGTATTTAACTCAGCAGAAACATTACCCATTAAAAATGCTAAAATCATAATGGAGCTAATTTTTAGCATATTGGCATAACCGACAAACAATTCTTTAAAGAAAGCATCAATATTTAGTAACCGTCGACCGATAAACCAACAGAAAGATATCATAGTACCAAACATGACTCCCCAATATACGGATGTCGAACCGCTTCCTTTACTAAAGTCACCATCACCTGTGATATATAGTGCGATAGGGACCATTAATACTGTAGATAAAATAGGTATAAAGAAGTTTAATGAAGAATGAGCATTAGGGTGGTCAATAATCTCTTCTTCGTTATCCTGACGTTGTAATTGAGAAATGTTCCCAGCAATAAAATTTTGTTGGTATGTATCTTCTGCTTTTTTCATGGGACCCCATGAAATATTAGTAAATACATAGAATAGGATCGTTATAATGGATAACCAAGCCATTAAATTGTAACCAATCGACGTAATTAAAATATCAAAAGGCTCGCCTTGAATCAGCCCTTGGGAAATTTGTACCCCAATTAACCCCATTATTACCGCTCCCCACCCATTGATGATGGCAGAGGAACAAACAGAAACACACGCAGTTTGGATAATATAGGACATTTTTTCAGGGGCAACACCATATTGTCGTGCGAGATTTTTAGTTGAAGCTCCAGCGACTAATTGGTTAATTGAACTTTCAATAAAAATAAGAGAAGTAATGATAATGGCGAGCAACTGAGTAGATTTACGGTTTTTAATTAATTTTGTCTTATTGGTAAGTAACTGAACTAAAGCACGAACGCCACCTGTAACCACAACAAGTCTCATGATCCCACCGATCATAACCATAAAGACAATTGTTCGCGTATTTCCTGCAGATGAAAATGTATCAATAATACCATCAACGGTACCTTGTACACCTAATAATACGTTGTGGTCATGAATGACAGTAAAACCAACGAGTATTCCTAACATTAATGAAAGCATGACTTGGCGAGTTAATATCGCCAATATTATAGTCACAATGGGAGTGATAACGGTCCAAATACCATAGTCCTGCATGTGTTTACCTGTGATCCGAGAGAAAATATGAATTTTATAATTGTTGAAAAATCATAGCATTAATAGGAACACGGTAGAATAATTTTATGTAGTTTGAAATACGTTGTGACAATAAATTAATAAGAAAAAGGCCAAACAGATAAATGTTGGCCATATGTATAGATAGAATCAAATATTACTGTCGAGCTTGCCACTCTTTAGCTGTTATTTTACTAATATCTTCTGTTTTAGTTTCGCCAATTAATTCAATAAATTGTGGTTCAAGAGTTGCATAGTATTTGAAGCCACATTTTTCTTGAGCAATTTTAGATTGTTCGTTACCTTGAAAGTAACCGCACCACAAATTATCTAATTTTAAATCAGTGAAAGCATGGTGAATGATGGCGTTAATTGATTCTGGAATAATGCCTTTTCCCCAGAACGGTACACCAACCCAATAGCTAACTTCTGCGTCATTTTCACCAATAGGAAAATTACTTTCATGGCTGAATGATAAACCAATCAAGCCAATAGCTTGGTTCTCATTTTTTAACGTCACAGCGTAAATTTCATCACGCATAAAAATATTTTTGATAATAGAAAGACTTTCTTCTTCGCTTTTGTGAGTAGGCCAACCTGCGATTGGGCCAATTCTTTCATCTTTTGCATAGAAATATAAATCCGCGGCATCTGTTTCTTGCCAAGGACGCAGTATTAACCTATTTGTTGTAAGTACCATTTTATCATCTCCTCATTACGCTATCTCCTAACTTGAAAGTTATTTTAGGTATTTATAGAAATAAAATAAGGGCATAACTTGTTCATTTTAGGTACTTATAACAACTTATTTGTTATGGTAGTGCGATATGGTGCAAATTAAAGTACAACGATCATGATGCATTTAAAAAATTATCAAATTGATTTGCCTGAAGTCATTCGGATTGGTGAAAGCCATATGGATAAAATGCAATTTAAACCGATTAAAACATCTTATGTGGCGGTTTGTGTGTGCAAGCAAGGATATGCAACATTCAATATTAATTTCAAACGGTATCCAGTACGAAAAAACGACATAATCGTTTTGTACGATGATTCCTTTGCAATGCTACAAGCCAAATCACGCAAATTTCGTTTGGAGTATTGGTTGATTGATAAAAAGCTAGCAGTAGAAATTGCTTATGCATTACCACATCAACTTTTTGCTTTTTTTAATGACTTCCCTGTGATTTCAACGCCATTAGAAAAAGCTGCACTATTTGAAAGCTGGAGATATATTCTTCTAACTATCGTGTCTAACTGGAGTGGTCATGGGCTATTACAATTAAAAAATCATTTGCAAAATTTATTTTTAGAAATTAGTAATCATGCACAACACACTTCTATCAAACCAGAAAATAAAAGCCGCCAAGAGCAACTGTGCTGGCGTTTTTGGGGCTTAATTACGACCTACTGTAAACAGCATAAAGAAGTGAAATTTTATGCGGAGCAATTGTCGATCACACCATTTTACTTATCTAAAATTAGTCAAAGTTTTTTTAAAGACTCACCAAAGGTATTGATTGATAGGCAAGTGATTCTAGAAATAAAGGCATTATTAGAAATTGGTAATTTATCCATTAAGCAAATTGCGGATGAATTAAACTTTGAAGATACATCTTATTTATGTCGCTATTTTAAACGGCATACAGGGATGACGTTAACGGGATTTAAAAAACGCATTGAACAAAAAGAACGGAAAAATAAATAATATTAATGTGGTTCAATCTTTGTTGAGTATTTTTTTATAAATTCAATGAAACAGCGTAAGCGTGGTGAAACAGCTTGGTTACGATAGTAAACGGCATTTATAGGTTGGCGAGTTTTAATGGTTTTCTTTTCTAATACTTGTACTAATTCACCACGAGCGAAAGCGTCTAGTGTGACGAAATCAGCTGAACATAAAATGCCTGCACCTTGAACTGCAAGGTGAAATAAAACTTCGCCGCTAGTGCCTGAAATATCAGGTGAAATCTTAAATAAATCCCCATCATGAGTTTTTATTGGCCAAATATTTAATGAATCAGGTTGAGTGAAGCCTAATAAACAGTGTTGTTTTAATTCTTCAATACTTTCCGGTACGCCATATTTTTCAAGATAATCAGGGCTGGCAACGAGTCGTTGTCGACTAAAACCTAATAAGGTGGCATTGAGTGAAGAATCTTTGAGGACTCCAATACGAAAAGCTACATCAATTCGTTTTTCTAACAGATTTGTAATTCCTTCATAGTTATGGATCTCAAGTTCGATTTGCGGATAAAGTGCATAAAATTGTGGAATCAATGGGGCAATAACATGAGTCAAAAAGGGAGTTGATGCATCTATCCGTAATTTACCTGAAGGAACAGTCTGTCGTATTGAGAGCATATCTTCAGCTTCTTGAGCTAGTTCAACTATTTTTCGCGATTTCTGCAAAAATGCAGCGCCTTCATCACTAAGTTTAATTGAACGAGTTGTTCGGTAGATTAACGTCGTATTTATTTTTTCTTCAAGCCTGAGTAATAAACGACTTACTGTCGATATTGTCATGTTTAATTGCTCTGCTGCTGCGGTGATAGAACCACAATCTACAACGCTAATAAAGGCCTGAAGCTCTTCAAAAGTTATTTTCATTATTGCATATCCGGCAAAAGTTATTTTCACCTTAACGCCTTTTTAATTGAGTATCAATGTGAAAAAATTCTGCTCATTAATAAAAATGTTAATAATTTATTTCAATAAGGTTTTTAAATGAGAATTAACACGGCATTACTAGCATTAGCAATAGGGGCTTTTGCTATTGGAGCAACAGAATTTTCACCAATGGGAATGCTTCCTTATATTGCTGACAATCTTAAAGAAGACATTCCTTCTGTGGGGGTGATAGTGGTTATTTATGCCCTTGGAGTTATGGTTGGTGCACCTATTATGACGCTATTGTTAGTCAAAAGGCGCCCTAAAATAGCATTAGTATTTTTGATGTCGATCTTCACTATTGGGAATGTATTATCGGCAATGTCACCTGATTTGGTGACCCTGTCACTTTCTCGTTTTATTACCAGTTTAAATCATGGTGCATTTTTTGGATTAGGCGCAATTGTTGCGGCAAGCGTGGTTCCTCCAGGAAAACAAGCAAGTGCAATAGCGGCTATGTTCATGGGGTTAACAATAGCCAATATTGGTGGCGTACCTTTGATGACGAAATTAACACAAGTCGTAGGATGGAGGCAGGCATTTTATTTAATTTCAATTTTAGGCATTTTGACGATTATAAGTTTAATTTGGGCTTTACCAAATAACCTAATGGGGACAAAAGTGGATGTAAAAAATGAATTGCGTATTTTACGGCGCCCTCAAGTCCTGTTAGGCATGTTATCTACTGTGTTAGGTGCGAGCGCAATGTTTACGTTGTATACCTATATTACACCAATGTTAATGAATTTTATTCAGGCTTCAGACCAAATGGTCACAATAATGTTAGTGATTATCGGTATAGGCTTTACTGTTGGTAATTATATTGGTGGGTTATTTGCAGATAAGTCACTTTTTAGCACTTTAATAATATTTTTCATTATGTTGGCATTAAGCATGGCTATATTCCCATTTATTGCGGTAAATGCATTTGGTGCGGGTGTCGGCCTAATGGTATGGAGTATTTTTAGCTTTGGTATTGTTCCTCCTATTCAAATGTTAGTCATGAATGCAGCAAAAGGTGCGCAAGCCTTAGCGTCCTCCGTTAATATAGGTGCCTTTAATTTAGGAAATGCCATTGGCGCAGCAATTGGTGGGATAGTTTTATCCTATGGGTATAGCTATTCAATGATTAGTTTTATGGGGGCACTAGTCGCTGTTTTGGGAATTATGGTTATTCTGGTTGTTTTTCGCAAAAAATCCGATTCTAAAATGGAAACTGAAATTGCATGCAGCTAATTTTATTGTACTTATTCTTCATTTGATAATTAATGTAAAATCACCGTTAAGTGGATTAAAAGGATCCCTCGCACGGAATAAATAAAACTTGAATTAAAAAGCAATGTTCGGAGTTTTTTGCAATTGTAGTTTGTCATAATTAATGCAATTAACTAAAGAAGGGCGACATGATGACAACTAAAAATTTGTGGAATACGCCAGAACAGAGATGGCAAGCGGTGGTTGAAAGGAATAAAGCCGCGGATGGTCACTTTGTTTACGGTGTAAGAACCTCTGCTATTTATTGCCATCCGTCTGCTGCTGGCCGTTTACCAAATATAAATAATGTTGAGTTTTTTGATAATGAGCAACAAGCGATTGAACAAGGCTATCGTGCAGGAAAACGCTTTCGGACAGAAACATCACAATTAACCCAATTTTATCAAGAGCAAATTGAGAAAGCTTGTCGTTATATTGAACAGCAAGAGCAAACGGTGAGTTTGGCTGCATTAGCTAGTTACATTGGTATGAGTCGCTATCATTTCCACCGTTTGTTTAAAGCGCAAATAGGGTTAACACCAAAAGCCTATGCGGATGCATTTCGCCATAAAACCTTGCAACAACGGCTTCAAGAAAAAAAACGAATTACTGACGCTATTTATGATGCGGGTTATCAATCAAATAGTCGCTTTTATGAAGCCTCATCTCAACGACTAGGAATGACGCCGAGTGAATGGAAATCAGGAGGGGGGGGCAGTAAAATTTACTTTGCTCTTGCGGTTTGCTCATTAGGGACACTATTGGTTGCACAAAGTCCGATAGGTGTTTGCGCCATTTTGTTAGGGGATGACCCTGAGCAGTTATTGAATAATTTACAGGATAAATTCCCAAAAGCAGAGCTGATTGGAGGAGATGACGGCTTTGAGCAACTGGTTGCTCAGGTGGTAGGTTTTATTGAAGCACCTGAAATTGGATTAAATTTACCATTAGACATTCAAGGCACTGCATTTCAACAACGCGTTTGGCAAGCTTTACGTAATATTCCAGTAGGGGAAACAGTAAGTTACAGTGATATAGCAGAAAAAATTGGCAAGCCTAGTGCCGTCAGAGCGGTAGCTAATGCCTGTGGTGCAAATATGTTAGCTGTCGCTATTCCTTGTCACCGAGTGGTTAAGAGTAATGGTGACCTTTCAGGCTATCGTTGGGGCATTGACCGAAAACAAGCGCTATTGTTAAAAGAAGCCCAGTATAAGGCAGATAATAGTTAATGATAGCTAAGGGGATCACGGGTAACCATAGTATTCATATAATTATTTCTAGTGAACTACCTTAATTAGAATATTTAAAATAAACAGCACCTATATTAATATATAATAGGTGCTGTTTAGTAAACACAATATAGTATCTAGAACTAAAGTTTTACTTTTAGAAGTAACATGCCAATATAAAGAGTTAGTTGAAACCCATTTTCCTGCTAATACTCGTATTTCGCGGCCACAAGGAGGATTTTCATTGTGGGTTGAACATCTACCGGTTGATAGTCGTAAATTACTCGATATTCTACATCGTAATAAAGTCACCGTTTTAACAGGGGAACATTTCTCGACCGGCGGATGTTTCCTTAATCATTTGCGAATAAACTATGCGCTTCCATTAATCGCAAGGCGACGCAATGCAATTAAAATATTAGGGGAAGCATTAAAAGTCACAAGCTTAAAATAATATAAAACCCCTTATTCAGTAGATATGAGTCATGAATAAGGGGAATAATAGTCATTGAATGGTGGGTTTCGGTTGACTATTTTTAGAATAGAATAAGTAAATCACATAGAGAAGTGTAAAACTGGCCGTGTAACCTGTAAAAATCATCCAGAAGGTTTTCCAATCTACTATACCATTGACGGTATTAAGCTCGATAACCCAACCACATAATACCGCCCCTAAAAACGTACCAAATCCATTGACTAATGTGGTGAATACGCCTTGTGCTGTTGAACGAAATTCGGGCGCAATTTCTTTTTCCAAAAATAGTGCTCCTGCGATATTAAAGAAATCAAATGCACAGCCGTATACAACCATGGATAAAAATAATGCCAGTGTACCAATCGCAGTGAAATCACCATAAGCAAATAAGCCTAGTCGTAAAATCCATGCAATCATACTCATAAATAAGATGGTTTCAATTTTGAATTTTGTGAGTAACAGCGGCAAGAGTAAAATAAAGACAATTTCTGAAAATTGCGATATCGATAAAAAGATAGTGGGGTATTCAGAAAAAACCGAGCCTCTAGCTTCAGGCATTAATGCCATATCTTGTAAAAAGGGAACGCCAAAGGTATTGGTAATTTGTAAGACAGAACCTAATAGCATGGCAAAAAACAAGAATACTGCAACTCGCCCCTTTTTAAAGAGTAAAATAATATTTTGGCAACTAAAGCTAGATTTCTGTTCTTTTTTCTCAATTTTACAGGCCTGTGTTGAAATAAAGAAAATAGAAAAGATACTGAGGACCACGGATGCGATCGCACCTACATATAATTGATAAAAACTCATTTCCAATTTTAATAAGCTAATTGTCCACATAGCAACAATAAAACCTACGGTGCCGTAAACGCGTATTTTGGGAAAATAAACATCCGAATCGAGTTTTTTTGCGCTCAACATCTCAAAAACAATGCTATTACAAACGGAAATAGTTGGCATATAAAACATTAGGTGAACTAATGTCATAATAAATAGCAAGGTTATTGAGTCACTATGCGCCATTGCGATCAAAAATACAGCAGAAATAATATGTGAAGCAATATACACCAGTTTTCGGTTATTAATTTTATCTGCAATAAATCCGATAATAATCGGTGAACATAAAGCTGAGATGCCTAATGTACTAAAAATCAGGCCAATTTCACCACCTTTGAAATGTAAGGTATTGAAGAGGTAAGACGCAAAAGTAACCAGCCATGAGCCCCAGATAAAAAATTGAAGAAATGAAACGAATTTCAGCCGAGCAGTGATATTCATGTTTATACACCTTCCGTTAGCCTAAACATGCTTTAATGTAATTATTAAATAAACTGTTCTTTTCAATTAATTTAATAACCAAACATGGAAGCACCCATCTTGTTATTGTTTGAGCATTATAAAATAGTTAATGTGAGTTTTTTTTGATATGGAAGAGGCAAATCATCGATTAGTTGTAGGAATTAGTCCCTTTTTATAGGAGATTTCACGTATCAAAATAAAGATATAATAAAATAAGTGTGAGAATTAACTCTTCTGAATTTAAGATGATTAAATGATAGTTAATATATATTTAACTTAGTCGGTATTACTTGAATTTAATTAATATTTAAGATTTAATAGGCATCTCTTCAGCCTCATACTTTCAGTATGCTATCCCAATTAATATCTCAACATTTCCAGTAGTCAGCTTGACTGCGCCCTAGTGGCTCGCTACCAAAAAACTTACCTCAACTACTTTTTTAAAATTCAAATTTTAAAAGTACCAATCATAAACAATGATTGGAAATTCGATGTATATCAAAACGAGAATATTATGATATCTACTCATTACCTGCTGCTTTTATCCGCAGTAGCGGTATACCTTGTGGGTACCGCAGAATTCATGTTATCGGCGATTTTATCGCCGTTAGCAAATGTTTTTCATGTTCAGCCCGACCAAATTGCTTGGTTGATATCAGCTTATGCATTGGCCTATACCTTGGCAGCGCCTATTATAGGTTTCTTATCAGATCGAATTGATAAACGAAAAATTGTACTCATGGCTCTTTTGTTATTATCACTTGATAGCTTGGTTATTATTTTTGCGCCTAATTTATTGATTGCACTAGTTTTAAGAGGATTTGGTGGATTAGCATCTGCCGCACTTGTTCCGGTTATCTTTGCCCTTATTGCTGATGTGATGAGCGAAAGTAAGCAAGCTGCAGCAATGGGAAACATTATGATGGGAATGACTGTCGGTATTATTACCGGGCCTATCATCGCTGGGGCATTAGTTCAGTATTTTGCGTGGTACGCGCCATTTATTTATACCGCGGTAGGGTGCTTAGTGGTATTCATCATAGGGATATTTACGCTACCTCGTTCACAAAAAGTAACCAGTAAAAAATTATCTTTCATAGCGATTAAACAAAAAGGTATTGTTCGACTTATATTAGCGAAAGGTCTATGGAATGGGGTGTCAGTCTGTATGTTTCTGCTTGCGGGTGAAATATTAAGGCAAAGATCACACTTAGAAAGCGTTGAAGTTGGCAGTCTAATGGGATTATTCGGGGTCGGATTATTATGTGGCAATGGTTTGGTTGCAAGAATAGAGAGGATTAAGACGTCAAATAATACAAAACTCATTGTTATTATTTTAATAATCATGGCTGCGATTATGTTATTTCTTAGTGGGTGGCTTTCGTTAATTGGTCATGGCTTATGCTTAACTATTCTTGGGGGGATGTTGGGATTAGCATCTCCCATAAGTACCTCAATGTTAGCAAGGCAAAGTGCAGAGAATAAAGGTTTTGTCTTGTCGATATCCGAGAGTGTGAACAACTTGGTTTTATTATCTGCACTACCCGTATTTTCTTTATTTTTTTCGAAAGGTCACCTTGTGATTTCTATGATCATGATTGTTATATTCTTGAGCTCCGCTATTTTTTTAGTTTTCCCGACAAGACAGAGAAAAGACAGAGAATAAAAAGATAGTAGATTGCTTATTTTTCTCCACCGAAAATGGTTTTTCAGTGGAGAAAAGAGTGCTATTGGGCAACTAATAGTTGTTTCTTTCTTAGATGCATTCCATTTAACATGGATAGCCAAGCTAAAAATGTAATAAACATAAGAATAATAAAAATAAAATAGGGTGGAAGTTCTGTTAATACAACCCCTGTTAACATCGGATTAAATGCACCACCAAGCAGCCCTAAAGATTGGGCCGAAAAGTAACTAGCCTTCATTCCGTCTGGTGCAATACTATCAATCAGCATATATTCACCAGGGGCATAAATTAATTCACCCAGAGTGAAAATAAAGGCACCAAGAGCCCAAAGGTATAAATTTTCATGGGCATACATAAAGGTTGCCAACCCTAAAATAAAAAATAGACTGCCTAATGTCATTAATTTTCTTAAATTATCTGGGGTGATGCGTTTTCCGACGGTATATTGCAACGTCACCACGACAATCGCATTCACAGGCAAAATAACACCAATAACCACTTGAGCGAAATCACTGTCCGCTACAGTAATGGCGTACTGGGATATCCAAGTCGTAAAAGTACCGAAAACTAATGAGCCTAAAAACGTTGATAAAATAAACCAAGCTAGCACTTGGTCTCGTAGCATAGCGACAGGGTTCCATTTACGGACTTGGCCTTCTCCTAATGGTGTCGGCTTTATGCTCTGTACAAACCTTTGTATAAAAAATATCGGAAAAGCGGCAGAAATTGCGGCTAAATAGAATGGCAAGTTAATACTATACATTAATAACCAAGTACCAATTGGTGGTCCAACGGTCCAGCCTATATTAATAAAGGTATAGTTTAAGGAAAATATTTTTGCTTTTAATGCAACGGTGAGGGTATCTGCGAAATACGCTTTTAGTACCGTAGAGAATACGGAATAAGAGCAATTTATTAGTGAAAAGAAAATAATAACTAAAATTGCATTATTAACGATAGGTATTGCAATAAACCCACAAATAAAGGCGATAACAGCAAATAACATACAGCGTTTTTTGTCTACGCGGTCAGCTAGCATGCCAAAACCCATGCTAAATAAAACACCGACTACCATAGCCATTGACATTGCAACACCAACAATATCAATAGCCATTTTATATTCACGGGTCAGGTAAATAGCCATGAAGGGCAATGTCGCACCACGCCCAATAGTTAAGAGCAGTGACGATGCAAGTAATGCACTGTTTGATATATTAAATTTAGATAACATGGCACACAACCTAACTCATTAATTGTTGTTATAGATTTGTTTCAGACGTTCTGTAAGCTATAAAATACCTAAATTTACTGCGGTGAGATATGGTGATTAATGCTCAAAATTGAAAACAATATTTTGCTGATGCTAATGTACCATTCTCAATTAAAAATCTGGTAATATGAAATACAATCTTGATAATTAAATGTTATATGCTGTTGTAATCACCAAGAATTTAAAGTGAGTTATAAGGCGAAGGAATCTTGACGTTAAAATAGAAAAAGGTGCAATTTTGCACCTTTTCGAAAGAAGTAAACATTATAAAGCGGCAGTATATACTCGGCGGCTAATATCTAAATTAATATCTTGGTGCTCACCTAATTTCACCATACCATGTGCAGCCAAGCTATTGACTAAGGGCTCAATAACATCTTGATTCAGCTGGTAGTCACTGAAACGAGTACCCACTCGCATTTTTTCAAAGAACTCTCGAGTTAACTCAATGGATTTGAGTGCTTTCTCTTGTTCTGTACCTGACGTAATTCCCCAAACTCGTTCGGCATATTGCACTAATTTGGCCTGTTTTTGGGCTAATTTTTCTGTCAGCATGGACGGTAGAACAATCGCGAGTGTTTGTGCATGATCCAAACCATACAACACAGTAATTTCGTGACCTAACATATGGGTAGACCAGTCTTGTGGAACACCAACACCGATTAAACCGTTTAAAGCCAATGTGGCTGTCCACATTAAATTAGCCCGAATATCATAATCTTTCGGAGTCTCTAGCGCTTTAGGTCCAATTTCGATTAATGTCTTCAATAAACCTTCTGCAAATGCATCTTGTACATAGGCATTTACTGGATAAGTCAAATATTGTTCAATCACATGAACAAAAGCGTCAACGACGCCATTACTGATTTGACGAGCCGGTAAGGTATAGGTTTTGACTGGGTCAAGAATAGAGAACTGAGGAAATACGTGGTCACTCATAAATGCAAGTTTAGAGTGTAGTTCTTCACGAGTAATCACAGAACCTTTGTTCATTTCAGAACCTGTAGCAGGTAATGTTAATACAGTTCCAAACGGTAGCGCAGTATTTATGGTAGTGCCTCTATTGGTGACCACTTCCCACTTATCACCTGGATAATTTACCGCTGCCGCAACAAATTTAACGCCATCAATGACCGAACCGCCACCAACAGCCAGCAAGTAGTCAAAGCCTTCCTTTTCAATTTTATCGACCGCTTTTATCAAGGTTTCATAACGAGGATTAGCTTCAATTCCACCAAAATGATCGAATGTTCGAGATCCTAAAGCTTGCTCAACTTCATTTAAGGTTCCTGTTTTTCTTGCACTTTCACCGCCAAATAAAATAAGAACCTTAGCATTTTTAGGGATAACTCGGTCAAGTTCACTGATTTTACCTTCACCAAACATGATACGAGTGGGGTTATAAAATTCGAAATTGTTCATATATGGCCTTCGCAGAAAGTAGAAATGAATCCAAATAATTACATGCATATAATATAATTACAAGTAAACATAATATAATCATTAAAATGATTGTGTATCATATCGATTTGATGGCTTATATTTTAATAGAGAAATTATCTTGAGCGTTGTTAGTTGTAGTTAATCTTAATTGTTTTTTTATATATTTTACTGATGTGGCAATCTTGTTAAGTTGAAGATGGGTTTTAATTTGACAAGGAATGAAAATTTAGATGATAAATATAAATGATAAGAAAACTAATGATGAAATAATTAATAAAGATGATGATTTTATATTTTTAACAGAACACATAGATGGCAGCCCATTAGTAGGGGAGCAGTCCTCCGAACTTAAAAATATATCTAACTGGTTTAATCCTATAGATGAATTCACAAGGCTTACAATTTTTCATCATTTAATGAGTCGGCCTACAAGTGACTCGACATATAATTATCATGTTTTAATCCAAATAGGAGGTGATGACTCAGCAGCTAAATCAACGGGGAGATTATTAGCAAAATTTCCTAGTAATTCACTTGTTATACAGTTTGATATTAAAAATGAACAGTGGAAAGTACTACATGGTGATTTACAAACTCAAGTTAACGGGAAAATACGTTGGGCGGTTATTGGCCATGGTCAATATACTGGACGTAACCAGCAAAGCCACCTTGAAGGGTACCAAGCTTACCAACTTATTACAGGTTTGAAGTATCTTAAAAATGATGTACTGAAGGCATATCCACCTAATAAGATTGTTTTGGCAGGCTGCCAATTAGGACGCGGGGGGGTAAATGAAAACTTTGTTTTTAGGGCAAGTGTCGAATTAGCTAAGTATGGAATATACCTTCCAGTAGTAGGTTATAATCGACCTATCGGTATCACGAGTGACAGTAAAAAAATAACTTGGCCATATAATTTAGCAGGGGAAAAACAGTCTACTAAAAATTGGCGGTTGGAAATTAATATTAACCAAATTAACCAACAGAGCTATATTAATGGAAAGCATGCCAGTTTATATTTTATCGATGAGCTAAGAAGTGGTGAGTTAGAAGTTTGGCAATTAATCAAAGATGAGCATTCTACTGCTATGGATATTTTTAGGGATCCAAATAATGAGTATAAAATCGATATTGATTTGATTAAAAAAGTGGCTTTTAATCATGATGCATACGCTATTTTTAAACAGAAGTTAAATGCGAAAGATACTCAATTTAATAGTGATTTTAGAAGTGAACTAATTCGTGAATATGAAAATGTTGGAATATTAGAAACACCATTATGGTTAATGATTAATAAAATCAATGTGAATGCTAATCCGCAAAAAATCAACGATACTGTCAAAATTATTATTCGCTCAGGAAGAGGCGTTGTAGGCAAAAAATATGCTGAAGATCTCGTTAATGAGCTCCCTAATAGCACATTATTGTTTCAATTAAACCCGAATACAATGGAATTTTTCTCAGAGTATGGCGACATAGAGCATTTACTAAAAGTAACTAAACAACAGTGGATATTAATAGACAATATTCATTCTGAACCTGGTTTTATTCAAAACTATGCAAACTCATTAAATGTGTTAAAAACAAGATATGGTTTTAAAATGCCAGAAAATATTATTCTATATTTAACCGATAAAAAGGCACTTTTGACAAAAGAAGAAAAGGTGATTTTTGGCGAGGAGTTAACGAGTAAGCTAAAAACAAATGGGATATATACTAAAGTTTTTTTTGAAAATAATTTTGAACCAAGACATAAAATAAAAGCATTACTTGAAGATATTAGTATAGGTAATTTACTAGCAGAGCATATTGATATTAATAAACATCTTTATTTAAAAGGGTATTTTACATTCCAAGATGGAAGTGTCGATAAGAACAAAATAAATATTGCAGCATATGACCCCATTATCAGTAAAAAAATTAATAAAATTTGTGACGCTGAGAATGAAAATGATTTCTCTCATATGTGGAATTCAATATTTATTGATGATGACACCACTAGGATTAAACAGCAAGCTATTGAAGTAAAAAATATTTTGGAGTTTTTGAGCCTCCAACCTGAAAAAATAAACTACTTAGGTAAGCAGTCTATAAAACGTTTGAGTGAGCTATTCCCTAGTGGGCAAGGCTTTAATCATGCAGAAGTTTTAAAACTAGTCCAAGATCCAATGAAATTAAGAAAATATAATCAATATATTGATGATTTTTTAATCCTCTATATAGATATTAAAACTCCATTTGGAAACGAAAAGTCATTAAAAAAAGAATTTAGATTAACTTTAGATTTACATGAAAAACGAAAATCGAATTATGCAGCATTATCTCAGTTATCATATAAAATGGGGTTCAATGTTACAATAAATAAATTGCCAGTTGAAATACATTCATTTGAGAATATCTGCTTTTTACGTTTTTTACAGTATAGCAATTTAACTGACGAACAAATTTTGCAACTTAATGAAAAGTTTGAGGTTTTAACCAAGCTAACACGGAAAAAAGAATTAAGTAATATTACCAATAAAGAGCAAGAAGTGCTCAATAGATTTGATGAAATATATCAATCGAATCTTGATTTATTAGGAGCTGTTTCTAATGAAATTAACGAGCAATCTCACATATTATTATTTGATAATATGGAAAATAATCAGATTATCACTTTTCAAAGTGATAAGGAAATATATACAATTACAAGCTATTCACGTAATGATAAGTATTTTTTGACTTTATCTGATACGACAGGTGTCGAACTTGTTATTGGCCATTCAGAATTTAATCAGGCAAAGAAACACTTATCTAATGTTTTTAATGATTATATTAACCAAGAAATAACGCAAGAGGATGGCTCAGTATCAACCAGAGGAAATATTGCGGGATTTAAGCACAAAGTAGGCGAAGCCTTGTTTGGTGAAGTGCAAATCATAAATACAGAGAGTGAAGCATACCTCAGGATGCGGCAAAGCATAATGAGTGAGCTAGATATTTTTTTTAAGTCATCAGCAATATCAGTGATTGATGATACGGAAGTTACTTTTGGCGAGCAGGTAACATCATTAAATAAACTTAGAGATATTGGGGCAACAATAAATGGTGAGCCACTAGATTTTAAGCATATTCAGGTACTTAACTGGGAGGGGGATGTTAAATTTAACCCTGATAAATTAGCCTTCCAACTAACCTTTTTAACTGAGGATCTAAAAGATACTAATCTCATTAAAATGCTTAATAAGAGTTTGCAAAATGACCAAATAACACGACGCATTGATGTTAACTCAGAGATCCAACCACGGGCAGTACTACATGAACAATTGCAAATTATTCAGGGATCACAACTTGATAATCAAGCAGGTGTAGATAAAGCAGTGGGGGATTTACGGCGCATCGGCATGAAATTACCAGCCTATGCCAAAATAGTTAATTATTTCGGACAAGGAATCGGTTCGACAGGGATATTTTTAACGATCAACTCTGTTTACCAGTTGATTGATGAATTAGATAATCCTGCTCTATCAGAGCAAGAAAAAAGGGAGATACAGAAATACCTTGATTTGGCCTGTGCAAATGCATTTTTTAATTATGGGGATATGGTCTTGCAGCCCATTTTACTTAAGCTGGCTTACAAGCAATACGGGTCATTTAATGTATCATCAAAAATTACAGCTCGTATTACAATTATATTTAATTTAATTGGAATGGGATTAGATATTTATCAAGCTTGTGAAGCATTTGAACAACTAGACAGGGTTACAAATGATAAAGAGCGCCAAGACTTAATTGTGAATGGTTCTTTGTCAATTGCTAACATTATTGTGGGTGGTGTAACTATAATTGGTATAATCATTGGCTCATCGGTAATACCTGTCGTTGGTTTAATTGTTGCGGGTTCCTTATTAATTGGAGGGATGGTATATACAGGTATTCGCGCAGTAGAAAAAATTGAAGATGAGCTCGGTGAATCTCTATGCTGGGATGAAAAAGCCAGAGAAGGTATTCGTGCTGCACTTGGTTTCCCTCCTTCAGACAACATATTAAATCGATTTAGTTATAAACAGCATTTAGCACACTTCAAAAATATAAATTGGCAACAAGATTTAGATATGTTCAAGTCGTCATTTTTATATCAGGGTTTCGATGAACACTTGCAATTGGTTGGTAAACCGATCCTTGTTGAACATATCAAACATTATATTTATTATAGAAATAACTCAAAAATAATTAGTAGTGTAGAGTTTGTGGATGTGGATAGCCGTGGACCTCTTAGTCATATTGATAGTGATGAAATAGGGCCTTACTATACCATCGAACAAATTAATTTTATTCGGGAAAATTATCATTATGATTCTCAAGATAATCGTTGGATAAAAAGCTTTCAAACACAGAGAGTCAATGAACTGAATTTTAATTATCGTTTTAGACTGGTGAATAAAACGCCTCCTATCGCGTATAAGAATATTGGCGAGGAGGTTGCCAATGACATTCTTGTGCTTAATCCTGAATATGATAGTTTATTACTAAAACAATTTTTACATAAAAACGAGCTAACTACTTCTTATAACATAAAGAAAAAACAGTCAGTTGCTACACAACTAAGTTCCTTATCAGCATCAGAGCTACGGCTATTTCAGGCTAGAAATAATTATACCAATACGATCCATCCTGATATAAATAATGATATTAGAGTGAATAGACTAGGAGAAGAGTTTTTAAACCAGCCTATTGATATTGCAAGGGAATTATTAAGTGAAAATCCTAGGGTTATTTATGAAGGTATGCAAAATATTGGTTACCGATATGAAAATGAAGCCAAACAAAAAAACATTAGTTTTAACCCAGGGAATGGAATAGATGTTATCGTTGGGAAAAAAAATTCAAAAAATTTATTTAACATCAATGCAGGGAGTAAATTTCTAGTAGGCGGCGAAAAAGATGATATTACAAATTTATCATTATTATTTGATAATAACATTGAAGAAATTAACGAAATTTATTTTGATGGTAATGGAGGGAATAATAGTATAATCATTAAAGACTTTCCATCCAACAGTAAAATAGATATCGATTTGAACAAGGAAACGTCAGAGGTGGCCTTCATTAATCATAAAGTTAAGAAGATTCATTTGCACAATGTTAATGATGTGATGCTAATTGGAGATAGCTCTACGACAACAGAATTATTAGGTAATAAAGAATCCAACACATTAGATGCAGGGGCAATGATTGCATTTATTCAAGGTATGGAGGGGGATGACCATTTAATATTTGAATCAGGGATAGTCAATGGTGGAGAAGGCGATGATAACTATTTTCTACGTCGTGTTGACTGGCGCAATAATCAAGATGAATTAAATGATGATTTATTAGAATTATCAGCTGTAATTATTGAAAAAATACAAGGTCAAAGTCGAGTGAATTTAGGGTATATGTTAAGCGAAATAAAGGGGGCCAGTATTTCGGGTAATGATCTCATATTAACTATTGAAATGAAATTGGAAGAGCCAGAAACGAAAATTTTAACACTGAATGTTACTTTAAAAAACACGTATAGAATCGATAGTAATGGTAGGGGAATATTTCACAGGTATCAATTATATACAAGGGACGGATTTGTATTAAATACTAAGCTAAATAATTTGGATTTAAGTGCTTCACACATTATAAGTGAAAATATTTTCAATATTACTTATCAGGGTGGCGCTAGCTCTACAATGAGTATTGATGAGAGTGAAAAAACAATTTCAGTTGATAATGAAATATATGATCAACCTTTATGGGGGGATTTTAAATTTCATGGGTTAGCGAGTAAGTTAGAGTATAAAGGAGAGAATAACGATGGCCACCTTTTAATGGTCAGTAGAAACAGTTATATTACAGTTACTAAAGGAAGAGATGTTTATCAAGTTAACCCAGATCAGATTTTTCAAGGTAAAATCATTTTTGACTTTTCAAATATTAAACCAGAAATGGAAAATGAGTTTGATATGACCATTTTATTACCTTATGAGAATGGGTTTGATATCAAGGCATTGGGAAAATCAATATTTTTATATGATAAATTCAGTAATGAAAAAATTGAAATTAGCTTCATTAATTTATCATACCAAATAAGTAAAGAAATTCATATTAAAGACGGTCATGGAAATTTATTTAGGATAAAAATGGGGCAGGATTCTTATAACATTGAACCAATTGAATTTTTGGAATTAC
Organism: Providencia sp. PROV_01; assembly: GCF_053098325.1. NCBI lineage: Bacteria > Pseudomonadati > Pseudomonadota > Gammaproteobacteria > Enterobacterales > Morganellaceae > Providencia > Providencia sp. PROV_01. The sequence goes on along the minus strand of NZ_JBRFKD010000002.1, from coordinate 2,678,116 downwards.
CAACAGTAAATAATGATTACATAAAAATCCCTAAGGGATATAATTTCCGTTATCCTATTTTAGATACAAACAATGGTGATGACCTAATTGATGACAACAGCATGATAGGGAATATCATAAATTCAGGAGATGGTAATGATATTATTATTTCAAATGGAGGAGGGAATGTTTTGTATGGAGGTAACGGTGATGATTATGTATATGGTGGTGAAAATAGTGATTTAATTCTATCTGACTTGGGTAATGACAAACTTGATGGACAAGGAGGAAATGACCACTATTTAATTGATGGAAGTAAAGGGGGCGGTAATACAGAAATATTAGATCAAGTGGGATTTAATAATATTCATTTATTTAATTTTAAAACACAGTATGAGGTCATAGACGAACGGGAAGAGACTTATCATATTTATACATCGCAATCTAATTTGCGTACAGTCAAAGTAAAAATGCCCAAAAATAATGAAAATAGCAATAATCAAGTCTGTCATCATCAGCGGTTACCCTCCCATATGCCCGCCCATATTCATAATGATGGAATGGCACATTTAGTTCGCTACCTTGCTGAACAGCGTCAATATAAAAAAGAATTAACGCCAGAACAGATTTGGCACCCTATGGATGAGTTTAAAAATTTTTCTAACGAGTTAAACTTTTCATCAATTATTGATACAAAGACAAAAAATATACATATTAGTGAAAATACGCCATTTAGGCGCTTGTTTATTCGAACAAAAGGACCAGAACAAAAAGTTTGGGATAGAAGTGGAGTCGGGCGGGTATTTAAAGCGCAAGCGGTAACTGGAGCCATTTCAATTCCAGATGGTATTTACGGAAATAATGTTCTTTATGCATCAATAAGTGATACCAATTTATATGGTGGTGAAGGGAATGATGTCTTCATTTCTAATGGTTCAAATGGGTTGTTAACAGATGCTAGCGGAAAAAATAGTTTTATTATCAATGGCGAAATTGTAGGCTGGAATTCGTTGTATAGCCTTGGCGGTGAAAACACGATTTACCTAATTAATTTTAATAAGGACGTTATTCGAGAGGAACCTGACCACCGAAGTAATGCAACTCGATATACTTATACTTCAGATCAGGGACGTAGTGTGAAAATATTTCAGTATCCGAATACGATAGCTCCCACTGTAGTTCATGTGCAGTCTTTAGAGGGGCAAAATGAGCATTCCACCCAACAAAAATTAAATCATTTAGTGGAGACGTTAGCGACACTACGCCTACAAGACGAAGAAAACTGTATTGGTATTCAGGATATTGAATATTTACAGAAGAATTGGGAGCCCACCAACCTTGTTGATAATTATATGAAAAAAGCAAGTTAGAAAGGAGACGTAAACCACAAGGCTCCAAAATACAGAGATTTTTGTGGTTTTTAAGTAATTATTTAGCCCAAATCATCTTTATCTACAGAGTGTTGTACTAAAATAGTGTGAAAATTAATGCTAGAATTTAACTATTAAATATAACAATTTTTAAATAAGTTATTTTTGTTGTAACGGGAGAGTGTAGAGCAATGAGACGTTTTATTAGTTTAGAGCTGCCTCCTGAACCCATAATTAACGGTCAGTGCGTAAGAAAACGCCTGAAAAATAGCATCTGTGATAATTGTGCCATCAGCTGCCCTGTTGGCGCTGTGTCATTTAGCCATATGGATGCAGAAATTAATAATGAATTGTGTTTTCAATGTGGTAATTGTTTATTTGCTTGCCCTGTCGATGCTATTGAAAATATCAAGCCTCACGAACGCAGCTATCAAGGGGAGTTTCTGATAGTAAAACATGACGAACCCATTGCGAATGCGGACGAACTGATTGTTTGGCACCGGCAATATGGCATTCGTGGTATGCAAATTGCTGAACCCTGGGTTGATAAATGGTTGCCAACGATTGCGGCATTAAATTTAAAACTCAAAATATTACAAGAACCTATTTGGCAATTACGTATTGTTCAGCCTGAACAAGTCGATAGCGGTCGTCGGATGATGCTATTTCGTCAAAAATTGGATTCAAAGCCGTTAGATAAGGGCCAGGTGAAAACAGGATTAAATGCAAGAAAACAATTTTACCCTGAAGATAGCTGGTTTAAGGTCGAATTAGACACAGAAAAATGCATTCTTTGTGGTGCTTGTGCCAAGATGTGTGATGAGCATGCGATAGAAATTGAAAATAACCAATTTTTGATAGATGAAAAACGTTGTACTGGTTGTATGAGTTGCCAAGTCGTTTGTTTTCCTAAATCTATCCATGTACAAGCATATACAGCCAAAAATAGCGTACCAAAAATTTTCCATTATTATGATGCGCAGTGTAATACCTGCCATTTACCTTTTTCTTCTTGGGAAGAAAATACCCATATTTGCCCAATTTGTGCGCAGCATAAGAAACAAGGGTGGTTATAATAGTAACTAAGGCTCATTTTCAGAGCCTTAGTACGCGAATTTATTAATTTAAATGATTAATTATCAGTTTAGCGATTTGTGGATTAATCATTGGTGGCGTTTCATGGCCCATACCTTCAATAACTTCCAATTTTGCATTCGGAATATTGTTAGCAATATCTTGCCCTGCGGCTAATGGGAAGAGCGGGTCGATTGAACCATGAATAACTAATGTGGGTACATTAATGTGCTGTATATAAGAACGCAAATCTCCGGTGACGGCAACAGCCACAATTTGGCGTTTAGTGCCTTCTGGTGAATGATTGCGTGCGAGTGATTGCAGTATATATTCACGATAATAATTTTCATCAAATGGGCCAAACGTTGAGCTGATCCGGCGATAAAACGCAAGCTGTCCTGACAAATATCCTTCTAAATCTTCTTTTGGGTTAGCACTTGGGCTCATCAGCATTTGCATAACATCGGGAGCACTTTGTGGCAAAGTCGGGTTCCCAGTCGATGACATGATTGCACAAAGAGATAATGTACGTTCAGGAAATTTCGCTGCCGCTATTTGGGCAATCATTCCGCCCATGGAACGACCAATAAAGTGGGCTTTATCAATAGATAACGTATTTAAGAGATGGATAATATCTTCAGCCATATCGAATAAGGTATAAGGAACAGCGAAAGGCTCACCTTGTTGCATTTTTTCAATCAATACCCCTAAATCAATAGGTGGGAACTCATTGATATGATGAGATAAACCCGCATCTCGGTTATCTATACGTAACAGGTAAAAACCAGCATCTGCAATTTCCTGACAAAAGTCTGACGTCCAACTAATGTTATGGCCACCTAAGCCAGGAATGAGGACTATAGTCGGGTTATCTGGTGTACCAAATGAATCATAAAAAAGTGGAACTGAATTGGTTTTGGTCATTTTTCTTCCGGTATCTTCATTAATAGTGCTATTTATATGCCGTAGTTTCGTTGCAATTACGAGCCATAAAAAATGGCAATGATTACCTATGATATAATCGAAGTTTATCATGGTAATCATTTTATTGATGAAGAATGTCAGATTAATGTGTTTTAAGGTGATAAATAGCGAGTGCCAGTAGCGCCGTTGTGAGTAATAGAACTGCGATGATGAGGTTAGCAGATAACCCATATAAGAAGACAACCATGCTGCCTAAAGCAGAACCCAAAGCAATGCCTGCATTAAAAAAAGCAATATAAAGTGAGCCCGTAATTTCAATATGTTGAAGACTGTGCGTAATCATCCATGTCATCAATGTGACGGAGACACCACCATAAGCCATTCCCCAAGCTATAATAGTTAGGCCGCCAATTAATGTTGTCAGGGGTAAAATAGCAAGCAAAAATAAGCAAGCAATAATGATTGTTATAATGATAAACAAGGATAAATTAAGCTTTTTCCCCGCCGTTAAGCCAAAGATAAAATTCCCCAAAATGCCCGCGATACCATAAAAAAATAGCATAATGCTAAGTTGTTCACCTGTTGCATGAATATTAGCGACTAATAGCGGTCTAATATAGGTAAACACCATGAAATGCCCTGATACCAAAAGTAAGGTAATGGCTAACCCAAGTAATATTGTTGGGCGTTTTAATTGTGCAATAAAAGCGTTAGCAGAAGGTGGTGTGACCGTCGGTAAAGAGGGTAAAAGAACTACCATTAACAATAATAAAATACATGATAAGGCACTCATTAAGAAAAATGCGCTGCGCCAATCCCACCATTCACCCATAAAAACGCCTAATGGAATCCCCACTACCGAGGCAGCAGCCACTCCACCAAAAATCATTGATGTTGCTAAATTAACATGTGCTGATGCCACTAAACGCGGTGCTATTCCACCTGCGATCGCCCATATAATGCCAATACATAAACCAATAAATAAGCGGCTAATTAATAGCAATGTAAAATGAGACGTGATTGCCGCAAACAAGTTACATACAACGAGCAGCAGTGCACCAAAAATCAGCAATTTTTTACGATCAATTTGTTCGGTAAATAAAATTACCAATGGTGAGCAAATTGCAGCCACGACAGCAGGTAAAGTCATAAGCAACCCGCTCAAACCGATAGAAATAGAAAACTGATTGGCAATAGGGGTTAATAGGCCGACGGGTAACATTTCAGTGGTCACAACAATAAAAGTGGCAAGGGTTAAGGTCAGTATTGCCCCCCATGAACGAAGTGTGCTGATGCTATTTGAATGTTTAATGCATTGTGAAAACATATTCTACCTAACTAAAAATAAACTTGTTGAAATAGCATATAGGGGACATGATAGGAGATAAATATATCAAATGTAGAAATATTGGGGATAAATCGTGTCTAATTCAGCTTCTCTAGTGATGGATAACCTACTTGATTTAAAAGTCTTTGTGGATGTTGTTGAAACACTGAGTTTCACGAAATCGGCCGAACGGCTAGCACTATCGCGTTCAGCGATTGGGAAATGTATTGGGCGACTAGAACATCGTCTACAAACTCGCTTGTTACATCGAACGACACGAAGTATTCATTTAAGTGATGAAGGTCAATTGGTGTATGAATCTGCCATTAACATATTACAAGAGATTGAAAGAGTTGAAAATATATTAAGCCAAGGCCAGCAACAACCAAAAGGATTATTAAGGATAACGGTACCTGTGGTATTTGGAAAACGTTTCATTTTACCTCTCGTTCAACGTTATCTAGCACAATGGGAACAGGTTGAGGTGGATGTAGATTTTAATGATGACTATTGTGATATTGTGCGCGATGGTTTTGATATTGCGATCCGTATTGGCGGAATGGATGATAACCGTTTAGTCCGTAAAGTCTTAGCCCCACATCGGTTAATCACGTGCGCATCCCCTGAATATCTCCAGCAGCGCGGTGAACCAGTAAACCCGCAAGCTTTACAGTATCACAGTATGCTGGTGTTTAGGCACCGAGGATATAATGTGTCGTGGAAGTATAAAATTAATGGGCATTTGCAAAATTATCCAGCTCAAGGGCGTTTAGTATTAAATGACACCGAGGCTATTCTCGCCGCAGCTATAGAAGGACAGGGAGTGTGCCAGTTAGGTGCATTTTTAGTGAGTGAGGAAATCAAAAAAGGCCGATTAGTGCCAGTGCTAACCGAGTTTTCCCTGCCTGAGTCACCTATTTGTGCGCTATACCCGACAAAACGTTATTTACCCCCTAAAGTTCGTGAGTTTTTAGCGCTAATTGATGAGTGTTGGGAAGGAAGGGCAATTTGGGAGTGATTATTACGCTAAATAAGTCTGTTTTCAGCTAATTCCGTAAAGCAATTAAAAATCATTGAGATATGATAAATAGTAAGCAAATGGTTTGCTTGAGTAGAATTATTATTAATATATTTTTAGGTTTTATATGATTTACTTTATTTCAGATACCCATTTTTGCCATTCAAATATTATTAACCTATGTGACCGACCGTTCAAGAGTATCAGTCACATGAATGATACGTTGATTCATAACTGGAATGCGTATGTTACTGAGCATGATGAGATTTACATACTCGGTGATTTTTTATACAAGGGGAATGGCGCGGATGCGAATAAAATATTACGTCGCTTAGCAGGGAAAAAATATTTGATTCGTGGCAATCATGATAAATTTTTAGACGACCCCGAATTCGACCAATCGTTGTTTGAATGGGTTAAAAGCTATTATGAGTTGGAATATCAAAAACAAAAATTAGTGTTATTCCATTACCCAATATTAGAATGGCAAGGCTTCTTTCGTGATGCGATTCATTTATATGGTCATGTTCATAATTCAGGGAAAGACCCAGAGCAGTTTAAGCGCTTAGCGGTGTTAGGGCCCCGAGCGATTAATGTCGGTGTGGATGTAAATGATTTTTTCCCCATCAGCATTAAACAGATATTAAAAAAGGCCAATCGTTAACTTTCTTTTTTTGCATACAAATAAACCGAGGCTCTTGATATCCCTAAGTGCTGAGCCACTGTTTCCATAGATTTTTTGATATCTAGCAGGCCTTCATTGCGTAGCACTTCAATTAAGTTTTTTCTTTCGTCTACTTTCAATGTGCGTGGTGTCGCAGCTAAGGTGGCAGCATATTGGTCAATACGCATGCGAATGGCTTCTGCACCATTAGGCTCAATATGCTCTTTTATTGGGCTATTACCCACGTCAATAAATTGCGATAACATACTTTGCATACTTCTAAATAATGTCATATCCAGATTTAAGCACAATGCGGCAATGTATTGTCCTGACTCATCTTTAATACCAATCGAAGTGCTTTTTACTGGGCGCCCATCAGAAAATTGGTTGGCATAATTAGCAATAATATTCGGAAAATCTGCAGATTCAATTCTTGCATGGCCGAGTTCGGTAGTAGGTTCACCAACTTCGCGACCAGATAAGTTATTATGAATAGAAAGGATGGAGTGTTCCGGATTTTTAAGGTCGTGTACCACCACTTCACAAAAAGGGGCAAATGTTTCACTAAGACCTTTCGCAATAATTTCAACTTGAGCCAGTATTGAATTATCTTTTTGATCTGACATGCTGTTTCCCTTCATCCATCAATTGCTAATCCCTAATTTTAACCTATTTTTAGTATTGCTAATAGATGAAGGGCGGTGTTCATTATGAAACTAATTACTTATAAAACTAATTGTGCAAAGTGCTGAATATCAACATTACCACCGCTGACAATGACCCCCACGCGCTTACCTTGGAATTGTTCTTTGTGGGCAAGGGCAGCAGCATAGGATAAGCAACCTGTCGGCTCAACGATAATTTTCATGCGTTCAGCATAAAATTTCATGCGATCAATAAGTTGCTCGTCGGTTACAGTGAAAATATCATCAACCTTGTTTTTGATAACAGCAAAGGTGTAGTTACCTAGATGTTGGGTTTGCGCACCGTCTGCGATGGTTTTTGGCGTATCAATGTGCACAATTTCCCCTCGATGAAATGATTGTTGCGCATCATTGCCGGCTAAAGGCTCAACCCCATAAATTTGGCAGTTAGGTGATAATTTTCTGGTGGCAATGGCACACCCTGAAAGTAGGCCTCCGCCACCTAAGCAAACAAATAGGGCATCCAATTCACCCACTTCTTCAATCAGTTCTTTGGCTGCGGTACCTTGGCCAGCGATGATATCAGGGTGGTCATAAGGAGGAATAATCGTTAACTCTTGTTGAGTAGCGAGTTGTTGGCAAAGCACTTCTCTGTCTTCTTTATAGCGATCAAAACGGATAACGGTGGCACCGTAACCTTGTGTAGCAGCCACTTTCACCGCAGGTGCGTCATTGGGCATAAGAATAGTGGCAGGAATATGCAAAAGTTGCGCTGCTAAAGCGATACCTTGTGCATGGTTACCGGAAGAAAATGCAATAACGCCCGCTTTTTTCTGCTCGGGGCTTAACAAACTCAACGCATTAAAGGCTCCTCGAAATTTAAACGCCCCCCATACGCTGAAAGTTTTCACATTTAAAAAACAGTTCGCCCCCAAATTCTTTATTTGCGGTGGTTGAGGTGAGAACAGGGGTTTTATGTGCAAAACCCGCAATACGTTGTGCTGCTGCTTCTACATCTTGATAAGTCGGTAATATTAATCCTGACATGATATAACCCCAATGAATAATAAGTAATTAAGCAGACATCGCAATCGCTTCAATTTCTAATGCTGCACCAAAATGAAGTTCAGCAACGCCTGCGACAGCACGGGCTGGGCGGTGATCGCCTATCCACTTAGCATAAATCTGGTTGAATAACGGCCAATTTTCCATATCTGTTATATAAACTCGAACTTGAACCAAATGCGCTTTGCTACAATTAACAGCATCTAAGCATGCTTGTAAATTAGCAAGCACAAGCGTGGCTTGCTCTTGGAATGCTACGTCAGTCATCGCATTGCCTAACTTATCAACGGGTAATTGCCCTGAGATAAAAACCAATCCATTAGCAGTAACACAGTGTGAATAATGCCCTTTTGGAGCAATGAGTGTCGGTGCATTCACACATTCAATAAGTTGACTCATATCTGCCTCACCATGCACAAAATACGTTGACTAGATTTTTAGTCTAATATTAGATTTAGTGTTTAGTCAACGTTTTCTTCGCGAATAAATTTGATGTAAATAGCAATAAACTGTTATCAGAATTATCGTCAACATAATAAAAAGAAAAATATAGGTATAAGGCAGTTAATTAAATAATTTATTGGGTAAAGTTTAATTATAAAGAGTAAACCTATAGCTATATCCCTATAGGCAGAATTTAAAATCGCAAGACGGGTTAAATGATATATCTTAATTAAAAACGATTAAGAATAATCAAATTGTGACGATATGATTAAAATGATAAGAAGTTGTTATATAAATACTTTTAGGGATGTCAGATGGCAAAGTTCACATTTAATCTTCTTTCAATTTTTGGGAAAAAAGAATCACCCGCTGCAGAACAATATTTACAAGAAGCGCTTTTACCTTTGTCTGTCTTAGATGAAGAACTACCTAAAACCGTTTTAGAGTATGTATTAGATGGAAAATCGCCAGAAGTATTGGTTCAATTAAGCCAATTGGATAACGAAAAAGCGGTTATTTTGCTCGATAAACCCGGTACCGTAGATTGGTGGTGGGGAGGAAATAGCTTTAATTCGAGCCAATATAATAAATTAATTCGCCAAGGGGCAAATGCAAGACATAAACTATATTCGAAAGTGGGCGATGGGATTACTTCATCGCAAATTGCCCGTTTTGCAAAAGTATTAGCGGCGGCGTGCCAAGATATTAACATCAAAGTATTAACACCTGAATTACCATCGTGGGTAAGTTATTTAATGGGCGATGCCTTTGCAAAAACCTATGATAATTCGCGGGATACTAAGTTAGAACACCGTAAACATTGGCATTTTGACCTACTAACTGAAATCATCGAACAAGAGACAGATAAACCGGCTAACACTATTTTATATATCATTTTCGATCGTCATCATTTATCTGATTACCATTATGATAACTTAAATCGGTTATTTGCCATTCCAGGATTCAAAGCGTATTTAATCGCAGAACAAGCATTTATTAAGCAGACGTTAGTGAATAATTTATCTGCTGCAGGGCAAATTCAGTTAATCAACACACTGAAGAAAGACGTTGAGCTTTATACGCTTTTTGCTGATGTATTAGTTTCTTTTGCTACTAGTTCGTTAAAAACAGTGCGTGCAGCCGCGGAACCCACAATGGCAATTTTACCTGCACAATCGGTTACGCAACACTTAACTCAAATTTTAACTGGAGGTACGCCAAAACAGCGTACCCAAGCAGCAGATTTGTTTGCCCGTATAGGCGAACACAGAGAGATATTAGCAGCGGCATTGACAACGGAAACCAATAAAACCGTACTGAAAAGTATTGAAAGTGCAATTTCGAGATTTTCAGTCATGGATACCGCCAGCCAAGTTGAAGAGACTGAGTTACCTGAGTTTATTGAATTAGAAGATACACCGCTGCCTGAAAGTGCAAAAGATATCTTAGTTAATAATTTCAATGAAATGCTGCAAAAAGCCAAGGAAAATGCAGAAAGTGAAATTGAAGAAAACAAAAAACAGAAGCACAGCTACAATTGGGCACAGCGACATTATAAAGAATTCCAAAAACTCAATGCGCAAGCCTGCTGTAAGGTGATTGATAAGCTGAATTCAGGTAAGGAAATTATTACTGACCATGAATATAGCGTGGTGAAATTTAAAGAACGTATTACTAACTTGCCCGAATATACCTTATTCCATGCATTACGTCTGATCAGCCATAACCGAACAAATGAGGAACATTTATCCCATTACCATCTTACACGGGAAGTTCCACCGCGAATTCTTGGGCAAATTGAATTGCGTCAGCTAGAAAAAACGTTAACACAATGTCATTTTAAAAACGCAACACGGTTGATTGCAGACCTTTGTTTACGCTCATATGCTAATGGGTTAGCAATTTTTAACCAGCCAGCACAAGTTTGGCCGTTTTTCATTCAATACCCAGATTTTATTGCAGAAGCATTAGGTTTAATTCCTCAACAAGAAACGCAGCGTTATTATCAAGAATATGATGCGGCGAGTGGAATTGATGTCCTTGCAATGTTACCGACCATTCCAGCACGTTTTATTCCACGTATTATGGAGTTGGCTCTTGGGGAAAATAAAACCCATCGTCTGAGCGCGCAAAAACTACTAGAGACATTACCGAATATTCACCTCAACGCGGCAGAAGGGTTAGATTCAGGCAAACAAGAAATTCGTGTCACCGCAATTGAATGGTTGGCACGTTTGAAAAATCCAGAGTCATTAAAACCACTCTATGCCTTATTAAAGAAAGAAAAACGGGAAGTTGTACGGGCTGCCTTATTAACTGCGCTGGAACAATTTGGCGAGGATATTTCAGGTTATCTTGCGCCTAAAGTGTTATTAGCTGAAGCGCAAAAAGGACTAAAAGCGAAAGCGCCTGCCAGTATGGCATGGTTTAATCTCGATTCTTTGCCGGCATTAACTTGGCAAAATAATAAACCCGTAGAAGCCGATATTATTCGCTGGTGGGTGGTTCTGGCCGTTAAATTAAAAATGCCAGCGGGTAATGGATTACTTCAACGTTATATTGGTTTACTTTCGATAGATAGCCAAAAGAAATTAGGTAGTTTTATTTTAAATAGTTTTATCGGGCAAGATATTGCTGGGCCGTCATTAGAAATGGCAATGGCAGAAGCAGAACGTGATGCCCCAAAACGCTTAGCTAATTATCAAGATTGGGTGAAACGCTGGCCTGAATATTATAGTCAGTATGAAAACTATACTTTCGAGCAGACGTTTAATGAGATAAAAAATGAAGTTCTGCGCCGCTATTTAGGCTCCGCTATTAGTGATAAAGGAATGTTAGCGCTGATTTGTGGTATTGAAGGGCACCTTGCCGTAACCACATTGCGCAACTATATGCGTGATCATTACCAACGTCGCGCACAAATTGAAGCCATGATTGATGCGGTGGCGACAAGCAATGACCCTCTGATTATTCAATTATTATTGTCACTTTCTCGCCGTTATCGTACCGCGTCAGTTCAAGAAAAAGCGCGCGGACTTGTTGCTCAAATTGCTGAACGTAATGGTTGGAGCGCGGATGAACTTGCAGATAGAACAATACCGACTGCCGGAATGGATGAAACAGGTATTTTGGCACTTGAATATGGTGACCGTACGTTTACTGCGAAGCTGGACGCACAGCAAAAATTAGTCTTATTTAATCCAGAAGGCAAAGAAATCAAAGCATTACCCGCTGCACGTAAAACCGATAACGAAGAATTGGCTAAAGAATCTAAAAAGCTATTCACTGCGAGTAAAAAAGAACTCAAGCAAGTCATTGAACTGCAAACGGCTCGTTTATATGAAGCGATGTGCGCAGAGCGCCTTTGGACAACCGCAGATTGGCAGGAATATATCCAAGCGCACCCGGTGATGCGTGGCCTTATCGAAAAATTAGTTTGGATAGAAACGAAAGAGAACAATATCCTGAATGTGTTTCGTCCATCGGATGATGGCAGTTTATTAAATTTAGATGATGACGAAGTGACGTTATCTGCTGACTCTTACATCAAATTAGCCCATGCTGCATTGGTCAGTGAAGATGAGCGAAAAGCGTGGATAACGCACTTTAAAGATTACAAAGTGAAATTTTTATTTTCACAAATGGAACATAAAATCCCTGCTCTGGATCTGAAATTAACTGAAATTGAAGATCGTAAAGGGTGGTTAACCGACACCTATACCTTGCGTGGCGTCTTGACAAAAATGGGTTACCAACGTGGGCAAGCAGAAGACGGTGGGAGTTTTACCCATTATGCAAAACACTTCGCCAGTTTAGGTTTTTATGTCTATATCGAATTTAGTGGCAGCTATGTGCCAGAGGAAAATATTCCAGCGGTCTTGTTTTCATTAAGCTTCGAAAAATCACAACAAAGCTCATGGAACCGCAGCTATATCGAGTTAAAAGATATCCCACCTATTTTATTAGCTGAAAGCTATGCGGATTATTTAAAAGTTGCGGATGCGTGTGCAGGTTTTGATCCTGAGTGGGAAAAGAAAACACCTTGGTAAGTGGGTTTAACGTAGGATTTTAGAATGACTAAAAGTAAAACAATAGAAGGGAATATTCTGCGTGAAAGCGCAGAAATTCGTTTTGCCGATGAATTGGCGCGTTTAACCGAAGCAGATAAACAGAACCCGAAACCACAAGGGTGGTTGCGCTCACCTCGTGCTGTTAGGCAATTTATCTTAGGTGATGAATCACTCAATATTTCTGCAAAATTTTTTGGTGATGATGCTTTAGTTGACCGTGCAATTGTGACGTTATTAGGTAAACAAGGGTTAATGTTAGTCGGGGAGCCTGGGACGGCAAAATCCATGTTATCGGAGTTATTAGCCGCTGCAATTAGTGGTGATTCAGGTTTAACCATTCAAGGAACCGCGGGCACAACTGAAGATCATATTAAATATTCATGGAATTATGCATTGCTATTAGCTGAAGGCCCAACAGAGAAAGCATTGGTTAGCTCGCCGTTATACCAAGGTATGCAAGAGGGGAAAATTGTTCGTTTTGAAGAGATCACGCGCTGTCCTCCTGAAATTCAAGATGTGCTGGTTAGCTTGATGTCAGAAAAGCAAATGATGATCCCTGAAATGAAAGACAATGCACGGATCAGCGCGAAGCAAGGGTTTAATTTAATTGGTACAGCAAACTTGCGTGATCGTGGCGTTCATGAAATGTCATCAGCGTTAAAACGTCGATTTAATTTTGAAACGGTACGGCCTATCCAAGATCCCGCATTTGAAATTAAGCTGATCAATAAGCAATTAACCGCAGAGTTAGCTGACCTCAATGGCCAAGTAACCATCCCAAGCAACGTGATCGAGCTGTTGGTCACCACGTTCCAAGAATTGCGTTCAGGAAATACCAAAGATGGGGGCAGCATTAAAACGCCAGACGCGGTGATGTCGACAGCTGAAGCCGTTAATATTGCTTATGCATGTGCACTTGAAGCCCATTACTTAGGTGATGGCATACTCAATGCAGGAGCAGTTGCACGCCAGCTTATTGGTGTGGTTTTAAAAGATAACGCAGATGATATCAAACGGATGCGTTATTACATTGACAATGTCGCGAGAGAAAGGGCGAAACATAGCCAAGAGTGGAAAGCTTTTTTTGATGCTTCGAGGGCATATTGGCAATAAAGTTTCATAACAAGGTAGAGCCACTATGGTTCTACTAACCCCTCGTCATGATGATTGAATTAGTACTAGGCCATTTAAGACGAATAACCCTTAGGGAAATCAGCGGTGAGCTTGCTATCTATACCTTTACCAAAACGCATTGAAAATGCATTACACAACAGGCAACAACTTGAATCAGCCGGTATCTACTTTGCACCTATTCGGCATCATAGCCCCGCATGTGCATACAGCACGTTGTCGTTGATTGAACAAATCGAACCTGACTATGTTTTAATCGAGGGACCCGATAGTTTTAATGGGCTACTGGCGAGCTTATTACATCATGATACCCAGCCACCTGTCGCTATTATGGCACAAACAGAAGTAAAACCCGCACAAGTAGGAGATAAAAGTGACGTTGTCACTCGATCTGCTTATTTTCCTTTCTGTGAATATTCCCCTGAATGGCAGGCTTTACAAATCGGCCAACAACACCAAGCCCAGTTGCGTTTCATTGACTTACCATGGACAGCGCAAGTTAATGAAGACGAAGCCAATGAGTTGCAATCTCAAAGTTTGCAGAAAGAACGCTACTTAGCCCATAGCCTATTTATTAGCCAGCTTGCGAAAAAAAGTGGTTGCCGTGACCATGATGAATTATGGGAGCAAATTTTTGAATTACGGGCGATTGAACAACTCGCGGATTGGCAGACATTTTTCATGGATAGCTTTATTTGGTGTGCATTGGCACGGCTTGATTATGAGCCCCAAGTCCTTGAAGCAGAAGGCTCTATACAGCGTGAGCGCTATATGCAAGCGCATATCCAGACCATTAAAGCCCAGCACCCACAAGCTAAAATTGTGGTGGTGACGGGAGGATTCCATACCCTTGCGCTTCTTGAAGGGTTAGAAGAGACTCGCAATCAACAATTTAAGCTTTCTGTAGCACAACAAAAAGCGTTTATTCAACAACAAAAATTGGGTGAACAAGACAAGGCTTGGTTTATTCGCTATAGCTATGACAAACTTGATGCATTAAATGGCTATGCATCCGGCATGCCTTCTCCTGCATTTTACCAACAATCATGGTTGTCATTATTGCAGCAACGCCAAGCACAGTTGACAGGCGATAACCAGCCTACGCAGGCTTATCGAAACCGTTTAGGTGTTGCCTATCTTTCTAAAGTTGCGAATATCTTACGTGAAAGGCAATTTGAAGCGGCTCCCGGGTTTTTATCGGTTAAACTGGCTGCAGAGCAAAGCATTCGCCTTGCCGTCTTTCGTGGGCATGCAGGCCCAGGGCGTTATGACCTGTTGGATGGGTTACAAAGCGTTTTTATCAAAGGTAGCTTAGATGAAAGCCAAGTTGAACTTTGGCAGGAAATAACAACCTGTTTTTCCGGCTTTTTACTCGGAAAAATTCCCAAAGGGACAGCAACACCTCCGTTAGTCACTGAAACTTATGAATTAGCAAAAAGCTTTCGTTTCAAACTTGATGATACCTTAAGTAAGGTGAGCCGCTTAGATGTTTATCGTAACCAACAACATCGTGCGCGCAGCCGATTTCTGCATTTACTAGCATTTCTTGATATCCATTTTGCTAAGCTGCTCTCTGGGCCAAACTTTTTGTCGGGTAACCAAATGGATTTATTATTTGAAGAATGGCAATACGCATGGACGCCTAATGTTGAGGGGGAATTGATTGCATTATCGGAAAAAGGAACGCAATTAAAAGCTATCGCGCTAGCCCGTTTGTTTGAAATGGAAAAAAACCTAGAACAACAAGGGGTTAGTCGCTCAAGCCAAAGTGCGGTTGCACTCCTTATGCAAGCCGCGTTAATTGGGTTACATCAACGGATGCCCGCATTATTTTCTTTGTTGGATGGTTATATTCAGCAGGATACAAAGTTTGAATCATTGATTGCTTGTGGTCATAAACTGGTTCATCTTTGGAGGGGGCGTCAATTCTTTGATATTGAAGATAATTTTGCTATCGAAGCGCGTTTAGATGCCTTATTACAACAAGCATTTTATTGTTTTGCTCAAATTACACAAGGGGATGAACAGCAGCAAGAGCCTCATTTTTCAGCATTACTTTCTTGCCGTGAATTAATCACTTTTATGCCTGAAATTAATAACAGCCATGACTACACCAATGATTTTTATCAGGCATTAGGCCGTTGTGAAGGTCAGTTAAATCAGACACCGCTTTTAAAAGGCGCAGTGGATGCTTTGCGTTACCTTGGGGCGAAAATTGATGAAACCGTCCTGACAGATGAAATTAGGCGCGCGTTCAGCACAGGCAGTGATCCTGAAATGGCAATTGGCTATTTTATCGGTGTGATGCGAACAGCACCAGAGTTAGTCTTACGCATACCATTATTAATTGATATGTTAAATCAGTTGCTTAGTGAATGGGATGAAGGGCGTTTTATTCAGGTGTTACCTGATTTACGGTTTGCGTTTAGCCAGTTAACGCCTAAACAAAATGCACAAATGGCACAATATGTGGCACAAGACTTGGCGATTGAGGCAAAAGAACTCACATTGCACCAGACAGAATTTAATGAACAACAGATGATGGAAGTGATTCAACTCGAACAACAATTACAGAGCCAGCTGATTGAACTAGGGTTACAGGATTGGTTTGCTCGTGCTCAGGATGACAAATAATGAGTCAGAAAAATACGACATTAACCCCTGAACAACTTCAATTGGCTAAGCGCTGGCGCTTAGTCCTCGGGCAATATGCCGATAACGCGCTGGGCCAAGCCACCTTTAGTGCTGAAGAGTTGAAAATAGAACGTTCTTTGGATTTTTTATATCGCCGAGAATACCAACGTCGAGGCTTAAAACAAGAAGCTGGACGCCACGGCTCCTTAGATGCTTCTCAATTAACGGCGGTTAACTGGTTAAATCAAGCACGTAAATTATTTCCTAATAGTACTTTTGAGCGGATGCAATCCCAAGCGTTAGAACGTTATGAGATCAGTAGCTTACTAAAGGATCCACAGGCGCTCAATGCCATGGAACCGACAAAATCCCTCGCTAAAGCCTTGTTAAGCTTACGCGGGAAAATGAATGAAGAAACCCGTGATGCCGTTAAAAATATTATACGTAAAGTAGTTGATGATATTTTAAGTCAAATGCGTAACCAATTTCGTCACGCATTAACAGGGCGGCGTAACCGTTTTCAACGTTCACTGATCCCAAACAGCCGTAATTTTGATTGGAGAGGGACTATCGCTGCCAATTTGAAGAATTACGATAAGCAAAATCAACGGTTAGTTATCAAAACACCCCATTTTAATTCTCGTCAGCAACAGCATTTACCATGGGATGTGATCTTGTGTGTGGACCAAAGCGGCTCGATGGCGAGCTCTATTATGTATGCCGCGGTGTGTGCGAGTATATTAGCGGCATTGCCGACAGTGCGTGTCTCTTTAGTGATTTTTGATACTCAAGTGGTAGATTTAAGCCATCTTGCGCATGATCCCGTTGAAGTGTTAATGACAGTGCAACTGGGCGGTGGAACAGATATCGCTAAAGCCATGCAATATTGCGAAAGCTTAATACGTAACCCAAAACGTACCGTGATTAGCTTAATTAGTGATTTTGAAGAGGGTGGCGCGCTGAATCATTTACTCAATTGCACACAGCGTTTACATAGCCAACAAGTGAAATTATTAGGTTTAGCTGCGTTGGATGACGAGGCACTCCCTGTTTATGACCCTGAAATTGCCCAAAAACTCGCAGATAGAGGGATGCATGTTGCAGCATTAACACCGGAGCATTTTGCGCAATGGTTAGCAGAGGTCATGCAATGAGTTGGAAAAACAGTTACCTACAGTATGACGACGACGCATTAGTCGTATTAGCGAATGTGGGGTTACTCAGGCGTGCACGCAAAGATGTTGAAAACCAAAAGGTTAATCCAACGGACTTAAACCTTGGGACATTCACGAGTGATGGGCAATGTGTCTCTTTAGATGCGCAAGGGATCCAAAAAGCCACTTGCGATTGCCCAGCAACGGGATGCTGTAAACACATTTTGGCAGCAGTTTTATGGATTCAATCGAATACAGCCGCAGAAATGACTTCAGCAGAGCCGGTAGCTAGTGAAACGGTGCTAAGTGAATTATTAGCATTATTACCAGAAAGCTTAATTAAACAAACACCGAAACCTGATATTCGTTTAGCGTTGAGATTTATGCAGGTATGGCAAGATAAAGAGCTGGTTTATGAAGCACATTCTAGCCAGTTAAAAATTATCCTACCAGAATATGATGAGCCAATTATTTATATGCGAGGTAGTGGTTTGCAGGGCATGATTTCATCAATACCTGAAAAACAAAAAAGTGCAGTTCATCTCGCTATTATTGCAAAACTAATGTTTCAGCATGGCCAACAGTGGCAATGGCCAGAGGAGATAACCGTAGGTCAAACTCATCAACAAGAGCTGACCCAAGACGATAAAATGGTGATGGGTTCAGTTGAGCAATTCATTCAGGATATGTTACGACAAGGACTATCACATATTAGCCAAAGCAGTGCTAGCCAGTTGCAATTACTAAATATGTCAGCACGTGCGGAAGGGTTGCCTCGCTTAGCCAATTATATGAAACGCCTTAGCCAGCAAGTTAAACGCTTAGCCGATAAACATTTTACGATGGATGAAGGGCAAGTTTTACGGTTAATTGCTGAAATATCTGCTTATGTGTATCAATTATCAACAGCCAATGAACATCAGCTTATGGCACTCAAAGGGTTACAAAGACGGCAGTATACCGACCAACCCATAGAGTTTGATTTGCTGCCTATCGATGCGAATTGGTGGAAAACAGATAGCGGTGCGATCGGTGCTACATTGAGTTTTTGGGATCAACAAAATAAAAAAATTATTCAATGCACACAGGGGCGTGGAAATAGCCTTGACCGGACGTTTAACCGACAAAATGTTTGGCAAACCTTGGCGTTATGGAAACATACCGCAGTAAGTTTGATGAAAAGCCCCTTTAAATTGCATTTACCAAGGTTATCAGAGGAAGGGAAATTATCAGCTAGCGGTGAAAGCTATGCAGTTAGCTGCAAAGAAAAAGGATTAACAACTGATGATTACCTTAATATCAAAGCTGAATTCGGTTATACCGACTGGCAATCAGCGGCTAACGAATTACCGACATTTATACAAGAGAATAGGTTTTCGCCCATTTTATTGCATATTACTGATTATGAGCCGCTCTATTGGGATGAAACCGAACAATGTGTATTGTGGACGGTGATTGATTCACAAAAAAACAGGGCGTTTTTACGGCTAAATTGGCAAGGAAGTGATGACCATAAAATTGAGGAATTGCGTTTTATTACAAAGCAGCAATGGCCAATTTGTGCTGTGACGGTGCAGGTGAGCCATTCACAAGAAGTGCTTCAATTAATCCCCAAAACATTATGGTTAAAAAAAGAACATGGTATTGAGCTGTTCTATTTAGATTTTGAAAGTACACCGCGTAAGAAACAACGTTCTGGTTTTTTTAATAAAATTATCGAATATATGGTGAAAAAACAGCAAAAAAACCAAGTTTTTGTACCTGAATTAACGTTGGCTAGTCAGCTTGTTCGGCCGCTACTTTCGGTATTAGAAACTCAAGCATGTACAGGAAGGCAGCGTTTATCTCAGACTCAACAAGATGAAATAGCGTATGTCGTTAGAACACTTGAAGATTTGGGGGCGCTTTGGTTGGCTAATCAGTTCAAACCTTTGGTGGCTTCCGGCGCTATACAACCCCAATTACTTTTACAATTAGTTTATTTATGTGACCATTTTGAACGGTTACAAATGCCATTACCTTTTCAATTTAGCCAATAACATGAGGGGAGGTATTCCCCCATGTTATGTTCAACACAACGTATTATTATTCATTAGATTCAAATGACGCTAAGAATGTCCGTAATAACTGGTTCAACGCATGTTGCTCTTGTTGAGACAAGTTAGCGACGAGGCGAGCCTGGTTTTGTGTGTGTGCTTCAATAAGTTGGTTGATTAACGTTAACCCTTCGGGAGTTAATGAAACCAAAAAGCCGCGGCCGTCATCAGGATTAGTATGGCGGCTGACTAACCCCGCTTTTTCCAATTGGTCTATTCGGTTGGTCATAGTCCCTGATGTGACCATCAACGTTGATAACATTTCTCCTGGGCTCAGTGTATAGGGGGCACCTGCACGCCGTAAAGTCGCAAGTACATCAAAGCTTGAACGGTTAAGGCCAAACTGAGCGAAGACCTTTTCCATTTCCCGAGTTAAGTGGAACGCGACATTACCTAGCCGGCCAATTAGCCCCATTGGGCTAATATCGAGGTCAGGGCGCTCTCTTTCCCACTGTTGAGTGATTTTATCTATTCTATCCATAGGCAAATAATGGCGGTTATTTATCTTGACGTCAAGGTAAAATGCACATATCTTGACTTCAAGATAAATTAAGAGAATAGAAATATGAATCGTATAACGGTTTTAGGGTTGACAGCATTAGCACCAATTGTGTGGGGAAGCACATATCTAGTGACAACAGAGATGTTACCCGCAGGGATGCCATTAACATTGGCGGTATTACGCGCGTTACCTGCAGGATTACTATTGATACTTGTGTTACGAAAACTCCCCGAAGGCATTTGGTGGTTGCGGGTAGTGGTATTAGGTGTTTTAAACTTTTCTTTATTTTGGTGGCTATTGTTTATTGCTGCGTATCGCTTACCTGGTGGTGTCGCCGCAACGGTTGGCGCTGTACAGCCATTAATTGTGCTATTTTTAAGCCGCTGGCTGTTAAATAACCGTTTATCTGCGGTATCCATTATGGCATCAATAGCAGGGGTATTCGGGGTAGCTATATTGCTCTTAACACCGAATGCCGCCTTAGACCCTTTAGGTATTATTGCTGGGTTAGCAGGGGCATTTTCAATGGCTGCGGGGACGGTTTTGAGTCGCCGGTGGCAGCCACCAGTCAGTGCTTTAACCTTTACTTCATGGCAATTAACCGCGGGAGGATTAGTATTATTACCGTTTGCCATTATATTTGAGCCGGCTTTACCAACGTTAAGTTCACTAAATTTAATTGGTTTAGGGTATCTCACGCTTATTGGCGGTGCATTAACTTACGCCTTATGGTTCCGCGGACTGGCAATATTAGGTCCAAGTTCAGTGGCGTCACTGGGTTTTTTAAGCCCCGTGAGTGCGGTGGTTTTGGGATGGTTTTATCTCAATCAACAGCTTAGTACCTTGCAATTTATCGGCATGGTTGTCATTTTACTCAGTGTGTGGGCGAGTCAGCGAGCGGAAACAAGAAAAGTCACTCTAGCTTATCAACGTTAAAGTTAACCCTGTAGGTTGCTCATTGAATGTGATGAGCAACTTTTTTTCCTGTGTTAACATTCATTAGAGCATTCACTCAGACTATTAAACAGTGGCTAATATGTTATTTCCTGATGAAGATAATACCGTACAAATTGCACCAGAGGCTTTTTTACTCAAAGGGTTTCTACTGGGGCAAACTGATGCATTATTGCAGTCATTAAACAACATTATTGCAGCTAACCCCTTAAGACATATGACGACACCAAATGGCTACTCAATGTCTGCCGCAATGACTAACTGCGGTGACTGGGGTTGGGTAACTGATGAAAAGGGATATCGCTATAGTCAGCGTGACCCTGTCACTAATGAGCCTTGGCAACCCATACCAATTTCCTTTGTTCAATTGGCCACTTCTGCAGCGAGCACTGCTGGCTTTGATCATTTTATCCCTGATGCTTGCTTGATTAACCGCTATGCCGTTGGTGCTGCGATGGCATTGCACCAAGACAAAGACGAAACTGATTTTACTCAGCCGATTGTCTCTTTTTCTTTAGGGTTACCCACAACATTTGATTTTGGTGGAGTAACTCGAGATGCGCCCAAAGTTGCTATTTATATAGAGCATGGCGATGTTTTGGTATGGGGAGGCCAGTCACGATTAAATTACCATGGGGTGCGTCGAGTTAAATCAGGTGTGCACCCGCTGTTAGGCCCGTATCGATATAACTTGACGTTTAGGCATTCTCAACCCTGAATTCACCTTTTACAGTATGCCAATTTATCAATGAAATAGACTATGAATGACTTAATATTTAATTTCAGCAACTTAAATAATATTAATCGTTAACTTTGGTATTTATATAGCAAAAATATCATTGAATAATGAATTGGAACCCCCTATAAATAATGGCTATAAATTAATATAACTAGTTATTGATAGGTAAGTGAATGTATAGCTTTTTAAATGATTATAACGAAATAGCTCATCCGGCAGTTATGCAAGTCCTAAATGATTTATCAGGGAAACGTTTCAAAGGTTATGGCACTGATGAGATTTGTCGTCGTGTAGCAGATAAAATTAGATTAAGAATTGGCCAGCCTAATGCGGAAATTCATTTTTTTAATGGCGGTACAATCACTAATCTAACCACGATTTCCCATGTTTTACGACCACACCAAGCGGTTATCACTGTAGACAGCGGGCATATCGCAGTTCATGAAACAGGGGCGATTGAAGCAACCGGCCATAAAGTTATTACTGTTGATTCACTATCAGGCAAATTAGCGCCAGAACATATCATCAAAGTACTGTCTGAGCATAATGATGAACATACTGTCCAACCTAAGCTTGTTTATATTAGTAATTCAACTGAAATTGGCACCGTTTACCGTAAAGAAGAGTTAGTTGCATTACGCGAGGTTTGTGATGCTCATAACTTACTGCTATTTATGGATGGCGCTCGCTTATCTTCAGGTTTAATGTCGAAATATAGTGATTTAACTATTGAAGATGTTGCGCAGTTAACTGATATTTTTTATATCGGTGGAACGAAAATTGGTGCATTAACCGGGGAGATATTGGTGATTGTAAACCCAGCACTGCAATCTGATTTTCGTTTTAGTATTAAACAAAAAGGTGGGTTACAAGCCAAAGGTTGGCTGCTTGCTGCCCAGTTTGAGCCGCTGTTTAATAATGATTTGTATTTTAAATTGGGGCGTCATCTTAATGAGATGGCTTCACAATTAGCTTCATTTTTTGCCGAAAAGGGATTTCAGTTTCTTGCGCCCGTTGAATCAAACCAAGTTTTTGTTATTTTCCCAGATGCACTGGCGAATAAATTATTAGGGCATTATCAATTAAGTCAAATATGTAAACCGACACCAGAGACCACCTGTATTCGTTTTTGTACCTCGTGGTCAACAACTCAGCAAGATGTCGATAAATTAAAACAGACTTTCCAAGCTCTACTTTAGATAATTCATTAACCCAATAAATATTTCCTATTTTTTACCTATATTTATTGGGTTTTATTTATCATGGTGGCGGTATATTGAGGATTTTACTGAGCAATTATATTGTTGGTACTGATACAATATCCGTGCCAGCGAAAGGTAACACAGAGCTAATCTTTCGTGAGTAATAGCCCTGATAACAACATATCTATGGCATCGACACTTTTCTTTAGTCGCTGTTGACTATCACCTTGCGAGATCCAATAAGCTGCCTCAGCGAGCCCACCATTAATTAAAAAAGCCAATGCATGGGTATCAATACTTTTAATAACGCCATTTTGGACTAGCTGATGAAGCAGGTGTTCAATTTGTTCAGTACACTGTAAGTTTGATTTAGCCAAAAAATCGCCTAAAACGGCTTTTGCGTCACGCAAAATAATTTGTTGATACTCCGGTTCTAATGCCATTTCTAAGTAGGCGTGACAACGCTGACAAAAACTATTCCATAGGTCTTCAGTATGGAGAGTAATTGCTTGTAAACGGGCATTCATTTGTGAGTCAATTTGTTCAACAACGGCAGTAAATAAACCTTGTTTATCACCAAAGTGGTGGTAAAGGGCTCCGCGTGTGAGATTAACGCTTGCTGCTATTTCATCCATTGAGGTTTCTGCATAACCAAGCCGGCTAAAGTGCTCTCGTGCTGTAGTTAATAAATTTGCACGTGTTTCTGCCATTTGAGCTTGCGTTCTTCTTGCCATTAAAAGCCTCTTACATACATAGCGTATAATTATTTACATTCAATGTGTATGATTATATCATGATTATACATACGCAAGGTATGTATAATTAAATTTCATTTTGGAGCTCATATGATAGGTCGCTATCAGCAGTTATTTCAGGCAAAAGAAAACCAACGTTTTGTGATAGCAGGGTTACTGGCACGTTTATCGTTACCGATGATGGGGATCGGGATCATTACCTTGTTAGCGCAACTAAAAGGAAGCTATACCTTAGCAGGGCTTGTTTCTGCAACTTTTGTCTTAACTTATGCGTTACTATCTCCACAAGTTTCTCGCTTAGTGGATAAATATGGTCAATTTCGCGTCTTGCCAGTGGTGACCGTAATCAGTGTGCTTGGTGTGTTTATTATTATCTTAACTACGTGGTTATCATTACCCGATATCGGCTTATTTATCGGAGCTTTATTAACGGGGGCGATGCCCAGTATGTCTGCCATGGTAAGGGCTAGGTGGACTGCGCTGTATAAAGATCAACCCATACTACAAACAGCCTATTCATTAGAAACCGTATTTGATGATGCCACTTTTATTGTTGGCCCTCCGTTATCTGTCGGGATCACTGTCGCTTTATTTCCTCAAGCAGGTTTACTGGTTGCGGCAATTTTATTAGCCGTGGGAATGGCTTTATTTATTTCACAGCGAAGCACAGAACCCAAAGTTGTGGCGCATGACTCTCTTGTATTGGTGAATAAATCAATTATTTCAATGATTGGCTTGCAGTTGTTGATTGTATTAATGATTGCTTTAGGTGTGATTGTTGGCAGTGTGGATATTTTAAGTGTCACGTTGGCTCAATTACAACAGCAACCAGCGATGGCCAGTTTAGTGTTATCGGCCTATGCGATTGGTTCATGTGCGATGGGGCTTGTATTTGGCGGATTAACCTTTAACACACCGTTATCACGTTTATTATTCCTCAGTGGCTTAATGACGTTTCTTTCTATTGTACCAATGTGGTGGGTGGTAGGTGTTTATTCTTTGTCTGTGGTGGTGTTTATTTCAGGATTGTTCTTTGCACCGACGATGATTATTGCAATGACATTAGTTGAGAGAATTGTTCCACGGAATAAATTAACAGAAGGAATGACATGGTTACTCGCAGGGTTAAATATTGGCGTTGCGATTGGTGCGATGCTAACGGGCAAAATGGTGGATACCTATGGTCCTTATGCAGGTTATGCCGTCGCAATCTCTGGTGGAGTTTTAGTTTTCATTTCAACATGGCTGAGCTACTTACGGGATAAAACACAACAAAAAATGGCAGTTGAATGTGAGGAATACCATTAAAAACAACGAGAAAATAAACCATGTAGTGATAAAATCATAAAAAATAATTTAATGAGGTAATTTCATGCATTCTCCAGTCTTTCGCACTGCCACACTTGATGATGTTGACGCCTGTTATGCGATTGAAATCGAATCCTATGAAGGGGATGAAGCGGCAACAAAAGAAAAAATAGCAACACGAGTTCAGCAATATCCAGACGGTTTTTTATGTATGGAATTAGCCGGGGAAGTCGTTGGTTTTATTAATTCGGGTTGTGCATGGGATGTTGTGATGTCGGATGAAGAGTTTAAAGAACTCATTGGGCATGACCCACAAGCACCAAATGTCGTTATTATGTCAGTAGTAGTACATCCCAAGTATCAAGGTAAAGGCTATTCATCTTTACTGATGAAAAGGTTTATCAATGTCATGAAGGAGATGAATAAAAAAACGATTCATCTTATGTGCAAAGAACGCCATATTGACCTGTATAAGCATTTTGGCTACCAATATGTTAAACCGTCAGAATCTGACCATGGCGGAATGACGTGGCATGAAATGGTTATGAAACTGTAAACCTATTTTCTCAAGCCCACTATTTTGAGGCCGTCTGAGTGAGCTTGGGAGTTTTTCCATACGAAGTATCTAACGTGTAATTTTGTTGTCTGATATGATATCTCATCATAGATAATCACCATTTGGGAAGTAATAATGATAATTTGGGTTGATGCGGATGCCTGTCCAAAAGTAATTAAAGAAGTTTTATACCGAGCAGCAGATAGGGAAAAAGTGCAAATAACATTTGTTGCGAACCAACGCTTAACAGTACCTCCATCTCCTTTTTTAAAAACCTTGCAGGTGCCCGCAGGATTTGATGTAGCGGATAATGAAATTGTATTACGAGCTCAAAAAGATGATTTAGTGATCACTGCAGATATCCCATTAGCCGCAGAAGTTATGGAAAAGGGCGCCAATGCATTGAATCCTCGTGGTGAACGCTATAGCGAAGCGACTATTCGTGAACGTCTTAATATTCGTGACTTTATGGATACCATGAGAGCCAGTGGCATCCAAACGGGAGGGCCTGCAAGTCTAAACCAGAAAGACAGGCAACAATTTGCTAATGAGTTAGATAAATGGCTGTTGCAACGTAAGAAATCACTAGCGTCATCATAAGCCAGCACATTTTTTGATTTAAGCTCAGAAAATGTGCATAGTAAAACAGAATTACAATCTATACCGTGTCTATAATGGTTAACCTTAAATTTTTGAAGAAAAATAATGGACCCATTACACAGTATTATCATCACGCTATTCTTATTTATACTGACCTTTTTTAATCCTGGAGCAAATTTGTTTATTGTGGTGCAAACCACATTGAGCTCAGGTAAAAAAGCTGGATTAACTTGTGGTTATGGTGTGGTGCTAGGCAATGCCATTTATTCGGGGCTCGGTTTATTCGGTCTTGTCACATTAATGGCTGAATTTGGCTCATTATTTTCACTGATTAAAATTCTTGGTGGCTTATATTTGCTTTATTACGCGCTAAGTGTATTTAATAACAAAACGCAACTTAATCTGTCCACCGAAAATACTACGGAACATTTCCCATCTGGTATCTATTTTAGGCGGGGGCTAATTTCTGATTTATCAAACCCCCAAACCGTTTTATTTTTTATGAGTATTTTTTCAACGACCATTTCGCCATCAACACCATTATGGGCTAAATTAGTCATTTGGCTGGGAATTGTTATTGCATCATTAGTTTGGCGGGTTATTTTATGCCAAACATTCTCTTTAACTTCTGTTCGTAGAACCTATTCACGAGTTCATAAAGTGGTCGGTAAAGGTGTTGGGTTAATTCTAGGGGCGTTGGCAACAAGGTTGATTTACCAAGGGTTCAGCGAATTGGCTATGAAGAAATCACCGTTCTAGATTTACTGATGAAGAAGTCATTGCTATATAAAATAGCCTCAGACTTTGCGATGAGGCTATTTATAGTGGAATAAAATGAATTCATTGATGCGTTAACCAATGTTCAACTTCTTGATAATTACCGCGAAAAATGATGCGGTGTTGTTTTTTACTTAATTGATAGCGATACATTGGGTCATAATACTCATTCAACAATGGGATTAACCACGAAAAATGTGTCTGGGTATCTCCGGTTGTTTTTTGGTCTGCTAAAGCACGCTCAAGTAAATGCGTCAATTCGATTGTCTGCTGTGATCCTAACCGTTTACGGATGGCAAACAGACCATGATGTAAATAGTCGCTATATTCCTGCCAGCCACGCTCGAAACCAAAAGTCGCTATAAAATCTTGCGTCATACGGTCAAAATATTCATATTTTAAACGCTCAAGACGCAGTTCAAAAGGGTCATCAATAATAGCGATTGGCGCTTTTTCCATTTGTGCGCGTAGTTCAAGTGGCAGGCTATTTGCACCAATGGCACGTCCTTCATCTTCCAGTACCCAACGCTGACATTGTTGGGCTTTTTTCAATAGCGTAACTGCTAAATAATTTTCAAAAGTGGCTTGAGTGTGCTGTTGTTGTAATGTACGACCAAACGAAGAGCCACGATGATGTGCGAGACCTTCTAAATCAATTCCGTTCGCTAAATGATGTACGAGAGTGGTTTTACCATTCCCCGTACAGCCTCCCACTAAAATAATAGGACGTTGAACCAATTCATTAACGGCATCAATTGCTGTTTGTCGTAATGCTTTGTAACCACCATTGATGAGAGGGTATTCAATACCGGCCTCTTTTAACCAAGATTGCACGATATGTGACCGCATACCACCGCGTGCACAGCAAATATAGCCATTCATATTTTGTTTACAAGCTGCTATCCATGCAGTGATCCGAGCCATTTTAAGGTCACCACTGACAAGCTGGTGGCCTAATTCAACAGCTTTAGCCGAACCTTGTTGTTTATAGCATGTACCAACAGCTGCGCGTTCATCATCATTCATCAAAGGCAGGTTTATGGTATTCGGCATTGACCCTTGTTGAAATTCGATAGGCGCTCTGACATCGATAAGTGGTGTGCCAGTGGTTAAGATTTGACGAATATTTTGCGAAGAAGTGGTTAATTCCATAATAACAGAGAGATTCTTTAAAGTTGCAATGGGTTTACTATACTCTTAATCCTATTGCTTGGCATTAATGTTAGGTTTAAAACGAGGGTTAGTATTTTACTGCGTAATAATGATATATTGTCGTTAGGTATTTTTAATATGAGTAAGGGGTAATACTATGAAGATGCTAACGATTCAAGAAATGACCGAAACTCAAAAAATCCAAGTGCGCACGAGACTCGCGCAAGAAAGGAAGAAACTAGGCCGTGAATTAACCAATTCTGAGCAGAGCAAGGTAAGAAAACAAATTATTACAGAAATATCTCAAGAAGTCGAAAAACAAGCTAAAAAACGACGAGCAGAAAAGAAAAAAGATAAATTAGTACCCAGTGATACAACATACAGTTGGTCTTCACAAAATCACAAAAGAGGGTATCGTTAATTTTTAATCAGAGTGTTCCGCTAGTGATTTGCGTTAAGTGATTGTAATTTTATGCAATTCAAATCATTAAAAGATCTCTAAGATGAAAAAGATTACGTTATTATTCTTGTTATTTAGTCGTTTTGCTGTCGCAAAATCCCATTATCATGGGAAACCATCCCGTAATGATTCTGTTGTTGTGCATGTTTGCGCTTTATCTCCTTTTTCTAATTTTTATGCAGAAGCTGCAATGTCCGAGCAAACAGCACGAAACAAAACCTCTCGGCGTTGTGAATTAGGGCAAGGGCAAGGCAGTATTTTTTGTAAAGCTCAAGATGCTAAGTGCAGTACCAGTAAAATTGGTTGGGTCTAGTGGGGAACACAATATAATCGGATTATTCGCTGTTTGCTCTCTTTGCATTTTTTGGCGATATAGTATCCCCAAGTTAAAGCAGAAGCCGACTCCCGGCCTTCTTGGGCAAAATTGCCAACTACCTTGTATTTTTCTATTCAATAAATTTCCTTTTTCTAGCGCTTTGGCAACTTCACTAAAAGTAACTGGTAATCCATGAATGCTATGAGTTAATACAACGGCTTTCAGTATCCAGCGGTGGTTGTTTAACTTCCACGTGACAAAAGTAGCGGTGGCTGATAGATTATCTATTCATACAGTTATTCATTTACCTATTCATAAACCTATTCACCGAGTGATTAAATCATGACAAATAGACTTGAAATGATTCGTCAATTATTACGTCGAGAGCCAGCAACGGCAAGGCAACTCGCTGATATAATGAACATTAGTCAGCCAACCATTTCTCGAGCGTTAACATCACTTGGTGAAGACATTGTTCGAATTGGTTCGGGTCCATCTATTCAATATACTTTGCGTGATACTTTTCGCGGGTTTGACACGGCACCTATTTATCGCATCAGTGAAGAGGGAACCTTAAGGCCACTAGGGAAACTGATCCCAGTTTACCCCGGGGGATTTGTCATGGAGCAGGAAGATAATGTCTGCCTTTATAGTGATGGCCTGCCATGGTGGTTGTTTGATATGCGTCCACAGGGGTATCTTGGTCGGGCGTATGCATCAACTTATTCAGCAGAACTTGGTCTACCGGCTAACCCAGAACACTGGTCAGATAGCGATATAATAAGGGCTTTAATTACCCATGGTCATGATGCAGTAGGAAACTTATTAATTGGGGAGCAGGCAAAAAAGCAATTTTTGAATATGCCTTCACCGACACCTGTTGATCGAGCTATAACCTATCCCTCACTAGCATTGGCTGTCAGTTCTGGAGAAGCTCCAGGCTCATCAGCCGGTGGAGAGCAACCAAAATTTTGTACTTATACCGATCGTGGTCATGTACTCGTAAAATTTACGGCGCTGGACGATAACGCAATCAGCGAACGGTGGCGCGATTTATTGCAAGCTGAACATCTTGCGTTAAAAGTGCTTGGTGTAGAAACAGAAGTTTTTGATTTTGGTGGGCAGCGCTTTCTTGAAGTTCCTCGGTTTGACCGACTAGGTTCAATGGGGCGCATAGGTCTTTTCTCTTTACAAGCTCTAGAAGCTGAGTTTGTTGGCAAAGCGATGAAACCTTGGCCTGTATTGGTGAATGACCTTGTCAAACAAGGGTATGTAGATGCCGATGCCGCCATTAGTACTGCGCGACTTTGGGCATTTGGCATGTTGATAGGAAATACGGATATGCACCATGGTAATTTATCATTTATTAGTAGCCATGGTCGTCCATATCAGCTTGCGCCAGCCTACGATATTTTGCCTATGGGGTTTGCTCCTAAATCGGGCGGTGAAATCGTAAACTCACTTCGAGTGGCAACTCTACTTGATGGGATCAGTGGGGATATTTGGCGAGAGGCGTTAGCACTAGCGGAAGAGTTTTTCACCTTGGTAAATAATTGTGATCGGTTATCAAATAATTTTGGCCAATGTCTTACTGCGTTGCGTAATCATCTTGATGAGGCGAGGTCACGCATATCCCGTTTGGAGTGAGGCTCATTGGTATAGATGTCAGTATTTTTCATTATTCATGAAAAGTTAATTGCTTATGTAACCGATCGCCAAAATTGGGTTACGTAAGTTTTTAACCATGAAATTTCAACCCGATTTTGTGAAAGGGGTATTAACCAGCGGGGCGGCCGTAATGCCTAAACCTTAAACATCATTAAGGTAGATTTAAGGCTTAAGTAGATATTTGTTATGTATGATTGTGGTCATTAGTGAGGCGTTAATATTATCTTGGCTTTTAACGTCGTGAATTACACCATGGGTCATTAGGATATGCTCCCGTATTATCAATCGAATTGTTTTCTATCATATCCAAATAGAGTAACTCAACTTCAGTTCTTGCCCATGGCGTGCGACGAAGAAACTTTAAGCTAGATTTAATACTTGGATCTTTGTTAAAGCAGTTTATTTTTATAATGCGTCCAAGTTGGCTCCAACCGTATCTATCAACCAATGCATTAACTTGCATTTCTAGTGTAACTCCATGTAAAGGGTCTTTCGATTTATATTCACTCATTACGGCATATCCGAAGCATAGGCAGGTTATTATTAAGCGCATATAAATAAGCTGAATACCAATCTAAGTCAATAGGGTGTTAACAATGACTGAACGAGCAAGGCCTATTTTTGCCCTGAAATTACATTTAACATAATATGCATTATGCGAACCTAAGTATAAAATGAAGAAATCCAGCGTTTTGGCTGGTTAATCGTGTTGGTTCTTTTTTGGTTTTAAACCCAATTTGACTTCATAAATCTTCCGTTTTGCAATAACTTCTATGGGTTCTGCAATTGCTCTGATATCTGTTAGTCCCATGCTAACTAACCTAATTCATATTATGATTATTGTGAGAAATGAATTCTGGCAATATGTTACGGATATTCCCACAAAAGTTATTGACCGACGTTTGACGCCAAACAAGAATATGACGGTGTATTACTTCTATAATTACCCGCTAATTTACTCATATAGATGTGGTCACATGGCTTACAAACTGAATCTTAACTGGCCTGAATTTTTAGAAAAATACTGGCAGAAAAAACCCGTTGTATTGAAAAATGCATTTCCTGATTTTGTCGACCCTATCACACCGGATGAACTGGCGGGCTTAGCCATGGAGCCGGAAGTTGACAGTCGCCTAGTCAGCTTTATTGATAACAAATGGGAAGCGAGTCACGGCCCGTTTGAAGATTTCAGCGAATTAGGCGAAAAAGGATGGTCACTACTGGTGCAAGCGGTCAACCATTGGCATATGCCAGCGGCCGAACTGGTAAAACCGTTTCGTGTACTACCCGAGTGGCGTCTTGATGATTTGATGATCTCCTATTCGGTGCCTGAAGGTGGTGTTGGACCACATATTGATAACTATGATGTTTTCATCATCCAAGGTATGGGACGCCGCCGCTGGCGTGTGGGCGATGCCCTACCTATGCGTCAATTCTGCTCACATCCGGCATTATTACATGTCGACCCATTTGAACCGATTATTGACGTAGAAATGGCGCCTGGAGATATTCTGTATATTCCGCCGGGATTCCCTCATGATGGTTTCACTTTCGAAGATACCATGAACTATTCTGTCGGCTTTCGCGGGCCAACAGGACGTGATCTGCTGAGCAGTTTTGCAGACTATGCGCTGGAACAGGATTTAGGTGGCATAAATTATAGCGATCCTGACCTCACGGTGACTGAAAACACAGGCACCATGAAACTTCATGAGGTTGAACGTCTACGAGCCATGATGATTGAAATGATCAACAAACCGGGTGATTTTGAACAGTGGTTAGGCCGTTTTGCAACGACTCTACGTCATGAATTGGATATTGCGCCTGCGGAACCGCCATACCAACCGGAAGAAGTGCTGAGTGCACTGAATGATGGTGAAAAACTGATCCGACTGAGCGGTTTGCGTGTGATGCGTATTAATGAGCACTTTTTCGTGAATTCTGAAAGCTGGATTACCACAGAAACAAAGGGTGCGGATGCATTGTGCCAGTTTACGGAAGTCGACAGCAATGAACTTGGTAAGGCACTGAATAACCGAGATTTTGTTGCGCAATTAACCGAATTTATCAATCAAGGATATTGGTATTTCGAAGAATAAGTCGCCCCTGCCCAACAAGATAAAACACCTGCTGATGGGTGTTTTATCCCTTCTGTCCTTCTACTTTTGTCAGTTTTTAGGTTTTATCTGTTATCTAATAAAAGTCAAATAAGCTAGTTTTAGTCATTATCTTACTTAGCGGTACTTCTGATTGGAGTTAAAAATGACAGTTCCTACTCGGCTGGTCAGCGGCTTATTATTCGCAACACTTTTGGCTTCTCAACACGTACGTGCTGATGCTGAAACAAAACTAAATCAAGATGTTAAACTAAATCATGCAACCGTGTTTTTGCGCGGTGCTACCTTAGACAACAGTGTGACACTGTCACTTAATAAGGGGCAGACTGAGGTTGTTCTTACGAATATAGCAAGCAATATTGACGCTCGAACGCTTTCAATTGACTTTGATAATAGTGATGTGACTATTCGTTCCGTAAATGTACAAAATGTGGCAGTTACACCTACATACCCCGCCAATATTGTTGAATTACAAGAACAACAAAAGGACTTAGTTCAGCAAGTTGAAAACTTAAACATTGCAATTAAAGTCGGTGAAGAGCAATTAAGCTTATTGAAAGATCAGCGCTTTTTTGGGGAAAATAACGCGCAATCATTAGAACAGTCCTCTCAAAAGTTAGACTTTATACGTCAACAAATGACTTCAATATTGCATGAACAACAAAAATACCAATTAGAGATTGATAAGTTAGAAGAAAAACTTGCGATATTGCAAACGCAGATCGATGAAAAAATGCCCTCGTCTGTTGGCCAGCAAACTCAGATTGTCATGTTGGTCGATGCGGCTAAACCAACCATTGCACAGCTACAATTGTCCTATTTAACGCCTGATGCCGCGTGGTCACCAAGTTATGACATTCGTAGTCAGGACGTTGAGTCGCCAATCACCCTCACGTATAAAGCCAATTTAATTCAAAATACAGGCATTGATTGGGAAAAAGTCAATTTGACCTTATCGACGGTTAACCCATCAAAAAATATCACGCCTTCTGTTTTACAGCCTTGGCGCTTATCCGTTTATGATGATAATGCTCAAATAGCGCGTCAGGTTCGAATGAGGATGCCTGCAGCCCCTGCGGCAATGTATCAAGAAAATGGTGTTAGTGAGAAGAAAAAAACAATCAATTCAGGTATATCAGACTTTGTTACAACGTCTAATAATGGTATCAATTTAAATTATCAAATCGCCCTGCCTTATTCACTAAAAAGCGCGAACAAGCCGAATACTGTCACCATCAAACAACAAAATCTCGATGTAAAATACAAATATACCACCACGCCAAAACTGATTGAAGAGGTGTTCTTACAAGCAGATATCGACAATTGGCAATCACTTAACCTATTGAATGGAAATGCTAATATTTATTATGGTAATACATATATTGGCAACGTTATGATTAATGCAAATCAATTGGTTGATACATTACGAGTTCCTTTTGGTGTTGACAAGAGTATTCAAGTTTCCCGTGAACCAAATGAAAAAATAAAGAAAAAACCGAGTTTTATGGGATCAACAATCCAACAAACAGAAAGTTACTTGATCAAAGTAAAAAATATGCATGCGAAACCAGTTGAATTAACGGTTTATGACCAAATTCCGCTAAGTGAGGATAGTGAGATAAAAGTGTCTGAAATAGAGGATAAAAACGCAGTTACCAATAAAAGTACAGGTGAAATAGCCTGGGATATTACTTTAGAGCCTAATGAAGAAAAGCAAATTTCATTCAGTTATACATTGAGCTATCCAAAAGACAAACAAATATTAGGGTTATAACAATTTTTGTAGTTAATGTTAGATGGCGTTAGAATAACGCCATGCTGACACAACAATAACAAATTTGAGGTTTCCATGATTATATTAGTAACAGGCGCTTCTTCTGGCTTTGGTGAATCAATCGCTCGTAAATTTATTCAAAATAATCATACTGTTATTGGTACAGGGCGTAGAACTGAACGTTTAAAAGCCCTACATCAAGAATTAGGGGAAAAATTTTATCCATTAACATTGGATGTTCAAGACAGAAAAGCCATTCAATCTGCAATCGCTAATTTACCTACTCACCTCAAAAACATTGATGTCTTAGTCAATAATGCCGGTCTTGCATTGGGCCTAGAGCCTGCTTTTGATGCAAATCCTGATGACTGGGACGTTATGATTAATACGAATACTAAAGGCTTAGTGAATATGACCTATGAGGTGTTGCAAAACATGGTAGCCGAAAATCATGGTCACATTATTAATATTGGTTCTACTGCGGCAAGTTGGCCCTACAAAGGTGGTAATGTTTATGGTGCAACCAAAGCCTTTGTGAAACAATTTTCACTTGGTTTACGTGCTGATTTACAAGGGAAAAAAATTCGAGTTACCGATATTGAACCAGGCTTAGTTGGTGGCACAGAGTTTTCAAATATTCGCTTTAAAGGGGATGACGATAAAGCAGCTAGCACTTATCAAGGTGCAGATGCCCTGACCCCTGAAGATATTGCTGAAACAGTGTATTGGGTTGCCACGCTACCTGCTCACATGAACGTAAATACATTAGAATTAATGCCTGTTTGCCAAACGTTTGCAGGTTTAACCGTACATAAACAACTTTAGATTTTAGTACTATTCTATACAGACGCACTAGCACACTTTTAGCTATACTCAGATTATCAGTCCTGTTTAGTAAGGAATTACCATGAATTCACACAAAATGTTGAAAACTGGCTTAACTGCGTTATGTTTTTGTCTCCCTCTACTTTGGGCTACGTCGTCTCCTGCTGCACAATCGACAACATCATGTACTGCAGGTAGTACTTGTGTTTCAGTAGGTAAAGGCGATGACTCTCTTAATAAAGAGCAAGCGCGTCAAGAAAAGGAACAATGGGATAGTACCCGTATGTTGCGTAATAAAGTTAATGCGCGTACTGAAAAAGAATTTGATAAAGTAGATGCCGCTTTTGATGCAAAAGATAAATGTGAAAAAAGTCTTAATCTAAATGCTTATTGGGAGCCAAGCACCAAACGTTGCCTTGATGTGAGTAATGGTCGTCCAATTAGTAATCCATAACCTGATAATAGGTTGCCTTATGGAGTTGTTGTTCAACAAGGAGATAAGATGAAAAAGAAATTATTGTTACCCTTATTTGTACTGATGTTAGCGCCCGCTTTTGCGCAAGCTTCATGTGAAAGTGTGATTGAGGAAATCAAACAAAAGATTATCAATAATGGCGTTCCTGCTGATAATTTTAGTTTGGTCGCAGTACCTAATGATGAAGTTGACTCATCTAAAGGTCAAGTTGTAGGTCACTGCCAAAATGATTCTTATAAAATCATTTATACCCGCCATTAGTCTATATTTTAGGTAAAATAAAGGGCGCTATTTGATGATAGCGCCCTTTTTCTTTGTTGGGTTATTAATGCAATTAATTAGGAATAGCGATAAGCTCTTGCAGTTTATCTGTATTGAGATAATGCCCTAGCTCTCTTTCTTCCGGCCGCAATAAATATGGGATTTCCCCAATTAATGGGGCCTTAATATGATGTTGTAACCGATCAATTATTTGAGCATAGTGCGCTAACCCTGGGTTGATACGGTTTGCCATCCAACCGATTAATGGTAATCCATCTGCTCGGATTGCATCCGCAGTTAATAGTGCATGATTAACACAGCCATGTTGAATACCTACGACTAAGATAACACCGACCGGCTGGCCTTTTAACCAGTCTGCATAAAAAGTATTGTCATCAAGCAAATAGCGCCATCCCCCATTACCTTCGATAACAACCATGTCACATTGATGATGTAAATGGTCTAGACCATGCTTTATTTTATTGAAATCAATGCTGTTCTCATGGCTGTAATTGTCCGTGATACGCACAGGATTAACTTCATCGTAGGAAACTAGGTCTTTAGAAACACTGTGAATTAGCAATGCATCTTTATTTCTGATTCCTTCAGGGGTATCAATGCATTGGTCAGCAATAGGTTTGTAGCCCACGGCTTTAATTCCTTGGCTATTTAGTGCTTGCAGGATGGCAAGCGTCGATACTGTCTTCCCGACATCTGTATCTGTCCCGGTAACAAATAGATTGATCATGGTCTTTTTCTATCCTGAAGTGACAGACTTATACAGCAATAAGCTGCAAAAATGATATGGATTCAGTTTATTGGAATGGGTAAGTGAGAAGTTTGCGTTAGCTCAATTTTGTGTACGATAGTGTAAATATTATCGAATTGTTTTAGCCTTGTAATAGTTGTAGTAGAAGTGAACCATCGTATAACGCTCGCTGTATTAATGAAGTTTCACTATCTTTGATGCTAAATGTAGATTTTTCTATCACTAATGTAGACGAATACAGAGGAATAGAAAGTTTATTTATATGTTTATGTAAACATTTTAAAAACAGATCAGAATCTTGATTCAAAGGAGAATTAACCAAAATGAGCTGACTACCCAATAAATTTACCATCAGTGCTAACGGTTTTGCCAACTGTTGTGCAACTTTATTAATAAGATAAACACAAAGACTGTCGTTTAGAATTGCGCCAGCGCAAATTTTATCCATTGAGATATCTTGCTGATGCAAAAATGAATCTGGGTAGTTTATTAGCAAATTATTAGCTTGTTGTAATATTGCAGGAATGGACGTATGGGTTTCTAAGCAATCATAGCTACCACAGTAGCAAACGTTATTTTGTTCAGGCTCACATTGAGTATGGCCGAATAGAATAGGCCGATGGGTATTCGTATCCAATGTTGTCCCATGGTTTAATACCATGACATTAACAACATTTTGTAGCTGTAAGTAAATGATATTTTTTTCTTTTCTTTTTTCCTGATGGGAGAAGAGGTCCATTAAGGCTAAAGCATCCACTGGCGGATGTAAATAAACGGGTAAACCAGTTTGCTTGGTAAGATATTCTGCGATGGCAAGTTGGTGGATTTTAAAAGAAGAATGCTGATAAATAACGCCAGTATGAGGGTCTAAAATACCATCAATAAGGATACTTATCGCGGTGACTCTTTCTAATATTTTTTGCTGGCTGGCAAAGAATTGACTAATTAATTCAGAAAGAAAATCGATAAATTCGCTATTTCCTAGCGGTGTAAATGGATACTCTGTTTGAGCTAAGGTAACCGCGTTAATTTCTTTCAGGGAAATCGTGAGTTTTTGGCCTTCGATACGAATAGCTAAAAATTGCCACCCTTCACTTTCAATGACTAACCCGACTGCTGGGCGTCCGCGCAGACCGAGTACCGGAAACTCTAATTCTTTAATTAAGTGAGCATCCATAAGTTCACGTGTAATTTTGGTGATACTAGCGGGCGCAAGCTGTGCTTGTTTTGACAAAGCAATACGCGAAATTGGACCATGTTGATCAATGATACGGTAAACAATACCCGTATTTAATTGTTTGATTTGGTCTATATGGCCAGTTTGATTCACCATGGTAATAATTCAATTCCTTTATAAAGCAATGAGTTATTATGCCTTAATCTGTGTATGAATGATTTCATTTACATTAAAAGTGTGAACTTGCTCACTTTTGGTTACCAACAATGTTGGCCATCAAAAGATTCGTTAATTTTTTTGCGACGGAGGGCAATGTTCTACGTGTATTGTAGACTAACCAGACTTCAGATGAAGCATTAAGATTAGTGAGTTTTAAGTATTTTACACCATCAATTTTCATACGCGTGAATGATTCTGTAATCACTGATATTCCCATACCAGCGGAAACTAATCCCAAAATAGTCATGGCTTCCCCGGCTTCTTGAGAAATGGTTGGAACCACTCCCGCAGATGTTAGTAATTGATTTATTTCATCATATAATGCTGTACCAACATCGCGCTCAAAGAAAATAAAAGGATAATCAGCAAGTTGTTGAATATCTACGCCTACATCAATAAATTCTAATAATGGATGTCCCTCATAGACGGCTACCATAAAAGGCTCTTTAAATAATAGTTGATAATCCAATTGTTCTGGTAATACCGTATTTCTCATAATACCAATATCAATTCGCCCCGTAATTAATGGCGCTATCTGTTGTTTGGTATTCATCTGGTGCATATGAATAGAAACTTCAGGGTAAGCTTCTCGATATTGCCGTAAGCTCATCGTAACTTTGTGCATAAATGGCGTAGTTGAAGTAAAACCAATGGATAACTCTCCAAGTTCACCCTTTTCCATGCGAGCTGCTTTTGTTGCTGCTGCATCGACTTGAGCTAAAATTTGATATGCTTCTTTTAAGAACATAGTCCCCGCTGCCGTTAAGGCCACATTTCGGTTATTTCTTTCCAATAGTTTTGCATTAATTTTCTCTTCAAGTATTTGTATTTGCTGACTTAAAGGGGGCTGCGAAATATGCAATCGTTCAGCAGCTCTACCAAAATGAAGTTCTTCCGCGACAGCAATAAAGTATCGAAGATGTCTAAGTTCTATACTCATCGTTTGGTTAATACCCATTAATATGTTTAAAGTATTATTATGAATAATTAATATATTAGACAAAAAACTAAAAAGTTTCTATTCTTTGATCGAAATCAAGTGTGTTGGTATGACAAGGAATAAACATGGAACACTCACAAAATAGCCTTACATCTGAGCAACCTAATGAAGGAATAAGAACCCCCTTACAGGGACATACCACACCAAAAAAACATTACATACAAAGAGATGACGCGCTGTATTTACGTGTGACCTTATCCTTTTTTACCGTTGGTTTTGCCACATTTGCTTTGCTGTATTTCGTTCAGCCAATTTTGCCTATGCTGTCAGAAGATTTTAACATTTCCCCTGCAACAGCAAGTTTATCATTATCACTGAGTACAGGCTTAATGGCATTAGGGTTATTAATTACTGGGCCAATTTCAGACGCAATAGGCCGTAAGAATGTGATGGTTATTGCATTGACCTGCGCTGCATTATTTACTCTACTCAGCTCAATCATGCAGAGCTGGCAAGGGATCTTAATTGCCAGAGCATTAGTTGGTTTATCGCTAAGCGGTGTTGCTGCAGTAGCTATGACCTATTTAAGTGAAGAGATCCACCCTAGTTATGTTGCACTATCTATGGGGTTGTATATTAGTGGCAACTCGCTGGGAGGTATGAGCGGCCGGCTAATGACGGGGGTGATCGCAGATTTTTATTCATGGCGTGTTGCTGTCGTTATTTTAGGTTCGTTAGCCTTGATTGCCGCAATTGGCTTTTGGCGCTTACTGCCCCCTTCTCAACATTTCCGCGCGAGTTCTTTAAAACCTAAAAATCTATGGGTTAATTTACATCTACACTTTAGAGACAAAGGGTTACCTTTTCTATTTATCGAAGGCTTTGTCTTGATGGGTGGTTTTGTCACAATGTATAACTACATCGGATATCGTTTACTTGACGCACCTTATTCATTTTCTCAGTCTACGGTTGGCTTGCTATCTGTTATTTATTTAACAGGGACTTACAGTGCGACTAAAACAGGAAGCCTAACTCAAAAATATGGGCTTGGTCGTATATTGATAGCTTCTATTACCCTGATGTTAATTGGTATTTTAATCACATTGTGTTCGAATGTGTGGTTAGTTTTATTTGGGATGACGGTACTAACAACCGGTTTTTTTGCTGCGCACTCTGTTGCCAGTAGCTGGGTGGGACGTAGAGCGAAACGAGCACGAGGACAAGCTTCTTCTCTGTATTTATTCAGTTATTATGCAGGGTCAAGTATCGCAGGTACAGTCGGTGGTTTATTTTGGGAACACTTTGGTTGGACGGGTGTTGCGCTATTTATCGCTGGCATACTGTTTATCGGTCTTATCATCGCTTGTCGTTTAAAATCAATTTGTTATAACCAGTAGATTAGAGGCTGATAAAGGTTAAACTACCATTTTCTCCCGTTATTAGTAGATGATATGAGTGTCTATTAATAACGAGGAAACCCAATGAAATCATTCTCTATAAAATCATTTTTATTTGCACCATTGCTTTTTTGTTGCAGTTTTGTGGTCTGGTCGCATGGCTATGTTAAGTCCCCTGAAAGTCGTTCATACTATTGTAAGTTAGGGGGAAATAAGCAATGTGGCCCAGTGCAATATGAACCGCAATCCATTGAAGGCAAACAAGGCTTTCCCAAATACGGCCCAGCCGATGGTAAAATTGCCAGTGCAGCTAATGCTCTTTTTTCTCCCTTAGACATACAAACTACTGTTCGGTGGCAACGAGCTATTATAAATTCACCAAATGTTAGGTTTAAATGGCGCATTACTGCGAAACATAAAACAACAAAATGGGAATACTTCATCACTAAACCAGATTGGCAACCCAATTCGCCGTTATCGCGTAAACAGTTTATACTAACCCCATTTTGTAAATTTGAACGTGTAGAAATTCCAGGGGAGAGCGTGGAGCACAATTGCGTATTACCGAAGAATCAAAAAGGTTACCATGTGATTTTAGCAATTTGGACAATAAATGATACGGTAAATGCGTTTTACCAAGTCATTGATGCAGAAATAAATTAGCGTAAACGTAAGTCATAATAAGAGAAGGGCAAGTGTTAAAATACCCACTTGCCCTTTTAGGCTTTATTTTTTATTGATAAACACAATAATTAATGTTAATTATTGTTTACCACACATTGAATGTTGTAACTAAATGACAAATAAACAAGACCTGATTAATACGTTTAATGAATTGGAATCACAAATAAACCAATTTAGCCTTTTGCTATTGGATCAATCAAAGCAAGTACCATTTACAGCCCATGTATTTCAATTACCTTCGATAATCAAAGGTGAAGAAAATAATGAGATAGAACAAATCGCAGTGGAAACGGTGGTGAGCCATGATGCAGTAAAAGAAACAATAAAATTAATTAACTTGTTATTTTTACAGAATAAATCTGAAGAAATTAGCAATAAAGCCGCTATCCGCTTACCTGGGGCAATATGTATACAAACCAATTTACAGGCGTATCGTGACTTTAATTCATTGATTTCGAGGATCAATGAGTTAAAGATGCATATAAAAGCGATAGTCACTCAAGTTAACGAACCACATCGATTCGAATTTATACGCAGCAGTTTACATGGACTGCTAACATTAAATACTTACCGCACCCTCACCTCATTGGTTGATATCGATACGATTAATTTTGGTTGGGCAAATAAAAAAGTCATCAATAAAGTGACCAAAGAAACAATACTAGACCGCTTACAAACAAGTTTAGAAAGTGGTCGCTCCCCTCTTCATTTACCTAAAGAACATTGGCTTTTACAATTGGAAAATGAAATTCGCTTAATTGATTCCCTACCCCATAATGCGGTTTTGAAAACTCAACGTCCTGTCAAAGTTCAGCCAATAGCTCGAGTGTGGGATAAAGAACAACAGAAACAAACGCAGTTTGCCTGTGCAACCCCTTTGTTTGTTTTTGCGCTCGAAAAAACAGTGGCCGAAATTAAAGTCGGTGAACTCCCCGATTACTATGCAAATAGCATTGTTATTCGTAATCGCCCTAAAGCAAAAGCAGTTGAATTATTAATACCACGCTTAAATTTGTATATTGAGCGCTAAAAAAACACCCATCTGTAAAACAGTATGGGTGTTATATACTCGCTAGTTTAATTGGCTAGCTTAAGATTTCATGCTGCCCACCATATCTTCTGGACGAACCCAATCATTGAATTGTTCTTCAGTTAAATAGTTGAGTTTCAATGCAGACTCTTTCAAAGTCAGCCCTTCTTTGTGCGCTTTTTTAGCGATTTCTGCCGCTTTATCGTACCCAATGTGAGTATTTAAAGCTGTTACTAGCATTAATGATTCATGAAGTAATTTTTCAATACGCTCACGATTTGGTTCAATGCCAATCGCACAGTGCTCATTAAAGCTACGCATACCATCCGCTAACAAACGAACGGATTGTAAGAAGTTATCAATTAGCATTGGACGGAATACATTCAGCTCAAAATTACCGGATGCACCACCAATATTAACAGCAACGTCATTTCCCATCACTTGTGCGCATAACATGGTTAATGCTTCACACTGCGTCGGGTTAACTTTACCGGGCATGATTGAGCTGCCTGGCTCATTTTCTGGAATTGAAATTTCACCAATGCCGCAACGTGGGCCAGATGCTAACCACCTAACATCGTTCGCGATTTTCATTAAA
Organism: Providencia sp. PROV_01; assembly: GCF_053098325.1. NCBI lineage: Bacteria > Pseudomonadati > Pseudomonadota > Gammaproteobacteria > Enterobacterales > Morganellaceae > Providencia > Providencia sp. PROV_01. The sequence continues at coordinate 2,635,267 of NZ_JBRFKD010000002.1, read as the reverse complement.
GAGGCAGCCAAACCTTTTAAAGCACCGTGTGCGTGCACAAGGCTATCGCACGTTGCCAATGCTTCAAATTTATTAGGCGCTGTAACAAATGGCTGGCCAGTTAATTCTGCGATTTTTTTCGCAACACGCACTGCATATTCTGGATGCGTATTTAAACCAGTTCCTACTGCTGTACCACCTAACGCTAATTCGCACACATGCGGAACAGCGTTTTCAATGTGTTTTTCATTATGCGCCAACATTGCAGCCCAACCTGAAATTTCTTGACCTAATGTCAGTGGGGTTGCATCTTGTAAGTGAGTACGACCGATTTTTACGATATCTTTAAATTCTTTCGCTTTTGCATCTAATGTTTGATGCAAAACTTTCAGTTCTGGGAGAAGATGTTCGCGGATTGCGACAACCGCAGCAACGTGCATTGCCGTTGGGAAAACATCATTTGAACTTTGACTTTTATTCACATCATCATTAGGGTGAATAAGACGTTCATTGCCACGTTGGCCTCCGAGAATTTCGCTACCACGGTTAGCTAAAACCTCGTTCATGTTCATGTTACTTTGCGTACCAGAACCTGTTTGCCAAATAGCGAGAGGAAATTCCGTTGGATGTTTGCCAGCTAAGACTTCGTCAGCAGCAGCAATGATTGCATCACCGCGCTCTTTGGCTAATAATCCAAGGTCCATATTGACACTAGCAGCGGCTTTTTTTGTGATAGCGAGTGCGTGAATCAACGCAACAGGCATTTTTTCTACAGATATACGGAAATGTTCTAAAGAACGCTGCGTTTGCGCGCCCCACAATTGGTCAGCAGGTACTTCAATTGGTCCCATTGAGTCTTTTTCAATGCGAGTGGCTGCCATTACTATCTCCTTAGGTACATACACAGAATAATTGATTTTAGAATCATCTGCTTGCAGGTAAGCAAATAACCGAGCAGTATAATGCCACAAATTGAATTTCATTTATGAGACTTGGTCGAGCTTATTGTACTGTAGTGAAAAGGAAATCAGTTGATTTTTATGAAAAAGAGAATTTTGCTATGCTTAAAATGATAAACAAAGTCCAAAACTATGACTGGGGCAGTAAAACAGCCCTGACTAAGCTATATGGGATTTCAAACCCTGATAACTTACCTATGGCTGAACTTTGGATGGGAGCTCATCCAAAAGCAAGCTCTGAAGTTCTCGATGAGGAAAAAAATCAAAGCATTCCACTTAATGTCTTAATCGAAAGTGCTCCTGAAACCTATTTAGGCCAGCATGTCGCACAAACTTATCACCGCTTACCTTATTTATTTAAGGTGTTATGTGCAGCTCAACCGTTATCTGTTCAGGTACACCCAAATAAAACTTATGCTGAAGTTGGGTTTGCCAAAGAAAACTCAGCCGGGATCCCATTAGACTCCCCAATACGCAACTATAAAGACGATAACCATAAACCTGAATTAATCTTTGCATTAACGCCTTTTAAAGCCATGAATGCGTTTCGCCCACTCGACGAAATTGCACAATTGCTGGATTTTGTTTCAGCAGCACATCCGGATATTCAGCTATTTGTTCAGGACCCAACTGAAGAAAAATTATCACGTTTATTTGCACAAATTCTTAATCTGACAGGTGAACAAAAAGATTTAGCGCTTGGTGTATTGAAAGCCGCGTTAAATAGCCGACAAGGTGAACCATGGAACTCGATAAAACAAATGGTTAGCCTGTACCCTGAAGATAATGGGCTATTTACCCCACTTCTTCTTAATATCGTTGAATTAGAGCCTGGTGACGCGATGTTCTTATATGCAAGAACACCGCATGCCTATCTTGAAGGTGTTGGGTTAGAGGTGATGGCAAATTCCGATAATGTGCTGCGTGCCGGGTTAACAAACAAGCACATAGATATTCCAGAGCTGATTGCTAATATTGACTTTAAGCCTACGTTTGCAAAGGATTTATTAAGCATTCCCGAAAAATCTGGAAATATCTGGAAATATAATATTCCAGTAGAAGATTTTGCATTTAATATATATTCTATAGACCACTCGGAAGTTGCGCTATCTAACAATAGTGCCTCAATTTTGTTCTGTATTGAAGGCCAGTTAGTTTTGCATTCAGGTAATGATGAAATATGCATTAATTCAGGTGAATCTGTTTTTTTACCGGCTTATGAGAAAAGCATAACCATTAATGGCAGTGGTAAACTAGCCCGAGTATTTAACAAATAGAGTCATATTCTGTATTTAACCGTCTTCATTCAATGAATGGCGGTTATTTAAAACTTTTATAAATTTATAAGTACGGCAATAACGTACTGAAAGGATGGATGTTTATAATGAAAAAGTCATTAGTCGCGGTTGGTGTTATTGTTGCTCTGGGTGCAGTGTGGACCGGAGCTTCATGGTATACAGGTTCTAAAGTAAAAGATGAACTTGATAGAGTAATCCTCAAAACCAACGATTTTTTTGCTGTAAATGTGCCTGAGTCAGGTTTGAATTTTAAAGTAGAAAATTATGAAAAAGGTGTTTTTTCATCTAAAGCGGATATCGTAATCACCTCTGCTGATTCTGCATCACCAGACGACTCTATCGTATTTAAAACGAATATTGATCATGGTCCATTCCCATTATCACAAGTCGCTAAGTTTAATTTATTACCAAAATTAGCAGCGACGCAAATTGAATTAGCTAACAACGCAACAACAAAAGAATTGTTTGAAGCGACACAAGGTAAACCATTTATTCATGGTTCTGCGGTCATTGGCTATAGCAAAAGTATTGATACCAATTTAGAGCTGATCCCTGTCGAGTATAAGAAAGATGACGTTTCATTATCTTTCAGTGGTTCTAAGTTTGATGTATCAACGACTTCCGACCTTGCTGCTGTAGATGCAACTTTAGTCACTGATAATTTAGTTATCGGTAAGAAAGATAACTCTGAATCTATGACACTAAAAGGCTTAAAATTAGTCTCTAATGTGACAAAATCACAATATGGCTTCTACACCGGAACCCAGTCATTTGTTATTGCGGATACAGATTTCAACATTCCTGAAACCAAATTCTCTTTTAAAGATTTCAAAATTTCAAGTGACACCTCTATTACTGGCGAAGATGTGAAAGGGAATATTTCTTATAGCATCTCTGACTTAAAAGCATTAGAGCAAAACTTAGGTTCAGGCGAACTGACGGTTGCTATTGAAAAATTAGATGCAAAAGCATTAGGTAAATTCGTTGAGCAATATAATGAAGCTTTAGCACAAGGTTTAGCTAATGGCGACCCAACTGAAGCAACAGAGCGTTTAGCTATGGAAATGATGTCTACGACATTGCCAGAGCTAATGAAGAGCAAGCCGGTATTCACGGTTAGCCCTTTCTACTGGAAAAATGAAGCTGGCCAAAGCTCAATTGACCTAAACATCACATTCAATAAATGGAACCAAGACGAAATTACTGCGTTAGCAATGTCTAACAAAGTTGATGAAGCTATCAAGCAGCTCATTACTTCTTTTGATTTCAATTTAAAACTGAATAAACCAATGGTGATCGAATCAATGACTCAAGCAATGATTTTAGATCAAGGTGTTCCAGTTGATGCTAACACGAAAAAAGAAATGAAAGGCATGGTCACTTCTGAGTTTGAAGGTGTTCAGCAAATGCTGACTTCAGATATGTTCTCTTCTCCGTTTGAAGAAATGTTTATGACGGATGAAGAACGTGCTGAAAAAGCTAAACAGAAAAAATCACCTTGGATGATTGATAGCGAAAATGATTTAACTATGACTATCAAATTTGCAGGTAATGACCTGACATTCAATAATGACAAATATACCTTAGCTGAGTTCCTCACTAAGATGAAAGTGATGTCTAATCCAGAAGATGCATTAGAATATGAAGCAGTACCTGCTCCAGATGCAGAACCAGCACCAGGAATGGATGTTGAGCCTGAATTAGCACCACAAGATGCAGCGCCAGCTAACTAATCTAATTGATATAATTTAATCACAAAAGCCAGTTAATATTAGCTGGCTTTTTTATTTGCATTGCAAAATAAATGTGACTTCAATCACATTTGAAATGTAATTATTGATCACGTTTCACATTTTTCGTGATTTACAATTGCCTTTAGCGAAATAAAAGCCAAAATGAGGATAGAAAATAGATAAAGGATCATTCCGTGATTAAAACACATTTACCTTTAACCGATTTACACCGCCATCTTGATGGCAACATCCGTCCAGAAACAATTCTCTCCTTAGCAGAGCAACACCATATTCAATTACCTGCTTCAGAGCTTGAAGCATTACGCCCTCATGTTCAAATTATAGGACAAGAAGCTGACTTAGTCGGTTTCTTAGCAAAACTTGATTGGGGGGTCGCTGTTTTAGCAAACTTAGATGCCTGTCGCCGCGTGGCATTTGAAAATGTTGAAGATGCTTTTAATGCAGGTATTGATTACGCAGAGCTGCGCTTTTCCCCTTATTATATGGCGATGAAACACCAATTGCCTGTTGAAGGTGTCGTTGAAGCCATTGTTGATGGTGTACGTGCAGGGTGCCAACAATTTGATATTAAAATTAATTTAATTGGTATTTTAAGCCGTACTTTTGGCCAACAAGCCTGTACAACTGAGCTGCAAGGATTATTAGCGCATCGGGATCATTTATGCGCATTAGATTTAGCGGGAGATGAGCTCGGATTCCCTGGAGAGCTCTTTGAGTCACATTTTATTAAAGCTAGAGATACAGGGTTAAATATTACTGTTCATGCAGGTGAAGCGGCTGATGCAGACAGTATTTGGCATGCTATTAAGGTATTAGGCGCACAACGAATTGGTCATGGCGTTAAAGCAATAGAAGACCCTGCTCTAATTGAGTATTTAGTAAAACATCAAATTGGCATGGAAAGCTGTTTAACGTCGAATATTCAAACAAGTACAGTTCCATCCTTAGCTCAACACCCGTTAAAAAACTTTTTACAACAAGGTGTTCTGGCTTCAATTAATACAGATGACCCTGCAGTTCAAGGGATTGAGTTACGCCATGAATATGAAGTAGCTGCCCCACAAGCTGGTTTAACGGCAGCAGAAATAGAACAAGCACAACGAAATGGTCTGAGTATGGCATTTTTATCGGATAGTGAGAAAAATGCGCTGTCAAAAAAAGTCGCCAATCGCTAATTTATTTAGTTAAGATTTAGAGGGGATCTGCCCCTCTATCTCAATATCCTTAAAATTCCCCTTCCGAAAAATCTTTGGCCTGCATGCTGCTATATGAGATTGTTAATATCTGCCCTATTTTTTTAGTTAGCCGCTCTCTTACTATTTAAAAATCGTTTTACGCAAGCCTATATATTCATATTTTATATATTAATAAAAAACATCTTATATATTCATTTAGGAAAATCAGCATGACTATTATTAACTCAAGTACTTCAACACAACATATAGCTAGCCCAAATTTAAAACAGCAGCTCATATCGCAAAAAAATAGTTTAGTGAGCAATATTAATAAAATTAAGACTACAATAGAAACGAATAAAGCGGAAATGACAGAATTAAAAGAATTTATCAAACATAATATGTCATTCTTAAAAGAGTTGAAGAGTATCTCTGACCAACATGGAAAAGATAGCCAAGTCCGCCTCAAAAATGGGCATTTTAAATTAGGCCAAGGAAGTAATGTACTAAAAAATATTTTTTCCAGTGGCCGCTACCAAACTGAACGCACTGCCGCGGCAACCTTATTAAATGTAACAGCAAAAAGTGTTACTGTCGCCGATTCAACTAACTTGCTCACGAAGTTGAAAGCAAAAGATGAATCAACCTTATCATCACTGACCGATAACAATAAAAATGCTCAACAACAAATTGCTAGTCTCAGTAAAGAGCTTGCCCCAATAGAAACTCAATTAAACACGATTAAAACACAAGAAGCCGATAATGAGAAAGCAGCTGAACAGCTAAAAAATAAGCGTCAGCAATTTTCTTCTATCTACCAAAGTAATGAAGGTTGTAAAGCAATCAACAATGAGGCCCGCTATATTTTTGGTAATGGCAAACAAGGTGGCTCTTTAAGTGGTAGTAAAGTCATTGCTGAATATGAGCGAGTACATGGCTCAGATATTTTTTCAAAAGGAAATAGCCACATTAAATTTGAATTAAAATGTAACAGTGATAATTTAAATGAGTTAGTGAAAACCGCTGCTAAAAATTGGTATTCACCATCAAGTACAACAGCAACCACCCATCGTGGGCAAGGTATGACTAGTGATGGCTTAAATACTTTAATTAATAATTTTAATGCCGACAAAAAAAGCGATAATAAGACGGTTTATCAGTTAGGACAATTTTTTTCAACGTCGAGTAGAAATGATATTGCTAAGTCTTTTGCCAACCAGAGCCAAGATGATGTTAAAGTTATGTTTTTAGTGAAAGGCAATAGTGGCAACGGGATCACTCCGCAAGCTGGGCTAAGCTTTAATAATAATGAAAGTGAAGTACTCTACTCACCGCTGGCAAACTTTAGTGTCAACAATATTGTAAAAAACTCCAAAGAAAATATATATAAAATTGAGTTAACAGAAGTTAAATCTCAAAAAGACGCACAACTATTACCTTACTAGTTCGAGAGTTTGTTTTTGAGCCTATAACAATTATTTTTCTTTTTATAGGCTTTTTTGAACTTTAGCGTAAAATAATTAACCCTACCGCGCTTCTTAATATATTAAGCCTGTCTAAAAACAATGCGTTACTTAAAATAACATCATCGATTATTAGCATCCACCGCATAAGCAGCGGCTCTATTGTTAATTATATAATTATTTGTATGTTGTAACTAAAAGGCGTGTATGCTTAGGAGATCGGTTATAAATCTAATTGAGGGGTAATGGCCTATTTTGTCAGAACAAAACCCCATGATTGCCCTATTGTCAGTCCTTAGTTGATAGCCTTTTCGCATAACGCTGAGCAAGTACAGCGCTGACCATCAGTTGTATTTGGTGGAAGATCATCAATGGCAATAAAATAACCCCCACTGTCGCAGCAGGAAATAACACGTTCGCCATTGGTACTCCATTCGCTAAACTCTTTTTCGATCCACAGAAAACGATGGTAATTTCGTCTTCTTTGCTAAAACCTAACAACCGTGCAGCTAACGTATTAAATACAATGACAATAAATAAAATAACGCAAGTAACAACCACTATCATTAAGAGTGAAAATGCATCTATTTTCTGCCAAATCCCCTCTACAACGGCTTCACTAAATGCCACATAAACCACTAACAATATTGAAGACCGGTCAGTCATATTCACTAACTTACGATTACGGTTAATCCAATTGGCAATCAATGGTCGAGATAAATGCCCCACAACAAACGGGAGCATCAATTGCATTAAGATAGACCCTATCGCATTGAGCGTATCCATGGCTTGGCTACCATCAGCATCCATCAATAAGCCAACTAAGATTGGCGAAAGAAAAACCCCAAGAATACTCGATGCCGATGCACTACAAATAGCTGCGGCAATATTCCCACCGGCCACTGATGTGAACGCAATTGCTGATTGTACGGTTGCAGGTAAAGCACACAGGTATAAAAAACCCATATACACAGTCGGTGACATCCATTTAGGTACAATCACCGCAAGTCCTAATCCTACAATAGGAAATACAATAAATGTACTCGCAAAAACCAGGAGATGTAGACGCCAGTGCCCTATCCCCGCCATGATTGATTCACGAGATAACTTAGCTCCATGCATAAAGAACAACAATGCAATTGCAGCTGTAGTTAAATATTGAAACCCCGTTTTTATATCACCTTCACAAGGAAAAAGACTGGCTAGAATGACAACACCAATCATGATAAGTAAAAATGGGTCTATTCTCAGTTTAGCTAGCAAATTCATTCGATTATCCATAATAAAAGCCAGTTATGTTAACTGGCCTTATAGTGAGCGTTGATGACGTTAAAATATTTCTTCGATAGTCCGTTTTTCTTTTGCCGAACGTATACCTGCTTCAATAAGTTTCATAATATCTATCGCTTCGCTCGGGGTGACAGGATTTGGTTTACCATGGCGAATTGCATCATGTATCCCTTGATAATAACCACCATAATTACCACGTTGGTTTGGCCAAGATTGTGTTATCAGCTCATCATCTTGTGACAGCGTCAAATTACCCATGTTGGTATCAATTCCCCAATCAGCCCCTTCTGGACGTTGGCCGCTCTTTAAGCAGTCTTCTTGGGTGTCTAAACCATATTTAACATAACTACCATTCATGCCATGAATAACATATATCGGCGTTGGTGCAGCAGCTAATGTTGTTGCATGTAATACCACCTTTTTATCGGCATATTGCAAAACGGCATGGAAGTAATCCACTGCCTGTGCATTTGGGCGGATCATGGCAAGATCAACATTGATCCCTAACGGCCTGCCAAAATATTGTAAGACTTGGTCTAATAAATGCGGACCTAGGTCATACCAAATACCGGCTCCGGGAATATCCGCTTCACGCCAGCGTTGCCTAACTAAAGGGCGATAACGATCAAAATGTGATTCATAGTATTTAATATCCCCGAGCTTACCTTCTTCTAAGATTTTTTTAACGGTTAAAAAACCGGAGTCCCAACGGCGGTTATGATAAACCGACAGTAATTTTCCAGCTTGCTCCGCTTGTTGTTTCAATTGTTCAGCTTGTGAGACATCTAATGTAAATGGTTTATCAACAACAACGTGTTTTCCCGCTGCTAATGCCGCTTGTGCGAGAGGAAAATGAGTATCATTAGGCGTAGGAATAACGACGAGTTCGATATCTTTATCAGCAAAAATAGCTTCCGGAGAGGCGGCAACATGAACATTTGGCCAATCAGCCTTAACCTTACTCGGGTCACTGCTAGAAATCGTTGTTAAATCATACCCTTCTAAAATGCCAAGGAAGGGAGCATGAAATGTTTTGCTAGCATAGCCATATCCGACGATCGCAACTTTAATTGGTTTAGACATTTAGACCTCATACAACGATAAACACAGGTGGAGATAAAAAGTACCATCAGAAGGAATGAAATGGCAAATAAATCTATGATAGGATTGTAAATTGTCCAGCGACTTCGCCAAAATGGGTTTTATTGATTATGACTTCAGTTTATGACGCCAACCGCATCACTGGCTGGTTATTAGTTCCAGCAATCTATTTGTTATTAACCTTTTTAGCTGTTTGCAGTATGACTGTCATGTATTGCATTAAGTTTTATGAGATTGTCACGACTGTTGACCATTGGACAAGCTTTATTCCTGCCGCATGGTATCTGTCATTCGCGATTACTATTGGGATGACTATTTTCAGTATCCATGTGTTGCAGCTAATGTTTTCTCGTTCAAAACATTTTCCCCGCCGCTTTATTATTTGGTTAATGATTTTATTATTATTAGGTATAAAAACCTTCGCATTTTCACCTATTGATGATGAAACTGCTTTGCAAGTCTTAGCGTGGCCTTTAATTGGTGCAGGTTTCTTTGTCCCTTATTTAAAACGGTCCCAACGTGTAAAAATGACTTTCACACAAGATCGATAAGCATCACATAAATTGCTTGATATCATAATGATAGTTTAACTGGCTTCGGTCAGTTTTTGTTCTTTTTTCATTTCAGGCAATAGCATGACTGATTATCTATTACTCTTTGTTGGAACAGTACTGGTTAACAACTTCGTTCTCGTTAAATTCCTAGGCTTATGCCCTTTTATGGGCGTCTCAAAAAAACTCGAACCCGCCATTGGAATGGGCTTAGCAACGACGTTTGTTATGACATTAGCGTCAATCAGTTCTTGGTTGATTGACACTCTCATCCTCATTCCTCTCGACCTCATCTATTTGCGAACGCTAAGTTTTATTTTAGCGATTGCTGTCGTTGTACAGTTTACTGAAATGGTGGTGAGGAAAACGAGTCCAACGCTTTACCGTTTACTTGGTATTTTTCTGCCTTTAATTACCACCAACTGCGCGGTTCTTGGTGTTGCCTTATTAAATATTAATATGTCTCATACTTTTATGCAGTCTGCCGTGTATGGTTTTGGCGCTGCTGTGGGTTTTTCATTAGTGATGGTGTTATTTGCCGCTATTCGCGAACGTTTAGCTGTTGCCAATGTTCCTGCTCCTTTTAAGGGCTCGTCAATTGGGTTAATAACTGCTGGCTTGATGTCTCTCGCGTTTATGGGCTTTAGTGGTTTGGTGAAATTCTAATGATGTCTGTATGGATTGCTATCGGTATATTAGCCGTTTTTGGCCTTATTTTTGGGCTGATTTTAGGGTATGCCTCATTACGATTCAAAGTTGAGGCTGATCCTATTGTTGAACAAGTTGAAGCGATATTACCTCAGAGTCAGTGCGGTCAATGTAGTTACCCTGGCTGCCGTCCTTACGCTGAAGCGGTTGCAAATAATGGGGAAATGATCAACAAATGCGCCCCTGGTGGTGAGCAAGTCATGCTAAAAATCGCTGAGTTGCTTAATGTTGACCCCCAACCAATCGATGGTGGTGAAGCCGCGCAAAATCCAGTTCGTAAAGTTGCTATTATCGATGAAGAAAACTGCATCGGTTGTACTAAATGCATTCAAGCCTGCCCTGTTGATGCTATTGTGGGTGCAACCCGCGCCATGCATACCGTTATTGAAGATTTGTGCACAGGATGTGACCTGTGTGTAGCCCCTTGCCCTACCGATTGTATTGAGCTTGTTCCCGTGAAAACCACCACAGCCAATTGGAAATGGGATTTAAACACCATCCCAGTCAAAAATATCAATGTTGAACCCAATGAACCATTTGTAACTAAAGCAAGGGGTGAAACTCATGCTTAAGCTCTTTAATTGGTTGAAAAAAGATAATATTTGGGATTTCAAAGGCGGGATCCATCCGCCTGAAATGAAGCTACAATCAAGCCAAACACCAATGCGTATTGCATCAATACCTGATGAACTGGTTATCCCATTACAACAACATTTAGGCCCTGAAGGTGAACTGATTGTTCAAGTCGGTGACTTCGTTTTAAAAGGCCAGCCTTTAACTAAAGGCCTTGGACGTACTGTGCCTGTTCATGCTTCAACTTCAGGGGTTATCACTGCGATTGAACCCATGGTGACAGCGCATCCTTCTGGCTTAAAAGAGTTGTGTGTACGTATTGCATCCGATGGCCAAGATACATGGTGTACTTTATACCCAGAGCCTAACTACGTTCAATTAACCCGCGCTGAATTACTACAGAAAATTGAACAAGCGGGTATTGCGGGTCTCGGCGGTGCTGGTTTCCCAACCGCATCAAAATTGGCAGGTGGTCAAGATGCAATTAAAACATTAATTATTAATGCGGCTGAATGCGAACCTTATATCACAGCCGATGATAGATTAATGCAAGAACATGCACAGGAAGTTATTGAAGGCTGCCGTGTTTTACAGCATTTATTGAACCCAGACCAGGTACTAATTGGTATTGAAGACAATAAACCCGAAGCTATTCGTGCACTTAAAGATGCAATCACCTCGCAAGACAAACAAATATTCATTCGAGTTATACCAACCAAGTACCCATCAGGTGGTGCTAAACAGCTGACAAAAATTTTAACGGGAAAAGAAGTACCATCCGGTGCGCGTTCTTCTCAAATTGGCGTGTTAATGCAAAACGTCGGTACTGTGGTTGCTATCAAACGCGCAGTTATCGATGGCCAGCCATTAATCGAACGAGTAGTCACTGTCACAGGTGAAGCAATCAGCAAACCGGGTAATTTTTGGGCTCGTTTAGGGACTCCAGTTAAACATCTATTACAGCAATCAGGTTTTAACCCTGAACCAGAACAAATGGTGATTATGGGAGGGCCTTTAATGGGCTTTACCCTACCCGACTTAAATGTTCCTGTCGTGAAAATTTGTAACTGTTTACTGGTTCCTACAATGGAAGAAATGGGGCCTAAAGCACTAGAAGAAGCGTGTATTCGTTGTGGGTTGTGTGTTGAGGCCTGCCCTGCTGCGCTACTACCTCAGCAACTTTACTGGTTCAGTAAAGGAGATGAACACGAAAAAGCGCAAAAACATAATTTATTTGACTGCATAGAGTGTGGTGCATGTGCTTATGTGTGCCCGAGTAATATTCCGTTAGTGCAATATTATCGTCAAGAAAAAGCAGAAATTCGTGAAATTGCTCAAGAAGAGCGCCGTGCTGCTGAAGCAAAATTGCGTTTTGAAGCAAAACAGTTGCGTATGGAACGTGATAAACAAGCACGAGAAGAACGCCATAAAAAAGCTGCTGTGCAAGTCGATAGTGCAGATAAAGATGCCGTTAATGCGGCTTTAGCACGAGTTAAAGCCAAACAAACGCTGACAGCGGAACCCATTAAGATTGTTTCCGGTGAACTCCCAGACAATAGTGCAGTAATCGCCGCTCGCGAAGCTCGTAAAGCCCAAGCTCGTGCTAAACAAGCTGAAAAGCTGGCTAATGCACAAACAGAAACTGTTGATATAACAGCAACGGATGATCCCCGTAAAGATGCCGTCGCTGCAGCTATTGCGCGTGCGAAAGCCAAAAAGGCGGCTCAAGAGCAACCTGCCACTCCGCCAGTCACTGATGCGGTAGCGAATACCGAAATTGACCCACGTAAAGCGGCTGTCGCTGCGGCTATTGCGCGTGCGAAAGCCAAAAAGGCGGCTCAAGAGCAACCTGCCACTCCGCCAGTCACTGATGCGGTAGCAGATACCGAAATTGACCCACGTAAAGCGGCTGTCGCTGCGGCTATTGCGCGTGCCAAAGCTAAAAAAGCCGCTCAAGAGCAACCTGCCACACCGCCAGTCGCTGATGCGGTAGCGGATACCGAAGTTGATCCACGTAAAGCGGCTGTCGCTGCAGCTATTGCGCGTGCCAAAGCTAAAAAAGCCGCTCAAGCAGAACAACTCGCACAAGAAGAGCTTACTCCCGCTGCCGAACAACCCATTGAAGAGGAAACCGACCCTCGAAAAATTGCCGTTGCCGCTGCAATCGCGCGAGTAAAAGCGAAGCAAGCACAAAAACAACATGAACAAACGACTACAGAGTAAGTGATAACGAGATGAAATTTAGGCCAATTGATGCGAAAAATCGCCGTTTAAAAATTGCTAGCGCGCCATTTACTCATAATAAACAAAGCACCAGCTTAGTCATGCTTTGGGTACTTTTAGCTGCAATACCCGGTATTGCGGCTCAAGTTTATTTTTTTGGCGTTGGCACCTTATATCAAATTATTTTAGCGATGCTAACAGCCGTTATCACAGAAGCGGTTTCTATTCGTTTACGCAAACAACCTGTAGTTCCTGTACTAAAAGATAATTCAGCCATTGTAACTGCTTTATTATTAGCCATCAGCCTACCACCGCTCTCACCTTGGTGGTTAATCGTATTAGGGACATTTTTTGCTATTACGATTGCTAAACAATGTTATGGTGGATTGGGACAAAACCCTTTTAACCCCGCGATGGTGGGTTATGTTGTTTTATTGATATCATTCCCTGTTCATATGACAAACTGGCTACCCCCGCATGAATTACAGAATATGTCGGTTTCAGCCCTTGATAGCCTATCAATTATTCTCAGTGGCCATACACCAACAGGTATTACTCTCGAGCAGCTACGAACGGGAATTGATGGTATGAGCCAAGCAACCCCGCTTGATAGCTTTAAAACGGGCCTACTGACTCATTCTATTTCTGAAGTATTACAACAACCTATTTTGCAAGGTTCCTTAGCCGGTATTGGTTGGCAATGGGTAAATATTGGCTATTTAGTTGGCGGTTTGTTCTTATTACAGCGCCGTATTATTAGCTGGCACATCCCAGTGTCGTTCTTAGGTACGTTGGCAATCTTAGCTATTGTTAGCCACTTAATTGATGATAGCCAGCATGCATCACCATGGGTTCATCTATTGTCTGGCGCCACTATGCTAGGGGCATTTTTTATTGCCACTGACCCTGTTACCGCATCGACAACACCTAAGGGACGAATTATTTTTGGTGTGATCATTGGTTTCCTTGTTTGGGTGATCCGTGTTTACGGTGGTTACCCTGACGCTGTCGCATTTGCCGTGTTACTCGCCAATATTACCGTTCCATTAATTGATTACTATACGCAACCTCGTGCGTACGGCCATGGGCATAAGTAAGGATAACCGTATGTTAAACACGATGAAACGCCATGGTGTAACGTTAGCAATCTTTGCGGCAGGCACGACCGCGCTTAGTGCTGCAGTGTACACGTTAACTAAAGAGACTATTGCTGAACAAGCCGCTATTGTTCAGAAAAAATTACTCGACCAAGTTATACCAAGTGATTTATATGACAATGACCTCGCAAAAGAGTGTTATTTAGTCACTAATGAGGCCATACTTGGTAACAAACAACCTAGGCGTTTGTATCTAGCCCGTAAAAATGGCGAACCCGTTGCTGCGGCATTAGAAACAACGGCATTAGACGGCTACTCTGGCGCGATACATTTATTAGTTGGAACCGATTTTAACGGCACAGTATTGGGAACTCGTGTAACAGAACATCATGAAACACCTGGGCTTGGTGACAAGATTGAGACACGAATATCTGATTGGATTACTTATTTTAGCGGTAAGAAAATAGCCTCTGACAATGACCCTAAATGGGCGGTTAAAAAAGACGGTGGTGAATTTGATCAGTTTACTGGAGCAACAATTACGCCCAGAGCAGTCGTCAATGCGACTAAACGTACTGCTGTATTTATGCAACAAATTCCACAACAATTATCGAATTATCCACGCTGTGGGGACGAATAATGAGCGATACATCTAAAGACTTATTAATGCAAGGTTTGTGGAAAAACAACTCTGCATTGGTTCAACTATTAGGGCTTTGTCCGCTTCTTGCTGTTTCATCAACAGCAACAAACGCATTAGGGCTAGGCTTAGCGACAACATTAGTCTTAGTTTGTACTAATGTTGCAGTTTCTGCTTTACGTCGTTGGGTACCATCAGAAATTCGCATCCCTATCTACGTGATGATTATTGCCTCTGTTGTTAGTGCCGTACAAATGCTAATCAACGCATATGCTTTTGGTTTATATGAATCTCTCGGGATCTTTATTCCGTTAATCGTCACCAACTGTATTGTTATTGGGCGAGCAGAAGCCTATGCATCTCGTAATCCTGTTGGGTTATCTGCTCTAGATGGGTTTGCCATGGGCTTAGGCGCAACGGCGACCTTGCTTGTTCTAGGGTCAATTCGTGAAATTTTAGGGAATGGTACCTTGTTTGATGGTGCTGACTTGTTACTTGGTTCTTGGGCCACCTCCCTTCGTATTGAAGTATTACATCTTGATTCTCCATTTTTACTCGCTATGCTACCGCCTGGTGCCTTCATTGGGCTAGCGTTACTATTAGCAGCGAAGTACTTAATTGATGAAAAAATGAAAAAAAGAGCCGCACGACAATCCAGTATTCAACCCGAGCGTGAATATGAAAAACAGCAAGGTTGCGGTAGCCATATTTCTTAACAACGATATTTTGTGAGCAATGAATAAATCAAAACGCATTGAAATTCTAACTCGTCTACGGGATAACAACCCACACCCGACAACGGAGCTAGAATTTAATTCTCCTTTTGAGCTATTAATCGCCGTTTTATTGTCAGCTCAAGCGACTGATGTGAGTGTTAATAAAGCGACAGCGAAGCTATACCCTGTTGCTAATACACCTGAAACTATTATGGCGCTAGGTGTGGATGGGATAAAAGAATACATTAAAACCATTGGCTTATTTAATACTAAAGCTGAAAGTGTCTATAAAACCTGTCAAATTTTAATCGAAAAACACAACAGTCAGGTTCCTGAAAACCGAGAGGCTTTGGAAGCCTTACCGGGTGTTGGCCGTAAAACTGCAAATGTGGTTCTTAATACCGCATTTGGCTGGCCGACTATCGCTGTTGACACACATATTTTTCGTGTCTGCAATCGTACTAACTTTGCTCCGGGTAAGAATGTTGTTGAAGTAGAAGAAAAACTCCTTAAAGTTGTACCCGCAGAGTTTAAAGTAGATTGCCACCATTGGTTTATTTTGCATGGACGTTATACTTGTATTGCCCGCAAACCCCGCTGTGGCTCATGTATTATTGAAGATTTATGTGAATTTAAAGAAAAAATATACCCAGAAGATTAGTCAAAATGCTATTTTTATACATTACCAATAAACGGTATTTTTAATGATGAATCTAGTCAGTAACGCATTTTTTCCTTGCTCTAAGACTTTGTCTTACGTAACAATAGAGCCAAACCCAATATCAATAAAACGGTAAGTATGTTCCAAGACAACCCACTGCTCGCACAACTTAAACAAAAACTACATGCCCAGACTCCACGCGTTGAAGGGCTGGTAAAAAGCACAGAAAAAGGCTTTGGCTTTCTCGAAGTTGATGGCCAAAAAAGTTATTTCATTCCGCCGCCTCAAATGAAAAAAGTCATGCATGGCGATCGCGTTATTGCTGCAGTTCGTACAGATAAAGACCGCGAATTTGCAGAACCAGAAGAGCTGGTAGAACCTTTTTTAGATAGGTTTGTTGGGAAAATACAAAAAAAAGACAATGATAACCGCTTATTTGTCATTCCCGATCACCCATTACTGAAAGATATGATTTCTTGCCGTCCTGTTAATGGCATCAATCACGAATTCAAACAAGATGATTGGGTTGTTGCACAAATGCGTCGCCACCCATTAAAGGGTGATAAAACTTTCTACGCTGAAATAACTGAATTTATCACCGATGGTGATGACCATTTTGCCCCTTGGTGGGTAACGTTACGCCGTCACCAATTAGACCGTGATGAACCTAAAATGGTTGATAGTGAACGTGACGATCAAGGAATTGAACGTGTTGATTTAACTCACTTGCATTTTACGACGATAGACAATGCTAGTACTGAAGACATTGATGACGCGCTCTATGTTGAAAGAACCGATAATGGCGATTTAAAGCTGTATATCGCTATCGCTGACCCGACAAGTTATATACCAGAAGGCAGCGAACTAGATAAACTGGCATTAGCCCGCGGCTATACCAACTATTTGCCTGGTTTCAATATTCCAATGTTACCGCGCAGATTATCTGACGACCTATGCTCTTTACGCCCAAATGAACGCCGCCCTACTTTAGTCTGTATTGCGCTAATTAAAGAAGATGGACGCATTGACGATCACATTGAGTTTTTCAGTGCTTGGGTTGAATCGAAATCTAAATTAGTTTATGACGAAGTCTCTGATTGGCTTGAGAATACAGGCAGTTGGCAGCCAGCAAATGATACCGATAAACAGCAAATTTTACTCCTTAAAGAAATGTCAGATAGACGTTTACAATGGCGTGAAAATAATGCCCTCGTCTTCAAAGACCGCCCCGATTACCGCTTTGTATTAGATGATAAAGGCAATGTGGTTGACATCGTGACTGAACGTCGCCGTAGCTCTAATCGCATTGTTGAAGAAGCTATGATCGCGTCTAACCTCTGCGCTGCTGCGGTACTAAAAGAAAAATTAGGGTTTGGGGTGTTTAATGTGCATATGGGGTTTGAACCTCTGCAAATTGACCAAGTCGTGCAAACACTAAAAGATAACGGTATTGAAACAACGGCTGAATCGTTGTTATCACTAGAAGGTTTCCGTCAACTACGCCGTCAATTAGATGTACAGCCGACTCAATTCCTTGATAGCCGAATTCGTCGTTACCAAACTTTTGCGGAAGTCAAAGCTGAGCCCGGTCCACATTTTGGTTTAGGGTTTGATGCTTATGCGACTTGGACTTCACCAATTCGTAAGTATACCGATATCGTCAATCATCGTTTAATAAAGTCTATTATTGCCGGTAAACCTTCTACGGATAAACCCTCCGAAGAATTATCAATCAAATTAGCTGAACGTCGTCGTGCAAATCGTATGGCTGAACGTGATGTTGGTGACTGGCTCTATTCGCGTTACTTAAAGCCTTTTGAGGGTACAGATACTAAATTCCCAGCTGAAATTATCGATATTACCCGTGGTGGAGTGCGAGTTCGCTTAGTCGACAATGGTGCCGTTGCATTTGTCCCTGCCCCCTTTATTCATAGCGTTCGTGATGAGATTCAATGTAGCCAAGAAACAGGCAATGTGCTTGTTAAAGGTGAAATAGCTTACCAACTTAACGATATTATTAATGTCACCATTAATGAAGTTCGTATGGAAACACGTAATATCGTTGCTAGACCAGCCGAATAACAACTTTTCTGCTATTCTTAAAAGACCATAGTTTGATATCTATGGTCTTTTATTTTTCTATAAATTGTTTTTTAACATCATATTCGCATTAAACGTTAAACAGCGAGCACTTTTCCAGATCTTTTCCTGATTATTCTTATTCGTATAATAACCTATCATGATATTTTGTTAACTGTTAAATCTGTACTAAGGATCACTAAAATGAACACAGTAAGCAAACGTATTTTATCATTCATGGTGATAGCCACAGTCGCTATCAGTGTCAGTGCCTGTTCAAATATGTCTAAACGCGACAAAAACACAGCGATTGGTGCTGGTGTAGGTGCTGTTGGTGGTGCCGTACTGACAGGCGGAAGCTCCGTAGGAACCGTTGGCGGTGCTGCAATTGGTGGAATTATCGGTCACCAAGTCGGTAAATAAATCTCATTACATCCTTTATTTTCTCTCCTTAATCTACAATAGCGTTCATCATGAACGCTATTTTATTTTTCATATCCAATAATCTATTAAACTATTGACGGAAAAAAGTGTACAAAGTACACTTACAATTAATGCAAAGGGAGGGAACCCTGTGAGTCACGCAATTGAATTTATTGAAACGAGCTTTTTTACTAAACAAATCCAATCGATAGCAACACAAGAAGAACTTAGGACACTACAAAATGAACTTATCGCATGGCCAGATAAAGGCGATATTATCCAAGGAACAGGTGGTCTTCGCAAAATTAGGATGGCAACAGGTAATAAAGGAAAAAGTGCAAGTGTACGGGTTATTTATTTCCTAGCTACAGCAGAAATCATTTATTTTATAATGGCTTACCCAAAGAATGTCAAAGATACGCTAAATGACTTAGAAAAAGCAGAATTAAAGAAACTAACGAAATTACTAAAAAATGAGGTATAAAATGAGTATATTCAACGAATTAAAAGCCTCTTTAGAAGAAGCTGTTGACATTAAACACGGTCACCAAAAAGCTGCTAATGTCACTCGTTACGAAATTACTGACGTCAAAGCAATTCGAGAACAACTTAATGTTTCACAAAGCGAATTAGCTCATGCGCTAGGGACGAGTATCGACACCATTAAAAGTTGGGAGCTTAAACGACGTAACCCAACAGGGCTAGCGGCTAAAATACTCATCGCCATTAAGCGTAATCCTGCTTTATTTGCCGAGTTAGCAGCAATTTAACCACTTCTTCATTATAAAATGAGTGGCTCTCTAGGTCGCCACTCATGAAAAACAGCAAAATTGTCGAGTCAATCAGCCACCAGCTAACTTGACTTGAAAACCTTTCGCCTCAAGGTACTGTTTGATAACATCACGTTTGTCGCCTTGAATTTCAACGTTACCGTCTTTGACAGCCCCGCCACAGCCACATTTCTTTTTAAGGTCAGCCGCTAGTTTTGCTAATTCGCTATCTTCAAGGTCAAGACCTGTAACAACACAAACACCTTTCCCTTTGCGTCCTGATGTCTCACGGCGAATTCGCACAATACCATCGCCTTTAGGCCTTTCAACTTTGGGTTTTTCGTCAGCAATACGTCCTGTCTCAGTGCTGTAAACAAGACGACTATTTGTATCACTCATAGCAAACCTTCAATAGATTGATTGATTTGTTGTAATGTGACTGTTGGGTTTTCACTACGTGTAATCGGACGCCCAATCACCATATAATCGACACCTGCTTTCACTGCATCTTGTGGTGTCATAATGCGACGTTGGTCCCCGACATCACTACCTGTAGGGCGAATACCTGGGGTAACTAATTTGAAATCAGCACCACATAACTGTTTTAAACGTTGAGCTTCATGTGCAGAGCAAACAACACCGTCCAACCCACATTGCTTCGTTAATAAGGCCAAACGCTCTGCATGAACTGCCGGTGAAACGTTAATTCCAACACCTGAGAGGTCAGATTCATCCATACTCGTTAATACTGTTACTGCAGTAAGTAATGGCGCTTCTTTACCATAAGGCTCAAGAGATTGGCGCGCCGCTTCCATCATACGAGCCCCACCACCAGCATGGACATTAACCATCCATACCCCCATTTCAGCTGCAGCCGCAACCGCACGAGCAACAGTATTTGGAATATCATGAAATTTCAAATCTAAGAAAATATCAAAACCACGTTCATGGAGTGACTTAACAAATTGAGGACCATTAAAAGTAAACATTTCTTTGCCAACTTTTAAGCGACAATCACGTGGGTCAATACGATCCACAAAAGCCAAAGCTTCATTAGCATCTTCATAATCAAGTGCCACAATAATTGGTGAATGTGTGTGGTTCTCAGTTGAGGAAATCATTTCTTAGCCTTTAAAGAGTCGTTATTATTTAAAAAGTGACGCTGTCACTGACCATCTAGCCCGCGAATAGGTTTAATTGTGTCCCAAGAACGACAAGATGGACAATGCCAATATAATGCACGCGATGTAAACCCGCATTTATGGCAGCGATAATCGGGTTTTGTACGAATTTGTTCCCCTACCATTTTACGCAGCAAAATCAAACTTTCTTTTGCCCTTCCATCTTCAGCTTCTTCAAGATGGTAATCCATTAAACGATAGAATAAACGCATGGTAGGATGGCGTTGAATTTGGTCGTTAATGTAATTCGCAGCCGCTTCATGATTTTGTTTTTCAACAATAATATCGGCTAAGTAAAGTTCTGCGATAGCCCCTGAATTACCTGCAACACACTGACGAAGGTAATCTTCCCACTCATCTGCTTGGCCAGTATGTTGGTAGCAATCAAACAGTAAAGGTAATGTTTCAGCAACGAGTTCTCTATCTTGTTCATAGACTTGTTTTAAGACATGAACCGCTTTGTCGTAATTACCTTGCTCGATAAACAACCGACCTTTCATAATCGAAACTCGAGCGCAGTGGTTATCGGCTTGCTCTGCCTTATTTAACAATGTCAGTGCATCTTCAAGATCATCGCTAGCGAGTTGTTGGGTCGCTAATTCACAATAAAAATGCGCAATTTGCTCACGTAACTCGGGGTGCCCTAATTTAACCAGTTTTCCTGCTATTTCAATGGCTTTTGTCCAGTCACTGGTAAGCTGATAAATATTTAAGAGGGATTGTAAGGCACTTTGTTTGAAATCGACTTCGTCTGTCAATTGCTGAAACATATTTTCTGCACGGTCATAAACCCCTGCAGCCATGTAATCTCGGCCAAGCTGTTGGGTTGCTAATAAGCGTTGTTCAAATGACAAAGCGGCGCTTTCTACCAGCGACTGGTGAATACGAATGGCACGTTCAACTTCACCACGAGAACGGAATAAATTTCCCAGCGTGAGATGAGCCTCAAAAGCGGAACTGTCTTCATTTTTCAGCATATCGAGGAATAAATCGACAGCTTTGTCTTGTTGATTAGATAATAGGAAGTTAACGCCTGTAACATAATCACGTGACAAGCGATTCGCATGTTGTTGCTTATCTTGTTGAGCACTTCTGCGCCCCATGTACCAACCGTAAGCAGCAGCAACCGGTAGCAGCAGAAACAGCAACTCGAACATACAGGATTATTCCTTGTTCTGAGTCGTCACTAATGAGGTTGAGTCGGAAATATTACTTTCTCCAGCACCTAATTGTGATTCTAAACGTCGAATTTTACGACGTGCGTTTTTCAGGCTAACGATGACTCGTAAATAAAACACGGCACAGACTAGCCAACCTAGCACAAAACCGACACCAAAAAGTGATGCAAGAAGGGTCGATAATGAAAAATCCCCTTTTGCAATCAGGTAGTTAAATGTAATAACCTGATCATTGCTTGAACCTAGCGTAATCGAAACAATAAAAAAAGCGACCGCTAGTAATAAAATCAGAAAATATTTCACATTTATTCCCGTTATCAGTTCTATTCATCCAATAATATCTACCTGTTAAGGTAGCATTTCCAGCGCATTCAGACAAAGCAATTTATTTTATACAATGAGATATTTAAGTTAGATCTCCCCTAATAATGGCCAACTTGATGAAAGATTAATCGGCTTTACTAAATAGTCCCCATGCCCGTAAAATATAATAACCAAATATGGTAAAACAAGCACTGATGATCACTGAAGTTATTATATCTATAGGCCAATGCATTCCCAACAACATCCGACTAAACGCAATACCCTCTGCCCAAATAGCAAGCCCTATCGATAAAGCATATAAACGCTGTTGCCAAAAAAGCACAATTAAAAACAATGCCCAGCCTGCTGCAAATAACATATGACCCGAAGGAAAAGAATACCCCGTTTCTGCTTGCCAATGTTTACGCTGCCACTTAGCTATATTTTCATCTTGTTTAACCGTATTTTTAATTAATTTCGCTCGTTCACTACGTTTTAACTCATAAAACTCTGATGAAGGAATTTGATATTGAGTTGCCAACCATTCCACATAAGGACGCGGTTCTTTAAATGTGCTTTTTAATGCGCTCTTCAAACCTTGTTGCAGTAATACCGCACTGACCAGAACAAGCAAAATTTTCAGTCGCTGTTTCTTTTCTGAACGGAAAACGAATATAACGACTCCAAGAAATAAAAAAGACGTTAAAATACTATAAGGCGCTCCCGCAGTGTCTGTCAGCCAAAGAAGCCATTTCATTGAGTTAAACTGGGTTTCTGGTGACCAATGCCACCCTGTAACTATCATCACCATGGGAGGCATGATTAATAACAATGCAAAAGCACAAACAACCAAAACCGTTTTTTTCATTCAATGTATTCCAAATAAAGTTCTATTAAATATACAAATATTCCATTCACCTATTATTAACTCTGTTATAGTAATACAGCGTTGGTCGTGTGCAAAGAATACCAACCTCTATATGCTAAACGTCATATAGCGTCGATGTATTATAGTTAAGCTACTTTATATCGATAAACGTTATTAATTAAGCAAGAGTTACTTTAACTAATGAAAGAAAATATGCAGCTAAAACGCGTTGCCGAAGCAAAACTCCCAACACCTTTCGGTGAGTTTTTAATGGTGGGTTTTGAAGAAATCGCAACCGGTCGTGATCATGTAGCGTTAATTTTTGGCGATATCTCAGGAGATACACCGGTACTTAGCCGGATCCACTCCGAATGTTTAACAGGAGATGCGTTATTTAGTCTACGTTGCGATTGTGGTTTTCAATTAGAAGCCGCGCTCTCTCAGATTAGTAAAGAAGGCCGAGGGGTATTACTTTATCATCGTCAAGAAGGCCGAAACATAGGCTTGCTAAATAAAATCCGTGCTTATGCATTGCAAGATCAAGGCCTTGATACGGTTGAAGCTAACATCAAACTCGGATTCAAAGCCGATGAACGTGATTTTACCTTATGCTCTGATATGTATAAATTATTGGGAATTAATGAAGTCCGTTTATTGACAAATAACCCGAAAAAAATAGACATCATGCGTGAAGCTGGAATTAACGTGGTAGAGCGTGTTCCACTGATTGTCGGTCGTAACCCAAGTAACGAACATTACCTTGACGTTAAAGCAGAAAAAATGGGACACATGCTATTTAAGCATCAGTGATCTCACCAAAGGAAGAGTGTTCTGCTCTTCCCTTTCTTCTCCTCATTCTGATTATCATCATTCAAAGTGTGCCATTTACCCGCTGCTATATTCACTTTCTTTCTATAAGGTTTATACTGTTAGCCATCTGATTACCCTGACGAATAAACTGAGCTCTTGAGGTTTATTCCGCATACTACCAGGAGATACTGTGAACAACCTGCATTCCATTCAACGCATGAGAAGATTGCGTAAGACCGAAAAACTCCGCACTTTATTCCAAGAAACCCACCTTTCCGTTAATGACCTTTGCTTGCCAATTTTTGTTGAAGAAGAACTCGACGACTATATGCCAATCAATAGCATGCCGGGTGTTATGCGTATTCCTGAGAAACGCCTTGCCTATGAAATTGAGCGTATCGCAAATGCAGGAATAAAATCAGTGATGACCTTTGGGGTTTCCCATCATCTTGATGATAATGGTAGTGATGCATGGCAAGAGAATGGTTTAGTGGCACGCATGTCACGTATCTGCAAAGAAACCGTTCCTGAAATGATAGTGATGTCTGACACCTGTTTCTGTGAATACACCTCTCATGGTCACTGTGGCGTTATGCACGGTCATGTCGTTGACAACGATGCAACTATCCATAACCTAGGTTTACAAGCGGTTGCCGCCGCACGTGCAGGCGCTGATTTCATTGCCCCTTCTGCCGCAATGGATGGCCAGGTTGCTGCAATCCGTCATGCTCTTGATGAAGCTGGCTTTACAGATACTGCAATTATGTCTTACTCCACAAAATTTGCATCCGCACTGTATGGCCCATTCCGAGATGCAGCAGGTTCATGCCTTAAAGGCGATAGAAAAACCTATCAGATGAACCCAATGAACCGCCGTGAAGCGCTCCATGAGTCACTAATTGATGAGCGCGAAGGTGCTGACGCGCTAATGATAAAGCCTGCCGGAGCGTATTTGGATATTATTCGTGATTTACGCGAACACACTCAATTACCCATCGGGGCTTATCAAGTCAGTGGAGAATACGCACAAATTAAATTTGCCGCTCAAGCGGGTGCAATTGATGAAACGCGTGTGGCTCTTGAAACACTAGGGTCAATTAAACGCGCAGGCGCTGATCTTATTTTCACTTATTTCGCTTTACAGTTAGCTGAAGCCAACGCGTTATAATCTCATTCAGTTAAAAAAAACCGCATTACTGTACATAAACACAGTGGCGCGGTTTTTTGTCATTTCTGTTGAATAATAGTACTTAAAACGCCTAATTTATAGCCAGTTGGCTATTTTGCTCTTTGCAATTCAAGTTGTTGGGTTAATGTTTGCACATAATGCTGTGCTTGCTCTGGCGTTGCTAAACCGGCAATTAATAAATCTTGTTTACCCGCAGATGTTGTTGCAACCACTCCCCAGTAATCGACTTCAACCGTAATACTCTCAGGGTTTTGATCGGGCATAGGCAAAATATCAAAGTAGTCTTGTAATGGTGCAATGGTAATAGTGGTGTAATCTGCATTTAAGCCGAGTGGAAATTCTTTGTCTGCATATAAACGCAAATCATGGACTTCCGTTTCAGGTGTTCTCATCACAATAGAATATAAGTTAGGTATGTGCTCCAAAATGTCACGAACCTCTTCGTTCGCACCATCAAAATGGGATGTGGTTAATAAGATATCTGCTGCCCACAATGCCCCTTTATAGAAATCGGTTTCATTGATATCTGCCATACTCATTTCCTTTATAGTGTTTTCGATAAGCTCAGTTACATGGTGACCCGTGCTAAAGCTATTACATTCAATTAATTTGCACAAAGAAACTTATTTATGGCGAACTTCACCCTATTTTCATTTAGCCTAGTAGCGACTATTTTCTCCTTTAATCTACCGTCTATTTAACACCATAACGTAGATTGCTATCAAAAATATTGAGAAAAAACAAAATTGATAAATAAGATTAAATATTAAAAAATAAAAACGCCCGTAGGATAACAATCTTACAGGCGTTTCAGTAACACAATTGAATGATTAATGCAGCATCTGTCTTATAACATAATGTAAAATACCACCATGACGGTAATAATCCATCTCCGTTGCAGTATCAATACGACAGCGGGTTATAACTTCCTTTATATCACCATTGCCATACGTGATTTTCACTGTGATATCTTGTCCAGGAGTAATTGACTGTAACCCCGTGACATCAATGCGTTCATCACCTTTTAAATTGAGTGTCTTACGGGATACCCCATCTTTAAACTCTAAAGGTATAACCCCCATACCAATCAAATTGGAACGGTGGATACGCTCATATGACTCAGTAATGACGACTCTCACACCTAATAAATTTGTACCTTTCGCAGCCCAATCTCGGCTAGAACCTGAACCATATTCTTTACCCGCAATGATAGCCAATGGGCGATTTTCTTGTTGATACAGCATCGCTGCATCATAAATCGCCATTTGTTTGCCTGTCGGTATATGTAAGGTATAACCGCCCTCCACACCTGGTACCATTTCATTACGAATACGAATATTTGCAAATGTCCCTCGCATCATCACTTCATGGTTACCACGACGCGAACCATAAGAGTTGAAATCTGCGACAGCAACACCGTGTTCTTGCAGATAGCGTCCTGCTGGGCTCTCTTTTTTGATATTCCCCGCGGGAGAAATATGGTCAGTGGTGACCGAGTCACCGAGGATCGCTAAAATATTTGCGCCATGAATATCTTTAACAGGTACTGGCTGAGATTGCATTCCTTCAAAGAAAGGTGGATGGCGGATATAGGTCGAGTCTGCTTGCCAGTGATAAGTTGAAGAGCTTTCAACTTTTAATGCTCTCCAAGCATCATCACCTTCAAAGACCGCGTTATATTCCTTACGGAACATATCTGTTTTAACTTGCTGTACAGCTTGCGCAATTTCAGCACTTGATGGCCAAATATCTTTCAAATAAACATCATTACCCGATTTATCAACCCCGATAGGGTCAGTTTTCAAGTTGATATTCATATTACCCGCCAGTGCATAGGCAACAACAAGCGGCGGAGAGGCTAACCAGTTAGTTTTCACCAGTGGGTGAATTCGCCCTTCAAAGTTACGGTTTCCTGACAGTACGGCACCAACAGTAAGATCCGTTTGTTTAATCGCTTCTTCTATTGGTTCTGGTAATGGCCCTGAGTTACCAATACAGGTTGTGCATCCATACCCGACAAGGTTAAACCCAAGCTTATCTAAATACGGTGTTAAACCTGCAACGGCAAGATAATCAGTAACCACTTTAGAACCCGGTGCTAATGATGATTTAACCCACGGTTGGCGAACTAACCCTTTTTCAACGGCTTTTTTCGCTAATAGCCCCGCCGCCATTAATACACTTGGGTTCGACGTGTTTGTACAAGAGGTAATTGCTGCAATAACGACCGCGCCATCGGTTAATTCAAAGGTTTTATTTTGATATTTAACCGAAGGATAGCTCGATTGGATTTTCTTATTGACTTCTAATTCGACTGCGCCACGAAATGCTTTTGGTACTTGGCTAAGTTCGACTCTGTCTTGTGGACGTTTAGGCCCGGCTAAACTGGATTCGACTGTCGACATGTCTAACTCAAGTGTACTGGTAAAAATCGGTTCATCGCCCGCATAACGCCATAAACCCTGCTCTTTACTATAAGCTTCCACCAGCGCAATTTCATCATCACTGCGCCCAGTTAAACGCATATAAGACAGTGTTACTTCATCAACCGGGAAAAAGCCACACGTTGCACCATATTCAGGGGACATATTCGCAATCGTTGCTCGGTCTGCTAATGGTAAATCGGCCAAGCCGTCACCATAGAATTCAACAAACTTACCCACGACACCATGTTGACGTAGCATTTGTGTCACTGTCAACACAAGGTCAGTTGCTGTGATCCCTTCGGATAATTTACCCGTTAATTTAAAACCAACAACGTCAGGGATTAGCATCGAGACAGGTTGGCCTAACATAGCGGCTTCAGCTTCAATACCACCGACACCCCAACCTAATACACCTAACCCATTGATCATCGTCGTATGGGAGTCCGTGCCCACTAAAGTATCTGGATAAGCATATAATTTACCGTCAATTTCTTCATACCATACCGCCTTACCAAGGTATTCTAAATTAACTTGGTGACAAATACCTGTACCAGGTGGTACCACTTGAAAACGATTAAACGCTTTTTGCCCCCAACGTAGAAATAAATAACGCTCATGGTTACGCGCCATTTCAATTTCAACGTTATCACCAAAGGCGGATTGGGTGGCAAACTCATCCACCATTACCGAGTGGTCAATGACCAAATCTACGGGGGATAACGGATTCACTTGATCAACATTGCCACCTAATGATTTAACCGCTTCACGCATCGCGGCCAGGTCAACAACAGCAGGAACTCCGGTAAAATCTTGCATAAGCACACGCGCGGGACGATACGCAATTTCCCTATCTGCATGTGCATTTTTTTGCCAGTCAATAATGGCTTGTAAATCTTGTTCAACAACTGAGTTACCATCAATATGACGTAATAGGTTTTCAAGTAAGACTTTTAATGATTTAGGTAACTTCGTCCCATCACCGAGCTTTTTTTCAGCTAGCGCTAAACTGAAGTAATTATACTGCTTGTTTCCAACATTGAGTGTCGAGGCACTCGTTGTTTTTAGACTCAACGACATAACTCCTCCTTGGTTTTTATGGCTATGGCAATATGTGTATTTACCGCCATTATTTTTTGTTAACCAATTGTAATCATAGTTGCTCTAGAAATTCGATTTATAGATTTTGTGCCAAATATTGAATGTTTCTCTATTAATAATAGGAAATTTAAGATAAGAAGGGAAATAAGTCAGAAAATAGCTTGGTACACCAACAAAGTATTGACAATAAAAACCCTAGAAATACAGTCACTAGGGTTATTATTGGGTAGTACAGAAATATAAAGAAATTAGATGATAGGCAATTTCATATCTTTAAAAAATTCTTCAATCTCTTCATTATTACGAATAGCAACCGCTTTATCGACCACATCACGAGTTAGATGCGGTGCGAAGCGCCACATAAAATCGTACATATAGCTACGTAAGAAACTGGTGCGTTTAAAACCAATCTTCGTTGTGCTATAGCTGAACTTATCACGCATATCAATTACAACTAAATCACTATCACTCACCGGGTCAACTGCCATACTCGCAATGATACCAATCCCTAGCCCTAACCTGACGTAGGTTTTGATCACGTCGGCATCCGTTGCGGTAAAAATAATTTTGGGCTCAAGACCAATTTTCTGAAATGCCACATCTAATTCTGAACGTCCAGTAAACCCATGGGTATACGTTACAATTTGATATTCCGCGATATCTTCAATAGTGACATTTTTTTTCGTCGCTAGCGGATGGTCTTTTTGCACAACGACACAGCGGTTCCAATGGTAGCATGGCAACATAATCAAATCGTTATACAGGTGCAGTGCTTCTGTTGCTATCGCAAAATCGCTATTTCCTTTGCAAACTTCTTCAGCTATTTGCGTTGGAGACCCTTGCTGCATGTGCAATGAAACATGTGGGTAACGCTCAATAAAGCCTTTGATTGTTGGAGGTAAAGCATAACGAGCTTGTGTATGTGTCGTCGCAATACTCAAACTCCCCCGATCGGGATAAGTGTGCTCCCCAGCAACCGAACGGATCGCTTCTATTTTTGATAGTACTTCTCGGGAGATCCGCACGACCTCTTCCCCTGCTGGGGTGACATGCGTTAAATGTTTACCACTACGTGCAAAAATTTGGATCCCAAGCTCATCTTCAAGCATCCGCACTTGTTTGCTGATACCGGGCTGTGACGTAAAAAGCCCCTCAGCGGTTGAGGAGACATTCAAGTCATGGTTAACCACTTCAACAATATAACGTAATTGCTGCAATTTCATATTTCAGTCTACCTCATACATGAATAATGTGCTTTTGCATCTATAGCTAAAGAATATTAAATATAACTAAAAGTTATAATTAAATAATTTGATATAACCAATATAACATCATTCACAGAAGAATAAACAGTATGATGATAAAATTTCATCTAAATGCCACTACACTGATGAAAGGCCGTAAGATAGTGCAAAGACGGATTAACTTTATTTCATTATGTGGTTCAATAAGTAAAATGAATTTTGCAGGATCCTCACTGTAAAATTTAACGTATTAAAGTGGATATCATAATTCTCAACGAAGAGAGGTGGTTACATGCGTTTAAATGTTTTGGCTTTAATTATTGGTATGTCGACGATTTCTTTTGCCCCTGCGCTCTTGGCGAAAGAAGTGGCTTATGGACAACAAAAAATTGTTTTGTCTGATACGATTGAACCCGGAAATGATTTTTACCGTTATGTTAATGAAGATTGGATAAATAAAGCGCAAATCCCCACCGGTATGCCACGTATTAACTCTTTCGTGGAATTATACTTAAACACAGAAAAACACATTCAATCGATTATTGATCAATTACAACAGATCCCTGAAAACAAGCTCACGCATAACCAACGAAATATTCGAAATTTATATCTCAGCTACCTGAATGAAGCGGCTATCGAGCAAGCTGGTATTAGCCCAATAAAATCCGATTTAGATGCCATTGCAAAAGCTAAAAATCATCATGATATTAGCCAGCTAATGACACAGCCTGACTATAAATCGCTGATTTCTTATTGGGTAGATTTAGATGCCAAAGCACCTGATACCTATGTGCTTTATATCGGTCAAGGCGGTTTAGGGCTACCGAACCGTACTTATTACCTCGATGACACCCCACAAATGCAAGATATTCGAAAAAGTTATATCGCTTATATCGCTACCATGCTAGAACTGGCGGGTGAAAAAGATGTACAACCAAAAGCGCAGAAAATTTTTGATTTGGAAAAAGCAATTGCAACAGTGCATTGGAGCCCAGAAGCACGCCGTGACACTATCAAAAATTACCATGCAATGTCTCTAGCTGAAATGAAAAATTATACTCAAGGTTTTGATTGGACTAGTTTTATTACCAATCGTAAACTAACAGATAAACAACTTGAGAAAATCATCGTTGAAACAGATAGCGCGGTGGAACAAACCGCAAAAATTTTTGCTGATACCCCGGTTTCGACACTAAAAGATTACCTAACCTTCCAATATATTAGTGAACACGCACGTTATTTAAACCAAGCTATCGCGGATGCCCAGTTTGATTTTTATTCGAAAAAACTCAATGGAATTGAAAAACAACGCACTCGCCAAGAACGTGCATTGCAGACTGTTAATTCGCTCCAAGGTGAGCCATTAGGGCAAATTTATGTCGAACAATACTTCGACCCGCAAGCTAAAGAAAAAATTAAAGACTTGGTTAGCTATGTGAGGGGCACATTTAATTCACGCCTAAAAGTCAATGACTGGATGGATGAGCCAACTCGCCAAGAAGCCCTTAAAAAATTAGAGCAATTCACTGTTAAAGTGGGATATCCAGATCAATGGAATGACTTCAGCACAATTAACCTCAAGCCTGACTCATTATTAGAGAATTATAAACAAGTTTTAGCCTGGTCATATGATGATATGATTGGCAAAATTGGCCAACCTGTCCGTCAATGGGAATGGGGCATGACGCCACAAACAGTCAATGCTTATTTCAACCCTGTTCAAAACGAAATTGTGTTCCCAGCGGCAATTTTACAAGCACCTTTCTTTGATCCTAATGTTGACCCAGCCTATAACTATGGTGCAATTGGCGCTGTAATTGGTCACGAGATGGGCCATGGTTTTGATGACCAAGGCAGTTTATACGATGGTACGGGGCAATTACGTAACTGGTGGAGTGAGAGTGCCAAAACTCACTTTAAAGAGAAAACAGCCAAGCTTGTTGAGCAGTATAACGCATTTGCTGTTGATGGTTTAAATGTGAATGGTGAGCTTACATTAGGTGAAAACATTGGCGATCTCGGTGGATTAAATATCGCCTTGAGTGCTTATAAACAATTTGCCAAAGAAAATTACCCAAATGGTGAGCCCCCAATTATTGACGGAACAACTGGGTTACAACGTTTCTTCATTGCTTGGGCTCGTACTTGGCAAGAACTGTCAAATAAAGAATCTGAGCGTAATAAGATTATGACAGACCCTCATAGCCCTAACCAATTCCGTGCTAATGGCGTAGTACGCAATATTGATGACTGGTATCAAACATTTGGTGTTGATAAAAATAACACACTATATTTGGCACCAGAGCAACGTATTCGTATTTGGTAATTTATCAATGAAAAAAGAAGGCTCGAGATTTAACTTTAGCCTTCTTTTTATGACTAGAAAAATTAAATTGTTTTCAAATCAATCCAATACGCTAAATAGTTCAAGTTGTGGCTAGGCAGCAAGAGACGCTAAGCCCTAGGAGCATACATAAGTATGTGACTAGGGTTAGCGAGCGCAGCTAACAACGCCACAGCTTGAAATATGACGCGTATTATTTGATGACGCCGCAGGCCATTCTAGCCCCACTACCGCCTAACGCTTCTGGATTATCAGAATAGTTATCACCACCCACATGCACCATCAATGCACGGTCTTGAACATCTTTGAGTGATTTTAAACGTGGTGCTAGTACCGCGTAATCAGCATTACCTTGGCTATCGGCAACTAGACCGGGTAAATCGCCTAAATGCCCTGTGTTATCATAAGGGCCTTTGTGGACACCTGTTTTAGCGGGGTCTAAATGACCGCCTGCTTTTAATGCAGGTACCGATTTGCCATCTTTCTCTGCGGGTTCGCAACTTGGGTTCTCATGAATATGAAACCCATGAATGCCTGCTTGTAGGCCCGTTAATTTTGGCGTAAATAGTAATCCATATTCTGTTTCTGAGATAACAACTTCACCAATTGCTTTACCATCACCTGTTGGGGTCGCTTCTTTTAATACAACAGTAGATTGAGCAGCGTATGCTGTCCCCGCTGTCAATAATGCAGCCAGTAAACACATTTTTAACTTCATTTTGCCTCCGGTGGATAACTTTTATCTATCATTCCATCGACTTACCTAAAGACCTTAACAAGGTAAGAACTATTACTATCTATTGATAATTACAATGACTCTATCTTAAGTTAACACAAATTAGTTATCACTTTGGTGCTACATTTGAGTTTAGTTAAAAATTGGCGGTTATATCACAGTGAGCGATAAGAAATAAAGGAAATGACAGTATAACAATGGGTTATTCACCGATAGGCATTGATATGAAATTGACAAGTTAATAAAAAAGCCAATCAAATTAAATGATTGGCTTCTTTGTTTGAATGCAAAAGGGAATTATTATTTCTCTTTCACTTCCCATTTACCATCAACGTAGAATGCACTCCAACCCGTCGCTTTACCATTTTTTTCTGAAGAAACATATTGCTGTTTCGTTTTACGACTAAAACGGACGACAGTTGGGTTACCTTCGCCATCTTCAGCTGGTGCTTCAGCCAAATAAGCCAGTTTTTCAGGTAAACGGTCTTTAAAGCGCTGTAATTCTGCAACTAATGGTGCACGCGTTTCTCGTGATTTTGGGAATGTGTTTGCCGCAAGGAAAACCCCAGCAGCACCATCACGTAACACAAAATACGCATCGGATTTTTCACATGGAAGTTCCGGTAATGGAACTGGGTCTTCTTTCGGTGGTGCGACTTCGCCACTTCGTAAGATTTTACGCGTATTTTTACACTCTTCGTTAGTACAACCCATGTACTTACCAAAACGCCCCATTTTCAGGTGCATTTCTGATCCACACTTGTCACATTCAATGACTGGGCCGTCATAACCCTTAATACGAAATTCGCCTTCTTCGATTTCATAACCTTCACATGCAGGGTTATTACCACATACATGTAATTTACGGCCATTATCAATCAAATAGCTGTCCATCGCGGTGCCACACTTTGGACAGCGACGTTTTGCTCTTAACGCATTAGTTTCCGCATCATCCCCTTCAAGCACATTCAAGACTTCGTCTTCAGGGATAAGGTTTATTGTTTTCTTACAACGTTCTTTTGGTGGTAGCGCGTAACCAGAACAACCTAAAAATACCCCGGTTGATGCAGTACGGATACCCATATGACGTTCACAATCAGGGCAAATGATTGAGGTGATCACCATTGGGTTAGTACGCATTCCCCCTTCCTCTGGTTCTTTTTCAGCAACATCTAGCTGCTTACTAAAGTCAGAGAAGAATTCATCTAATACGGCTTTCCACTCAGCATCATGATTTGCAACATGGTCCAGTTGGTCTTCCATACGCGCAGTAAAATCGTAGTTCATCAGGTCGTTAAAGTTTTCCTCTAAACGATCCGTTACAATCTCACCCATTTTCTCTGCATAAAAACGACGATTTTCAACTTTGACATAACCTCTGTCTTGGATCGTCGAAATAATCGCTGCATACGTCGAAGGACGACCAATACCACGTTTTTCGAGCTCTTTAACTAAAGATGCTTCACTAAAGCGAGCTGGTGGCTTAGTAAAGTGCTGGCTAGGTAATAGCTCAATTAAAGATAACTCCGCACCAACTTGTATTGGTGGCAATGTTTTATCTTCATCATTTTTACGCAGTGCAGGCATGACTTTCGTCCAACCATCGAAACGTAAAGTACGCCCTTTGGCTTTTAGTTCAAAATCACCTGCTTTGACTGTCAAGGTTGTTGAATCATATTTTGCTGGCGTCATTTGACAGGCCACAAACTGATTCCAAATTAATTGATATAACCTTTTCGCATCGTTCTCCATGTCTTTTAGTGACTCAGGTAAAACATCGACACTAGAAGGACGAATGGCTTCGTGCGCCTCTTGCGAATTATCTTTACTGCTATAAACATTCGCATCTTTTGGCAGATATTTAGCGCCAAAATTATCATTAATATAGCCACGAACCATATCCAATGCATCTTGGCTCAAGTTTGTTGAGTCAGTACGCATATAAGTGATATACCCTGCTTCATAAAGACGCTGAGCCATCATCATGGTTTTTTTCACGCCAAAACCTAAACGAGTACTGGCGGCTTGTTGCAACGTTGACGTGATATACGGTGCGCTCGGCTTACTTGATGTCGGCCTATCTTCACGGTCAACAACTGCAAAACGGGCTTTTTCAAGTAGCTTAACTGCTGCCTCTGTTTGCGCTTTATTGACTGGTTTAAATGCCTTACCACCTTGTGAAGTGACTTCCATACGCAAGTTAGCGATATCTTTATCAGCTAAATCGGCATGCAGTTCCCAATATTCTTCAGGGACGAAAGCTTTAATTTCCCGTTCACGTTCAACAATGAGTTTCACTGCAACTGACTGAACACGGCCAGCCGATAAGCCACGAGCGACTTTTTTCCACAGCAACGGAGAAACCATATAACCCACAACTCGGTCCATAAAACGACGCGCTTGTTGTGCGTTAACTCTATCTATGTTTAATTCTCCAGGGCTATCAAATGCCTGAGTGATCGCATTTTTGGTGATCTCATTAAATACAACACGACTAAAACGAGAATCGTCTCCACCTATCACTTCGCGTAAATGCCACGCAATAGCTTCCCCTTCGCGGTCCAAGTCCGTTGCGAGGTAGATGTGTTCGGCATCCTCCGCCAATGATTTAAGTTCAGAAACCACTTTTTCTTTACCCGGTAGAATTTGATAATTCGCTTTCCAACCATGGTAAGGGTCGATCCCCATGCGCTTAACTAACGCATCACGCGGATCTTTTTTTACTTTCTTTGTTTTGTCGGTAGATGAGCCTGTACTCTTTTGTGAGCCGGTTTGTGAACCAGAGCCGCTTTTCGGCAGATCACGAATGTGGCCAACGCTGCTTTTTACAACGTAGCCACTGCCAAGATACTTATTAATCGTTTTGGCCTTTGCCGGGGACTCCACTATAACAAGAGCTTTACCCATATTTACCTTTACCTAAATATCAACAATGGCGCATTTCTACATTAAAATGCGCAAAATGAGAATCTCTTTTTTATATTGCGACACAATCACAATATATCAATATATTTTTAAACAATTATTTGTGTTGAAACAAAACTTATAAACTCAATCACGTTATTCTAAAAAGCACAAAGTGTCTTCTAGTTGACTGATTTTAACCACATAAAGATGTTTAGTCACAATTGAAAACCACACACTCTACCTGATAAAATGCTAGAAGCAACCAATTATTTTTTCAAGGAAGCCAAGTTATGCAAGATAATTTACCGTTCATCACAAAAAAAGAGTTACTTGAAAAAGCTAATGATATCATAAAGAAACATGATGATTATATTCATGGTATGTTTGTTGACACCGTTGAGCAGCATCGGGGTACATTGGTATTTAAAGGAGAATTCTTCTTAGATGAGAACAATATTCCTACTTTAAAAAGTACAGCTGCTTTTAATATGTACAAACATCTCGCTCATGTACTGTCAGAACAATACCAATTAAGTGATAATAACTAATTAACACGTTTGCTTTTTGTATAAAATTTACCGGCTTTAACGCCGGTAAATTAATAGTAGATTTAAAAACGCTTATTCGCTAGGCGAAATTTAAAATTACAAGAGTGGTTTTTGCCCACGTTGCCACCAGCGCAATAATAAGTTATCCACGCTCTTTGCCGCGCTTCCCATAAACTTATCCATCATTTTTTTACTTAACACATAACGAATACTAACTATTTCCTTAGTATCAATTGCATTGATAATAAAATCATCACTTACACCAATATTATCTACTAGCCCTTTATCAAGAGCCTGTGAGCCATACCAATACTCCCCTGTCGCAACTGCGTCAATATCTAAAGATGGGCGATTTTGATGAACAAATTGTTTAAACAATTCATGTGTTGAATTTAAATCTTCAACAAATTTTTTACGGCCTTGTTCCGTGTTTTCACCTAACATGGTCAATGTACGCTTGTATTCACCTGCGGTATGAAGTTCAACGTCAACATCATGTTTTTTTAATAACCGATGAATATTCGGAATTTGAGCAACCACACCAATCGAACCAATAATGGCAAAT
This sequence comes from Providencia sp. PROV_01, assembly GCF_053098325.1. Taxonomy (NCBI): domain Bacteria; kingdom Pseudomonadati; phylum Pseudomonadota; class Gammaproteobacteria; order Enterobacterales; family Morganellaceae; genus Providencia; species Providencia sp. PROV_01. Next base: position 2,598,410 of record NZ_JBRFKD010000002.1, on the reverse strand, counting down.
GGTGCAGCAATAATTTTATCTGCAATGCATGCCATCATGTATCCGCCACTCGCCGCAACTTTATCAACCGCAATGGTAAGTGGGATATTTTTTTCTTTGATTCTTAATAATTGAGAAGCTGCTAAACCGTAACCATGAACCATTCCACCAGGGCTTTCAAGTCTTAACAAAACTTCATCTTGTTGATCGGCAACAGCAAGAATTGCACTGATCTCTTCACGTAAAGAGGCAACTTCGCGGGCATCCATGCTACCTTTAAAGTCTAAGACATATAAACAAGGTTTTTTAACCCCTGTTTGGCCTAATTTCGCCCCTGTTTTCTCACTTTTTGATTTCGCTTTTTGCTGTTTTTTAAATGCTTTCAACCACGCTTTATGTTCTGGTTCATTCATTTTAATTTGTTGCATTTGGCGTTGGCGCTCACGATAACTTTCACCTAAATCTGTGATTTTTAAAGCACCTTTAGCCCCTTGTCGGCGCATACCTACGCCAAACACAAAGACAGCTAGCAAAACCACCGCCACCAAAATAGTGACGACTTTTGCTAAAAATAGCCCATACAATGAGAAATACTCCACAATCTGATCCTTTTGATGTTTATCTTCAATTACAAAAATAATCTCACGATTACGTGCAAACAACCAGAAAAAAACAGAGTTAGCACACAAACTTCGTTAATAACTATGTTAGATTAGCCAATTATCACAATCAGTGCGATGATAACCGTACATGCTAATCACAATAGTAGGAAAGAATATGCTCCAATATCAACCTAGACAAGACCTATTGAAAGGTAAAACGATTCTTGTAACCGGTGCCGGTGATGGCATTGGCCGTGAAGCCGTTCTCACTTATGCGCGCTATGGCGCATCCCTTATCCTTGTTGGTAGAACACAGCATAAATTACAATCCGTTAGTGATGAAATAGCCGCTTTAGGTGGAAGTAAGCCACCTTGCTTTATATTAGACTTATTAACTGCAACAATTGATGACTGCTATACTCTAGCCTCGCAAGTTGCCGCAATAACACCTTATTTAGATGGCGTATTACACAATGCCGGAATACTTGGTGTGGTTGCCCCCATCACTGAGCAACCCAGCGACCTATGGCATGATGTTATGCAAATAAATGTTAATGCCACATTTATGCTAACTCAAGCATTGCTCCCTTTGTTACTCAAAGCACCTAATGCCTCATTAGTTTTCACCAGTTCGAGTGTAGGTAAGCAAGGTCGCGCCGGTTGGGGCGCCTATGCTGTATCAAAATTTGCCACCGAAGGTTTAATGCAAGTGCTAGCCGAAGAATATAAGCAGACTAATCTTCGTGTAAATTGTATTAACCCAGGCGGCACTCGAACCTCAATGCGAGCAAGTGCATTTCCTGATGAAAATCCGCTTAAATTAAAAACCCCTGCTGATATCATGCCTATTTATATCTATTTGATGGGCGATGATAGCCTGCGTAAAACGGGAAGTAGTTATGATGCTCAACCCGGACGTAAACCTGGTGCTGCGGAGTAAACACGATGTCTCAAAATCGACACGAAGAACGCCAACAACGTTTAAAAGAAAAAGTAGATGCACGTATTGAAGCCGCACAAATTGAACGAGGGATCGTTATTGTCTTTACTGGAAATGGGAAAGGCAAAACCACAGCCGCATTTGGAACTGTCTGCCGTACAGTAGGCCATGGTAAAAAAGCCGCTGTTGTTCAATTTATTAAAGGAGGTTGGGATAATGGCGAACGCGAACTACTAGAACCACAAGGCGTCCCCTTCTATGTTATGTCAACAGGGTTTACGTGGGAGACTCAAAATAAAGAGACCGATACCCTTGCTTGTATGGAAACTTGGCAGTACGCCAAGCAATTGTTAAGTGACCCACAGTACGATTTAGTCATTTTAGATGAGCTCACCTATATGGTGAGTTATCATTACCTCGAATTAGCAGAGGTGGTTCAAGCATTACAAAGCCGTCCTACCAATCAGTCTGTCGTGATCACGGGTAGAGGTTGCCACCGAGATTTGATCGAATTAGCCGATACAGTAACAGAAATGCGCCCAGTGAAACATGCATTTGATATTGGGATTAAAGCTCAAAAAGGGATTGATTGGTAACTAACCACTAAATAAAGTGCAATAATTCGATATTTATACAGTTGTGGTACTGTTAAAGTTAAAGGAGATACTCTAAATAACTTGTATGGTTCAATTGCTGCAAATGTGAATAATAACGCTGCTGCACGTAACGATATTTACATTAAACTCAAAGCGACATTCAATAATAATTATGGGCAAATTACAGCCGCTAATAACCAAAAGCTTGATATTGGCACATTAGAAAACTACGCAGGAAAAGTGACTGCTGGGAAAACCTAACTATTGATTCCAAAAAACGGGTTAATAATCAGTATGGGGCTTTACGTTCGACTAATACCACTAAGATCACCAGCCCTATCGTCACGAGTGGAACGACAGGAAGCATCTCCGGTAATCGTGTGATTATTGATGCTGTTGTGACTAACTAAAATATCCTACGCTTAAAAAAGGCGGTCATTTCTAAATGACCGCCTTTTTATTATGGCTAATTACAGAATTAATATTCTGAATTAATCACCACCTCTTCACCAAAACGCCCTGCTTTTGGTAATGGTTGATAAGACGAATTAGCTGCACGTAAAATACGGACACCACGAATACCTAACTCATGAGCTGCCGCGATATCTGCATCAGCATCACCATAATAGATGGTTAATTTGTGATCGCGCATCCAGCTCACCTTATTATTTTGCCCTGGCTCATCGCCTGCAAAAATGACAGGTTGCATTTTATCTGCAGGTATTGCTAAACCTTCTTGAACGTATTTAGTCACCGTTTCTGTTTTTGTTTTCGTACGGCCTGTGATGAAATAGACAGTATCACCGCGATCTAAGTGCATTTTGACTAAATCAATACCCACTTGTTTTGGCATACTGAATTTGTCCCACTCATTATTCATTTTTTCCCAAAATTGTTGGTTTTTGAGATAGCTAAAGTCGTTAGGAGAGAACTCTAATTTACCACGGTAAAAACCTGGACTCGAAAATAACACCGTATCATCGATATCAAACCCAACAGCCATTGGCGCTTTGCCTTCTAGGCTTTGTTTAATTTGTTCGATGGAAACCCAATGAATAGGCTGTTGTTGAGCTAGTTCAACAACGGTAACCCCAGGGCTTACGGTTTCTGGCATTGGAATTTTTGCTTGAGACGTTGCTGTAAAACTTAATGCCAATGCAATCGCACTCAAAGTCAGTGTTATTTTTTTCATGTTTTGTCCTTATTCAGGTTTATCCACTTAAACCATTCTTTATTTATCTGGATAAACTGGGTAAGTAATAGGTTTATCTGTAAATTTGTCTTTATTATCAGTAGTAACCCAATATTTTGTGAGGAATATCCCACAAGAAGGGTCATACTAAGACTTTTAATTACATTAAAATGATACGGATATCTCATAAATATCATCTCTTACTGATAGCTTTCATAATAATGTGAACTAGAACATTAGATCAAAAAAAGCTGAGGGTGGAGCCTCAGCTTTTTTAATATTCGAGAATTGCAATTAATCTAGATGCGAGTACGACGTTTCGCCGTTGGTCTTGAAGATTGACGTTTTGATGCAGGACGTGATGCAACTTGCGTATGGCGTTTTACTGCACGGCGAATTTGGTTCGCTTTAATACGACGTTGGTCACGCTCAACGGCAACTTTGCTTTCAGTTTCTACCGGCAATTCCACCAGCTCGCGGAGATAATTGGTTTGTTCTAAACCCAGTTCCGTCCATCCTCCACGTGGTAAACCTTTCGGTAAATCAATATCACCATAACGCACACGGATTAAACGGCTCACTTGAACACCAACCGATTCCCAAAGGCGACGGACCTCGCGGTTACGCCCTTCAGTTAAAGTGACGTTAAACCATTGATTCATCCCTTCTCCGCCACGGTAAGAAACCGTTTTAAAAGAAGCAGGACCATCTTCCAACTGTACGCCTTGTGTTAATTGACGAATTTTTGCTTCATTGATTTCACCAAACACACGTACAGCATATTCACGCTCAACTTCACGGCTCGGGTGCATTAAACGATTAGCTAGCTCACCATCAGTCGTAAATAACAATAAACCACTGGTGTTAACATCTAAGCGGCCAACAGCAATCCACCGTGCTCCCGTTAAGCGAGGTAAACGGTTAAAGACAGTTGGGCGCCCTTCTGGATCATGGCGTGTACATAATTCACCTTCTGGCTTGTAATAAGCCATTACACGGCAAATTTCTTTTTCAGGTTCTTTGATAGCTAATAAACGACCATCTAAACGAATTTTTGTTGCTGGTGTGACTTCAACACGGTCTCCAAGTGTCGCAATTTTGCCATCAACACTAATACGACCCGCTTGCAGGAATGTTTCGATTTCTCGACGAGAACCATGTCCTGAACGAGCAAGGATTTTCTGTAATTTTTCAGTTTTTTGCGGTTTTACGCTCATGTAACCCTCTGCTGTCGCCTTCACAGGCGTCAAATATCTTTTTGGCGCGTCATCTTGTGACCGTACCAAAAAGTAATGAATTTGAAAACCCGCGCATTATACACAGGTTTGTCCTGAACCCCTATAACTTATCTGAATATCGCACTTTCAATACGATTTTATTTAATTCCGTGCTAAATCTTAGGCTTTTAGGTATTTGTATTTATTCAAAAGGCGTTGGGTCCCCTGTTCCGACGCGTGCCACAACAGGTGTATCATCAGTAAAGTCAATCACAGTTGTTGGTTTTTGCCCGATATAACCACCGTGTATAACTAAATCGACTTGTTTATCAAGTAAATCGCGAATTTCTTCAGGATCTGATTGCGTGAAATCATCGCCAGGCATAATCAAACTGGTTGACATCAAAGGTTCACCAACAGCTTCGAGTAAATCTCGAGCAATCGGGTTTGATGGCACTCGTAAGCCAATGGTTTTACGTTTTTCATTCATTAAACGCCGTGGAACTTCTTTCGTTGCCCGTAAAATAAAGGTGTAATTACCTGGCGTATTATTTTTAATTAAACGGAAAACGGTGTTATCAACATGTGCGTAATTCGATAGCTCAGAGAGATCTCGACACATTAAAGTGAAATTATGGTTAGCATCAAGCTGACGGATACGACAAATACGTTGCAAAGCATCTTTTTCTTCTAAACGGCATCCAATGGCGTATCCTGAATCCGTAGGGTAAACAATGACACCGCCTTTATTTAGAATTTCAACACTCTGGCTAATCAGCCTTGCTTGAGGATTATCCGGATGGACATAAAAAAACTGGCTCATACATACCTCTAATTTTTGGGTATCGACAGCATCACCCGGCAAAAACACCTATAAATGCTACTATCTCTTAATTCCATGAGATGACCTACTCAGAAATAAATCATCACTTATAATAATTATTTTACACCGCATTATTAATACATCAATTAATTAGCTGCTTTTTACCGCATTCCAAAGCGTCCAGACTGCATTATCATCATTAGGTAACCATAAATTTCGGCCAAGCTCTATCCAAGAACATGGCCGATGAAAATCTGAACCCACCGATGTGTATAAATTTGCATTATTGGCTAATTCCGCTAAATACTGCTTTTCATGTGGCGGCTGCTGGCAATGAGAAACTTCCATGGCATCACCTCCACACTGTTTAAAATACGCAACCAACCGTTTTAACCATTTATTGGATAATTGATATTTCGCAGGATGAGCTAATACTGCAATACCACCGGCCGCATGAATTGCGTCGATAGAGTCTTGAATTGAGCACCACTTCGCAGGAACGTAACCTATTTTTCCTTTTGATAAATAACGCTTAAATACGTTATTAATGGTTTTTTCTTTACCTATTTTCACAATATACTGTGCAAAATGAGCCCGCGTTACCTGCCCACCACCAGAAATATGTTGCGCATTTTCCCATGCGTCATCAATCCCTGCTTTTTGTAATCGCCTGCCCATCTCAATACCACGCTCGAAGCGACGTTCAGATTGTGCTTTCAACAATTGAGCCATAGCGGGGTGTGAAGTCGAAAAATTTAACCCCACAATATGTATTTCAATGTTTTCCCACAGTGTCGAAATTTCAACACCATTGACTAACTCAATTGGCCTTTCATTTTCAGTAAGATAGCGACGAGCCTCAAATACACCTTCACAGGTATCATGATCTGTGATCGCTAAAATATTAACCCCTTTTTCAATCGCACGTTCGATTAACTCTGCTGGAGTAAGGTCACCATCCGAAGCATTCGTATGGCTATGTAAGTCGTAGCGAGTCACTAATGGCGGCGAAGCAGTCGACAGATTGATATCTTCTCTAATTTCCATGTACAACTATATTTCCTAATAAAGTAACAAAGTTCTTGACATAAACAACGCGATCCAGTTAACTAGTACGCAAGATGGCTAAGGCTAAAAATCATCAGTTTATCCAGTGAGGCATACAATGAATTTATTTAACTTATCAAATCGTTGGTGGCGTGACTTCCCAAATTGGGCGGAAGCCGCACACGCATAGTTATTGTATGTCTCAGTGCCAAACCCGCCCTTCATCGGCGGGTTTTTTTATGTCAAAAATTAGCGTAAGGCAACATAATGAACGAACAAAACACCACATTAGCACATTTTAAGTATCTGGATAGCCCAATTAATTATCAGCCTGACCCTACATTATTATTTAATCATCTGTGCCATCAAGTTCCATCGACAATGTTGTTGGAGTCTGCTGAAATTAATAATAAGGCCAACTTACAAAGCTTACTGGTTGTCAACAGCGCGCTACGTATTCGTGCTTTTGGCCAACAAGTTGAAATAGAAGCATTGACGCCAAATGGTCAAGCCTTATTACCAAAGCTGTTAGCACAATTAACCCATTTAATCACACATCATAGCATGCAAGAAAATAGGTTAACGGTAACGTTTAGCCAACCTGCAAAGGATTTAGACGAAGATAGTCGCCTGAAGGCAGCATCTTGTTTAGACGTTTTACGTGCTCTGCCCGTTCTCGCGCAAGCCTATTCAACAAAACCTGAAAACCTGTTTGTTGGTGGTTTGTTTGCATACGATTTAGTCGCCAGTTTTGAAGATTTACCCAAGGTGAATACCGTTAATCACTGCCCTGACTATTGTTTTTTTGTTGCTGAGCATTATTTAGTGATTGACCACCAAAATCAGGCTGCTCGACTCAAAAGTTGCCTATTTACGCAAAATGAGCAAGATGTCGAAACGGTTACACAACGCCACGCACAAATTATCGCTTCGTGCCGTGCGTTCTTACCCGCACTTCCTTTAGCAACAGCACCTGATTTTGCGGTCTCGATAAACAAAAATGACCAACAATACGGGGAAATTGTCACCTCATTAAAAGAAGCCATATACCGTGGTGATATTTTTCAGGTTGTGCCTTCTCGTAAATTTACGATGCCATGCTCACATCCCTTAATTGCATATCAAAAACTCAAAGCACAAAACCCAAGCCCTTATATGTTCTACATGCAAGATGAAGCATTCACACTCTTTGGGGCTTCACCTGAAAGCGCACTCAAATATGCAACAGCAAATCGCAAAGTGGAAATTTATCCTATCGCAGGAACCCGCCCTCGTGGGCGTAACGCGCAGGGTGAATTAGACCTCGACTTAGACAGCCGAATTGAACTTTCCATGCGCTCAGATGAAAAAGAACTCGCTGAACACATCATGTTAGTTGACTTAGCTCGCAACGATTTAGCCCGTATTTGTGAAGCCGGTAGCCGTTACGTCGCCAACCTAACTAAGGTTGACCGTTACTCTTTCGTGATGCACTTAGTTTCTCATGTTGTGGGAACATTGCGCCAAGATTTAGATGTTTTTCATGCATACCAAGCTTGCATGAATATGGGGACTTTAACGGGTGCACCAAAGGTAAAAGCCATGCAACTGATTGCTCAATATGAGCAAGCACGCCGAGGGTCATACGGAGGAGCTGTAGGATATTTTCAAGGAAATGGTGATTTTGATACCTGTATCGTTATTCGCTCTGCGTACGTAGAAAATGGTATTGCCACTGTGCAAGCGGGAGGTGGTGTCGTTCTAGATTCCGTACCTCAAGCTGAAGCCGATGAAACCCGTAATAAGGCACGTGCAGTGATCCGTGCAATTGCCCAAGCACATCAAGTTAAGGAGTTATTCTAATGGCGAACATTTTACTGCTCGATAACGTTGACTCCTTTACTTATAACCTAGTAGACCAACTGCGCACAGGTGGCCATAACGTGGTTATTTATCGCAATACAGTCAATGTAGAACATATTTTATCTGTATTAAATCAAATGATTTCACCGATACTAGTCTTATCACCCGGCCCTGGTAAACCGAGTGAAGCAGGTTCAATGCCAGAAGTATTAATGCGAGTAAAAGGCAAAATTCCTGTTATTGGTATTTGCTTAGGTCACCAAGCCATCGTTGAAGCTTATGGCGGAACGGTTTCAGCCGCAGGTGAAATTTTGCATGGTAAATCTTCGATTGCCACACATGATGGTTTAGCTATGTTTAATCATCTTGAAAACCCAATATCAGTGGCGCGTTACCACTCTCTTGTTGGTAGCCAAATTCCGGAAAGCTTAACTATTTGTGCCCATTCAAATGGCATGGTCATGGCTGTACGTAATGATAGCGATAGAGTTTGTGGATTCCAATTTCATCCCGAATCCATTTTAACAACGCAAGGTAAACAGTTGCTAGAAAACACTGTGGCATGGGCTCTTTCTACTCCCAATGCAACCGAACCTACTCATTCGCACTAACGGAATACTAAAGAGCCAATTATGCAAAATATTTATGATAAGTTATTTAAAGCGCAACCACTGACTCAACAAGAAAGCCAGTACTTGTTTAATGCCATTATTCAAGGCGAATTAACAGAACCTCAATTAGCTGCTGTGTTAATCAGTATGAAAATGCGAGGTGAACAACCGCAAGAAATTGCTGGAGCCGCGTTAGCTTGTTTAGAGAATGCACAGCCATTTCCCCGCCCTGACTACCCATTCAGCGACATCGTTGGCACTGGGGGAGATGGCGCAAATAGTATCAATATTTCCACAGCAAGCGCATTCGTTGCTGCTGAATGTGGGATTAAAGTGGCGAAACACGGTAATCGAAGTGTTTCGAGCCGTTCAGGTTCTTCGGATTTACTTGCCGCCTTTGGTATCGCCTTAGACCTCAGTGCGCAAAGTGCTCGTGACGCATTAGATGAGCTTGGTGTTTGTTTTTTATTCGCACCACAATACCACAGTGGGTTCCGTCATGCTGCCCCTGTGCGTACTCAACTAAAAACTCGAACGTTATTTAATGTATTGGGGCCATTAATTAATCCAGCTCGCCCACCGATTGCCCTTATCGGTGTGTACCAAGGATCATTGGTAAAACCTGTGTCTGAAACACTACAGATGCTTGGTTTTACCCGTGCAGCTGTGGTACACAGTGGAGGGATGGATGAAGTTTCATTACATGCAGTTACTCAAGTCGCTGAATTAAAAGATGGCAAAGTACAACATTATCAATTAACTGCTGATGATTTTGGGCTAGCACCATATCAATTACGCGACTTAGAAGGCGGTACACCTGATGAAAACCGCGTATTGCTTAGTGATTTACTTCAAGGCCATGGCCAAGCGGCTCACGAAGCGGCTGTAGCGGCCAATGTTGCCATGCTGATGCGTATTAATGGCCATGAAGATTTAAAACAAAACAGCGAACACGCACTTGCAATTATTCGTAGCGGTAAAGCATTTGACCGCGTTACAGCTCTCGCGGCAAGGAACCAATAAAATGAAAGCGACAGTCTTACAAAAAATTGTTGATGATAAAGTTGACTATTTAATTGAACGCAAAGCCAAGCAGCCGTTAGAAAGCTTTATTGCTGAAGTTCAGCCTAGCCAGCGTAGTTTCTATAACGCACTAAGCGCTAAACGCCCTGTTTTTATTTTAGAGTGCAAAAAAGCGTCTCCTTCAAAGGGTTTGATCCGTGCTGATTTCGACCCTGCGATGATAGCCAAGACATATGCACCTTATGCGAGTGCGATTTCCGTTCTCACCGATGAAAAATATTTTCAAGGCAATATGGATTACTTAACGATTGTCAGTAATACCGTAAAGCAACCCGTATTATGCAAAGATTTTATCATTGACCCATACCAAATCTATCTTGCACGTTACTACCAAGCAGATGCCATTTTACTGATGTTATCTGTCTTAAATGATGATGAATATATCGCATTGGCTGAAGTTGCTCATCAACTGAGTATGGGGATATTAACGGAAGTCAGTAATGAAGAAGAATTAGAGCGAGCAATTCGGTTAAAAGCCAAAGTGGTTGGCATCAATAACCGGGATTTACGCGACCTTTCTATTGATTTAAATCGGACTCGTGAGCTCGCGCCTTGCTTAGCAAAAGAAACGATAGTGATCAGTGAGTCAGGTATTCATCAACACCAACATATTCAGTCACTGAGACAGTTTGCAAATGGTTTTTTAATTGGTAGCGCACTAATGGAGCAAGCTGACTTAGATAAAGCCATTCGAAACCTGCTAGTTGGGGAACATAAAGTCTGTGGTTTAACCCGCGAACAAGATGCAAAAGCCGCATTTAAAGCAGGAGCACACTACGGTGGATTAATTTTTGCTGAAACCTCCCCGAGAAAAGTGACGTTGTCACAGGCGCAAACTATCATCCATGCTGCGCCGTTAAAATATGTCGGTGTTTTCCGTAATCAGTCCGCCGATTTTGTTGCCCATATTGCCAAACAGCTTGCGTTATCTGCGGTGCAACTACATGGTGAAGAAGACTCTGCTTATATCAATACGTTAAAAACATTTTTACCAAACTACTGTGAAGTTTGGAAAGCGCTTGATATGTCAAGAACAACTTTAAATGACTATGACACACAAGACATTGATGTGTTACTACTGGATAACGGACAAGGTGGCACTGGTAAAACCTTCAATTGGTCAGAAATCCCTTCATCTGCAACACAAAAAATAATGATTGCGGGGGGACTTACACCAGATAACTGCCTAGATGCTGCAAAGTTACTGTGCAACGGATTAGACTTTAATTCAGGGGTTGAAATTGAACCTGGTATAAAAAGTGAACAAAAAATAAATTTGGTGTTGTCAGCGTTGTTAGCCGAATCAACGGCTCACTAATACACAACGAAAAGATAAAACTCCAACACCAATTAATGTAACTGTTAAAATGGACAATAAATAATGAGTAAATTAGATCCGTATTTTGGCGAGTTTGGTGGGCAATATGTCCCAGAAATTCTGATCCCTGCATTAAATCAATTAGAAGACGCGTTTATCGACGCACAGAATGATGCTGAGTTTATTCGTGAATTTCACGACTTACTAAAGAATTATGCAGGTCGCCCTACTGCACTAACATTATGTAAAAACTTAACTGCCGGTACGAAAACAAAACTCTATTTAAAACGCGAAGATTTACTGCACGGCGGCGCCCATAAAACCAACCAAGTATTAGGCCAAGCGCTACTGGCTAAGCAAATGGGAAAAAACGAAATTATTGCAGAAACCGGTGCTGGGCAACATGGAGTTGCAACCGCACTGGCTTGTGCATTATTGAATATGAAATGCCGTATCTACATGGGCGCTAAAGATGTTGAACGCCAGTCTCCCAATGTATTTCGTATGAAATTAATGGGTGCTGAAGTTATATCTGTTCATAGCGGTTCGGCAACCTTGAAAGATGCGTGTAATGAAGCATTAAGGGACTGGTCTGGCAGCTATGATAAAGCTCATTATTTATTAGGAACTGCGGCGGGTCCACACCCTTACCCAACAATTGTACGTGAATTCCAACGTATGATTGGTGATGAAGCAAAACAACAAATTCTTGAAAAAGAAGGCCGTTTACCCGATGCTGTCGTTGCCTGTATTGGTGGTGGTTCAAATGCAATCGGTTTATTTGCCTCTTTTATTCCAGAAAAAAATGTGAAACTAATTGGTGTTGAACCTGCTGGATTAGGTATTGAATCAGGCCAACATGGTGCGCCATTAAAACATGGTCGTGTTGGGATTTATTTCGGTATGAAATCACCGATGATGCAAACTAGTGAAGGTCAAATTGAAGAGTCATATTCCATCTCTGCAGGATTAGATTTTCCTTCTGTTGGACCTCAACATGCTCATTTAAATAGTATTGGTCGCGCAGAATATGTTTCGATTACCGATGATGAAGCCCTGAATGCTTTTAAATTGTTATCACGTAAAGAAGGGATTATTCCAGCATTAGAATCTTCTCATGCCCTCGCATATGCATTAAAAATGGCAGAGCAAGAACCCAATAAAGAACAATTATTAATCGTCAATTTGTCTGGCCGTGGTGATAAAGATATTTTTACAGTGCATGATATTTTAGCCAGCAGAGGAGAAATTTAATGGAACGTTATACCCAACTTTTTAAACGTTTAATTCACGATAACCAAGGGGCATTTGTTCCATTTGTCACTTTAGGTGACCCTGATGCTGAATTATCATTAAACATTGTTGATGCTTTGATTGCTGGTGGCGCTGATGCATTAGAGATTGGTATTCCATTTTCTGATCCATTGGCTGATGGCCCAACCATCCAAAATGCAAATTTACGCGCATTTCAAAGTGAAATCACCCCGACTATTTGTTTCGAGTTACTAAGTCGTATTAGAGAAAAACACCCTACTATTCCGATTGGCTTATTAGTGTATGCAAATTTAGTTTTTACCAATGGTATTGAAAATTTTTATATTCGCTGCGAAAAAGCAGGTGTTGATTCCGTATTAGTTGCAGATGTCCCGATGTCCGAATCACAACCATTTCGTGAAGCTGCATTGGCACACAACATTGCTCCTATTTTTATTTGCCCACCCAATGCCAATGATGAATTACTGCAACAAATTGGGAAATATAGCCAAGGTTATACTTATTTGTTATCACGTGCTGGCGTAACAGGCACAGAAAAACGCGCTGAAACGCCATTAGCTCATTTATTGAGCCAATTAAATCAGTATAACGCGGCTCCTGCCCTACAAGGTTTTGGGATATCTGAACCTGAACAAGTCAAAGAAGCGATTAAAAATGGTGCAGCAGGTGCAATTTCTGGTTCAGCCGTGGTTAAAATCATCGAAAACAACTTAAATCGCCCTGATGTTATGCTTACATCATTAACTGAGTTTGTTGCAAAAATGAAAGCAGCAACACAGAAATAGGCTAAACAATAAATAGTAATCAAGTCATACTTAAGTTTATTGGCTTGATTACTTAAATCATATAATTAAATTTTGTCTGGGCGATTTTCAATCCTTTTAACGTTATTTTTAGAAATATTATTTAAATATATTCAGTATTTTTCAGTTTTAAAACTCTCAAATAGTCCAAAAAAACCAATCATAATATTTATTAATATAAACCACCAATATTAAAATCAACAGATACGTGTTATTACACTAGTACTTTCTCTTAATATATCCATATCAGAGTAAGTGTTACTATTTGATTAAATTAGCATTTTACGCACTAGATATATAAAACACTATTTATAGTATAATATGGGAGTATTACTCTCCCCATATTTTTATGACTCAACTTAAATACAATTAAATTTTAATGAAAATTAATATAACGCATAATCCCTATGCTTTAATGGAATTTTAATTAGCTATTTTTAATTTTATCTATAGTCTATTTTAGGGATATTTATGAAACATTCTACCAATCATTCTATCACTCATCCTATGATGAGAGTTAAGCCACTCTTTTTAAGTGTGTCTGTTATTTTAGGATCGATATCTATTGCTCACGGAGCAGTTGTTAATACCAATGGTGCTGGCGTAATAAATCAAAGTAATGGTCCTACTATCGTTCACATTAAAGGCGCAAGTGACAAAGGTGTTTCACACAACATTTATAGCCAATTTGATGTTGACCAAAAAGGGGTTATTTTAAATAACAGTACAGCCAACACGAATACCACTTTAGGGGGCCAAATTAATGGCAACTTAAATTTAAATAATGGTAATGGCCCTGCAAAAGTTATTTTGAATGAAGTTAATTCAAATAAAGCAAGTACTTTAGGCGGTATGATTGAAGTCGCTGGTGATAAAGCGCAAGTTATTGTTGCTAACGCATCAGGCATCACATGTAATAACTGTGGATTTATTAATACCGATCGGGTGACTTTAACAACAGGTAAGCCAATTGTTGCTGGTGGTGAAGTTCTTGGCTATAACGTTGAAAAAGGTCAGATTATTATTAATAGCCGCTTACAGTCAGATTCCCCTACTGATATTATCGCTCGCTCTGCAGTGATCCGTGGAGACATTCGCGCCAAAGAAATTAATGTTGTAGCAGGCAATAACTTTGTTGATGCAAAAGGTAATTACATTACTAAGGTACAAGGAGTTGGGTCTGCCACGCGAATTGGTGTTGATGTCGCGGCTATGGGAGGGATGTATGCCGATAAAATTACGCTAGTTTCCACGGAAAGTGGAACCGGTGTTTCTAATAACGGAAACTTAATTGCCGGAACTGGTGGAGTTAACATTGATTCAACGGGATTAGTGTATAACCAAGCAGGAAAAATGAATGCCAATGGTAATATCAATATAAAATCCAATGGGTTATATAATACAGCGACTATTGTAGCGAATGGTGATGTTGATATTAATGCACAAAACTCAGTTCTGAGTAATGTGAATGGACAGATTAAGTCTAATGGTGGCAATCTCAAACTGGCTTCAGCTACGAGTGTTGATAACCGAAGTGGTATTATTCATGCTCAGGAAGACATGAACATCGCGACTGCAAATATTGTTAACACTAACGGTTCAATTAAAACTAATCGTGGAAATATTGCAATTCGTGCGACAGGTAAGATTGATAATAACTATACCCTACGTAATAACGTCATTAATGTAGACGAACGAGGAATTCGAGCAGGTGGTGATTTATCAATTGATACGACAACACTTGCAAATAATAACTCTACGTTATCAGGCCGTGATATCACAATAAATGCCCGTAATATTGTCGCGAATGATAATAGCTCGCAGATTCTAGCTAAAAGAAAAATCGATATCGATTCTGTTACGTTACAAAACAATAATTCACTGATTAAATCCACCAATGGACAGACCAATATCACCCTATCAAGTAACCTAGTAAATAACGGTTATGCTGCAATCGATAGTGGAAAGGCATTGAATATCAAAGCTAACATCATTTACAACCAAGGTTCACTCGCTTCGGGCGCAGGTAAATCAAAATTTGATCTTTATTCTCTTAATAATCAGTATGGATTTATCAAAGCCAATAACTTAGACATCAAAACCACCCATTTAGGTAATGGGAGAGGCTTAATCACTGCAGATTCAAATGTGGTTGTTAATGCAACAAGTGTTGATAATAGCTACGCTAATGGGTTTAATAGTTACGCGAGTAAATTTGGTGTTGCTGGCCAAACGGGTGGGATCTACGCGAAAGATGGTTCAGCGACTATCAAAGCAAATAGCTTAAATAACTATTCTGGTGTTATTGCTGCTAATCAAACACAAAAAGCGCCAAACGTAGGTGACATTGATATTACATTAAGAAATGACCTTGATAACCGTTATGGTAAAATCCAAGGTACAAATAATGTCACATTAGATGTAAATAAGTTAAATAATACTTACTCTGGTACTGTTGACGCTGGTAAAGATTTAACTATCGATACCTTTACTCGTGTAGATAATAATAATGGTCGCTTAAGCTCAATGGGAACGACTAAAATTACAAGTCCTGTAATTTACAATAGCCCTTATGGGCAAATTCTAGGTTCCATGATTATCTTAAATACACCTAATTATTACTAGTTAGGTAAAATAAGGAGGCAAATAGCCTCCTTATTTACTCCAAAGCAGAGTGTCAACAATATAATAAATAGAATTATTTTAGCACCATTAATGTTCCTTAAGCTACTTTAATTATTGCTCATATTAACAGTAAATAGAAGCGTTCTAAATCCAAGTAAAAACACCTATTCAATTTAATATAGAGCATTCTTTACTCATTGATTTTATTGGAGATAAATAAGCCACCATAGAATGAATTATATTGGTTGTATTTTCAGTAACAAACCCCAAAAGTATTTATACTAACTCAATCAGTTTAATTGATTTTTATTTCACATATATTTAAAGCATAATTAAAAATACTCAAAGGAAAAAATAACTTAATAATAGGTTTATTATAGGGATATAAATGAAAACCTTTTCAAAATAAAGCCCTGATGGCAAGTTAATAAGATAGTTCTGATAAAACATTGTTCATTAGCAATTTTCTTTATTATATTTCCTAACATAAAAATAACTTTAATATTTTTAAAAATTAATGTGGTGCACATGAATTTTCGATTTATTTTTTTATTGTCAACGCTATTACCTTTAGCTGTATCAGCTAATACCGCACAAATTATTGACCAACAAATCAATAATCAAGCTAGCCAAGATCGCTCTCGCCAACAACAGACTCAACTTGAAGCTAAAGATGCCTTAGGTAAAACCAGAGAACCCTCAAATAATATTTTAATTTTTGATGATGAGAAAGATTGTTTTGAAATGAAACAAGTAGTCTTACTTTCAGAACCTAAACTCCCCTCAATGAGACCTTTAGAAGCTTATGCAAGCCAAGTTGTCGGAGTATGTATCGGTATCAATGGAGTTGAAACCTTAGCAAAAGGCTTACAAGATAAAATAATTAAATCAGGTTACGTCACAACACGCGTTAATATTCCAGAACAAAACATCAGTGAAGGGACTTTAATGCTCCAAATTATTCCAGGTAAAGTTGCGAATGTTAAACTTGCCGAAGGCAGCGATACTTATATTACTTTAGGGGCAATTATGCCCGCTAAAGAAGGAGATATTCTAAATATTCGTGACATTGAACAAGGCCTAGAAAACCTTGAACGGATCCCTGGTGCGAAGGTGAATATTGAACTCGCACCAGGTAAAGAATTTTCCACCTCGGATATTTCCATACAACGAGAAAAGTCATCTCACTTTAATCTAGGAGGATATTACAATAACTCTGGAAGTCGCCAAACGGGTAAAGACCAAGTTGGAGTAACTCTGTATGCTAATAACCTAACGAGCTTAAACGATACCTTATATGTCTCCGCCGGAAAAAATGCAAAAAACCAAGCACGAAACAGCACCAGTAATGCTTCTATTTATTATGCTGTTCCCTATAATTATTGGCTTTTCTCATTGTACGCAAGTAAAAGTGACTATAAACAAACTATTAATGACTCTGTACTTAGCTATAAATATTATGGTGACAGTAAATATTATAACGCTACGGCCAGTAATGTTTTTTTGCGCGGCCAAACGTTTAAAGATACAGCGTCAATCCAATTGATTAAAAGAAAATCAAAATATAAGTTGGAGGATGTCAGCCTACTTTCCCAACAACGAGACCTTACCAGTCTTAAACTGGGTATTAGCCATCGTCAAAATATCAACAATTCTACCATTGATGCATCATTATACCATCAACGTAACGTACCTTGGTTTGGTGCCGAACAAAGTTGGGATATGAAATATGGTGATGTCAGCACAATGAGCCGTGTTTATACTGCCGATATTTCGGGAATGTTCCCCTTCTCATTTGACAATTTTATTATGAGTTATAACCCACAACTGTTTGTACAATATTCACGCGATCGCTTAACTATTCAAGATCAATTTTCGTTAGGTAACCGTTGGACTGTTCGTGGTTTCGATGAAGAGTTTTCACTGATCGGTGACAAAGGTTTTTACTTGCGAAATGAGTTTAACTTTTATATTCCTGGCTTCTCCTTTTATCCATACTACGCACTTGACTATGGCCGAATACTTGGAGGTGTTTATCCGCTAGGTCTCTATTCTGATGACCAACTATTAGGAACGGCTATTGGTATGAGAGGTAATGTTAATATATTCAGCTATGACTTATTTTTAGGTGCACCACTTTATAAACCTGATGAATATGAAACCAGTAGCGTCAATGCGGGGTTAAATGTGCAATGGTTTTGGTAAGTTAATATCTTAAAATTTAATCATACCTTAAAGCT
The DNA here is from genome assembly GCF_053098325.1 of Providencia sp. PROV_01. Lineage (NCBI taxonomy): Bacteria > Pseudomonadati > Pseudomonadota > Gammaproteobacteria > Enterobacterales > Morganellaceae > Providencia > Providencia sp. PROV_01. The sequence goes on along the minus strand of NZ_JBRFKD010000002.1, from coordinate 2,580,217 downwards.
GAATATCACTCCTATATTCGGCTTTTTATTTTCATATAGATAATACCGATATTCTGTTATTTAATCTTATTTATCTTAATAAAATAAGATAACCAATAAATGTATTTATTTTATTATCACGCTATAACACCAATTAATCTATTAAACCAACGTCACCCTTTGCGTTACTGTTTTGTTGTTTTGTTGTTGATTGTATGTTTATAGTTAATAGAAATTGAAAAATCCGAGAATACGAATATTCTCGGATTTCCACTTCACTCTAATCCATCAGAATTCAGGTATTACCTGTATTGCTTCCTATCAAATTCTTAGAAACGGTAACCCGCACCAAACATAAATACAAATGGGTCTAAACGAGTATCGATTTTGTGTGTGTCATTACCCGCTTTAAATTTCACATCCGTTTCAATATTCATCCACCAAACAGAGGCGTTTAACATCCAGTTATCAGTTAGCATGTAATCCATACCAGCTTGCGCTGCAAAGCCCCAAGAGCTTGATAAATCAAGGTCTGATAAGCCCGCACCTTTCCCTGTTGAGTTAAATTTCTCATCAAAGAAGAAGGTATAGTTAACACCTGCACCTAAATAAGGGCGTAATTTATCTTCTTTACTACCAAAGTAATATTGCGCCATTAAAGTTGGTGGTAAATGTTTAACAGTTGCAATTGTACCTAAAGGCCCTACGCCAACTTTGTGTTCAAACGGAGTTGCTGCTAATAATTCCACACCGATATTATCAGTGATCATATACCCAAACGTTAAACCTAATTGAGTATTGTTATTAACATCAAATGAACCTAAACCTAATACATTTTCAGAACCTGCATTTGGGCGTACCGTTGCAGTTCCTGTACGGAAAATAAAGTCGCCAGCTTCATGAGCAATAGAAACTGCTGGAGCTAAAGTTGCAGCAGCTAATACAAGCGCAGTGAGTTTTTTCATTATCAATCCCATTCCTGTGTTTTTATTTTAGGAAAATATACCTTATTATTTAAATTGATGTTCAAATCAAGATCACATCTTTTACTAATTTAGAGGTAAACCAATAAATATGGATTTATTATTTCATTTATTATTTTTTAAATTTTGATTTAAATCAATTTTTGGAAGATAACTAACAAAATAAAAATTTGATTTCGAAATATATATATTTATTTCGAAACTTAAACATATATTAAAAATACAACTTATATAGTTTCATTTCTTTGGCTAATTAAATTCAATCATTATGTCCATTATATTTGTCTTAACCTCCCGAATTTTATTATCTTTCTCTACCTCTAGGCGTGATACTCGGTTACAATTGGCATAAATTTTTGATCCCGTTTGTAGATAGGAGCAGTGTCATGTCCATTTCGGCCAACTCACTCATTAGTGATAGTATCAATTTCTTTAAAAATCAATTGAGTGGCCTCTTCACCATCGTGCTTTTAGCCACCGTAGTGAGCCTCGTTATCTATGCGGTGATGATCCCAAGTGAACAGATGATAGGTGTTCTGGCACAAGCACAAAGTCAGATGATTGAATCTGGTAATTCGGGGTTACAAGACTGGATTTTAGGTCTATCTGAAGAAGATAAAAGTAGTATTTTGCGTGTTTCTTTCGGGTTGATCCTCTCCGTCACTTTTGGAAGTTTGTTCCTTATTTGTGGTACATTGTCCTATATCTCTGGTATGTCTCGCGGTGAAGATATGACAGGGCTACAGGCAATAACATCATCACTGAACAAAGCACCTTCTATGTTCCTTCTATTGGTCGTCTGTTCTCTGCTTATCCAGTTAGGTATCACAATTATGGTTCTACCTGGTATTGTCTTAGCCATTGGTTTTTCCTTAGCACCAGCGATTTTAATAACAGAACGTACCAACCCTTTCAGTGCGATGGGAAAAAGCTGGAAAATGGCTTATGCGAATTGGCGTGTTGCCTTACCGATGATTTTAATTTGGATGGCGGCTCAAATGCTTATTAGTCTTCTATTGGGTAACCTTAATATGAATCATATTGTTATTAATGGCATCTCTTTTTTACTCAATAATGTTGTAGCGGCATTCGCTTTAATTTACTTTTATCGTTTATATATGCTAATCACTAAAAATTGATTTATTGATTTTCAGCTGATAACCCAAAGCGGGAAAACAACGCTTTATCCCGCTTTGGCAACAACTTCAAGTATCGAAAGATACCTTTTTATTTACATTATTTTTTAAGCATTATCTGAGCGAATATCCATCGGTGTAATTCGACTTTCACAATCATGTTCCAATATACCGAAATCTTTTTGGCACTCTTGTGCTTTTCTTTCTTCAACGCATTTCATTTGAATTTGTTGCTTACTTTGAATTAAACGGATTGCAAAATAGATATCCGGTACCACTAATAAGTCATCATCTGAACGATTGATTTTATTTTGTTCTAGCCAACGATTAAGCGACGTTCTGCGCCCTGCTAATACTAAAGTTACCCCTTTCGCCTTCAAAGATGTCACAATATCATTTAACGTGGAAAATACGCTCACATCATTGTGTGTGAAGCTGACGGCAGCATCCACAATCACCCAAGCTGGCCTCTTCCGTTGATTATCTAAATGTTTATTTAAACGTTCTTTAAAGTAATTCACATTGAAATAGGTAAGCGGAGAATTGAAACGATAAATCAGGACGCCATCAACTTCTTGAATATCATTTTCTGATGTCATCGAGTGCAACATACCATGTTCATCAACGCCTAGTAGTTGATCTGTAGGTCTAAATATAATTCGGATAAACTGCAACAAACCTAATAGAACAGCTAAGCCTACACCACTAATCAAACCAACCACCAGCACTGCACATAGCGTGAAAATACATAAGAAAAAAGCTTCTCTATTGCGTTTTCGCATTGATAAAATACTGCGAAAACTGAGTAATGAATACGTTGAAATAATCAAAACTATCCCTAAAGCAGGCATTGGGATATATTCCAATAAATTCATAGAAAAAAGTAAAACCGCTAAGATGGTTATTGCGGCAACAAGGGAAACTAATTGCGTTTTCCCCCCCATCATATCATTCACCGCAGTACGGCTACTCGCAGCACTAACAGCAAAACCCTGACCAAAAGCAGAAGCAATATTTGCCATTCCTAACGCTTTTAGTTCTTGGTCTGCATCAACGGTATAACCGTTCTTGCTCGCAAAACTACGAGCCGTCATCATAAAGCTAACAAAACTGATCACAGACAAGTTTAATGATGGAATGACAAGGTCTCGAAGTAAGCCAGGTGGAAAATCAGGCATTGGGATATACGGAAGCCCTTCACCTAAATCCCCAACCGTACTAATACCATATTGTTCGAGATTAAATAGGATACTTGCTGCTGTGGCCAACACCATTGCAATTAATAGCGATGGCCACTTGCTACGCACTCGCTTAATCAATAGAGTAATGACCAATGTTGCAATGGCAACTAATAATGTCGGAATATGTGTTTCCACTAACGCTAATGGTAATGCTATTAAGCGTTCAATAAACCCTGAAGGTAACGTACTGATACCAAATACTTTACTAATTTGGCTGACGATAATAGTGAGAGCAACCCCATTTAATAAGCCCTGTAATATCGGTCTGGATAAAAAATCGGCAAAGGTCCCTAAGCGAAATTTTGCTGCAATCAAACACCAAACCCCAGTCATAAAACTCATGACAATAATCAGCTGCCAACGAACAGTTTCATCCCCCATGGCAAGAGGTGCGACTGCGGCTGCAATTACAGCACATGTAGCGGCATCAGGACCGATAATCAATTGTTTAGACGTACCAAACAATGCATAAAAAAACATCGGTAAAATACACGAGTATAACCCGACAATTGCATTCACACCCATTAACTCAGCATAGGCAATAGCAACGGGCAAGGCAACAGCAGCGACAGATAGGCCAGCTTTAACATCAGAACCTAAATCTGAACGTTGATAGTTAAATAACGTTTTTAAACCTGGCATCCAGACAAATAGCTTTGCCTTTATCATCGGGGAAAAGTACCTATAAATTAGCAAGTTAAATTATTTTATATACTATATATATCCGAACTAATAAAGTTTATCTAGAAGTAAGTCAAATAATCGTAAAATAGTGCAAATATGATTGGTAACAAAGCATGTTTATTGGTAAAAAGGTGCAAACTTTTAACAATTAAAGCCAAAATCGGTTAAACTACTCCATTATCTTTACGTTGAGGCGCTGTATTCACTGTTATGAAACAACTTATTGATTTTATTCCTTTGATAATCTTTTTTATTGTCTATAAAAGATACGATATTTTCTATGCGAGTGGCGCATTAATGGTGACCACTCCTTTAGCGTTATTAGCAACTTATCTTATTTATAAGAAAGTTGAAAAAGTTGCAAAAATTACCTGTGCAATCGTAATGGGTTTTGCGGCTTTAACTCTTATTTTCCATAGTGATGCATTCATTAAATGGAAAGTCACTATTATCTATGCTGCATTTGCTGGTGCATTACTCTTTAGCCAATGGTTTACTGAAAAACCACTCATTCAGCGCATGTTAGGCAGTAACCAAGAAATAAAACTTGCAGATAGTTATTGGAATAAACTTAATAGTGCATGGGCTATTTTCTTTATTTTCTGTGCACTTCTGAATATTTATGTTGCTTTCTGGATGGCTCAAGATATCTGGGTTAACTTCAAAGTCTTTGGTCTAACAGCAGGAACATTAATATTTACAGTACTGAGTGTGGTCTATATTTTTAAAAATATGGTTAAAGAGCCTGTAGAAAAACACGAAGAATAATTTATAAATAGAGTTAAAAACCTGCTAATTGCATCTCGCTTAGCAGGTTTTTTTATATGTTAATAGCGCTTGTCACCAAATGCTTTTTCAATTTTTTTATCTGTATTGTACTGTGATAGTGCATATACCGACCAAATGGCGGCTGGTAACCAACCAATCAACGTGATCTGCAAAATTAAGCAAATAATCCCAGCAAAGGGGCGCCCTATCGTAAAAAATTGCAACCAAGGTAATAATATTGCCAATAACAATCTCATTTCATACCTCTAAATTAATCAATAATATTCATATTACTGAGTATAGCTAATTCAATCAGTTGACTAAATATAAAAAACACTTCTTGCTTTTTCTTTGCAAAAGTTGAGCTTTTTATCATATTTAGAAGCCGTTTATTAATAATAGATATCATATTTGTCTTATTTTTGCAGCAATTCACTCAAATAGTCATTATCAATCAATAACTACGAGGTTCAGGTTTACTATTACCTATGTAATTTGCTATAAATGCAAAATCAAAAGTAATAACCCTTTTAATAAGAGTCTGATATGCAATTGCCGAACGGTGAGTTGGTTTTACGTACATTAGCCATGCCCGCAGATACTAATGCGAATGGTGATATTTTTGGTGGCTGGCTGATGTCACAAATGGATATAGGTGGGGCTATATTAGCGAAAGAAATTGCGCTAGGACGAGTAGTTACTGTAGCGGTAAATGGGATTAAATTTCAAAAGCCTGTTGCCGTCGGTGATGTTGTTTGTTGCTACGCACGCTGCCTAAAAACAGGGAAAAGCTCAATTACAATTAATATTGAAGTTTGGGTAAAAAAAGTAGCAACCGAGCCCGTTGGCCACCGCTATCGTGCAACTGATGCTGTATTTACCTATGTTGCCGTTAATGACGATAGTACCTCTCGTTCATTACCCAAAGAAAAGCAGCATTTTCAATTAGCCAGTTCTGAGCAACACGCAGACTAAACTTTAATACCTATCTTAAAATATAAATAAAACAAAAAGCACCTCATTAATTAAAGGTGCTTTTTTATTTTGCAAGAAAAGAACACTTATACTTGGCTTACGGTTCCATCCAATTTGAAATAAATTTCGGTCACATAGCCTTTTGCAGGTTGCTTTTCAAAAGTCCAACGGTTCATAGCCCGTTTAACATCGCGCTCGAATAACCCTTTAGGTGAAGCTTCAACAAATTCAATATTTGTCACTCGCCCACCATCATCAATATCATAACGAACCTTCACATACCCTTCTTTACCTAAGCGACGTGCGCGTTCAGGATAGGAAGGAGCTTGTTTATGTAGAGCCCTAGGGCCACCCTTTTTGGTTGATTGACTATTACTTGCCCCAGTATTGTTAGCTGTCTTTATTGGGTTGTTATTCGTTTTCGGTGCAGTAACATCTGATTTTAGGTTATTCATAGCCAATTGCTTTTCAACCGGCTTCACATCTTCTTTAACCTTTTTCTTTTCTTCCTGTTTTGGCTTAGGTTTTTTCTTCACCTCAGGTTTTTTCTTAGGTAATGCAATAACGGGTTCAACCACCGGTTCAGGCTCTGGCTCAATAACGGGTTCAGGTTCTGGCTCTACCGGTGTTTCAACCTGCTCAACAGGTTCAGAAGCAGGTTCAGGGGCAGCAAAAGCAACCATAGCAATCGTCAATGGCTCAGGATCTCTAGCCAAATTAGGTTGATTAAAAATCCATGCCATTGCAAGGCCTGCATGAATAGATAATGAAATGACGATAATTAAAGTCCAACGCATCCAACGCATATGCAATTTCTACCCTACACCTGTCTACCAAAAAGAATATGACTGATAGTTTAAATGCAAATAGCAATCATATTCAATAAGGTTTGTCATACAAAGTGAAAAATGTGAGTGCGCGCTGTAATAACCTTACTCAATCCATTGGGTAAAAAGCAGGGAATGTCGACGATGGTAAATATCAATTTTACGCATTGCATAGATGCGCATGTTTCGCCTTGAATGCCCTTCTAGCCAGCGTCTGCGGCGGCGTAGGGATTGTCTTAACATACGCCAACGCCCTACTTCATGCCTACTACGTCTCATTTAATTGTGTCCTTTAATCGTCTAAAAATTATTAGAAAAAAATATTATATTCCTTTGAAAAAAAGAACCAAGAGGAACTTTTTATATATGCTTAGAGTACAATATTTAATTTCACAACAATAATATCACCTTACACAATCATTTTTTCCTTACGAATTACTCTATTTCACGAAGCTTTTACTGCAGAATTTTGCTAAATTCTATTAAGTTGATATTTTACTAATAGTTTTTTTAGCTAAACTATCTTTTTTTGAACCTTTTTTCTTATCAGTGAGGCATCTGACCCGTTATGGCAACCGTCTATACACTTATGAGTTGGCTTTTGTTCTTCCTATATTGGCTAATTATTGCAGCAATTACAGTCCGCATCTTAGTCAAAAGAAGGCCGGTCACCTCAGCCATGACATGGCTCCTGATCATTTATATCCTGCCATTAGTCGGTATTATTGCGTATGTCGCCTTCGGTGAACTTCACCTCGGTAAACGTCGAGTTGATAAAGCTCATGATATGTGGCCTTCTGTCGCAACATGGTTAGAAAATCTACGAAATTCAAAACATATCTTTGCCACTGATAACAGCCCCGTCGCTGAGCCATTATTTCAATTAGTTGAAAAACGCCAAGGCATTGCTGGGGTTAAAGGTAATAGGATTCAACTTTTAACCACTTGTGAAGATTCATTAAAAGCGATAGTCAATGATATCAATAATGCTCAGCACTCAATTGAAATGGTCTTCTATATTTGGCAACCGGGTGGTTTAGTTGACGGAGTTACCGAAGCATTACTCAACGCTGCAAAACGAGGTGTTAAATGCCGTATTATGGTGGACTCTGCAGGAAGTTGGCACTTTTTCCGTAGTGATTATCCCGAAAAAATGCGTGCTGCAGGCATTGAGTTTATAGAATCACTAAAAGTTAATTTGATGCGTTTCTTCCTGCGTCGAATGGATTTACGTCAACATCGTAAAATAGTCGTTATCGATAACTATATTTCATATACAGGTAGTATGAATATGGTTGACCCTCGTTATTTTAAACAAGATTCAGGGGTTGGTGAATGGGTTGACATTTTAGTGCGTATGGAAGGCCCAGTGAGTACAACGTTAGGTATTGTGTATGCTTTTGACTGGGAGATGGAAACTGGCCAACGCGTACTTCCACCACCGCCTGATAGTAATATTATGCCTTTTGAACAAGCGAATGGGCATACAACACAAATTATCGCCTCCGGCCCTGGCTTCCCTGATGAGTTGATTCAACAATCGCTGATGACCGCCATGTTTTCTGCACGCAAACAACTGATCATGACGACTCCTTATTTTGTCCCTAGCGATGACCTTTTACATGCAATTTGCACGGCAGCAATGCGGGGTGTTGATGTCAGTATTATTATGCCAAGGCAGAATGACTCATTCCTTGTCCGCTGGGCAAGCCGTTCATTTTACAGTGAATTATTAGCTGCCGGTGTTAAGATTTACCAATTCGAAGATGGCTTATTGCACACCAAGAGTGTATTAGTTGATGGCGAGCTCAGCCTAGTTGGCTCAGTCAATCTTGATATGCGCAGTTTATGGCTCAATTTTGAAATCACCGTGGTCATTGACGATAAAAGTTTTGGTAGCGATCTCACGTTAGTTCAGTATGATTATATTGCGCGGTCAACACGTTTAGAAATCGAAGAGTGGGAACAACGCCCTTTCTGGAACCGTGTCGTTGAGCGCATTTGTTACTTCTTTAGTCCATTGTTATAAATTTAGTTTATTAGGAAAGGTCATGACTGAAATACAAAACACACCGTTAATCGATGAAGATGACATCATTGAAATCGCTTATGACCTTTTTCTTGAAGGGGCAATGGATAATTTAGAACCCGCTGACCAGTTAATTTTTGCTTTGCAGTTCGAAGAGTTAGGTGCTGCAGAAATTGTCCCCTTTAGTCATAACTGGCAAGATATTATTAATAATAACATTGAATTAGCGCAGTTTAGTGAAGTGGTTATCGGGTTAGCTCAAACCCCTGATGCCGAGCTAGAAGATATCTTTGCTCGCATATTAATTAGCCGCCACCCTTCTAAACCGTTTCACCATATTCTGTGGAAAAAATAGGAATATCACTATTCAGATTATTCGATAAAAAAACAGAGCACTTGGCTCTGTTTTTAATTTGTTGGGCATCTATAACAAACTAAAGAGGGTCAATTTTCAAACAAGACACCGCATGTTTGAAACTCCCTTCTAATAATGGCCTAGTTTTTGCGCACTCGTCATCGGCTAATGGGCAACGGGTTCTAAATACACAGCCTGAAGGCGGATTAATTGGCGATGGCAATTCACCTTCTAAAAGCTCTATCACCTTATTTTTTTCTTTATCGGGATCAGGAACTGGCACCGCTGACATCAATGCGCGTGTATAAGGGTGTAGTGGGTTATTATATACCTCATCATAGGTACCAAGCTCCACGGCATGCCCCAAATACATCACTAACACGCGGTCAGAAATATGCTTAACAACCGCCAAATCGTGTGCGATAAATATGAGAGATAATTTCATTTCACGTTGTAATTCTTGCAATAAATTAACAACTTGCGCTTGAATTGACACATCTAATGCAGAAACGGGCTCATCGCAAATTACCAATTTAGGTTCCAAAATCAATGCCCTTGCGATACCAATACGCTGACATTGCCCTCCGGAAAATTCATGGGGATAACGGTTAATTAAGTTTGGTAATAAACCAACCCGCATCATCATTTTTTTCACTTTTTCTGTGATTTGTGATGGCGGCATTTTAGGATGATATGTTTTTAATGGTTCGGCAATAATATCACCAATGGTCATTCGCGGATTAAGAGAAGCCAATGGATCTTGGAAAATCATTTGGATATCACTGCGAACACTGCGCCACTCTTTAGCGGTTTTACCTAATAAGTTCTGCCCAAGCCAACTTACAGTACCATCAGTCGCTTTCACTAACCCAATGAGCGCTCGAGCAAAAGTAGATTTTCCACACCCCGACTCCCCAACCACGCCTAATGTTTCACCTTCATATAAACGCAGTGTAACGCCGTCGACAGCTTTGAGGCTTTTGTTTGGCTGCCAAAACCACTGTTTTTTGTCTCTAATCTCAAAATGGACTTTAAGATCATTCACTTCTAACAATACTGGTCTATTTTCATGGGTACTCATACCAACTCCTCCAGCGGTTTAAAGCAGGCACGTAACCGCGTTTGACCAAAAGTGGTTAATGCAGGTTCTTGTTCAACACATTGCTGAACGGCGTATTGGCAACGAGGTGAAAATGGGCACCCTTTAGGTAAACGTAGTAAATTAGGCGGGTTACCTGGAATGGTCGCTAAACTCTCGTCATCCCCATCAAGGCGAGGAACGGCAGCTAACAAGCCAAGTGAATATGGATGAGATGGCTGATAAAAAATATCCTTAGCGGTACCATACTCCATCGTGCGTCCCGCATACATTACGAGAACTTTATCACATACCCCAGCGACGACCCCAAGGTCGTGAGTAATCAAAATAATCGCAGTATCAAACTCGTGTTTTAACTCATTGAGCAAAGTCATAATTTGCGCTTGCACTGTCACATCAAGTGCCGTCGTAGGTTCGTCAGCAATTAACAACTTGGGTTGGCACAATAATGCCATTGCAATCATGACTCGTTGTCTCATTCCTCCTGAAAATTCATGTGGATACATATTCATCCGCTTACGTGCTTCAGGCATTTTAACTGCATCTAACATACGAACTGATTCTTCGAAAGCCTCCCTTTTACTCATGCCTTTATGTAACATGAGAACTTCTGACAGCTGTGTACCAATTTTCAAATAAGGATTCAATGATGTCATTGGGTCTTGGAAGATCATTGAAATTTCTTCCGCTCGCATCCGATTTAATTCTTTTTCTCTTAAATTCAAGATCTCACGGCCGTTAAATATAGCAGAGCCATTAATCTTGCCATTTTTGGCAAGCAAGCCCATCAGAGCAAAAGCTGTTTGTGATTTTCCTGAACCGGATTCACCAACAATTCCTAGCGTTTCCCCCGCACTTAATTCAAAGTTCAATTTATTTACGGCGGTAACGTCACCATCTTGGGTCGCAAATGTCACGCTGAGATCTTTCACGGATAACAGAGGGCTTTTCATTGGGTTATTTGACATATTATTCCCTCTAGCGATCTTTCGGGTCGAGCGCGTCACGCAGCCCGTCACCGATGAAGTTAAAACAAAATAACGTAATGACTAAGAAACCTGCGGGGATCAGTAGCAACCATGGTGTGACCTCCATTGAGTTAGCTCCATCACTTAATAAAGCCCCCCAACTACTTAATGGCTCTTGTGTGCCTAAACCTAAAAAGCTTAAGAATGATTCAAACAAAATCATACTTGGAACTAATAATGAGGCATACACCACGACGACACCTAAAACGTTAGGAACAATATGACGTAAAATAATCTGTCGTGTACTAACGCCACAAACCAATGCCGCCTCAATGAATTCTTTGCGCTTTAATCCGAGTGTTTGCCCGCGAACAATACGCGCCATATCCAACCACGACACCATCCCAATGGCCACAAAGATCAGTAAGATATTGGTACCAAACAAGGTCACTAAGAGGATCACAAAAAACATAAATGGGAAGGAGTTTAAAATTTCTAATATCCTCATCATGATGGAATCCACTTTTCCACCCACATAGCCAGCTAATGAACCATATAAAGTTCCTACCACCACGGCAACTAGCGCAGCTGCAACGCCCACCATTAAGGAAATACGCCCACCAATCGCGACACGCACTAATAGATCTCGGCCTGAAGCATCTGTGCCAAAATAATGTCCAGTTGCCATATCAGGTGGCATTGACATCATTTCCCAGTCGGTATCATCGTACAAAAACGGCGATAACATGGGAGCAAAAATGACAAACAAAGTAATTAAAAATAAGACACATAAGCTGAAAATTGCCGCACGGTTGTGCATAAAACGGCGCCTTGCGTCTTGCCATAAACTGCGCCCTTCAATATCGAGCTGCTCTGAAAAATTCGCCAGAGCTTCACTATTTTTTTGATTCGATAGCATCGTGTTTCTCCGACTTAGTAACGAATTTTAGGGTCAATAACTGCATACAAAACATCGACAATTGCATTAAATGTAATTGTCAGTACCCCAACTAAAATCGTTAAGCTCAATACCAGTGAATAATCACGATTAAGTGCACCATTAACAAAGAGTTGGCCGATCCCTGGTAACCCAAAAATAGTTTCAATTACCATTGACCCGGTAATAATCCCCACAAAGGCGGGCCCCATGTATGAGAGTACGGGAAGCAACGCTGGTTTGAGTGCATGGCGTAAAATGATAGTTCTTAGCGGTAACCCTTTTGCTCGAGCAGTACGAATAAAATTAGAATGCATAATTTCGATCATCGAACCACGTGTAATACGGGAAATACTGGCGATATAAGCTAATGAAAGCGCAACCATGGGGAGCACCATATGTTTTAGGTTTCCTCCATCCCAACCACCGCCAGGAAACCATTTCAAATGAATGGCAAAAATCAGCACCAATAACGGTGCGACAACAAAGCTTGGGATAACAACTCCCGTCATGGCAAACCCCATGACTGTAAAGTCCCATTTGGTATTTTGGTTTAGTGCGGCTATCACCCCTGCGGATACCCCAAACAAAACAGCAACAATAAATGCCGTTGCCCCTAATTTTGCTGAGACCGGAAATGCTTTAGCAACTAAATCATTAACACTGTAATCCTTGTATTTAAATGATGGACCAAAGTCACCTTTGGAAAGCTGAATTAAATAATTAAAATACTGCTTATACATTGGGTCATTTAAATGATATTTAGCTTCAATATTTGCCATCACTTCCGGTGGCAATTTCCGCTCGCCAGTGAACGGACTCCCTGGGGCTAATCGCATCATAAAAAATGAAATGGTAATCAAAACCAAAAGAGTCGGGATGGCTTCTAACAACCGACGAAAAATAAATTTCAACATCGCTCTTTCCTACTTCTATTGCCTAAATAGGCGAATATCTGGCTCCAATAAATGGAGCCAGAGCAACTGTATTAGTGTTTAATAATGTATAAATCTTTTGTATGCAGGTTATCTAATGGGTCTTTGCCACTATAACCACCGACATAAGGTTTCACTAAACGCGTGTTAACATAGTAGTAAAGAGGAACAATACCGGAGTCTTTATCGAGTAATTTTTCGGCTTGTTGATAGAGTTCTGCACGTTCATCATCTGTTTTGACTTGCAATGTTTTTTTCATCACCGCATCAAAATCTGTATTTTTATAATGAACCGTATTATTACTGCTGTAGGAAAGTAACATATTCAGGAAGGAGGAAGGCTCGTTGTAGTCGGCACACCAGCCTGCACGCGCGACATCATAGTTACCTTGATGTCGGCTATCTAAGAAGGTTTTCCACTCTTGGTTCTCTAGTTTCACTTGCGCGCCAATATTTTTCTTCCACATAGAAGAAGCTGCGATGGCAATACGCTTATGTAAGTCTGAAGTATTATACAATAGATTGAATTTTAATGGGTTGGCTTTGTTATATCCCGCTTCTTCTAGCAACTGTTTCGCTTTTTCATTACGCTGCTCTTGGGTCATATTCGCATACCAATCCGGTTTTTCTGTTTTCATACCGCTGGTAAATGGTGGTGTGAAACCATATGCAGGAATATCCCCTTGCGCTTTGACCTTATATGTAATCGTATCTCTATCCATAGATAGCTTTAACGCTTCACGAACACGAGGGTCATTAAACGGCGGTTTTTCATTATTAATTTCATAATAGTAAATACAGAGATACGGGTTTACACGTAACTCATTCGGCATATTTTGTTGTAAGCTTTTAAACTGCTCGATAGGTAAGTTACTGTATGTCATATCAATTTCACCACTTCGATAGCGGTTAACATCAGTGACTTCTGAAGAAATAGGTAAAAATGTAACTTGATCAATAACCGTATTCGCATTATCCCAATAGCTTGGGCTACGTTCTAATACAATGCGCTCGTTTACCGTCCAATCTTTTAATTTATATGCCCCATTCCCCACAAAATTCTGTGGCTGCGTCCATTTAGCGCCATGTTGTTCAATGACTTTTTTATTGACTGGCGACATAGATGAGTGCGCTAATAATTTAGGAATATAAGGAACGGCTTCACTCAGTGTAATAACTAGGGTTTTGTCATCAAGGGCTTTAATACCAAGTTCTTCCGGTTTTTTCTTACCCGCGATGACATCGTCAATATTCTGGATGTGAGCATATTGCAAATAACTTGCATAAGGCGATGCGGTATCAGGGTCAGCCAATCGTCGCCAACTATACACAAAATCCTCTGCCGTGACAGGGTCACCATTAGACCACTTAGCGCCATCACGAATTTTAAATGTCCACTCTGTAAAATCTTTATTTTCCCAGCTGGTTGCCGAACCAGGTAAAATTTCACCATCAGGCCCCACTATCGTGATCCCTTCGAAAAGATCTCTCGCTAAAGCGGATTCAGGCACCCCTTCAATTTTATGTGGGTCCAAAGATTGAGGTTCTGAACCATTATTACGAACCATTACCTGTTTTTCTGCCAGTTCAACACCAGCAGGAACCGTTGCAGCAAAACTTGTTGCTATAGAGCCCATTGCTAACCCAGCCATTACGCTAAGTGCAATAATCGATTTATTGATTGATTTACTCATCTTATCGGTTACTCCCATATATATTATTATGATTGTGTGTTGATGCATGTTCACCTACGAGATGAACACTTTTTATAATTATTTAGATATTATTAATTAGGTTCATTTATATATAACCGTTTAATATCCGTATAATCAAGAGGGTCATTACCTTTAAATCCACTAACACTCGGTTTTATCATTCGAGCACTGACACGATAATAAACAGGAACAATAGCCGAATCCTTGTCTAGCAAAGCTTCCGCTTGTTGGTATATCGCATGACGAGATGAAGGATCTGGTGCAATTAACGCTTTCTCAAGTAAGGCATCAAAGTCCGGATTATTATAAAAAGAGGTATTATTACTGTTTTGAGACAGCATCATGTTCAAAAAGGCGGTTGGTTCGTTGTAATCTGCACACCATGTCGCCCTAGCAACATCGTAGTTTCCTTCATGACGACTTTGTAATGATGTTTTCCATTCTTGGTTTTGCAACGTAACTTGTGCGCCAATATTTTTCTGCCACATGGATGCCGCAACAATAGCTTGCTGCTTATTTTGATCTGAAGTGTTGTACAGTAAAGCAAATTTCAATGGGTTTTCTTTGTTATAACCGGCCTGTGAAAGCAAATCTTTTGCTCGTTGGTAACGTTGCTCCGCCGATAAATTTGCCCAATTAGGTAATGTAAAATTGCCATTATTAATAAAGGTTGGCGTAAAGCCATAAGCGACTTTTTGCCCTTGCGCAATAATTTTGTTAGTGATTGTTTCTCTATCTAACCCTAGTTTTATAGCTTCACGCACCCTCGGGTCATTAAACGGCGCTTTTTGATTATTAATTTCGTAATAGAACGTACACAAATAAGGCCGAACATATAACTCATTAGGCCTTTCTTGCTGCATTTTTTTATATAAAACAGGTGGGATTGCAGAATTAGATATGTCAATTTCACCACTACGATAACGATTAATATCGCTCACTTCGGAACTAATCGCTAAAAAGGTCGCTTGCTCAATACGGCTATTCTGGTTATCCCAGTAAAATGGATTTCGTTTGACAACAATACGTTCATTTACCACCCAGTTATCCAATACGTATGCCCCGTTCCCAATAAAATTTTGAGGCTGGGTCCATTTATCGCCATGTCGTTGAATTGCAGATTTATTCACGGGTTTCATAGATGTATGGGAAAGCATATCTACAAAATAAGGCACAGGGTGGCTAAGCGTTACTTGTAAATGTTGCGGGTCAAGCGCCTTCACTCCCAGCGCTGTTGCTGGTATTTTCCCTGCTAAAATTGCATCTGCATTTAAAATATATGCATTTTGTAAGTAACTAGAGTAAGGCGAGCCGGTATTTGGGTCAGACAAGCGTTGCCAGCTATACACAAAATCTTCAGCGGTTACTGGCGAACCATCACTCCACTTTGCATCATCTCGTAAAGTAAAAATCCACGTGGTGAAATTTTCATTACTCCAACTTTTAGCAACACCAGGAACCGATTTACCGTCTACATCGGTATACACTAGACCTTCTAATAAGTTTAATATCACATTGCTTTCTGGCACCCCTTCCACTTTGTGGGGGTCAAGTGAAGTCACTTCTGAGCCATTGTTAATTGTAATAACCTGTTTTACTTTTTCCGTGGCACTTGCCTGTAACGTAACAAATAATAAAGAGAGTACACCAAAACCAAGTGTTGATTTGAACATCCTATCCCTCATGATTCATTGATGGCGCTATAACCTCACTAGCAACCTTCTTTATGCTAATATTTAAGCCCTAGTACCGCTATTTCCTTATGGGCAATCCACTTAATGAACTCAAATAATTAAAACAATTAATTAACATTAGTTAGTTAAAAATTTTAAGTAAGTTTTAAAAAAACAGGTGGCATAATTATAATTCACTTATATTACAATGATTTAATAAAATATTGGTTATATGCTATAAGATAGCCCCCAAGCACATTTCCAAACATATCATTAACAAACGCCAATTAGAATAGTGAATAAATTTACATAGCTCACAATTCCTTACTTTTTATCCCTGTTTTAGCAATAAATGCCACATATAATTACAGGCATCATTTTTTTAGACGTGATTATTGATAGCTAAAATTTTAGCCAGCCAATTAAAGAAAAGGGAAATATGCTATCTGAATAGCAAAACTGATATGTGTAATACGAGGTAAATTAGCAGTGGGTATGGCTGCAATAGGGCCGATTTGCAGCCATAAAAAGAAATGAGATTACAATAGGCCTGGGAATATGGCCTTAACACCCGTCACTATAAACTCTATTCCCAGCGACATCAGTAATAACCCCATGATACGAGTCACTACGTTGATCCCTGTTTGGCCTAAGTAACGAACCAATAAAGACGCTGAACGAAATAATAACCAACAACAAAAGGCAAAAGCGATACTCGTCAACGCTAAGCCTAAAAAGTTTTGCCAACCATGCCAACGAGATGACCATACAATACAAGAACTTATTGCACCAGGCCCCGCCATTAGAGGTAAAGCTAAAGGTACAACACCAATGCTATCCCTAACCGCAGTTTCCGTTTTTTCTTGCTTGTTCTGTTTGTCTTCACCAATCTTACCGCTAATCATTGACATCGCGATTGTGACGATCAAAATCCCCCCAGCAATACGGAAGGAATCAATTGAAATACCAAATAATTGCAGTATTGAGTCACCAATTAATAATGATGTACATAAAATGATCGCAACTGAGGTATTTGCAATGGTGTTAGTCTTATTTCGCCCAGCATTACTTTGATAGTTTGTCATACTAATAAACACAGGTAATATGCCAACTGGGTTTACAAGTGCAAATAAACCAATAAAAAATTTAATATAACCCGATAAATCAAGTAATGCGCTACTCACCCATTCATTTCCTTAAGCAATTCTCTTTAGAGATTCATTGATACCTTTCATAATTTTACCACCGATGTTATTAATTTCCTTGAGTAAAACAATATTTTCTTTAACTTGCTAAATTTATTTAATATTTAGTTAGATAGACATAGATTATCCGCACGAATTGTTTTGATAATATTAAATTAAGTAATAGATGAACAACATTTATTTAACTTGTGCATAAATACACGTGCTGAAAGGAGTCAGCTTAGCATTTTCGTGATTTAGATCACTTTATTTAATTACCGTTTTGTTAATCTACTCTTAACTGATAGACAGAGCTAATTAGGATATTAACTCAATATTGAATAAGGTTTTTAAGCCAATAAGCGATGATGAGCAGCGTTATTATAGATTACATCTATACTTTCATCTTTAAGCATTTCTTCGTTCTATAGATGCATTGCTCATTGGCTTAAAAAGTTTAACATTTATCAGGAGTAATCTATATGTCCGTAACTAACGTTACCGAACTCAATGAACTCGTTGCTCGTGTCAAAAAAGCTCAACGTGAATTCGCAACTTTCTCCCAAGAAAAAGTTGATGAAATCTTTAGAGCCGCTGCCCTCGCTGCTGCTGACGCACGTATCCCCCTAGCAAAACTTGCTGTCGAAGAATCTGGAATGGGCATTGTTGAAGATAAAGTGATCAAAAACCACTTTGCTTCAGAGTATATCTACAATGCTTATAAAGACGAAAAAACCTGTGGTACACTATCTGAAGACCCAACATTTGGGACAATTACGATAGCTGAGCCGATTGGTATTATCTGTGGTATTGTGCCAACAACTAACCCGACTTCAACCGCAATTTTTAAATCACTCATTAGCTTAAAAACACGTAACGCTATTATTTTTTCTCCGCACCCTCGCGCCAAAATTGCTACTAACCGTGCAGCACAAATCGTGCTGGATGCTGCTATTGCAGCGGGTGCACCAAAAGACATTATTGGCTGGATTGACTCCCCTTCTGTTGAGTTATCCAATGCCTTAATGCACCATCCTGATATTAACCTGATTTTAGCGACAGGTGGACCAGGCATGGTGAAAGCCGCTTATAGCTCAGGTAAACCCGCTATCGGAGTTGGTGCGGGTAACACCCCTGTGGTGATTGATGAAACGGCAGATATTAAACGTGCTGTCGCGTCTATTCTGATGTCAAAAACATTCGACAACGGGGTTATTTGTGCATCTGAACAATCCGTTGTAGTCGTGGATGAAATCTACAACCAAGTTCGCGAGCGTTTTTCCAGCCATGGTGGCTACCTGCTGCAAGGAAAAGAACTCAAAGCAGTTCAAGATATCATCTTAAAAAATGGCAACCTAAACGCCGCTATTGTTGGTCAACCTGCTTATAAAATTGCCGAAATGGCCGGTATTAGCGTGCCAAAAACAACTAAAATCTTAATTGGTGAAGTAAAAACTATTGATGAGTCAGAACCGTTCGCCCATGAAAAACTGTCTCCATTATTAGCCATGTATCGTGGTAAGAATTTTGAAGATGCCGTTGCAAAAGCAGAACAATTAGTTGAAATGGGGGGAATTGGCCATACCTCTTGCCTATATACTGACCAAGATAACCAACATGAGCGAGTTAACTATTTTGGCCAAAAAATGAAAACTGCGCGTATTTTAATCAATACGCCAGCGTCACAAGGCGGTATTGGTGACCTGTACAACTTTAAATTAGCGCCTTCTCTTACACTAGGTTGCGGTTCTTGGGGGGGTAACTCCATCTCTGAAAACGTCGGTCCAAAACACCTTATCAATACCAAAACTGTGGCGAAGAGAGCTGAAAATATGTTGTGGCATAAACTTCCGAACTCAATCTACTTCCGCCGTGGTTGTCTACCTATCGCCCTTGAAGAGATTGCAACTGACGGTGCAAAACGCGCCTTTATCGTAACCGATGGCTATCTATTCAATAATGGTTATGTTGATGAAGTCGTTAGCGTTCTCAAAAAACATCAGATTGAAACTGATGTTTTCTTTGAAGTTGAGGCAGACCCGACATTAACGGTTGTTCGTAAAGGTGCAGCACAAATGCAAGCATTCCAACCTGATGTCATTATTGCATTAGGTGGTGGTTCACCAATGGATGCGGCTAAAATTATGTGGGTTATGTATGAACACCCCGAAACTCATTTTGAGGAATTAGCATTACGTTTCATGGATATACGTAAACGTATCCACCGTTTCCCTAAAATGGGCGTTAAGGCTAAATTAGTTGCTATCACAACGACCTCCGGTACGGGTTCAGAAGTGACTCCATTTGCGGTAGTGACTGATGATAAAACAGGCCAAAAATATCCATTAGCGGATTATGCATTAACACCAAATATGGCAATTGTTGACGCGAACTTAGTCATGAATATGCCTAAATCGTTAACAGCTTTTGGTGGTTTAGATGCTGTCACCCATGCATTGGAAGCTTATGTTTCTGTTTTAGCAAATGAATTTACTGACGGACAAGCACTTAAAGCCCTGAGTTTATTAAAAGATTATTTACCAGCCAGTTACCACGAAGGCGCTAAAAACCCTGTTGCAAGAGAACGTGTACATAACGGAGCGACACTTGCGGGTATTGCATTTGCAAACGCATTCTTAGGTGTCTGTCACTCAATGGCTCACAAACTTGGTTCAGAGTTCCATATTCCTCATGGCCTTGCGAACGCATTATTAATTTGTAATGTTATCCGTTTTAATGCTAATGATAACCCAACAAAACAAACTGCGTTTAGCCAATACGATCGACCTCATGCACGCCGCCAATATGCAGAAATTGCAGATCATTTAGGGCTCACTAAAGTTGGAGATCGGACTGCTGAGAAAATTGAAAAATTACTCGCATGGTTGGAGGAAATGAAAGCTGATTTAGGCATTCCTAAATCTATTCGTGAGACTGGTGTAACTGAAGCCGACTTCTTAGCCCGTGTAGATAAACTTTCTGAAGATGCATTTGATGACCAATGTACAGGAGCAAACCCCCGCTATCCTTTAATCTCTGAAATTAAACAGTTATTACTGGATTCTTATTATGGTCGTGAGTTTGTTGAGCATCAAGATACGCCTGTGATTGATAAAGAGGAAAAAAAAGCGCCTCAGAAAAAAACAGCCGTAAAAAAAGAAGTAGAAAAGAAAAACGCTAAGAAATAATGTGTTAAACATTATTTAAAATAAAGGCACTACAATTATTGTAGTGCCTTTTGTTTCACTATTTTAAATGGATGACAGCAAGAATACATAAAATCAATATTATATAAAATAATTTAACCCACTGAGTTGATTTCATTAACTGCCGTAATAATCCGATAACCGAAGCCTATTTTAGTCCCTACACCAAAATATTTCTGCTCATCGAAAATGAAGTGGCTGCTTAGGTATAACGCCCTCATTCATCAACTGAGCTTGTTTTATTGCTTCTGAATAGTGCTTACGACAAACAGAGATATACTTTTCATTACCACCTATATCAACTTGTAAGCCTTCATATACAGGCACCCCATCACTTCCTATACGTAATACCTTGCTCGCCTTACGCCCGCAATAGCAAACCGTTTTTAGCTCAACTAATTTATCAGCCCAAGCAAGCAAATATTGACTACCCTCAAATAATTGTCCTGCAAAGTCGGTACGCAATCCATAACATAAAACCGGAATATCCTCGTTATCGACTATGTCACATAATTCTTCAACTTGTTTTTTTGTTAGAAACTGACATTCATCAATAAGAACACAATGTACTTTTTGTACACTATTTTCTTTTTTGATTAACTCGGCCATATTTGTTGTTGTTGAGTATAGTAACGCTTCCGCAGATAAACCTATTCGCGATGAGACTTTTCCTTGTTCAAAACGGTTATCTATCTCTGCCGTAAAAATAACCGTACGCATTCCTCTTTCATTATAGTTATACGATGATTGCAATAATGACGTTGATTTTCCCGCGTTCATTGCTGAATAATAAAAGTAAAGCTGAGCCATTTGGCTGTTCCCTCAAAATTAATATACATAATAATTTTACCATAAAACATACTTGATGATTAACAATATTGGTGTAGATGCCCTTTACTTATTGAAAATTTAACTTTTTTTTGGGGCTCAACTTGTACCTTATTGCAAATATTACTTAGCACGTATGCAATAAAAATCAATTTGATATTAACTATAAACAGTTTCAACTAAAGCACATTCCGCTAAAAAGCATCATCAAAAAAAGAAAATTTAAGCCTGACCTTCCCTTCAATTCATTCCGAGTAAAAGTAAAATGAGACACGCCTCTTCTTTTTTGAATTATTTAATCACTAAGATTTTGGCTTATTCCTATTTTTCGTTTAGTTCAGTTATTGATAATAGCTATATATATATCTACGAAAAGTTTATTTTTCTTTTGTAAAAAAATTGCATTCGTTAAAGATTACTTTTAAACTAAGGAAGTAATTTAGCTATTGCAGAATTTAAAATAGCATTCTATTATTACTGTACACATGCCAACAAATAATTTGAGACCAGGAAAATGAGCGAATCATTAAAAGCGTTAAATAACATCCGTACTCTTCGTGCTCAAGCTCGCGAAGTAACTTTAGAATCTTTAGAAGAAATGCTGGAAAAATTAACCGTCGTTGTTGAAGAACGTCGTGATGAAGAGAGCCAAGCTCGCGCGGAATTAGAAGAACGTAACCGTAAATTGGAAAAAGTTCGTGAAATGATTCTTGAGCAAGGCGTCGATTTAAATGACCTTCTGCAAACAATGGACTCAGGTAAAAGCACTAGCACCCGTGCTAAACGTGCTGCACGTCCAGCTAAATATAAATATGTTGATGAAAATGGCGAAACTAAAACTTGGACAGGCCAAGGCCGTACTCCAGCAGTAATCAAAGTTGCCATTGAAGAACAAGGCAAATCTTTAGATGATTTCTTAATCTAATAGCCTATACATGTATTCTAAACACCCTTTTATAAGGGTGTTTTTGTTTCAACCTTTATATATTATTTTATATTAACCTCTACTAAGAAAAAGCGCTTAGCTATTATAACTCCCTTTTTTAGCACTAAAGCCGCATAACTACTGCCCACTTCAATTAACTGTTCTGTTTAAGCCTTTGCGCTGTATTATACTACCAATCAAATAATCATGATAAATAAAACAGAGTAGTAAAGATATGTAAGCTTAATTAGATAAACTTAAATATTGTTCAGTGATTTTATTTATGTAATGGGGTTATATGTTAATTTTTGTACACCTCTCACTTATAATGAGTAGCAACTAAACAGTCTAAATCAGAGCGATACGCCTTAATACCTGACGTTTATTGTTAATAATTTATTTTTTCACGCATAAAAAAGGCTAACAAATTAAGTTAGCCTTTAATAAAAATTTATTGTGAAATTTTATTTTGCTGCATTCAATGACGCTGATAATTTCTTCAACCACTGAGTAAACTCTTCACCCAACGCATCATGCTGCATTCCATATTCAACAAATGCTTTCATATAACCTAATTTATTTCCACAGTCATGACTTTTACCACATAAGTGGTAGGCCTCTACAGGCTCATTATTTTCCATCATTAATGCAATAGCATCAGTTAATTGTATTTCATCACCAGCACCGGGAGCTGTTTTAGCTAATGCATCCCAAATCTTTTCAGATAAAACATAACGACCAACAATAGATAAATTAGATGGAGCTTCTTCACGTTTTGGTTTTTCAACCATACGAACAATTCTTTTGCTATCCCCAGGTGCTAGCGTTTCTCCACTGCAATCCACAATACCATAGCTAGATACATCTTCTTCAGGGACTGGCTCAACTAAAATTTGACTTGCACCTGTTGATTCATATTGTTCGAGCATTTCACGCAAGTTAAATTTAGTTAAATCTGTACTGTAACGGTCTAAAATGACATCAGGTAAAATAACCGCAAAAGGTTCTTCACCGACTAACGGTTTAGCACACAAAATTGCATGCCCTAATCCTTTTGCTATTCCTTGTCGCGTTTGCATAATCGTTACATGACTTGGACAAATAGATTGAACCTCATCCAATAACTGGCGCTTAACACGCGCTTCTAAAATAGCTTCTAACTCAAAGCTTGTGTCAAAGTGGTTCTCAATGGAATTTTTTGATGAATGTGTTACTAAAACAATTTCATTGATCCCCGCAGCAATACACTCATTAACAACATATTGAATAAGTGGCTTATCGACTATTGGCAACATTTCTTTTGGAATAGCTTTTGTTGCAGGAAGCATACGTGTACCTAAGCCTGCAACGGGGATTACCGCTTTACGCACCTTGCGCTGTGTCATTTTTATCACTCCAGATATCATCCTTGCCTCTCAAATTTCACTAAAGTATCAAGAGGCATTTTAAGTGCGCAAAAGTATATCAGGAAATATTTATGAATAAATAGCGACGAGTCTGAATAGAGTTATTTAGATGACACATGCATGCATTTTAGACATTAATTATGTCTCCGGGTTAAACATAAGTTTTATTTTCTGACTATTATTACGTATTAAACACTGCCAAGCATTTCCTTTTACCTCTAAATGGTTAGATTGATAAAATTTAAGTGTACCTAAGGGAAGACTTCTTGGTAACTTAACATGCGTATTTTCTGTCGTTATTTCCGCTTCTAAGCCCGCACTCGCCATTATAATTGCTTTATTCTGTGTATTAAAATACCCCAATAAGAGAGGAAATTGCCCACTAAACCCCGAATCCTCTAGTAAATAATTTATTTGATTAATAATCCTATCAATATTCGGTAATTTTTTTTCTGGGTAGCTTACCGCACTTTTTAATAGGTCATTGAACACCACACGAATCAAAAAAGCAGCCATAATACCTTCTTGGGGAGAGCGCTCAGTGTCAATGCAGTAAAATCCTATTTGGCTGTCTGAAATAGCAGCTAAGTCTAATAATAAACCAAAGCGGTTAGCTTCATTAAGTTGGCGATAGTTAATTCGGTAATTATTTATAATTTGGTTTACTGGCGGTTGTAACTGCTTCAACACCGTCAACATATCTTGAGTATGATCTTGCATTAATGTAGAAATCTGATGAATTTCCTCTCCCATTAGCTCTGTTAGGCTATTTTTCTCAGGATACAGTGCAGAAAGTAGGGTCACTTTAACTTCATCTAAATTTTTTATTGGCTTAAGCAAAGCATCTTTAGCCCCTAAACGAAACATTCTATCTAACTGAGTAAAATCAGTTGTTGCCGTAATCACAATGACTGGAATATCAATATTACGAGCAATAAGCTCTCGCATAAACGCTTCACCATTCATTATCGGCATATTAAGGTCACAGAGAATGATATCAGGGGTGATACCGTTTATTGTTAACATCTCTATTGCTAATTGACCATTATCTGCGGTATAGATCTCAATACCCAGCGTTTCGAGGTAATTTTTTAAAATTGTACAGAAGGTGATTTCGTCTTCTATTATGAGTACTTTTCTATTTTTCATAAGATACCTACTGCAAAAGCCTAGTTTAATTAACAATACAATTATTCATACGATAAAATCATTTATTCGCCATCATTTAAGTATAGTGACTTTTCAATCTTATACTTATTTTTATAGAGAGTGTTATGAAATCACAAGTAGAAGATAGGTGTTGCTGTGGCAACGAAGCACAATTTGAACAATGCTGCGCCCCTTTTTTACAAGGAAAATCTATTCCACAGACGCCTGTACAGCTTATGCGCTCCAGATATAGCGCTTATGTTCACCAAAATGCCGATTATCTGATTAAAACATGGCACCCGGATTGCCATGCTCAAGAATGGCACCACGAAATTGTAAATAGTTTTTCGAAGACACGCTGGTGTAGTCTTCGTGTTATTAGTTCTTCTTATGCTAAAAATCCCGATGAAGCTTATGTCGAATTTTCGGCTTGCTTTATTGATGAAAAAGCTGATCATAAGCAGCTTATTCATGAACGTTCGCGTTTTATTAAGATGGATTCGTGTTGGTATTATATAGACGGCATTACCCCAAAAATCGGTCGTAATGATTTATGTCCTTGTGGCTCTGGTCAAAAATATAAAAAGTGTGGGCACCCAGACTAATTACCCTTTATTTAATGCCTGTCTAATGAGACACATTTAATACACAATCTGTCGTTTTTTATATCGCTTTGTTAGTTAAGGATTAGGCTGTTTCATGCAACACAAAATTGTACAAAAGAAAATTCTCAGGACAATTTGCCCTGACGCGAAAGGATTAATCGCGAAAATCACCAATATTTGCTATAAACACCAACTCAATATCGTACAAAATAATGAATTTGTTGATCATCACACTGGCCGTTTCTTCATGAGAACTGAGTTAGAAGGCATTTTCAACGATGAAACATTATTAGCGGATCTCGACGATGCATTGCCTGTTGGGTCTCAACGTGAATTAAACACTGCAGGCCGGCGTCGTATTGTCGTCATGGTAACCAAAGAAGCACATTGTCTGGGCGACCTACTCATGAAAAGTGCTTATGATGGCTTGGATGTTGAAATTGCTGCTGTTATTGGAAACCACGATACGCTAAGAAACTTAGTCGAACAATTTGGCATCCCATTCCACCATATTAGTCATGAAGGCTTAACTCGCGAACAACATGACGAAAAAATGACAGCACAGATTGACCAGTATCAGCCTGACTACGTTGTGTTGGCTAAATATATGCGCGTATTAACGCCCGCATTTGTTCAGCATTATCCAAACCAGATTATCAATATTCACCATTCGTTTTTACCTGCCTTTATTGGTGCCCGTCCTTATCACCAAGCTTATGAGCGTGGCGTAAAAATTATTGGTGCTACAGCGCATTTTGTTAATGACAGCCTTGATGAAGGGCCAATCATTACACAGAACGTGATTAATGTAGACCATACATTCACAGCGGATGATATGATGCGTGCTGGACGTGACGTTGAAAAAAATGTACTAAGCCATGCCCTTTACTGGGTCTTAGCTCAACGTGTATTTGTATATGGTAATCGCACCATTATTTTATAAGCCAACACAGTGGCTTATTTAACAACACTTTGTAGATTTAACACGCATTAAGAATAAAAAAACAGCAAACGACCATTTTATTGAAAATTAATGCTTTACAGCGGCGCGTCATTTGATATGATGCCGCCCGCTGTCAATGATTACAGCAACTCAAAATCTGGTGGGATACCCAAGCGGCCAAAGGGAGCAGACTGTAAATCTGCCGTCACAGACTTCGAAGGTTCGAATCCTTCTCCCACCACCATTTAATTAACATCCCCCCCTAATTTATCAACAACACCCATAAAACGATTTAGTACACTAGAGTGTGATTTTGATTTATAAATGTAACAAACACTTTTCCCCAAAATCTTGTTTAATGGTATATAAATTAATGATTTATCAATTAATTCTTCTTCTGGATAGTGGTCTATAATACCTATAAAGTCACCATCTTGAATAAAACTTTGGCAACAGCCAATATTATCCATTTGTCTCACGCTCGTTTTATTATCAACCGTTTCAATTTTTGCTAATAAATCGCTCATTAAAGAACTTTTATAAAATGCGGGGTCACATAACCAGGTACTTTTTTGTAATAATGTAACAAGATCATAATGAAATTTTTCATACAGTTCTTTCCGACAATAAATACCTAATGGTGAATTTTCTATTATTTTTTGTAATGAAAACCGTTCGCTGACAACCTGCTCTGAACTAAGAATAAGTGTATTTCCATCATAATCGACAATTTCATCTACTTCATCATAATTAAACCTTAATATATTTACTTGTACATTATTTTGATGTGCTGATTGATATAAATTAATTAAATGATTTTCCTTTCCCCAGTCATAATAAATATTAGCCTCATTGATTATATAACCTGAAAAATGTTTTTTCGTTATTTCTTTCTCCTGTAAATAAAGATCTCTTAGATCGTTATAAAGCTCTTGGCCATCCTTAGTTAATGTCATTCCAAATTTTTCTCGTTTAAAAAGCCGTTTACCTAGGCTTGTCTCAAAGTCTTTGATTGACTTCGCGATGGGAGGTGTCGTACGGTTCATCACTCTTGCCGCTTTGCTTAACGAG
The DNA here is from genome assembly GCF_053098325.1 of Providencia sp. PROV_01. Lineage (NCBI taxonomy): Bacteria > Pseudomonadati > Pseudomonadota > Gammaproteobacteria > Enterobacterales > Morganellaceae > Providencia > Providencia sp. PROV_01. The sequence goes on along the minus strand of NZ_JBRFKD010000002.1, from coordinate 2,552,596 downwards.
CCATTCTCAACAACCGCCATAAACGCCTCTAATTTTCTTGAAAAGAACATATCTATGACCCCATTCCATTTATTAAAATGTTAATCAACATACTTAACTTTCTCATTAATAATTATATTGATTAGCCCATAAATTAATCCAAAAAATAAAAAGTCAAAGTTGATTTTTTATTGAATGATTAACAATATTTCATAAAAGTATTTTTATAATTTCCATCATTACAAAGCAATATATTATACTGTTTCGATTAATTATTTTTTATGCCTCCACTATTAAATCACATTAAAATATAAATAACCAATTGACTTTAAATGAAATTAAAACTAGTTAATATTGAAATTATTAATTTAATTTTAATCAGAAATTAAATTCTAGCACCCATAATAAATTTAATTAATTATAATATTTTTTGTTTAACTAAATTTATTATAACTTTTATATTAAACGCTAAATTTTGATATTGTACCAAGAATGAGTTATGTAATGACCATTTTTATCATAATCGTTATTGGCTATAAAACAACCTAATCGTTGAAACATGCTACTCGGGGTTACAGTATTGCTACCATCTGGTAGAATACGCATAATAATCATAAAACTAGGTGATAAAAAACCATGAAATTCATATCGTTCAATATCAATGGCCTCCGAGCTCGTCCTCACCAACTCGCTGCAATCATCGAAAAACATCAACCTGAGGTTATTGGCTTACAAGAAACAAAAGTCCATGATGATATGTTCCCTTATGAAGAGGTTAGTCAGCTCGGCTATCATGTTTTTTATCACGGCCAAAAAGCCCATTATGGTGTGGCTCTTTTAACAAAAAATGAACCTATTGCTGTCCGCAAAGGCTTTCCAACTGACGATGATGACGCACAGCGCCGTATTATCATGGCTGACATTCAAACAGAGCGTGGCCCATTGACTGTTGTTAATGGTTATTTTCCTCAAGGGGAAAGCCGCGACCACCCAACTAAATTTCCAGCAAAAGAAAAATTCTATCAAGATTTACAAAATTACATTACATCAACACAAACGGCTGAGTCTCAATTACTCATTATGGGTGATATGAATATTAGCCCAACCGATCTGGATATCGGTATTGGTGATGCAAACCGCAAACGTTGGTTAAAAACCGGAAAATGTTCTTTTTTACCTGAAGAACGTGAATGGTTAGCTAAATTGTTAGGCTGGGGCTTGGTCGATACATACCGAGCTAAAAATCCTGATGTTGCTGATTGCTACTCTTGGTTTGACTACCGTTCTAAGGGCTTTGATGATAACCGCGGTTTACGTATTGATTTATTACTAGCCTCAAATAACCTTGCTGAACGTTGTATCGCAACGGGTATTGATTATGATATTCGCGGAATGGAAAAACCATCAGACCACGCACCGGTGTGGTCTGAGTTTGACCTAACAAAATAAATTTCCTCACTAGTTATCATGCAAAAAGGCGCTTAAAGCGCCTTTTATTGGTTTGCCAGACTCAACTAATCCTCTTTCTTTTTCGTTTTCTTCTTGCCTGTTTTTGCAGTTTTTTTCCCTGCTTTTACTGATGGGGCTGGTAACTCTCGAAATGCCCTCAAATTTGTAAATTGGCGTGCATGGTGAATTAATTGCATCAATGTTTGACCTAGCGGGTGCATAAAATCATCATAACGTGATTGTTTTTCACTAATTTGAGTCAGTACGGACTCCCAATGAGCAGTCATATCCGGTAATGTTGCCATATCGGGTAGAACATGAATTAGAGCCCTTCCTGCCGGAGAGGAATGAATGTAACGCCCTTTTTTGAAGAGAAATTGGCGCTTAAATAGTAAGTCAATGATGCCCGCCCTAGTCGCTTCCGTACCAAGCCCATCCGTTTCTCGCAATACTTTTTTTAATGCTTTATCTTGCACAAACCGAGCAATCCCAGTCATTGCTGATAATAGCGTTGCATCCGTAAAAGGGCGCGGAGGCTGCGTTTGCCGTTCGACAACTTCCCCTTTCTCACATAATAACTCATCACTTTTACTCACAACTGGCAAAGGCATACCATCATTTTCAGCATCGCGCTCTTTATTGCCTAATACAACTCGCCAGCCCGCTTCAGCAAGAAACCGAGCTTTTGCAATAAATTTACCCTTTTCAATTTCAAGATCAATAGTACACTTACGGTAAACCGCATCCGCCATGAACTGAATAATATATTGACGTGCAATCAGTTGGTAAATTTTACTTTCATTTTCCGTTAATTTTACTGCTGCCGTTTTTGCAGTTGGAATAATTGCATGGTGGGCGTCCACTTTTTTATCGTCCCAACAACGATTCTTTTTATCTAACTCTGGCAGTTCAAATTCAGTGAGATCAGGCTGATGCACAGCAATGGCATTCAATACACTGTGTCGCCCTGCAAAATGCTCATCCGGTAAATAGCGGCTATCCGAACGAGGATAAGTAATTAACTTATGTGTTTCATACAAGCGTTGGCATATATCCAATACTTCTTGTGCACTCAACGCATACTTTTTAGCGGCTTCAATCTGTAAAGACGACAAAGAGAAAGGCAATGGTGCAATTTCAGACTCGCGCTTGTCCTGATATTGCGTCACTATGGCAGGCTTCCCCTCAATACGCGATACCACATGGTCTGCAAGCGGCCGATGGAACAAACGCCCTTCTTCGTCTTGGTAATCAATACAGGAGTCACTTGGCTGCCATATTGCTACAAAACGCTCATCTTTTGGCGTAACAATATGGGCTTTCACCTCGAAATAATCTTTAGGGATAAAATTTTCTATTTCTTCATCGCGCCTAACAACTAGGCCCAAAACTGGCGTTTGTACCCGCCCAACAGAAAGAACACCTTGATATCCACCTCGTTGCCCTAATAGTGTATAAGCACGAGTCATATTGATGCCATATAGCCAATCTGCCCGTGCTCTCGCTAAGGCGGAGACACAAAGAGGGATAAACTCACGATTTTCTCTTAAGCGGTCAATTGCCCGCTCAACGGCTTGTGGGTTAAGGTCGTTGATCAAACAACGTTTTACGGCTTTGCGTTTCGCAGGATCGAGCTTTAAAAAATCAAGCACTTCGTCCACCAGCAGTTGACCTTCTCTATCGGGGTCTCCTGCATGGACGACTATTGAAGCTTGCTTCAGTAATGTTTCAATGGTTTTTAATTGTTTAGTTACTGCGGGACGGGGCTTCAATTGCCACTTATCCGGGATAATTGGCAAATCCTGAAGATTCCAACGTGCGTACCGAGGTTCATAAGCATCGGGTTCCGCCTGCTCTAAAAGGTGGCCAATGCACCATGTTACGGTTTGGCCATCACCACATTGAATAAAACCATCACCGCGTTTATGGGGTTTGGGTAATACATCTGCAATGGCCCTTGCAAGGCTCGGTTTTTCCGCAATAAACAAACGCATAAATTAATCTATCACTTCAACTAAAGGAACATTATCCTGATGGGGTAATAATTTACCGATAGACTGTAACAAAACACCTTGCTGCTGTGCAATCTCTTTAATTTTAGAGACTTCGGAAGGTTTTACTGCAATGAGTAAGCCACCAGAGGTTTGTGGGTCGCACAATAGCTGACGTTGCATATCACTCATTGGGCCAATAAGGTGACCATAGCTGTCGAAGTTACGGGTTGTTCCACCAGGAACGCAACCTGCTTCAATATATTTTTCGACGTTGGCTAATTTAGGGACTTTACTAAAGGAAATTTCAGCGCGAACTTTAGACCCTTCGCAAATCTCACTTAAATGACCCAATAAACCGAAACCAGTTACATCCGTCATAGCCGTCACTCCCTCTAAAGGCGCAACCACCGCTCCTAACTTATTCATTTGGCACATGGTTTCTGCCGCTAAGTGTTGATGTTCCGGCGCAAGTACCCCTTTTTTCTCTGCCGTTGTCAAAACGCCAATCCCAAGCGGTTTAGTCAAGAACAGTTCGCAATCTGCTGTTGCAGCACTATTTTTCTTCACATATTCCGTATTCACAACACCTGTAACTGCCAAACCAAAAATAGGCTCAGGTGCATCAATAGAGTGCCCTCCAGCCAATGATATGCCAGCATCCGCACAAGCAGCACGGCCCCCCTCAATCACTTCACGAGCCACTTCAGGCGGTAACTTAGCAATTGGCCAGCCTAAAATAGCGATTGCCATAATCGGTTTTCCACCCATAGCAAAAATATCGCTAATCGCGTTAGTTGCAGCAATACGGCCAAACTCAAACGGAGAGTCAACGATCGGCATAAAAAAATCTGTCGTGCTGATGATACCAATCCCGTTACCGAGATCATAAACCGCCGCATCATCTTTCGTTTCATTTCCAACTAACAAATGTGGGTCATGAAATTTTGCTTGTTCCGTGTGTAAAATTTGCTCTAATACTTTCGGTGCAATTTTACAGCCGCAGCCTGCACCATGACTATATTGCGTTAATCTAATTTTTTCAGTCATTATTATTCTCTTTATTAGAAATAAGATACAAAGCCTGTCATATCAGGTGTTTGCACTTTTGCTGGTGCTTTAAGCTCTGGCGTACCTAAATAAAGAAATCCAACAATACGGTCGTTATCTCCACAACCTAATCCCGCACGAACCACGGCATCTTCTGTCCATGCTCCTGAGCGCCATATACCGCCAAAGCCTTGAGCAACCGCAGCCATCTGCATTGCTTGTACAGTGCAACTCGCAGCAACTAATTGTTCCCATTGTGGTATTTTCGGATGGTCTTTTAATTTCGCAATTACAGTAATAATGAGTGGAGCGCGAAAAGGTGCGTTACGTGCTTTTTCTTCTACTTCAGCACCTAATTGCCCTTCAATTGCCGCTTTTTCTAATAGCTCACTGAAGCGGTTAATACCTTCATTTTGCATAACAACAAAATGCCATGGTTTCAAAGCTCCGTGATCAGGTGCTCTCATCCCCGCAGCAAGTATATTGTTAAGTTCTTTACCTTGGGGTGCTGGTAATGTGAGTCTTGAAGCTGAACGGCGGTTCAACAAAAGGGTTAAAGCATCCATATTTGTCTCCGTTTAAGAGTAAACTGATATGATAATCATTCAATTAGATAATGATACCCACGCTATCTATTGTTTCAGCTTAAAGGAAAATCGCTTACACTAATACAATAATAACGGTTATTCGCTAGGTAAAATTACGTTATAAATTCATTGAATTGTATCATTTGTCACACATGAAAAATATCATTGAAGCATTGTACCTTGCTGATCATAATTTTGTTATGCATAAAAATAGCCCGCAGTTGCAACTAATTGTATTGATACAACTAAGACATCAACAATTCGATGTGATGATCGGGTAACGGATTTGCTTTTGAGTATACTGTCGTAAATTCATGCTACAGGCGGAAATAGCCCAACTGTAGAAAGACATATTTATGTAATATCCAAAAATAGTTTGTGCCATAAGTCAACGGCAAACCAGTGAAGCTAACACCCGTGTGGTGCAAAATATACAGGATAGGAGAAAACATGCGTCAACTTTGGGACATCATCGCTACCATCTTTAGAATTAGCTGGCGAGCACTAAACTTTATTAGGGAATTCGTTTTTAACGCCATTTTCTTAGTATTATTCTTTGTCGTTATTGGGTCAATTGCGCTTTACCAAACAGAAACTCAACCCGAAAAAAATTATTTTGGTGCTTTGTATGTTGATTTGCAGGGCGTTATCGTAGACCAAGTTTCTGCTCCAGACCCATTTGGTCGTATGAGCCGTGAACTACTTGGTACTTCAAATAGCCGCATGCAAGAAAATTCATTATTCGACATCGTTGATACTATTCGTACCGCCGCAAATGATGACCGTATTACAGGAATGGTATTACGCCTAGATGATTTAGTTGGCGCCGACCAACCTTCTCTGGCTTATATCGGTAAAGCAATCAATGAATTTAAAAGTTCAGGGAAACAGGTTTACGCCATCGGTAGCAGTTATAGCCAATCACAATACTATCTCGCCAGTTACGCTGATGATATCTACCTCACACCACAAGGTGCTGTTGGGGTATATGGTTTCGCAACTAATGGCCTTTATTACAAGTCACTGTTAGAAAAACTTAAAGTCAGTAGCCATATTTTCCGTGTTGGTACCTATAAATCAGCAGTTGAGCCATTAATGCGTGATGAAATGTCCCCTGAAGCACGTTTGGCCAATAAACAATGGTTGGATGCCCTGTGGAACAATTACCTCGCAGATATCGCCAAAAACCGCAATACTACCAGCACGCAAATTTTCCCTGGAGCTGATGCTATTTTAGAACAATTACGTTCTGTCAAAGGCGATAGCGCGCAATATGCTTTAAAACAAAAATTGGTTGATAAACTTTATACAAACGAAGAAGTTGAAGATTTACTCAGTAAACACTTTGGCTGGAATAAAGAAAATAAACAATTCAATAATATTAGTATCTATGATTACTCCGCTAAAATAACAGATACCAATGCGAATCAAAGTGGCAATATCGCCGTGATTGTTGTTCAAGGTGCTATCATGGATGGCCCGCAAACGGCTGGGATTGCAGGAGGCGATACCATCGCAGCACAAATTCGTGATGCTCGCCTTGATGATAATATTAAAGCAATTGTGTTACGCGTGAATAGCCCGGGGGGAAGCGTAAGCGCTTCTGATTTGATCCGCAGTGAACTGGCTTCGGCCCATGCTGCCGGTAAACCCGTGGTGGTTTCTATGGGGGGAATGGCAGCATCTGGCGGGTATTGGGTATCGACTCCAGCTGACTATATTATTGCCAGTCCAAACACACTGACAGGTTCAATTGGTATATTTGGTGTGATCAATACCTTTGAAAAATCTTTAGATTCTATTGGGGTGTATACTGATGGAGTATCAACATCACCATTAGCCGATATTTCTCTGACTAAAGGGATTAGTCCACAATTTGCTGACATGATGCAAATTACTATTGAAAATGGTTATGAGACATTTATTGGCTTAGTCGCGAAAGCTCGCCATAAAACACCTGCAGAGATAGATAAAATCGCTCAAGGCCGTGTGTGGATCGGGCAAGACGCGCTTAAAAATGGCCTTGTAGACCAGCTAGGTGATTTTGATACTGCGATAGATAAAGCCGCAGAACTCGCTAAACTCACTGATGTTAAGCTAGATTGGATGAAGCCTGAGATGACTTTCATGGATCAATTGTTGCTTGAATTAACCACTAGCGTTCAAGCCGCGATGCCGGATGTACTACAGGTGTTTTTGCCCCCAGCAGTCGCAACGGATATCCGCCAGCAAGCTCAGTTTTTCTTAAAAATGAATGACCCTCAAAACCGCTACGCATTTTGCTTAAATTGCGCGGAAATTAACTGATCGCTAAATCCCCTTCAGCGTTAATGAAGGGGATTTCTCTCACAAACTCATCAATAACCCCATATCAATCTAATTATTCGCAAGTTAACGATAGTAATACGCTAACAAATGCGTCAAAATCCTGATAATCATTCTCCTTCGATAAGTTGGATAAATTAGGTAATAAGATGCAGAAGAAATCAATTTATGTAGTCTACACAGGCGGAACAATTGGCATGCGCCATTCACCACAGGGATATGTTCCTGTTTCTGGTCATTTGCAAACTCAGTTAGCTCAAATGCCCGAGTTTCACCGCCCTGAAATGCCTGAGTTTACCATCCGTGAGCATCAACCGTTGATTGATTCATCTGATATCACTCCTGAAGATTGGCAGCTCATCGCTGATGATATTCGGGAAAATTATCCACTTTATGATGGGTTTGTTATATTACATGGCACTGATACTATGGCTTTCACCGCCTCAGCCTTATCTTTCATGTTTGAAAACTTGAAAAAGCCAGTGATCGTGACAGGGTCACAAATACCATTAGAAGCATTACGTTCTGATGGGCAAACAAATCTATTAAATGCCTTATATTTAGCGGCCAATTACCCTGTTAATGAGGTCGGGCTGTTTTTTAATAACAAATTATATCGCGGTAACCGCACCGTTAAGGCTCATGCTGACGGCTTTGATGCTTTCAGCTCACCTAACTGCTCCCCCTTAATGGAGGCGGGTATCAATATTCGTACATTCAATACGTGCCCTGCACCTATTGGCATAGGTGAATTTAAAAGCCACCGAATTACACCTCAACCTATCGGTGTTGTTACACTTTATCCGGGACTCTCGGTTGAGATTGTTCGCAATATTCTCCAACAACCTGTCAAAGCGCTTATATTGCGCTCTTACGGTGTCGGTAATGCCCCTCAACAGCCTGAATTACTACGTATACTTCGCGAGGCAACGAACCGAGGCATTATTGTGGTTAACCTGACACAATGTATTTCTGGCCGTGTTAATATGGAAGGCTATGCCACAGGACACGCTCTTGCAGAAGCTGGTGTGATAAGTGGATACGACATGACTTTTGAAGCCGCCTTAAGTAAATTGCACTACTTACTAAGCCAAAATTATACCCCCGCTTTAATCCGAGAGTTAATGCAGAATAATTTACGCGGCGAGTTGAGCTATGCTGATGAATAACAGATAACATACTGAGGACACAATGAAAGCAGCATTACTGTTAGTCGATTTACAAAACGATTTTTGCACCGGTGGCACATTAGCAGTAAATGAAAGTGAACATGTTATTGATGTTGCTAATAAGGCGATGGCTATTTGCCAACAAAAACAGATAGACATCATTGCAAGCCAAGATTGGCATCCCGCGACACATCTTAGTTTTGCGGCTAATTCAAATACTCAAATTGGCGAAGTCGGTGAGCTAAATGGCATTACACAAGTTTGGTGGCCTATTCATTGCGTACAAGGTGAGCACGGCGCTAAATTACACTCAGATTTAAACCAATCACTGATTAGTGCAACTTTCACCAAAGGGGAAAACCCACAGGTTGATAGCTATAGTGCCTTTTTCGATAACGATAAAATTAGCCAAACCCGCCTGCATGCATGGTTACAAGAACAACACATTTCACATTTAATTATTATGGGAATTGCGACGGATTACTGTGTCAAATTTACCGTGTTAGATGCCCTAAAATTAGGCTATAGCGTAGATGTTCTAGTGGATGGATGTAGAGGTGTTAATCTTGCAGCCAATGACAGCCAAGAAGCTTTAGACGAAATGAAAAAGCAAGGCGCGAGGTTAATCACGTTAACTGACCTGCATTAACCCAGACTTTGTAGACAAGTTTTCTCATATCAATTGAGAAAACTTGTTTTAGTGACGCTGTCACTGTACAACACCCTATTGAATAACCAAACTATTCTACAGATCTACAGAGTAACTGTTACTCATCATTATTTTGCGGTTTTAATGTTGCCAACATTTCACCTTGAAACAGCGTTTTTAGCTCTTGTTTGCTCTTCATCGTAATTTCGCCATTAGTCCCTACCGTCATATGCTCTGGGTCATGGTTATGCCGCGACTGCCACAATAATACCATTTGCAAGCTATGCTCTTTTTGTTCTGGCGTTAACATCACCCCATCCGGCCATTTACCTAGCTCAACTGCGGTTACTAGGCGCTGATAGATTTCAGGTGTCATCACTGCTAATAATTGTTCAAGTTGCTCTGGATTAACTTCAACGCTCACGGTAAGGCTCCTTCAAGTACGCAATTAACACGTTATTTTATTATTCTTAATTTTAGCTGATAGCTGAATCGTTTTTGTCATTCTAATATTAAAATTTCAGCACCCTTCAGCTCTTTATCCACGGGTCTTTTCACCATTATCATCATCGATAAAGCTTAATGATGCTGAATTAATACAGTAACGCTGCCCCGTGGGCTGCGGACCATCGGGAAATACATGCCCTAAATGCGCATTACAGTGTTGACAGCGAACCTCAATGCGATGCATCCCATGCGAGAAATCCTCAATGTATTTGATAGCCTCTTCATTGACGGGTTGATAAAAGCTTGGCCAACCACAACCTGCATCAAATTTGCTCTCAGACATAAATAAAGGTGAACCACAGCATAAACATTCGTACACACCATCTTTACGGTTATGCAATAATTGGCCACTGAATGGCGGCTCGGTACCTGCTTGCTGTGTAACGTAACGCTGCATTTCATTTAATTCTGAAATATCAATAGGTTGGTTATCTTTTTTTGACATATCACACCTAAATATTTAAATAACTAAAATGTTCAATGGTTATCATACATCAATTTCAATCAACAAAAAATTAACAACATTTTCTGTAAAACTATTCTAAACTAAGAAGCATCTTACTTTCCGTTTTGATTTGTGAACCGTATCACATATATCACTGATAGATGGTTTCATTATGCTGCACAATCCCGATAATACGTGCGGCTGTATTTGCCGCTGAAGTGGCTGACAAATAAGCAATTGGTGGTATCAGAATTGATTTTTTTCAATAATTGACACGATTCCGCTTGACGGCTGGCAAGGTTTTGGTAACTTTAACTACAACTTAATTCACGAATAAATAGCTGGTGGAAATACTATGACTATCAAAGTAGGTATTAATGGTTTTGGTCGTATTGGCCGTATCGTTTTCCGTGCTGCACAAGAGCGTTCTGACATCGAAATCGTTGCTATCAACGACCTGCTCGATGCAGAATACATGGCGTACATGCTGAAATACGACTCAACTCATGGTCGTTTCAACGGTACTGTTGAAGTTAAAGATGGTCACCTAGTTGTAAACGGCAAAAAAATCCGTGTAACAGCAGAAAAAGATCCTGCAAACCTGAAATGGAACGAAGTCGGTGTTGACGTCGTTGCTGAAGCTACAGGTATCTTCTTAACTGATGAAACTGCACGTAAACACATCCAAGCAGGTGCTAAGAAAGTTGTTCTGACTGGCCCTTCTAAAGATGATACTCCTATGTTCGTTATGGGCGTTAACCACAAAGCTTACGCAGGTCAAGAAATCGTTTCTAACGCATCTTGTACAACTAACTGCTTAGCTCCACTGGCTAAAGTTATCAACGACAAATTCGGTATCGTTGAAGGCCTGATGACAACTGTTCACGCAACAACTGCAACACAAAAAACTGTTGATGGCCCTTCACATAAAGACTGGCGTGGTGGTCGTGGTGCTGCTCAAAACATCATCCCATCATCAACCGGTGCGGCTAAAGCAGTAGGTAAAGTTATTCCAGAACTGAATGGCAAACTGACTGGTATGTCTTTCCGTGTACCTACTCCTAACGTTTCTGTAGTTGACTTAACTGTTCGTTTAGAAAAACCAGCAACTTACACTCAAATCTGTGATGCAATCAAAGAAGCAGCAGCAGGCGAGCTGAAAGGCGTTCTGGGTTACACTGAAGATGACGTTGTATCAACTGACTTCAACGGTGAGAAACTGACTTCAGTATTTGATGCTAAAGCTGGTATCGCACTGAACGACAACTTTGTTAAATTAGTTTCTTGGTATGACAACGAAACTGGTTACTCTAACAAAGTATTAGACTTGATCGCTCACATCTCTAAATAAGAGCTGTAACGAAATTTGTCTAACTGAGCCGCCGATTGGCGGCTCTTTTGTATCGTATCCAATAACAAATTAACACTTCATATTTTCTGCTATATCGCTTATGGTTGATCTCTTATTGGATACGCTATAAACATGACTTATTTTAGAATGAATACTATTCACCGCGTCACCGCGCCTTTAAATATACCGAATAGATACTCTAAATAATTCAAGTGAATGAACACAGTCAGCAATGCTGCAGTTTGAAAGATGACGAGTATTCACACTGTTCCATTAACACAGGCCTAATACCATGCACGACAAACTTTTTGCACTACCAGTCATTAAACAAGTCTCTGCTTACATCACTCAACGCCAACTCGGCGAGCTTCCACTTATTGTCATCTCGCACCCTAAGGTGCGTGGGGCCGTCAGTTTACAAGGTGCTCAACTTATTGATTGGCAACCCGCAGGGCAAAAACCTTGCTTATGGCTAAGTTCAGAAAGTGCTTTTAAAGAAGGTGTAGCTATCCGCGGTGGCATCCCTATTTGTTGGCCTTGGTTCGGCCCTGTTGCTAGCCCTAGCCATGGTTTTGCGCGAATTTTACCTTGGCAATTCACCGCACATAATGAGCATGAAGATGGCGTTATTTTAACCTTCACGTTAACGGATACCGACTATACCCGTAAATTATGGCCACATGAGTTCACTCTGATCCTCCGTATGAAACTCGGTGAAACATGTGAACTTGAACTAGAAAGTTATGGGGATTTCGAAACTACTGCCGCACTGCATAGTTATTTCAATATCAGTGATATTCAAAAAGCCACCGTCTATGGGTTAGGCGGTCACTATTTCGACAAAGTCGCAGATAAAGAAGTTTATGCCAATGAACCTCTCAAATTTAATAAACATACTGACCGTATTTATTCAGAACCGGATGAATATAGCTTATTACGTGATGATGGATGGGCTCGTACAATAGAAATTCATCATTACCATAATAGTGATGTTGTCTGTTGGAACCCTTGGGCAGAGTTATCATGCAGTATGGACGATATGCCAAATAATGGGTACAAACAAATGGCTTGTGTAGAAACGGCAAGGATTAATGTCCCAATGAAAAGTGAGGCACAGCACCCTGCTCGCCTTTCATTAGTGATGGTCAGTCGCGATAATAAACCGCAAGATTAATCATCCAGTCTAAGTGTATAAGATTTCTAAATAGATCAAATTGAGCCCCTGATAAACATAATGATATCAGGGGCTCAATAATTTAACTTTCGATAACAAACTTAGAATGTGTAAGTGACACCTGTCCACATAATGGCGGAAACATCTTTATTCACCATTGGGCTATCTTTCACTTCACTTGGTAGGCGGTCAACACGGCCCATTGCAAATACCGTCCAATTTTCATCAAAGCGATAATTTCCTGTCACTTCAACGTATGGTGTCCAACTTGAACCTGGGTTATAACGTTTTAAACCGCTATTACGTGATTCTTTTGAAGAAATACCATATTCATAACGGTTTTGGTTCTTGCTATCCCATTTAATACCAAGACCTGGGGTGATTGACCACTTATCACCTTCAAAACCATACAGATAGGCGAATTCACCACGAATACCATTACTGATACCTAGGATATCACCAGAAATATTCGTTCTCAGTGTACCCCAATCAGCGTTATGACGATAAGTCAGCCCCGTCATCACCGTATCACGGCGACGGTCTAATTCACGCATTGCTTTATCATCATTGTCTTTAGGTTTAAAAAATTGCGGGTAATAAAAAGCATCTAATGATAGTTGGTCTTGCGTATCATTCCATAGGTAATAACCAGCTGCTAATGTATGAAAATAGTAGTTCTCACTGTCATAATTAACAATAGGCACTGGCGTGACATAATCACGGCTCTTAATTCCTTTATAAGGTGTTGATTGCGCTAATACTGAACCCCCAACAGACCAAGTTCCAGCAAACGCGGCCCCAGATAACACACTCAAAGCCACAGCAAGTGTCGTTAATTTAATTGCTTTAGACATATATTTAACCTAAAAATAATGAGAAATAGATCACCGCTATATGTTATATCAATATAGCTATAATCCCAATATTCGTAATCAAAATCACATTTAAAGCTAAATTCTAACTGTTTTTAGCGTGATTGATTAATAATTATTCTACTTTATTTTTATAAGAAACAGGAACTCTTTTTGCAAGCGCACAGAGTAGCTCATAACCTATTGTCCCCGCGGCTTGCGCCACCTCATCAACCGGTAAATTTTGCCCCCACATCTCTACTCGCTCACCAAGCTTAACATCGTCACAATCACTGATGTCAATTGTCAGCATATCCATCGAAACCGCGCCCAATAGCGCACAACGTTTACCTTTACACCATACAGGCGTTCCATTTGCAGCATGCCGAGGGTAACCATCGGCATAACCACACGCCACTGTCGCAATACGCATCGGTTTAGTTGATGTAAACCGGCTACCATAACCAATTGATTGACCTGCTGGAATTTCATGGATAGCAATCACTTCTGATTGTAAAGTCATCGCTGCCTTCAAGCCCAACCCAGATATATCAGTAGCTTTTCCACTTGGAGACGCACCATACAGTAAAATACCCGTGCGGACCCAATCATATTGGGTGTGTTTATGCCACAGTGTTGCCCCTGAGTTTGCGATACAGGTTTCTAAAGATAAGTGTTCAAATTGCTGGATTTGTTGAAAAGGCTCAGCAACGCCGGTTTTGGTATCTGAATTAGCAAAGTGACTCATTAACGTTAAACTACGTACATTCGGCATTTTAGATAACCGTCGTACGACATTTTCGTAATCGTTCGGTGGAAAACCTAACCGATTCATTCCACTGTTTAGCTTAATATAGACTGAAATTGGTGATGAAAATTGGGCATTTTCAATGGCGAATAATTGCCACTCACTATGAACACTAGTTGTTAAATTATACTGGTCAATTAATTGTAAATCTTGAGGCTGGAAAAAACCCTCTAACAATAGAATTGGCCCTTTCCACCCTTCTTTTCGCAATAAAATGGCCTCATCAAAATCTAATACCCCAAAGCCATCCGTTTCTTTTAGCGCAGGCCAAATTTGCTTGATGCCGTGACCATAACCGTCTGCTTTCATAACTGACCAAATTTTTGATTTTCCAACATGTTGCCGTACGACAGACAAATTATGTTGTAAATTCTGTAGATGAATGACAGCACTTATTGGGCGCGGCATTTTAATTCCTTAGTACGTTTAATTAATTCTAAAATTACAATTGTATCAAATATCAAACACTTAACGTGCTGGTGTTAAATCACCATGAGTAGTCAGCTTGGTATTAAAACCATCAAGATACCTAAATACCGATAAATCATCAGACGCTATCTCCGGTGTATTCCCTGAAATTAAATCTGCCAGCAGTTTCCCTGCACCACAAGCCATTGTCCAACCCAGTGTCCCATGCCCAGTATTTAAATATAAATTACCGTATGCTGTCGGCCCAACTATTGGAGTACCATCTGGTGTCATTGGACGCAGGCCCGTCCAAAATTGTGCTTGTGCAATATCACCACCGCCTTGATACAAATCTTGTACCACCATTTTCAATGTTTCGCAGCGTTTTTTCAGGATATTCAAATTAAAACCAACAACTTCAGCCATTCCACCAACTCGAATGCGCTGATCAAACCGCGTTACTGCAATTTTGTATGTTTCATCCAAGATGGTGGACATTGGGGAACGCTGTTCATCGATAATTGGCATAGTCAATGAATAGCCTTTGAGTGGATAGACCGGAATTTGAACTAGGGTTTGTAGCATTGAAGTAGAATAAGAGCCCATTGCAACGACATATCTGTCCGCTTGCAAAATTTCACCATCAATTTTAATGCCACTAACTTTATTTCCTTCTGTTAAAATCTGTTCTACATGGCCACCAAATTTGAATTGAACTCCAGCATTTTGTGCCATCTTTGCCAATTTTTTGGTAAATTGCTGGCAATCCCCTGTTTCATCATTGGGTAATCGCAGCCCACCGGTGAGCTTGTGTTTGACAAATTCTAACGCAGGTTCCGCTTTAACTAATTCATTTGATGCTAATAGTTCGTACGGAACACCTTCTTGCTGTAAGACTGCAATGTCATTCGCTGCATTATCGAACTGCTCAGTAGTACGAAAAAGCTGTAAGGTACCACCCTGACGAGCTTCATATTCGATACCTGTATCTGCTCTTAATTGGCGAATACAATCGCGACTGTATTCGGCGATACGTACCATACGACTTTTATTCATTGCATAATGTTGAATATCGCAATTTTTTAACATCTGCCACATCCAGCGCAACTGAAATAACGTTCCATCTGGGCGTATCGCCAGAGGTGCATGTTTTTCAAACATCCATTTCACGGCTTTAAGGGGGATCCCGGGAGCTCCCCATGGGGTTGCATACCCAGGGGATACTTGCCCTGCATTTGCTGCACTTGTTTCTTCTGCAACATCATGTTGTCTATCCACCACCAGCACTTCGTGCCCTTCTTGTGCTAAATACCATGCTGTTGTTACACCGATCACTCCTGCACCTAACACTAGAATTTTCATAGCTTCCCCACAAAATAAAAGTATGCATCATTTATTTTAGGATAATATTCTAGAAATTATTTGCCAATATGGTGAATTAACACTTTTAACAATACAGATAATAAATCCATTTTGATTCACATCTCATTTACATTACAGATGAATATTCTCACTGAAGATTTTAAGGTTATTTAATATCCTATTGATTTTCAATGTATTAACCCAATAAAATCAATTATTGATGATTTCTTTAACTAATAAATTCAGTATTTAATACTTTAATATTGAAACATTATGTCGCTAACCATTTTTAACCACATTTAACAAAACTAATGATGCTATTTTTTTATCTCTTTAAATTATGATTGTATAGATAATTTGACTGCTCCATCGAATTAGTCATCTTAATAATGAAATAAACTAACCAAATCATCTTATTAATCAATTAGAATTTAGGGTATCCCCATGATTAGAAAAAGAAAATTATTTGCCTTATTTATTATTTTATTTTTATCTGCAGGGATGAGTCTTGCTGATGAACTTTGTAAATCATCTCTCGTTTTAAGAACACAAGTTTATGATAAAGGAGATATTATCTGTTTAAGCACTAAACCTATTTCTGTATGCCTCAGCCCTGCCATCGTCATAGACAGTTATCCAGTAAGGGTTGATTACCATTGTTTATTTAAAACTGACCATCCGCTTCCCGATGGTCAGGATTGGACTGATAGAGTGGATTTGGACCTATCACACAAGAAAGTGGATTATTCAGACACGACACTTGCTGCTAAGTCCTGTGCGTGCCCCAATAATTGACAACTAGCCTCAAGCCGTTTTAAAGCTTAAAAAACAAAAAAACCAGCCGCAAAAATTATCAGCTGGTTTAATTGGTGATAGAGTCATTCGAGTTTAGCGGATGTGTGCTAAGTCGCTAGGCATATTACCTTGCATACTATGCCAAATAGTGCCACTTTCCTTACCATAATTTCTGACACATTCCATAATACGGTCATAGGCTTGTTCACGACACAAATTAGCCAGTTGCTGATAAAAGTTCAGCGCTAAACGCCTCGCATCTGGGTTAGAAAAATAATAACGGCCTACCCTTGTGTAGAGCCCCTTGAGGCCATTAATGATCAATCCATAGATGGGATTACCTGATGCAAAAGCCAGCCCACGGAACACGTTATAATCCAAATCACTAAAGGCATCTGAATTATCTTCAACTTTTTCCCTACCCGCTAAAACCTCCAATGACTGCTCAGGGTTGTTACGAAATGCAGTACGAATAAAAATTGCAGCGATATTGGTACGTACAGCCAAGAGATTATCAATTAGCTGTGGCACTCTATCGTGATCTAACCGAGCCAATGTCTCCAAAATATTTAGGCCAGACGTTTCCCAATAGTTATTCACTTTAGTTGGCTTACCATGCTGAATGGTTAGCCAGCCGTCACGAGCCAAACGTTGTAACACTTCACGTAAGGTTGTTCGTGTCACACCGATTAATTCCGAGAGCTCGCGCTCCGCGGGTAAAATTGAACCTGGTGGAAAGCGGTTGTTCCATATGCTCTCAATAATATACTCTTCCGCGAAACCAGCCGGACTTTGAGCTTTAATAACCATATTTTTATTATTCCAAACATTTAGACGGATATTGGGCAAATCATACCAGATTGTCATCACCTGATATAGTTAGACTAAAAATAAAGAGTGAAGCAAATCATAGAATTTCCATATAATTCATACATTATCAATTAGCAAATAAGCTTAAAATCCGTAAAAGATAAGAGTAGTATGTATAGCACAATACACGACATCCGCATAAAAGAGGATAACGAACCATAATGGATTTTAGTTTAAAAACGGCTTTTTTGAAAAATTTTCTGGGAAACTCGCCTGATTGGTACAAATTAGCAATTATTATATTTTTAATAATTAACCCTATTATCTTCTATTTTATCAGTCCCTTCGTCGCAGGCTGGTTATTAGTTGTTGAATTTATATTCACATTAGCAATGGCTCTCAAATGTTACCCATTGCAACCCGGTGGCCTTCTCGCTATAGAAGCCGTAATTATCGGCATGACCACCCCTGCACAAATTTCACATGAAATTAGCAATAACCTTGAAGTTATCTTGTTACTGATTTTTATGGTAGCTGGTATCTATTTCATGAAACAATTGCTGCTGTTTGTATTCACCAAACTGTTGATAAACGTGCGTTCTAAACGCATTCTTTCCCTTGCTTTTTGTATGGCGAGTGCATTTTTATCTGCATTTTTAGATGCACTGACCGTTATTGCTGTCGTCATTAGTGTTTCAATTGGTTTTTATTCTATCTATCACCAATATGCCTCTAATCAACCTAGCAACACAGACTTGCAAAATGATGGTTTCATTAAAAGTGCAGAACAAAAACAAACCCTCGAACAATTTAGGGCTTTTTTACGTAGTTTAATGATGCATGCTGGTATTGGTACTGCGCTAGGTGGTGTCATGACTATGGTTGGTGAGCCACAAAATCTCATCATTGCTAAACATGTTGACTGGGATTTCATTACCTTTTATATCCGCATGGCGCCTGTCACTATACCTGTTTTTATTTGTGGCTTAGTCGTCTGTTTTGTTGTGGAAAAATTCAAGTTATTTGGCTACGGTGCTGAACTTCCAGACTCTGTGCGTCAGATTTTAACTGAGCACGATAAAAAACTGACGGCGAAACGCACCAAAAAAGATCTTGCACAGTTGGTCATTCAGGGCTTAATTGGTATTTGGCTAATTGTCGCCCTTGCTTTCCATTTAGCGGAAGTTGGTCTTATTGGCCTATCCGTCATCGTACTGACAACCGCATTTTGTGGTATCACAGAGGAGCACGCGCTGGGTAAAGCCTTTGAGGAAGCGTTACCATTTACCGCATTACTAACCGTATTCTTTAGCATTGTTGCTGTAATCATTGACCAGCAATTATTCACTCCATTTATTCAGTTTGTGTTGCAATCCTCTGAATCGTCACAATTATCATTGTTCTATCTGTTTAATGGCCTACTTTCTGCCGTGTCAGATAACGTATTTGTAGGGACGGTTTATATTACAGAAGCCTTAAAAGCGGCAAATGAAGGTTTAGTATCAACGGAACAATACCAATTATTAGCTGTCGCAATAAATACAGGGACTAACCTCCCTTCTGTTGCAACACCTAATGGGCAAGCTGCCTTCTTGTTTTTATTAACGTCTGCGTTATCACCTCTGATCCGTTTATCTTACGGCCGCATGGTGTGGATGGCACTGCCATATACCTTCGTAATGACCATTGTTGGGCTATTAGGGGTTGAATTCTGGCTAGTTCCCATCACACATTGGATGGAAAGCATCGGGTTGATTACGTTCGCACAATAACTATACTTTAAACAATTAGCCGTGCACCAATACGGCTAATTGTAATGTTAGGTAAAACCCTCTCTAAAATTGCATTATTTCACTTTAATTGCTTTTTTTATCGGGCCGATAGGGGCAAAATGTGCGCATTACTCAATTAGGATACTAAGTATGTTCAGATTTTTTAACTACTGTTCGCAAGGAAGAGGCGCTTGGCTACTCATGGCATTTATTGCCTTTATGCTCGAGTGCGCGGCTTTATATTTTCAGCATGTTATGAAACTACAACCCTGTGTTATGTGTATCTATGAACGTGTTGCATTACTTGGCATTATGGTTGCTGGCTTAATTGGAGCGATAGCACCACGGAACATGGTCATACGCTGGGTTGCTATTCTTATTTGGGTTTATTCTGCTTGGCGCGGTTTAGACCTTGCATGGGAGCATACCATGCTACAACTTTATCCTTCACCATTTGCATCATGTGATTTCTTCGTTAATTTCCCTGATTGGTTACCATTACAAGAGTGGGTACCAGCAGTATTCGAAGCTACGGGTGACTGTGCCGTTAGGCAGTGGGCATTCTTAGGGCTTGATATGCCACAATGGTTAATTGGTATCTTCGTGGCTTATCTCTTAGTTGCAATCATTGTTATCATCAGCCAGTTCTTCCCAGCCAAAAAATAGCCTTTAAACCCCAAATGTTATATTCAACATTTGGGGTTCCTAAGTAATAAAATTAACCTATTGAATGACTCGTTCTAATTTCACAGGGATATTTTTATACGCAGGAATACCACATTGCGGGTCGAAATTATCCAACGAAATTAAATTATTAGCTTCAGGGAAATAAGTGGCAACACTACGGTCTGCCATATCATAAATCACCACAGTGAGGTTATCTAAACGCCGTTTTGTTGGTTTCTGCTCGCGGTCTAATGCGATGAGATTCACTTTATCTCCCGCTTGTAACTTCTGTTTTTGGGCTTCTGCACCACTGATGAAAACAACATCTCGTTGCCCAAACACACCGCGATATCGGTCATTTAATCCATAAATTGTAGTATTATATTGGTCATGGCTACGTAATGTTGCCAAAATGAGTTCACTGTTAACTGCTGAGTTCGGGTCTTCAATAACACCTTCTGTCGGTACAAAGTTAGCTTTGCCTGATTGCGTTAACCAACGACGCTCAGAAGCCGCATTAGTCAGATGGAATCCTCCGGGTATTTTAATGCGTGCATTATAATCATCAAAACCAGGTAATACCGCTTCCATTGCGTCACGAATTAAATCGTAATTGCCGATAAAGTCATCCCATTCAACTTTACTCTGCGGTATTGTCGCTTTAGCTATCCCTGCAATAATCGCACACTCAGATTTAAGATAAGGGCTACACGGTTTAAGTAAACCTTTTGAAGCGTGAACCATCGACATTGAGTCTTCTACGGTCACACATTGCACACCACTGCTTTGCCTGTCTATTTCACTGCGACCTAATACAGGTAATAAAAATGTCTGCTTAGCGGTTAATAAATGGGAGCGATTTAGTTTAGTTGCTGTGTGCACCGCTAAATCAAGCTTTTTCATACCTGCAAAACAAGCGTCTTTATCTGGCATGGCAACTGCTAAGTTTCCGCCCATGCAGATTAAAGCCTTCGCTTTTCCTTCAGAAATGGCTTGCATGCTCGCGACGGCTGCATGACCAAATTCGCTTGGTGGTTTAAAACCAAATCGTTGTTCAATTTTGTCTAAAAAGCTTTTTGACGGTTTTTCCGTAATACCAACGGTTCTATCACCCTGAACATTCGAATGACCACGCAGAGGGCAAATTCCCGCACCTTCCCGACCAATATTACCTTTCAGTAGTAATAAATTAACGAGTTGCTGAACGTTTTGCGTACCATGCTCGTGCTGAGTGATCCCCATGCCATAACAAATAATGGTACTTTTTGCCTCAATATAAAGATCCGCAATCTCTTCGATAGACTCACGCGGTAAGCCAGAAACCCTTAAAATATCTTTCCAACTCGTTGTCAGTAAGTCATTTTTTAAAGCTTCATAACCCTGTGTATGAGTTGATATAAATTCAGTATCAAGAATAGGCTCTTTTCCTGCATCGACTGCAGCTTGGTGTTTTTCAATCAATAACTTCATCACACCTTTAAGTAACGCAGTGTCTCCACCAACACGAACTTTATAATAGTGTCCAGCTAAAGGAGTAGACTCTAACGTGAGCATTTCTACCACGTCTTGCGGGTAGGTAAAACGTTCAAGACCACGCTCTCTTAAAGGATTTATGGCAATGATTTTAGCACCACGTTTAGAAACTTCACGCAATGAGCTCAACATCCTCGGGTGGTTAGTCCCAGGGTTATGACCTATACATATAACTAAATCCGCTTTATCAAAATCGTCCAACAATACTGTCGCCTTGCCGACACCAATAGAGTCAGCAAGACCAACACTCGTTGGTTCATGGCACATATTTGAACAATCAGGGAAATTGTTTGTGCCATATTCACGAGCAAGTAGCTGATATAAGAATGCGGCTTCATTTGAAGTTCGACCTGATGTATAAAATTCAACAGTATTTGGGTCTGAATAACTTTGTAAACGCGTACCTATTTGTTGAAATGCATCTTCCCATTCGATAGGTTCATATTTATCTGTTTGTGAATTGTATTTCATGGGGTGAGTTAAACGCCCTTCATCCTCTAAATGAAAATCATCCCACTCAAGTAATTCTGTTACGGTATATTTAGAAAAAAATTCCGGCGTTGTTTTTTTAGATGTTGCTTCCCAAGCAATTGCTTTTGCACCATTCTCACAAATATCAAATGACGCCGTATGTACTGGGTCAGGCCACGCACAGCCAGGGCAATCAAAGCCGTCTACCTTATTCATTTCAAACATCGCAATTATGTCATGACCTACTTTCATTTGGCCACGTAATGCTTCTGCAACTGCTTTTACAGCCCCCCAACCGGCAGCGGGGCCATCATACTCTTCAATTTTCTTTTTCATTTGGCATTACTCTTTAATAAATGTAAATGTCTTTATATGTGCTTTTATAATTATCTAAAATATTCTTTGTTATTTAATATTAGTAATATCATCGTTAAATATCAATAATTAAAATAAGCACTTAAATAGATGCTCGTAATTAGACGACTTAAGAATAAGAAATGAAAATACAACTCAATAAATGAAAAGATAAATATTAAAACAAAACTAATTTAAATGAATACATATAGTTAATTAACCTCATATTAATGATTAATAAAAGGTTAATTAACTTCATAAAAAGAAGAGTTATATACAAGCACCCGATTGTATAATGTCAACAGCACAACGTTTACCATTCGCAAATTGGCATACAGCTGTTTGTGACCCATTTAATTCTAATGTGAGCGCTGGTAACCCACCCGCTGAAACACAGGCCTCTTGTGCCCCAGGGCCTAAATTGACCACTTGTTGGGCATATTGACTCGCAGAATGTTCCACAGAGTTATCTATGTTTGAGCTACCACACGCAGATAGCATGACAGATATAGCCCCAGTGAGTAACATTGTTAGTACTGGTTTAAAAAATTGATTAACCCTATGCCTCATTTTCCTGCTTCTCCAAAGATGCTGCCTGAACATTCTGCAATAACCGCTTAGTGCCCGCCGCTTTTTGAATATAGATTGATGACTAAGACACCAATAATAATTAATAGCATACCAATAATTGCAGGTAAATCGAGTTTTTGGTTGTAAATAAAAATTGCAGCGACAGAAACCAATACAATCCCTAAACCTGACCAAATTGCATAAGCAATACCCAATGGCATGATTTTTACTACCTGCGAAAGCCCCCAAAAAGAGACTGCATAACCGATAATAACAATCAACGATGGCCAAAAACGACTAAAACCATCAGACGCCTTCAGTGTTGTCGTTGCAATGACTTCGGCAATAATAGACATTAATAAAAAACCCAGCCCCTTCATTATATTTCCTTGTTATTAGAATTAGTTATGATAAAACTTATCACTTTTTTGATTATTTACTCAGATAACGATAAAAAGCTCTGTTTATCATTAAAATAACACAGAGCTTTCATCTCGACTTCATGATGAGAATGCGAGTTAGTGATTTGCGGCAACGTCTACTCTATCGTTAAGAGACTCACTATAGCGCTTGAATAAATAGACACACAAAATGAATGCTATGACACCAATCGCACCGCCAATATAACCAATCTGGGTCATTCCCATATGAACAATAACTTGATTGCCTAACAGTGCGCCAGCACCAATGCCAATGTTAAAAATTCCAGAGAAAATTGACATAGCCAAGTCGGTGGCATCTGGAGATAAATCAATGACCTTAACTTGCATTCCTAAACCAATACACATCATGGCCATTCCCCAGAACACTGATAACATAATCAACGACCAAACATCTCTACCTAATGGCATCAATAATAATAAGCAAATCGTCATAAATGCGATTGCTGCAGGTAAAAATGATAATGAAAATTTGCTGCTGTAGCGACTAAATATTACACTTCCAACAATACCCGCTCCACCAAAAATCAGTAGTAGTAAAGTGGCAAAGTTTTGGCTTTGTAAGGCAACTTCGCGAACAAAAGGTTCAATATAACTGTAAGCCGTAAAATGCGCAGTAACTGCCAAAACGGTTAACGCAAACATTCCAACGAGTGCTGGCCGGTGGAATAGCATCGGCACACTTTTTAACGAGCCTGAATGTTCACTTGGTAAGCGTGGTAAAAAGCGAATCAACACAACCATAGTGAACAATGCTATAACACCAATACATAAAAATGTCGCTCGCCAACCTAAGAATTGCCCAACTACACGGCCAAGAGGAAGACCTAATACTGTTGCCAATGCCGTTCCCGTCGCTAATAACCCAAGTGCTTGAGCTTTTTTACCCGCAGGAGCAACCCGAATAGCTAAAGATGCCGTAATTGACCAAAAGACTGCGTGAGATAAAGCGACACCAATACGCCCTGCTATTAAAATATCAAAACTCCACGCAAACCCTGAAATGATGTGACTAACAATAAAGATAACAAATAAGAAAGCTAATAATTTGCGACGCTCTATTTTACTGGTTAATAGCATCAAAGGTAACGACATCAAAGCCACAACCCACGCGTAGATTGTTATCATTAATCCAGTATGTGCGACCGTCATGTCAAAGCTTTTTGCAATATCACTGAGTAATGCAACAGGCACAAACTCTGTTGTGTTAAAAACAAATGCAGCAACTGCTAATGCTATTACACGGATCCAAGCTGTTTTTCTAGAAACTTGCGTCATATTTCTCTTAGCCTTCACTTTCCCACAAATAATAGATGCCAACGGCTTAACCGTATGTAAAAAATGCTGCGAAAGGATATTGGTATTTAGTACAGGATTGAGTCGTTACTGAGCAATCTATATTGCTAACAACACTTTTTTGTGAATTGTATCACGATTTTTCATTACTCATAAAGGTTCCCTTGATCTATTGGCAAGAAAAATATCATGCCTACTTATTTTTATTTCCCCAACTATACCATTTAACTATTTGTTTAAATTTAAGCCACTTACCTGAATATTTATTACATTCAGTTATCTGAAAACACATCGCATTACTTTCTATGCTACAATCTCACTATTATTTTTTATGCTCAAAGGACCGCTTTAATGAAAAACCATTTTCCAACTGAACCTAACGTTAATACTTTAGCGGATGAAGTGACTTGTCTTAAAAATTTACTAACACATATGCTAAAAGCTATCGGCCAAGCGGATGCAGGTAAAATCTTAATTAAGATGCAGCGCGAAATTGCACAAATGGAAGACGAAAAGCAAGCAGAAACCTACAAAAATACGTTAGAACAGATAAAAACAGGGTATCGCCAATAGATTATTTAGCGATAAATGCTATTTTAAGGATATACCTACTGTTAAGTGGTTTAAACTGCACAAATAACTAAGTTTTAATCGTGAAAATCATCTATCTTTATTCATGAATTAAACCATTCTTTATTCATTTAGCTCCCCCTTCAGAACCCTATGAAGGGGGCTTTTTTTTCTACAGCTTATGTATTATTGCGTTTATAAATATCTTGGCAATGCTGAATGTATTCATCAACTGTTGTATCGTCGGTTTGCTTATCCCAACTTTTTTGCTCTTCAAAAGCCCACACTTGAAACGTTTGTCCAAAGTTAGCCCCTGACATACCAACTTGCTTATACACCCGATGGTAAAAACCTTGCTCAGAACGATAGATCTCAAATTTAAACGGAACTAACCTAGCGGGGTTTGTCGTTGTCAAAAAATCATTACCAAATAATAACGTTTTCTCAAGAATATCCATTCTATCCCCTTGTTTAATTTATAAAATACGTATGGTTTACACGATCTATTATAAGCATAGCGCATTTAACGCAATTCCGTGATTTTACCTATAAAAATATATGATTTACATACTATCCATAGAGAAGATTGATGAATAACGGGAGATATTGACGAAATAATAAGCTTCACTATTAAAATGAAGCTTATTATCGCTGGTTTATGATTTGTTGTCGTAGAACTGTTTTGCCATATCAATGCTGTCTGCATTCACATCTTTTATATGGTCACGTGTTAACCGATAAACAACGGGGCTTAACAGCAACAAGGCAATCAAATTAGGGATCGCCATCATGGCATTTAATGTATCTGCCAATAACCAAACAAAATCAAGTGATTGTGTTGCACCGATAGGTAAAGCAATCAACCATAACACTCTATATGGCTTTATCGCACGCAACCCAAATAAATATTGCACACATTTTTCGCCATAAAAACTCCAACCCAGAATAGTGGTAAATGCAAATATGGCTAATGCGATAGCAACAATATAATTTCCACCTGGTATTGCCGTTTGGAATGATGATGCGGTTAATGTCGCTCCTGTTTCACTAGTCAACCACCCACCAGTTATAATGATAGTTAACCCCGTGACAGAACACACAATGATAGTATCAATAAATGTCCCTAACATCGCAATAAGTCCTTGGCGAATAGGGTTTTGTGTTTTTGCAGCGGCATGGGCGATAGGTGCACTACCCAAACCAGCTTCATTGGAAAATACGCCTCGTGCAACCCCAAAACGGATTGCAGCCCATACTGCCGCCCCCGCAAACCCACCTTGGGCAGCAACTGGGTTAAAGGCCGAAGTAACAACCAGTGAAAGTGCCGCAGGGATCTCAGTAAAATAAATGCCAAGTACAATGACACCCGCACCAAAATAGGCAACGGTCATAAATGGGACAAGTTTTCCTGCAACATCAGAGATACGTTGCAGCCCACCAATCAACACTGCACCAACTAATAAAACTAAAACCCCGGCGGTCAACCATTTATGCACACCAAAGTTACTTTCTAGTACATCTGCCACTGAGTTCGCTTGTACTGTATTTCCGATACCAAAACTGGCACATGCACCAAAAAAGGCAAACAATGTTCCCAACCAAATCCATTTAGGGCCTAAGCCATTTTTAATGTAGTACATTGGCCCACCAATATACTGGCCATATTTATCCACTTCACGAAAACGAACAGCTAACACAGCCTCAGAGTATTTTGTTGCCATTCCTACCAATGCCGTCATCCACATCCAAAATAATGCGCCAGGCCCGCCCATGACAACTGCCGTCGCAACCCCGGCAATATTCCCCGTACCGATAGTTGCTGATAACGCTGTCATTAATGCATTAAAAGGTGATATTTGCCCCTCACCGCGTGATTCGTTCTTTTGAAATAATAACTTAAAACCTGTTCCAATTTTTCTTATCGGTAAAAATGCGAGCCGGATTTGCATATATATACCAACGCCTAAGATCCCAACAAGCATTGGTACTCCCCATACCACCCCATTTAGTTCACTTAACCACGTAGTTATCAAATCCATCCTACCCCCAATTAACTCGTATTAATTAACAAAGCAATCAAATTAATAACAATTTCTTATCAATTTAATAAAGATTAAAAGTGGCATAAAAGCGAATTAAATTTCAATAATTCATCATTTAAAGTAGAAGATTGTGAGTAAGCTCACTTGTGGTTTATCGATTACAGTTATTAATACAATTAATTGCGAATCGAAATTAAGATTGAGTTTGTTAGATACGAATGAGTATTTTGAGGGAATATATTTTACATATTGTATCAATAAAAATGCCCAGTAATTAAACTATTACTGGGCAGATGCTAAAATTATTGTCTGTATAAAGCTAACTTAGACTCATTATCTCGGCTACTTTAAATATTCACCTGAGCGCAATGCTTCAATACGTTTGTCTAATGGCGGGTGTGATAAAAATAACTCACTAAATGCTTTACCACGACCATTAATACAAAACGCCATCAAACGGCCTTCTTCTTGTGGCTCATAGCTCGTTTTTAACCGTTGCAAAGCAGCTATCATCTTTTCACGACCAACTAATTTCGCCGAACCAGCATCCGCATGGAACTCACGATAACGAGAGAACCACATAGTGATGATGCTCGCCAAAATACCGAATACGATTTCAAGCACCATAGAAACCGCGAAATAAACCATTGGGTTACCATTGCTACTCTCACTTTCGTTATCACTGTTGGACATAAAACCTGCCGCAACCTGTGCAATTATACGCGAAATAAAGATAACGAACGTATTCACGACACCTTGTAATAAAGTCATCGTCACCATGTCGCCATTGGCAATATGGCTAATTTCATGAGCAATAACCGCTTCCGCTTCATCACGGCTCATATTTTCTAATAACCCAGTACTCACCGCGACAAGTGAAGCATCTCGACGGGCACCTGTTGCGAACGCGTTGATATCTGGCGCATGATAGATAGCCACTTGTGGCATTTGAATGCCAACTTGTTGTGCTTGGCGCTCAACGGTTGAGACTAACCATTGTTCCGTTTGGTTACGTGGAGTTTCGATAACTTCGCCACCGACTGATTTCAGCGCCATCCATTTAGACATTAATAGTGATATGAAAGCACCACCAAAGCCAAATAGACCAGCCATGATCATCAGACCTTGAACACTACTACCACGGATCCCAGTTAAGCTTAGGATTATCCCAAACACAAACATAACCGCTAAGTTCGTGAGTAAGAATAAAGCAATTCTCATCATTTTTTATGTATTCCTTGGTAAAAACAAATATACGTAGAATTTACTTTATAAATAAGGTTTTTTCACACTTTTTCAAGTGCATTAACGCGAAAACCCTAAAAAATAACATAACTTTACATAGCTATGCTAAAAACTCATTATCATAATCTAAATAAATTATAACTTCTTACGATAAAAATTTAACCATTTGTTTTTAAAGGTTCATTTAATAACCATTTAAATTTAAAGTTAATTTTAATTGAAACGATAAAGCTGTTTGGTCAATCACCAAAAGCAATTTAGTGTATTTATCTATCTTATCACTCATTTTGTTCACCAAATGAATGAATATTCATTTTTACTTTCATTCTATTAAAAAATAATGCCACATTAAGTGGCACTATTTTGTTCTATCTCGATCTGTTGTTTTGTTCTAAGGCTAATTAGTTTTTTCTTTAGTCGATTTTGTTACTTTATCTTTTGCTGTTTTAGCCGATTCTTTATCTTTGGCTTTAGACGCTTTTTCTTTTACTGCTTTGGCCGACTCTTTATCTGCGACTTTAGGCGCTTTTTCTTTTACTGCTTTGGCCGACTCTTTATCTGCGGCTTTAGACGCTTTTTCTTTTACTGCTTTAGCTGACTCTTTATCTTTGGCTTTAGGCGCTTTTTCTTTCACCTCTTTAACTTCTTTATCCGCTGTTTTAGAGGCCTTTTCTTTTACTGTTTTAGCAGTACCAGATGCTTTGTCACTGGCCTTGTTGGCTTTATCAGAAGCTGTTTTGCCGGCTTTATCACTCGTACTTTTTATTGAATCAGATACAGACGGTTTACTTGGTTGCTTGGCAACACCTGCACCAATCACAGCACCAGCGGCTTTCGCTTTGCTGTTGATATCATTTTTTAGTTCAATAGTACACACTTGCTCTGAGCGACTCGTAGAACCATCATTACAAATAAATTTACCACCTTCACAGCGATCAATTCCCCCTTTACTTCCAGAACAAGGGTAGTTTCTTGCATTCGCTGTGTTAATAGATGCAACCATCATTACACTCACTGCTATTAATCCTACAAATAATTTACGCATGGTATTGCCTCGTTGCTAAGGAATCTATACCAAAAGTTTAGGATAAATTAAGTAAAGGTAAAGAAACCTATAGTTAATTATTAATTTCAGTCAGTCATTTTAAAAAATAAAGTAAACACAGCATAAAACTGCATCTATCTAGGGGATACTTGCTAAAAAAATTCAAATTAACAATACGTTATTGTTCAGTTTCTGTTTTGCTGTATGTATTTAGATTGTATTGAAAAGACACAAAAATTAAGCCAGCTTAATACTGGCTTAACCCGACAAATAATAAGAGGGATATTATTTATTATTTGATAATAGCTTAGTGTGCTGATTCGCTAAGTCGATCGCCATTTTCACCGTTTCATCAAGGTATGGGTCTGGTCCTTCATAATCTTTTGGCAGATCATCAATTGATTTCAATAGCGGCTTGCCTTCCCGAGTATTACGTTCGTTTATACGTTTCAGTTTTGTCGCTTCAATTTCAGAATCTTCTTTTTGACGTTCAGCATAGTTGAGTGAAATAAGATTCTTACTTTCTTTGTTTACTTTATAGCGTGCAATGTCTTCATCAATATAATTGAATTCAGGGTCTTTGCTAATACGCGCCAAATGCTGCGTTTTTATTAACGATAAATCAGAAGAAACATCACCAACAGGCGTGTATTTTGCCGGTGGAATGCTATCCCATGGCAATGCGTTGTCCTCGAAACTTTCACCCGTTTCTGCGGGATCTTGGCCTGTTGGCATGACTACATCAGGGGTGACCCCTTCACGCTGTGTACTACCACCATTAACCCGATAAAACTTCTGAATAGTATACTGAACAGAACCTAAGGAAGGCCATTCTGGCTTCAGCATTTGGTCGTAAACACGACTCAAACTACGGTGTTGCTGAACTGTTCCCTTACCAAATGTCGGCTCACCAACAATCATCGCCCTACCATAATCTTGCATTGCCGCAGCAAAAATCTCAGATGCAGATGCACTAAAACGGTCAACTAAAACAACGAGAGGACCTTTATAGTAAATAACGTCGTCGTCATCGATATCTTGGCGAACTTGGCCATTGTTATCACGAACTTGGACAATCGGCCCTTGTGGAATGAACAAACCAGATAAAGAGACTGCTTCAGTTAATGCTCCGCCACCATTACCACGTAAATCAATAATCAATGCGGAAACATTATCTTTTGCCATGTTTTGCAATTGAGTTTTAACATCATTCGTTAAACCAACATAAAAACCTGGAATATCCAAAACAGCAATTTTATCTTTACCTTGCTGTTTTATTGTCAGCTTGACAGCTCGGTCTTCTAGCCGGATCTGCTCCCGAACTATGGTGACTATATGAGGTTTCGCCCCTTTAGTATCAGAAACGACTTCCAACCGAACTTTACTTCCTTTCGGGCCTTTAATTAAAGCAACCACATCATCAAGCCGCCAGCCAACCACATCAACAATAGGTTTACCCGTTTGGCCTACACCGATAATTTTATCGCCGACTTTTAGCTCTTTGCTTTTAGCTGCTGGGCCCCCAGCAACCAATGAGTTGATAACCGTATTTTCATCATCTTGCTGTAAGACCGCACCAATTCCTTCTAATGATAAACTCATTTCTGAATTGAATTGTTCAGTATTACGAGGCGATAGATAACTTGTGTGTGGATCGATTTCACGAGCAAAAGAGTTAACTATCAATTGAAAAACATCTTCACTTTGCGCTTGCGTTAAACGTCGCAACGCAAAATTATAACGTTTCGTCAATTTTTCTTTGATTTCTTTATCATCTTTGCCTGATAGTTTTAAATTCAACCAGTCATAACGGACTTTTTGGTCCCATAGACGATCAAGTTCTTGCTTATCTTTAGGCCACGGTGCTTTAGAACGGTCAACTTCAATGGAGTCTGTCGCATTTAAATCGATAGGTTGCTCTAAACGAGCCAACGCATATTTAAAACGCTCGAAACGTCTTTCCTGAGACAGATTATACAGGTCATAGAACGTATCTAATTTGCCATCCTCAAGCCACTGACCTGCTTTGCCCTTATCTTTGGCATATTGGTCAATATCGGATTGAAGTAAAACATTATGGCCGAAATCTAACATATTAAGATAACGATCAAATATTTTCTCAGAAAACGCACTGTCTAAATCAAATTGGCGGTAATGTGAACGAGTGAACCGAGATGTCACTCTCTCACTCACCGTACCGTGCTGTGCACTCTGCTTTAAGACTGGTAACTGAGCCGCAGTGACCGGAGTCACTGCTTGAGTATTAGCTATTGCACTGCCAAAAGTCGCTAGGCTGACCACCAGTGCAATTTTAAGAAGTTTGTTCATGACCTGATTGACCTCCGTATCAGAACTTTAAATGTTCCGCGCGTACAATCATTGCCAGCCCTGTTGGCAATTGAACCCTAACACCATCTTTCGCAATTTCTAAAACAGAGGCGTCCATCACACTGGTACCGACTTTGACTTTCAAAGTTTGACCAATTTGGAGTGTGTTGATGTCAGTCACTGATTTCAGATTTTGCTCTGGTGCAGGTGTATTACGGCGAGGGGCTTTAGCTGATGTATTTTGCGAGCGTTCTTTATTGTCTGTTGGACGGCGGCGAGGCGCTTTTTGTTTAGTTGCGTCTTGTGTACGTGGTGTTTTATCACCCGTTTTTTGTGCAACTGGACGTTTTTGCGCTTTTTGTTCAGCACGCTGTGCTTGAACGCGAGCTTTCGCCTCGGCTAATTGTTGGCGCGCATGTGCAATATGTTCTGCATCTAATTCACCACAATCTTCACCGTTTAGGTCAACTCGTTTAGCTCCCTCTTTAACACCGTAGAGATAACGCCAGCTAGAAGTGTACATGCGTAATGCAGAACGCAATTGCGTTTTGCTAATACCATCTTCTTCTTTTAAGCACCCTACGATATCTTGAAAAATTCCGACTTTTAACGGACGTGCTTCGCCTTCAGCGATAAAACAGCGAGGAAAACGCTCTGCTAGAAATGCGATAACTTCTTTACTACTATTCAACTTAGGTTGATTTTCCATGAAATTTCCTGATAACAACGATTTTGCCAACCTCACGGGCATGAACAAGCCGACATTATAATCGTGTTGCTGACAATTGCCACGTTACTATTAATTTAACTGACCATTATTTAGTGATATTTAGGCATAGAACACATTGCCAGGTGTTGACACAACTGGTTTACAAGGTGCTGTAGCCCTTTTTCGTCTTCATGGTCGAATTGGCTAATATTTGGGCTATCTATATCTAAAACCCCGATAATTTGCCCATTAACTACCAAAGGAAAGACAATTTCAGCGTTACTTGCTGCATCACAGGCAATATGACCTGGGAATGCATGAACATTTTCGATACGCTGAACTTGGTTATTGCTAAACGCTGTTCCACACACGCCTTTACCAAAAGGGATCCGAACACACGCAACTTTACCTTGGAAAGGACCCAGTACTAATTCTTGCCCATTACTGAGATAAAAACCAGCCCAGTTAACCCCTTCTAAACAGTCATATAATAATGCACTGGTATTTGCTAAGGTTGCAATTAAATCATATTCCCCTGCAAGTAGCGCAGAGAGATTGTCTGAAAGTTCGTGATAATACTTCTTTTTATCCATAATTATTTCTTGTAATAATCAAGTAATTAATCAAATATTTGTAAGCGTAGCCCTAAGGTTACCAATTTGTCACTTTGAGGTAAATTTTTTTACACTAGATTACATCGAGGTAACCAACTAAAATGAGTCAATATGAACCACATTAATCACACTGATTTGCTTTTTCAACGTTGTAATCATTGCGATCAGAAGTTACTAACTCCTCGATTCAACATACGGCAAGTTGTTGTTTGCCCTCGCTGTTTTAGTCAACTTAATGATGGGCGTTCTTGGTCACTCAACCGTTTATCAATACTGGCTATCACTTTATTGATGCTTGCCCCTATTGCATTTTGGCAACCACTCATTTCTATTCACTTATTAGGAAGCCAAATCAATGCAAATGTCATTGAAGGTATTCGCTTAATTAATCAACAAGGGGACCCATTTACGGCCAGTATAGTGGCTTTTTGTGCTATTGCAGCCCCATTAATATTACCCATTATGATTTTATTGTTATCTATTGGTCAGTATATCAATTTGAATCTCCGGCCTATTCTTTTAGTATTAAGTCACATTAAAGAATGGGTTATGTTAGATGTTTACCTTATCGCGCTAGGCATTGCTGCGATTAAAATGCAAGATTATGCGAGTGTTTTCATTGGACATGGTTTAATCGCTTTTATTACCATGTCTATTCTCAGTATATTAATCCTCATCCACATAAACTTAGATGAGCTATGGAACAAATTTTATCCCATTAATAATAAAAAAGTACAAGATAACTTACTGGTCTGTACTGCATGTCATTATTGCGGCCCTACAACTAGCAATGAAAAATGCCAACGCTGTCATCGCCCTCTTCACTATCGTGAACCGCATAGTTTACAAAAAACATGGGCCGCACTAATTGCTGCCATGGTGCTATTATTTCCTGCTAATTTAATGCCAATCTCTATTTTTTATCTCAATGGGCAACGTTTAGAGGACACTATTTATTCTGGAGTCGTTTCTTTAATTGATTCAGGTAATTGGCCAATTGCAATTATTGTATTCATCGCCAGTATATTGGTTCCCTTTATTAAGATTATTATTATGATATTGCTACTGTTTTCCATCCACTTCAAAAGCAATACTGACCCTATTTTACGTATGAAATTACTTAGGTTTGTTTCATGGATTGGTCGTTGGTCCATGCTAGATTTATTTGTCATTGCTTTGATGATGACACTCGTTAATCGCGATCAATTGATGTCTTTTACTATGGGGCCTGCCGCACTGTATTTTGGTACAGCCGTTATTTTAACAATTTTGGCTGTTGAGTGGTTAGATAGCCGTTTAATTTGGGATTCTTATGGAAAATCAAAACCCGCAAAGTGAACCCTCTGAAGAAATATCAGAAGCTCTATTACGTAAACGCAAACATATTTCGCCTTTCTGGTTTTTGCCTTTAGTCGCTATTTTCATTGCCGGTTGGCTTTTGTTTCAGCATTGGGTTGAACGAGGAACGGATATTACTATTGAGTTCACATCTGCACCCGGAGTAGTTGCCAACCGAACACCTATCCGCTACCAAGGTGTTGAAGTTGGTTTGGTGCAATCTGTTGCTATCAGTAAAAATATGAAAACCATTATTGTTACTGCTAGTGTGAATAAAGACATGCGTCCAGCCTTGAATTCAGGAACTAAATTTTGGTTAGTGACCCCCAAGGCATCATTAGCAGGCGTTTCTGGCCTTGATGCGTTAGTTGGTGGGAACTATATTGGTATGTTACCAAGCACGGGAACAGAGCAATTCTCTTTTGTTGCACAGGATACGCCACCGCAGCTAAACATAGATAAAGGTGAATTACTTATTCACCTTACTGCGCCAGATTTAGGTTCATTAAACGAAAACTCTCCGATTTATTACCGGAAAGTACCTGTTGGTTATATTTCAGACTATACCATTTTGCCAGATAACCAAGGTGTTTCCATTTCTGCTGTTATCAAAAAACCGTATTCTCACTTAGTACGTAAAGAGAGTCAGTTTTGGAATGTATCTGGGTTACAAGGTAGCTTCGACCTTAAATCTGGAGCCAGTGTAAA
The DNA here is from genome assembly GCF_053098325.1 of Providencia sp. PROV_01. Taxonomy (NCBI): domain Bacteria; kingdom Pseudomonadati; phylum Pseudomonadota; class Gammaproteobacteria; order Enterobacterales; family Morganellaceae; genus Providencia; species Providencia sp. PROV_01. Next base: position 2,517,185 of record NZ_JBRFKD010000002.1, on the reverse strand, counting down.
AATGGAAAGCCTTTCTGCTGTGATAAATGGCGCCATTGCTTTTGACTCACCACAAAGCAGTCCTCAAGCAGAAGAAGGACAACAATTTGTTCTGCAAGATAGTAAAAAAATAGCCAAAACTGCAGAACAAGACGGTAAAGACCCCCTCATGCTAACACTTTGGGCACATGACACTTATGGTGTCGATAAAGGCCAGCCCATTGTTTATAAAGGCATTCAAGTTGGTGAGGTGTTACAGCGTCACCTGGCAACTGAAAAAGTGAATTTTAGTATCTTAATCTATGATGAGTTCCAGCACCTTGTCCGTGAAGACAGTAAATTTGTTGCAAATAGCCGAGTGGATATCCAATTAGGCCTTAATGGATTACAATTCCAAGGCGCTACCCCCCAAGAATGGTTAGATGGCGGGATTCACCTGATAGCTGGACAAAGCCAAGATAAACTTCCCGAAACCTTTCCTTTATATCGTAGTGATGATAATGCAAAAGCGGGTATTTTAGGCGCTTTACCGCCTACAACTATCACCCTAAATACCACGACACTACCAGACATTCAGGCCGGTTCTATTGTTCTTTATCGCCAATTTGCAGTCGGCAAAATCATTGACATTAAACCAACTAAAGCTGGGTTTGCTATCAATGTAAATATTTCAAATGAATATCTTCATTTACTCACAGAAAATAGTGTATTTTGGGCTGAAGGCGGCGCAAAAGTTCAGCTTAATAGCAATGGTTTAACCGTTCAAGCTGCGCCTCTGAGCCGAGCGATTAGCGGTGCAATTAGCTTTGATAACCTAGATAGTGGCGTCGCCAATACTGCTCGACAACACACACTTTACCCAAATGAAACCTCTGCGAAGGCAATAGGAAGCATTATTACGCTAACCACGTTTGATGCATCAAAGCTTTCCGAAGGCATGCCAATCCGTTATTTAGGTATTAATATTGGTCAAATTGAATCATTAAAATTGTCATCTGACAAACGTGAAGTACAAGCAAAAGCAATTCTATACCCCGAATATGTCAGTACCTTTACCCGGTTAGGAAGTCGCTTCGCTGTGGTAACACCTGAATTATCCCCTGCGGGTTTAAATAATTTAGATAGCATATTGCAGCCTTATATCAGTGCTGAACCGGGACGTAACAGTAAAAGCCGTTATCAATTTGAATTACAAACTGCCAATATTACAGACTCGCGTTATCTAGACGGCTTAACTATTTACCTTGATGCTATTGATGTAGGCGCAATCCAAATTGGTACACCTATTTTGTTTAGGGGCCTAGAAGTCGGTGTTGTTACAGGTCTCTATTTGGGAGAGCTTTCCGATCGCGTATATGTTGCGACACGTATTGGCAAGGAATACCAATATCTTATTCGCAATAATACCGAGTTTTGGCAGTCTTCCGGTTTTAACTTTTCATTTGGTTTAACCGGTGGCGTTGCCAAAAGCGGGACTTTCAAGCAATTTGTACGTGGCGGTATTTCCCTTGCTACACCGCCGTCAGTGCCTCTAGCCCCACAAGCTAGGCCTGAACAGCATTTCATCCTAAAATTAGAGCCCCCTAAAGATTACGTGGACTGGGGAACATCTATCCCGAAAAAATAATCACTATTAGGGTGCATATTAACCATATATAGCACCCTTTCCTCACAAGCACCTTAAAAATTATTTTGGAAATTAATTCCATTTATACTATGCTTAAATTCGTTGAGCTGATTATATATGGTTAAAATCGATGAATGAGGTGCTGTTATGTGTATTGTAAAATTGAAAATATCTTCCTATGAAATTAATGATGCGGTTATGGCTTCCCATAAAAGTGATACAGTAAGTATTCCATGTGATTCTGATACAGACTTTTGCATGCAACTTGATGGCTGGGACGAGCATACAAGTATTCCTGCCACTTTAGATGAAAAACCGGTTCTACTCTACCGTGATCGTTATGACAAAGAAAATCACCATTGGGTGATGAAACTTGCTTAATAGTTTTGTTAGTACTCTTAGGTTATTTACTAAGCATATAAATAGGTAGGAACCGATAAGCTGATATGAAATGAGAACTGACAAAATAATAGGCAAAAAAAGAGGCCTGGTAGATTCCGATTACCGGGCCTTGGGAAATGGCTCTGGCAGAGCCGTGCGCTAAAATTGCCATTGAGACGTTACAAAGTACACTCTAATACTAGCTTTCAATGCACGTTCTTACCATGTTTATTATCAAAAATTTTACATATTATTAACACAATTTATTTCTTAATTTTCTAAAATTGAACTATTTGTTTAATAGGTTATACCTATACATACAATCACTCAAACCTTTCAATTAATTAATGCATTGAATAATAACAATAATTTTTGTTTTCCACATCCCTTCTAGGTTGATAATTTTAACTGAGAGATAAGCTTAATTGCTCGCACACAATTTTGCAGCAGCTTCTTTTATAGGTAATATTCTTTCCTCAACTGTTTTGGTGCTATCGGTAGGCTTAAGCAGCACATCAATAGGCTGTGCTTTAATTTCTTTTTTGATCATCAATTCAGTCGCTATGTCGTTTAATGGGTATTGCATTAGCGTGGCAGGGTTAATGACGACCAAAGCCCCATTATGACGGCACTCTAACATGACTTCCTCTCGAGTAAATGGCCAATCATCACCAAATTGTTTTTTACTCACGGATGTTAACGGTGCAGAAAAAGCAGTGCTCACGGTTCCACCCAATAACAGTGAGCAAATAATGAGTTTAAATTTCATGGTAGTGACCTTATTAAACATTGAAGATATCTTTACATATTATCAATTAAATATAAAAGTTTAGCTAGATTGGTTGGTAGCTTGCAAAAATTGCCACAGAAAGAATCGCCATCGTACCTAACAGTAACTCAACCCAACTGTTAATGATTAGGTAATTGACTCGCCCTTTTTGCTTAATAATAGGTACGATGTAATAACGATTGATAATCGCTAATAAAAGCATTCCTCCCACTAAAATGATCTTAAACCAAAGTAGTGATTGGTATTCTGACCCTGAATAATTTAATGGCCAGCCAGGTAAAAGTGTTATTGCACTAATGATCCCTGTAATGACCACCAGTACAACAGCGATATGGCCGAAGCGCGAAAAACGCATCATGGTATTCACAATTTGTTTGTCCATCCCTTCTGCCATTTCTTTTTTATTGCGCAAAAATTGGATGCAAATTAAAAATGGCCACAAACCGCCAAACCAATATGCAGAGCTAATGAGATGAATAAATTGATTAATACGATGGAATGTTCCGAGTAGGCCATCATGCATGGCCGCGTGCCCAATAAAGGCATGCAAACCAAGCAGGATCACTGAAAAAACTAATATTAGTTTCAATCGTAATTGAATTGATTTTATAAATAAGACCAATAGCAATAATACAGATGACAAAAGTTCCCAACGCCATACTTGGCCGAATGACGTCCCTAAAACCCCTTGCCATATCTGCCAATCAATACTATCTTCCCAACCATCACCCATCAGACCCGCTTGCGCAATCATCCAGCTGAAGGCTGTTAAGACAGTAACAATGGCACAAAAGAAAATGCCTTTATTCAAATAGCGGCTTAATAAATAATTAAATGAGCCGCGACTAAGTACCACTGCAAATATTGACATTCCACACATCAATATTGCAGCGATAAAATGAATAAAGCGAATAAGGGTATAAAAAGCTTCTAGTGACATATTATTTCACTGTAAAGCTATACGTTCCTTTTGTTTTGTGTCCGTCGACAGAAACGACGCTCCAATTAACATCATATTTCCCAGCAATGAGCTTGTCTTCCACAGGAACGACCACTTTAGTGTCGTTACTCGGGTCTAACGTTGCTTTACCGGTTTTTACTATTTTATTTTCAGGCCCGATAATACTGACCTTAGTGAAATTAACTTCGATACCTTCAGAAAAGCTTAATGAGATTGACTCTGGCGCTTGCTCCACTGCCGTACCTTCAGCAGGAAGCTGGTCTTTTAATTGTGCATGGGCAAATGCTTGTTGGAAAGACATGCCTAAAAATAGAACGGCGACAGCGCTAAGTTTGCGCCATGAAGATTTAATAGGGTTAATTGGCATAGTAACCTCTTAATTTGCAGGTGAATTTAGAATAATTACCAATCATTATACGGAAAACAAACCATTTTACCGCTTAAAAATGGGTTTTATCGGCCTATCCTGTGAGTTTTCACACAAAATGAAAAGAAAAAGACTTATGAACATTGAATTACAGAATTCATGCCCATAAGCCTAGAGAGGTCTTTATGCATCAAGTAGAGAGAAAAACTAGATTTCTATCTACTTACTGGTGTGTAGATTAGACATGCGTTGCCACAGACAGGTTTTTCAAATCTTTATCTAACAAGAATAGTGCTTTACCAGACTCACCCACCATATCCAGTTTATCCAGTACTGATTTAAATAATTTCTCTTCTTCATGTTGCTCTGCAACATACCATTGTAAGAAATTAAATGTAGAATAATCTTGTGTTGTCATTGCTAAATGAGCCAATTTATTAATTTCACGAGTAATTAATTGCTCATGTTCATAAGTTTGGGTGAATACATCACTAATTGATTTGAAATCAACGGGCGGCGCAGCAATTTGCCCTAACAGTGGCAACGCCCCAGTGTCACTAAGATAATCAAATAAACGCTGCATATGTTCCATTTCTTCTTGTGAGTGTGCTTTTAAGAACGCTGCAGCGCCTTCATAGCCTTTATCACTACACCAAGCACTCATTTGCAAATAGAGATTTGCAGAATAAAACTCAAGATTTAATTGCTCGTTTAATTTTTTGACCATATCTGTAGTTAACATATTTAAGCCTTATCGGTTAATCATTCATGCGTATATTATGCACAGTATTACAATAATTAAAACCCTAAAACAATCTTAAAACAAAAAAATCCAATTTACTGATAATTAATAACTTTTGTTAAAAACAATAATAATCAATCTCATTATCTTTCCCTGTTTTTCTATTAATAGCTAAATATATAAATAGATAAATTTAACTCTTATTTTTATTATTACAATTAATGTAATGAGATTTTTTCTCATTATCCAGTTACAATAATAAGGTATGAATTTAACTGTAGAGATCAAATATGAGTCACAACCTTGCTTTATTGCCTAAAGATGAAATGGATAAGGTCAATGTCGACCTTTTGGCTTCTGGTGTTGCATTTAAAGAACGCTATAACATTGCCATCATTGCTGAAGCTGTTGAGCGAGAACAACCTGAACACTTAAGGGAATACTTCAGAGAGCGATTAGTATACTACCGTCAGCTGTCACAAAATTTTGCTCGTATGCCTTATGAACCACGTAATCGCTAGGCTCACGGATACACAGAAAAAATGACACAAAAAAGGGATAACCTTAATGGTTATCCCTTGATATTCAATAAAAATTTATTTAGTTGTATTATATGTCACGGTATTATTTTGGCAGTCTACCGCAACTGAATAATGCAAATCGGATTTTGCACCTCGAACAACCAACGGCACGGTGTAACCTGTTTCAGTTTTAGTGACTTCACTATCATTGACCCAAGCAACCGCTTTTTTGCCTAAAGCCGCTTTTTCATCTGTCCAACGAGGCAAACGATTATGCATAAAGTCACTTTTCACCTGTGCTGCAATTTGTGGCTCAGTTAGCGTACCACAACTGACGAAAGGCGCAGCTTTACCTTCTTCATTATTTGCGCTTAACGCAAAAGAACTAAAAACCAGAGCACAAGCACCTAAAATTACAGCAATTTTTCGATTCGCTTCCATACCATCCTCCGATACCTATTACTAGGTAAAGATTTTTGATTAGTTTAGCGGCTTATTTCAGCCTACCAGATACCAGTTATCTTCTGGTTATTATCTAGTCTTCATTGATAAATAGAATGACTTAACTAATATTAATCTATCAGATTTATGCATGAATGTTAATAGTATGTTTATAGATTATTAATTTTCATCATCGAAACGAACGTGGATCTGTTCTTTACCTTGGTGCTTTTCTCTAATTTCATGAGCGACTATTGCAATCGCCTCACCACTACTCATACCTTCCGCCATCAATTGATGAATTTTTTCAACAGCTTCTTGCTGTTCTTCGTGATTAAGTGCTGGCATACCAGAAAACATGGTTTAAACCTCATGAATAAAAGACTAAAATCAATGATTAAGATTTTAACATTTCTTCGACTATTAAGATAAGAATATATGTTAACCTGTATTGATTCACTTGCGGAAATTTAAACTCATCATTATGGTTATCAAAAAAATCCAACTACCTTATAGCCCAAATGCAGCCATTGATTATTTTACCCCATTGGCACACCTGCCATGGGCGATGTTATTACATTCAGGTAATGCAAAACACTTACATAATCGCTTTGATATTATCGTTGCTGACCCGATTGCCACACTGACGACTTATCAGCTTAAAACAACTATTACAGAACAAAATCACGCCTCTCTCGTTTCTGAGTCAGACCCTTTTAAACTCCTTCAAGGATTGCTGGATAAATACCAACCAAAACGCCAGGAAGAGACCGAGTGTCCCTTCAACGGGGGGGCTCTCGGCCTTTGGAGTTACGATTTAGGGCGCCGCATTGAAAAATTACCTGAAATTTCGACCGCAGAACTACAATTTCCAGACATGGCAGTTGGCATCTACTTATGGGCTCTCATTGTTGATCATCATGATAAAACCACTACATTAATTAGTTATGATGATGCTGATGCCCGGTTAGCTTGGCTAAACAACCAAAAAAGGCCACGTAAAAATAAATTTCAATTAACCTCTGCATGGCAATCCAATATGTCAGAAGAGGCATATCATCATAATATTGCGCGCATCCATGAATATTTACGTAATGGTGATTGCTATCAAATCAATTTAGCGCAAAGATTTAAAGCCAAGTATAAAGGGGATGAATGGAATGCATTTTTAGCACTACTTGATCGCAATGGTGCTCCCTTCTCTTCTTTTATACGTCTTCCCGAAAATGCGGTTATCAGTATTTCACCTGAACGCTTTATCTTTTTGCAAGATGGAGATATTCAAACCCGCCCAATCAAAGGAACGCTTCCGCGCTTAGACAATGAACAAGATGACCTTGCTCAAGTAGCAAAATTGTCTAATTCAGTAAAAGATCGCGCAGAGAACTTAATGATTGTCGACTTGCTGCGTAATGATATTGGCCGCGTCGCCAAACCGGGTACGGTCAGTGTTCCTGAATTATTTGCTGTTGAAGCTTTCCCGGCAGTACATCATCTGGTTAGTACCGTCACGGCAAAGTTAGATAGCCAATACCGTGCAACTGATTTATTACGAGCGTGTTTTCCTGGTGGGTCAATAACCGGCGCACCGAAAGTCCGTGCAATGGAGATAATTGAAGAATTAGAACCCCATCGCCGACATGGCTATTGTGGAGCAATAGGCTATATTAGTTTCAATGGCAATATGGATAGCAATATTACTATTCGTACTTTACTGACATATAAAAAACAGGTTTATTGTTGGGCTGGCGGTGGTATTGTTGCCGATAGCCAAGCAGACAAAGAGTATCAAGAAACCTTTGATAAATTAAGCCTGATCTTACCTTTATTAGGAGCACTCAATAACGATGACTGAACTGAATAACTTTATCAATCGTTTTCAGTTTACTTTACCGGCTACCCGCCAATTTGAAGCTAAGGCGGGTAAATCGGCGGCTGTTCTTTTACCCATTATCAATAAACCAAACCCAACATTACTTCTCACCCAAAGGTCTCCTTTTTTACGCTCCCATGCAGGCCAAGTCGCCTTTCCTGGCGGGGCTAGTGACCCAGAGGATGGAACGCTTGTGAATACCGCTTTACGTGAAGCTTATGAAGAAGTCGCCATCCCACCGGAAAAAGTCACCGTACTGGGTCAGTTAAGCCCTTTACAAAGTTATGGTGGTTATGAAGTTACGCCAATTGTTGGGCTTGTACCAAATAATATTCAATATCAGGCTAACCCCAGTGAAGTCGCTGACATCTTTGAAGTTCCATTGTTTGATGCGCTTTCATTGCAACATCATAAATATGTCGATATTAAGCGTTCAGGACAGCATAACCGCATCTTTTTTTATTGGTATAAAGGCCATTTGGTTTGGGGATTAACCGCTTCGATTATTCACCAACTTGCCTTGCAGTTAGATTAACGGCTAACACAACTTTTCACCATACAATGCCACTATTGCAGTAAAATCTATTTAAGATGACAAGATATCGCGTCATATATGACAAAATTTACCTCTACCACATGTTGTTTTTTTAGCCACATCACAGACATTTTGTGCTATTTACAATCAATTACCCTTCAGCAACTACCTTATTTCAAAAAATACTTTAAACTTACTGGTTAACACTACTAAATAACAGTAAAGTAGCGTCTTTTAAAATAATGCACTACATTTTCATCTTTTTTTTAAGGAGTCCTGCGTGATAAGCGTTTTCGACATGTTTAAAGTGGGCATAGGCCCTTCAAGCTCTCATACCGTTGGTCCAATGAAAGCTGGGAAAGAATTTGTCGATGATTTAGTAAGCAAAAATTTATTACCTAACGTCACACGTATTTCAGTGGATGTTTATGGGTCATTATCGCTTACTGGAAAAGGGCACCATACTGATATCGCCATTATTATGGGGCTAGCAGGTAATTTGCCTGCCACTGTCGACATTGAATCCATCCCAACTTTTATCAAGAATGTAGAAGAAACAGAAAAGTTATCATTAGCAAATGGCCTTCAAGTCGTTGACTTCCCTAATGAGGGTGGCATGAATTTTCGTCAAGATAACCTGCCATTACATGAAAATGGCATGACCATTCATGCTTTTGCCGATAATGATGAAATTTACACCAAAACCTATTATTCCATTGGTGGTGGTTTCATTGTCGATGCAGAGCATTTTGGCGAATCAACGCTTGATAGCAAACCCGTCTCTTATCCATTTAATTCCGCGGAAGAGCTACTATTAAATTGCAAAAAATCCGGTCTTTCTATTTCTAGCTTAATGATGAAAAACGAGTTAGACCTTCATACCAAAGAAGAAATTGAAGCCTATTTTGCTGATGTATGGCATACCATGCAAGCCTGTATCGAGCGTGGTTTAAACACCGAAGGTGTTTTACCGGGCCCATTACGAGTACCTCGTCGTGCACCGGCACTTAACCGAATGGTGACCTCAACAAGTAAGCTATCTAATGACCCAATGAATGTGGTTGACCTGATCAATATGTATGCCTTAGCCGTGAATGAGGAAAATGCTGCAGGTGGTCGCGTTGTCACAGCCCCGACTAACGGTGCATGTGGTATCGTCCCTGCCGTATTAGCTTACTATAACCATTGTATAGAACCTGTAACGCCTGAGTTATATATGCGCTATTTCTTAGCTTCAGGCGCTATTGGTATTTTATACAAAATGAATGCGTCCATTTCAGGTGCTGAAGTTGGCTGCCAAGGTGAAGTCGGTGTGGCATGTTCGATGGCCGCGGCTGGCCTGGCCGAATTATTCGGTGGTAGCCCTGAGCAAGTGTGTATTGCTGCTGAAATCGGCATGGAGCACAATTTAGGTTTAACTTGTGACCCTGTCGCTGGCCAAGTTCAAGTTCCTTGCATTGAACGAAATGCAATCGCCTCTGTTAAAGCAGTGAATGCCACACGTATGGCTCTACGTCGAACAAGCGAACCACGAGTTTCACTTGATAAAGTCATTGAAACTATGTACGAAACAGGGAAAGACATGAATGCAAAATATCGTGAGACATCCCGAGGCGGGTTAGCCATCAAAGTACAATGTGACTAATTTTTAATCCTTAAGCACCCTTTTCTATTCTGTTATCACTTTAAACAGGATTTTGAGGGTGCTTTTTTAGCATGTATTAAAAAGTTTTTTCTATTTTTGCTATGCTTCTCTTCCCATATAGTCCAATTCAACTAATCAATTACCCACAGTTTTTTCATTGAATTAACTCAATTTTCTTATACTCAACAAACCACATCAAAACAAAATTCATACTATTTTGTGCTAAAGACTGTTTTGACATGACGGAGAGACAACCGTTCCCCATTGAAATTTGGTTGTTTTTCACTCTAAAAATCAATATTACACTATTTTTTTGGCTATTTTTGTTACCGATAACAAAATTATATACCAATAAATTATAAATATTTAGTTTATTGATTTTTTCAAATAAAAATAAACAGCAACTAACTGCAATTTAATATCATTTTTTAGATGTATTCTTATTTTTCTGACGCGAAACAAGTTTTTAGGATAACACGAGATGATATGCTAATAATGTAATTGATACTAACAACACCATGAGTTAGCTCATGAATATTATGAGACGTTTGTAATTATTCAGCTAAAATTATCTTACAGGGGAAACTGATAAAAAGGAGTCTAACTTAAGTGTCCATTTTATCAACAGATGATATTTTGTTTTATCTATCTATGAGGGAAAAATAGTGAGTATAGCTATTATGATTGGTACACACGGAGTCGCTGCAGAGCAGCTTCTTCGAACAACCGAGATGTTAATAGGCGAACAAGAAAATGTGTCGTTTATTGATTTTATCCCTGGGGAAAACGCAGACACCCTATTTGATAAGTACACCCAAAAGCTAACTGATTTAGATACATCAAAGGGTGTCTTATTCCTTGTTGATACATGGGGAGGCAGTCCATTTAACGCCGCTAGTCGCATTGTTAATGAAAATAGTAATTATGACATTATCACAGGCGTGAATGTTCCAATGTTAGTTGAAACCTTCATGTGCCGTGATGATGATCCATCTATGAATGAGCTAATCACTGTCGCACTTGAAACAGGACGCGGGGGGGTTCGTTCATTTAAATTCAAAGAAGCTGAAGTAGAAGTAGAACCCGCTCCTGTAGCAGCCAGTACCCCTGCCCCAGCACCAGTGAAAGCTGGCCCTGGCGAACATATGGTGATCGCACTTGCCCGTGTGGATGACAGATTAATTCATGGACAAGTCGCAACACGCTGGACGAAAGAAACTCAAGTTAAACGCATTATTGTGGTCAGTGATGACGTGGCTAAAGACCAAGTTCGCTCAACATTGCTGAAACAAGTCGCACCACCAGGTGTCACCGCGCATGTTGTCGATGTGGCTAAATGTATTCGCGTTTATAACAACCCGAAATATGCCGGTGAGCGTGTTATGTTGCTTTTCACTAACCCAACTGATGTTAAACGTATCGTCGAAGAAGGCGTTGACGTGAAATCCGTGAATATTGGTGGCATGGCATACCATGATGGGAAAACTATGGTTACAAATGCCGTTTCTATCAACCAAGAAGACATTGATGCATTTAACTATTTGAACGACAAAAATATTGAACTTGAAGTCAGGAAAGTTTCATCAGATAGCAAAGTTTACATGATGGACTTGATTAATAAGCTCAAAAAATAATTTCTATCGCAATTTTTATATTGATTTTAATCCATTACTCAAAACAGATTTTAAAACTTTTGGTTACAGGAGATTAAACAATGGAACTTACCGTTGTTCAAATAGTAATGGTCTTTATCGTCGCGTGTATCGCGGGGATGGGATCAATCCTTGATGAATTCCAATTTCACCGTCCTCTCATTGCTTGTACACTTATAGGTATCGTTCTGGGAGATATGAAAACGGGTATCATCATCGGTGGTACATTAGAAATGATCGCACTTGGGTGGATGAATATCGGTGCTGCTGTTGCACCTGATGCCGCTTTAGCCTCGATTATTTCAACTATCCTCGTCATTGCCGGTGGTCAAAGTATTGGTGCAGGTATTGCCATTGCCATCCCACTTGCAGCAGCCGGTCAAGTATTAACCATTATCGTTCGTACTGTGACAGTTGCATTCCAACATGCTGCCGATAAAGCCGCCCTCAATGGCAATTTAACGGCTATTGGCTTTATTCATATATCTGCATTATTACTGCAAGCGATGCGTATCGCAATACCCGCGTTGATTGTTGCCATTTCGGTTGGTACATCAGAAGTACAACAAATGTTGGATTCTATCCCACAAGTTGTTACTGATGGTCTTAATATTGCGGGTGGTATGATTGTCGTTGTCGGTTATGCGATGGTCATCAATATGATGCGCGCAGGCTACTTAATGCCATTCTTCTACTTAGGTTTTGTTACCGCAGCATTTACTGACTTCAACCTAGTTGCACTTGGGGTAATCGGTACTGTGATGGCTATTTTATATATCCAACTCAGTCCAAAATACAATAAATCACAAACTGTTGTTACCCAAGGAAATAGTAGCAATAACAACCTTGATAATGAGCTAGACTAGGAGGAACGTATAATGGTAGATATCACAAAACCGACAGCTAAAAAGCTTACACAAAGCGATATTCGCGGCGTATTCTTACGGTCTAACCTATTGCAAGGTTCTTGGAACTTTGAACGTATGCAAGCCCTAGGCTTCTGCTATTCAATGGTTCCGGTTATTCGTCGTCTTTATCCAGAAAATAATGATGATAGAAAACAAGCAATTAAACGCCATCTTGAGTTCTTCAATACCCATCCATATGTTGCAGCGCCTGTTCTGGGTGTCACAATGGCAATGGAAGAGCAACGTGCCAATGGTGCAGACATTGATGACGGTGCAATAAATGGTATCAAAGTCGGTCTAATGGGGCCATTAGCCGGTGTTGGTGACCCCATTTTCTGGGGAACTGTTCGCCCTGTATTTGCGGCTCTCGGTGCCGGTATCGCAATGACAGGTAGCTTACTTGGCCCTCTACTGTTCTTTGTTTTGTTTAACCTTGTACGTTTATTAACCCTTTACTATGGTGTTTCATATGGCTACAAAAAAGGGATTGATATTGTTCAAGATATTGGTGGCGGTTTCCTACAAAAGCTCACCGAAGGAGCATCCATTCTCGGTTTGTTTGTCATGGGGGCATTAGTAAACAAATGGACACATGTCAATATCCCACTTGAAGTTTCACGGATCAAAAACCCAACAACGGGCACTGAAGATATTACCACGGTCCAAATGATCCTTGATCAACTCATGCCAGGCTTAGTCCCGCTATTGCTAACCTTCGCCTGCATGTGGCTGTTGCGTCGTAAAGTCAACGCGTTGTGGATTATTATCGGCTTCTTTGGCTTGGGTATCCTTGGTGCTTGGCTGAACTTCTTGGCGCCATAATTTTCCATCATTATTTGAATTGGGAGGTTGCAGCCTCCCTTTTTTAATTTTAAGCTCTGCATTATGTTTACTTATCCAAGGGCTCACAAATGACCTTCAATGATGCCATTCTTGCTATAATCATTTTGATCATGCTTGTTTATGCGATTTATGATGAATTCATTCAGCATTTGTTAAAGGGTAAAACCTTATTAAAAATTAATCTAAAAAGAAAACATCGAGCAGATGCTATTATTTTTATTGTTCTAATTTGTATCGTTATTTATACAAATATTGTACGCCATGGTAATTTATTAACCACTTACTTATTATTGATTACTATTTTCATGTCAATTTATTTGGCATTTATAAGAACACCAAAGCTATTTTTTAAACAAACTGGTTTTTATTTTGCCAATGCCTTTATATTATATGACAGAATAAAAACAATGAACTTATCCGAAGACGGTATATTAATAATAGGTTTAGAAAAAAAGAAAATTAACATCCAAGTTTCACATCTTGATGATTTACAAAGAATTTATGAATTCCTTATTAATCATAAGTAAATAGACTTTATATTGTCACTAAAAACAAGGTTAATTATTAATTTAATTAACCTTGTTTTTACCAATAACCTTGTTGATAATAATTCTCACTACCGTTTAATATCCACAATTAATTAAGTGTTGCCTTTAATATAAATTATGGTATCTTTCTTTCCACGTCATTGGGGAGTAGCCTGTTCTGGTTTCATATATAATACCAGAAAGTCCGTATCAACATACTCGTTTGGTTTCAAACGTGGTGCGGACACCAAAATTCGGTTGGCAAGACCATAGACACATAAATAAGCCTTTTGGTTGGGGGTAATTTATGTGTATATGGAATCACCCAACCGAGGTTCTGTTATGAGTTTCTATGCTACCCTTATCTTAGCCCTTGCCCTGTCAATGGACGCCTTCGCTGTTGCTATTTGTAAAGGTGCAGTGCTTCATAAACCCCGCTTTAGAGAAATTCTCCGTACTGGTTTTATCTTTGGTTTTATTGAAGCCATTACCCCCATTATTGGTTGGGGCATCGGTATTTTAGCCAGCCAATATGTTATCCGCTGGGATCATTGGATTGCATTTGGTTTATTATTTGTTTTAGGTGCTAGGATGATCTGGCAGAGCATTAAAACAAAAGATGAAGAATGCTGTTCTAAACCTTCTAGTCATAGCTCAACAAGCCTGATTTTTTCTGCAATAGCCACCAGCCTTGATGCGATGGCCATCGGCTTAGGCTTAGCATTCTTACAAGTAGATATCGTTCATACTGCAATGACTATTGGCTTAATGACAATGATCATGGCCACTATCGGTATGATGATTGGCCGTTATGTAGGCCCATTACTCGGAAAAAAAGCAGAAATTATCGGTGGATTGGTACTAATAGGTATTGGTTTTAATATCTTATTTGAGCACCTTGAATTATTTATGTATGCCCATTAGTTTTTGTGCCCCCTATATGGGGGCAATAGCTCTACTCTGCATTAGATTGATAAACACGAATTAAAAAATCAGCCGTATATTCTTTCACCTCTGCTTTCTGTAAATCCTCTTTAACCTGTTCTGATGCACGCCAAGCAAATGGTGTCATCATCAATAATTCATAAGCTTCTTGCCCAGTCAGCGCCATCTTATAATTTAGTTGGCAACTATCTATTAACGAAAAATTTGGCAGATCTTCATCTTTCGCTGGGTGTAACTTAACCTCATCGTAGATTAACGCTTTTAATTCTTGCAGATGTTCCGCCGCAGGCGTAACGGTTATTAACATACCTTTAGAAACTAATACACGACTTAATTCTTGTGCCTTGCAGGGTGCGTAAATTCGTACAATTCCCCCCAAGCTGTTATCAGAAAATGGCAAGCGATGACTTGTACCAACGCAAAAACGAACGGATTTATAGCGTTTCGCCGCATAACGAATCGCAGCCTTCGAAACATCTAGGCCTAAAACTGTATATTTTTCAAAATGTTTTGCAAGTTCTCGTGAAAAATAGTCTGTGTAATACCCTTCTCCGCACCCAATATCCAGCAGGCTAGTACAAGATGATGGAATAAACTGAATAAGTTTTTCTGCCACCTTTCCACGCATAGGGTGGTAATGCCCTGCATCAAGAAATTGCCTACGCGCTTGCATCATTTCAGCATTATCACCGGGGTCTTTAGAACGTTTATGCTGTACAGGTAACAAGTTAACATAGCCTTCTTTTGCACAATCGAACTGATGATTTTCTGCACAACGATAACTGTTATTAGCAAGATTTAGTGGTGTAAAACAGAGAGGACATTGATAATTCATAGCAGTCACTGATTTAAAAATAAGGGGGAGTATACCATATTCAAATTAGTTTTCTTTCTGTTATATATCTTGCTTTTTAACTGTATTTTTTGTTCTCTAAAAGTAATAAAAAAACATTAGCGGGTGTCTCATGATAAAAATTAGGTTAGCAACCCCCGATGAAGCCGAACTTCTTTGGTCTATACGTAACCAAGCAATTCGCCATGGTTGCACAACGAGTTTTGATGCAAAAACGATCCGTGCCTGGACACCTGATGAAATGCCGGTAAGTTATATACACATTGTGAGGAATAACCCATTCTTTGTCGCGGTAAATAACAATGATGAGCCCGTTGCAACTGGTTATCTTAATTTAGAGGCTAACAGTGTTGATGCCATATTTACCTTACCACAATACACTGGCTGTGGAGCTGCTAGCTTAATATTAGATGCCATTAAAGCTGAAGCCAAAAAGAGAAATATTAAAAAATTGGTATTAGATTCATCACCAAATGCTGAACGCTTTTATCAGAAACATGGTTTTACTTCGATTAAACATGCTAGCTACTACTCTTGTCTCGCACAAGTCGAGTTAGATTGTGTTCAAATGGAAATTGAAATATAACTTTCAATTTAATTGGAGTTAAAAGCCACTAAGCTATTCTGTGGCTTTATTCTATTTAATATTGACTGTATTTTAGGCTAACTGTATTTGTGAATGCAGTTTTGAATAACAACTAAAAATCAGCAAATTCGGCAATAGGCTTACGCCCATGGGACACTAAAAAGTCCAATACACGACGTGGAGAAACATTTAAAATTTGTGATTGTGGAAAACTAATTGATTCCAACATTTCAACTACGCGATCAAAACGGCCGAGATACCCGGCAAAATGTGAGTCTGAACCTAATGCAACCCACCCGCCAGTTTCTTTAACTGCCTTAGCTATTTCTAAGCAATTCTGTTGACTACCCGCTCTTGAATGTAGGAATGAAGAGTTATTCATTTCCAAAGCAACATTACACTCTTTCGCGGCTTGCGCTACTGCTTTGATATCAATAGGATATTTAGGGTTGCCTGGATGGGTAATTATTTGCACTTTACCACTACGGATCGTGGCAATCATAGCTTCTGTATTATCAGCTAAACTTTGGGGCTCAAGAACCGGTTCATGAAAACCAGCTAAAATAATATCTAAATGACGAGCGATCTTTTCATTGCAGTCTGTCTCACCCAACTTGTTCTTTATATTTGCTTCAATACCGTACAATAAACCAACACCATCAACAATTCTCGGCAAGATAGGCATATTACCAAAATGCCACTCATGTGGAGCATCTTGCATTTCAGGCCCGTGGTCGGTAATCGCAAATAGTTTGACACCACGGCTTGCGGCCTCAGCGAAATATTCATTAACTGTACTATAAGCATGGGTGCTGGCAATAGTATGCGCATGTAAATCAACTTGATACATAAATGATATCCTTCTATTTTTTCTACTTGCCTTCCGAGCCTACCTGCTCAGGAAAGATTCAACCAAGCTAACATATCAATTTAAAAGTTTCGATAGTCATTCACCTAAACAGCATTTTATCAACATATTGCAATATATTAGATAATATCCTAAGAAACTTTCAGGATAAAAAAACCCGCGATTATTGCGGGTTAAAATACACAGAATTAAAAATTAACTTAATCAACTAAGATACGTTTATTAGTCGCTCCCCACAAAATTGACATTTCGGTAAATAATGCACCACTGATATCCTCAACCTCTTCGGCAGTAATTTCAGCATTACCTTGTTTACCAAAAAATACAACTTCATCTCCTGGGCTAACGTTTTTTAAATCAGTAACATCAACCATGACTGTATTCATTGATGTTTTTCCTAAAACAGGAACTGTTTGGCCATTAATTAATGCATGTCCCGCATTGCTAAATACACGGCGATAGCCATCCGCATAACCTACAGGGATATTTGCTAATACAGAATCACGTTTCAAGGTATACGTTCTATCATAACCCACTGTATTTCCCTTTGGATAATGATTCACAGAGGCAATGCTCGATTTCAGTGTCATCACGCGTTTATAGTCATTTGTCGCAACGGTATCGCCGTAGAAAATGCCACCGACACGTACCATATCCAACCATGATTCAGGTACCGTAATAGTTGCATAAGTATTCGCGACATGTAATGTAATGTCTTCACGCTTTAGCCCTGTCGTATTCAATACTTGTTGAGATTCTTTCTTGAATTTTTTGAGGTCCTTACGGATCTGAGTTTCATCCTCTTCTGGATAATGAGACATAATACCGACGATTTTTAACTGAGGTAATTGTGAAATCAGCTTAGCTTCATTAAGGCCAGCAAGTGTACTCACCTCTAAACCGTTGCGCGACATCCCGGCTGAGTTCAGTGCCAGATGAATAGGAATCACTTTATTCTGCTTTTTCGCAATCGCATTTAAGCGCTGCGCCATTTCTAAATTACCGATTAACTCTTCCGTTTCATATTGTGTAGCCTGAGCCATTTCTTGCTCTGTCGCACTTCTCACTCGCATTAATCGGCCTTTAAAACCTAAATCTCTCACGGTCTTAAGCTCTTGATTATTTGTTACCCCAATGCATTGCACATTATTTTCAATCATTATTGGTGTAACTAAAGAAAGGTCATGCCCATATGCATCTCCTTTCAAAACGGCACACAGCGAAGATTTATCTCCTAGTAGGTTTTGTACTTTCTTAATATTAAAATCTAATGCGCTGCGAGATATTTCAATCCATGCGTTATTAACCACCACCGGTTGGTTTTGTGTCGCATATGTTTCTACCGGTGTTGTGATATTGTTTGGCTGTTGACAAGCTGTTGCAGCAACCAGTAAAGGGAGTAATGCCAGATACTTCAAACGAAAAGCCACGTGTTGTTCCTTATCTCTAGTGATTTTTACCAAGACATTATTTTTATAATTCTAGGTGGAAATAGACAAAATATGTATCGGTTTTAAATAATACCAACCTTCATACCCCGAACAAGTAATAATTCACTTTTTTTGCATAAAAAGACAAAATATCTTTTTCGAGTTAATTTTTCTTTTTTAGAAATAAAACATTTGGTTGAAATCATCGTAAATCAAATTATTTTTATTATTTAATAGGTTATGGCAATAATTTCACTAACATTTACTTTTGTTACACTTTTTATTTGGCGAATTAACATGCTTAAATGATAATAACTATCAATTAGGAATTTTTACTAAATATCACTCAATCCATAAGGCTATGTTATGAAGTACAAATTACTCACACTCATTATTCCAACACTACTTACTGTCAATGTTGCTAACTCCGCTGAAATGTACAATAAAGATGGTAATAAACTTGATGTATACGGACAAATTGATGTCCGCCATCATATTGCCAAAAACCGTAGTGGCGAAGATGGTGACGACTCACGTGTCAGACTAGGGCTAAAAGGTGATTCGCAAATCACCGACCAGCTCATTGGCTTTGGGCGTTTTGAATGGGAAACGAAAACTAACCAATCGGAATCAACTGAAGAAAATAGCAATCGTTTAGCTTATGCAGGCTTAAAATTTGCAGATTACGGCTCCCTTGATTATGGCCGCAATTATGGTGTTATTTATGATACCAATGCTTGGACAGACGTATTACCACTCTGGGGAGCGGATACGATGGATCAAGAAGATAATTACATGCTAAGCCGTAACCGCAATTTACTCACTTATCGCAATAATAATGCTTTTGGTTACATTGACGGTTTAAGCTTCGCACTACAATATCAGGGTAAAAATGGTGAAAAAAACCTATCATCCGGAGATGAATTAACCGATAACGGCGATGGTTTTGGCTTATCGACTGCTTATGAGTTAGGTTATGGTATTTCCCTTGGCGGTGGTTACTCCTCATCTTCCCGCACACCAAAACAAAAAGATGCCACAACCAGTAGTGCAACGGGTAAACGCGCCGAAGCATGGAACGTAGGAGGGAAATTTGAATACGAAGACCTCTATCTCGCCGTCATGTATGGCCAAACACTTAATATGAGCCGTTTTGGTAATGATGATATGGAGTCAATAGCAAATAAAACTCAGAATCTTGAAGTGGTTGCCTTATATTCTTTTGACTTCGGTCTAACCCCATCAATTGGCTATAACTATTCCAAAGGTAAAAACTTAGGCAACTTTGGGGATAAAGAATTAGTGAATTATATTGCCATCGGCTCAGCTTATGACTTTAATAAAAATTTGAGTGCTGTTATCGATTATAAAATCAACTTGTTAAACGATAATGATTTTACTGACCATTACAAAGTGAATACTGATAACGTGCTTGGCTTAGGGTTAGTGTATCAATTCTAAAATTATTATCCCTAGCGTAAAGTAAAAGCATCCGTTATAGACGGATTGCTTTTACTTTATAATCCTGTTGCTCAATCATGCATTAAATATCTAACTGAATTTAATATATCAGTAAGCCCTACTTTCCCCTCATTAAAATTATCTCTCATCATTTTATAAAAGTTTTAAAATTCGTAATCAGGTAAAAATTTATTATTGCTACAGCATGGCTTCAAAAATACCACTTTAGGTGATATTTATTATCCCTCATCGATAAGTATATATTGACCTAATATCCATTTTATTACCGTTACGATAGACGTCATTGAAGCACAGATATAGTATTTGCGAGTACTCTATTGAAGGGCTTTTTAGGTTACCTAAAAATCTAAGAGCATCTATTATAACCATTGTTACTTTTTTCATTTCAGTTCCACCTATAAGCATATTAATCAATAAAGTGATCATCACTTAACCAGAATAAAATGACCTACTCGTCACCAAAAAACAAAAAGGCACCAGTAACTAACTGATGCCTTTGAATTTATCGATAACTAAAAACTGTTATCAACAATTGCTATATTATTCCCACTCAATTGTTGCAGGCGGTTTACCGCTGATATCATAAACAACACGGGAAATGCCATCGACCTCATTAATAATACGGTTTGAAACTCGGCCTAGGAAATCATATGGTAAGTGCGCCCAATGCGCGGTCATAAAGTCGATAGTTTCTACTGCACGTAATGAAACCACCCAGTCGTATTTACGGCCATCACCCATGACACCAACAGAGCGGACAGGTAAAAATACGGTAAACGCTTGGCTAACTTTATGATATAAATCAGCTTTGTGCAGTTCTTCAATAAAGATAGCATCTGCGCGACGTAATAAGTCACAGTACTCTTTCTTCACTTCACCTAATACGCGAACCCCTAAACCTGGGCCAGGGAATGGGTGACGATACAGCATGTCGTACGGGAGACCTAACTCGAGACCAATTTTACGGACTTCATCTTTAAACAATTCTTTTAATGGCTCAACCAAACCAAGTTTCATGTCATCCGGCAGACCACCGACGTTATGGTGAGACTTAATAACATGCGCTTTGCCAGTTGCTGATGCCGCTGACTCAATAACGTCTGGATAAATAGTCCCTTGAGCCAACCATTTGATATTAGGCAGCTTAGATGACTCTTCATCAAATACTTCGATAAATACATGACCAATTTTCTTACGTTTAGCTTCTGGATCGCTGATCCCAGCTAACGCATTTAAGAAGCGATCTTCTGCTTTAGCATGGATAATGTTCAGGTCAAATTTACCTGCAAACATTTCCATCACTTGGTCTGCTTCGTTTAAACGTAATAAACCGTTATCAACAAATACACAGGTTAAACGTTTACCAATTGCGCGGTTTAATAGCAACGCAGTAACCGATGAGTCAACACCACCCGATAGCGCGAGCAGTACATGGTCATCACCAATTTGCTCTTTTAAACGGGCTACCGTGTCTTCAATAATTGCAGCTGGCGTCCACAGTGCCTCACATTGGCAAATATCTTTCACAAAGCGCGTTAAAATATTTAGGCCTTGGTGAGTGTGAGTCACTTCTGGGTGGAATTGAACACCATAGAATTTTTTCTCTTCATTTGCCATGATGGCATATGGGCAGCTTGGCGTGCTGGCAATAGTTTTAAAATCCGCAGGAATAGCGGTAACTTTATCACCATGGCTCATCCAGACATCAAGTACTGGCTTGCCAGCTTCGTTCAGAGAGTCATGAATATCACGGAATAATTCACATTGCTCAGTGATTTCAACATTGGCATAACCGAACTCACGTTCACCAGAGACCTCAACTGCGCCACCCAGTTGCATTGACATGGTTTGCATGCCATAACAAATACCTAATACAGGAACACCTGCATTAAATACGTAATCAGGAGCACGTGGACTATCTGATTCAGTCGTACTTTCTGGCCCACCAGAAAGAATGATACCGTTTGGATTAAATTCTCGAATTTGTTCTTCTGTAACGTCCCACGCCCAGAGTTCACAGTAAACGCCAATTTCACGGATACGACGGGCGATCAGCTGTGTATATTGCGAGCCGAAATCAAGAATAAGAATGCGATGTTTATGGATATTTGTTGTCATTTGAGGAGAATTCCAAAAATTCAAGTCAAAAATAAGAATCGGTGACGCAATCGAACGAATGCGCCACCCTGAGAAATTTTATCGATTATTGCCCCAAACGATAGTTTGGAGATTCTTTCGTGATAGTAACATCATGGACGTGGCTTTCTTGGATACCGGCTCCACTGATACGAACAAATTCTGCTTTTGTTCTCAATGCATCAATAGTACCACAACCTGTCAGCCCCATACAGGAGCGTAAGCCACCCATTTGTTGATGAATGATTTCTTTTAATCGGCCTTTATACGCTACGCGGCCTTCAATACCTTCTGGCACTAATTTGTCTGCCGCATTATCTGATTGGAAGTAACGGTCTGACGAGCCTTTAGACATTGCACCAAGTGAGCCCATACCACGGTATGCTTTGTAAGTACGGCCTTGGAATAAAATAGTTTCTCCTGGAGACTCTTCAGTTCCTGCGAACATTGAGCCGACCATCACACACGCAGCGCCTGCCGCGATAGCTTTAGAGATGTCACCGGAGAAACGAATCCCACCATCCGCAATAACAGGAATACCCGTACCTTCAAGTGCTTCCGCCGCTTCAGCAATAGCCGTGATTTGTGGTACACCCACGCCAGTGACGATACGCGTAGTACAGATTGAACCCGGACCAATTCCCACTTTAACCGCGCTAACACCTGCATCCGCTAAGGCTTTCGCCCCTTCCGCTGTTGCAACGTTACCACCAATAATTTGTAAGTCAGGGTATTTTTGGCGAGTTTCGCGGATACGTTGTAGTACGCCTTCTGAATGACCATGTGATGAGTCAATTAATAAAACATCAACGCCAGCAGCCACCAGCGCGTCAACACGTTCTTCATTCCCTGCGCCTGCACCAACCGCAGCACCAACACGTAAACGGCCTTGCTCGTCTTTACACGCGTTTGGCTTACGTTCTGCTTTTTGGAAGTCTTTAACCGTGATCATCCCTAACAAATGAAAGTTATCATCGATCACTAAGGCTTTTTCTACGCGCTTTTCGTGCATTTTTTGCAAAACGATTTCGCGTGCTTCGCCTTCTTTCACGGTGACTAAACGTTCTTTTGGCGTCATCACCGCAGTAACAGGTTGGTCTAAATCTGTCACGAAACGAACATCACGGCCTGTAATAATACCAACTAATGAGTTATCGTTTGCCACGACTGGATAACCAGCAAAACCATTGCGCTCAGCCATTTCTTGCACTTCACGAATAGTGGTATCCGGCGTTACTGTAACAGGGTCCGTTACGACACCACTTTCATGTTTTTTTACGCGGCGAACTTCTTCCGCTTGGCGCTCAATAGTCATATTTTTATGGATGAAACCAATGCCACCTTCTTGTGCTAAAGCAATAGCAAGGTCAGATTCTGTGACAGTATCCATGGCTGCAGAAAGCATAGGAATGTTCAGGCGGATGTTTGCAGTCAGTTGAGTTGATAAGTCTGCGGTATTCGGTAATACCGTTGAGTGTGCAGGAACGAGTAAAACGTCGTCGAAAGTTAGTGCTTCTTTTTTAATGCGTAACATAGGCAATATCCCACCAGGCAGCGTTATGGAAAGGTATAAAATATTGCCGCGGCATTATACACACCGAAAACGGTTGCTTCCAGCACTTTTTTGAAAAAAAACTTGATAACTCCTATAGCTGCGTTAGTATCTATCGATTAAGTCATTGTTTTAAAATTTGATCTGGCTCACATGTCGACTTCACAAAATAGCGCAATTTACTCTGTTAGTAAGCTTAACCAATCGGTTCGAGAACTTCTCGATAGCCAAATGGGGCGTATTTGGTTAACAGCTGAAATTTCCAATTTTTCACAACCCAGTTCAGGTCATTGGTACTTAACCTTAAAAGATGACCGAGCGCAGGTGCGAGCGGCCATGTTCCGTGGGCAAAATGCACGAGTCACTTTCCGCCCACAAAATGGCCAGCAAGTTTTAGTTCGAGCGACAGTGACCTTATATGAACCTAGAGGTGACTATCAATTAATCCTTGAGAGCATGCAACCAGCCGGTGAAGGCTTACTGCAACAACGTTTTGAGCTATTAAAACAAACACTAAGTGCCCAAGGTTTGTTTGATATTATTCATAAAAAACCACTACCTAGCCCAGCTAAATCCGTCGGTATCATTACCTCGGCAACGGGTGCAGCCCTACATGATATTTTAAATATTTTACGTCGTCGCGACCCTTCCCTGCCTATCATTATCTACCCAACGGCCGTTCAAGGTGAGATGGCACCAGCACAAATTGCTCGGATGATTGAGCTAGCAAATTTGCGTCAAGAATGTGATGTGTTGATCGTCGGTCGCGGGGGCGGTTCACTTGAAGATTTATGGGCATTTAATGAAGAAATCGTTGCTAGAGCCATTTTTGCTAGTCAACTGCCTATAATTAGCGCTGTTGGTCATGAGACCGATGTGACGATTGCCGACTATGTGGCGGACGTAAGAGCACCCACCCCATCTGCAGCGGCCGAGCTTGTTAGCCGTAACCAGTTAGAAATGCTCCGTCAGCTAAAATCTGCGCAGCAACACCTTGAAATGGCAATGGATTATTATGTAGCAGGTCAACAACAAAGGTTTGCTCGTTTGCATCACCGTTTACAGCAACAACACCCACAATTACGTTTGGCACGGCAACATAATCAACTTAATTTATTGCAACAAAAACTTGCGCAGTCGATGACTCGACAACTACAAAATTCAACATCTAAGTTCGAAAGGCTCGACCGTCGTTTACTGCAAAATGATTTGCGCCCTCAATTGCAAAAACAGCAACGTCAGTTGCAGCAGACACAGTATCATTTGCAGAATATGGTCACGAGTTTGGTTAACAGTTACCGCCAACGTTTCGCTGTCGCTTGTTCAAAAATGGAAGCAGTTAGCCCATTAGCCACCTTAGCTCGCGGGTTTAGTATCAGTGAAACCGCTAAAGGCACCGTACTGAAAAAAACCACCCAAGTGAAAGTTGGCCAACCACTGAAAACTCGCCTGAATGATGGCTGGGTTGAAAGCCAAGTTACTCATATTGAGAAGGTTAAAGTAAAAAGAATATCGAAATAATTATTTTAACCACTTATCTCGATAAAAATAACGGGATAAGTGGTGTTAAATTTATACGTTGATTAGAAACGCACCTGTCCACCAATCATATAAGTACGCCCTCTTGCTGTTGCATTATTTTTACCGCGTTCTTCCATAATAGCGGTAGAATTTGCACGATTTAATGCATCCGAATAATTTTTATTCGTGATATTATTAACCGTCATCATCAATTTAAAGTTTTTATTAACTTCATAGTCTGTATATAAATCAATGATTGTAGGTTGTTTTTCATACTTATCTTTTAGTGCATTTCCATCGTTATCAACGATAGACTCTACACCAATTCGTTTTGAAGGACCGGTCCATGTAATAGTTGTACCTACGGTTAATTTTTCATCCAATAAACGCACACCTGAATCCAAGGTCACATAATAATCAGGAAGCTCAGTGAAATCTCCCGCACTAAAATCAGCAACCTTAGCTATGGAGTTAGGTTGATCCCCAGTTTCTTTGGTATAGGATAATGTTGAATAAACTATACCTGCATCATAATTAGCCTGTAATTCATAGCCACGAAGATTAACATCATGAGGCTCATTGACATACATATAGCTTTTACGCATAAATTCTGGGAATTCTTTGTCCCATACATCATCATTCATTAAACACCAAGCCAGTTCAGCATTTGATCTTGGGCGACAAAGTAAATAAGGCTTACTCGTAATATAGTCTTTAATTTTTGTATGGAACCATAATGCCTTCATATTAAATTGGTCACCTTCAAAAATTAAATCCGGTTTAAAGCTATTAAAACCAACTTGCCATGTCTGTGATTTCTCTTCTTTTAAGAATGGGTTCATTGAATTACCACCTTCTTGAGAATAAAAAACTTCTTGCGTATTCGGCGCTCTCATTGAATGCGCATAACTGACAAATGGCTGGAATTCAGGAATAATTTCTGCTGATAATAAAACTCCGGGGTTAAAACCATTACCCCGTAAATTTAAAGTTGCAGCTTCCTGTGGAAAACAAAAATCTTGATCACCACATGCAGGTTTAAAACCTTTTAAGTGATAATTCATATAATTCAAATCAAAAATTGCTGTATAGATCCCATACTTGGCTTCCAATTGTGTATATGCGCTCGCAAGATCTAACGACCCACTTGGCGAGAATGGATTATAGTTCAACGTATCTTGGTCAATAACAGAACTAACCTCTCGCTCATACTTCGTTTTAGATAACTTAGAACCTATTTTCCATTCAAAATCAATATCACCATAGGAAAACCGGCTTGTATTAGAAAGATTAAGACCATCGCCAATATTTTTGGATTTACCTTGCCTTAATGCCCAACCTAATGAGTCACCTTCAAATTGTTGGTCATTTTTTCCATGACTCGCTAAAACCTCAACATCAATTAATTCATTTAGCGGCGTATATTTATATTTAATATAATAATCTTCACTATTAATCTTTCTTCGTGTGAGCTTATTTTGTAAGAAACGACCACTGAATTCTAATTCATGGCTGTCATTAGGTTTATATTTCAATTTAGCTAATTGCGATTGTGGCTTTTGTTTGAAAGTGGAGTCGGTGGCAAATTCATCACTATCAAACCCATCACCATTTTTATAACTGCCAGGAATATTATGGCCGCTAACCGCAATTAAACCGCCAAAATAGCCATCATCTTGCAATAATGTCTTTCCTGCGACCGCTACCATGCCATTATAACCGAGACCATTATCTCCCCAGCTAGCTTTACTACGCAGCCCATATACATTATCTTTAAAAATCACATCATCAATACCGATAGTACGAAAATTTGCACTCCCTGCTAAAGCGTTAACACTATTGCCTCCATTTAATTGCCCTTTCTCTACTTCAACTTCAACAATAAAATTTGGATCAATTAAAGCGCCAAAATCATTATTTGGCTGTTGTCCATGTGTATATTGACTTGGGGAAATTCCATAATAACTTTGCGTGACACCATCCACCATCATATTCACGCGACCAAAACCACTCAACCCGCGAATATTGACATTAACGGTACCTTGGCTGGCATCCATTTGAGTATAGGTTCCGGGCATGGTACGAATAATTTTATCCATCGACTGCAATTTATTTTCCGTACCCACCGCGCTATAAGCACCCGGTTTTTCCAATGCTTTGACTAATGGCGTTTGTTTCTGCGCACCTGAGACTTTTAATTGGCTAAAATTAACCACACCTTCTTTCTGCTTATTCTGCTGCTGCGTATTTTCAGCCAAAGCAATCCCTTGGGAGCTAGTGGCAATAATGCTAGCAACCATAATTATTGTTTTATTATTCATTAAACCATTCCTGTAAACGTACTGTGTGTCATACGCTCACACTGCTAGCACAGGCCAAATAAAGCCTGTGAAGAGGCTCAGCAACAATGTCATTCATATTGTTGCTGGCCTGAAATCACCTAAATTTTATAGGTTAATTATTATTTTAAATATGGAAAATATTTATCTTTATTTTCAAGCATGAGAATAAAACTATATTCTTGGGCGATATCATCTAGTGCATTAAAACGCCCTGATTTACCACCATGCCCCGCATTCATATTAGTTTCTAATAATAATAATGAATTGCCTTGTTTAATATCTCGTAATTTAGCTACCCATTTTGCAGGTTCCCAATATTGAACTTGAGAGTCATGTAACCCTGTCGTCACTAAAATATGTGGGTAATGTTGTGCTTTGATATTGTCATAAGGGCTATACGCTTTAATTCTCCAGTAATCTTCTTCATTTTCAGGGTTACCCCACTCATCGTATTCCCCGGTGGTCAGAGGGATTGATGGGTCTAACATTGTGGTTACCACATCAACAAATGGAACAGCGGAAACAACCCCCTCGTATAAATCAGGCGCCATATTCACAACCGCTCCCATTAATAAGCCACCCGCACTGCCCCCCATGGCATACACATGTCCTGCTTTACCATAACCTTCTGATAATAACCCTTTGGTTGCATCAATAAAGTCAGTAAAGGTATTCATCTTGTGGATTGTTTTGCCTTGTATGTACCAATTTTTACCTAAATCACCACCACCACGAATATGTGCAATCGCGTAAACAAAGCCACGATCCAATAAAGACAAACGAGATGAACTAAATGAAGGATCAATGCCATACCCATAAGCGCCATAACCATAGACTAACAATGGATTTTGGCCATGTTTGAATAGATCTTTACGGTAAACTAAAGAAACTGGGACTTTTACCCCATCTTGTGCAGTAACCCAAATACGCTCACTTTGGTAGTTTTGCTTATTAAAATCTTTAACTTCTTCTTGTTTTAACAGCTGCTTTTCTTGAGTCAGCATATTAATTTCATATACTGAAGACGGTGTGGTCATTGATGAGTAACCGTAGCGTAGTTTATCCGTATCTGGCTCAGGGTTATTTCCGATCCACGCCATGTATGTTGGGTCATCAAAGCTCACTTGGTTTTCTTTATTAGTTAACCAACTGATTTGGCGAATATTCACTAAACCATTTTGGCGTTCTTCCACAACTAACCAATTATTAAATAAAGCAAAACCTTCAAGATCAACCCCATCACGCGGTGCAATAAAGCTTACCCATGGTGCTGAAATATTGTCTGCAATATATAAACCAAATAATGGATGCTGGTGATTAGAACGAATATAGAATTTACCATTGAAATGGTCAGGATAGTACTCAACCCCCGTTTGACGTGGTTTTAAAATTTTAACGTCATTTTGTGGCTGATTGGCATCAATTAAACGGTACTCAGAGGTTTCAGTACTCGTGATCCCCATTAAAATAAAATCTTTTGAAGTCGATTTCGCTAAACTAACGTAAAAAGTATCATCCTTTTCTTCATACACCAGTTTATCTTGAGTTTGCTGTGTACCATATAGATGTTTAACCACTTGATAAGGTAGCAATGTTTGCTTGTCCTTATTCACATAGAATAGCGTTTGGTTGTCATTAGCCCAGACAATATTACCTGAAGTATTGGTTAATACATTTTCCTGCCACTTGCTCTCATCAATTTTGCGAAATGATACTGCAAATTCATTACGTCCTTGGCGATCTTCAGCAATCGCTAGCGTGGTATTATCCGGCGAAATCGCTAACGCTCCCATACGATAATATTCAGTGCCTTCGGCTCGTTCATTACCATCAACTAATACAACCCATTCATCTTGGCTATTTACAGGGCGTCTTTCAAAGATAGAATAATTTTTCCCCGCGACAACTCGTGAACGGTAGGTATAACCATTATAATCATAGGGAACTGACTCATCGTCCTGCTTCATACGTGAAAACAATTCATCGTAAATTTCTTTTTTTAACGATTCACCTTTTGCAAGTTGCTGCTGCGTATAATTATTCTCTTGCGTTAAATATTCAATAATTTCTGGAGACTCGCGTTGATCATCTCTTAACCAATAATAGTTATCTACACGGGCATCTCCGTGAGTGGTGATAGTATAAGGTTGTTTTTTGGCTATTGGTGCTGACATTCTATCCTCCGCAGCACTGGTTGCTGCATATAAACCAAGTAATGTAATAAAACAAAACTCAGTGAGTTTATTACGCATAATTTATCCAATCTATTTTTCATTAAGAGTAAAATCAATAGGTATCCTGACAGTTACCCGCCCATTGATTAAAATTTCAGCTGGGGGTTCAGGTAAAGGTGCTGCTCTCGATAGCACCTGCAATGCTTCTCTATCCAAAGATCGTGTTCCTGATGAACTTACTAGGTCGCTACCAAGCAAAAAACCTTGTGGGTCAACCGTAAATGTTACTGTTGATTGACCGACTCGCCCCCGCCTTACGGCGTCTTCAGGAAACCGCTTGTATTTATTTAGTTTCCCCAATACTTGTGCTTCCCATAGCCTTTTCGCGTTATCTACCGATTGTGACTGGCTATTAAATTCTGCGGCAATTTTTTGAGTTTGTAATGGCGCTGCAGCATCACTGGTGACAGGGGCATCATTGGCTTTTGAATCAGTCGCTTGTTTTTGTTCAACCGCCTGCTTTTCATGCTTTTGTTTTTTGACTTCAGCAGTTCGTTTTGTACTCACCGCTTTAGCGACTTGCACTTCAGCCTGCTCATTGATGGCTAATGGTGGGATAATTTTCTCTTCCGATGGGGCTTCATGAGCCTGGCTCGCCACCGATAACTCTTGTAGTTGGCCAATGTTAGCTTCTGTCAATTGTTCGGCTTGCGATTCAATTGAAATTTCCATCACCACTGATGGCGGAGGCAATAACTCATCCCATTGTTGATTGTGAGTTACCCATATATACAACCCAACAACCCCAATATGAAGAGCAATTGCCAATGCGAAGCCCCCACTTATCTTCGTTGTTCGCTTTAAATACTCATTTTCAAATGTTGTTATAATCATTTTTATCTTATGCACTGACGTATTTATGTATAAATGCAAATGATAATTAATAACAAATGAAAATGGAAATCATTTCTTACTGGAAATAAAGATTACTTCACAAAATTAACTTTTTTGAAATCATTAGCTTGCTATTACTTAGTCATCCTTTAGGCGTGTACCACACAAAATCAGCATGTAAATGGTCTATTTCTTCACCTCTTTCTGAAATAATTAATACTTTTACGGGTTCTTCGGGCGCTAGGTCTTGCACATGTAAAGGCACACCAATTGCTCTTGTTGCATGATAGCCACCTGCGAATAGAAGCGCGGGTGTAGGTGCATTTAATAACGACTCTGCCATACGGCGGTCACGCAACTGCTGTATAAAGGTCATTTTAGCCACTTGTTCCACTGTCAGTTCCCCACCATGAGAACTTTCAATCGTTTTACTGATAAGTTCTTGAACAATGGGTTGAGCTGAATATTGCCCCGTTACTGATGACGGGTTAGCGTAGGCGGCAAGTACCTCTTTTTTATCTAGGTTTGCCGACAGTAGCGGATAAGGCGAGCTCAGCAAATGGCGGATTAAAGCCCCATATTGCTCCCAAGGCCAACCACTATTCCAATTTAAGGCGGACTGTAGCTTTTCGTCACGAATATAAGGGTTATTTTGCATCTGCGCCTGTACACGGTTCACACTATTTTGCTGCGACGGTGTCAACATTTCGAGTAGAACCGCACCTTGAGGCCGTATTTTTGGCATTTCTTGTGCAAGCCATTGCTCAATTTGGTGGTGATAATGGTTATCATGCTTTTCTCCGACAATGACGCGTGGAGATTGAGCAAGCTGCTCGATTAATTGCTGAGGTGTTAAAGACTTACCTGTTGCTAAGTCAATAATTTGGTTGCTTACTGTTAGTTGGCTATCTAATTGTACGATTGTCGGTTCAATTTTTTGTGTACAACCGATAAGGAAAAATAACCCAACCATTAAAGTGGCTATTTGAGAGGTCAATCTTATTGAAATCATTATGCTTTCCATCTTATGTTATCAAGCTAATAAGATACAGATAATGATAATCATTTTCAATAAAAAGGCTCCTATAAAATCATAGAAGCCTTTAATACGTATTAATTAATATTAACCGTTAGAGTGGATTGGTTTGCGCTTCAACCACTGCTAATGCCACCATATTCACGATACGGCGTACCGACGCAATTGGTGTCAAGATATGTACCGGCTTCGCAACCCCCATCAATACCGGGCCGACCGTCACGCCATCAGAGCTTGTCACGCGCAGTAAGTTATAACTAATACGTGCAGCTTCCATATTTGGCATAATTAATAAATTTGCTGAACCTTTTAATGGGCTATCAGGCATCACATCTTTACGGATCGATTCAACTAATGCGGCATCCGCATGCATTTCACCATCAATTTCAAGATGAGGGTCACGTGCTTTGATCATCGAGAGCGTATCACGCATTTTTTGTGCTGATGCGCAGTCTGAAGAACCAAAGCTAGAACGCGATAACAGAGCCACTTTTGGCTCAATACCGAAGCGTCTTACCGTATCCGCTGCCATTAACGTGATTTCTGTTAACTCTTCCGGAGAAGGGTCTTCATTAACATAAGTGTCTGCGATAAACGTATTACCCGTTGGTAATAACAATGCATTCATTGCACCGGCAGCATGAACACCTTCGCGGAAACCAAATAAATCTTTAACAACTTCATAATGTTCACCATAGCTGCCCACGGTACCACAAATCATCCCGTCAGCTTCACCACGTAACACCATGATCCCACCAATTAAGGTTGGGTTATTAATCACTGCACGACGTGCCATTTCTTGTGAAACACCACGACGTTTCATGATTTGGTAGTATTCTTGCCAGTATTCTTTATAACGCGGGTCGTTTTCGTTATTGACCACTTCAAAATCTTTACCTAACTCAATGTGTAGGCCAAGTTTTTGAATACGCATTTCAATCACACTTGGGCGCCCAACTAAGATTGGGAAAGCCAAACCTAAAGAAACCAGCTCTTGTGTGGCATGTAATACACGCTCTTCTTCCCCTTCAGCTAAAACAATACGTTTTTTGGCAGTCTTAGCTTGAGAGAAGATAGGTTTCATGAATAAATTTGTCTTATAAACAAACTGATTTAATTTTTCGATATAGACATCGAAGTCTTCAATTGGACGCGTTGCTACCCCTGAGTCCATTGCTGCTTTTGCCACAGCAGGTGCAATTTTAACAATCAAACGTGGGTCAAATGGCTTCGGAATAATGTATTCAGGGCCAAAGAATAAATCTTGGTTACCATAGGCTGAAGCCACTTCTTCACTTTGCTCTGCCAATGCAAGGTCTGCAATGGCATACACACAAGCCAGTTTCATTTCTTCATTAATCGTTGTTGCACCGACATCTAACGCACCACGGAAAATGAATGGGAAACACAACACGTTATTAACCTGATTTGGGTAATCAGAGCGGCCAGTACAGATGATGGCATCAGGACGAACTTCTTTCGCCAATGGTGGCAAAATTTCAGGCTCAGGATTTGCTAGCGCTAGGATCAGTGGATCTTGCGCCATGGTTTTCACCATTTCCGGCGTTAAAAGACGTGGACCTGAACAACCTAAGAAAATATCCGCATTAGGAATAGCATCCGCCAAAGTACGTTGGCCGTTATCTTCAATGGCATACGCAGCTTTGGTGACATCCATGCGTTCATCACGCCCCTTATAAATCACCCCCTTAGAATCACAGACGGTGATATGTTCACGTTTCAGTCCCAACGCGACTAATAAATTCATACAAGCGATTGATGCTGCGCCAGCGCCAGAAACCACAAGGCGGACATCACCAATTTCTTTTTTTACAATTCGTAATCCATTGATAACAGCAGCTGTACAAATGATAGCGGTTCCGTGTTGGTCATCATGGAACACAGGGATTTTCATGCGCTCACGGAGCTTTTGTTCAATATAAAAGCATTCTGGTGCTTTGATATCTTCTAAGTTAATACCACCAAAAGTCGGCTCAAGAGACGCAATGATATCAACTAATTTGTCTGGATCTGTTTCATCAACTTCAATATCAAAGACATCAACACCAGAAAACTTTTTAAATAGTACACCTTTTCCTTCCATGACTGGTTTACCAGCCAAGGCACCAATATTACCTAACCCAAGGACGGCAGTACCATTAGAGACAACCCCGACAAGGTTACCTTTAGCAGTGTAACGATAAGCTTTAAGTGGGTCATCTGCAATTTCAAGACATGGAACTGCAACACCTGGTGAGTATGCTAATGCGAGATCTCTCTGGGTTGTTAGTGGTTTAGTTGGGGTAACCGTAATTTTCCCAGGATGTGGAAACTCATGAAAATCAAGAGCACTTTGTTTTAATTTGTCATCCATCGTCAAGTCCTTTCAAAATAAGTAAGGTAAGAGCGATAACAGTATAAACACATCTCACTAGCAAATCATGATCATACCGGCAATTTCCAGAAAAATCTTTCAATTACAATAGAGTTAGGTCACTGTCCGAGTAAAACATAGTCACCTTGGTTATATTGTTCATAGCGCAACCCTGCTTTAATTTTAAAAAGCACGACTAAAAATAATTTATTATTAATTTTATTAGGTTAATATATATAAATAATTAATTGCATAATAACACAATGAAATCCCACCTTAAATATGTTCATCTGTTTAACTTTAATTTAACTATTCGATATTATTTTTTCTATTTTAATGTATTATCAACAAGCACAATATTATTGGTATGGAACTATAAAATATTAAGCAAACGATTAATATCAATCTCACTTCTCCATACTGCTGATTATATAATTATTAAAACTCCAATTAAATATAATAAACGTACCGAAATTAAATTGTCTATTTTATAGGAAATACCTGAGTAGACGTTGGCATTTGAGACATAAAAAAGGAACCCTCTATGTCTAAATATACAGTAATGATTATTGACGATCACCCTATTATACGCTTGGGATTGCGGCAGCTCATAAATACCGACACACACTTTATTATCACAGCAGAGTGCGCTTGTTGTTATGAAGCTTTAAGCATGGCAAAGCAGTTAAAACCTAATTTAATTATTATAGATACCAATATTCAAGGTATTAAAACATTTGAAACTATACGATTACTTCGTAAACACTGCAATGATAGCTACTTATTAGTGTTATCTGCATCGACAATTAAAACAGATATATATGGTGCTATTGACGCAGGAGCACAAGGTTATTTATTAAAAAACAGTGAACTTGATATGCTATTCTACAGTATGAAGAAAGCCTCTAAAGGGCAATTGGTTTTTAGTGAAAAAATTTATCAACATCTTATTTCACGTCATCATTATAGTGACCCACTATCCGCATTGACAAAACGAGAGTCTGAAATTTTGCATGAAATGGCTGTGGGTTTAAAAAATCGTGAAATATCTAACTTACTTTTTATTTCAGAGGAAACCGTTAAAGTTCACATTCGAAATATTCTTAAAAAATTACGCGTTCGATCTCGCCTTGAGGCTAGCTTAATTTATATGCGTTCAAGATAATCTATTTTTAATATATTAATTATCGGGGCTAAATTACATTTAATGTAATTATAAGGTTATTATAGATTTCTCACATTTGGGCTAGATCCCAAGTGAGTTTTGCCGCATTATGTAAGGATTATCGCTAGTTTTTTGAGGAAAATCATATGCCCAATACACCTAACTCTCCTTATATTATGTACGGAATTAAAAACTGTGACACCATTAAAAAAGCACGCCGTTACTTAGAAGACAATGGAGTTAACTATCAATTTCATGATTATCGTGTTGATGGTATTAGCGATGAACTGCTTTCTATCTTTATGGAACATATTGATTGGGAAGTGTTAGTCAATAAACGAGGAACAACTTGGCGAAAATTGACTGATGATGAAAAAAATGCAGTTATTGACGCAGATAGTGCTAAAAAAGTGCTAATTGCAGAGCCTGCCATGATCAAAAGACCCGTACTTGTTTCTCCAGATAACCGATACTTAGTTGGGTTTAACGCTAATGACTACCAAAACTTCATTCGATAATCAGGTGGATTTAATGGATTGTCCCGTTATTCAGCTTGCCAAAGAACTAATTGCACGCCCTTCTATCAGCCCCGATGACCAAGGCTGCCAAGTGATCCTTACCAAGCGCTTAAACCAACTTGGTTTTACCATTGAACCAATGCATTTTGGTAGCACATTAAATTTTTGGGCTCATCGAGGCACTCAAGGACCAACCCTCGCATTTGCAGGTCATACCGATGTTGTACCAGCAGGCAATAGCGAAAATTGGCAGACTCCTCCGTTTAACCCAACAATTATTAATCAACATCTGTATGGCCGTGGTGCAGCTGATATGAAAGGTTCTGTCGCAGCAATGGTTGTCGCAGCAGAGCGCTTTGTCGAAAAACACCCTCACCATCAAGGGCGCTTGGCCTTTTTAATCACATCAGATGAAGAAGCTGATGCATTAGATGGCACGGTTAAAGTTGTTGAAACATTAATGGCTCGTAATGAGCGTGTTGATTATTGTTTAGTCGGTGAGCCATCAAGCCAATCTCATTTAGGTGACATCATAAAAAATGGGCGTAGAGGCTCTATTACAGCAAATTTGACTATTTTAGGAACGCAGGGGCATGTAGCTTATCCACATCTAGCTGACAACCCGGTGCACCGAGCAACCGCTTTTTTGCAAGAGCTCACTTCAACTATCTGGGATAACGGCAACGAATTCTTCCCTGCTACCACCATGCAAATTGCCAATATTCATGCGGGTACTGGGGCAAGTAATGTAATCCCCGGTGAGTTATTTGTTCAATTTAATTTTCGTTTCAGCACAGAATTAACCGACACACAAATACGTGACAGGGTCACAAGCATGTTAGACCGTCATGGCCTCGTATATAAAATAGAATGGTCATTATCTGGTCAGCCATTTTTGACTGAAAAACAAGAACTTGTCACTGCAACCTTGCAGGCAATCCATGAACTAACGGGTCTTAACGCAGAGCTATCTACCAGTGGTGGTACATCTGATGGTCGTTTTATCGCTCAAATGGGCACTCAAGTAATTGAGCTTGGCCCATTGAATACCACTATACATAAAGTTGATGAATGCGTTAGTGTCAAAGACTTGCAACAACTGGCCTTAATTTATGAGCGAGTCATGGAGCTATTGTTATTATGATCACCATCGCAATGTTAACAGGCCGTTCCACGGACCATTTAGTGACACTTGGCGGCACTCATCGTCTACAATTTAATGCCACTAAGGCATTTTTAGCCATGCAACAAGCTGCAGTAAAAGCGGGCTTCAAGTTACAATCTGCAAGTGCATTTCGTGATTTTTCACGTCAACAGTTAATTTGGAATGAAAAATTCACTGGTCTCCGCCCTGTTCTTGATGCACAAAGCCAACCTTTAGATATTACAACGCTTTCAGAAGGTGAGCTGTGTGAAGCTATTTTACATTGGTCTGCATTACCCGGAGCAAGCCGTCATCATTGGGGAACCGAAATAGATGTTTATGACCCATTACGGATCCCAGCAGGGCAAACTTTGCAATTAGAGCCTTGGGAATATGAAACTGGCGGCTATTTTGCTGAATTAAACCACTGGCTCACGGATAACATGGCGACATTTGATTTTTACCGTCCCTTCACGGCAAAAAATGCAGGGGTTGCCTATGAACCTTGGCATATTAGTTACTGGCCGTTATCCTATGAAGCTGAACAGCTGTTAACGCCAGAAGTCATTACGCAAGTTCTTGAGCAAGAAGATATTCGTGGGAAAAATTGGTTAAGCACTAACTTAGATTATGTATTCGAACGCTATATTAGAGCTCCTGAATAATTTCTAAGCTAACAAAGCAATTTCTATAGCGCCAATGCCCCATAGATGATGCGACATCATTTATGGGGCTTCTTTATTTTGTTTGGAAATTTGTTCATCAACAACTGGAAGCCGATACATAAAAATAAGCAGCCAACACAACAGTGCCAATAAACCAATTTTTAACCATAAATAACTAACAACCCAGATTGATAGTGAAAAAGTGAGAACTATCAATATAATTGCTTTTGGTTTTGCCCCTTTCGGTAACCCTTTATGCTTTTGCCAGTGACGAATATACCCCCCAAACCAAGAGCGATATAATAACCAATGATGAAAACGTGGAGATGAACGAGAAAAGCACCATGCCGCCAATAATAAGAAAGGTGTGGTAGGCAAAACAGGAAGAACGACGCCAGCAAAAGCCAGCGCAACGGCTAACCATCCAATAACAATGAGGAACAATTTTTTCAAAATCACCCCTCCTCCCGAATAAATAAATTAAATGGTAAAAACCGCATAAAATCTGTGGTAACTCATAATAATATCAATGGTATACTCTAATGGTAAACAAGCTTAATGAAAAGTCGCTTTTGCCTGTTGATGCGATTATTATTCTCTTGTTCTACGACGAAAAGAGCGCTAATAGCCCCAGTCATTGACTTGCAAAGCCTGAGAAAATGACAGGAGCCTAAACTTAAGACTATTAGGAAGCCCCATGAATCATTACTCTTTTTTTATGAAGGCCGGAAAGGTAATTGCTATCGTTACACCAAATGAGCAAGAGACCCAAAAGCTAATTGCTGCCGGATATGAAAAGCAATTTGAAGAGATTGAAGCCGTTTCAACAGAAAAAGCACTTGAACGCTTTGCTAATATTCGCGGTGAAGAGGTTAAAAATATCTACGCACTTACAGGCTCTGATATTTTGCTTGGCATTGTTGGTGCATTTGCCATGGTATTTAAATA
Organism: Providencia sp. PROV_01; assembly: GCF_053098325.1. NCBI lineage: Bacteria > Pseudomonadati > Pseudomonadota > Gammaproteobacteria > Enterobacterales > Morganellaceae > Providencia > Providencia sp. PROV_01. Next base: position 2,478,760 of record NZ_JBRFKD010000002.1, on the reverse strand, counting down.
AACAATAAGCTCTGTAGGTATATTTTCTGTAGCTATCTCTGAAAAAACACACAGTTTCATATAAAGTGTAAATGGTACTCTAATGGTATAAATTTTAAATAATTTAAAATCAACATTTAGCTTTTACCCAGTTTCATAGAGGTAATGTATGCAATGGTTAGCCGACTACTGGTGGATAATTTTACTCTTATTGGTAGGTATTATCTGGAATTCAGTCAAAGAAATGATGAAATTGGACCCCAAAAAGTTTTTAGATGACAAGCCAGAAATTCCCCCACATCAAGATAATAACCACCTTTGGGATGATGAAGACGATTGGCCTAAAGACAAGAAGAAATAACCTTTTGCTTTATTTCAGCTAAAAGCGCTGGTTGGTATTGTTTTACCTGTATACCAACCTCTTCTCTTACTCGTTGTAACCATTGCTTTTGCCCTGTCATACCAATATCCGCACAAATCTGTGCGATAGGCTCGCCTGACAGCAAGTGCCGTCTGAGCAGCGCAAGCCCGGCTGTTTCTTCCCTTAATAAACGCATAATCGCACTTTGGCTCGCAGAAATAGGCCGTTTAAACTCACTAAAACCGATCAGTTCTATCCAATCATCAGGGGTTAATTGCTGCTGCTCACTGGTTTCTAAAGCAAACTCAGACAGATCATTTCGCCAATAAATATCGCGTTTTAATTGCATTTCCCCTTGCTGGCAAAGTCGCCTTGCTCGATCTGATAGCGGTAATATCGCCATTGCCGTGAAACAACCACTACTCGCTTCTTTGTGCGAACCTATTCGCATTAACCGAAAGCCCGCTTTTTGCCAAAATGCGACTAAGTCTGGTGTTAATCCAAAACTAACAGACAAAAAATCTAATCCTTGCTCTGTAGCAATTGCTTTCTGTTTTTCTAAAAGCGTTAAACCAATTTGGCGCCTACGGTGGTTCGCATCAACGGCAATACGCATCACTCGGCGAGATAGCCATTGTGCCGCAATAGGGAAATAACTATGAGCTGCTAAAGATTGGACAACTAAATTTCCTCTTGGTCGACGAAGCCCAGCCCATATTTGCCAGCTCAATGATTCGGTCAACTGTCCTTCATCTACCATCCATAATGCACCTATATAAGCACAATTATGAGACTCGGTTTTTGCCACCATAAAATGTTGCTGTTGGGCATCCAATAGACGTCGTAAATCTAATGGTGACGTTCGATAATGTGCACTCATCAATAAGCCATAAAACGCTTTTAATTGCTCATTATTTTCCGCTAATGATGCCTGGGTTAACGCTTTATATTCAATATTTCCAGCAAAAACCGTTTGAGTGACGGGTTCTTGCAGCAATAAAGCCTCATTGACCCATAATTCTAAGGGGTCATTAGCCGCATAGCGCATTGGGTTATCAAGTTGCAGTAAAGTGAAATGGGCTAAACTTGCACAGAATTTTAGCGTAAATCCACGCCCTGTTCCTTCATAGCCATCGACTGTCGTGGTTAATAAAACTCGAGGGAAATACCCCACTAGTTCTCGTAAAATATAATTAGGGATTGCAGAAGCTTCATCTATGATCAGCCAATCTGCGGTTATATTTTCATTGCTACGGCAGTATGCGAGTAAGCTATCTGGAGACCAAAAATTAATCTTTTTACCTGCATGCCGGCTTAAGACTTCCGTTGCCACTTTTGCAGGAGCACAACACCAACACTCTCCTGCAAAATGCTGTATTAACATCCCTGCTATTGCCGATTTACCGCGCCCCCTCGGAGCTATCAAGCCCCAAACTCCATGTTCCGCGCTTAATAATCGGCTAATTATTTGCTGCTGCTGTTCTGTTGGCTGGCCTGTCGGTGCTTGCCATAATGGTTTGTTTTTTAGTAATGAAAAATCAGGCTCATTCCCTTGTTTATAAAATAAAATATCGGGAGATGTTTGGAAAGTTCGCTGCAAGTGATGTACAAAATTCGGTGTCGAAATGAGCCCCAATTGTTCATTCCAGCGCAAGCTGTCTAGATCGGTATTTGTCGCCCACTCTTTTTGAGGCGCCGTACATAAAACTAACAAGCTCCCTGCTTTTAATGTGCCAGCAAGCATGGCTAGTGCTTCACTATGAAACCCTTTACGTACATCAAAAATGCCATGTAAAAATTCACGGCCCAATAATAGATGCGCATTTTCAGGGGAAACCCCTTGCGGTAAGTTTGATGAAATCGTTAACCAATCGCCATCAATAGCAACTTGAAGTTGTTTTAGTTGTTGTTCTACCCATGCATCGTCGCCAGAAAGAACCATAAGACGACGCATACCAACTATATGCAGTTGTTCTATAATGACAGGAAGTAATTTCACCATCGTAATACTATGATTTACCAATTAATAGTGACAAAATCCCAGCAGCGATTAAGGGCCCTACCGGTACACCACGGAATAAAGCAACGCCAATGACGGTTCCAACCAGTAAGCCTGCAACCGTAGACGGTTGATGGGACATTAATGTGACGCCCCTACTACCCAACCAAGAAACTGCGATCCCAATAACAATTGCCAAAATCGATTTCCAATTCAAAAATGAGCTTAATACCTCATTAGCCGTTATTTTACCACTCGCAATTGGAGCCATAACACCGATTGTTAAGATAAGTATCCCAATGGTTAAGCCATATTTTTCAATCCATGGAAAATAATTATTTAATGGTGTTATTCTGACCACCAATAAAAATAGCATCGCAAGGGTGACTGTCATATTATGACTAATGATACCTAACCCGGCTAAGACCAGTAAAATGATTAATGTTGGATCAACATGACTCATAGATTTGTCCCTGTAAAACGCACAATTATAATTTATTAGCAGCAACTAGGCTGATTTAAAAACATGTTATTGGCTCATCATCAAAGAAGCAAATATTAACGCCAACTCTTTTTATTTTTACGGCGACGATATTTTTAATTAATAAAAAATCTCACTATCTCCACACAATTAATTAACTAAAATGCGACATTTTAGCTGTTCTTTATTATCTATTTAATACTTTTTAAAAGATGTATTCTCAGCATATTTCACGGTAACAAGCTTAATTGTACAAAAATTAGCATGGCAATACAGATAATCCCCACCACCAGTAAAACTTAAGCTAAATATTCGGAATATTCATCACTGTTTATTTTTTTATTTCTGCGTTTTTCTTATATTTATCATGATAAAAACTAACTTGTAGTGCCTTTTGCTGAAGATAGGTCTAAATATCTTTACAACCAGACAATCCATCTCAATTGCGTATAATAATCACAGATAATTAATACAGAAAAATCATAACTTAGCATTATTTATAATTTTAATGATTTAAATGGTTGTGCGACGCTCTGCATAAGCACAATTATTAGGATTAAGAATATGAACCAATCTTTATCGCCCTATTCAAACGCGCGTTTTATTGCTATTCGTTTAATCCCTGGCGAAGACGCACTTTTAACATTAAGACATAAAATTGAGCAACATGGCCTACAAGCTGCGTTCATTGCTAGCAGTGTCGGCAGCTTAACTGACGTTGCACTACGTTTTGCAGGCCAAGAAGAGACCTTTCAAACAACAGGTAAATTTGAAATTGTTTCATTAATTGGCACTTTAGATGCCAAAGGCGAACACCTGCATTTAGCTGTCTCTGATGAGCAAGGGCAAGTCCTCGGTGGTCATATGATGCCAGGTTGTACGGTCAGAACAACATTAGAGCTGATTATTGGGGAACTGGAAAAGGTAAATTTCATTCGTGAACCTTGCCCGTTATCAGGTTATGAAGAACTTATCATCACTTCTCGCTAATTTTATTATTCCATTACTGTAAGGAATGACTTTGTCATGGGTAAAACGTCGATTATTTCTAGTCGTACACTGACTTTAATTGTTTTTTCTATTGCCATTAATATGGTTATTGGCCAATTAAGTTCAATGCTAAAACTGCCTATTTTTCTGGATTCTATAGGAACGTTAATTTGTGCGTTATTAGCAGGCCCTTGGGTTGCGTTATTAAGTGGTTTATTAACTAATTTATTATGGGGTTTACTCAGTGGGCCAATTGCCGCTGCATTTGCACCTGTTGCGATGATGATTGGACTCAGCGCTGGGTTATTAGCTCGCGCAGGTGGTTTTCGCACCTTACCAAGAGTGGTTTTATCCGGTGTAGTGATTACTTTTGCATTAATGATAGTTGCTGTTCCTATACGTACATACTTATTTGCAGGAACAACCGGTAGCGGAGCAGACTTTTTTGTCGCGTATTTCCATGCTGTTGGCGATAACTTATTAGAATCAGTGGCAATTACGGTATTAGGCGCCAATATTGCGGACAAAGTTGCATCTGCCATTATTGCTTGGCTACTCGTTCGACAATTACCAGAATGTGTCCAACGTAATTATCCAAATATGGCGAAGGTCAGTTAAATGCATCCATTCACCTCGCTGACAATTTGGTTTTGGCTCAGTGTAAGTTCGCTTTTCTTACCTCTGAACTGGCTATTAATTGTGCTAGGTTGCAGTACTTTCGCTGCTTTATTATTTTGGCGACCTGCACGTCATCGTTGGCGCATTGTTGCATGGATTATGCTCCCCATGGCGGCAGGGCTTTGGTTAATTCACGGGGGTTGGCTAGCTCAACAATTAACCGGGGATGCCTTAAAAAATAGCCGTCCTGAATTTGCACTAGCATTGTGGTTTAAGTTATTAACGATTATTAGCGCTTCTCAGCTTTGGTTGCAATATGTACCGACTGAACGCTTTATTCGTGCGTTGTTTGCTAGCCGTTTACCTGCTAGTTTTGCATATCTACTCGCGGGTCCGTTATTGCTTGCAGAACAATTTCGTCAGCAATTAAACACCATCCGTGAGGCACAATTGGCAAGAGGCGTCCCTCTTGACGGGCGCTTTTGGCAACGTGTTACATCATTACCGGCCCTATTATTTCCACTTGCCAGTAATACTCTTAGTGATCTGAGTATTCGTGGAGCCGCATTAGATATGCGTGGTTTTCGCTATTGCGCTAAACGCACGACATTGAACCCACCTACGGATAGTTCATTCCAAGCCCTACTTAGGTATGGGCTAGTTTTGTTAATTTTTATTGAAGGTGGTCTCTCTCTATGGTGGTGAATCTACAACAAATGCGCTTCATTCCACAAAGCGCGGAGCTGTCCTTATTAGGACCGATAGATCTTCAGCTTAATGCAGGCCAATGGCTATGTGTATTTGGCGGTAATGGCAGCGGGAAAAGCACACTAGCGCAAATACTTGCAGGTTGGCATAGTGACCTTATTCAAGGGAAAATAGAAGGAACCGCTGAAGTATTACAAGTTCCCTTAGCTGACAGCTCTGTGGTTCAGGTATCAGTATCACGCCAACTTGTTCAGCAATCCCCCCAATTACAACTCTCGGGTTGCGCGTTTACCGTTGAACAAGAAATTGCGTTTGGGCCTGAAAACCTTGGCTTGTCACCCAGTGAAATTAGTCAACGAGTTGAACACGCGATTGCGCTCACGTTTTGTGAAGCTCTACGTACGCGCCATCCTGCGACATTATCGGGTGGTGAAGCACAACGCGTCGTGTTAGCAAGTGCATTAGCGATGCAACCTAAACTCCTCTTGCTCGATGAAGCCTTTAGTCGGCTAACACCCAGTGCAACACAACGTATTTTAGTGCAATTGCAACACTATACAGAACACACAAACTGCAGCATTATTTTTTTTGAACGCAATTTATTACCTGCCATCAGTTTCTGTGATTCATTCCTTTTGTTGAGTACTGGCAAAGCCTTTTTAGAATCTGGGAAAGTGGTTGCTATAGGCTGTTTGGATGATGTTTTTCTTGATGCTATTGAAACAATCAATATGCCAGAGGCTTGGCGTGCTATAGGTGAACTGGTCAAATTAGGGCATTGGCGAGACACAATTCCCCACAATGAAGCGCAATTGCTACAGATGTTTAAGGAGCGGCATGTTACAGCTTAAAAACCTGAGCTATCGTTGGCCAAGCTCTACTATTGATAATATACAATCTTTATCTCTATCTATTCACCCTGGTGAATGGGTCGCTTTAGTTGGGAATAATGGCGCAGGTAAATCAACATTATTACGCCTGCTCGCAGGGTTATTGCGCCCTACACAAGGTGATATTCAGCTTGATAGCCAGCCGCTTAACCTTCTTTCCTCACCACAAAGAGCCAACCATATCGGTATTTTATTCCAAGAAGCTGAGAAACAAATTTTTCATAGTTGTGTGCGTGATGAGATTGCTTTTGGTTTAAAACGCCAAAGATATCATAAACGTGATATTCACGCGCGAGTACAGCAAGCACTTGAAATTTGTCACTTAGTCGATGTAGCAGATAAACACCCTTTAGATTTACATGCAGGCCAACGCAGGATGGTTGCTGTTGCCTGTTTAGAGGCCGTTTCACCTAAGTTATTGCTGCTTGATGAACCAAACCGTGACTTCGACGCTTTTTGGCTGCGCAAATTTGAACATTGGCTAACCTTGCAACGCGAAAAAGGGGTAACCGTCGTTTCTATTAGCCACGACCTTGATTTTGTTGCCCGCCATTTTCAACGCGTATTGCATTTATCAAATGGCCAACTCATCGCTGACGGTCAGCCAACGGAAATATTAAGCCATCCAGAGTTACAAGTCGAAAGCCCATTGCCCGCGCCTACGTTGACGTCACTTAGTCAACAACTACAAATAAAGACTACTGATACCGCCCTCTCATCATGGATTACACATTTTATTAGCCAACAATCACCCTCGATTAGCGACTAAAAAAATAGCCTGCAATGCAGGCTAAAATCTCATTCAAATTATAGGAAATTGATTAATCTAGCTGTACGCCAATACGGCGTGCGACTTCTTCGTAAGCTTCGATTAAGCCACCAAGGCTCTGACGAAAACGGTCTTTATCCATTTTATTGAGCGTTTCTTTATCCCATAAACGGCTGCCGTCTGGTGAAAACTCATCGCCTAATACCACTTGGCCTTTATACAAGCCAAACTCCAGTTTAAAATCGACTAAGATTAACCCTGCATCCGCAAAAATCTTACTGAGTACTTCATTGGCTTTGTAGCTTAGCTCACGCATTTTTGCCAAGTTTTCTTTGCTCACCCAACCAAAGGTTTCACAGTACGATTCATTCACCATTGGGTCGTGTTTGGCATCGTCCTTTAAAAATAAGTCAAATAGTGGCGGATTTAACACCATGCCTTCTTCAACACCTAAGCGTTTTACTAGTGAACCTGCGGCACGGTTACGGATCACACACTCAACAGGCACCATATCTAACTTTTTCACCAGGGCTTCTGTGTCAGACAATAATGCTTCCATTTGTGTTGGAATACCGGCTGCTTCTAATTTGCTCATAATGAAATGGTTAAATTTGTTATTTACCATACCTTTACGGTCAAACTGCTCGATACGCTCACCATCGAGTGCTGATGTATCATTACGGAACTCCAGAACCAGTAGATCAGGATCCTCTGTGGTATAGACTGTTTTTGCCTTACCACGATACAACTCAGCTTTCTTTTGCATCTTACACACTCCAGGGATGTGATTAAACTAAACAAAAATCAACCTGCACAGCAGATTCAGATAAGTAACAGAAGAACAAAAACCAATTAAATGGCCTATTCATTGTTAATTTTCTGCTCTGTTTCAGTCAGTTACTGAAATTCACCATGTGAAACGCTAACTAGCTGATATTCAATATTTTATAATTCACTGTTAATCATGATAATAAAATTCCCGAGCAGACGCAAACGATTACTTAACCATAAACACTGATTTTTTGTCCATTTGTTTTAGGTGAAAACATGAAAGATAAAATTAGCCTACCAGAGAAGGAAAATTCAAATTGATGAAATGCTATTTAATAACTAACTAAGTATATAGATTACGAGTAGCATGAAATAAACAAAATACAGAGTTGATAACCACCAGCCTATGCGTATGAAGCTTAATATCTTTACCCCAATACAAACCCATCCAATTTAAATAAAAAAACCGCAGCTTGTATTTAAGCTACGGTTTAATTAGTCATCTCAAAATGTTGAATGATTACTTTTTGGCAGGCGCTTTACTAAATGCTGCTTTCAGCGCTGCAACCATTTCATCATTTTGTTTTTGTGTTAAAGGCACACCTTTGGTGGTGATAAATTGCAGTGTACTACGGTTATTTAAGTCACCAACCTGCACTTTATAATCTGCTTCTGGCACAGTTGGGTCATCAATACCCAAAGCCTGCCATTCTGAGCTGCTTAAACCTTTGTAAGTTACCATCACAGAACCACTTGAGCGCGTACGGTCACCCACTTTCATACCAACACTTTCTAAGGTGTGAGGTAAACGTTCCCATACTGCATCAAATGGCGCACGAACCACAACTAAAGGTAAGCCAGTATCATCACTACCGGTTTGAACATCAATGATACCGTAGGCATTTTGGATACTATTTTTGTTTGAAGTATCACGTAACGTATATAAGTTATCGGTTAATTCATTCAATAACAGCTTGTTATAACGTTGAGTTTCGACAACATCCGTAATTGTCTCTCCCCCTTGACGTAAGCCTAAGCTAGTTACCGTTAATGCCATCATACCGTTTTCTGGCTGCACTGTAACTTTATGGCGACTCTCAATCGGTACGTTTTCATCTGCGCGATCCCATTTCACCCAATCGGTTTCAATTGAGCGAGAGCCATCGTCTTTAGATGAAACTGGAATCCCTCTTTGCTCTAAGATCATCGTAACTTGTGACCAAAGTGCACTATTTTCAGGTGTATTTTCTAGCAACAAACGACTTGCTTGAGCGCTATCCTCTGTACGAGAACCCGCTAATTGCGAAATTGTCAGTACTGGTGGACGAATGTCTAACGCTTTTCCTATTGCCCCTGTTGATGTGGCTTTAGGGATATCATACTCACCATTTTGTTCTGGTAATGTAAGCCCCTGTGGCACATTCAACACTTTCAATGGCGCAGCATTGAGATATTCCTCATCACCACTGACCTGACGTTTATAGCGCTGATCGCTGGAGCAGGCTGCCAGTAACACAACAAGTGACAGGCCAGCAACCTTCATAACCTTCGATTTTTGCAATAATGTTGCCATTAAAATTCCCTAAATTTTACAGTAATCCAGCGAGTTTCAAGGCTTCCTCAACTTTTTGCTGGCCCGAGGTGGTTAACGGTGTCATTGGCAACCGTAATGTCCCATCTGCAATCAGACCTAAGCGATGACAGCCCCACTTCGCTGGAATTGGATTTGGTTCAACAAATAACTGAAGATGAAGCCCCATCAGTTTTTTATTTAATTCACGCGCCTCAGTATATTTGCCTGCAAGCGCTAAGTCACACATTTTTACCATCTGTGCGGCCGCAACGTTAGATGTGACCGAAATAACGCCTTTACCACCTAGTTGCATGAAATCAAGCGCCGTTGCGTCATCACCTGTTAACAGTACAAAATCATCATCAACCAGTTCTTTGATTTGATGAACCCTAGCTAAGTTCCCTGTTGCCTCTTTAATTGCAACAATATTCGCCAGTTTTGCTAAACGCCCCACAGTTTCAGGCAACATATCACAGCCAGTGCGTGATGGTACATTATAAAGAATCTGTGGCAAGCTGGTGTTTTCTGAAATTGCCTTAAAGTGTTGATATAGCCCTTCTTGAGAAGGCCTATTATAATAAGGTGTTACCGTCAGGCAAGCAACCACACCGCTGTTTTCAAACTCATTTGTCAAAGAAATAGCTTCAGCGGTAGCATTTGCACCGGCTCCTGCAATAATAGGAATACGACCATCTGCTAATTCAAGCGTCGCTTTCACGACATCCACATGTTCTTTGTGCGTTAAGGTTGCTGATTCGCCAGTTGTACCAACAGAAACAATCGCAGTTGTTCCACTTTCAACATGATAATCCACCAACTTTTTCAGGCTCGCTTTATCTAAACGCCCTGCCGAATCCATTGGTGTAATAACTGCAACAATGCTTCCCGTTAAAAAATCTTTATAATTTGCGTTTCCATTAGCCATAGCGATACCCCCTTAATAATTGAACTACCATGTTACTTTTTCATTTCAAAGAAGAAAACCACCCAATAGCAAGAATTTAATGAATTTTGTTAATGCCGAGGACATTAACTTAAATAGAAGTAATAATTCACTGATATTTCTCGCAAGAGTCTATTTACCCCCTTGGCAGATTGCCTTTTTTATGGTTTCCTTACCCTCATAGCCAGTCAGTTGTTAGCGCTAGAATTTTACTGCTATATTCTAATTAAATGTTTAACTGATATAATTAAAATACTAAGGAATAGACTTTGCCTAAGACTGAACAGCAATTTCTTGTCATTACTGCGCTGGGAACAGATCGTCCGGGCATTGTGAATACTATTACACGTCTCGTCAGCGAGTGTGATTGTAATATTGAAGATAGTCGCTTAGCGATGTTTGGCAAGGAATTCACCTTCATTATGATGCTCTCCGGCAGTTGGAATGCTATCACCCTTTTAGAAGCGACATTACCACCTAAAGGCGCCGAGCTCGACTTGCTTATCGTAATGAAAAGAACTCAGAGTGTGCAAACAACCTATTACCCATCGACAGTAACAGTGAATGTTGTTGTCGACGATGCACCTCGTATTGTCGAGCAATTCACAAATTTATTCACAACTTCGCAGTGTAATATCGCAGAGCTTGTTTCTAAAACACAACCAGCCAATAATGATATGCCCGCTCAACTGGAAATTCAGATTACTGCACACGATCCGTTGGACGATAATGGCATAATTATAAAAAATAAATTTCAACAACTATGTACAATGCTAAATGCTAAAGGCAACATAAGTATTGTTAACAACCCCAACATGCAAAGTTAACGGAGATATATTTAATGAACCCATTGAAAGCCGGTGATAAGGCGCCTCAATTTAGCCTTCCTGACCAAGATGGTGAGCTCATCAATCTTTCTGATTATCAGGGTCAGCGCGTATTAGTTTACTTTTATCCTAAAGCGATGACTCCTGGCTGTACTGTTCAAGCGTGTGGTCTACGTGATGAAATGGATACACTTAAAGCGAAAGGTGTCGAAGTATTAGGTATTAGCACAGACAAACCAGAGAAACTATCTCGTTTCGCTGAAAAAGAGATGTTGAACTTCACTTTGTTATCAGATGAAGACCACCAAGTATGTGAGCAATTTGGGGTTTGGGGTGAAAAACAATTCATGGGGAAAACCTATGATGGGATTCATCGCATTAGCTTCCTTATTGACCCTACTGGGAAAATAGAGCACGTCTTTGACAATTTTAAAACCAGTAACCACCACGAAATCGTGCTTGATTACATCAATACACACGCTTAATCGTTACTTCTTAGTGCTGTATGCCCCCATACAGCACTATTACTAACCTAGTTCGTTGACTCCGTTGGCTCTTCCGGCCAGACATGAATAACCGCTTTAATCAGTGTTGCTAAAGGTATTGCAAAAAACACGCCCCAAAAGCCCCATAACCCACCAAACACCACAACAGATAAAATAATCACTAGTGGATGTAAATTCACGGCTTCAGAAAACAATAAAGGCACCACAACGTTGCTATCCAAACCTTGAATAACTAAATAAAACAACATTAAGTACCAAAATTCACTACCAATACCGTACTGAAAGAGCGCAACAATAACCACGGGGATCGTGGCTGCGACCGCACCAATGTAAGGGATTAATACCGCTACCCCGACAAGAACCGACAGCAATACGGAATAGCGCAAGTCAAAGTAAGCAAAACATAAATATGTTGCCACCCCAACAATCACCATTTCAGTAACTTTTCCTCGCAAATAATTGGTGATTTGTTCATTCATTTCGACCCAAACTTTACCCACTAACAAACGATTTTTCGGTAACAGCTTGAGGAAGCTTTTGCTAATACGCTCTTTATCTTTTAAAAGAAAGAATGTCATCAACGGCACTAGAACTAAGTAAACTGCTAAAGTAAAAATACCTATTAATGAAGCAACTGACGCTTTAACCACAGAGTCTGCAATACCCGACATACGGCTACGCAGGTTATCTGCCATCATATCGATAATGCCGACATCCACTAGTGCTGGATATTGCTCTGGCAGTTTTTGTGCAAATTCATTGAAACGGTTAACCATATTTGGCAGATCGGCCATCAAATTAATCCCTTGCTGCCATGCGGTTGGTGCAATAATTAAAATAACCATGGCACTTATTCCGGCGAATAAGGTCAAAATAATACCGACAGCAACTGAACGGGATAACCCTATGCGTTGTAATAAATTGGTTGGCCATTCAAGCAAATAAGCTAAAGCAATTGCCGCCAGCAATGGAGCCAGTATACTGCTGAAAAAGAAGATGATCACAAACCCTGATACGAGTAATGTAAAAAGGGCTATGGCTTGTGGGTCAGCAAAACGCCGACGATACCACTGTAAAAACAATTCCAGCATTTATTGCTCCTAGGGAATAACACAAAGGACAGTTCCTAAAGTAACGAAAATTATACCGAAGAACAGATTTTACGATAGCTTTTGCTATCATGTGTTTTAAACTTTTCGTATTTTTAAGTGCCTTACTTAAAGCACACCCGAAATAAAGTCGGTACTTACCCTAAATTAAAATGTTGTATGGGATACTCACGTTTCATGAAGAAAAATTTAAAATATCCATTATTGGCTTTCATGATCGCTGCGCTAATGAACGGTGCAGTATTACCTGCTTATAGTGCAATTGAAGATACCTTACCCGATATAGGAACCACAGCAGGAGGCACACTTAGCATCAACCAAGAAATTATTATGGGAGATGCTATTACACGCCAAATACGTGCCAGCACCCCTCTTATTTATGACCCATTGTTAACCCAATATGTTAACAAACTTGGCATGCGGTTAGTGAAAAATGCCGACTCAGTTAAAACACCGTTTAAGTTCTATTTAGTCAACAACCCCAATATTAACGCATACGCCTATTTTGGGGGCAATGTAGTGCTACACTCAGCATTGTTCCGATACAGCCAAAATGAAAGTCAGCTAGCATCCGTCATGGCGCACGAAATATCTCACGTTACGCAAAGGCACCTTGCGCGAATGATGGAAGACCAAAAAAGCACCACTCCTCTCGCGATTGCAGGGACGATTGGTTCTTTGCTGTTAGTGATGGCGAATCCTCAAGCCGGTTTTGCCGCTTTAACAGGCACAATGGCTGGGGTTCAGCAAGGTATGATCAGCTTTACCCAAGCCAATGAACAAGAAGCTGACCGTATTGGTTTACAGACATTAAGGCGCTCTGGCTTTGACCCGCATGCGATGGCTGATTTTATGCAAACAATGTCAGACCAAACTCGCTATATGTCAAAGCCCCCTGAAATTCTATTAACGCACCCCTTGCCGGATAGCCGTTTAGCTGATGCCAGAAACCGATCGAACCAATACCCTAAAGTGAGTGTGCCATCATCACTGGACTTTATGTTAGCCCGAGTTCGTATTTTGGCTATGTATAGTACCGAGCAAAAACATGCTTTAGACCAAATCATTGAAAACTATGGTAAAGGTTCTGCACAAGAACAAATTGCAGCGCAATACGGTAAAGCGCTACTACTTTCTCAAGACAAAAAGTACGCAGAAGCAGGAAAAATCCTGACAGAGCTATTAGCGAAACAACCCGATAACCCTTGGTTTATCGATAGCATGACTGATGTCGACATTGAACAACATCAAGTCTCTAGAGCGGTCTCTCGTTTACAGAATGCTTTGAGAAAATCACCGAAAAATACCGTATTTATTGTCAACCTAGCTAACGCATTAATTAATAATCATCAATATAAAGAAGCAACAACCTTACTGAATAAATATACGTTTGATTACCCTGATGACCCGATTGGTTGGGATTTACTGGCAGAAGCGTCCGCAAAACAAGGTAAGCGTACCGAAGAACTTGCTGCTTACGCAGAAGGGATGGCGTTACGGGGTAACTATGACACTGCAATTAATTATCTCAGCGATGCTAGCCGTCAAAGCCGTTTAGGCAGTTACGAACAGCAGCGTTATGACGCTCGCATTGATGCGCTTAGAAAACTACAATTACGTGACAAAAATGCAAAACCGTAAGGAGTTATAATAATGACGGATTCGATTAAGATTTACCACAACCCACGCTGTTCTAAAAGCCGTGAAACCTTAGCCCTTTTAACTGATAAGGGTATCTCCCCCACGGTGGTCGAGTATTTAAAAACGCCCCCAACGGTCGCTGAAATCAAAAAACTCCTTAAAATGTTAGGCTTTAAAGATGCTCGTCAATTAATGCGCACCAAAGAAGAGTTGTATAAGGAATTGAATTTAAACGATGACAGCTTAACTCAGGATCAACTCATTAAAGCAATGCATGAAAATCCTAAATTGATTGAACGCCCTATCGTTGTTAATGGTGATAAAGCACGTTTAGGTCGTCCGCCTGAGCAGGTTTGTGAAATCTTATAAACTCTATTTTGGCAGCTATATGGCTGCCAACTCATTTAATCAACTAGAGTTTTAAAATATCTTTTACGAAAGGAATCGTTAATTTTCGCTGAGCGACAATTGATGCGTGGTCAAGTTTGTTTAAGATATCAAACAACGTTCCCATTTTTCTATCTAGACGTTTTAATACGAAACGACAAACATCTTCCGGTAATTCAAAACCACGAATACGAGCGCGTAATTGCAGTGCCCAAATCTTATCTTCGTCACTCAGTGGGTGCAGTTTATAAATTTGCCCCCAATCAAGGCGAGAGGCTAAATCGGGTAATTTCAGTTCGATTTGCCGAGGAGGCCTGTCCCCAGTAATTAATAGACAGGTGCGACCAATTTCCAAAATACGGTTATACAAATTGAAAATCGCCATTTCCCACTCTTCATCACCCGCGATGCACTGAATATTATCAATACAAACGAGTGATAAATGTTCCATACCGTCTAGTACTTCAGGAACAAAATACGCACGTTTATCCAAAGGAACATAACCGACTGCAATGCCTTGTTCAGACAGCTCTGCACAAGCTGCGTGCAGTAAATGGCTTTTCCCGCCGCCTTCACGCGACCAATAATAGATATAACTGCCATGGGGTTGATTAATAGCAGACTGAATAGCAGACAGCAACGCCCCATTTTCCCCTGCATAAAAGCTCGCAAAGGTTTCATCATCTGGCAGATATAGTGGTAATGAAAGCTGTGATGGTGTGTTCAGAAGCGCCTCTGGCTGTACAAATCAATTTTCATCTAGCAGTTTACCATAAAAAACACGGATAGATGAATAAGAACGGTGACCAAATGCCGTTCAAACAATTGAACGGCAATATGGAAAATTGTGTGGCTTATTTTTTATTGCTATCAAGCTCTTGGACTTCAGATGTCACAAACTGCTTTTCAGGCCTAACAAACGTTATAAAACGGAATAATAATGCCATAAAGATCCCAACTATCGTTGCTAGCGCCATACCTTTGAGTTCAGCTTGACCAATATGGATAACGGCTCCGCTCACACCAATAATTAAAATCACTGAGGTTAAAATCAAATTTTGTGGCTTGTTATAATCGACTTTTGAATCAATCAACACTCGAATACCTGATGCACCAATTACCCCGTACAATAAGAGTGAAACCCCGCCCATCACAGGAACTGGTACTAATTGGATAGCAGCCGCTAATTTACCAACACAAGATAATAAAATAGCAATAATTGCGGCTCCGCCAATTACCCAAGTGCTGTATACCTTGGTAATAGCCATGACCCCAATGTTTTCACCATAAGTCGTATTTGGTGTCGAGCCAAAGAAACCGGAAATCACCGTAGAAAACCCATTAGCAAACATTGAACGATGTAAACCTGGTGATTTCATTAAGTCACGTTCAACAATATTCGCAGTGACGACCAAGTGCCCTACGTGCTCAGCGATAACCACTAATGCAGCGGGCAAAATGGTTAAAATAGCAAACCATTCGAAGCGTGGAGTATAAAATGTAGGAATAGCAAACCACGGCGCTTCAATAACCGGGGTAAAGTCCACAATGCCCATAAAATAGGACAATGCATAACCCGCTAAAAAGCCAATCAAAATTGGAATAATAGATAAAAACCCACGGAAAACGACCGCGCAGAGAATAGTGACTGACAACGTGGTCAGGGAAATAATTAACGTGTTCGAATCAACCACTGCGCCATCTTTAGGTAATAGCCCAGCCATACCTGCAGCCGTTTGAGCTAATTCTAAACCAATTACGGCTACGATTGCCCCCATTGCTGCTGGGGGGAACATGACGTTTATCCACCCTCTTCCTGCAACTTTAACAATCAGTGCAACAATACAGAACAGCACGCCACAGATAATGAAGCCGCCAAGTGCCAGCTCATAACCTAATGGTAATAAAATCAGCACTGGGGAAATAAATGCAAAACTTGAGCCTAAATAAGCAGGAATTTGCCCTTTACAAATAAACAGATACAGCAGCGTTCCGATCCCATTAAACAGCAAAATTGTAGCGGGGTTTACACCAAACAGAATCGGTACGATAACGGTTGCGCCAAACATAGCAAATAGGTGTTGAAGGCTCAGTGGTATAGTTTGTAATAATGGTGGTCTTTCTTCAACACTGATGGTGCGACGTGTCATGTGGCTTTATCCTCTTTTAGCGAAATGGCTAATCACTGAATAAGCAGTGAGTCTCTACAATTAATCAAAAAAAAGCCGACTTCTCAGTCGGCTTATCATTATTTAGTACCAAATATCTTGTCGCCCGCATCACCGAGACCCGGAACGATATATCCCTCTTCATTTAAATACTCATCAATTGAAGCGGTATATAATTCAACATCTGGATGCGCAGCTTCCAACGCTTTTAAACCTTCAGGCGCTGCAACAAGAACTAAGATTTTAATCGAGGTACAACCCGCATTTTTTAATAAATCAATGGTAGCAATCATTGAGCCACCCGTCGCTAACATTGGGTCGACCACTAATGCCATACGTTCTTCAATGTTAGAGGCGAGTTTTTGGAAATAAGGGACAGGCTGCAGTGTTTCTTCATCACGATAAACACCTACTACACTGATACGTGCACTTGGAATGCTATCTAATACACCGTTCATCATACCAATACCCGCACGAAGAATTGGTACTACAGTGATTTTCTTACCTTTAATTTGTTCTATTTCTACAGGACCACACCAACCATCGATAGTCACTTTTTCAGTTTCAAGGTCAGCAGTTGCTTCATAAGTCAGTAGGCTACCAACCTCTGAGGCCAGTTCACGAAAGCGCTTTGTGCTTATATCATGATCTCGCATCAGGCCGAGTTTATGTTTAACGAGAGGGTGTTTTACCTCAACGATCTTCATGGGTTTCTCCTACTATTTAAGACGGCGGCGGACAAAAAAATCGCCGGATTATACCTCTTTTAGCTTTGGTTGCCACTAGATAACGCTTGATTTTGGTCAAAACAACAACGATTAACGCCATTTTTTTAAAAATTATACCTCATCTCAGTTAAGTTGAAATTGGTAAAACCGCAAATTTGATTTAAATAAATACATTTCTTATTTTGCTATACAACTTCTATAACGTTCTACCATTCTTCGATTATGCGTACCCAAAAATTTCCAACACAAAGCTATCGCAAACGTTTGCCTAGCCTGTTAGAATAATGTCAATGATGTTATTTTTCTCAAAAATGTAATTGCCTTGGGGGCCGTAGTGACTGATAAAACCTCTCTCAGCTATAAAGATGCCGGTGTTGATATTGATGCGGGTAACGCCTTGGTTGAACGTATTAAAGGTGTCGTAAAAGAAACCCGCCGCCCAGAAGTCATGGGAGGTCTTGGGGGATTCGGTGCATTATGTTCCCTACCGCAGAAATACCGTGAGCCTGTTTTAGTTTCAGGCACTGACGGTGTCGGTACCAAATTACGCTTAGCAATGGATTTAAAACGTCATGACTCCATTGGGATTGACCTTGTGGCTATGTGTGTCAATGACTTGATTGTTCAAGGCGCAGAGCCCCTGTTCTTCCTTGATTATTACGCGACCGGTAAACTAGATGTCGATACCGCTGCGAGTGTGATTACGGGTATCGCAGAAGGTTGTAAACAGTCAGGTTGTGCGTTAGTGGGTGGTGAAACCGCGGAAATGCCGGGAATGTACCATGGTGAAGACTACGATGTGGCTGGTTTCTGTGTGGGTGTTGTTGAACGCTCAGAAATCATCGATGGTAGCAAAGTGAGTGCTGGAGACGCCTTAATTGCTTTAGCCTCTAGCGGCCCGCATTCAAATGGTTACTCGCTGGTTCGCAAGATCCTCGAAGTCAGCCAAACCAACCCAGAAGAAACTCAATTAGATGGGAAACCTTTAGCTGACCACTTATTAGAACCAACACGCATTTACGTTAAAAATGTATTAGAGCTGATCGCAAACAGCGATATCCATGCAATTGCCCACATTACTGGTGGTGGTTTCTGGGAAAATATTCCTCGCGTACTGCCTGACAACACACAAGCAATTATTGACGGTAGCAGCTGGCAATGGCCTGCTGTCTTTAACTGGCTGCAGCAAGCTGGTGATGTGAGCACTCATGAAATGTACCGTACCTTCAACTGTGGTGTGGGGATTATTATTGCTCTACCACAACAGGAAGTTGAAAATGCACTTGCTCTGTTGAACAAGCTTGGCGAAAACGCATGGCAAATCGGTACAATTGGCGCATTACCAGCGGGTGAAGAGCAGGTTGTGATCCGCTAATGAAAAAAATTGTTGTCCTCATTTCTGGCAGCGGTAGTAATTTGCAATCATTAATTGATAGCTGCCGCACTGGGGCAATTGGCGCTCACATTGTTGCTGTCATTAGCAACCAAGCCAATGCTTATGGGCTTGTTCGGGCACAACAGGCTGGAATACCAGCCTGTTTTTTAGATGTCAAACAGTATACTGACCGCCAAGCATATGATGCTGCATTACTCGCACAAGTCGACCAATATCAGCCTGATTTAGTCGTATTAGCGGGTTTTATGCGTATCTTATCAGCCCAATTCGTCAACCACTTTGCGGGTAAATTACTCAATATCCATCCTTCTTTGTTACCGAAATACCCCGGTTTACACACGCATCGTAAAGCGCTAGAAAATGGGGATAAAGAACATGGCACATCCGTTCATTTCGTTACCGAAGAACTGGATGGCGGGCCAGTTATTTTGCAAGCTAAAGTGCCTATCTTTGAACAGGATAACGAAGACGATATTATCGAGCGGGTAAAAGCCCAAGAACATACGATTTACCCATTAGTTGTTGAGTGGTTCATTAGTGGCCGATTAACAATGCAAAAAGGTAAAGCTGTGTTAGATAACCGAATTTTACCGCAACAAGGTTACGCTAACGAATAATATTCGTGATGAGCAAAACGTCATTTCAAGGGTGGGTATCCACCCTTTTTCTTCGCATTCACATAAAAACACGATCGCAAGCTATTACATAAAAACATTAGCGTTGGGTAAAATGAATTATTTTTCAACAAGGTGATAATCTCTCTGTGCTGTGTCATTATTTTATCGCAAATAAATGTTATCCTTATAGTCGAAGAACAAAACATTTTTCCTAACTAAATAGAGGTATTTTTATGACGACCGGGCAAGTTCATCCGTTTAGGTTGCGCCCACTTGAACGTGAAGATTTAGCATTTATTCACCAGCTTGATAACAATGCCAGTGTTATGCGTTATTGGTTTGAAGAACCTTATGAAGCTTTCGTTGAATTAAGCGATCTTTACGATAAACATATTCATGACCAGTCTGAACGCCGTTTTATCGTTGAAAATGACAGTGAGAAAGTTGGCTTAGTCGAATTGGTAGAAATTGATTATGTTCACCGACGCTCTGAGTTTCAAATTATCATTGCACCGAGCCATCAAGGCCATGGCTATGCGAGTCGCGCTGCGAAATTAGCAATGGACTACGCGTTTTCCGTACTAAACTTATATAAACTTTATCTTATTGTTGATAAAGAAAATGTTAAAGCTATCCATATTTATAATAAACTAGGCTTCCATACTGAAGGCGAACTGATCGACGAATTCTTTGTCAATGGTCGCTATCACACCGCTATCCGTATGTGTATTTTTCAGCAACAATATTTTACGATGAAGCAACAATCTGCTAATCCAGAAAGTGTTATTACCCAAGATAAAGCAATTAAACAACACATTTAGCTAACTGACTGGTATCATAGCCATAAAGTAACAAGAGTCTAATACGGAGTTAGAATGTCCCAAGAACGTCTCTATCATGAAAAAGAGTTAAGCTGGCTGTCTTTTAACGAGCGTGTTTTACAAGAAGCAGCCGACAAGCGTAACCCTCTTATTGAGCGAATGCGTTTTTTGGGAATTTATTCCAATAATCTAGACGAGTTTTATAAAGTCCGCTTCGCCGACGTTAAACGCCGTATTTTAATTAATGAAGAACGCGGCTCGGCAAGCGGTGCTCGCCACTTGTTAAAGAGAATTCAGTCAAGAGTTGCCAAACAAGAACAAGAATTCGACATTCTCTATAATGACTTATTATTGGAAATGGCGCGCAATCAAATATTCTTGATTAACGAACGTCAAATTTCGCCTCGCCAACAGATATGGTTACGTCAGTATTTCCGCCAGAATCTGCGGCAGCATATTACGCCAATATTAATTAATCCTGATACCAATCTCGTTGAATTTCTAAAAGATGACTACACTTATCTTGCAGTTGAAATCATCAATGGCAATCAGATTCAATATGCACTATTGGAAATTCCATCCGATAAAGTCCCGCGGTTTGTTAACCTGCCTCCAGAAATGCCAAAGCGTCGCAAGTCAATGATCCTAATTGATAATATCCTTCGCTATACGCTCGATGAAATTTTCAAAGGTTTTTTTGATTACGATAAGCTCAATGCCTATTCGATGAAAATGACGCGTGATGCAGAGTACGACATCGCAACAGAGATGGAATCGAGCTTGCTCGAAATAATGTCATCTACATTAAAACAACGTTTAACCGCAGAACCCGTCCGTTTTGTCTATCAGCGTGATATGCCTGACGAAATGGTTGCTCTTTTACGTGAAAAACTGGGGCTATCCAGCGATGACTCCGTGATTGCCGGTGGCCGCTACCACAATTTTAAAGACTTTATTAATTTCCCTAATGAAGGAAATAAAAACCTATTAAACAAGCCATTACCAAGGCTGCGTCACCGCTGGTTTGATAACTTCCGTAACGGTTTCGATGCCATTCGCGAACGCGATGTACTGTTATATTATCCCTACTATACCTTTGAACATACTTTAGAATTATTGCGCCAAGCGTCTTTTGACCCGAATGTATTATCGATTAAAATTAATATTTACCGTGTCGCGAAAGACTCACGCATTATCGATTCTGTCATTCATGCCGCTCATAATGGAAAAAAAGTCACAGTGGTCGTTGAGTTACAAGCACGATTTGATGAGGCCGCTAATATTCATTGGGCAAAACGATTAACTGAAGCGGGCGTGCATGTTATTTTCTCCGCGCCCGGGCTTAAAATCCATGCAAAATTATTTATTATTTCACGCATGGAAGAAGGCCAAATCGTGCGTTATGCCCATATCGGTACGGGCAATTTTAACGAAAAAACCGCTCGGCTTTATACTGATTACTCCCTACTCACTGCAAATGAACTGATCACCAACGAAGTTCGTCGGGTATTTAGTTTTATTGAAAACCCTTATCGCCCAGTGACTTTCGATAATTTAATGGTATCACCACAAAATACACGTATTCGTTTGATGGCCTTAATTGACCAAGAAATCGAAAATGCGCTCGCTGAACGGCCCAGTGGTATCACATTAAAAATTAATAACTTAGTCGACAAAGAATTGACTGACAAACTGTACGATGCCTCCAATGCAGGTGTCAAAATTCGTTTATTAGTCAGAGGGATGTGCTCTTTAGTCGCCGGCCAAGTCGGCTACAGTGAAAATATTCAGGTAACCAGTATTGTTGACCGCTTTCTTGAACATGACCGTGTTTATGTTTTCACCAATGGGGGGGACGAAAAAGTCTTTATTTCTTCTGCTGACTGGATGACCCGCAACATTGATTACCGCATTGAAGTCGCCGTTAGCTTAGTCGACCCGCATTTAAAACAACGGGTATTGGATATTTTAGAGTTGCAATTTAGCGATACTGTTAAAGCACGTTATGTTGACAAAGATTTAAGTAATCATTATGTTCCCCGCGGAAATAAACGTAAAATTCAGGCCCAGCTTGCTGTGTATGATTATTTAAAATCAATCGAAACACCGGATACAAGAGCTTAAAAATATGCCAATAACCAACGCCTCAACACCGAGACCACAAGAAATTGCGGCTATAGATTTAGGCTCAAACAGTTTTCACATGGTCATTGCTCGCATCGTTAATGGTGCATTGCAAGTTCTTACACGGTTAAAAAAACGTGTTCACCTAGCTGATGGTCTAAGTGATACCAATGAATTAAGTGAAGAAGCCATGGAACGTGGGCTTGCCTGCCTCGCGTTGTTTGCCGAACGGTTACAAGGCTTTCCCCCTGAAAACGTATGCATTGTTGGCACTCATTCATTACGTGTAGCAACGAATGTAAAACTGTTTTTGCAGCGCGCTAAAGAAATCATGCCTTACCCTATTGAAATCATTTCAGGTCAAGAAGAAGCACGGTTAATTTTTATGGGCGTTGAGCACACTCAACCCGAAAAAGGTCGTAAATTAGTACTCGATATCGGTGGTGGTTCGACAGAGTTAGTTATTGGTGAAAAATTTGAGCCGCTTTTGATTGAAAGCCGCCGTATGGGCTGTGTTAGCTTTGCCCGTACTTACTTTCCAAATGAAGAAATTACCCCTGAATATTTCAATCGAGCCTACCTAGGGGCTTGCTTAAAATTAGAAAGCACCGCGATTTTATTTAAGAAACAAACTTGGGACGTTGCGATGGGCGCCTCGGGCACCATCAAAGCTGCCCATAGTGTGATACAAGAATTAGGCTATAAAGACGGTATTATTACACGGGAACGTCTTATCGAAATCAAGCAAATGGCGTTGAAATATAAGTCATTTAGCACCCTGAATATATTAGGCCTATCGAATGAACGTAAACACGTATTTGTTCCTGGCTTAGCGATTTTACTTGCCGTATTTGATTCATTAGAAATTAAAGAGTTACGTTTATCTGACGGTGCATTGCGTGAAGGTGTTTTATATGAAATGGAAGGCCGTTTCCGCCACCAAGATATCCGCCAGCGTACTGCTTTAAGCCTTGCTGAGCATTATAATATCGATAGAGAGCAAGCTAAACGCGTATTAAAAACCATGGAAGAACTCTATTTCCAGTGGGGACAACAAAACCCCAAGCAACTTAACCCACAACTGGAATCCATTTTAATATGGGCAGTTATGCTCCATGAGGTTGGGTTAAGTATTAATCATAGTGGTATGCACCGCCATTCTGCTTATATTTTGCAAAATACCAACTTACCGGGCTTCAACCAAGAACAGCAACTATTACTGGCAACATTAGTACGTAATCATCGTAGGGCTATTAAGTATGACGATATCCCTAAATTTAATTTATTTAAAAGAAAACAATTTATGCCGCTTATTCAAATTTTGCGGCTAGCCATTTTGTTAAATAATCAACGCCAATCTACCACAATCCCCTCTTCGTTACGGATAGAAACGGATGATGGGCACTGGACTCTCTATTTACCATCTGAATATCTCGTGCAAAATACATTGATGATATTGGATTTAGAAAAAGAAAGTGGCTATTGGGAAGATGTCCCCGGTTGGTCGTTAACTATTTGTGCAGAAAATGAGTGATTTGCGGCCATTATTGTAGTGATTTATGCTTATTCTTCATCACTGATGACTTTGAAATCACCGCTTATTTGACTCAACTATTTGATATATTATTTAAATAGGCGACAATAATGATAATAAATTTCGTCCGCTCGCAGACGAATTCATAAAAAGCGCTTTTGCGCTGCTATTGCTTTAAGGATTAAAATGTCACAACCTGCTTTTTCAATCGATGCGGTGCCAACAGTCAACCCGCACTCTCAAAAACTGGCACATATTCGCCAGCAAATCCTGACGCTATTTTTAGATGACGAAGAGTTCGTCCATGCGCTTGTTGAAAATGATCAACACGTCAGTATTGATGACAAAGCAATTAGTGAAAAAATTAGTCTTGTAAAAGAATTGCTACTTGATTTACACACTGCGGATATCGCCGATATCTTAGAAATGCTCCCTTATGATGAGCGTCTCGCGTTATGGCGTCTTGTTGATAATAACGAACGTGGTGAAGTCTTAGTTGAGGCCTCCGTATCTGTTTGGGATAGCCTAATTAAGGATATGTCTGACAGAGAACTGCTTCGCGCCGTTGCTAATTTGCATGTTGACGAACAAGCTTATATTGCTGAGCATTTACCTCGTGACACCATGCGCCGGCTCCTCACCTATTTAGAGCCTAGCCTACGTAGCCGCATTCGCGAAGTTTTACAATATGCGAAAGATAGCGTCGGGCAAATGATGGATTTTGAATTCGTCACCGTACGCCCAAATGTGACACTAAAAACGGTTCAACGTTATTTACGCCAACGAGGCAAGATCCCAGAAGCCACCGATAAAATTTTTGTTGTCGATAACAATAATTATCTGCAAGGTGAATTACCACTAACCACTATTTTGACGCAATCCCCTGAAAAAATAGTAGCCGATGTCATGAAAACTGACACTGTGACCTTCTTGCCCGATGAAAAAGGCGAAGATGCCGCTAGTGCGTTCGAACGTTATGACTTAATTTCTGCTGCTGTTGTTGATAATAGCGGCCTACTGATGGGCCGCCTGACGGTTGAAGATATCGTTGATAACATCAGTGAAGAAAACGATAACAGTATTCGTCGTATGGGGGGGTTAAGCCCTGAAGAAGACGTTTTCGCCCCGGTTGGCCAAGCCGTTAAAACCCGTTGGACATGGTTAGCCATTAACCTATGTACCGCTTTTGTCGCTTCTCGTGTTATTGGCGTCTTTGAAGATACCATTTCCCAATTAGTCGCGTTAGCCACATTAATGCCAATTGTGGCAGGAATTGGGGGAAATACGGGAAACCAAACCATCACCATGATTGTTCGCGCCATTGCCCTGCACCAGATACAAAATAATAGTTTCTCTTTCTTAATGTTAAGAGAGCTTGGCGTCGCCTTTATTAATGGCGTTGTTTGGGGCGGAATTATGGGTGTCGTTACCTATTTCCTATATGGCGATATCGCTATGGGCGCTGTCATGACATTAGCGATGATTTTGAACCTACTGATGGCAGCGATTATGGGGGTGCTTATTCCGCTCATTATGCTGAAAATGGGCAAAGACCCTGCTATCGGCTCTAGCGTGATGATCACCGCTATCACAGACACTGGCGGGTTCTTTATTTTCCTTGGCTTAGCCACACTATTCCTCGTTTAAATTTACTTTGCACGCGTCCTGTTTCTTGGCGGGCGCGTGCAGTTTACAAAACACTCCCTGTACTAACAAAATCCCGTTAAAAACCCAAAGTTTCGCAAGTAGGCTTGTTATTTATCTATTAATTAAATGCTTTTATAGTTATTTAGTTCATCGAGATGAATAAAGTTAATTATAACAAAAAATAATTAGGTAATATTTGTTTACTATATTTCAGTAAGAATTTATTAAATTAAATATAATTAACACTGTAACTGACTAATTTAAATATACGATATTCTGCAAAATTCATATTATTAACATCATATAAGGTTATTTATCATCGCACCAAATCAATAATCCAGACAAACAAAACTAATTGGAATGTTATTCTTGTTTTTAGGGTTGAGGTTTACAGAATATAGAATTTCCTGCTATAAATATACACATGCAAAAAAGATACTGTGTATTAAACTAAGTTATACCCATCCAACGTTTTATACCTCTTATCTGCACCAATAAAAATGATTAGCTCATTATTATGAGCCAATGCTTATTATTTTGAATTTATGCAATTTAGTATTTCAGGTAGTTAGAAGGAAACTATAATGACACCGCAAACAGCCAGCCAGCCCTCTGCGAGGCCTTTGGGCAAAGAAGACTATAAAACATTAGGCTTATCCTCTTTAGGGGGTACCCTTGAGTTTTACGATTTCGTTATCTTTGTTTTTTACGCAAAAATTATTTCCCAACTATTTTTTCCAGGGGATAACGAATTTCTCGCGCTAATGGCAACACTGGGCCTATTTGCAGCAGGTTATCTTGCTCGTCCTCTTGGTGGCATTATTATGGCTCACTTTGGAGATAAAATTGGCCGCAAGAAAATGTTTACCTTAAGTATTTTCTTAATGGCATTCCCAACATTTGTCATTGGTTTTTTACCGACTTTTGAAACCATTGGTGCTGCAGCCCCATTACTGCTGCTGTTAATGCGTATTATGCAAGGTGCCGCGATTGGTGGTGAAATGCCAGGAGCATGGGTATTTATTGCAGAGCATACACCAAAGCAACGCTATGGCTTAGGTGTTGGTACACTGACTTCTGGGATCACTGGCGGTATTTTATTAGGCTCTATCGTCGCTATTATTATTGAACGCTCTTATACCACAACTGAAATTCATGATTTCGCATGGCGTATTCCATTTATTCTTGGTGGTATTTTTGGGTTTATTTCTGTGTATTTACGCCGTTTTTTACAAGAAACTCCGATATTCAAAGAACTGGCCGCTAAAAAGGCTTTGTCACAAGAATTACCCGTCAAAACTGTGATTAAATCTCATAAGCAAGCCTGTATGATCACGGCGGCACTGACGTGGTCATTATCAACCGCTATCGTTGTCACTATTTTGATGACGCCAGATGTGGTGTTAAAAGGGATCTATAACATTGACCGAAATATTGCATTGCAAGCCAACTGTGCCGCAACATTAACCTTAACATTAGGCTGTATCTTCTGGGGTTGGTTAGGCGATAAAACAGGAACACGTACCTCAATGACTTTATCCTGGGGTGGATTGGCCGTAACGGCAATTTACTTCTATTCGTCATTATCCAGTGATATTGCGGCGAGTACGTTGATTTTTAACTATGGCTTGATGGGCTTCTTTGTTGGCGCGATTGCAACGACACCAATTATCAGTACACGCGCATTTCCACCTGAAATTCGCTATTCTGGCCTGTCATTCGCTTACAATGTGGCTTATGCAATTTTTGGTGGTTTAACACCAATATTAACTGGTGCTTGGTTGCAGCAGTCTCACATGGCACCTGCCTATTATGTTGCTGGCGTCTCATTATTAGCGGTTGCTGTAGCCTTTATTCCTCTATCTTGGAAGGGTTGGACAGTCAATTCTGAATCCTCAAACGAAAAATCTGCGGTTCTAAACGCTTCTAGCTTATAACATTTCTTGCACCCTATTTATTAGGGTGCAATTCTTATTGAGAAAAATTAATTTCCCCCACGCCCTCCTTTACACACACCGCAGCATACAAGTACAGAAATTGACACTTATTCATATTTCCTCCATTTTTCTTTGTACCTATCACGTTAAACTACTAATATGTCTAACTGACTCTTTTTTGTTAGTTTTTTAGTATACAGCCTGACGGATCTCATCCACTTTTTTGAGTTAAGCGAATTACCCAAAATGAATAAACAAAAACAACGTAAACCTTTTATTCGCTCTGCCATTTTTATTGCCATTATTGCGGCAGCTGGCGCTTCTTGGTATTTTTATCATCAAGAAAAACAATCAGATACACAATCTACTGACGCCGTAGCAAAACCAAACTCACAGCGAAGTGCAATGGGCCGCCCACCACGTGTTTTAGCCCCTGTACAATTTGCCGTCGCAGAACAAAAAGTCGTTCCGCGCTTTTTATCGGGTTTAGGCACAGTCCAAGCCGCGAATGTTGTCACTGTAACCAGTCGTGTTGAAGGCCAGTTAATGCAGCTGTATTTTACCGAAGGGCAATACGTCAATAAGGGAGATTTATTGGCACAGATTGACCCTCGCCCATTTGAAGTTCAGCTATCACAAGCAGAGGGGCAATTGGCAAAAGACAAAGCAACATTAGCAAATGCACAATTAGATTTAGCTCGTTATCAAAAGCTTGCTGGTACTAAAGTGATTTCGCAACAAGAGTTAGATAACCAAAAAGCGGCGGTATTACAGGCGCAAGGCAGTATTAAAGTCGACCAAGCGGCTGTTGATAATGCCAAACTGCAATTAACCTACAGTAAAATTACTGCGCCTATCTCAGGACGCGTGGGTTTAAAACAAGTGGATGTTGGAAACTTTATCTCTTCCGGAACCTCAACTCCTCTTGTCGTCATCACGCAAACTCAACCTGCAGATGTCCTTTTTGCGTTACCTGAGGGCGATATTCCCGCGATCCAGCAGGCACAATCCTCTGGTGAGAAAGTATTGATTGAAGCTTGGGACAGAAACAATATCGCGCTAATCGCAAGTGGTGAGCTACTCAGTACTGATAACCAAATTGATGCTGCGACCGGCACGCTGAAAATAAAAGCGCGCTTTACCAATGAAGAAGAAAAACTTTTTCCTAATCAATTTGTTAACGTAAAAATGCAAGTTGAAACGCTGCAAAATGCCGTGGTGATCCCAACCGCTGCACTGCAAATGGGCAATGAAGGCCATTATGTTTGGATACTGAGTGATGATAATAAAGTCAGTAAACACAATGTAACCGTGGGTATGCAAGATAGCCAACAAGTGGTTATTGAAAGTGGGCTCGCGGCAAATACCAAAGTCATCACGGATGGTGTTGATAAACTCACCGATGGCACAACGGTCGAAGTTGTTACCCCTGAAGGCATCGCTAAAAAAGAGCCCCGCAAAGGTAAACCTAATAGCGCGGAGAAAGCGTAATGCGGCCTGAAATGTTAAAAGGCGGTGGGCCTTCTCGTTTATTTATTTTGCGCCCTGTAGCAACCACATTATTCATGGTGGCTATATTACTCGCAGGGATCATCGGTTATCGCTTCTTACCTGTTTCTGCCCTGCCTGAAGTCGATTACCCAACGATTCAAGTTGTTACCCTTTACCCAGGCGCCAGCCCTGATGTGATGACCTCGGCAGTGACAGCACCACTGGAAACCCAGTTCGGCCAAATGTCAGGGCTTAAACAGATGTCATCGCAAAGTTCAGGAGGGGCATCCGTTATCACGCTGATGTTCCAATTAACCTTGCCTCTAGAGGTTGCCGAACAAGAAGTTCAAGCAGCGATTAATTCTGCCAGTAGCTTACTACCTTCGGATTTACCCTATCCTCCAATTTATAATAAGGTAAACCCTGCTGATCCACCTGTACTCACCTTAGCGGTCACCTCTGATGCAATGCCGTTAACGCAAGTACAGGATATTATTGAAACGCGAATTGCCCAGAAGATATCCCAAGTAAATGGAGTGGGCTTAGTGACGTTAGCCGGCGGCCAACGTCCTGCTGTTCGTGTGAATATCAACCCACAAGCCATGGCTGCTAAAGGGCTAGATAGCGAAACAATTCGCCTTGCCATTAATAATGCGAACGTCAACTCCGCAAAAGGGAGTTTCGATGGCCCTACGCGCGCGGTAACGCTGTCTGCTAACGACCAAATGAAGTCACTTGACGACTATCGTCAACTTATTGTGGCCTTCCAAAATGGTGCGCCGGTACGTTTAGGTGATATTGCAACCATTGCACAAGGTGCTGAAAATGCCTATTTAGGTGCATGGGCGAATAATGAGCAAGCGATTGTGATCAATGTTCAGCGACAGCCCGGCGCTAACGTGATTGAAACCACAGATACCATTCGTACGCTATTGCCCGAATTGATTGAAAGCTTACCTAAATCGGTTAATGTCGAAATTTTAACCGATAGAACCAGTACCATTCGTGCATCCGTTAATGATGTCCAATTTGAATTAATGCTAGCCATCGCCCTCGTAGTGATGGTGATTTACTTGTTTTTACGCAATGGAATTGCCACCTTAATACCGGGTATTGCCGTACCGTTGTCACTTGTTGGCACCTTTGCAGTGATGTATTTCTGTGGTTTTTCTGTCAATAACCTCACCCTAATGGCTTTAACCATCGCCACCGGTTTTGTGGTCGATGATGCGATAGTGGTGATTGAAAATATTTCTCGCTACTTAGAGCAAGGCGATAAACCGCTGGTCGCCGCACTCAAAGGGGCTGGTGAAATCGGATTTACCATTATTTCCCTCACCTTTTCCTTGGTTGCAGTATTAATCCCACTGTTATTTATGGGGGATATTGTCGGCCGGTTATTCCGCGAGTTTGCCATTACCCTAGCCGTGGCTATTTTGATCTCTGCTGTCGTCTCATTGACGCTAACGCCAATGATGTGTGCGCGTTTATTAAAACCGGAGTCGCAGCATAAACATAACCGTTTTGAACTAGCGTGTGAGCGCTTCTTTGACCGTATGGTTGCTGGATACGCAATTTGGTTAAAACGTATTCTTAATCACCAATGGTTAACCCTTTCTGTGGCGCTAGGTACCATGGTGCTGACTGTTTTACTGTATCTGTGGATCCCAAAAGGGTTTTTCCCTTTGCAAGACAGTGGAATTATTCAGGGCTCAATTGAAAGCCGCCAATCTATTTCATTTGCAGCCATGGCGCAAAAGCAGCAAGAAGTCGCGTCAAAATTATTAGCAGATCCTGCAGTCGACAATGTCACCACCTATGTGGGTGTTGATGGCAGCAACCCGACATTAAACAATGCGCGTCTCCAAATTACATTAAAGCCTCTTGATGAGCGTGAAGACAGAGTGATGGCGATTATTGATCGTCTCCAGCAATCCGTTGATAACATTGCTGGAGTGAATCTCTATCTGCAACCCATGCAAGATCTCACCATCGATACGCAAGTAGCGCGCACACAGTATCAATTTACTTTACAGGCTGGTTCATTAGAAGAATTAACCACTTGGGTTCCACGCTTGTTAGATGCCCTAGAACAACAACCTGAACTCACCGATGTCAGTAGTGATTGGCAAAATAAAGGGTTAGTTGCCTATGTGAATGTTAATCGTGATACGGCAAGCCGTTTTGGTATCACGATGTCGGCTATTGATAACGCCTTATATAATGCGTTTGGGCAGCGAATGATTTCGACTATCTATACGCAGTCAAATCAATATCGTGTGATATTAGAACATGACACACAAACCCGTGATGGTATGGATGCGCTGAATGATATCCGTCTAAAAGGGACTGATGGTGCCATTGTACCACTGAGTACTTTAGTGAACATTCAAGAAGGTAATGGGCCATTAGCCATTAATCACCTAGACCAATTTCCCGCGGTGACTTTTTCGTTTAATGTAGCGGATGGCGCTTCTCTAGAGTCAGCTGTCAATGCAGTGAAATTGGCCGAATCTCAAATTGCGATGCCAAAATCTATTACAACGCAATTCCAAGGAGCGACTTTAGCCTTTGAAGCGGCACTGAGCAGTACTATTTGGTTAATTGCAGCTGCCATTGTGGCGATGTATATCGTATTGGGCATTTTATATGAGAGTTTTATCCACCCGATTACGATTTTATCTACCCTACCGACAGCCGGAGTTGGTGCATTACTTGCTTTAATGATGGCAGGGAAAGACCTTGATGTCATCGCGGTCATCGGCATCATCTTACTAATTGGCATTGTGAAAAAGAATGCCATTATGATGATTGACTTTGCCCTTGCCGCGGAGCGTGAACAGGGAATGTCCCCTTATGATGCCATCTATCAAGCTTGCTTGCTGCGTTTTCGCCCAATTCTAATGACCACCATGGCGGCCTTGCTGGGTGCCTTACCATTGATGCTGAGTACTGGTGTAGGTGCAGAATTACGTCAACCATTAGGGATTTGTATGGTTGGTGGCTTAATTATGAGCCAAATCCTCACTTTATTTACCACACCGGTTATTTACTTATTGTTCGACCGTCTTTCTCATTACTTTAAAGACCGTCGCCAAGCGAAGAAGGCACAGGTGTCATAATGAAGCGCTTTTTTGCTCTGTTTATTAGCCGACCGGTAGCAACGACGCTTATCAGCGTTGCGATTACTTTGTGTGGTGCCCTGAGCTTTCTGTTTTTACCCGTTTCTCCGTTGCCACAAGTGGATTACCCTGTGATTAACGTGACAGCGTCACTTCCAGGGGCATCACCCGAAACTATGGCGTCCTCCGTTGCGACGCCACTTGAACGCTCTTTAGGCAGTATTGCTGGGATCAGTGAAATGACCTCAAGCAGTGCGCTTGGGCGAACCACCATTACACTAGAGTTCAATCTCGACAAAGACATTAATAACGCTGCACGCGAAGTTCAAGCCGCAATTAATGCCGCACAGAACCTGCTACCCAGCGGTATGCCAAGCCGTCCACGTTATTACAAGTCAAACCCGTCTGATGCGCCAATTATGATTTTGACCATGACCTCAGACACTCTAAATACTGGCGAAATTTATGATATTGCTTCGACGCGTTTAGCCCAACGAATTGCCCAAATTGAAGGGGTTAGTGAAGTTTCTGTGGGGGGAGGCTCGCTCCCTGCCGTACGCGTTGAACTCAACCCAACCGCCCTATTTAACCAAGGGGTTTCCCTTGATGCCGTGCGCTCAGCCATCAGCAATGCTAACGTTCGCCAACCGCAAGGCTATATCAATGATGACGAAAAACGTTATCAGGTACAGACCAATGATGAACTAAAAAAAGCCGCAGATTATCGACCCATTATTGTTCATTATAGCCAAGGTAATGCCGTTAAACTCAGCGATGTCGCCAATGTTAAAGATTCCATTGAAAACGTGCGTGCGGCAGGTATGGCAGACGGTAAACCGGCTATTTTGATTGTCATTCGTCGTGAAGCGGGTGCCAATATCATTGAAACGGTTAACCGTATTCGTGATGAATTACCCGAATTCAATGATATGATCCCCGCCGCCATTGAGTTAAAAGTAGCACAAGATAGGACACCGACCATCCGCGCGTCTTTAGCGGAAGTCGAGCGCGCCCTACTGATTGCCGTTGCCTTGGTGATCCTCGTTGTGTTGCTATTCTTACGTTCAGGTCGCGCTACTTTGATCCCTGCTGTTGCCGTCCCCGTCTCATTGATTGGAACTTTTACGGCCATGTATTTATGTGGCTTTAGTTTAAATAACTTGTCATTGATGGCACTAACGGTTGCGACTGGCTTTGTGGTCGATGATGCGATTGTGGTATTAGAAAATATCTCACGTCATATCGAAAATGGCACAAAACCGTTTATTGCCGCGGTTAAAGGCGTGCATGAAGTCGGCTTTACTGTCGTTTCCATGAGCATTTCTTTGGTGGCTGTTTTTATTCCCCTATTGCTAATGGATGGGCTAGTCGGGCGCTTATTTCGCGAATTTGCTATTACCCTTGCAACCGCTATCGGTATTTCATTGGTGATTTCGCTAACGCTCACCCCCATGATGTGTGCTTATTTACTGAAGAAACGTCCTCGCAACGTCAAAGCCAAACATCGTGGGTTTGGACGTGTGTTACTGCGTTTGCAAGAAAGCTATGGTGTCGCTTTAAATTGGGTGCTCGGACATCGCCGGAGTGTTCTCGCGGTGCTATTTGCCACAATCGGCTTAAATGTTTACCTGTATATCACCGTTCCGAAGACTTTCTTTCCTGAACAAGATACTGGCCGAGTGCTGGGCTTTGTGCGCGCAGACCAAAGCATTTCATTTCAGTCAATGAAAGAAAAAATGACCCGTTTTATGCAGCAAGTTAAAGCCGACCCAGCGACGGATAATGTCACCGGTTTTACTGGCGGTAGCCGAGTAAACAGCGGTTTTATGTATATCTCATTAAAACCACTGGGTGAACGTACTGAAAGTTCAGCTGAAGTCATTAATCGGTTACGCATGAAATTAGCCAATGAGCCTGGGGCTAACCTGTTTATGATGCCAGTACAAGATATTCGTGTGGGAGGTCGACAGGCCAATGCCAGTTACCAGTTTACCCTGCTTGCAGATGAACTTTCAGCATTGCGTGACTGGGAACCCGCTATTCGTAAAGCACTCGGTGAATTGCCACAGCTAACAGATGTGAACTCGGATAAGGAAGACAAAGGCGCGGAAATGGCGATCACCTACGATAGGGACTTAATGGTCCAGCTAGGTATCGATGTCCGTGAAGCTAACAGTCTGCTTAACAACGCATTTGGCCAACGCCAAGTTTCCACTATTTATGAGGCGATGAACCAATATAAAGTCGTGATGGAAGTTGCTCCTGAATATACGCAAGATGTCAGTGCTCTCGACAAAATGTTTGTCATCAACAAAGATGGAGACGCTATCCCACTGTCTTATTTTGCACGTTGGCAACCCGCAAACGCACCGCTAAGTGTGAATCACCAAGGGCTATCTGCTTCATCCACTATCGCGTTTAATGTTGCGGACGGCTATACCTTAAATGATGCCATTGTCGAAATTGAAAAAACCATGACTGCACTTGGCGTACCATCGACGGTAAGAGGCACTTTTGCAGGAACGGCACAAATATTCCAAGAAACCTTACAGTCACAATTGTTTTTAATTTTAGCCGCCATTGTGACCGTTTATTTGGTTCTGGGTATATTATATGAAAGTTATATTCACCCACTGACTATTTTATCAACCCTACCCTCTGCAGGTGTCGGGGCATTATTAGCTCTTGAATTATTTGATACGCCATTTAGTTTAATCGCCTTAATTGGCATCATGCTATTAATTGGGATCGTCAAGAAGAACGCGATTATTATGGTGGATTTTGCCATTCAAGCCCAGAGAACGGCGGGTTTAACCGCCCGAGAAGCCATCTTTCGTGCCAGTTTATTACGTTTTCGCCCTATTTTGATGACAACACTCGCAGCTATTTTTGGTGCATTACCGTTAATGTTGGGTAGTGGTGATGGCGCAGAACTCCGTCAACCTCTCGGGATCACCATTGTCGGTGGCTTAATAATGAGCCAATTGCTAACGTTATTTACCACCCCTGTTGTGTATTTAAGTTTTGATAGCTTGAGACAACGTTGGCAGCGCAAGAAATCAGTAACGCAGCAAATTGCGGAGGATACCCATGAAGCTTAGGTTGAATAGCGTGAGTACTCGGCTTTTTCTGGCTATTTTTGCGACATGCTTGTTGTTAGTGCTGATTATGCACCAAGGCGTACGCATGAGTTTCCAGCACGGCTTTATTGATTATATTAAAGAAAATGATCAACAACGCGTTGAGCTGGTTTCTTCTGCCCTTGCGGAACAATATGAAGAAATGGGCAATTGGAGGTTTTTGATTGGTAATGATCGCATTTTCTTTCGCATTTTGCGTTCTGTAGAACATCAACAACATCGTGGCCCGATGCGCCAACGCTGGCGAACCTTTTTTTGGGTTTATGATACACAAGACCGACTCATTTTCGGGCAAGACACGCCCTTGCCGAGTAAAGTTCTTCGTGAACCTATTGTTACTAGCAATGGCGATACCGTCGGCTGGCTCGTTGCCAGTTATGAAACAGGAATTAGCAGCGCCCTTGACCGCCGTTTTGATACCAAGCAAATGTATACCAGTTGGATCATCGCTGGGCTGTCTTTGTTTGTGGCTCTGATTGCCACATTGTTCCTTGCTCGTAGCTTTTTAAAACCGATTAAGCGGTTACTCGAGGGCACTAACCGGCTCGCCAATGGTGACTTTGCTACACGAGTTCCTGAATCTGGCCGCGATGAACTAGGGCAACTGGCTAAAGATTTTAACCATCTGGCCTCGACTCTCGAAAAAAACGAACAAATGCGTCGTGACTATATGGCGGATATTTCCCATGAACTCCGCACACCATTATCAGTTCTGCGAGGCGAATTAGAAGCAGTGCAAGATGGCGTCCGGCAAGCCACTCCCGAAACAATCAATTCTCTACTCAATGAAACCCAAACTTTAATTAAGCTAGTTAATGACCTCCACCAGCTCTCATTATCGGATAGAGGTTCATTGGTCTACCGTATGCAACTTACCGATATTATCCCTTTAATTGAAATGGCAATAGGCCAAGCCCGCTGGCGGTTAGAAGACCAACAACTTTCAGTTGAACGGAAATTTATTGCAGAAGGCTACGTGTTTGCAGACCCAGATCGCATCACCCAGTTGT
The DNA here is from genome assembly GCF_053098325.1 of Providencia sp. PROV_01. Taxonomy (NCBI): domain Bacteria; kingdom Pseudomonadati; phylum Pseudomonadota; class Gammaproteobacteria; order Enterobacterales; family Morganellaceae; genus Providencia; species Providencia sp. PROV_01. The sequence continues at coordinate 2,442,473 of NZ_JBRFKD010000002.1, read as the reverse complement.
TCTATAATTTAATGGAAAACAGCTTACGCTATACGGATCCACAAGGTAAAATTGCCATCCAAATCACACAAGACCAAGACCAGCTCTGTATAATTTGGCAAGATAGCGCCCCAGGGCTTACAGCTGAGCAATGCCAACATTTATTTGAGCGTTTTTATCGCGCTGAAGGCTCACGTAATCGCGCCAGTGGTGGTTCCGGTTTAGGACTGGCCATTTGCTATAATATTGTTGAGGCTCATCATGGTACAATTTCTGCAGCACCGTCATCATTAGGAGGTGTCAAAATTACCATCAATTTGCCGATTCAATTAAAAGATAAAGGGTTATGATCATGGCTGAACAGAGCAATACCCCTATTTTGGTTGTGGAGGATGAACCCAAACTAGGCCAACTGCTGTTTGATTACTTACAAGCTGCAAACTACCAACCTGCGTTAATTGCACGTGGCGACGAAGTCATTGAGTATGTGAAACAACACCAACCTGCGCTCATTTTATTAGATTTAATGTTACCGGGTCTGGACGGTATTTCAGTGTGTCGTGAACTGCGAAAATTCAGTGATGTTCCCATTATTATGGTGACGGCAAAAACTGAAGAGATTGATCGCTTATTAGGGTTAGAAATCGGCGCTGATGACTATATTTGTAAACCATTTAGCCCACGAGAAGTTGTGGCTCGTGTCAAAACGATTTTACGTCGTTGCCAACCAAACATAACGACCAACAATAACCAAACCAAACTTATTATCGATGAAAATGCCTTCCAAGTACGCTATGGCTCACAGTTACTTGAACTCACACCTGCTGAGTTTCGGTTGCTTAAATTTATGTCTGATAATGCAGGCATGGTATTTTCTCGCGACCAGTTACTGGATATCTTGTATGACGACCACCGCGTGGTAACAGACCGTACAATTGATAGCCACGTCAAAAATTTACGCCGTAAATTAGAGTCCCTCGATAACGAAAAAACTTTTATTCGGTCAATCTATGGCCTTGGCTACCGTTGGGATGAATGTTAAGTAACCAATAGACATACTATTCTTGTGGGATATTTGGTTTTTTTAGCAAATAGGAGTAAAATCCCCATCCCTTAAAAACACTCTCTCGTATGAGTGAGTGCTGACTTGACATCAGATAGAGAATAACCATGTTTACACCAGAGCTTTTATCCCCCGCCGGTTCGTTAAAAAATATGCGCTACGCTTTTGCGTATGGCGCAGACGCCGTTTATGCAGGCCAGCCTCGTTACAGCTTACGCGTACGAAATAACGAATTTAATCACGAAAACTTAGCCAAAGGCATTCAAGAAGCCCATGAGCTGGGTAAAAAGTTTTATGTGGTCGTGAATATTGCCCCTCACAATGCGAAATTAAAAACCTTTATTCGTGATTTAACCCCCGTCATTGAAATGGGCCCAGATGCACTGATTATGTCTGATCCTGGCCTTATTATGATGGTTCGTGAAGCGTTTCCTGAGATGGATATTCATTTATCTGTGCAGGCCAATGCGGTTAACTGGGCATCGGTGAAGTTCTGGAAACAAATGGGCTTAACACGCGTGATCTTATCGCGCGAATTATCCCTCGACGAAATTGCTGAAATTCGCCAACAGGTACCGGAAATTGAGCTTGAAGTTTTTGTCCATGGTGCCCTTTGCATGGCCTATTCCGGCCGTTGTTTACTTTCCGGTTATATTAATAAGCGCGACCCTAATCAAGGGACTTGCACCAATGCTTGCCGCTGGGAATATAACGTACAAGAAGGTAAAGAAGACGATGTGGGTAACATTGTCCATATTCATGAGCCCATCCCAGTACAAAATGTGACGCCAACCTTAGGTGCGGGTGCGCCAACAGATAAAGTCTTTATGATAGAAGAAGCCAAACGACCTGGCGAGTATATGACCGCCTTTGAAGATGAACATGGCACTTATATCATGAACTCAAAGGATTTACGCGCAATCGAGCACGTAGAAAATTTAACAAAAATGGGTGTTCACTCATTAAAAATTGAAGGCCGTACAAAATCGTTTTATTACTGCGCTCGAACAGCACAAGTCTATAGACGTGCAATTGACGATGCTGTCGCTGGAAAACCCTTTGACCCAACGTTACTCTCCACTTTAGAAGGATTAGCGCACCGTGGTTATACTGAAGGCTTCTTACGTCGCCACACCCACGATGCCTATCAAACCTATGAATATGGCTACTCTGTTTCTGAAACTCAGCAATTTGTGGGTGAATTTACCGGCAAACGTGTCAATGGTATGGCAGAGGTTGATGTAAAAAATAAATTTAGCGTTGGAGACAGCTTAGAGATGATGACACCTGCGGGTAATATCGTCTTTACCTTAGACGCCTTAACAAACCGCAAAGGTGAAACGATTGATGTTGCACCAGGCAACGGCCATGTGGTTTATCTGCCAATCCCTGAAGATGTTGATGTCAATTTTGGTTTGTTGATCCGTAACCTAGCAGGAACAACCACCCGGGCACCTCATCAAACTCAGCCAGAAAATCAAATTGCAGGCTAATCACCACTTAGTTATTTTTACATAGCTTGTTCACTAAAAGCCAAAAGCTCATCGTTTAATACTTTGATATTTTGGCTTTTTTTAATATATAAAACGATATTATTTCACTTTATATGCTTTTTTCTTATATGATAATCATTCGCGTTATTGACATTTCCATTAAAAAATGCGCTGAATATCCAATTTTATGCAACAGATCACATCAATTGGTTATTCAATATCGTATAGTCACTCTCGAAAACGAAGAACTAGAAAGTCATAAAATAAGACTAGGAACCACCTCCTTGGCTGGCTCAATCTCCCTTGAGCTAGCCATTTCTTTTATCTGCTACTTTATTTCATTTCTCTTGTTAACTCTATTTCTGTAAAAAAACTAAAAAAAGCTCATCAATATTTTATTAATCCATTTATACTCATTTTAACGAATATTTGACATACGTTAAGCCAAATGGATGGGTATTTATGAATCAATATCAGTCAGCCATGGTTATTCTTAATGGTAAACAAGCAAATCACATTGAGCTGCGAAAAGCCATTACTCACCTGCGTAAAGAAGGCCATAAAATTCAAGTCCGTATTCCTTGGGAGCTGGATGATACGCATTATTTTATTTCTCAGGCGATAAAACATGGTGTTGATACCATTATTGCCGCCGGAGGTGATGGCACAGTGAATGCGGTTGCCAGCACCCTGATGAAGTTCCCTAGTGAGTCTCGTCCTGCTTTAGGGGTCCTTCCGATGGGTACAGCAAATGATTTTGCCACTAGCGCGAATATCCCAATGGATATTGAATCTGCCCTAGCACTCTCATTAAAAGGCAAAGCTGTGCCTATTGATATTGCGCAAGTCAATGAGCAATATTATTTCCTCAATATGGCCACTGGCGGCTTTGGGACACGTATTACCACCGAAACACCAGAAGCACTAAAGTCAGCATTAGGGGGAGCGGCTTACGTGATAAATGGCTTACTGCGTCCTGACACACTAAAAACAGACATTTGCCATATTGAAGGGGAAAATTTTAGTTGGGAGGGAGAAACGTTAGTCATTGCTGTCGGAAACGGCCGACAAGCTGGAGGAGGTCAGCAATTGACACCACAAGCACTCATTAATGACGGTGCATTAAATTTACTGATTATTCCTGCAAGGGATGTGATACCCGCATTTTTATCGAATTTATTTTCAGCTGATAAAAACGAACACTTAGTTGAAAAGCAATTATCGTGGGTAAAAATTTCATCTCCTCACGATATGATCTTAAACCTTGATGGTGAGCCACTCTCGGGAGATACCTTTACGTTCTCAGTGCAGCCAAACGCCATTCAGTGCCGGTTACCTCCTCAATGTAACTTATTAACTTAAAGCATAATATGAAAGCCCAAGTATTTGGGCTTTCAATCTTTTAAGGTTACCACCATGCATGGAAGTGATGCACAGGACCAATTCCCTTTCCAACCTCTAAGCTATCCGCTTGTTCTAACGCGGCTTGTAAATACGCTTTAGCCTGCGTAACCGCTTCTTGCCAAGAAGCGCAACGAGGGCGCAATGCAGCTAAAGCTGCTGACAAAGTACACCCTGTACCATGGGTATTTTTAGTATTTATACGAGCTGACGTAAAACGCCATTCACCTTCTGGTGTGATTAACCAATCTGGGCTTTCAGCATCACTTAGATGACCACCTTTCATCAATACCGCTTGGCAACCTTTCTCAAGCAATTTATACCCTTGAGTCAGCATTTGGCTTTCTGTTTGTGCGACTTTTTCGTCTAACAATACCGCGGCTTCGGGTAGATTTGGTGTAATAATAGAAACGAGGGGTAATAACTGTTGACGTAGCGCATCAACCGCATCTGGTAATAGCAACGGGTCGCCACTTTTAGCCACCATTACAGTGTCCAATACCACATACGGAATAGGATATTGTTTCAGTGCATTCGCCACAACTGCGACATTACTTTGGTTAAACAGCATACCGATTTTTGCGCTATCAATTCGCACATCACTGAGAACCGAGTCTAATTGTGCCGCTACAAATTCAGGGGGTAAGTCTTGAACAGATTGCACACCTCGGGTATTTTGAGCCACCAATGCTGTCATCACACTCGTACCATAAGCCTCTAATGCAGAGAACGTTTTTAAATCTGCCTGAATACCCGCCCCACCCGATGGGTCTGTTCCGGCTATGGTTAACGCATTGATCCTCATGTGTGATTCCCCTTTTCGTCGGCTAAAGCAATTGAATAGATTGATAAGCAAGGTTTACTGACATCATTTTAAACCAAACAATAAAACCGCCTTAATTGTCTCATAACATTTAACAAATACCAGCGGTTAGTGAATGAATTTTAATGAGTTAGATAAAAAGAGAGGATATCTCACACAGGAAAAATTGACATGATTTATAAGTACACATTAGGCAAATGAATATGACCAACGCCTCGTTGTCGTAATAGTTGAGCGAATGCCTCCACTTCTGTTTGGGTTGCCGCAGGCCAGCTAGCTGCTTCATTTTTTACGCCATGTTGTTGAAAGGCGTTAATCTTTATCCGTGTGTTTGTAGGCAATTGATTTAGGAAATCAGCAAGTTTATCAATATGCTCTAAGTAATCTGTTTGCTGAGGAATATACAATAAACGCAATTCATACAATTTCCCCGCTTGCCCCAAATATTGAATTGATTGAAAAACACGCTGGTTATCTTTTCCTGTTAGCCTTAAAGCACACTCATCACTCCATGATTTCAGGTCAATCATCACGCCATCCGTATACTCAATCACTTTATTCCAACCCGCAGAAGCCAGATGCCCATTACTGTCAATAAAGCAGGTTAAATGCTTGAGCTCCGGTGTAGCCTTAATTGCTTTAAATAATTCAATAATAAAAGGTAATTGTGTTGTTGCTTCCCCACCACTGATCGTTACTCCATTCAGGAAAATAACATTTTTTTTCAAGTCATTGATGGCGTCATTAACACTTAATGGCACCGTCATCGGGCTTGAATTTTTAGTGCAAGTTTGTAAACAGGTATCACAAAGCTGGCAGGCATCGCTATCCCAGATAACCTGACCATCTACAAACGATAACCCATTGTGAGGACAGGTAAAAACACAGTCCCCACAATGGTCACAAAGCGCCATGGTATATGGATTATGGCAATTCAAACACCGTAAATTGCAACCTTGCAAAAAGATAACATGCCGATTACCCGGCCCATCTACACAGGAAAAAGGAATAACCTTATTCAGCGTAGCGCATCGATTGCTCATGACTAATTACTCGTTGCTGACGGGCTGTAATTTTACAGTTCTTAGTCGCTTCCTCCCCTAACCAGGTAGTGTTACTTCTAGAACCTTGTTCTTTGTATTTTTCGATATCCGACAGACGTACCATGTAGCCAGTAACACGGACTAAATCATTACTCGCCACGTTTGCAGTAAACTCACGCATTCCACAGCTAAATGCCCCTTTGCATAATTGCATTAGTGCTTGCGGGTTTTGTTTAATCGTTTCATCGATGGTTAAAATGTCACTGATCCCAGATAAATAGTGTTTGTGATGAGGAGCTACGGCTTGGATATGCGAAACAGGATCCGGCTCTTCACCGTATGGAATGCGAGCCCCCGGTGTAGTTCCTATATCCGAACTGATCCCAGATTGAGCATGGAGCATGGCTCGGTTTTTATAACCATATTTAACAGGTGTGGTTTCGACAAAGTCTGCCAACTGTTCACTGATTTGATAAGACAGTGGTAAGGCGGGTGAATTTGCTTGATATGCGCCTTTCGCTCCGTCTTTTTCCATGAGGATATTCACGGCTTCGGCTAAACCATAAATACCAAACATCGGGGCAAAGCGTTCTGGTTCTATTAACCCTTCTTGGACAAGAAAACTGGTTTGGAAGAAGTTTGATTCCTCAAATAAAAATGCGCTACGTGTTTCTATGAGTTCCATTTGTAACTCACAATACTTTTTCAATTGCACATTTAAAAAATCAACTGAATTTTGACTGCGTAATGCAACCTCGCGCAAATTAATACGGACTAAAGTGCTTCCTCCACCTGCAACAGGCAATGCATTATAACAGCTGACAATGCCGTAACCTTGTTCATCAAATGCAGCACGATGAATAATATCATTCGCAATATGCGGTTTGCTACATTCACAAATATTTTCAATCGCTTGTAAGAAAAGTGATTCAGGTGTGCGCTGTGGGTGGTAAACAAATGTCAGGTTAGGTGCTACTTGTTTCAATTCCGCATCGATACGTAAAATCAAACGGCAAATCACGTTGTCATCCGGCCCAATATTGGCATGCATAAAGGCATCAGGTAGAGTTCGGTCTAATTGTATCCAAAATCTTTTTAATTTTGGATACAATTGTTCTTCTGTCAACTCACCTACATATGGCATGAGTACTTTATCTAAGTACCCTAAAAATACAGGGAAATTGGTTACCGACGGAACGTGATGATACAAAATCATCAGATGATTAAGCGCATCATCAAAGTCCTCTGCAGGGGCTAATTCTAAGTATGTTGAACCTTGATTGAGGTATTTTACATAGTCAGGCAACACATAGCGCGGCTTATATGGTGCATTTCCTTCATACATATCACAAATAACACGTTCACTTAACGCCTCTGCGAGGGGTTCGCTCACCGCAAGATAGGGAATGTGGCTATCCGCTTCTACCGCTAAAAAATTGGCTTTTTGTTTTGGTGATAATATTTTATCTGTGGCGATAGCCAAGCATTTAGCTTGGTATTCAGTCAGTGGTTCTTGGCGTTTCATCATGGTGATGTTCCTTTTTTCGTTAGAAGCTAACGTTGCTTACAGCAATGTATATGCCATAAACTTTCAAAAACTAGCTCCTAGCCGTGTTGACATGCAGCAACTTATAACCGCCGCCTATGTCCTCCATTTCATCCCATTGAGACAAGTCATTATTTGACGTGCATCATACTTTTTGGATTTGTTTGCACGCTATTTTTCATAAATGTCTGCTCTATCAACATTACTAGTCGTTATCACCTAAATAATACGAAATATCTCTTTATTACAGAAAGTTAGCCACAGCTATAATGAGTGATACATTGGTTTTTCTTATCTTTTTTAACTCAATTCAGCTCATTTATTTTCATCAAGTAATCACATTATCTAATTTAAAAATGGAGTATTCTGTCAATTATTGGTTTTTAGGAGAATTAACCTATTCAATAACCAATTTGATCAGCTAATATCCCTTTCTACTGTCGGTTATCCCCCTTAAAAATAGGCAAAATTAAACAGTTCTAATATGACCAGCGAGTTATTATCCTTAACTATGTAATTAATACTGTTATATTCTGTACATCTTAATTAAAATAATTGAGCTCAAAATTATAATAATAATGCTAATCTGATAATCATTAGCGAGCTAATCATCATTTTTATATCTGCGATACAGAACTGGATTTACAATGAGAGTTTATAAAAACATACAGTTGGCTGTAGGTGCTTCGCTACTCATGAGCGCCTCAATCTGCATATCATCGCCTGCCGTTGCGCAAGAACAATCGGCAAATTTATGGGATAAATTTAAAAATAATGTCAGTACCACATGGGACTCTGACAAATATGAGTTATATGTTCCAGCGGTGACTTGGCACAACCGTGCAATGTACGACAAGAAAAAAACGGATGAGTATAACGAGCGACCTTGGGGTTTTGGCCTTGGTAAATATCGTTATGATGAAGACAATGACTGGCATGCTATCTATGCAATGGCATTTAAAGATTCACATAATGATTGGGAGCCAATTGGTGGTTATGCATTCCAAAAAATGTGGATCCCAGGGGACATTGATGGTTTTCGCATGGGAGCAGGTTTCACTCTGAGTGTCACTGCCCGTAGGGATATGTACTATATTCCAATCCCAGCACCGCTCCCGCTAGTATCAGTGGAATATGACAAGCTTTCGCTGCAAGCCACTTATATTCCAGGGACTTATAATAACGGTAACGTATTATTTGCTTGGCTACGTTGGCAATGGTGACCTAACGACTTCATCGCAGTATAAAAAGACCGGTCGGGTATTCCCACCGGTCTTTTTATTATAAGAAAAAACCAAATCTAACTGAATTGTTGGCTTTTGGCTAAGTCTTGTTTTTTAGCCCCTGAGAATTGGTATCCAACCCATAGAACTGCTATCCATAATGGCATAATTAATACTGAAATGCGCAAACCGTCCATTGTTAGGATGATCCCTAAAATCAGCAGTAAAAATGCTAAGCACAGATAGTTCCCAAATGGATACCAAATGCTTTTAAATTTCGTTTCAACACCTTGTTTGTTCATTGCTGCTCTGAACTTCAAATTTGACACACAAATCATAATCCAGTTTAGAACTAACGTTGTCACGACCAATGACATTAACAATTCGAAAGCTTTACCTTCCATCACAAAGTTAATTAAAATCCCGCCAGAAGTCGCAATACCTGAAACCAATAAAGCCATGACGGGAACGCCACCTTTATTCACTTTCGCAAGAAATTTAGGTGCGTTACTTTGTTGTGCCAAGCCATATAACATACGGCTTGTCGCGTAAGCCCCACTGTTATACACCGACAACGCAGCGATTAGAATGACAACATTCAATGAATTAGCAACCAGTAAGTCCCCTAATTCATGGAAAATTAATACAAATGGGCTTGTTTTGCCATCAAGGTCAACCCAAGGATATAATGCGAGTAATACCGCTAACGAGCCAATATAAAAAATTAAGATACGGTATACAACTTGGTTAATCGCCTTTGGAATGCTTTTATCTGGGTCTTCTGCCTCTGCGGCGGTAATACCGACAAGCTCTAATCCCCCAAATGAAAACATAATAATTGCCAAAGCCATTATTAGCCCATTAAAGCCATTAGCAAAGAAACCACCATATTCCCATAAGTTACTGACTTTCGCTTGTGGGCCGCCATGACCGCTGAGCAGTAAGTAGCAACCAAAAATAATCATAGCAACCACTGCAATGACTTTGATTAATGCAAACCAGAATTCCGTTTCCCCATAAGAGCGCACATTGACCAAGTTAACCGCATTCACAGCAATAAAAAACACCGCGGCAGAAACCCATATCGGGAGTTCAGGCCACCAATGTTGCATATATTTACCTGCGGCGGTGAGTTCCGTCATCCCAACAAGGATAAACATGACCCAGTAGTTCCACCCTGAGAGAAAACCCGCAAAGCCACCCCAATACTTAAATGCAAAATGACTAAACGAACCCGCGACAGGTTCCTGAACAATCATTTCTCCCAACTGGCGCATAATAAGAAAAGCAATAAACCCACACAGTGCGTAGCCAAGTAAAACCGATGGCCCTGCCATTTGTATGGTTGTTGCTATTCCAAGGAATAACCCTGTACCAACAGCGCCTCCCAAAGCAATCAATTGGATATGCCTGTTTTTTAATCCCCGCTTTAGCGTCTGTTGCTGTTGCGCCATAACTTTACCCTTTCGTCCTCTTACTTGCTTTTTATCGTCCAAAATAATGATAATGACACAAGTTTATTTGAATTTTCTTATTAACACTACATTCTTCTGGCGCTGTTTTTACCATATCTTACGGCCCAAAAGCAGGTGCTATTAGTTATTTTTTTTCATCACATAACAAAATGATACAGCGGGATAGCTACCCCAACTCAATATCATGGATTGTGCATTAAAAAGCAAATTCAAAATGGTAACAAGTCAGTTACACGACAAATACCAAAAATAAAGTTTTCTCCTCCCTGATCACACAGGTTGTCCATCGCTAAGAGATAGAAAAAAAGACACGCTAAAACAGCACTTACAGCAATAATTAATTTACGACCAAACACCGACAATTCCTTCATATTTCTATGATGATTTTATTTTTCAAATGATTACAATATTAAGGTACTGCCATTTTATGATAGATATCATTTATGGCATTGCACGTAATGCGTTTATAGAATAAATGGTACTCTAATTTAGAGCGTCAAATTTGAGGAAAATATGCAATTAACCTCTTTTTACAAAAATTCCGCTCATTTTAGGTGCTATTGGCCAGTAACTTATTCTGATTGTGCTTTTTTTACCCTAAAAATGGGAAATACCGCACAAGCAGCCTTTGTCATCATGAAATGAAGTTGTGTATACTTCTGCTACCGTAAAACTAGAAAACATTTGAGATGCCACAAGATAACCACTTAGCACTTGTTTATGCTTTGAGTAAATGGATAGAAGAACACTTAGGGCGCGTGATCCACTTAGAAGAGCTCGCGGCTTATTCAGGCTATTCACTTTGGCATATGCAAAAAATCTTTAAAGAAGTCACAGGGATTTCACTGGGTAAATATATCCGTCAACGCCGTCTTGCTGGTGCGGTTAACTTACTGCGCAATAGCAGTAAGTCTATTTTCGATATCGCTCTGGATTTTGGTTTTGGGTCACAATCCCACTTTACCTATATGTTCCGTAAAGAATATGGCATTACGCCATTTGATTTTAGACAGAATGACCAAATTCAATTAGATGTGAAGCAACCGCTTCATTTGATTCATAATTATGAGTGAGAATATTTTAGCCGCATTAATCTATTGATTCACATGCTAATGCTATAAAACATTGTCATTTCAAGCTTCGACTATTGAACAGAGTTCCTGCCTTGTATTCTGTTCAATTTCAAATCAAACACCCATTATTCTATTGTGAATAAAATTATAACTATTTGTATAATTTACATTCTGAATAATTGGAGTAAGGTATTGGCAGAAAGCACGCATTTTAGGAGGCATTGGATGTCAATCAAACTGGTCGCCATTGATTTAGATGGCACATTACTTAACTCCCAACACCAAATATCTCCCGCAGTAAAAGAGGCTGTCACTCAAGCCAAACAAAAAGGTGTACATATTATTTTAGCCTCAGGTAGGCCATTTTCGGGGATCTCCCCTTACCTACGGGAACTAGATTTAAATACCGCAGATAACTATTGTATTAGTAATAATGGTAGTGTCATTCACCAAGCCAATGATGGCAGTCATCTGGCAGAGAATTTGTTAGATTTCGCTGACTTCCAATATTTTGAGGAACTGGCTAGAAATGTCGGGGTTCACATGCATGCTCTTGCGGATAACAGCATGTTCACGGCAAACCGCCATATTAGTCACTATACAGTTGCAGATGCTTATTTAACTCACACTCCGCTTATCTATTGCCCCGTTAATGAAATGGACTCTTCTTTGGAATTTACTAAATTTATGATGATTGACCATCCAGAGAAATTAGATATTGGTATCAGTTATCTTCCAGAGAATGTCTTCGATAATTACGCTTTAACCCGAACAAGCCCGTATTTCCTAGAGGTATCAAATAAAACCTCAAGTAAAGGCGCGGCATTGCAATGTATCTGTGAAAAACTGGGTATTACACCTGACAAAGTCATGAGTATTGGTGACCAAAATAATGATATCCAAATGCTACAATACGCCAGTGTTTCTGTCGCAATGGGCAATGCTTTAGAGCCAATTCGCCAAATGGTTAAATTTGTGACCACAACTAATGATGAAGATGGCGTTGCCGTCGCCATTAATAAATTTATTAATGTATAAGCCCGCAAAAATTCACTTCAGTTTCTGTTGCAGCGCTTATCTGGGACGCGCTGCACCTTTTAACCGCGTATTGGTTTTTGCCTCGTCGCTAAAAAGCAAATCACCGACCCCATTGTCACCATTAACACACCTTGCCAAAAACTTAACGTTAATGCCGTGCTTAATAACATAGACGCGAATGCAGTTGATATAACTGGGGTAAAATAAGAGAGTGTCCCTAAAAAAGCCACATTGCCCTTGATAACCGCAAATGTCCATAATGCATTCGCACCGCCAGTCGCAATTGAGGCCACCACTAATAATAACAGGCTTTCTTTATTGATAATAAACGGTGTTGGAGTACTGAAAAAATACAATATCCATAACCCAATAGAGGTCATGATAAAGAATAGTACCATACCATTGTGACCTCCAGAAATACGCTTAGTGACATTGCTGTAAAACGACCAAACAATAGCCCCAATAAAGGCTAAAAAATAACACAGTGGATTACTTTGAATATTTGCCCAAATACTTTGCACCGACAATGGTTGATTTCCTGAAATTACCCAGATCAACCCCATAAATGCTAAAACTAAACCTAATCCCAATAATAAAGTGAAACGTTGACGGTTAAAAAATACAGCCAGTGCGATAGTAAAACTTGGCCACAAATAATTCACCATACCAAGTTCAATAGCTTGCTGCCGGCTATTGGCTAAGCCTAACGCTAATACAAAACAGATTTCATAGCTAACAAACAGTGCCGTTCCCCAAAGCAAGTAGCGTTTGGGATACTTCGTTATTTTAGGCACCCCCATGGCAAGTACTAACACAAGGGAACCGACTGTATAAACTAATGCTGCACCACCGACAGGCCCAAAATTTTCACTTACACTGCGGATCAGTCCTACCATTGTGCTCCACAACAAGATTGAAATAACTCCATACAGCGTTGCGGCGTACTGATTCAATTTCATAACTCTCTCGGCTATTTAAATTAGAAAATGATATATATTGTGATAATACATTTATTTTATCATCTTAAAAAACCTTATAGCTCAAAGAATTATAAAACAAACATTTATTCTTATTAAACCTTGATAATATTTCATAAAAAAATTCTCAGGCTTTCACCTAAGAATTTTATGCTTTACGTTTTTTATATTAGCGAGATGTTTCTTTCTCAACCCACTTATCGACTTCTTCTTTTTCCCATATCCCCTCCTCAAACTGTTTCTTTAATTCAGGGTGCTGATTAATATCAAAAGTCGGTATTTTACCTGCAACCAATTGCTGGTTATAATCTTTAGCGAGTTTGAAAGCGATACCCGATAATAAAAGGATCGCGATTAGATTTGTTATTGCCATTAACCCCATGGATAAATCAGCAAGTTTCCAAATAAATGGCATTTCAGCAAGTGCGCCAAACATCACCATACCTAAGGCAGCTAAACGGAAAATAAATAAACCCGCTGTGTGGTTATTTTCTAGAAAAATCATATTGCTTTCAGCGTATGCATAGTTAGCAATGATTGATGTAAACGCAAAAAAGAAGATAGCAATCGCAATAAAGGTACTTCCCCAGCTACCAACGGCAGAAGATAGCGCAAGTTGTGTCAATTCAATGCCATTAATGTTATCCATCCCACTTTCTAGAACACCAGATGACAAAATAATAATTGCGGTCGCACTACAAATAACAATGGTATCCATAAAAACACCAAGCATCTGCACATATCCTTGAGATGCAGGATGAGGTGGATAAGGCGCTGCAGATGCCGCTGCATTCGGTGCTGACCCCATCCCGGCCTCGTTAGAGAATAGCCCTCGCTGAATACCTTGTGTCATAGCCTGAGCAACACCATAACCAACAGCACCACCCGCTGCCTCTTGCAAACCAAATGCATTTCGGATTATCAGCATAAAAACTTCAGGTAATCGTTCAATATGGTGCCCAACAACCCAAAATGCCAATAACAAATAGGCTAACGCCATAACAGGAACAACTAATTCAGCAACCCTCGCAATGGATTTCAATCCACCAAAAATAATAATTCCACTTAATAAAACTAAGCCAATGCCAACATAAATTGGATTGAAATCAAAGGCGACTGCGGTTGCTTGAGCGATAGAATTAGCTTGTACTGCATTAAATACCAAACCAAAGGCAATAATGAGGAAAATTGAAAATAACACGCCCATCCATCGTTGGTTTAAGCCTTTTTGCATATAATATGAAGGCCCACCGCGATAATTTCCTTTATCATCTTTGGTTTTGTATAACTGTGCTAAAGTACACTCCACAAAAGACGTTGCCATCCCGAGTATAGCAACGACCCACATCCAAAAAATAGCACCCGGTCCGCCAGCTGTTAGCGCAATTGCGACCCCGGTTAAGTTTCCTGTACCGACCCTAGCGGCTAAACTTGTACATAGTGCCTGAAAAGATGAAATACCTGCGCTATCAGATTGTTTACTGTTTTTTAAGACACTAAACATATGGCCAAAATGCCTAATTTGAATAAACCCTGATCGAAGCGTAAAATACAGGCCTGCTCCCAGTAATAAATAAATAAGTAACGAACCCCAAATAATATTAGTTAGTGAGTTTATAAATTCTATCAAATTACACTCCTTTTTTATTAGAACGATTAATAATGTATTAATCGAAAATCAAATCCTCACATTTAAAACATAACTCCAGAAAAAGGAGTTTAGCCTACAAAAGCCAAATCATCTTAATATGATTATCAGAAATTATATTTTTTTCTCTTTAATGTAAATTAATTTCCGTTTCATCAATCGTTAACTACATTGTATTTTAATTAAAACAAGTTAGATACTCACAAATAAACACATATAACACCTTGAAAAACCTAACCAAGAAAAAATTCTTTATGATTAAGTAAGAAATAAATCAAATGATTGATTTTCAGTATTTATTTTAACCAAAAAGTTACTTAAATAAATAAAAAACCATTATTCATTTTATCACTTCAATCTTAATTAACTTATTTCTTAACAAAAATATTTGTAATATTTATTTTGCTTAATTCATATATTATTTGGAATATCTAATCAATAAATGAGGTTAATTTATAATCAAAAAGCCCATCACGTTACAATCGTCACAATTAGATAGTTGCTTATACTTTCACTTAACAATAAACTGAGCCTAATTAAATTTTATAGACAAGAGGTTAACGTATGGAAATTAATATCAAGTTATCTGATGACCCACTTTCTCAGCTCCCTGAAAAATCATATGAATCCTTCATTGCTGAGTTGAAAGCACGTGTTTTAGAAGTTTACCCTGGCAGCTATCTTTTGATTACTCATGATAATGGCCCAACAACCTTTCAAACTAAAGGCTTCCATGATGATAACGAAGCCCATATTGTCTTACATGAACTTGTCGAAGATGTCTTAAAACATGGCCATTGGTTAAAACAGTAATCTCCGTGTTAGGTTACATGAACAAAACCAGCTATGAGTCTACCTGACCTCTAGCTGGTTATTTTTTATTTCTCCCATATTTCGATAACACGCCTCTAATATGGGTTCAAACTCTGATCAAGATCATACTTAATCTTAACTTTCACCAAAACAAGTTAAAATCGCTTTACCTCACATCGTTATATGATACTGTATATAACGTAATTTTCATTTACATTGCTTTTGCTAATTATAGCGGCCAGTATTTATACTGGCTCTTTTTTATGAAATCATGCTAAAACCCTCTTCTTCATCCCCCATTTTAGGCCTAATCTGCTATAGTATTTTTCTAGTACCAGATAGAGTTATTATTCATTGTGTGCAAAATAGAGGTATGACTATGAAGCGTTTGTTACTGGCTTTTTGCCTGGCTCCAGCCCTTGTTATGGCTGATAATGCCCCATTAAATATTAGTGAAATAGCCAAAGATTATTGTGAGATCACTGGTCAAGCACTAAGTGAAGCATACAGCACTGACAAAACTAGCAGTGAATTAACCCAATCAACCATTGCTAAATTGAAAAGTGAAAATGTCGACCTCAAGCAATTAGCCACTGTAGAGTCAGACCTCCGCGAAAATCTAACATCAGCGATTGACACCGTACGTAGCAATAAATCTAAGTTTGCTAATGAAGCTGACTTCAATAAATCATTAAATGACTCCATTTCAGCTTGTAAGATCCAAACTGAACTACTTTTGAATAAATCTTAATCATTTAATTTTTAAAAAAAGAAAAAGCGCTCAAACTAAAATTTGAGCGCTTTTTTATTAATTGGTTGTTTTTTTAACACACAACTGTTCAATCGAGAATTGTAATTCAGGTGTTTCACTAATAATCAATTGCCCATGCTCAGAGAAACGCCCTTCTTTAATGCTGACATTTGCAACAAATGGTAGCGAGCTATCTTGGCTCGATAAGCGGTATAAGCCGCAAACCCGATAACTCTCTCCTTCCTTAAACTCGCTTTTTTGCACTATATCCACATCACTGAACTCAATTACTGATGCATTTCCTAGCTTTTTTTCCACCATGCTTTGCGCTTCATTTTTAACATCTGAGTCACCAATACTGGTATAAGAATGGTATGCAAATACGCCTAAAGCCAATAGCAATACAATTAATAATTTTGTTTTTATACGTTTCAACGCATCACCTTTCTACTTTATGATAACTTAACCTAGTATAAATGTATTATATCAATTTGAGTAAACAATTTGAGCTTTTGCCTTACGCATTTACGTTTGTCCTAACCAGTTGACACTACTTTATAAAAATTAGTTTTTAAATTGAAAACATAACCAATGTCCTTCCTATTATTATTGATTCAATCTATATCTATTAAATTAACATTAATAAAAAAAACATTTTTTATTTATTTATTTAGTTTTATACTGGCCTATATACTACCTGACTGATTTAATATATTTTTATGAAAGAAAAAATCGTTAAAAACCTTGTTAGCCTAACTCATGGTACCAACAATGATGTTAAAATAGCGGCGATAAATGCATTAGGCGATTATATTTGTTCTATTGAACAAGAAGATGCTATCGATAGACTATTAGCTTTATGTGAGGATTATAATAAAGATATTGCTGTAGCATCAATTGTATCAATTAGCAAACTAGCTAAATTCTTCCATGAAACCCAACAAAACAAAACCAATTAAAAAAATAACGATTTAACGTAAAATTCATTTATTTAACAAATGATTTGCATTATGAGAAAATAAAGGAAGAAACATGACTGAATTATGGTTTATTCATTTAGATAAGTAAATTCAATTGAATTAATTAATTCCAATGGCAGAATAATAATCAATAAATATCTAAAGGAGATATAACATGAATATATTAAAACCATTAATTCTCAGTGCAAGTTTAATCGCGATTAGCTTTTCAACATTCGCTTACCCAGGAGATGGTAATGGTTCATGGCACCGCGGAGGGTACCAAAACCAACAGCAATATAATGATAGGCCTTGCGATAATTACCGCCACTCTAATCATGCAAATCGTCACCGTGGTATGATGCAGTATTCAACATCAATTCAAACTACTCAACCAGATGAAACACTGAAAAAAATTGCTGCAGATGCTCCTAAAGGAGAAAATGGTAAACAATATATGGTTAAAGTTGCGGTTGTATAAATTACACCTAACTTTCCAGTACAAGGCCAATAATTTTTACCAAGGGTAGAATAAACTACCCTTTTTTGTTTATATGACTTCAATGGTTATACCCCCCCATAATTGATCCCCCTTACTTTGCTATCTTGGCATGACATGTTTCTTTTCTTATTTACCGTAGATAAATTTGCAATAGTTCAGAAACTAACCAGATGAATAAGTAATCATAAAAAGTAAATAATTATTTACTTTGGAACTATTTTGAGTAATCTAATACTTTCAAAGATAATAATTTCAGGGAATAACTATGGATCGCCGTTCGTTTCTTAAATCCACATCACTAGTTGCAGGTGGAATTGCACTTAACTCACTTTTTAATCAAGCCATTGCGCAAACAAACAACATAAATATACCAAGTGAAAAACAACCTCTCTTGCTGAATTTTAATGAAAATTCATTAGGGATGTCACCGAGTGCAAAAGAGGCCATTATCAAAGCGTTACCTAATGCATTTCGTTATCCGGATGACGCTCGTGCTGAATTACAGCATAATATTGGTGAGCTCTACAGTTTATCTAATAAGCACATTAGTATGGGTAATGGATCATCTGAAACGATTCAAGCTGTTGTCGCTATGTTGGCAAATAAAGCAAACAAACTCGGTAAAAAAATTCAACTAGTCACCCCTGATCCAACGTTCAATTATGCAGAACTTTATTCTCTGCCATTAAGTATTAAGATAACCAAAATTCCTTTAAAAACTGATTTATCATTTGATCTAGAAGGAATGGAAAAAGCTGCTAATGATTTTGACGGTTTATCAATGGTCTATATTTGTAACCCGAATAACCCGACAGCAATGATCACGCCTTATAGCCAGTTGGTTAAATGGATGAGTAAAGAGTCTGACAACACATTTTTTATCGTTGATGAAGCTTACGCCGAGTTTGTTGAAGACCCAAATTTTACGAGTGCTATTCAATTAGTCAAAAAAGGCCAAAATAACCTGATTGTCACACGTACTTTCTCAAAAATTTTCGCCTTAGCAGGTTTAAGAGTTGGCTATGGTGTTGCGACCCCCGAAATTATTGCTGCTGTAGACGAATTTTTATCTATTGATAATACCAATACAGCGGGAGCAGTCGCTGCAATAGCGTCTCTAAAGGATAAATCATTTATTGAATACAGCCTAAAATCTAACAATATTTCGAGAAAAATCGTAGAAAAAGCATTAAATGAGATTGGGTTAGAATATGCCCCATCACAGGCTAATTTTATTTTCCATAAAGTTAAAGGTGACGTAAAAACCTATCAACAACGTATGGCTGAAGCTCATGTTATGGTTGGCCGTGAATTCCCACCTGCCATTGGCTGGAATAGACTCACACTAGGAACCCCCGAAGAAATGCAGCAATTTGTTGTGATATTAAAGCAGTTTCATGAAAAAGGATGGGTATAAATTAAGTTCTCTCCAAAAAGAGCAGTTCAAGCTGCTCTTTTTACATTAAAATGGCCCCTTAAAGATAAAAAAGGCGCCTGCAAAAATAAAAATAAAACCAATTAAATGGTTAATGGTAAAATTTTCACCTAAATATAATACCGAAAAAAGAACAAAAACACAGAGTGTTATCACCTCTTGCATTGTTTTTAATTCAGCCGCACTGTAATACTGATGCCCTAACCGATTAGCTGGCACTGCAAAACAGTATTCAACCAATGCAATTAACCAGCTAAAGAAAATAACAACATACAACGGCTTTGTTGTGAACTTTAAATGGCCGTACCAAGCAAACATCATAAATACATTTGAAATAATAAGTAAGAATACTGGATAAAATTTAGTTAACATGCTGATTCAATAGACAAACAATAAATAACCGATATTATGAGGTTAGAATTAACACACGACAATGTGCTCCCATAAATACCCCTGCGCTTCATATCATAAATTTAAACGTATTTAGCAATCATTACGAGGTAATAATGAATATTAAATATGAATTAATGACACAACCAGATTGTCCTGCTGTCGCTCAATTATTGCAATCTAATTCTGAATCCCAACAAGGTGGATTACTCGGTGAATACCCTCAAGCCAAAGTCAATGCAATGTTTGCAGGAAGTCTGACTCCCGTTGTAGCTCGAGATGGAAATAAAATTATCGCTGTCGTATTTAGCTTTGACCCTAATTCCTCATCCCTACCCCCTATAGCACATTTGATCATTAAACAGCATGCAGAAATTGTACAAGGCAACTGGTTCTATGGTCCTGTTTGTATCGATAGTGATTATCGAGGGAGAAATATTCTCAAATCACTTTTTGATAAAATTTGTTCGTACAACCAAGGAAAGCCTATTGCCTTTATTAATGCAGACAATCTCAGATCGCTTATGGCGCATCAAAAAATAGGCATGAGCAATGCCACTAACTTTGAATTTAATGGCATCACATATCATCTAATGGTAGGGAGTTAATTGTGTACCAATTGGTACATTTTTATTTTAATTTGCTTATTTTTTGCTACACTGTGACAAATTATTGTATACAGGAGTCATTTTATGACAGATTTCATTAGTGCAAATCAAAAAGCATGGGATAAACAAGCTGAATCACAACTTGCTTGGTCAACCCCCGTTGATTCCAAAACTATCAATGATGCCAAACAGGGAAAATGGCAAGTTCATTTAACACCAACTCCTGTTGATGATACTTGGTTAGGGAATGTAAAAGATAAAAAAATTCTTTGCTTAGCTTCTGCGGGGGGGCAGCAAGCTCCGGTACTCGCGGCAGCAGGAGCAAATGTGACTGTTTTTGATTTTTCTCAGAAACAGCTTGAACAAGACAAAATGGTGGCAGAAAGAGATAATTTAACCTTAGAGATTGTTCAAGGTGACATGCGATCATTACACATGTTTGCTAATGAAACATTTGATATTATATTTCATCCTATTTCTAATCTGTATATTCCGGATGTTAACCCTGTCTGGCAAGAATGCTACCGTGTTTTAAAACCAAATGGACGACTGTTATCCAGTTTTTTTAATCCTGTTGTTTTTATTGGGGAACGAGATAAGCAATATGACGAACAAGGTATAATAAAGCCAAGTTACACTATGCCTTACTCCGAACTATCTACTTTATCGGCAGAGCAAATAGCACAAAAGCAGGCAAAGCAAGAAGCTTTTGTATTTGGTCATTCACTGACAGATCTCATTGGTGGGCAAATAAAGGTAGGTTTTCATATCACAGGCTTTAAAGAGGACTGGCAACCTAATCCACGCTTTGTCGTTGACAATTATCTACCCACATTCCTAGCGACGATGGCAGTTAAATCAAATTAATATTAGTGACGCTCGTTTTGCTAGCAACTCAACGAGCTATCATTAATTTAGCTTCTTTTACAATATCTATCCCACACAGCTTCAAATTGTTCTGCGGGAATAATATCATCTGTTTTTTCTACAAAAGGAATGGATATCATTACTTTTCCAGCTCTATTTTTATGAAGCCTAACGATAAATCTTTTATAGCCATGGGGTAACTCATTTTCAAAACCAAAGACTTCACCGCAATAATAGCCCGTTTCATCCCCTTCTTCATTTTTCGTCAATACATAATATTGAACATTTTTATAATTTGCAGCCGAAGGGTAAGCAAGAAAATCTTCGACAGAACTTTTCACTCGGCTTTCAGTATCTAACTCAGCATCAAGTTTAACTTCAGTCATAATTCCTGCAATATACGCACAGCCAGCAACTAACAGTAATACCAGGGTTCTTAATAACATTTTAATGGTACAGCTCAATAGAAAACATTGCTTATCATTATAGTTAATACTTAAATTTTTGCGACTATAGCCAACCATGTTTAAGCCGTCAGCATATCGAGAGAGTTTAGTTTTATGATGTTTTATAGCTAATTATTTTACTCTATGTTATTTATTGAGTGAGTTGCCATATATAAACTAATATTGCCGCTGTTATTATCCAAATAGCGGTTGCCATACTTAAACTTCCCCAAGCGGTCATTTTCGTTGCTAATAAATATACCGTTAGTAAATACATTGCATAAGGAATGAGAGACCAGAGCCCAAACAGTGCAGTTTTTCTGAGAGCTTCTGTTCCTTGTTCTTGAACGACGATAACATGAGCAATTAATGCAAATGTAGGAAATAACGGAACTAAACCTGCAATATAGTAAATTTTACTACGTGAAAATAGTGCAATAATCAATACGGCTAAAGCACCTAAAAGGCATTTAAAGAATAAAAAAAGCATACCGCACTCTAGGCTCAAATTTTAAACGTTGACTATTATTATCACAAATCACTCGTAAATTAACTCTCTTGTAGGTAGCAATCTACAACAATTATTTCCTCTTATTCCCTCGTTATCAGTAAAAGTTGCCTAATCCCTTTCAATTTTATGAGCTAAGTCAAATTGTTGAATATAAAGTATCCAGAATTAGTGCCGATACATTTACTTAGTCCCTACGCCTGATGCTTTCGCGTGACTACATATAACTTTTTAGCTATCGGACAGCTTCGATTTGCTCATGGTTAATAACGTTATGTTTAGAAGTCGTTCTTAGTATGCGTACAAACATACTACTCGATGGTATGAAAGGAAATAATCAATGATGTCTGGTAATTTAAAAAAAATTAATTTTAGTTCAGCTAAATTCTCTTTTTCTGGTTTTAAGACAACAACCCTAGTCTGGTTTATTTCAGGCCTGCTTATCGCCCTTCTTCTTTCAACCTGTTGGTTTTTCTTTAGTTCTTTAAAACAATATCAAGAAACATTAACCAAGCTCGATACTATCTATAACGAACAAACACAGTTGAATAATACATGGCAGTCTTTATTACAGGCACGAAATACTTTAAATCGTGCTAGCTCTCGCCATTTGTTGATTATCAATAAGATGAAAACTTCAAATACTGACATAGATAGCCTTATCGAGTTTTATCATAAAAAAATGGCAGAAACAGGTAATTATTGGGATGCATTCACTGCCACCTCACTCTACAAAAATAGCGATAAATTTGCTGAGTTAGAAAAATCATATAAAGCGTTATATGCTGCATTGAATGAACTTTCAGTCTTTCTAGTTCAAGGAAAAACATATGACTTTTTAAACCAGCCGACTCAAGGATTTCAGGATACATTTGAGAAAAACTACGTAAGTTATCATCAACAATTAAATAGTAGTTATCATGATATTGCTCTTGCAAGTGAGCAACTGTATAAACAAAGTTTGATTGGTTTAATCATTACTATCTCAATAGTTATCCTCTTAGCTCTATTTATTCGATTTATTCTACAACTTTTCTTTATTCGCCCACTAAACCAAGTTATTGATGGTATTGAAAAAGTTAGCCAAGGCGTTTTATATCACAGCTTTGATAATAAAGGGTTATATGAGATCAAGTTACTTAAACAGCATGTGTCTAATATGCAAAGTAAACTGATTGATATCGTCAAAAATATTTATGACAACACTCACCATATAAAAGTTGAACTTGGTGACATCACTCAAATGAATCACGACCTTTCTATTCGAGCAGATCAACAGGCCGCAGCCATTGTTGAAACAGCAGCCAGTGTCGAAGAGCTCGATTCCTCTTTTAAATTAAATACGGCCCACACTAACCAATCGTGTCAATTGATGTCCGAGACGAGTGTAACGATTGATAAAAGTAATGAACTTATTTCTGATGTTGTAGAAAACATGGATGATATTGTCGATTTTTCCAAAGAAATCAGTAAAATCACCTCCACCATCGATAACATTGCTTTTCAAACTAATTTATTAGCATTGAATGCCGCTGTAGAAGCTGCCAGAGTGGGTGAACATGGCAAGGGCTTTGCGGTTGTCGCAAATGAAGTACGCGAATTATCAATTAGTTGTACTCAGGCATCCAAAGAAATTAAGCTATTAATTAATAATTCAAACGATAAAATTAATCACTGTTTCCAATTAGCTGCGGATGCAAATGATAATATCGTTTCAATTGCACAAGACACATCTAATATCAATGAAATGATCCAAAGTGTTGCCCTTGCTTCGAATGAGCAAACCCATGGGGTAAGCCAAATACACTTAGCAATTAATGAGTTAGATAACACCACACAAGCGAATGCAGCTATGACTCGCGAATTGCAATCATCCTTAAAAGCGTTAGAGTCTCAATCAGATTTATTAGAAGATATTATTTCTATTTTTCACACAGAACCGAAAAGTGACCATGAAGTTGACAGTGATATTCACTACGAGGTGAAAAAAGTAAAATAATTTGTCTAAACATGTATTATCTTGTATCGCAATTTATTTAGGAGGTTGGCTTTAGATAGTCGCCTCCGATAATTTTCTCATATCCCTCTCATTCCTCCAATTTTTGTTACTATGTTTTATCGCCATTTAATAACTTTTTACAGTTTATCTGATATAACAGATTACGATTACTTCTATTAAACATGAGTTCATGATGACAATAAAAATTACTGTTCTTGTAGATAATAATACCCTAATTGATAGCTATTTTTGCGGTGAACCCGGTGTTTGCTACTATATCGAAGCTGATAATAAAAAAATATTATTCGATACAGGCTATTCAGATATATTTATTGATAATGCACATATCTTAAATATTGACCTTGCTGAGATCACTGATCTGGTTCTTTCTCACGGCCACAACGATCACACATGGGGCTTAAGTCACTTAATTCAACATTTTGACCGCCGTAACATTGAAACACAAGAAGCTAAGCACCTGATATACCATCCAGATGCCCTAATTCCAAAAAAATTTCAATCTAAAGTCATCGGAGCGAATACACCTAAAGAGTTTTTAGCTTCTTATTTTCATTGTATTGAAACGACTAAGCCATATTATCTTTCTGAAAATATTATATTTTTAGGCCAAATTCCTAGAGCCAATAGCTTTGAAGGAAAAGACCCCATTGGTACTACCCTCGACTTCAACCATAATATCGTTGACGACTATGTCTTTGATGACTCTGCACTTGCCATTAAAACATCGGAAGGCCTAATTGTGATAACGGGTTGCTCTCATTCTGGAATTTGCAATATTACTGAATATGCAAAGCATGTAACTGGCATCAATAACATTGTTACTGTGATAGGCGGGTTTCATTTGCAGCAAGCCTCAGAAGAAGTTTTAGAACAAACAGGTAATTACTTTCGCCAGCAAGATTTAAAATTTATACACCCATGTCACTGTACCGATCTTAACGCCAAAATACATTTAGCGAAATTTGCGCCCGTACAAGAAGTTGGCACAGGGTTACAGTTAACTTACTCAAGTTAATATAAAACCAGTTAACACAAAATAGAATAAAGTAAAACCTAGTGTTACATTAGGTTTTACTTACACCAGTAATATTAAGCCCTTACAAAAACAATCAAAATTTATGTTCTTGAACCCAAATCTTCATCCGTATTACTGCCTTTAATCATTCTTGTCATTTCTTCGCAACGGATAATTTTCCCATCTTCTATTTGAAAACAAGCAAATACCTCAAATTCACTTATTGAACCATCTTTTTTAGTCGCTTTTGCCAGATGCTGAGTATGAACACAGCCATCCCCTTCTGCGATCGATTTTATAGTAATAACGATTGATTCAGTGGCTTCTTTCAATACCTGCAAATGGGCAATAAACTCATTAAAATTAATTTGTTTTCCATCAACAACTTGGATATATTTATCTGAAAAATATTGCTTAGCCACAGACAACGAACCTATATCCTCGCCCAATACCGCATTTAATGCTTGTGTTACCCACTGCGCGTTAGTCATATTTTATCCCTTATCATAAAAACAGCTTTCATCATTGTTATGGGAGTATTATTTTGTATTTCAAGTCAAAAACCAATTTATTATCTTTTTAATTTTATTCTTATACTATATTTCAATAATTTC
Organism: Providencia sp. PROV_01; assembly: GCF_053098325.1. Taxonomy (NCBI): domain Bacteria; kingdom Pseudomonadati; phylum Pseudomonadota; class Gammaproteobacteria; order Enterobacterales; family Morganellaceae; genus Providencia; species Providencia sp. PROV_01. Next base: position 2,416,763 of record NZ_JBRFKD010000002.1, on the reverse strand, counting down.
TTATTTGTCCGTAATTTAATCTACAAAATACCACTTAATTTACCATTTTTATGATTACTCTGATTTGGATTAAGCACTAATCACTGGTATTATCTAATGGTCTATCTAAGCAATAGACACCTTATAACAATAACTATAAATATACATTTCCATTAGATACCCCTGCATGCAGGGGCTTTTTTTATTAAATAATTTCATCCCCCAAAAAACCATTATTGATAACCTGTGACTTTTTCCTCATTTTACGACTCTCCTAATTGCTAACATCATACTCCAATCCCATACTTTTTAAGCATTATGAAAATATCTTAGCTAACCACCTAAAGAGGTTAATCATGAAGTTACTTTTGTTAGGATGCATACTTACTGCTTCTTTTTCTTTGCAAGCAATTGCCGCTACTGAAACGCCGATCCGGCTAGTTATCCACGGTGGTGCTGGTACTATTACAAAAAATACAATCACGCCTGAACAAGAAAAAGCATACCAAGATAAATTAAATGAAGCGCTAAAAGCAGGTTATAACGTATTGAATAAAGGAGGTTCTAGCCTTGATGCAGTACAAGCTTCCATTAATGTAATGGAAGATTCGCCTTTGTTTAATGCAGGCAAAGGTGCGGTATTCACTCACGATGGAAAAAATGAAATGGATGCCTCAATTATGGATGGTAGTAACCTGAAAGCAGGCGCCGTTGCTGGTGTTACCAATATCAAAAACCCAATCAATGCCGCCTATGCTGTTATGACAAAAAGCCCTCACGTGATGATGGTTTCTAAAGGTGCTGAGCAATTTGCTGCAGAGCAAGGCATTGAAATTGTTGATCCATCTTATTTCCGTACTGATTTTCGCTGGGAACAATTGCAAAAAGCGAAAGAAAAAGAAAAAGTCGTATTAGATCATGATGGGAAAACAGCTGCACTATTTGTAGACCCTATGTTATACGATTATAAATATGGCACTGTTGGAGCTGTTGCTTTAGACAAACAAGGTAACCTTGCAGCTGGTACATCAACAGGGGGTATGACAAACAAACGGTATGGTCGCGTTGGTGACTCGCCTATTATTGGTGCAGGAAATTATGCAGATAATAATACCGTAGCTGTTTCCGCAACAGGCTCTGGAGAAATGTTTATTCGTACAGCAACGGCTCATAATATTGCAGCACAGGTAAAATATAATAAAGCCACCCTTTCTGATGCATCTCGTAATGCACTCGATGACGTTAAAGCTATCGGAGGCAGTGGCGGTGTAATTGTATTGGATAAATCTGGCAATTACGCAATGGAATTTAATTCAGAAGGTATGTACCGTGGAACTATAGGTGATGACGGTATCCCTCATGTATCTATTTATAAAGAATAAACTTTAAATAAACAACAATCCCTCAGACTTAATTAATAAGTATTGAGGGATTTTTATTTCTATTATGACAATATTAAGATGAATGACAGTTACAATCTTTAACTATTTGTAAAAGAAATAAACATGCAATTAGAGTAGGTTAATTAATAATTATAACTTTTATAAAAGGTATTTTTATGCAATTTAATCTAACTCAAGTAAATATATTAGAAGAAAACACAAAGGTTACAGGGTTACATATAACTTTACTCGGTGATGATAGTTCTGTTCATACACTTAAAATGGATATAAAAGGTTTGGATACCATGAACATGAGTTTAAGAGATATAGAAAAATATGCTATTAAACAACTTAAACATAACTTTGAACATTGTTCTAATGGTTAAATTTTACGATTACTTCTAGGCAATAATAAAATTTATTGCCATATAAATAAAATTTTTATTCTTCATCAGGATTTTTAAGCACTTTATATATTTCTTCTTTTAATCGTAGTTTCTGTTTTTTTAACTCAACCACCTCATCGCCATACCCTCTTCGGTCTGAATGTTCCAATCTTGCAATTTCATGGTCTAACTGATTATGTTTTTCAAAAAGAGCACGAAAATGAGGGCTTGATTGACGAAGTTGAGAAATTAAATCGCGGTACTCTGGAAACATAAGTTATTTCTCCTGCGTTAGTATTATCAGCACATAATCTAATCATTTTCACCTAAATCAAAAATAATATCATCCACCTTATATCAAATTTACAACCGACTTCAACTAAATTCCATGTCATTTCGAGTTAAGCATCATCACTATGTTAGCTTAAGCAAGTTATTAATACTTTATTTATGGGTTCATTAAGTTATCAATAAAAGACAGCATCATAATGACTCTATTACACAATGCGTTAATGTTAATATAGCATTTCTACCTCTCATGAAATTTAAACCAATGAGTAAGGTGCACTCAAAAATTTAAGATATCTATTTAGAACTCGGGAAAATAAATGCAAATTAAAAATACCGGCGAAATTGAGCAAGATATTCAGGTATACCTTGTGAATTCTTTCACACAAAATAATACTGGTGGCAACCCTGCTGGTGTTGTTCTCAACCCGCCAGCACTCAGTACTTCACAAAAAATAGCTATTGCGCAACAAGTCGGTTTTTCAGAAACAGCATTTGTCTATAATGGTGAACAAACTGATTTTGAAGTAGATTTCTACACCGCTGAAGGTGAAGTCGATTTTTGTGGTCATGCCACATTAGCGGTGTTTTTCACTTTAGCGTCACTTAAGCTGATTTGCTCTGGGTGTTACACCCAAAAAACCAAGGCCGGTATTCTAAGTGTGTCTGTTAGCCCGAACAATATCGTTATGGAGCAAGCGCTACCCATCCTGCGAGATGGACCTAATATCAATGAAGTTGCAGCAGCCCTTGGCATAACGAGTGACATTATCACTGAAACAAGCTTACCTATCATGATAATTTCAACTGGGTTACCCGACATTATTATTCCCGTAAAAACAGGTTATTTAAATTTACTACAGCCTAATTATGAAGCAATAGCGAAACTAAGCCGTGAATTCAATACGATCGGCTTCCATGTATTTGAGTTAAATCAAGACACATCAATCACAGCACATTGCCGAAATTTCGCACCGCTCTATGGAATAAATGAGGAATCGGCAACAGGCAGCGCTAGCGGAGCGCTTGGCTGCTATTTGGTCAATTATGTCTTACCAAATGAAACTCAATTTCTATTTGAGCAAGGTCGTGCCATGGGATGCACCTCATCGATTCAAGTAAACATTCACTCACAAGCGAAAAAGATTACTCAAGTGAAAGTTGGCGGCCAAGCCGCCATGATGGGAGCTCGAATAATACATATTTAACTAGAAGTACAATATGTTAGGCCATAGATTATGATTTAATTATTCAATAAAACAATGAGGCTAGCACATGCAAGATTGGAACCCTGATTTGTATCTGCAATTTAAACAGGAAAGAACTCGCCCATCATATGACTTAATCCGCCATATTCATGCCGATAACGTATGTAATTTAACCGATTTAGGTTGTGGTCCAGGTAATTCAACTCAAATACTTCGTGAAATGTACCCATTAGCAAGAATAATTGGGGTCGATAACTCTCCTGCCATGCTAGTTGAAGCAAAAAAGAACCTTCCTGACTGCCAGTTTATAGATGCAAACATTGAAACCTGGGTTCCTGAAATCAAACAGGACCTTATATTTGCCAATGCTTCGTTACAATGGTTACCTGATCACAACCTATTATTCCCTCATCTTGTTGATCAATTAAAAAGCAACGGTATTTTAGCCATCCAGATGCCAAATAATTGGAATGAACCCACACATGCTTTAATGCGCAAAGTGGCCAGTGAGCAAGCGATTTCCGCCGTCAATAGAACAGCGCTTTTATCAATAGCTGAATATTATGATTTGCTTTCAGCAGCCCATTGTTCTGTTGATATATGGCAAACGACTTATTATCACGTCATGCCATCGATTGATTCAATCATTGATTGGTTAAGCGCGACAGGATTAAGACCCTACGTTGAAAACCTAGATAAAAAACAAACCGAACAATTTCTCGCTCGTTACCATGAATTATTAACAGAAGCTTACCCAGCACAAGATAATGGCTATGTTTTAATGCCATTTCCTCGATTGTTTATCATCGCAAGAAAGCTTAACTAGTTAGTATGGAAATTTTTCCCATGGATGGGATAGTCTAGCAATATAATGAAATGCTAAGCTGTTAGCCTATAACTATCTTCGATTAACTCCTTGAGTTCATCATCAGTAAGGCGCCCTGGCAACTTTATCGTAATCCAATGCTCTTTATTCATATGATACGCTGGATAAATATCATCTTTTAACCGCAATGAACCAATAAGTTCAGGGGGAGCTTTAAGGTTGATAATATTAATTACCTCCTCATTTTTATTTATTTCTAATTTCTTAGATGAAATACGCATAATAACTGCAAACCACTTTGCGTTGTTTTTTCGTCTAAAAACAATATATTCAGGGTACTTCATCCATGGAGTTTCAGGCTCCACACCATAATTATGCTGAATATAATCAATCAATTCACTTCTGTTCATTTTATCATTCCATCTCATCAATGATGATTAAATAAAATTACTTACCTACGGAATTATACGCCTTCTCGCTCGCTCTGTAACAATATCTTTATTTCATACAGTTATACTCAAAGGAGTTTTCTTTTACTAAAATTCTTATGGCAACATGAATATCACCAGTGAATCTTCTAGAGGAACTATTGAACCGAGATTTATTTTTCGAACGATAAATTAACAAAGAACAGTTACTAAATAGAAATCACTTTAATGATCCCAAGCAACCACAAGACCATTATAGTGAATAATGTGCTTAATTACTGACATCGATTATCCCAAATCTTCTGAAAATCCGGCTCAGAGATCATTTCCCCCTCGAAATCAAATAAAGGAATGGAAAACACGCACTGGCCTTCATGATTAGCAGCAACTTCAACAATAAACCGCTTATACTTATATGGTAAATCATCTTTAAATGTAAACACTTCACCACATACATCCCCAATAACCTTATGACCCATCATTGAACCATGTGAATAGAATTTAACATTTCTCATGTTAGCAGCTTTCGGTTGGTGCATAAAATCCACTACTGTCTGTTTAGCGCCATCAATAAGGGTTGGTTTTTTACTAAAGTTTATTGAAACACCTATGATAAAGGCTAATAATATCAACAACAAAACACATAGAACTCGCAAAATTTTGGTGTACACAACAAGCTACCACTCCTGAAATTAATTGCTTGTAATGTATTCCTAATATACGTTTAGGGCAATCATAACCCCCATTTAGCGTGTGATTTGCTTAAGTCCTTTGAAGAAAACCATATCTGTTTTGCACTTACATGAACCCTTTTCTGTTAAAACTCGCTATTATCATTCGATGTTGTATCTATCATGGCAGATAAAATCTGATACAAAAATTACAACTGATAAAACATCAATTATGTGTATTTAATCAATCTTGAATATGTATATTCACCCATTATTTTATAAGAAAATTAATATTTGAGGGTGCTAATTTTTACATTTAGTTAAAAATGCACCAATTCAATTAACATAGGAAGCAATTATTTAAAGAATATAACAATAAACACTAAAGACAACCTTTACCTTTGGAAATACGAATAGCTATACTGTTTTATTTTTCAGCAGTAAATAAATAATAAACGCATGGTTCCATATTGAAACGAGACATGAAAATTTCACCCTTCACAATTAATTTACTCAAGTATATAAAACCACTGCCGATATTCTAAATAATCACGACTAGATTTAATATAGATCCGTTATTACTCATAGTAAAATCAGTACATAATAAAATTCCCTGGACTGATTTATTATTATCCAATCAATTAATTTGTAACAAAACATTTCAATTGATAATATTTTATTACCAATATGATACAGCATTGTAAATAAGGATATTTATATATGTATAAATTAAATAGAAATATAGAATAAAAAAATAGAATAAATAAAATACTAAACAATAAGCATAATTTAATCATTAAAATTAATATTCAATGTATCATATAAAAATGAAATCGCAAATACTCTTTATACGAGTAAATGCAATTGTCAATTCATTTATCTCGCAATATTGGAAAAATAGCAAAAACTGATTTAATTGCTATTTATCAATATGTTGTTACAAGCTGAAAATTAAAATCAAACGATTGACTTTTCTCTTTCAATCGATTACGCCTATGAAAAATATATCATTAAGCGTTTTAAACGATTGTACTTAATATTATTATTTGATTAATTTTTATCTCAGAAAATTCTTACTCACTATAGGGGTTAATATGGATCGTGCTATTTTAAATAGCAAAGTAAACATCTTAATTGGAAATTATTTAAGGCAGAAACGTATCGAAAATGATCTGACAGGAGAAGATATAAGCAAATTACTTCATGTCAGTCAACAACAGGTTTCACGCTACGAAAATGGTGTTAATACTATATCATTCAGTCTAATTTTAATGTTTTTAATACAATTAAACATTAGCGTAGAATCCTTCTTCGTTTCTTTATTAAAAGAATTGGAGAGCGAAGGTGAAATTATTGATTTGGGTTTAAATTTATATTCAAATTCATTACCCAACAGAAAACAATATCTTTATTTATAATAACATTCATTATCAACAAAAATACTGCACCAACACCAATATGCTAGAAAAAGAAATAATAAAGAAAGAAATCACACAAAGGAATAAGAACCTTGGTGAATATATAAAAATTATAAGAGTGAAAAATAAAATATCAACTCATGAAATGGCAATTAATTTGGATATTACAGAAAGTCATTATATAGAGTATGAGCATGGAGGCACCTCAATTTATGCAGATCATTTAATAACCATATCTAAAATTTTTAATATAAATATAAATGTATTCTTAAATGTATATATGAAAAACTAGATATTACCACCTATGTTAAAAGGCTTGGCTGCTGCTAGCCTTTTAACCTTTTCCCCCTGATTTGTCTACATGCTTAAACTTGAAACTAAGCCATCGAGTTGGGCAAAAACCTATGTTATGACCGAAGAATTTTTCTAAATGCACAAACGGGAGTTTTAAGCTCTCGTTTTTCATCTCATAATACCAAGACTATGTAATGCACTACCCTTAGGGTTTATTAACAATTTATTGAATTGACAATGATTATTATTCAGTGCTAATTATGATTATAATCACTAAGTTTGAACATTTTTCTTTACGCAAGATTAGTAAGTTAACCAAATACCCTGTAGGGCGTAACATGAACAATTACTGCTTTTTTATCAAGTCGGAAAAAACCTAAATCAAGCGAACAAGAAATACAAAAGCTGCTAGCTATATACAGCAATTTGAAGAGGTTGAAGCCCCTTCAAGCAAGAAAACACTTGAACGTTTTGCCGATACTCGCAGTGAAGAAGTTAAAAATATCTATGCCTTTGCTGGTGCTGATATCCTTTTAGGCATCGTTGGCGCTGTCGCAATGGTGTTTAAATAGCGTAGGCTGAAGATTACAAAAGTAGATGCTGAGAATATATGCATTCAATTTCCTCATAGCGTGTTTGCTTCTATCCTGATAAGTTTACTAGGTTGTTAGTCCGTATCTGATTCATTATATCCACACGAATTTTCAAGCAAATCGTGGTGAACAAATAACTACAAATATAATAACAACAAACTTTAAAAATGCGCTAAATAAGTCCGGTTCTGATTGTGGAGAAAAAACGCCAACTTTATTCTATGAGCGACGCTCTTTATCAGAAGGCTATATCTCGAATAGAGAGTTGATACATTAAACTCAAATCAATCCTCTCCATGATATCGACTCGTTCTTATTGGAAAACCTAACCACTTAAAATAGATAAAAAGGAATGTCTTAATGTTGTCTAAAGTCACTCGATTATTCCCATTATGGGCTCTACTCTTATCCATATTTGCTTATTATACACCAAACTCATTTACAGGGATCTCCCCGTTTATTAGCTACTTACTGATGCTAATTATGTTTACTATGGGAGTAACACTTAGAATTAGCGATTTTAAACGCGTCGTGACAAGACCCGCCCCAGTGATTATTTGTACCTTTATTCATTACTTGATTATGCCCCTAGCAGCTTGGCTTTTGGCTAAAGCTTTTGATATGCCAGCTGATCTTGCCGTTGGAATGATATTAGTGGGTAGCGTGGCGAGTGGAACGGCTTCAAACGTGATGATCTATTTAGCGCGCGGGGATGTGGCATTATCTGTTACGATTTCATCGGTATCTACCTTGGTTGGCGTATTTGCAACACCTTTATTGACTCTGTTATATGCAGATACATCAATTAGTGTAAATGTCATGGGTATGTTGCTGTCTATCTTACAAATCGTAATTATCCCTATCATTGCAGGGTTAGTCATTCATCATCTTTTCAGTGAAATAGTGAAAAAAATTGAACCATTTTTACCTTCTTTATCAATGATTTGTATATTAGCAATAATCAGTGCTGTCGTTGCAGGTAGCCAAAGCCATATTGCTTCTGTTGGATTTATGGTCGCTATTGCTGTTGTATTACATAATGGAATCGGTTTAATTGGTGGCTATTGGGGCGGGCGTTTATTTGGTTTTGATGAGTCAACTTGCCGAACTTTGGCAATTGAAGTTGGCATGCAAAACTCAGGGTTAGCAGCAACTTTAGGAGCGCAATACTTTGGTGCTATGGCTGCTCTTCCAGGCGCATTGTTTTCTGTTTGGCATAACTTATCGGGCTCTTTACTCGCCGGATATTGGCAAGGAAAACCAACTAAATAGATACTGTTTGAATACTTAATATCCCCATTAAAAAATTGAGCTACCCAATAATTTGGGTAGTTCCAGTAAAAAGACCATTCCTTGTCATATAGAGGACTAAAGATTTAATATAATGAAAGTTACTCCGCAATAATTTGCCCTTGATGCATTAAAATAATGTGCTCAGCAAAGCGAGCCGTAAGGTTTAAATCGCGTAATACACAACACACATTTATTTTTCGTGTATTGACTAGATGCCGTAACAAACGAAAAAGATGTTGTTGGTGGTGAATATCGAGTACTGATGTCGGTTTATTCAAAAATAACCATTTAGATACAGGTTCATCTCCCCAAAGCTGAGCCAATAATATTGCCAACACCCTGCCCAACAGTGCCAAAAACTAACCATCTTGCCATTAATTATTCTCTTTAAGTTGCTTAACTAATAAACGAAAAGCTTCAAGTTGTTCCTGTAATAATTGACGGTGTTCATCACGCCCTAAGAAAATTTTAAACATGGCATCTCCTGATTGATTAAAAAATAAAATCGAGGCGGTATCCATTCCCATAAATTTTCGTTCAATTAGTGCAATATATGTACAATTTTCAGCTTTGATATGCCCTGTCATGCCTTTTTTACCACGTAAATTAAAATAACCATGGCGATGAAAACCTGAAGGCAACTCACCTGAAAATTCTAGAATAACATCCTGCGTATGAACTAGCGTGGTGACATTACCCCATGTGTGGACAGCATCCCAAATCAAGTCAAAATGTTTTCCTATCGTCAAAGCCATATCGGGCAAATGTCTTACTACATCCAATAAGGTGGTATCATATTGTTTTGCAATAGTTTCTAATGTTCCATCGGGCTCTGTTTTCAAAAAATCAGCTAACGCTACATTACTCATTAAATGTTCCTTTACGATATTTTTTCTTGCGTGAATTGGATAGAATTAAGATTCACGATAATCTCTTGAAGTGATTGAAGAATATTACTTGCCCAAAAACGGCCTTCATTCGTTAGTCTTAAATCAGTCGAAGTATCTTGTGTTAATCCTGACTGATACCACTGCTGTAAGAGTGGAGACAGCATTTGCGCATGAGGGGTAAATTGTTCAAGTACAACTCGCGCTGTTTCAATACCAGCCTGTAAGCGATGGCGCCATTGATACTGCGGATCGGTCGTCTGCATCATCATCATGAGCGGTTTTCTTTTCGCATTAATTGCTTCATAATACGAGGTCAGATTCCTCTCCCCCATCCATGAATATCCATTGAGAGAGCCCCCGGCACCAGAGCCAAACGCCAAGCAATCAGCCCCTTGTTTAATCAACAAATTATATAAATTGCGTTCCCGTGTTGTCCGCGCCCAGTGGCTATTACTGATGCAGTGCCAGCCTTGTTTATCCATAAATTCGCAGCCTTGTAAATACAAGTCACGACGCTTGGCAGGATCAGGAACTGTGACTCGATTATTTTCAACCGCTTTACCAAGTGGCGTACTTGGGATCAAATTAAGTGCATAAAGGTCGACACCATCTAGGCCAATCTCACTTGCAATTCTCAGGTCTTCACCCCAAAACTCGGTTGTCTGCTCAGGTAAACCAAATAACAAATCACAAACCACCGCCGCTCTATCTCGATGGCACAATTTTTCCATAAATTTCCGAGCTTCCTCACCATTTGATGTCCGGGCCATTTTTTTACGAATTTTACTATTAAATGACTGAATACCAATTGAAAAACGATTTGCTCCTGCATCTAAGCATGCATCAATACGTGCATCATCAAAATTAAGAACTCTCCCTTCAATGGTTATTTCACAATCAGGAGCTAATGGTAAACGAAGGCGTAACACATTAATAATACGCGCTAAATCATTAGCAGAAAGTGCAGAGGGTGTTCCACCGCCAAAATAAACAGCATGGATCGGGGCAGACTGGTGTAATACGTTGTCGGCTTCCGTTTCAATCTCCCGGATCAAATACTCTGTATAAATATGGCTTTCAGAGGCATCATAGCGATTTTGGTAGAAACCACAGAAAGTACAATGTGTTGCACAAAAAGGAATATGTAGGTATACCAATCGCTTACGTGGTTCGAACGTCGAATTGATTAATTTCTGCCATGTGTCTTGTCGTTTATCAGCACTAATTGGTACCGCCCCGCGCCAAGGCATTGTTGCATGCCTATCTTTAAATGGTTGATGGCCTTCTAATGCAAAATAAGGCGATAAATCAATATCATATTTCATATTATCACTCACTATCCGTTTCATCTGGCCAAATATTGTGGTGTAAAATCTCAACGGCATCCGCAATTCGAGGCCCCATACCTAAAATGAGTGCCTGATCGATACTCACAATGCGTTTATTTTTCCAAGCAGAAGTTCGGGTAAGTCCGGGAACTTGTTCTAGCTGGTTAAGGCCCTTTTCTACCATCTGGCTGGTTACAATGATCACTTCAGGGTTTGCCGCAATCAAACCTTCTGCGCTATAACTTCTGTATTGTGTGTGTTGCGCAAGATTGTTCGCACCAGCCAGTGTCAAAATGATATCGGCAACGCTACCTTTCCCTGCAATTTGTGGCGCACTACTACCCGCGGAAAGAATAAATAGCACATTGATTTTTTTGCCTTTCTTTTCATTTATTTGAGCAATATTATCCAATCGGCTACGTAACTGATTAACCAACGCATTCCCCTGTTCCGGTTTATGTAACACCTCCGATAAGGTATGAATATTGAGATACATTTGTTCAACCGTAGCTGGTATTCGAGGTAACGTTAATACACTGACTTTTTGCAGTTTTAGCTGATCAAAAACCAATTGAGGGCTTGCATCTTGCCAAGTGACAAACAACGTTGGATGCAAAGATAAAATTCCTTCGGCACTTAACTGTTTCCAATAACCAATATGAGGTAATTTTGCTGTTTCCACTGGCCAACTTGTTGTTTCATCAACACCAATCACTTGGTTTCCAGCGCCTAAAGCGTAAACTAACTCTGTGAGAGAGCCTCCTGCCACAACAATTCTTTCACTCGCAGCACTCACTATTGAAAAACTGAGTACAAATAGTGCAGCTATTATTTTTTTCATTTTTAGAATTTCCATACAAAGCCTGTTGCAGCGCTAAAACCAGAAGCAGGGATTGATTCGTGGGCAGTTTGGTATTTTTTATTGGTTAAGTTATTTAACGATAAGTTAATTTGGTACTGATCGTCTGAGCCAAATTCTGTATTAAACGCAAGGTTAAGAGTGGCCCAGCCTGCTGTGCTCGTTGGCTTTTCACCCGTTTTATCCTGTGCTTTTGCAGCAGCTCGAAGATATAAATCTGAGGTTAAGTTCACTTGGTCTAGAATCAATTGATGTTTAGCTCCAAAGCGCCCACTAACATTAGGCTCTCCGGTATCCCAAGTTTTTATATTCACACCATCAAATTGACGACGTAAATAATTCCCTGTGGCATAAGGAGTGATATCCCATCCTTGGTATTCGACGGTCATTTCTAGCCCGTATGTTTTCGCACGATTGATATTGTCATAATAGTGATATCCTGTTCGTGAAGAATTACTGTTTCCACTGCATATTGACTGCCCTGAACATGTGACTAAAGCGATATAATCCTTCGCTTCAGAATAATATAAAGCGCTATCGATATACCATTGATTACCGTTATAACGCGCACCGATTTCATAGTTGTTAGAACGCTCTGCTTTTAGTCCCTCATTTCCATAATTGATACTTCCCCCCGCTGAGGTTTGCATAAATAATTGGCTCAATGTTGGAAATACATAACCTTGAGCGAATGCGATACGCAGCTCTGTATTCTCAAACCCTGAATACCGTAAGCTTGTTGATGTAATAAATTGATTATCATGCGTTTTTGAGCTTTTAAGGTTATGATAAGTGTTCCCCGTTGTTGAGTGATTTGTATTTTCAAAACCACTTAACAACTCCGAACTTAACCAATATTGCCGCGCCCCTAATGTCCACTTCCAATCATCTGCAAAAGCATATTGATTTTGAGCGAATATCGACCAGTTTGTTTGCTCTGTTCGATTATGTGAATCACTGGTTTTTGTATAATTGACGGCAGGAGGGAACTGCGTTGAGCTTTGGGACTCTGTTGAACTTTTTGAAGACTGCTTTACACGGTCGCGCTGAAGCTGAGCTCCCACAACCAGTTGATTATTCGCGGGTAGTGTAATATCTGTTTGTAGTGTGATCCCTTGAGTATATTGTTTGTCATTCGATTGAGTCTGATTAGCTACTCGTAAATCGCCAATCATTGGGCTCCCTGTTGGTGTCACAACCGCCAGCTTATTTTCAAAATCACGCTCAATAGTTTGTTCATAAGCATCTAAATGAATATTTTTAATATATTCACCATCCGCTTGATAATCATAAAAAAGACCAATTTTTTCACGAGTTAAATCAGGAATTTTGACACTGAAGTGTTCATAGCTTGGGTCTTCATGCCATGTTTGTGTCGACAATTTATATCTATCAAGGGAAAGACCAAATTTATGTTTACCTTCGGTGTAACCTAACCACATACCTTGGCTATTATTGCGATGGTTCGTATTTTTTAGGCGCCCCTCGGGAGTATCTCTGTCACCTTGATCGGAGTAACTTCCGTTGAGCCGATAATCAAACTTACCTATGCTCCCCCATGCCGCTGCTGACTCTTCCCACCCTGTCGTTGCGGAGTTATATACCGCCTTAACAGTGCCTCCCAATGGCTTATTGCCACCTTTTTTGGTTATGAAATTAACGATACCACCAATAGCTTGAGAGCCGTAAAGTACTGAATAGGGGCCTTTCACCACTTCAATGCGTTCCAATGCGGATTCATCAATAAGCAGCCCAGCACCATAATCTTGCCCTGCCCGTTGATAAGTGACTTCTTGCCCATCAATTAAGATCAATACTCGAGAAGATGCTTCCCCACGAATGCGAATTTGTTTACGTCCCGCTAAGGCATTATCGGTAATTTCAACACCTGGAATATCGCGTAAATCATCTGCTAGCGCTATGTTTGTCGAACTATCAAGCTGTTGCTTATCAATGACTTGCATTGTTACTGGGCTATTCCATAAACTACTTTCACTTCGAGTTGATGTGACAACCATCGTTTCACTGGCATCAATATGGGCACGCGGTGGAGGCGTTGATGCAGAGAAGGCTCCTTGACTAACAAAAAGCGCTAATGAGCTGAGTAAAAATGTTCCATTAATATCCGTACGCATAGTTAACCTTTATGATAATAATAATCAGTATCATTACCATTTATAGTTTAGGGACTAATTAATGGTCAATTAATAAATTGCAAATAGCATGCAACTTTGATTTAAATCAAAAAAGCATAACGAAAATTATAAGTCCACCCTCCAGCAATCCGCTGCTGCAGTGCGCCGAACTTATTCACCCATAAAACTGGAAGGGGAAATATTGCTCAAGGTTGCCCCTGTTCCTGAAAGAAAGGTCGTCAAATTCTCGCTGGAGCTTATTAAGTTCATAGAGGTTATGATTATCACAAGCTGTAATTTCTTAAGCTTTATGACAAAATTCGGGATGGCAATTGCGAATAATTATTTATGTAAATAATAAAATTAAAGCACTAAACTGTACCATCAATATCTTCAATGCTACATCGCACACATTTGAGGACTAGAATATGAGTACCTTTTACCAATTAACGGCTAGAAGTCTTAGTGGCCAGCTTGTCTCTATGGCAGACTACGCAGGTAAGGTGGTTCTAGTCGTTAATACAGCCAGTCATTGCGGTTTTACACCACAATACGGTGGACTTGAATCTCTCTACAAGAAATACGCCGCCCAAGGTTTGGTGGTGCTTGGTTTCCCCTGCAATCAGTTTGGGAAACAGGAACCTGGCAACGCTGATGAAATCGCACGGACCTGCTATATTAACTATGGTGTGAGTTTCCCGATGTTCGAGAAAATAGAAGTCAATGGAGCCGCTACACATCCAGTGTTTCGCTATCTTAAGAACGAACTGCCCGGTTTGCTAGGTAAGAGAATTAAGTGGAATTTTACTAAGTTTTTGATTGGTCGTGACGGCGCCCCGCTCAAGCGCTTTGCACCCAATACTACCCCTGAAAAAATAGAAACGGCAATCTTTGCAGCACTTTCGAAAGAACAATCATAATTAAATATCTACATCACAGGAGATTGATTATATCTGTTATCTTGAAATAGCGAGAAACGGAATCCTTTTCTACCTGTAGTCTTCCCAAGAGTTTTCTTTGACGCCAAACTCAATATTCGCTTCCAATCCTTTTATCTTCTTGATTATAAGTGGGATAAATTGTGATATACATCGCGAATAATAAATTTTCTATCGCCGATATTTTCCTTTTCCAAACAACTCAATAGGCTTTGAATTTAGAATTCAAAATACCTCAAAATATTATTAACCATCATGATAATTTAAAATCGAGTCCCGCTTACCTGAATGCAATTACGAAACAAAACGAAGCAATGAAAGCAGTCATAGGTAGTTAATCTGGTATACCAAATTCTACAAATACTACTCAATGCATAGCATTTGTAGAATTAAATAAAAACAATCTCGAAGTATTCTAATGAGGGAAAACACCGAAGTTATAAGCACTGTAGATAAAGTAAGGATTAACCAATAATCCAAAGTAAGGAGTTTTTGACAGGCATACCACTTGAAGTTACCTTATTGTTATAGAAAACAAAAACCACACAGCACAACCTCATGGATTTCTTTGCGCTTTGCACTTAACCTTTGTAGCCTCAGAATACCCCCTTTAAAACAGGATAGACAGTATGCATAAAAACAAAGCTATATTAGTATGTTTTGTTATCGCTTTAGTAACAGCTTGTTCATCAAACACTAAACCCCAAACTAAGTCAGATACTTGCGAGATAAAAATGGATACTCCCGAAGGTAACTTACCTGGGAAAATAGAACAGTCCAGTGGAAATAGTCCCGAATGTAAAGCGATTGAAAGAGCGATAGATAAAGCTATCTAACTAACATACGAATTAGACAGAAGCTAGCAAGCGGAGTTTTCATTGCAGAAAAGCCCCGATCATGGGGCTCATTAAAGATTTACGATTATTTATTGATAATAGTTACTCGCTTCACATCAACTTCTAATGAAGCCCACTCTTTATCAATTTCACCATCTAAACGAACTTTTGTTTCAGGCGTCACAACCTGTCCACGCCAGCGTCTATCATCAATATCTACAGCGATTGAGCCAGTACTATCTTTAAATTCGTAAAGCTCTTTACCAATCTGTTTAACAATATGACCTTCAAGTGAAACCCATGCATCATCAGGAAGCTCTTTCGCTTGAACGACAGTTGTCACTGCTTGAGCCGTTGCAACAAACCCACCTTTTGGACCAACAGAACCATCATTCGAAACTAATCCGCCAGCATGGTTGTTAGCTAACACGCCAAATGAAGCTGCTGATAATACGAGCGCAATAATTGCCTTATTCATAATAATTCCTTTTGTCTGTTAATTTTTTATAGTTTATCGATTAAATCTTAACAGAATCTTAAGGCAAATAATTAACACTTTAGAGGGGTTATTGCACATAACTGCACATGTAACTCTGACCAATCGTGACGATAAATCTTATGTTTATTTTAACTATAAAAAAGACCGCCTAGGCGATCTTTTATGGATAACTGATATAGCGCAGACGAACCGTTTAAATTAGGGCTGCTCAAATATCCAAGCACTACTGTGCGCTTGGTTCTCTCAATAACACTTACATCATCTTTATAGAAAATGGTCAGGTTCAGCACAAAACCAGAAATTAACGAAAATAATTAGATGGTAATATTAAATATTCCACTTGTGATATGAGCTGACTCTTAAAAAAGAAAACCCGCCATTGCTGACGGGTCATAAATTATAACTCTATGATTTTATATCTTTATTTTCAATAGCTATAACTCGAGGTTTTTCTTCATCTGGGATTTCGTATTCAATGTCCAAAGTAAGTAAACCACTAGATAACTCAGCGCTTTCAATCTTTACATTCTTACCGAGATTAAATTCAAGCGAAAATTTATTTTGAGTGATTCCTTGATGGATCCATTTCTCTTTCTCTGAGTCATTAACTAATTCAGCTGATTGCTCACCTTGAACATACAATTTCCCACCTTTTAAGGATACGCTTAAATCATCTTCCTTATAACCTGGAACACTAATGGTTAATTGATAACTCGTTTCATTTATTTGTTTTAAATTATACGGATGTTCTGAAGTTAAAGGCCTATTACCTGTAAGTTGACTAAACAGACGATCCATTTGGTCAAATCTGTTAGAAAGTAAGCTATCCGATAATGTTGGGAATAATGAAAAAGATCTAATGTTAGACATAATTTCTCCTTCAATATTTTATATATCAAACTAAACACACACTACTCATGCACCATTAATTATGTACTTAGTGTAGAATAATGTTTTATCTTGGTGCATTTCTTATATAGTGTCTCTAACTAGAATTTCAAGCTTGCAATTACATTTCTTTACAAATTAATAGTCATCGTCATAGAATAAAGGACACACCATAGCTGACAGGCCTACACCGTAATCCTAAGGTACTGATCGATATCTTCGAGAGATATAAAGGTAACAGATGAGCTGCATATCGACAGTTACAACAGATAATGCCATAAGCGATTAGAAGCTCGTTAATGATACCATCAAATTTATGGGAGAGAATGTCGGGGAGCCCTAGTTGCTTTCGCTTCCACTTGGCTTTATCACCTTGTAATCCTCCAAACTCAGCGAGCCACTTCCGAATCTTTATGACTTTTTTTATTATTTCTGCCACGTGTTTCTTATGCCAAAAATTAACAAATTAAAACGCAAGCGCTCAGCTATCGGCTGAATAGGGAGAGCTTCAACACGCTTTATCTGAAAGGTTATATAAAACAAGGCATCGATACTAAAAGTTTATCAGGCCATAAGAGTCAAGCGATGACTGATAAATATAATGATGACCGAGGTAAAGAATGGCAAATTACCGCAATCTAAATAGCCTATTTTTTGAGCCGTTTTGGGGAGGGGTTTTGGGGAAAATTTTAATTGAACAAAAAATAAACGGGAATTTTTAGGCTCCCGTTCCTAATCACACCATGTAATAAATTACATGTGTTTAATGATTGCGTCACCGAACTCGCTACATTTCAGTAATTTAGCGCCTTCTAACTGACGTTCAAGTCATAGGTTACAGTCTTAGCTTCGATTGCGCCTTCCATACCTTTAACGATTAGGTCAGCCGCTTCAGTCCAGCCCATATGGCGCAGCAGTATATATCTACATTAATCATAACTTACTGATAGGTTTAATATTATTGATAATATTTTCACTAAAACACAGTCAAAATCGTGTTTTATAAGCCATTGATTATATAAAATATTAATCTAGTTTTGATAACTACTATTTCTTAAACATTGAACACAAACCAATCGATTTTCACACACTTAAATCCTATCCTTCCACCTAGCGTTCATAGAGAATATAATCCAACCAATTAATGTTTTGTGTGTCTAAATTTTAAGCGGAATAAAACTGAGGTTAACCCCATCACAGCAATCGTCTTTTCTAATTGCTCGAACTCTCTATGTTCTATATAAGACAACTAAACCTGACGGCCTGATCTGAGCGAGGAACGGATGACCAGAACCATCTTGTTATCCCCTTTCAACAATCTTTGTTAGGATGATTTATCATTTTTTTCAACATTTAATCGCATTATTTCTTTAAATAAAAAAGCCATATTTAGTAATAACTGGTCAAATTCGGCTTGAAAATCATTGTGATCAATATTCAACCTTGAAATAACTTTTTCGTAATCAGTACCTTTTCTGTGTGCTACACCAGTTGATCTTACAGATTGAATGCCTCGTAATAGGCTTATTTGTTCTTTAAGGTTATCTGATTGTAGCTCAGTAAGAAGAGCTTCTATTAGTCCTATTGACTTGATGTTTGAATCAGTAACCTCAAGATATTCTCTAAGAGATTTTACATTTATTGAGTCTATCGTAACTTTTGTTAGTGCCAATATTTGAGCATCAAATTCTGATTGCTCTTTTGTAAGCATAGATCTTAAAGAGTTGAAGAAATGCTCATCCTTTTGAGTTAGAGGAAGGAATAAGCTCCACCCATAATTGTTACTCCAGTAATCCTGTAGGCATTTAAATTCCTGTTTAAATTTATGCTCTGGATTCTCTGCATCGAAGAAATTACCTAAAAAGCTGCGTTCAAAATTTGTTCGGCTAATTTTTCTTTCTTCAGGGATTAAGTTAAAGCTTTTCCAGTAGATTTGCTCTTTTTCAGGCAAATCTCTACCAAGGTCACCAAGAAAAACAGATACATGATTGGGAGAGTTATTATCGAATCGAAGACCCCAAGCACCATTTCTATAAAGATATCCATCTGTAATTCTATAGTCAGAAGAGTTATAATACTTTTGCATTACCTCTTTACGGAAAAATATCGGAGTCAAATAGTGGGGAGCTTCAGAATTAGCACCGAAATAATTAGCAAGTAATTCTGGGTTACATGAATAAGTTTTTGGTTCATCGCTGTCACCATCTATAATAAAATCTTGGAAATTTTTCTTTGCTTCAAAGGGCCAAATACCACTCTTATCTATTTTCTCACAAGTAATGAGTTTTTTGCCTAATATTCTAGAGAAGGATATATAACCTTTGGAATATGATTCTCCAGAATATATGGTATAAATAAGTTCTTTGTGATTTTCATCACTTGAGTAATTCAATTTTTTCTTGTAATGCCTCGTTAATTCAAAATAAAGCAGAAGATTCATTTGACATGCAGCCATAAAGGAGCGCAAATATCTTTTTCGGATTTTCACCTCATCATTTTGTACTTTGATTACTTCTACTTCATCACCGGAATCATCGAAACTAAAGTATGATCCACTTTTAGAATCATGATAAAGATTATGAAAAAGGCGAAATTCCTCGAGGATTTCTATGTAGTTATCTTTTCTGCCATGAAAGTCACGAATAAGAACAGGTCTCAAGAATCCTTCATCTGGATTCTTATAGTAAGTGGTAAGACTTTTTCCATTTTCATATGACGTACAAAACCCAGGACCACCACTGCCAATCATTAGATCCCATACATGTGTCTCCATCGCTTTCTTTGTTTTTTCTTTGCTAACTAGAGCGCAATACATTCCTCCGTCGTGATCTGAATTGTTGATTTTTTCAGTCTTATAGACTGTGATCCATATTTCTTCTCCATGCTGATTAGTTATAAATTCTATAAAATCTTCAAAAGGATTTTGAGTCATAATTAAAGCCCCCTTTATCAATCTTTTTAATAGGTCTATTTTAAATCTTGATGCATTGCCACATATAAAAAACCCCATTGAATTTAAGCGACTTAGGAGCCTTGTTCAATTAATTTTCCTATTAAAATAAGCTATTAAGATTAGAATATACACTCAAGCCGCTGATTATTTCATCATCCCACGATGATTGATACATAGGCAAAATTCAACTTCAGCTTTTGGCACAAAGCAGCCAATTATATTCAATTTAGCTCTGTGCCCCAGTTGTGTCAGGTCAAAAAGTAAAGTCCATATTGTTTGTACTTCACAGCTCCTCTCCCTACCCTTTTTTACTTATTCAGCAATACAGTTAAAACGTCCAGCCCATTTCTTAGCTTTTAACCACTCGTAATTCATCAAAATTTGTCGTGTAAGCAGGCGACAACATTTCTCTTTTCATTTTGTATCCACTATCACCGCCCTTACTTGCAAACCACACTTTACCCTGCCCGCTCTTATTAATGGCGTCTAATGTTTTCATTAACTCATCGCTATTACGAAATGGCTTTTGTGTTGAAAACATATCAAGCTGGGTAACAGCTGAATCGGTAAAATCAGATAGTATGATGCCTGCTTTATAATACCGGTAACCGTCACACCAAATAATATTTAACCCTCGCATTGCTGCATTGATAATATCTCTGGTGTCGCTGCTGGGGTATTCGAGTTTTATATTAATGCTATTCGCGTAATCTTCGCCTGATGCATGCCGGCTAGTTTGAATAAACAACCCAATAATTTTGCAGCGTTGCTTTTCTTCTCTTAATTTTTCTGCTGCTCGTTCTGCATAATCACAAACAGCCTTACGCATTGTTTCTATATCTAAAACTTTCTGGCCAAATGAACTGAACAAAGAATTTGTTGTTTTATTTTTCGGACTTCTTCTAATTCAATACATGGCTCACCATTGAGTTCTCTCAATGTCCTTTCTAATGTAACCCCAAACGTTTTGAGGTGTAGTTTCTTAACCGTAAATTCGCCCTCGAAGCTAGCTATAACGATATCCCCCTCTTTTGCTGTGACCGCGCTGTCAACAATAACAACATCACCATCATTGATATTTGCATCAATCATTGAATTGCCTTCGACCCTGAGCATGTATGTGCTTTCAGGGTGCTTAATGAGGGCGCTATTTAAATTTATGCGGTCTTCAACATAGTCCGCAGCGGGTGATGGAAAACCTGCTGGCACTCGGTCAAGAAAGAGAGGGAAGCTTGCTAGTAAATCATCTGTTTCAATTAATCTTAGTTTCATACGACACCAATAATACTGTATAAATACACAGTATTATTTGATCATTTTATGCGTATGTAAAGCCCTATTTTTACATGCCTCTACATCATACTAGCAAGCAAGATTTATATTTTTCCGACTGTTCTTGATATAATCCACCCTGTGGCTCACATATCATACGACCTCATAATCGGAGGTTACATGAACAACAATCAATTACTTTTACTTGCACTAAACTGTATCAACGAAAATAGAGAGCCATCTCACACGGAGCTGTCAAAGATTTACGTTTTTTATAGAACTGAGATAGATTACAAAGGTATTTCAATTGACGAGTTTATGCTTGGTCAAAACTGGGAACTCGTGGACGAGAAAAGGATTCATAAAGTGATGAACTTTATTGAAGAGTATCTTCATCTGTCATCAAAAAAGGCTAAAGATAGAAAACATGTCGAATAAAACTATTGGTGAATTTATTAAGGAATTGCGCTTATCAAAAAATATATCAACTTCAGAAATAGCAAAGAATCTCACGATTTCCGAAGCTAAATATATAAAGTGTGAAAATGGTGAGTCATCTATCTACGTAGATGATTTGAAGAACATTGCTAGTATGTTATCAGTTAATGAATCAACCTTGATAGAAAAATACATTGATTAGGCCTCATTTTGGCCTTCCTGCTCTACCCTTTTCGCTTATTCTTCCGTTAAGACCTCTATCTAAATATCGATGTAAACTGGAGTAATCAAGATAATATGTCTATTGATAGTCTTGGGAAAAATGAAAAGAAAATATATATTGAGGAAACACTAAAATAGGTATTTAATTATGGAGATTGGATGTCTGAAATTCAAGAAGCTGTGGGTGTAATATCTTTATAGCAGTGTTGCGCAAGCCAAAAACAAAGGCTTGCACAAATATAAACGCCCTATCAAGTAGAATATGGTATATTTAATCCTTTAATATCAGTTCTATCTAAAATCATCGAAGCATCCATCTTAAATTGATGATTTACAAAATTTAAAAAATACCATCTATTTTCATCTATAAAATCAGGGGTAATGGAATCTATATCTATAGAATTGTCTACAGAAAATAAAAAGTTATATTTTATTTTTATTTTAAACGAATACTGCTCTTTGTCTTCATCATTTATGCCCATGACCTGAGGTGCGGCTGTAATTTCAATGACATTGATATCTCCCTTATTTGGAGTTTCAACAACGCCAACCGAGACCTGAAATTTGGCCACCCCCCCCTGAAAAGTACCTTTTTTTTCAGAGTCAAGATGCTGAAAATCACACTCTTGTGTTAGTATATTTACGGACATTAGCTTTATCTTTTCTAACATAACTAGCACCCCTGCTGTAAATCTGTATACAGCATAATGGTATCTGTAGAACTATTATCAGAAATAAGAATTTTTATGCTCCTCTTTCCTCTAATAACTGGTGCTGTATTAATAAACTTATCATCACCATACATTCTCTTATAGTTCAAGTCAGGAACTTTTTCATGAGATACATCAGCATTATTTGCATCATATATATTAATTGTAGGCTTTAAGTCTAAGGCAAAGCAAATATTAGACAGTGTCCTCAGTGTCATATTGCGCTTCCCATTCAATATTTGCGACACAAATGATTTACTTTTGCCCAATATAGTAGCAAGCTTATGTTGCGTTATTCCTGCATCTTCCATGGCAATCAAAATATCTTCTGTAACGTTAAAAACCAAGCGTTCATACGATATTTTTTTCTTTTCATCTTCTGAAAGCTCATGCTTCACAGGATAAAAAAGTGATTTAGATTCCATTTTAGCCTCGTTCAATTTTATTCCAATTACAATGTATGATGTTGATATCTGATTGACTTAATTTATCAAAATCTTTGTAAACATAATGACTTACAAAACAAGTACTTGGATATTTATCTGAATACCAAAAGTATGCTCTGATAGGTATCTTTTTTAAAGCCCAAAAACATTTAGGTGTTTTCCCTACAAGACAAGGAAGGTCACCTTCCTTTCTAATAGTTTCAGAAGATAGCCTTTTACCCTCTGATAGCCTCTCCAAATGAACCATGAGCTGCCTTTTATAGGCTTCAGCTTTATTTTTTCTCAATTTTTTTAATGCTGCATCGAGCGTTTCTTTTGCACCATCACAATGACAGATACGAAAACAGCTTCCTTTAAATGTAGATGAAACATTGTCGCTCACTGCTATCTCCGTTTACTTATAAGTTATCATATAACCATTTTTCAGGGCAAGTTAACTTTTAAGTAAACCTGCTTTATCGCACAACAAGATAAACATGTCGTCAGAATAACAACAGTCAAGATAACACTAATTTAATATTTATTTGAATAATATCAATATTGCTTAAGGAACGTGAACTGGTAATTTGATCAGGGATTGTGGTAATTGCACATAATAGAAATCACTCATCCTTGAGTTACTATTAGCGTTGATTATATAAACCAGAACTTTGCTAGCTTCCTATTCTATCCTTTCCGCTTCCTCTGCTGCACGTTTAGCTTCTTCTTGCGCTAATCGCTCTGCTTCTATCTTAGCGAGTCTCTTTGCTTCAGCTTGCTTTTGATTGTAGAGTGAGTTAGGTGGCATTTCGACACGCATGTCTATCCAGCGCGATTCAGGTACGTCACAAGGTTCGTAGTTTTCGAAGTAAACAGGCACGCCTTCTTCATCAAAGTGCTTAATACGCTTGTTCTGGAAACGTTCAGGCATGTCC